>CAVVZE010000001.1:0-499165 GCA_963752785.1 uncultured Alphaproteobacteria bacterium
GATAGGCCGTCCCGTGAAACGGACGGCCCCGCCGGCTTGTACCGGCCTGAAGGGAGAGGGCCACGGTCTGTCTCCCTTTTTCGCGTCCGTGGGAACCGGAGCGTTAACAGAGAGTTAGAGGGCGGATCGGACAGATACGGCAACCAGATTGTTCGCCCGACTATCACCATAATGAAACGCGGCGGATCTACACAGTGACCGCGACAATGGGAGCGGAACCTTGTTCATCCGTAGCGAAAATCTCTTCCTTCGACCGGCATGGCCGGAAGACCGGACCAAAATCGACCGCGCTGGCGTTCCGGCCGCGCATGATCCGCTGCGCGCCAGCGCGCTGGCGCATCCGCTGATCGTCACGATGCCTACCATCGGGCAGGACCGCGTGGCTGGCACCGCAGGCTTCATAGTGCGCAAGGGGCGCTGGCAGCCGCGTATCTGGCTCGCGCCCGCCTTTCGGCACCTGGGCCTGTTCGAAGAAGCGGAGGAGGCCGTGCTGACGCTGATGGCGCAGCTGCCCGACCCGTCCGGGCCGCGCACCATGCCCAATACCGAACTTCAGGCGGCGTGATCCGCGGCGCCTTTGCAAGACATACAAGCATAGCAGCGCCATAGTTCTTTGATGATGCAGGAAAATTGTGTACCCTATAGCCGGGTCGCACCTGAATAATCGAGAGCCGGTGGCAACAAGGAAACGCCTAAGTCAGGAAGACAGCCAGCGCGCCGCATTGCTGGCAGCGCGCGAATTGCTGATCGAAACTGGCCCGCAGTCGCTGACGCTCAAGGCTGTGGCGGCCCGCATAGGGCGGACCCATTCCAATCTTCTGCATCATTTCGGCAGTGCTGCCGGATTGCAGAAGGCGCTGGCGGGCTTCCTGGCAGATTCGATCTGCAAATCGATCGCCCGGGCCGTGACCAAGCGGCGCGCGGGCGAAGGCAGCGCGCGCGAATTGGTCGATCTGGTCTTCGATGCGTTCGGCCGCGAGGGGGCGGGCGCGCTCGCCAGCTGGACCATGGTGTCGGGGCATGGGGACACGCTGGATCCCATATTCGACACGATCCACAATCTGGTCGAGGAACTCAGCCCCGAGGGTGAGGACTGGCGCCTTGTCCGCGAGGTGACGATGACGCTGGTCCTGCAGGCGCTGGGCGATGCGACCATCGGCGATTCGCTGGCGCAATCGCTGGACCTTCCGCGCGAGAGGGCGCGGGAAATCGCCACGCGCCAGTTGATCGCAATGCTGCCGCGCGGCGAAAGCGTCTAATCTTTATCCTGCGGTTCCAGGGCCAGCCAGCCGGGTAGCAGATCGCGGTCGATGTCGGCGATCCGCACATGATCGACCGCCACATCCAGATCATCATAGGCGATCCGGCGCCGTTTTTCGTCCGATCGGTCCAGCGGCACGACCAGCAGGCGGCGATTGATCTTCTGCCGCCAGTTCATGCGCGCGGTATTCTCCTGCCCGACATAGCACCCCTTGCGAAAACTCACGCCGTGCAGTTCGGCTGCATTGCATTCCAGCCAAAGCGTCTGGTCGTGGCCCAGCTCGGCCCGCCCTTCGGTCACGCCCAGCGAGAGCCGGTGTGCAAGATAGGCGCCGTCCGCGCCCGGCCCTTCATGCTCCACCGAAGCGGGCGCCAGCCAGCGCTGTCCCAGCGCGGCGAGGCGCGGATCATCCGCGCCGCCGTCCCCGCGATGGCCATTCCAATGGACTTCGACCTTGGGATCCACCTCGATCGTTATCTTGCGGCGCAGGCGATAGAGCGAAAGCTTCTTTGCCAGCTCCTCTGCATGTTGCCGCTCGCAATCGATGAGCAGATCGTCACCGCTGGGCCAGACGAAGAAGTCGAACAAAACCTTGCCCTGCGGCGACAGCAGTGCTGTCCAGACCGGCAGCGCGCCTTTGACATCGCTGGTCACCAGCCCCTGCAGGAACTCGGCCACCTCCTCCCCTTCGCCGCTAAGCCGGATGATCGCCCGCTCTGCCAGGCGGGTCACGTCATGACGGGAAGACGATTGGTTCATGGGCCTGCTCTCCTTGCCTCTTGCCGTGCCGATTCGAATGGGGGCTACACAGATACGCCTCAACCGGCCGGTTGGGTCCTGAACGGGGACGCGTCAGGCGATTGGGGCGGGGCGACGCCTGGCCCGGGCGCGCATCAGCAGGTCGATGCAGAAAATGGCGATAGCTATCCAGATGAAGAGAAAGCAGACGAGGCGAATCGGATCGAGCGGCTCGCCCAGCACGGTCAGGCCCAGGATGAACACGATCGTCGGGGCCAGGAACTGCACGAAGCCCAAAGTGCTATATTCCATGCGCCGCGCCGCCGTGGCGAACAGCAGTAGCGGAATTGCGGTCCACAGTCCCGCGCCGAAAAGCAAGGCGTTGAGCCCGATTTCGGCGCGCAATCCGTTTTCTGTCTCCGGCGCCAGCGCGATGGCGAGGACCGCGGGCACCGCCAGCACCAGCACTTCCACCGTCAGGCCTGGCAAGGCGCCGACGGGCACGCGCTTGCGCAGCAGGCCGTACGAGGCAAAGCTGAAGGCAAGCGTCAGGCTGATGTAGAGCGTATCGACCGCTTCGACCGCCAGGATCGCCACGCCAACCGCAGCCACGCCAACCGCGATCCACTGCAGCCGGCTTAGCCGCTCCTTCAGGAAGATCGTGCCGAGCAGGACGTTGACCAGCGGATTGATGTAATAGCCAAGGCTCGCCGCGTAGAATTCGCCGCGCTGCACCGCGACGATATAGACTACCCAGTTGATGCTGATCAGCGCGCTGGAGATGACCAGCACGCCAAAGACGCGGGGGGTGGAAAGCGCCGCCTTGACCTCTGCGATCTGGCCGCGAGCGGCAATGGCGATGGCGCAGACCGGAATCGTCCACAAGGTGCGCCACCCGACCAGCGCAAACGGGTTCACCGCGTTCAGCAAGACCAGATAGAGCGGCAGCACGCCCCACAGCGAATAGGCGCCCAGCGCATAGGGAAGGCCGCGCGGCGGCTGCGTCGCTGTCGGCACAGGGGCCTGAGCGGCGGGCGAAGAGGTTGCGTTTCTGTTCATGCCTGCCGCGCGCCTAGTGCGGCTTGGATGCAAAGCAAAGGTAAAACGTGCAGCTACAGCGATGAGCTGTTCAGTAAAGCATACGGATTTCTGAAAATAAACCAGCCATTCGGCAGGCGTTCACATTCAGGGTCCTAATCCTGAATTCAAGCCGCTGAGGGCGCACTACCTGGGCGGAAACGGATTTGAAGGAGAAAGATTATGGCCCAGTTTCTGAAGCTTCGCACCCTTGCACTCGCAGCAGCGGTTCCCGCGATGGCGCTATCAGCCCCCGCAGCGCAGGCGGCAGCCTTTCCGGTGCAGCCTGCCGCCGTCGAGACTGCGCAGATCGCCACGATTGCGGACATGAATGCCAGCCATGGTCGCCGCGACAAGCACCGCGACCGGTATGGGCGCCATGATCGTCACGACCGCTATGATCGGTACGATCGCTATGATCGCGACGAGCGTCTGCGTCACGACAGCAGCGTGTGGCGCGGTAATGACGGGCGCTACTACTGCAAGAAGGAAAACGGAACGACCGGCCTTCTGATCGGCGGCGCCGTGGGCGGCCTGGCCGGGCATGAGCTTCTGAAGGACAAGACCATGGGCGCGATCCTGGGAGCCGCGGGCGGTGCCCTGCTCGGCCGCGCCATCGACAAGAGCGATGCCCGCTGCCGCTAATCGGCAGGCGAGCAGGGGGAAGGCCGCGTCCCGCGCAAGGGGGCGCGGCCTTTTCCTTATTGGGTGACGCCCACCCCGATCATCGCGCGCGGCTGGTCCAGTTCCGCCGAGGCCACGGGATAGTTGCAATAGTCGACCGCGTAATAGGCACCCGGCCGATGGTTGCCCGACAAGCCGACGCCGCCGAACGGCGCATTTGATGAAGCCCCGTTGGTGGGCCGGTTCCAGTTCACGATGCCCGCGCGGATCTCGCGCCAGAACCGCCCGTACAGTTCGGGCGTTCCGCCCAGCAGCGACGCCGAGAGGCCGTAGTTCGTATTATTCGCCTCGGCCAGCGCGGCCTTGAAATTGGATACGCGGATTACCTGCAGCAAGGGTCCGAACAATTCCTCGTCGCGCCTCCCGTCCATGTCGGTGACATCGACGATGCCCGGAGTCAGGAAGGGCAATCCCTCGTGCTTGCGCTCTACGGCCCGGATGGACTTGCCGCCGCGCGACACGATTCCTTCATAGCCGCGTAGCACGATGTCGGCGGCCGTATTGTCGATCACAGGTCCCATGAACGGCGACGGCTGGTCGAAAGGCGCGCCGACGATGATCCGGTCGACCAGCTTTGTCAGCGAGTCCATCACGCGGTCGTACATGCTGTCGCGCACGATCAAGCGGCGCGCAGCGGTGCAGCGCTGCCCCGCCGTGGTGAAGGCGGATTGCACGATGGTTGCCGCCGCATCCTGCAGCAGCGGGGTGTCCCACACGATCAGCGGGTTGTTGCCGCCCATTTCCAGCGCGGTGATCACGCCGGGCCGGTCCGCCAGTGCCTTGCGTATGGCAACGCCGGTTTGCGACGATCCGGTGAACAGCACCCCGTCGATGCGCGGATCTGCGGTGATGGCGCGGCCCTCGTCCGGACCGCCCAGCAGCAGTTGCACAACGTGTTCGGGAAAGCCGGCTGCGTGGAAATACCTGACCAGACGTTCGCCCACGGCGGGGGTCTTTTCCGACGGTTTGAACACAACCGTGTTTCCGGCCAAGAGCGCGGGGACGATATGGCCATTGGGCAGGTGAGCGGGGAAGTTGTACGGCCCCAGCACCGCCATGACGCCATGCGGCTTATGCCGCAACGCGCTCTTGGCACCCATCGCGCCTTCGCTGGCGCGATTGCCGGCGCGCTCCGCCTGCGCCGCGATCGAGATGTCGACCTTGCCAATGACCGCCTGTACTTCGGTCTCGGCCTCCCACAGCGGCTTGCCGGTCTCGCGCGCGATCAGCCGCGCGAGACCGTCGGTATCGCCCCGCACCTGGTTGGCAAAGCGCTGCAGCAATTCGATTCGCCGCGCCATCGGCTCTGCCGCCCATGATGAAAAGGCGCTGCGCGAACGGTCGAGGATCTGATTGCGATCACCAGGTTCGCCATGCCAGAAAACATCGCCAGTGGCGGGCTCGATCGAGGTCAGTTCTGTGGTCAAGTTGGCTCCGTCGAATGCGTGCCGGAAAGGTTCGGCACTGGCTCTATCCCATCGCTGCCGCGCTGACCAGCGTGGCCCCGATGGAGCGCAACGGTCGCTGCAGGCGGTTTTGCGCCGCACGAAGGATATGGGTGCTCTGGCCCCATTGCCAAGCGCGTGGCGATGGCTAGAACCCTTGTGCATGAAGGATTTCTCCATGACTTTGCCCACCGGCTCTCACGCATGCGGCGGCGCGCTGGCTCTGGCCGCGCTGTTTCTCTCTTCTGCGGCGGCGCAGGCGCAGGAGCGGCCGGCCCCTGCTGCACAGCAGCGGGCTGCCCCCGTGCCGCAGGGAAGCAACGTTCCGCCGCCCGCCGCGGCGCCCGTCCCGGGGGAAATGGATCTGGCAAGGCTGATCTGGTCGACCATGGTCACGATCGACAACGCCAATGCCAGCGGAAATTACACCGTGCTGCGCGATAGTTCGGCAACCGGCTTCCAGATCGCGAACGATCCGGCGAAACTGGCGCAGATCTTCGCCGGGCTGCGGGCCAGCCGAATCGATCTGACCACCACGCTGCTCACCGCGCCCAGCTATACCGCGCCGCCCCAGTTGCTGCGTCCCGACGTGTTCCAGGTGCAGGGCTATTTTCCCCTGCGCCCCCGCGCGGTTGTGTTCGACATGGCGTTCCAGTGGCAGAACGGCCAATGGCGGCTGTTCGGCGTTAGCGTCGAGCCGCGGATCATTGCGCCGCCGCCGCAGCAGCAGCAGGCTGCTCCCGCCGAGTAGCCTAGCCCGGCTGGCCCGCGGATCGGGGCGCAGGTCCATGCGCCTCGCCCATGCGGCGCAGCGCTTCTACCTTTGCGTGAAAGGCGGCCCAGTCGTCGTCGCGGTCAATGGCGGCCCAGATCGCTTCCACTTCATCGATCAGCATGGTCTGGGGCGCGCTGTCCCGCCAGTAGGCGTGGGTATCGTCGAACTCGGTCCGCATCGTCCAGAACTGCTGCGAAGTCCGCCGCCGCGCCGCCGACCGGGAGGGTACCGGTGCGCGCCGCAAACAGGAAAGCGTCGGGCTGCATGCCGCTTTCCCGCATCGCCCGCTCCGCCGCCTCCACCAGCTGCCCTGCCTTCTCCGCTTCGCCAGCAATCCATTCGGGGGTGACGCCCAGCCGCCAGCCGAACCGGCGGCGGATTGCGGCGGTATAGAGTTCGGGAAAACGCTCCAGCGCGGCGACAAGCGGGGGCGCTTCGCAGATCGGGCGCAAGGCGATCGCGAGCTGCGCGCAGTTCCAGTGGATGGCCTCGGCCTGCCTGCCAAAGGCATAAAGCCCGCTGTGATCGAAATAGGCCGCCGTGAACGAGGGATCCCAACTGGGCAGGAAACGCCAGGGGCCGTAATCGAAACTCTCGCCCGATATGTTCATGTTGTCGGTATTCAGCACCCCGTGAACGAATCCCGCCGAAGCATAGGCCGCGGCCATGTCCGCCAGCCGTTCCGCAACTAGGTGCAAGAGGCGCACGGGCTGCTGGTCTGTTCCGGGCGCATCCTGCGGGGGCGGCGGGCCCGGGTACTGCTGCAGCGCGTAATCCACCAGCAGCGCCAGGTGATCATGCTGGTCCAGCGCGGCAAGCCGCTGGAAGCTGCCGATGCGGATATGCCCGTGGCTCAGCCGCACCAGCACCGCAGAGCGAGTGGGCGAGGGCTCGTCGCCCCGCTGCAGCTGCTCTCCGGTTTCGATGACCGAGAAACTCTTGCTGGTATTGACTCCCAGCGCCTCCAGCTGCTCGGTCGCCAGCACTTCGCGCACGGCGCCCTTCAGCGTCAGCCGCCCGTCGCCAAAGCGAGAATAGGGCGTCTGGCCCGAACCCTTGGTGCCCAGGTCCAGCAGGCGGCCCGCACCGTCGCGCAGCTGCGCGTACAGAAAACCACGTCCATCGCCGATCTCGGGGTTGTATGTGCGGAACTGGTGCCCGTGATAGCGCAGCGCCAGCGGCTGCGGCAGGTTTTCCGCCAGCGGCTCGAACCGGGCGAAATGGCGGATCCACGCATCTTCGTCCATATGCCCCAGGCCCACCGCCGAGGCCCAGCGCCGATTGGCGAAGCGCATGGCCGCTTGCGGGAAATCGGCGGGGCGGACCGGATCGGCGATCCAGTCGGCAATACCCAGGATGGCGGGATCGGGGCGGTAGGGGGAAGGTTGCGGATTGCCGCTCATGACGCGATAGTGGGGTACCGCCGGTCCCGGCGCAAGTCGCCGGCTGTTTCGGCGCGAATTATGTGACGAAAGGCGGCGAGTTCAGTGGACGACAGATCCGGCGTTCTAGCGAACGGGTCACCCGAATCGGCAATCTGGCATGACGGCTGGTGGGAGAGCGAGGATGGGCTGAAGCTGCATTACCGCGATTATCCCGCGCGCAGCAGCAGCGGCGCCAACGTGCTGCCGGTGCTGTGCATCCCGGGACTGACGCGCAATGCCCGCGATTTTGAAGATCTGGCAGAGGAGCTGTCTGTCGAGCGCCGCGTGATCTGCATCGAATTGCGCGGGCGGGGCGAAAGCGAATATGCGCGCGATCCCGCCAGCTATGTGCCCGCGCAATATGTCGCCGATCTCGACCGGTTCTTCGCGGAGACCGGGATCGAGCGCGCTGTGTTCTTCGGTACCTCGCTGGGCGGCATCGTGACCATGCTGTCGGCCATGACCGCGCCGCAGCGGATTGCGGGGGCGATGCTGAACGACATCGGGCCGGTGATCGAGCGCGAGGGGCTGGAGCATATCCTTGAATATGTCGGCCACGGGCGCAGCTTTCCCACCTGGATGCACGCGGCGCGCGCGCTGCAGGACGTGCACGGCGCGGTCTATCCCGACTGGCGGATCGAACAATGGATCGCCTTTGCCAAGCGCCTGATGGAACTCAGCGCCAGCGGCAATATACGCTTTGATTATGACATGCGCATCGCCGACGCCTTCGCGGGCGGGGGCAATCCCGCGAAGGACAGCTCGATGATCGGGGCCGAGGATCTGTGGCCTGCCTTCGACGCGCTGGCCGGCCGCCCGGTGCTGGTGGTGCACGGCGAGACGTCGAACATATTGTCGGGCACGGTGGCGCGCGAAATGGTCGGGCGTATCCCGCAAGTCGAACTGGTGAGCGTGCCGGGAATCGGCCATACGCCCACGCTGAATGAACCCCTCGTGCGCGAGGCGATCGACCGCCTGCTGGCGCGCTGCGCTGCCTGACCCTGCCGAGTTATCGCAAAAACAATGGCCAAGAAGATTACCGTCTACCGCAAGCTGCGGATCCTGCACCTTGGGCTCGACCCCGTGGCCGCGCCGTGGAGCGGCGATTTGATCCGCGCGTTGTCGGGCGGCAGGTTCCAGTTCGTCGAGCATCACGCCCCCGGCGCCAGCGACGAAGTTGCCTCGCGGCTGCAGCTTTACCGTCCGGATTTTCCGCCGCTCGACCAGGGGACTGGCCTGGGCAAGCTGAACCGCATGGCGCGCAAGATGCGCGGGTACGAGCTGATCATGACGCATGGCGAGGCGGGCTTCCCTGCCGCCATGGCGCACAGCCTGTTTTCCGAGGCGCTGAAGCTTCCCCCGCTGATCCATCACCACCATGCGCTGCAGGGCTTCGCGGGCGGCGCGGTCAAGCGCTTCAAGCACAGGCTGGGGTTCGCGCGCACGCAGGCGGTGATCGCGCCGACCCCGGCCGCCGCGAACGAGATCGCGAAAAATTGGGACGTCGGCGGCAAGCGTCTGCGCATTGCGCTGCCGGTGTTCGGCCGCGCACCCAAGGCGCCGCGCCCCGATGCCATTCCGGGATTGATGAAGCGCCGGGACGAGGCATGGATCGGCGTGCGCGCAGCCGATCTTCTGCCCGATGCCGACCCGACCCTGCGCCGTCTGCGCGACTTGGGGGACGAATGGCGGCTCGTCGCTTTCGGCAGCAAGGAGGAGACGGTGAGGCTTGCTTCGCTGTGTGCGAAGATGGAAGTGGCCGACCGGCTGCTGACGAGCCAGCGGCTTGCCGGGCCGGAGGACAGGGCGGGGCTGTTCGACATGCTGCTTTCGCCCGCTTCGCCCCCGAAAGGCGCCGAAATGCCGCGCATGCCTTTCCTCGCCGCGCCAGCCGGGGTGCCGCTGATCGCGGCGGGAAGCGAGATTGCCGCCATTCTGCCGCCTGAACAGCACGATTATGTTTTCGGCAATGCCAGCGGCCATCTGGGCGCGATGGCCGAAGCGATGGTCGTGCTGGCGAGGGACGAGGTGCAGCGCAAGCGGCTGGCCCGGGCGATGGCGGACTTTGCCGCAAAGCATTCGGACGCCGCCGATCACCGCGCGCTGCTGGCGGAAATGACCGGCGATGACCGGCTTTATCCCTGACCTTTCGGCCCGCGCCGCCGCAATCCGGATGGCTTGTTTCAGCGCGCGTTCAGGCTGAAATCGCTTTGGCGTTGAAAAGCCCCGGCCCGGTCCGTAAGACCCCGCCATTCCGGACCCGATGGCCGGAGCCGAAAAGACATTCGAAAGGCCGAAACACGTGGCGCTCAGCCCTGCAAATTCCAGCAAAGCTATCGAAAAGGCCGAGCTGCGCCAGCGCGCGCAGGAAGATGTGTTTCGCCGCGAGGTGGACGAGGCAGTTCGACAGGATACGATTTCGGGCTTTTTCCGCAAGTGGGGCAAGCTGCTGATCGTCGTCGTCGTGCTGGGACTGGCAGTGCTGGCGGCCTGGGCGTGGTGGCATCACCAGACCACGGCCGAGGCCGAGGCCGATGCGGTCGAGCTGACGCTGGCGGTCGACCAGCTGGAAGCGGGCAATCTGAAGGCCGCTGCCGAAAAGGCCGCTGGCCTGACCAGCGCGGATACGCCTGCCGCCTATCGCGCTCCCGCGCAGTTCCTTGCCGCGGCTGCCGCGCAGGAGAGCGGCAATGCCGCCGAAGCGATCAGGCTGTTCGACGCGGTTGCCAATGATGCCGCCGTTCCGCAGCCATTCCGTGATCTGGCCGCGATCCGGTCCGTGTCTGTGAGTTATGACGAGATGGAGCCGCAGCAGGTCATCGACCGGTTGAAGCCGCTGGCGGTGCCGGGCAATCCCTGGTTCGGCAGTGCAGGGGAAATGGTCGGGCTCGCCTATGTCGAGCAGGGGAAGACCGATCTGGCCGGACCTCTGTTCGCGGAGATTGCCCGGGACGAAGAACAGCCCGAGACGGTGCGCGCCCGTGCCCGGCAGCTTGCCGGCCTGTTCGGCACCGATGCCGTCGACGACGCGCAGGAAATTGTCGACCAGATCGCCTCGGGCGGCGCCGCACCGCGCTGAGCGGCGGACGGCATGACAGGAATTTGGAGAGTTTCGCAAATGATCTATCCGTTTGGCAAGGCCCTTGGCGCAGGCGTGGCAAGGCTGACCCTGGTGGCAGCGCTGGCAGGCACTCTGGGCGCGTGCAGCGTGTTCAAGGGTGACGGTCCGGAAACTACCCCTACCGTCGGCAAGCGCGAACCGATCCTGTCCCGGATCGAGAACACGACCGAGGTTGATCCCTCGCTGGCCAGCGTGCCGGTGGTGCTGCCGGCGCCGACTCCTGATAGCGAGTGGGCGCAGGCAGGCGGATCCGCCTCCAAGAGCTATGGCCATCCGGCGCTTGCCGCCAATCCGACCCGCGCCTGGACCACCAGCATCGCCGGTGCGAGCCAGCAGCGGCGCCTGGCCGCCGCGCCGGTTGTCGGCGGCGGAAACCTGTTCGTATTCGATACCGATGGCAAGGTCTGGGCCGTCGATGCGGCATCGGGTGCGCCGGTCTGGCAGAAATCGCTGAAGGTCAGCGGCGACGGCTCAAGCTCCGTTTTCGGCGGCGGCGTCAGCTATGATGCGGGCAGGATCTATGTCACCACCGGGACCGGCCAGGTGGCCGCGCTCGACGCCGAGAGCGGGGACGAAATCTGGAAGGTCCAGCCCTCCGGCCCGCTGCGCGGCGCACCGACGCTGGCGTTCGGCAATGTCTTTGTGATGACGCAGGACAACCAGATCTTCGCGCTCGACGCCGCGACCGGCGAGATCGAATGGAACCGCGCAGGATCGAGCGGGCTGTCGGGCGTGTTCGGCGTTGCGGCCCCGGCGGCTGGCGCGGGCACGGTGATCGCGGGATATTCCAGCGGCGAGCTGATCGCCTATCGCTATGAAAACGGCACCGAACTGTGGGGCGACGCGCTGGCGCGTACCAATATCTCAACGTCGGTCGGATCGCTGACCGATGTCGATGCCGATCCCATCATCGATGGCGGTCGGGTCTATGCGCTGGGGCAGGGCGGACGCATGGCGGCGTACGAGCTGCTGTCGGGCCGGCGCATCTGGGACCTGTCGCTGGCGGGCATCTCGACCCCCGCGGTGGCGGGCGACTGGATCTTCGTGCTGACCGACGATGCACGCCTGCTGGCGATCGCGCGGGCCACGGGCAAGGTACGCTGGATCAGCGAATTGCCGCATTGGAAGGACGAAAAGGACAAGGAAGGCGAGATCTTCTGGTCCGGACCCGCACTTGCCGGCGGCAAGCTCTATGTCGCCAGCACGCGCGGCGCTCTGGTGGCCGTTGACGCGACCGACGGTTCGCAGACGCAGATCGCGGAACTGAAGGACGGCGTGTCGCTGAACCCGATCGTGGCCAACAACACGCTTTACGTCCTGGACGATGGCGGGACGATCAGCGCGTTTCGCTGATCGCCCTCGGTCGCACCGTCAAAGGCTGTCGTTGTAGATCGGCGCGACCGAGCCATTCCAGTCGCCGTGATAATGCTCGAGCAGGTCCTGCGCCGGCACCTTGCGGCGCTCGGCGATCTCGTCCAGCGGCGACAGAAAGCCGGTTTCGTTGTCGCCCGCCGAATTGAGCTGCCCGCGCGCGGCCAGTCCGGCTGCGAGCGATCTTCAGCACCTCGGGCGCAAGGTCGGCCAGCACGCCGCCGCCGGGGATGGGTGCATCCAGCGCCAGCTGGGGCACCGCATTGCGCAGCGCCTCGCGCTCTTCCATCGTCCAGTCCTTGACCAGGTCCCACGCCGCATCCAGCGCGCCCTGGTCGTAGAGCAGCCCGACCCAGAATGCCGGCAGCGCGCAGATCCGGCTCCAGGGCCCGCCATCGGCGCCGCGCATTTCCAGGAAGCTTTTCAGCCGCACCTCGGGGAAAGCGGTCGACATGTGGTCGGTCCAGTCCGCCATGGTGCGGCTTCTCGCCGGGCAGGGCGGGCAGCTCGCCCTTCAGGAAATCGCGAAAGCTCTGCCCTGCGGCATCGATGTATTTCCCGTCGCGGAAGACGAAATACATCGGCACGTCGAGCATGTAGTCGGCCTAGCGTTCATAGCCGAAGCCGTCCTCGAACACGAAGGGCAGCATGCCGGTGCGCGCCGGATCGGTGTCCGACCAGATATGGCTGCGGTATGACAGGAAGCCGTTGGGCTTGCCCTCGGTAAAGGGCGAATTGGCGAACAGCGCGGTCGCCAGCGGCTGCAGCGCCAGCCCGACGCGGAATTTCTTCACCATGTCGGCTTCGGACGAATAGTCCAGATTGACCTGGATGGTGCAGGTGCGCAGCATCATGTCGAGGCCCATGCTGCCGACCTTGGGCATGTGCTCCATCATGATCTTGTAGCGGCCCTTGGGCATCACCGGCAGGTCGGCGCGCGCCTTGTCGGGCCACATGCCCAGGCCCAGGAAGCCGATGCCCAGCTTCTCGCCCACTTCCTTGACCTGCGTCAGGTGGCGACCGGTCTCGGCGCAGGTCTGGTGCAGGCTGACCAGCGGCGCGCCCGACAGTTCAAGCTGTCCGGCGGGCTCCAGGCTGACGGTGCCGTCCTCGCCCGCCATGGCGATGACGTTCCCGCCTTCGATCACCGGCATCCAGCCGAACTTCTCCAGCGCCAGCAGGATGTCGCGGATGCCGCCGGGCTCGTCATAGCTGGGCGCGCGGTGATCCTGCGTGCGGAAGACGAACTTCTCGTGCTCGGTGCCGATGCGCCATTGCTTCGCGCGGCTTTTCGCCCTCTTGCATAGGGATCAGAAGCTGATCGCGGCTTTCGATGACGGGCTCGTCGGCCCCGGATTCCTTGCGCGTGCTCATGGCGCGGGGCGTTAGGCGGGTTCGCGCAAATGGGGAAGCGCGATTTTTAGTTGCCCCCGCCTACCGCCAGTCTCCCGCGATGCCCATCCACAGCGCCATCGCCGCGATCGCTGCCGTCTCGCCGCGCAGGATACGCGGACCCAGCGCGACGGGCCGGGCGCAGGGATGCGCGCGGATGGCCTCACGCTCCGCATCGTCGAAACCGCCTTCAGGCCCGATCAGCATGGCAGCGGGCGGCGGCACTTTTGCAAACACCTGCGAGGCGGGCGGCGCATCGCGCAATTCGTCGGCGAAGAACAGCGCGGTGTCGTCCCAGTCCCGCAGCATCGCGTCCAGCGTTAGCGGCTGTTCAATGGCGGGGAGGGCGGTGCGGGCGCATTGCTCGGCCGCTTCGGTGATGATCTGGCGCGCTCGGTCCATGTTCAGCGCATCGGCGACGCAGCGGCGGGTGATAACGGGACGGATGCGGGCGACACCCAGTTCGGTCGCCTTTTCCAGCACCAGGTCGAAACGCGGCTTCTTCAGCAGCGCGGCGCAAAGGGTCAGCGGCGGCACGCTCTTCGCGCGGGCGGAGGTGTTCGGACAGCTCCACCGTCACGCTCGCGCTTGCCCGCCTCGGCCACCCGGGCGGCCCATTCGCCGGTTTGATCGTCGCATAGGATCACCGCGTCCCCCGGCTTCACCCGCATCACGCGCGACAGATAATGGGCCTGTTGCCCGTCAATTTCGTGCATCATGCCCTGCGACAGGATCGTGTCCACGAACAGGCGAGGGGCGCTCTTGGGCGGCCAGGCGGGAGTTGCTGCCATCGCGGTCAGCCCCGAAGGATCGCCCGCGTCGCGATATAGCAGTCCATCAGCTTCCCCACCGCGTCGCGCTGTTCGAAATCATCCTCGAACATATCGGTCAGCATGAAGCCCGCCGCAAGCTGTCCGCCAATCTGGTCGGTCAGCGTATGGCCGAAGCAGAGCACCGGGTCCTGCGCCAGCACGGCCTCCCGCTCGGCATCGGGCAGGTCGAGGTCGCTGTAGGGCATGCGGTGGCGCGCAAGCGGCTCGCCGCGCTCGACGCTGGCTTCGTCGAACAGGAAGCGCACCGGATTGGTGAAGCCCGCCAGCAGGATACCGCCGGGACGCAGCACCCGCGCGCATTCGCGCCAGACCGGCAGGATCTCGGGGGCGAAACTGTTCGAGCATGGATGGAAGATCATGTCGAAGCTGCCATCACCGAAGGCGGATAGATCGTGCATCAGCCCGCGCTCGGTGCGGATTCTCAGCCCTTCGCGCTCCGCCACCTCTCGGTCCCGCTCCAGCTGCGCGTCGCTGGCATCGAAGCTGGTTACACGGGCGCCTGCGGCGGCAAAGACCGGACATTGTTGCCCACCTGCCGATGCGAGGCCCAGCAGGTCGATCCCCGCAATATCGCCGAACCAAGCGCGCGGCACCGGGCGCGACGGGGTGAGCACGACGCTCCAATCGCCCCGGCACGCGGCGACGATGACGCCGCGGTCCACGGGAATCGACCAGCGGTCGCCGCCGTCGGACTTGGCGTTCCAGCCCTGCCGGTTGAATTCGCCGATGTCCTCGATTTGGCTCATCGCTTCGTGATGCTCCCTTGCCGCGCGACACATGCCCCCTTTAAAGCATGGCGCGATGATTGAAACCGCCTCTCATGCCGGAACCCCCGACACTCAGCACCGCGGGCTGGTCGCGCTGATGCCGCCTGCGTGGCGGCCCTATGCGCTGCTGGCGCGCTTCGACCGGCCGATCGGCTGGTGGCTGCTGTTCTGGCCCTGCGTCGCCGGGCTGTGGGCGGGCGGCGGCGCGGCGCGCTGGGGCATGGCGCTGTGGCTGCTGCTGGGCTCGATCGCGATGCGCGGGGCGGGCTGCGTCTATAACGACATCCTCGACCGCGACCTCGACCGTCAGGTCGCGCGCACCGCCAGCCGCCCGCTGGCGAGCGGGCAGGTATCGCTGAAGAAGGCGTGGGTGTGGCTGCTGGCCCTGTGCCTGGTCGGATTGGTCGTGCTGCTGCAATTGCGCTGGCAGGCGCAGCTGGTCGCGCTGGCCAGCCTGCTGCCGGTCGCGCTCTATCCGCTGATGAAGCGCATCACCTGGTGGCCGCAGGCATGGCTGGGGCTGGTGTTTAGCTGGGGTGCGCCCGTCGGTTTCTTCGAAGCGTCCGGCTGGGCCGAGGCGGGCGGCGTAGTGGCGGGCGGCGGATCGCTGCCGGTGCTGGCGGCGCTCTATGCCGGGTGCATCTTCTGGGTGATCGGATACGACACGATCTACGCGGTGCAGGACATGGAGGACGACGCGCTGGTCGGCGTGCGATCCAGCGCGCTGGCGCTGAAGGGGCGGATCGTGCCGGGCGTGGCGGCGCTGTACGGGCTGGCGCTGCTGGGCTGGAGCGCGGCAATCTGGCTGATCCGGCCCGACTGGGTGGCGCTGCTGGCGCTTCTGCCGGTGGGCGTTCATCTCGCCTGGCAGGTTATCACGCTCGATCCGGCGGACGGCATGAACGCGCTGGCTCGTTTCCGTTCCAACCGGCTGGCCGGCCTGCTTATGGCGCTGGCATTTCTAACGATCGGCAGCCTTCGCTGACATCGCTCGGCGACCTACCTACAATGGTTAGGTAAACAGCTTGCCAGGACTGGTCTAACAGCGATGTGGAAATCTGCCGAAAGCCTTTGCGGTGGCGATTTGATTCATGCCACTATCATGCACAAGTAACGGGGCTGTTACGGCACATCGCGGCGGTTCGGGATCACGGGATCCGGCGACGCGCCGTTTCGGGCCGACAGCGAGTTTGCGGAGACCTTAATGAGCATCAATATCGGTCCGCCTGCGGTTGAGGAACTGCGTCCGCGCATTACCGTCATCGGCGTGGGCGGCGCGGGCGGCAACGCCATCGCCAACATGATCCAGGCGCAGATCGAGGGTGTCGACTTCATCGTCGCCAACACCGACGCGCAGGCGCTGAACACCGCGGTGTGCGAGGATCGCATCCAGCTTGGCCCCGAAATCACGCAGGGACTGGGCGCGGGTTCGCGTCCCGAGGTCGGGCGCGCGGCGGCAGAGGAAACGCTGCACGAGATCGATCGCATGCTGGACGGAGTCCACATGTGCTTCATCGCGGCCGGCATGGGCGGCGGCACCGGCACGGGCGCCGCGCCCGTGATTGCCAAGGCGGCGCGCGACAAGGGCGTGCTGACCGTGGGCGTGGTGACCAAACCGTTCATGTTCGAAGGCTCGCGCCGCATGCGTTCGGCGGATGCGGGTATCGAGGAGCTGCAGAAGCACGTCGATACGCTGATCGTCATCCCGAACCAGAACCTGTTCCTGGTCGCCCGCCCCGACACCACCTTCAAGGAAGCGTTCCAGCTTGCCGACGAGGTGCTGCAGCAGGGTGTCCGCTCGATCACCGACCTGATGGTCATGCCGGGCCTCATCAACCTCGACTTCGCCGACGTGCGTTCGGTGATGGGCGAGATGGGCAAGGCGATGATGGGCACGGGCGAGGCCGACGGCGAGAATCGCGCGCTCGAGGCGGCGGAGAAGGCGATCGCCAACCCGCTGCTCGACGGTGTGTCGATGACCGGCGCGAAGGGCGTCATCATCTCGATCATCGGCGGCGAGGACATGCGCCTGATGGAAGTCGACGAGGCGGCCAACCACATCCGCGATCTCGTCGATCCCGACGCCAACATCATCTGGGGCTCGGCGTTCAATCCCGACCTTGAGGGCAAGATCCGCGTGTCGGTCGTCGCGACCGGCATCGACCAAGAGGCCGAGCAGCCCGCCGCGCAGGCGCGTCCGTTCTCGCTCGGTTCGGGCCGTGCGCCGATGCGCCCCGGCGCGGCGCCGGCCGCTCCGGCACCGGCTCCAGCGGCCGAACCGGCGATGAAGCTGACCGATCCCGCCGACGATCGCACGCAGCGCCATCCTGGCGATGAAGGCGGCTTCGCGTCCGCCGGCTCGGAAGAGCCGCTGGACCTCGGTCTCGACATGGCTGAGGCAGAAGACGACGATGAACTGCTGCTGGGCGACGGTTTCGAGGAAGAGCCGCGTCGCGCTCCTGCCGAGCCTGGCCGCACCGAATCGCGAGATACCTCGCGCGATTCCGGACCGATGGATGCGTCCTCGCGCACCGAATCGGCCCGCGGCTGGCGCCCTGCTTCGGGCCAGGCGGCAGTGTCGGTCGGCGGCAGCACGCTGTTCGAGAGGATGGCGAACCTGTCGCGCAATCGCGACGAGGCTCCCGCGGAGGAGCGTGAGGACGATGATGCGGCGGATCTCAACATCCCACGCTTCCTCGGCCGCAACAACAACCGGCGCTGATTTCCGCCCGCAAGGGCTGACACGCTTGAGGGCGGCGGGCTTGCTCGCCGCCCTTGCTGTATTGGCTGTCCCCGTCGCCGCCATCCCTGCCAGTGCACAGGGACGCACCATAATTGTCAGCGATCCTGCGGCGGATCAGCGCCTGCTGGACGCGGCGACAGCCCGGCTGGCTGATGATGCGAGCGACACCCAGGCGATGCGCGAGGGCGCCGAGGCCGCGATCAGGCTGGGCGAGTACGAGGTGGCGCTTGGCTTCCTGAACCGTGCCGAGGTCGCCGCGCCGCGCGATCCCTCCATCCAGGCGGCGCGCGGGACGGTAATGGTGCATCTGGGGCAGCCGCGCATGGCGCTGTCGATGTTCGCGCAGGCAGAGCTGCTCGGCGCTCGCGCCATGGACTTCGCGGCGGACCGGGGGCTGGCTCACGACCTGCTGGGCGACCAGCCCAGCGCCCAATATTACTATGCCGTCGCCAATCGGGTCGCCCCTGATCCCGAGGTGACGCGCCGCCACGCGTTCAGCCTGGCCGTCGCAGGCCAGCGCGATGCGGCCGAGCGTATGCTGCAGCCCCTGCTGCAGGCGGACGATCCGGCGGCATGGCGGATCCGCGCCTTCATGCTGGCGGTCTCGGGGCGCGGTGCCGAGGCGGTGGCGCTGCTCTATGCCGTGCTGCCGCGCCAGCTGGCCGACAACCTTGCCCCCTACATGAGGTCTGTCCCGCGACTTGCGCCGGGACAGCAGGTGGCGGCAGCGCATCTGGGCATTTTCCCGTCGGAATTCAGCGTGATGCCGGGTACGGACCGGCTTGTTCCTGCCGGCCGGCCATTCGGCAGCGACGATCAGCCCGACGAGGAAGAATAGCGCGCGCAGCGAAATTTCGCGGGCGCGGCAGAGGCCGACAAATCCTTATCCACATGCGGTGAACAACAGTATCGCCTTATGCACCGAGGCGATAAGTTAAGCCATTGTAAAGGCGGCCACGGCTGGTCCACCTGAGCGCAATGGCGGGTCATGGGGGTCCGCGCGACGGAGAGAGAACCGCTGCATGATGAGTGAAAGCCAGGCCGAGAACCGCCACGAGGACGCGGCGCCGGTCGATATGCTGGTCTCTCTGTTCGAGGCGCGCGGCTGGCCGTACGAGGTGACCGGCGAGGACGAGGTCGGCGGCGAGGTGCAGGGGGCCTGGGCGAAGTACCAGCTGCGCGCGATCTGGCGGCGCGAGGATAACGTGCTGCAGCTTCTCTGCCTGCCCGAAGTACGTGTGCCCGACGACAAGCGCGTCCAGATGTTCGAACTGATGAGCCTGGTGAACGAGCAGTTGTGGCTGGGTCATTTCGATCTTTGGTCTGCCGGATCGGTGCTGCTCTACCGACATGGGCTGATGCTGGGCGACGACGGGCTGCTCTCGCTCAGCCAGGCGCAGATGGCGGTCGAACAGGCGGTCGACGAATGCGACCGCTTCTACCCTGCGTTCCAGTTCGTGTTGTGGGGCGACCGCGATGCCGCCGACGCGCTGGCAAACGCACTGGTCGATGCTGCGGGCGAGGCGTAGCGAACGTCGGGCTGCGCGCTAAGGCGGCACCGCCGGACAGAATTGTTACAGAACATTGCTGACCCCCGGTTTTCCTTGAAAAGGGCTGCGCCAACGCCGATATTGACGACAGATCGCTCCCCGTCCCGGAGGAGCGGCCAAGGAGAAGAACAAAGCTATGGCAAACTGGAACGACCCCCAGCCCACGCGTCCGCAGACGCGCGCCGGCTTCGGCGCGTCCACGGGCCTCGGCGCAAGCGTGCCGCGCACCGGATATGATGCCGGTCTGCGCAAATACATGCTCTCGATCTACAATTACATGGCGTCGGCCGTGCTGCTGTCGGGCGTCGTCGCCCTGCTGATGGCAAGCTCGGGCATGACGGTCGCGATGGTCGGTTCGCCGCTGATGTGGCTGGTGATGCTCTCGCCGCTCGCCATCGTCTTCGCGATGAGCTTCGGTGCGAACCGTTTCTCGACCGGAACGCTGCAGATGCTGTTCTGGGGTTTCGCGATCCTGATGGGCATGAGCCTGTCGACGATCTTCCTCGTCTATACGGGCGGCTCGATCGCGGCGACCTTCTTTGCGACCGCAGGTGCGTTCGCCGGCCTGTCGCTGTTCGGCTACACGACCAAGAAGGATCTGTCGGGCTTCGGCAGCTTCCTGATCATGGGTGTGATCGGCCTGATCATTGCGTCGGTCATCAACATCTTCGTGCAATCGACCGCGTTGATGTGGGCGGTCAGCTTCCTCGGCGTGCTGATTTTCGCGGGTCTTACGGCCTACGATACACAGCGCCTGAAGATGCAGTATTACCAGCTCGCCGGAACGGAGTTCATGGGCAAGGCCGTGGTACTTGGCGCGCTGTCGCTCTACCTCGACTTCATCAACATGTTCCAGTTCCTGCTCGCCTTCATGGGCCAGCGCGACTGATCGGACGGTGGGGTGTGTAGCTCCGCCTGATCCATGAAAATGAACGCCCGGTCGGACAGAACCTCCGATCGGGCGTTTTCCTTGTGGAAGAGAGGGATAGCCCGGGTGCAGCCGGTCGGCCAAGCGCGCATGCTGGTGCCTTCACCCGGGCGCAAGCTGCGCCCTGCTATAACGCCATGGCAGCCAGTGACTCGCCAGCCGCAACAACAGGAAACAACCGTGTCGGGAAGCAAGCCTCTCATTCGCATTACGACCGTGGCCGCCGCCGCGACCCTTGCCTCGTGCGGTCCGCCGCCGCCGCCGCCGGTCGCTCCTCCGCCGCCGCCGCCCGTGCAGGAGGCGTTTCCCGCCCGTCCGGTCGCGCCTGGTTATGCGCAGGACAACTTGGTCCTCCCCGGTCGGAACGAACTGGGCATCCGGCAGACCGTCAACACCGATCTCAGCCCTGAGCAAGCAGTCTGGAACCTGCGCTCTGCCTATAATGTGGCGGCGCTGAATTGCGACGGACCCGAGGATGCGCAGATGGCGGAGCGTTACGGCGAATTCCTCAAGACCCATTCGCGCGAGCTGACCAACACGAACAAGAAGATCGACGCGCAGTTTCGCGAAGAGTTCGGGAGCAGCGACTACAAGCGCGCCCGCGATCAGTACATGACGCAGGTCTACAACTATTTTTCGCTTCCGCCCGCATTGCCCCGCTTCTGCGCCGCCGCGCGCGAGACCAGCCTGGCGCTGGCCGATGTGCCCAGGGGCGAACTCGACCAGGCGGCGCAGACCGAACTGCCCAAGCTGGAACTCGTGTTCCTCGGCTATTTCGATGATTACGAGGCGTATCGCGCCAAGGCGCAGGCATGGGACGCCGAATATCTTGCCACCTATGGCGAGCCGTACCGGCATCGCTGGATGGTGCCCGCGCCGGTGGATCCGAATGCACAGGTCGATCCCAACGCCGCCGTCGATGCCAATGCACCTTTGCCGCCTGCGCCCGATGCGACGATCGTGCCATCGGCCACGGCCGATGCCTCCAGCGGCAATCCGGAAAGCTGATCGCGGCGCGGCAGGCAAATTTTGACTTGGACAAGAGCGCGCCTTTCGCTAACAGGCGCGCTCTTGCACATCGGCCTTTGGCAGGTGTAGCAGCGAATGGAACGGGGCCGTAGCTCAGTTGGGAGAGCGCGTCGTTCGCAATGACGAGGTCAGCGGTTCGATCCCGCTCGGCTCCACCATTCACCCACCCGCCTTTTGTTGCACCGGACGGGCCGCCGCCGAACACGGCGCTGCCCGCCAGGGCCATGTTGCAAGTCCGGCGCCGAATCGGATAGCGAGGCGTTATGCTTTTTTCAGGCCTGCCGCTGGCGTTTGCCATGCCGCTGCCGCCACCGGATTGACCAAGCCATGCATTTTCTCGACCAGGCCAAGATCTTTGTGCGCTCCGGCGCGGGCGGACCGGGGGCGGTCAGCTTTCGCCGTGAGAAATACGTCGAATATGGCGGCCCCGACGGGGGCAATGGCGGGCGCGGCGGCGACATCGTGTTCGAGGCGGTGGCTGGCCTCAACACGCTGATCGACTTTCGCTACTCGCAGCATTTCAAGGCGCCGCGCGGCGGTCACGGCATGGGCA
Organism: uncultured Alphaproteobacteria bacterium; assembly: GCA_963752785.1. Taxonomy (GTDB): domain Bacteria; phylum Pseudomonadota; class Alphaproteobacteria; order Sphingomonadales; family Sphingomonadaceae; genus Croceicoccus. The sequence continues at coordinate 21,692 of CAVVZE010000001.1, forward strand.
AGGACCGTACCGGTGCCTCGGCCCAGCCGCTGGTGATCGAGGTACCGGTCGGAACGCAGATCCTGTCCGAGGACAAGGAGGACGTGCTCGCCGACTTCACCGAGGTCGGGCAGCGCCTCACCCTGCTGGAAGGCGGCATGGGCGGGCGGGGCAATGCCAGCTACAAGACCAGCACCAATCGCGCGCCGCGCCAGCACCAGCCGGGCGAACCCGCGCAGGAGATGTGGGTCTGGCTGCGGCTGAAGCTGCTGGCCGATGTGGGGCTGGTTGGACTGCCCAATGCGGGCAAGTCGACCTTCATCAATCAGGTGTCGAACACGCGCGCCAAGGTGGGCGACTACGCCTTTACCACATTGGTGCCCAAGCTGGGCGTCGTGCGTCACAAGGGCCGCGAATTCGTGCTGGCCGACATTCCCGGCCTGATCGAGGGTGCCGCCGAGGGCGCGGGCATCGGCGACCGTTTCCTGGGGCATATCGAACGCTGCCGCGTACTCATCCACCTGATCGACATTTCGGGCAGCGGTCCGGGGCAGGATCCTGCCGAAGCGCTGCGCGTGATCGAGGAAGAGCTTGAAGCCTATGGTGCGGGGCTTGAAGACAAGCCGCGCCTCGTCGCGCTCAACAAGCTGGACCTTGCCGACCGCGAGCTGGCCGATGCCTTTGCGCAGGAGCTGCTGGAAGCGGGCGCAAAAAGGGTCTTTGCCGTGTCGGGCGCGACCGGGCAGGGCGTGGAAGAACTGCTCGATGCGGTTCTCGCTTTTCTTCCCGCTGCCACCAGCACGGAGACCAAGGGAGTCGAGCGCGAGGAGGTCGCGGGCGACAGCGACGAGGGCGAGAGCGACTGGTCGCCGATCTGACCGCCCGCAGCCACGCACCGCGGGAAAATCTACCCTTTCCATGCGGCGCTTGAGTTCCTAACTGCTTTGGCATGCAGAAACCTGATGCCATGATCGCCCATCTGACCGACCTTCAATCGCCGGAGGCCTGCGGGCGGCTGGTCGTGAAGGTCGGCTCGGCGCTGCTGGTGGGCAAGGACGGTAAGCCGCGCCGCAAATGGCTGACCGGCCTCGCCAGCGAAATCGCGCAGGCCAAGGACCGCGGGCAGGACGTGATCATCGTCTCCTCGGGCGCGATTGCACTGGGCTCGCGCATCCTCGGCCTTGAAAAGGGCGGCCGCGGCAGCCTCGCCGATGCGCAGGCCAGCGCCGCTGTCGGCCAGATCGCATTGTCCAGCCTGTGGGCCGAGCTGCTCGGCAATCACGAGCTCACCGCAGCGCAGGTCCTCATCACGCTGGAAGATCTGGAAGGCCGTCGCCGCTATCTCAACGCGTCGGCTACGCTGAACCGCTTGCTGGAAACCGGCGCGGTGCCCGTGGTGAACGAGAACGACACCGTCGCCACGCACGAGATTCGCTTTGGCGACAATGACCGGCTGGCCGCCCGCGTGGCGCAGGCCGCCCATGCCAATGCGGTGATCCTGCTGTCCGACATCGATGGCCTCTACGACAAGCACCCTTCGGAACCTGGCGCATCGCGCATCCCGATGGTCTGGGGCGTGGACGACGAGGTGCGGGCGATGGCGACCGGCGATTCGGATTTCGGGATCGGTTCGGGCGGCATGCGGACCAAGGTGAACGCGGTGGAAATCGCCGAGCGCGCCGGGATCGCGCTGGTGATCGCGAACGGCAAGTACGACCAGCCGATCGCCCGCGCCATCGGCCTGCACGGCGACGACGGCATCGGCACGCTGTTCCTGGCCCGCCGGCACGACACGGCGCGCAAGGCCTGGATCGGCGGCCGCCTTCGCATGAAGGGCACGCTGGTCATCGACGAGGGCGCGGTTGCCGCGCTGCGCGATGGCAACAGCCTGCTGGCCAAGGGCATTGCGCGGGTCGAAGGCAGTTTCGTGCGGGGCGACCCGGTGCGGATCGAAGGGCCCGACGGCGAATGGCTCGCCAAGGGGCTGGCTGAATATGACGCGCCCGAATGTGTCGCTCTGGTCGGCCTGCACACTGACGAGCAGGAGGAAGTGCTGGGCTATACGCCGCGCTCCGCCGTCGTGCATCGCGACCAGCTCGTCATGCTGCGATGAGGATGGCGCTCACCGGCGCGACCGGTTTCGTCGGCTCGACGCTGATGGACCTGGCGCTGGAGGAGGGGCACGAATTGAGCGCGCTGACCAGGCGCGAGCAGGATGCGCGCGATGGCGTGACATGGGTGCGCGGCGACTTGGGCGATCATGCGGCGCTGCAGCGCCTCGCCGGTGGCGCCGATGCGGTGATCCATGTCGCAGGCGTGGTCAACGTACCCGACCGGGCCGCTTTCGAGGCAGGCAATATCGCTGGTACGAACGCCGTGGTCAAAGCCGCCACCGACTGCCAATGTGCCGCGCTTCGTGCATGTCTCCTCACTGGCCGCGCGCGAGCCGGACCTGTCGGACTATGGCTGGTCGAAAGCGGGCGCCGAGGCAGAGGCCGCCAGGGCGCAAGGCTGCGCGATGGTGCGGCCGCCCGCCATTTACGGCCCCCGCGACACCGAGATGTTCGAGCTTTTCCGCGCCGCCAGAAGCGGCATCGTGCCGCTGCCGCCGCGGGGCCGCGCCTCGATGATCCACGTCGAGGATCTTGCGCGCCTGCTGCTGGTGCTGGCGACCGGCGGCGGAGCGACAGGAGCGATCTACGAGGTCGACGACGGACACCCGAACGGCTGGAGCCACGAGGAGATGGCGCGCATGATCGGCGCGGCGGTCGGACGCAGGATCTTGCCGATCCACATGCCGCGCGGGCTGGTCGGGTTTGCCGCCAGCATCGACCGCGGATTTCGCGGCGCCGATGCCAAGCTGACCCCCGACCGCGCCCGCTACATGTGCCATCCGGACTGGACGGCGCGTGCCGACCGGCAGCCGCCTGCCAGCCTGTGGCAGGCGCGCATTCCGACGCCCGAGGGTCTTCGCCAGACCGCCGAATGGTATCGGGCGGCGGGCTGGCTCTAGCAGTTCAGAAAACCGGCCTAGAAGACCGGTTCGTAATCGGGCGGCAGTTGGCTGCCGTCGCTGGAACCCGGGACCGAGTGAATGCCGCATTCGGTCTTGTCCCAGCCGCGCCAGCGGCCCGAACGCGGATCCTCGCCTTCGGCCACCTTGCTGGTGCAGGGCATGCAGCCGATGGAGGGATAGCCCTGTTCGACCAGCGGATGGCGGGGCAGGTCGTGCTCGTCCAGATAGGCCTGCAAATCGGCAACCGACCAGCCGATCAGCGGATTGACCTTCAGCCGTCCGGCGGCGTCACTCTCGTCGATCTCGAACACCGGAAGGTCGGTGCGCGTCGCCGACTGGAACGCCTTGCGTCCTGTGATCGATGCGTCGAAATCGGCCAGCGCACTCGCCAGCGGCAGGACCTTGCGAATTTCGCAGCAGCCATCGGGATCATAGGACCAGCGCAGCCCGCTCTCGTCCTTGGCGGCCAGCGCAGCGGGATCGGGGCGAAGATTGACCACATCGGTCAGGCCCAGCGTGCCGATCAGCGTGTCGCGATATTCCAGCGTCTCGGGAAAATGCTTGCCGGTTTCCAGGAACAGCACGGTCGCCCCCGGATCGACGCGCGAGGCGAGATGCAGCAGCACGGCGCTCTCCGCGCCGAAACTGGAAACAAGCGCGACCCTGCCCGCAACCCCGTCCACCAGCACGGCGCGCAGGATTTCCTCCGCACTCGCCTCGGCATAGCGCGCATTGAGGGCAGCTGCATCGGCGTGGGTAAAGCGCGCGCCCGTGTCGATGCGGTCTATCGAACGTGCAGCCTCAGCCATCGGCGCCGGCATTATTGTTCAGGCCGTGGCGCAGGTCCCAGATCGGGACGCGGCCATCGGTGGTCTTCTGATAGACATGATCCCAGCGGCTGAACGCGGCCTCGACATCGGCTTCGTTCATCGGCTTGTCCGGCTGGAAAGCGTCGAATCCGCAGCGGCGCATATAGGCCAGCTGGTCCACCGCGACATCGCCCACGGCGCGGATCTCGCCCGTATAGCCAGCCTCGCGCAGGATCTGCGCCGCCGAATAGCCGCGGCCGTCGGTAAAGCTGGGGAAGTTGATTTCCACCCGCGTCACGTGCCCCAGATGAGGCAGCAGTTCGCGCGCGTCGTCGCCCGGCTCGATGCGGACGGCGCCCGCATTGGACTGCTCGGCAAAGGAATCCACGGTCACGGCGGGCGCTTCGCTGGTCGAATCGTCGCGCAGCCGGACCAGTTCGGTGAAGGTCGCGTCAGTCATAAAGAGCCTCCTTGAAAGGGGCCATGCCGATCCGGCGATAGGTGTCGAGGAACCGCTCGCCCTCGCTCCGCTGCGCAAGGTAGACGTCGGTCACGGTCTCGACCGCGCCCACGATGCCGTCCTCGTCAAAGCCGGGGCCGGTGATCTTGGCCAGCGAGGTATCCTCTGCCTCCGATGCCGCCCAGCAGCAGCTGGTAGTTCTCGGTCCCTTTGCGGTCGACGCCCAGAATGCCGATATGGCCCGCATGGTGATGCCCGCAGGCATTGATGCAGCCCGAGATCTTGAGCTTGAGCTGGCCAAGCTCCTTGCCCTTGCCATTGGCGGCGAAACGCTCGGAAATCTTCTGCGCGACCGGGATCGAACGCGCGTTCGCCAGCGAACAGTAATCGAGGCCGGGGCAGGCGATGATGTCATCAATTTGGTCGAGGTTGGGCGTCGACAGCCCTGCCGCGTCCAGCCGGGCGAACAGCGCCGGAAGGTCGACGATCTTCACATGCGGCAGAACGATGTTCTGCGTGTGCATCACGCGGCACTCGTCAAAGCTGAACTCGGTGGCGAGATCGGCCATCAGGTGCATCTGTTCCACCGACGCATCGCCGGGGATGCCGCCCACGGGCTTCAGCGAGATGACCGCGCTGACATAGCCCGGCGCCTTGTGCCGGTGCGTGTTGCGGTCGACCCACAGCGCAAAATCGGGATCGCTGCGATCCGCGCCGGTCGGAAAGTCCGGTCTCGAACGCGGGATCCTCGAAAAAACTGCGGATGCGCTCAAGCTCGGCGAAGGGAGGTTCGACGCCCTGTTCCAGCATGTGCGCGTACTCTTCCTCGACCTGGCGGGTATATTCCTCCGCGCCCAGTTCGTGGACCAGGATCTTGATCCGCGCCTTGTACTTGTTGTCGCGCCGGCCATAGCGGTTGTAGACGCGCAGGCACGCCTCGGCATAAGTGATCAGCCGGTCGAGCGGCACGAACTCGTTGATGCAGGGCGCGATCATCGGGGTGCGGCCCATGCCGCCGCCGACGTAGAACGCGGCGCCCAGTTCGCCCGCGTCATTCCGCACGATCTGGATGCCGATGTCGTGCAGGCGCATGGCCGCGCGGTCGGTGTCGCTGGCGATCACGCAGATCTTGAACTTGCGCGGCAGATAGCTGAATTCCGGATGGAAGCTCGACCACTGGCGCATCAGCTCGGCATAGGGACGCGGGTCGATCAGCTCGTCCGCCGCGGCACCCGCGAAATGGTCTGAACTGATGTTGCGGATGCAGTTGCCGCTGGTCTGGATGGCGTGCATCTCGACCTTTGCCAGGTCGGCCAGGATCTCGGGCGCGTCCTCCAGCTTGATCCAGTTGTACTGGATGTTCTGCCGCGTGGTGAAATGGCCGTATCCGCGGTCGTATTTCTCGGCAATGTCGGCCAGCGCATGCATCTGCGCGCCCGACAGCGTGCCATAGGGCACCGCAACGCGCAGCATATAGGCATGCAGCTGCAGATAGAGGCCGTTCATCAGCCGCAGCGGGCGGAACTTCTCCTCGGGCAGCTCGCCTGACAGGCGGCGGCGGGTCTGGTCGCGGAATTCCTCGACGCGGGTGTCGACTTGTCGCTGGTCGTATTGGTCGTATTTGTACATGTCAGATTACCCAGTTGCCGGCGGTGGGGTCGGCGGGTTTCAGGGTCAGGTCGGGGCGCACGGTGGGGCCCAGCGCGCGTATGCGCTCCTTGATGTGCGAGGGGCGAATGCCCTCCGCATCCTGCTCGGCATCGACAGCATAGGGCACGTTGACGCGGCGTTCGGCTTCCTCGCGCGCGGCGATCTCGTCGGCGCGGTCGCCCACGTCGACCGCATCGTTCACGTGGATCGACCAGTCGGTGCCGGTCCACCAGATGACCTCTCCGGTCTTGAGGTCGTTGCCAGTCAGGATCTTCATGAGTGTGCTTCCATCGCAATTTGCGCAATCGCCGCATCGGGTTCGCGCGTGACTTCGCCGATCACGATCAGCGCCGGGCTGCGCACGTCGTTGTCGGCCACGATATCGGGAAGGCCCGCCAGCACGCCGCGCAGCACGCGCATGCCGGGAAGCGAGGCCCGCTCCACCACGGCGACGGCGGCGTCGGGAGCGAGCCCGTCCTCCATCAGCTTTTCCGAAATCCGGGCCGAAGTGGCGACGCCCATGTAGATCACCAGCGTGCGGCCCACGCCCGCCAGGCCCGACCAGTCCTGCTCGGACAGACCCTTGCACTGGCCCGCGACAAAGCTGACGATGCTGGCATGGTCGCGGTGCGTCAGCGGAATTTCGGCCAGCGAGGCGGCGGCCTGCGCAGCCGAAATGCCGGGCACGATCTGGACGGGAACGCCCGCGGCGCGGCAGGCCTCCGCCTCCTCGCCGCCGCGGCCGAAGATCAGCGGATCGCCGCCCTTCAGCCGCACGACATCGTTGCCGGCCAAGGCTTCGCGCACCAGCAGGGCGCAGATATCCTCCTGCTTCATCGTGTGGCGAGCCCGCGATTTCGCGACAGAGATCAGGCGCGCATGATCAGGCGCCATTGCGAGAATATCGGCACCGACCAGCCCGTCATGCACCACCACCGACGCCCCGGCGATCAGCCGTGCGGCGCGCAGGGTCAGCAGGTCGGGATCGCCCGGCCCCGCGCCGACGAGGCTTACCGTGCCCGCACGGGTGAAGGAAGATACGCTGGATTGGACCATGGCACCCCAGATGGTCGTTGCCACGGGCAAGTGCCAGCCAGAATGCCTAAAAGGGGGGGTAGGTCAGCTTTAGGCGGTTCAGCCGGATCGAAACCGCAGATATCAGGCGTTCAGGAGATGGCGTCCCCGGATTTCCCGATCCGCTGCCCAATCGCTGCAACCAGCTGGTCGAACTGTTCGTTGCCGCGCAAATTGATGTCGCGCTGGGGGAAGGGGATCTCGATCTTGCTCTCCTGGAACAGGTCCCAGAGCTTCTTGAGCACCTCCGACCGGATGTTGCCCAGCCCGTTTTCAGGGTCGCGTATCCAGCAGTGGATGACGAAATTGACCGAGCTGTCGCCATATTCCGACAACCAGCACGAGGGCGCGGGCGATTTCAGCACGCGCGCGCAGCTCGCCGCCGCTTCCAGCATCAGCTTTTCGGCCAGCTTGATGTCGCAGTTATAGGATACGCCGACATTCACCTGCATGCGCACGTCGCGGCTGGAATAGGACCAGTTCTCGACCTGGTTGATCATCAGGTTCTCGTTCGGGATCAGATATTCCTTCTCGTCGCGCGTAACGATGGACACGGCGCGAATGCCGATGCGGCGTATTTGACCGAATGTCTCGTTCCCCGCTGTATCGGACACGGCGATCACGTCGCCCGGCTTGATCGAGCGGTCCATCAGCAGGATGATGCCCGCGATCAGGTTGCCGAATGTCTTCTGCAGGCCGAAACCGATGGCCAGGCCGAACGCACCCGAAAAGACCGCCAGGGCGGTCAGGTCGATGCCCAGTATGTCGATACCGACCATGATCACCACGGCCCAGACGAGCAACGTCAGCAGCTTGTCCGCCAGCAGGTGCTGGGTGGCGGAAAGATTGCCGAACCGGCCCAGCGCCTTGTGGGCAAGGCGCACGCCCAGCCGGCCGATGACGAATATGCCGACCAGCACCATCACGACCAGTATCGCCGTCCAGACCGAAAAGCGCGTATCCCCGATCGTCACTCCCCAGCTGTCCAGCTTGTCGATCACCCCGCCCAAGGTCATCGAATGTTCTTGCAAGGCTTCCTTGATCTGCTCCGCGCCCTCGATGGGACCCTCGGCGGCCTGCGGATCGGGGGGTGGCTGCGGGATGTCGGTGGGCGGCGAATCCGCCGGCGGCGCATCGGCGGGATCGGCGCCGCTCAGCGCTGCAGCCAGATCGCTGGCCGCGTCCTCGCTTCCTCCGCTGAGCGCAGAGGCCAGTATCGCGCTCCACCCCGTTGTCATCCGCCATTCTCCATCGCGGCAAAGCCCTGTTCAAGGTCGGCGATCAAGTCGGCCGGATCCTCAAGCCCGATCGAAAGGCGTACCGCAAAACGATCGTTCTCGTCCAATCCGGCCCAGCCGTCGGCTGGCGGCCAGCTGCGGACCGACCGGCAGCTGCCGGGATCGATGGGAAGGGCCAGGCTTTCGAACCCGCCCCAGCTGTAACCGATGCCGAACAGGCGCAGTGCATCGATCAGCCGCGCGCGCGCCGCCGCGTCGCGCCCTTTCAGCACGAGGGAAAACAGCCCGCAGCCGCCGGTGAAGTCGCGTTTCCACAGCTCGTGCCCCGGCGCGCCGTCCAGCATGGGGCAGAGCACGGCGGCCACCTCTGGCTGGTCGCCCAGCCAGCGGGCGATAGCCAGCGCACTCTCGCTTTCCTGCCGCAGCCGCAGGTCCAGCGTGCGCAAGCCCCGAAGCGCCAGCGCGGCATCGTCCGGCGATACCACATGGCCCAGTTGCTGGGCGGTGCGGCGCAAGCGGCGATACAGCCGCTCGGTGCCCGAAACCGATCCCATCATCAGGTCGGAATGCCCGCCGACATGCTTGGTCAGCGCAGTGATCACCCCGTCGCAGCCATGCGCCAGCGCGGAAAAGCCGGTCGGCCCCGCCCAGGTATTGTCGATCAGCACCCAGGCACCGGCTTCCCTGGCGATCGCCGCCAGCGCGGGCACGTCGCATACTTCCATCGTCAGGCTACCCGGCGCTTCCAGTAGCACCGCGCCGATGGATCCTTCCTGCGCACAGATCTGGCCGAACCCGCCGACGTCCAGCGGGTCGAAGAACTCCGGCTTCACGCCAAAGCTCTTCATCAATCCCGTTCCGATGCTGCGCGAAGGGTCATAGGCATTGTCGGCGATCAGCAGCCGGTCACCGGGGCGGCACACGGACAGATAGGCCCCGGTGATCGCCGCCACGCCCGAGGGGTAGAGCATGGTGCCGAACGCGCCTTGCTCCAGCCCGGTCAGCGCATCGGCCAGCGCCCATTGCGTCGGTGCGCCGCGGCGGCCGTAGTAGAAGCGCCCGTCCTCGTTCCCGCTCGCCGCCGCTTCCTTCAGCGCGGCGCAATTCTCGTACAGATGCGTGCTGGCGCGCCAGACCGGGGGATTGACTACGCCGCCCGCCAGATCGGGAACGCTGGTCCATTGCCTGCGCCGCCCGGCCTCGACCACGCGGGTCGCGGTGCGGAGCTCCCTGCCATCGGGATCGGTCAAGCTAAAGCGACCCCGCCTTCTCGCCGGAACCGGCCGGTCCCGTGGCCTTGGGCGTATCGGGATCGCTGCCCCATTCGGACCAGCTGCCGTCGTAGAGCGCCACGTCCTGCTTCCCCAGCCGCGCCAGCGCAAGGCTGAGCACCGCCGCCGTCACGCCCGACCCGCAGGAGGTGATGACCGGCCGCTCGACATCCACGCCCGCGGCGACGAACTCCGCCTCGATCGCAGCGGGGTCCTTCATCGTGCCGTCGGCTTCGTACAGCATGCCGATGGGCAGGTTGCGCGCGCCGGGGATGTGGCCCGACGCCATGCCGGGGCGCGGTTCGGGCTCATCCGCCGTGAAGCGCCCGGCGCCGCGTGCGTCGACGATCTGCTGCTCGCTGCCCAGTGCGTCCAGCACCGCCTGCTTGTCGCGCAGCAGCTCGGGCCGGAGCGAGGCGGTGAAGTCGCCGGCCTCAGGCTGCGCCATGTCGCGCGTCTCGGGCCGCCCTTCCGCCTTCCATTTCGCCAATCCGCCATCGAGGACCGAGACGTTCCGCGCTCCGAACAGGGTGAACAGATACCATGCGCGCGCCGCGCTTTTCAGCGGGCTGTCGTCGTACAGCACGACGTGGCTGTCATCCGATACGCCCAGCGCCCGCACATGCTGCTGGAACTGCCCTGCCGTGGGCACCGTGTTGTCGAGCGCGGCGGAAGGATCGTTCAGCGAACCGAGGTCGAGGAACCGCGCTCCCGGAATATGCCCGGCTTCGAATTCGGCCCGCGCATCCCGCCCCGCCGCGGCAAGGTGATAGCTGGCGTCCAGCAGGACAAGATCGGAAGAGCCGAGCCGTTCGGCCAGCCATGCGGTAGAGACGAGCAACTGAGTCATTTCGCGATGGTAGCCGATGCCATGCACCCCCGCCAAGAGCGCTCTCTTGAGCAGCGCGCCGCAAAGTGCCAAAGCGCCGCCATGGCCGACGATCAGACGCAGTCCTTCCAGCGCGCACCAATGCATCTGGGGCAGACCAGCTCGCTTCCCGCATCGCCCGAGGAGGCTGTGCTCGACTATGTCCCCAATCCGCGCGCGGGTTCGCTCTACATGGTGCGCTTTGCCGCGCCCGAATTCACCTCGCTGTGCCCGGTGACCGGCCAGCCCGATTTCGCGCATCTGGTGATCGATTACGCGCCGGGCGAGACGATCGTCGAATCGAAGTCGCTGAAGCTGTTCCTCGGCTCGTTCCGCAACCATTGCGGGTTTCACGAGGACGTGACGGTGGGCATCGGCCAGCGCCTGTTTGACGAGATGAAGCCGCGCTGGCTGCGCATCGGCGGTTACTGGTATCCGCGCGGCGGCATTCCCATCGATGTGTTCTGGCAAAGCGGCGCGGCGCCCGAAGGGCTGTGGGTGCCGGACCAGGGCGTCGCCTCCTATCGCGGCCGCGGGTGAGCGCCTGCCGATCAAAGCTGTGGAACGGCGCGCGCCGCGCCCGACCAGCGGTTTGACTTAACGGGAATTTCATCACCAATGGTCTCAGCAGGCGCGGGGAGGGGGACGCCTGTGTGGTGCGAACGATCGCGGCCACGGCCGATCGGATCCGGCCGTCTGCTCTCCCAAGGGACGCAGATGTATGATGCAATTCCGTTCTGACGGCCGTGCCCGCTTGCTGACGGGGCTGGGTATCGCGCTGGCGGCATCGCTGCAGGTCCAGGGCGCGCAGGCACGCGACTGCCTGCTCGACACGAATAACGATGGAGTGGCAACCGCTTCGACCGACACCGACGGCGGCGCGGAATCGGCCAATCAGCCCGACCGGCTGGCTTGCGGTCCCTACACCAGCGCTGGCGCCAGCGGAGCGGTTGCGGTCGGCGTCTCCGCCAATGCGGGCGGCGCCTATTCGCTGGCGGCTGGCTATCTGGCGGCGGCCTATCAGCGCGACGGCATCGCGGTGGGCAACCAGGCGCAGGCGAACGCGCGGCAGGCGGTCGCGGTTGGCGCTTTCGCAGTGGTGAACGGGTCAGGCACCTCGACCGAAACCGACGCGGGGGTCGCCATGGGCTATGGCGCCTATGCCGAGGAAGGCGGCGTGGCACTGGGCCGCGATTCCGATTCGCGCGGCGGAACCGCCGTGGGCCGCTTCGCCTTTGCGGCGGAAACCACCGGATCGGCGCTGGGCACGCGCAGCGTGGCGGGGACTGAATCCGTGGCCGTGGGCGACAAGGCGGTCGCCAATTTCCGCGGCGTCGCCATCGGCAGCTCGGCCGAGGCACCGTCGCCGGATCGACGGCCATCGGCAGCCTCGGCGCCTATGGCAGCACGCAGAAGACCTCTGCCATCGGAGATCAATTCCACCGCCATCGGCGCGGGCTCCGTCGCCGAGAAGGAGAACGCAGTGGCGCTGGGCGCGAACTCGCTGGCCGAAGCGGCGAATACGGTCGTCGGTCGGCAGCGCGACGCTGAAGCGCCGGATCGTCAATCTCGCGAACGGGGTGGATGCTCCGATGCGGCGACCGTGGGCCAGCTGAACAGCGCCATCAGCCGCCGCGGTCGCGGGAATTGAACCCGCTCGGCGGCGAACCCCCATCTCGCCATCAACAGCGCGCTCGCCAACGCGAGGGCGGCGGCAAGCGAAGCGCTGGCGATCGGCGGCAATGCGCAGGCCCTGGCCAGCAATTCCGTTGCCCTAGGCAGCGGTTCGCCGCAGACCGGGCGAACAGCGTGTCGGTCGGCAGCGCAGGGGCCCAGCGGCAGATCGTGAACGTGGCGGCAGGCACGCTGGGCACCGACGCGGTCAATCTCGGTCAGATGAACAGCGCCATTGCCACTGCGATTGCCGGTCTGGAACCTGCCGGCGGCGGGGAAGCCGGCCAGCCCTTATCTGGCGGTCAACAGCAGCGGGGGCAGCCGACTGCGTCGGGGGACGATGCGATCGCGCTGGGGCCGCTTGCGAGATGCTTCTGCAGCGTCCGGGATCGCCATCGGCAAGGAAAGCGATGCCGGCGGCGGCACGGGCGCGATGGCACTTGGCCCGTCGGCCCGGGCTATGGGACCGGCGCGTCGGCGCTGGGGGCCGGTTCCTCTGCCAGTGGCAATGCGGCGCTGGCACTGGGCTCTGGCAGCCTGGCCAGCGCGCGAATATGCCGCCGCCATCGGGCGCGGCGCCTGGCGCGGGCAAGGGATCGACGGCCGCCGGCTATCGCAGCCGCGCAACGGCAGTTACTCCAGCGCAGCCGGCTTCAACGCACAGGCGGCAGGCAGCCAGTCGGGCGCCATCGGCGCATTGTCGGTGGCTTCCGGGCGAGGTTCGGTGGCGGTGGGGTCAGCGCGCGGCAGGCAGCAGCATCTATGCCAGCGCCGTCGGGTATCGCGCTACGGCATCGGGCGGACCGCTCGAGCGCAATCGGCTGCATCGCCACTGCCACCGCGCTGGGCGCCACGGCCATCGGCGGCGAGGCCGTCGCGGCCCACGCCTATGCGACGGCGCTGGGCTATGGCGCGACGACGACGGCGAGCAACCAGCTGGTGCTGGGCGGTGCCGGGATCGTCGGTCAAAGTGGGCGACATCGTGTCCTCGACCGCGGCGCAGACGGGCCAGATCTATGCCGTAACGGTGGACGAGAATGGCACATTTGGGCGCGGAAGCGTGCTGGCGGGTGCGCAGCAGATGGCCTCGCTGGGCATGTCGGTGCAGGCCATCGCTGCCGTGACCGAGGAGCAGTTCGCGCAGTTGCAGGGGCAGGTCGACCGAGCTGTTCGACATCGCCGCGCTGGACCGCAAGGAAATGCGGCAGGGCATCGCAACGACGGCGGCGCTCGCCAATCCGCATTTCCCGAGCGAGGCGGGGCGGACCAGCTATGCCAGCAATGTCGCTCTTTTCCGCGGCGAGATGGGCGTTTCCGCCGGGCTGATGCACCGCATCGCCAGCGACACGCCCTTCGCGCTGACCGCGGGTGCAAGCTATGGCGGGGGCCGCAATACCGCCGTTCGCGCGGGCATAGCGGGCGAGTTCTGACGCAGCCGGCGCTGGCTGACGGGACGCAGGGCTTTGCGTTCGCGGCCCAAGCCGTTACCAAGCCGCGCCTATGGGCCTTCACCAAAACGACAAGCATCGCCGCTGGCTTTCCCGACTACTGGCCGGGCGCGGCCATGCTGTGCCCCGCTGCCGCGCAGGCGCAGGACGCCGAGGATGCCGAGAGCGAGACGCCTGACGCCATCGTCGTGACGGGCGAGGGGTTGGCCGACACGCCCGGCATGCCCGCCTATGCGACGCGTGAAATCCCGCGTGAACGGATCCTGGCCGCGTCCTCGGGCCGGATCGAGGATGTGCTGCTGGGCGTCGCGGGCTTCCAGCAATATCGCCGTTCCGACAGCCGTTCGTCCAATCCCAGCGCGCAGGGCGCGACCCTGCGCTCGCTGGGAGGCAACGCGACCAGCAGGGCGCTGGTGCTGCTGGACGGGGTGCCGATGGCCGATCCGTTCTTCGGCTACATCCCCTTCAACGCCATCGTGCCCGAACGGCTGGAGCGGATCACCGTGACGCGCGGCGGCGGCTCCGGCCCGTTCGGCGCAGGCGCGCTGACCGGCACGATCGAGCTGGAAACGGCCAATGCCGCGACGCTGGGCCCGGTTCTGGGCCGCGCGCTGGTCAACGACCGCGGCGAGACGGAACTCAGCGCCACGCTGGCGCCGCAGCTGGGGTCGCGGCTTTGCCGTGGTGTCGGGGCGCTGGGACCGGGGGCAGGGCTTCTGGACCACGCCCACTGGACCAGCGCGTCGATGCCAGCGCGCGGGCGGCCTATGACAACTGGTCGGTCGGCGTGCGCGGCGGTCGCTGCCGGCGGACGCGCAGACCGAGGTGCAGGCCCGCATGCTGGTCTGGCGCGACAATCGCACCTTGCGCTTCGAAGGCGCGGACAGCAGCAGCGAGGGGCAGGACGCATCGCTGCGGCTGGTGCATCGCGGCGACTGGGCGGTGGATGCGCTCGCCTATGTGCAGGCGCGCAATTTCAGCAATGTGGTCATCAGCTCCTCGCGCTTCACGCCGGTGCTGGACCAGTACAACACGCCCTCGACCGGAGTCGGCGGCAAGCTGGAACTGCGCCCGCCCGAAGTCGCAGGGCACCAGCTTCGCCTGGGCGCCGATTACCGGCGGGCTTCGGGCACGATGATGGAGAACGCGATCAGCGCGTTCAGCGGCGACATCACGGAACGCCGCCGGGCAGGCGGAGCGAACGAGGACCTCGGCCTGTTCGCAGAGGACGACTGGACGCTGGGCGCGCTGGTGCTGACGGGCGGCGTTCGCGCGGACCGGACCGCGATCACCGGCGGCTATCTACCGCGCGGTCGATCCTGCGGGCGCGCGCGATCAGCGAGAATCGTATGCCGACCGCACCGACTGGACCGTCACCTGGCGCGGCGGGGCGCTGTTCCATGCGAGCGAGGCGCTGGCCCTGCGCGCGGCGGCCTATCGCGGCATTCGCCTGCCGACCCTGAACGAGCTGTACCGCCCCTTCGTCGTCTTCCCGGTCGTGACCCAGGCGAACGCGCGGCTCGAGAACGAGGAACTGCTGGGGTTCGAGGCGGGCGTCGAACTGGCACCCGGCGCCGGGCATTCGCCTGTCGCTCACCGCGTTCGACAACCGCATCGAGGCGCCATCGCCAACGTCACCCTGGCCGACAACCTGCGCCAGCGCCGCAACCTGCCAGCCATCGACGCGCGAGGGATCGAGGCGGATGCCGATTTCGATCTCGGCGCGCTTCGGATTTCGAGGCTCGCTGACCTATACCGATGCAGTGGTCGACGGCGCGGGCGAGGCAGCCGACCTCGACGGGTTTCGCCCGGCGCAGACGCCGCGACTGGCGGCCAGTGCAACCGTCTGGTGGCAGCCGCAGGACTGGCACGCGCCTCTCCGCGACCCTGCGCCATGTCGGCAAGCAGTTCGAGGACGACCGCGAGAGCGAGCGCGCTGCCCGCCGCCACGACGCTGGACGCCTATGCCGAGATGCGCTTGGCGGGCAGGCTGTCGCTGGTCCTGCGCGGCGAGAACCTGTTCGACGAGACGATCGTGACACGCAATTCGGGCGGATCGATCGACCTGGGCGTGCCGCGCACCATCTGGGCGGGGCTGAGCTGGGGGCTCTGACGAACCGTCAGAAAGGCTGGATCACGCCCGCGGCCAGGCAGACCAGGATCACGCTGCCCAGCAGGACGCGGTAGATCACGAAGGACATGTAGCTGCGCGTGCTGATCAGCTTGAGGAAGCCGACGATCACCACATAGCCGGACACGAACGCCACCACCGTCGCCACGATGGTCGGCATCGCCATGCTGCTCGTGAAATCGCCCCAGTAGTTGTAGAGCTGGTAGAAGCCCGAGGCGAGCACTGCGGGGATCGCCAGCAGGAAGGAATATCTCGCCGCCGCCTCGCGGGTATAGCCCATGGCCAGGCCCGCGGTGATCGTGCCGCCCGAGCGCGAAACGCCGGGGATCAGCGCCATGGCCTGCGCGAAGCCGAAGATCAGGCCGTCCCTCCATGTCAGCTGGTCGAGCGGGCGCATACGCCTGCCCAGCCGGTCCGCCAGGCCCAGCAGCAGGCCGAACACGATCAGCATGGTGGCGGTGATATACATGTTGCGCAGATAGGTCTCGATCGCATCCTTGAAGAGGACGCCCAGGATCGCGATCGGCAGCGTGCCGATGATGATCAGCCAGCCCATCCGCACATCTGCCGGGTCGCGGTTTTCCGCCGCGGGCAGAAGCTGCCGTATCCAGGCGTCGGCAATGCGCCAGATATCCTTGCGGAAATATAGCAGCACCGCGGCCTCGGTCCCGATCTGGATGACGGCGGTAAAGGCTGCGCCCGGATCGCCGGAGGTCAGGAACGGTCCCGCCAGCCGCAGATGCGCACTGGACGAGATCGGCAAAAACTCGGTCAGGCCCTGCAGCAGGCCGACGAGAATGGCTTCGATGATACTCATGCGGAAACGATGATCCCGGTGCGATTTCGCAGTTGCACACATGGCTGCGGCGAGCAGGACGCGAGGTCAAGAGCGCGAGGGCTTTTGCCCCCGTCCCGCAGCCGAGACGAAGCAAATTATGGTGCCGGCTACAGGATTCGAACCCGTGGCCCCCTGATTACAAATCAGGTGCTCTACCAACTGAGCTAAGCCGGCGCGTGGCGATGCCTGTATAGAATCGCCGACGAGAAACGAAGCGCTCTTTGCGTCAAGGCGCGCCGAAGGTCCAGCCCTCGGTATGGGCGACCGCGTCGAGGCCGGGGGGATTCCAGAGCGTATCGTCCTGCGCGGCGATACGCAGCCATGCTGCCGAGAGCAGCGCGTCGGCGCTGTGGTCGTCGATCGGGCCACTGCCCCCGGGGGCGGGGCTGCCCAGTGCGGCCAGAGCGTCGGCCAGTTCCTCATGGCTGCGGATCTTCGAGGTGCCCGCGCGGCGGCCCGCAGCGATGGCGGGAATCGCGGTATAGATCTCGACGATGACGCTGCCCGAGCTTGGCAGCGGATCGATCGGCCAGACGGGAATGCGCCCATCCAGCCGGTGAAGCACGCGCATGCCGGTCAGGCTGGATTTCCCCACCTGCGCCGCGCCGACCAGGTTGAAATTCGAATAGGGCGAGCAGCCGAGCGCGGCCTGCCGCTCCTCGGTCACGCGGAACCGGCCCCGTCTGTGCTCAGCGCCCGGTGCGTGGAAGTGCGCGCCCTCGCGCCTGTTATGGCGGCGGTAGAAGGCGCTGATTTCCGGGTGATCGACGAAGCTGCTGGCGGAGAGATGCGGATCGTCGGCGCAGATGCGGTCGATCAGCGCCCAGAGCGCGCGCGCATCGGGTGGGCTGCCCTCCCAACCGGGGAAGAACGCGCCGCAATCGGCAAAGGGCAGCGATATGCCGAGGTCGAGCCCGACCAGCGTGTCATCGGGCAACTCGTCGTGCAGGATGGCGAGCACGTCCTCGCGCGACCAGCCCTTGCCAGGATCCACCAGGACCGGCGCGCCTCCATTCGCGTGCGCCAGCGCCATGGCGATGCCGCCCGGCCGTTCGGTGACGGCGCCCGACCAGTCGATGGCCAGAAAGTGCCGGAAGCGCGACATTACCCCTGCTTTTCGGCGCGCTTCTTCGCCCACCATTCCATCCGCTCGATCACCTGCCGTTCGAACCCGCGCGCGACGGGTTTGTAATAATCCTGCGCCGCCATCCCTTCGGGCCAGTAGTTGGCGCCCGAGAAGCCGCCCTCGGCATCGTGGTCATAGGCGTAGTCCTTGCCGTACCCCACGTCCTTCATCAGCTTGGTCGGCGCGTTCAGGATGTTGGCGGGCGGCATCAGGCTGCCGGTCTCGCGCGCGCTCTTGAACGCGGCCTTCTGCGCCTTGTAGGCGGCGTTCGACTTGGGCGCCGTCGCGCAATAAAGGCAGGCCTGCACGATGGCGAGCTCGCCTTCCGGGCTGCCCAGAAAGTCATAGGCGTCCTTCGCGGCAAGGCATTGTACCAGCGCCTGCGGATCGGCGAGGCCGATATCCTCGCTGGCGAACCGGACCAGGCGGCGCAGCACGTAGAGCGGTTCCTCCCCCGCCGTCAGCATCCTCGCCAGATAATAGAGCGAGGCCTGCGGGTCCGATCCGCGCAGGCTTTTGTGCAGCGCGCTGATCAGATTGTAATGTCCGTCCCGGTCCTTGTCATAGACCGCGACACGGCGCTGCAGGAACTGGCCCAGCGCCGCAGGATCAAGCGGGGTGTCGATCCGCGCGGCATAGAGCGTCTCGGCCTGGTTGAGCAGGAAGCGGCCATCGCCGTCGGCACTGGCCACCAGCGCGGCGCGCGCGTCGGCGTCGAGGGGAAGGGCGCGTCCGGTCAACGCCTCGGCCCGGTCCAGCAGCTTCGTCAAAGCCTCGGCATCCAGCCGGTGCAGGATCAGCACCTGCGCCCGGCTCAGCAGGGCGGCGTTCAGGGCAAAGCTGGGGTTCTCGGTCGTCGCGCCCACCAGCGTCACCGTTCCGCGCTCGACAAAGGGCAGGAAGCCGTCCTGCTGCGCACGATTGAAGCGGTGAATCTCGTCCACGAACAGCAGGGTCTTCCTGCCCGCCTTCTGCATCGTCTCGGCCTCGGCGAACGACTTTTTCAGATCGGCGACGCCCGAGAATACCGCGCTGACCGCGGCAAAGCGCATGCCAACGCTATCGGCGAGCAGCCGCGCGATGCTGGTCTTGCCGGTGCCGGGCGGTCCCCACAGGATCATGCTGGTCAGCCGGCCCGCAGCCACCATGCGCCCGATCGCGCCTTCGGCCCCGGTCAGGTGCTCCTGCCCGATGATTTCGCCCAGATGGGCAGGGCGCAGCCGGTCGGCCAGCGGGGAATCGTCGCTCGCGTCGTCGGTCCGGTTCTGCACCGCTTCGTCGTCGGCAAAAAGATCATCCATTTCAGCAGAGATAGGACCGCTGCCGAATTTTTGCACCCATGCTTGCAACGATCCTTAAAAGATATATCTCAATAGTATCGTAAGGGGAGCAAACAACGTCATGAGACATGCAGAACGCACAGGCAGGCAACGCCCGCACTCTGGCCAGCCCCGCGGCCAACCTGGCGGCCAATCCTGCGGCCACCGCGATGATGGGCCGATTGGACCCGGCCCGTGGGGCAAGGGATTTGGAGACGACTTTGGCGACCGCGTCCCGCGCGGACGCGGTAGCCGGATGGGGCGCGGCCCCGGCATCGGCGCGCTGGACGGCGAGCGCCGGGGCCGGAATCGCGGCAGGCGAATGTTCGGCCAAGGCCAGCTGCGGTTGGTGCTGCTTGAACTGATCGGTCAGCAGGAACGCCACGGTTACCATCTGATCAAGGCGATCGAGGAACTGACCGGCGGCCGCTATGCGCCCAGCCCGGGTGCGGTCTATCCGACGCTGGCGATGCTGGCCGACGAGGGCCTGATCGCCGAGGCAGCAGGTTACGCGGACAGCGCGAAGAAGCCTTTCGCCCTGACCGAATCGGGCAAGGCGCTGCTCGCCCGCGAGGCGGAGCAACTGGCGCGGATCCTTAAGCGTCTGCAGGCGATGGACAGGGAGGCGCCGCGCGAAAGCCCGCCGATCCGCCGCGCGGTCGGCAATCTGCTGATCGCCACGCGCAACCGCGCGCAGGCCGAGGGTTTCACCGACGAAATCGCGCACCGGATCGCCGCCATCCTCGACGAGGCGGCGGGGCGGATCGAGCGCCTCTGATCCTCGCCCCCCCCCTCTGCCCCCGCGTTCGCCCGCCCGCCGCCCTTGGCATTCCGTTCATCTGCGGTATAGCTGATGGTCCCGGTGGGCATGTAGCGGGGCATGGCGGAAGGGAGAGGACAATGGCCAGCAGAGCGGTGAAGGTACCGGCAAGCTTCTGGGTAATCGCGGCGCTAAGCCTGCTGTGGAATGCCTATGGCGCCTATGATTACACGATGACACAGCTTGATGCGGAGGCGATGATGGGCAATTTCTCCGCCGAGGAGCGCGCATACTTCACCAGCTTTCCCGCGTGGCATACAGCGTTCTGGGCGCTGGGGGTGTGGGGATCGGTGGCGGGATCCATCCTGCTGCTGGTGCGCTCGCGCTGGGCGATCGCGGGCTTTCTGGCATCCGTCGCGGGGCTGC
This sequence comes from uncultured Alphaproteobacteria bacterium, assembly GCA_963752785.1. Classification (GTDB taxonomy): domain Bacteria; phylum Pseudomonadota; class Alphaproteobacteria; order Sphingomonadales; family Sphingomonadaceae; genus Croceicoccus. The sequence goes on from CAVVZE010000001.1 coordinate 41,779, forward strand.
TCGTCACCACGATCTATGCGGCGGTCAAGCCGATGCCTTCCAGCCTGGGCGGTCCGGGCGATCGGTTCGTGAACGCGGTGATATGGATCATCCTGCTGTCGCTGCTCGCCTATTCGCGCAAGGCGCTGGCCCGGGGCTATATCGCCTGACGCGCGTTCAACGCTTTTCGGCCAGCAGGCGGCGATAGGTCGACAACACGGCCGAATTGATCCGGTCCCAGCCATAATCCTCGGCCCGGGCCTCGCCCGCCTTGCCGTGCCGTTCGGCCAGAGCCGGATCGGCGCAATAGGCCTGAAGCGCGTCGGCAAATCCCGCAATGTCGCCCGGCGTCACCAGCGTGCCCGACACTCCGTTCTCGACCAGGCTCTCGCTGCCCGTCGCGATCGCGGCCACCACCGGCCGGGCGCAGGCCATCGCCTCAAGCGTCACATTGCCGAAGGTTTCGGTCACCGAGGGGTTGAACAGCACGTCCATCGATGCGACCGCCCGGCCAAGCTGTTGTCCCGTCTGGTGGCCGACGAAGACCGCGTTCCGAAGACGATCCTCGAACCATTCGCGGGCCGGCCCTTGGCCGATCACCATGACCCTGTGCGGGACGCTCCGGCGCGACAGCTCGGCGCAGACGTCGGTAAAAACGTCCAGCCCCTTTTCCATGACCAGCCGGCCAAGGAAGCCGATCACGCGTTCGTCATCGTCAATGCCGATCGATCGCCGCCACGCCATGTCGCGCGCCTGTGGCACGAAGATCGAGCGGTCCACGCCGCGGGTCCAGAGCGACACGTCATCGTTCATCCCCTGCTGCCTCAGCAGTTCGACCATGGATTCGGACGGAGCCACCAGCGCGTCGCAGCGGTTGTAGAACCGGCGCAGCCCGGCGACCATCGCCGGTTCGATGAAGCCCAGATTGTAATAGCGTGGATAGGTCTCGAACCGCGTATGCACCGATGCCAGCACCGGAATGTCGCGCGCTCGCGCCCAACGCACCGCCGAATGTGCTACGATGTCGGGGCTGGACACATGCACGATATGGGGCGCGAACCGCCCCAGGTCGCGCTTCACCCGCGGCGAAAGCGCCAGCGGAAAGCGATATTCGCTGCGGCCCGGAATCGGCAGAGCGGGGACGCCGACCAGCTCGCCCGTCGGCTCGAAAGCGGGGTTTTCCACTTTGGGGGCATAGGCGCGCACGTCGCATCCCTGTCGCAGCAGATAGTCCACCAGCCGGTTCAGCGCCTGGTTCGCGCCGTCGCGCACGTAATTGTAATTGCCGCTGAACAGCGCGATCCGCAGGTCCGGCAGCCGGTCTGCATCGCTGCCCGCGGTCATGGGTGTTTCGCCTGGCGCAATCGCATCTGCTTGGGACATGGCTGCGCGCCATAGCCGCATGATCTTGCTTTGGCGAGGCAGGAACGAACCGCCGCCCCCGCATTTCGCAGCCGCATTTTCACGCAAGCACATACGTTGACACGAATTTGTCAAACAAGTGCGACATTGGCGTCACCGGCGGCGACGGCACGGGCAGCCGCAAAAGCGAGAGGCCGCCTGTTTCCGGCAGGTGACAGGGCGGTGCTGCGGCAAGGCAGCGGCCCGTCGCGGCGCTTGTGCAAAGGGTCCATCGCTCATAGGGCTAGGGCGCCTCATTTTTGGACGGGTGGGATGAAAAGCTTGCGATTCGGTCGCCTGGGCCATGGCGGTCCCCGCCTGCGGGGATGGAGCCTGCATGATGTGCTGTGGTGGCTGCTGGCCGCCGGGATCGTCATCGCCGCCGTGCGCCTGTTCTGGATGATCGTGACTCCCGTTTCGCCGCTGGGCGACTGGCGGCCCGCCAGCGTGCGGGTCATGTCGGACAGCGCCCGCACCGCGCTGATGACCGGTTTTGATCCGTTCAACCGCAATGCGCCGGTCGCAATGGCGGAAAGCGGGCCGGTCGAGACGATTACCGACCTGCCGCTCACCGTCTATGGCATTCGCTATAATGCCGCGACCGGGGCGGGCACCGCGATCATCGCGGACAATGACGGCGAGCAGGCCATCTACCGCATCGGCGAGGAAGTGTCGCCGGGCGTCACACTCAGCGCGCTCGAATTCGATCATGTCGTGCTCAGCCGCGGCGGATCGCGCGAGCTGCTTTATCTCGACCAGTCGCAGCCCGCGCCTTCCATCCAGCCGTCCGCGCGGCCCGAACAGGCGGCCCCGCCTTCGCCCTCTTCCATGCGCGGCCGCATCAGCGCGTCCGAGCTGAGCAGCGGGGTCTCGTTCACCCCCGCGCAGCAGGGCGGCAGTTTTGCCGGGCTCAATGTCGTGCCGGCGGGTGATGGCAGCGTGTTTCGCGCCGCCGGTCTGCGCGACGGCGATGTCGTGGTAGCGATGGGCGGGCAGCGCATCACTTCACCCGCCCAGGCGGCGCAGCTTTCCGGTGCGTTCAGCCCCGGTTCCCAGATCAGCCTCACCGTCCGCCGCGACGGGCGCGAGGTTCCGGTCAACATAACGGTAGCCCCCTAATGCGTAGTTATCACCAGGCGCTTGCCGCCGCCCTTTTGTCCACCGTCGCGATCTGCGCCAGCGCCACCCCGGCGCAGGCGCAATATGTGCTGAACATGCGCGATGCCGATGTGCGCACCTTCGTCGCGGACGCGGCGCAGGTGACGGGGCGGACCTTCATCGTCGACGGGCGGGTTAACCAGAAGATCTCGGTCGTGTCCGACCGCCCGCTGACCCGCAGCGAATATTTCGAGGTGTTCCTGTCCACCCTGCGCGCCAACGGGCTGGTCGCGGTGCCGACGTCGGACGGGGCGTTCCGCATCCAGCCTGCCGCCAATGCAGCATCCCAGCCCAGCCGCATCGGCAGCCAGGGCGCGCCGGGCAACCAGATGGTGACCGACGTGGTGCGCCTGGGCGCGGTGGAGGCGGAGCAGGCGGTCAATACGCTGAAACCGCTGGTCAGCCCCGAGGGGTCGATCACCGCCAATCGCGCTGGCAATTCGCTGGTGATCGTCGATTATGCCGACAATCTGCGCCGCATCCGTGCGCTGCTGCAGCAGATCGACACCGACAACAGCTCGACCGAGATGATCGCGCTGGACCATGCCGGCGCGCGAGAAATTGCGCAGGCGCTGACCGAGCTGATCCCGCAGGGGCAGGGTGGTGCCTCGACGCTCGCCAGCGTGGTCGCGGTCGACAGTTCCAATTCGCTGCTGCTGCGCGGCGAGCAGGCGACGATCAGCCGGCTGGCCGCCATGGCCCGCGAACTGGACAACCGCGCCGCCGCGGGCAGCGAGATCAAGGTGATCTGGCTGGATTATGCCGATGCGGGCGCGATGGTCGCGATGCTGGAAAAGCTGATCGGCGGGTCGGGCACCTACACGCCGGTGGCGGTCGACACGGTTCAGCGCACGAGCGGTCTTTCCTCCCTTGGCACCGACGGTGCGGTCGCCGCGCCGGTCGGAGCAGTGGGCTCCGTGGCGGGCGACGGCAATCTGGGCAGCGGTCTGATCGAACTGGCGGGCGGGCGCGGCACGGCAGTCATTACCCGCTATCCGGGCGCAAACGCCATCGTCATTTCCGCCCCCGTCAACACCCAGCGCCAGCTGGCCGAACTGGTGCGCCAGCTCGACGTGCGGCAGGATCAGGTGCTGGTCGAGGCGATCATCGTCGAGATTTCGGAACTCGGTGGCGCGGGAACTGGGCGTGCAATTCCTGATCGGGGGCGAGGACGTGCCCTTCGCCGTCACCAATTTCACCAACATCGCGCCCAATATCATCGACCTTGCGGGCGGGCTGCTGGCGGACAAGATCGACGCAGACGACCACCATCATCAACGGCGATATCGTCACCACCACCACCAATAGCGCGGCGGCCGACCTGCTGCGGCAAAATGCGGCGCAGGCGGCGCTCGGCGCGCGTGGCGGCCTGGGCGGCTATGGCACCAAGTTCGGTGGCAACAACTATCTGGGCGCGCTGATCAATGCGGTGGAGGAGGATACGCGATACGAATATCCTGTCGACGCCGCACATCACCACGAACAACAACGTCCCCGGCCGCGATCCTGTTCGGGCAGGAAATCCCGGTGTCGACCGGCGAGGCGCTGTCGACAATTTCGACAATGCCTTCCGCACGATCCAGCGGCAGAATGTCGGCATCGAGCTGGACGTCACGCCGCAGATCAACGCCGGCGACGAGATCAAGCTGAACCTGCGGCAGGAAGTAGTCTCGATCGCCGGGCCGGTGTCCGACGATTTCAACGAGCTGATCATCAACAAGCGCGAGATCAACACCACGGTCACTGTCGGCAATGGCGAGATCCTGGTCGCTCGGCGGCCTGCTCGACGACAATGAGCGGCGCACGATCCAGAAGGTGCCGCTGCTGGGCGACATTCCGGTCATCGGCGAACTGTTCAAGTCGCGCGGCAAGAGCCATGTGAAGACCAACCTGATGGTCTTCATCCGCCCGACGATCCTGCGCACCGCCGAGGATCGCGCAGCGCCGTCACCGCACGCCGCTATGGCGCGGTGCGCAGCGCGCAGCACGAATTCGATCCCGATCGGGAACCCGCGATCGACCAGCTGGTCAGCGATTACATGGGCGCGGTGCCGCCGGTGATGCCGGCCGCGCCGAACGACACGGTGATCTACGCCCGCGCCGATTGCGACTACGCCGGTTCCGCAGTCGAGCGCGCGGAAGTCGAACAGCGCCATGGCCACAGACCCGCCATGCAGAGGTTCCGCTGACGGACGATATCTCGTTCGCCGAGGCGGGTGTTTGCGCCGCCGGGTCGCTCGTGTCGCAGCGCGCCGCGCCAGCTCTCCCCTATGCCGAGGCGCGCGACACATGGCGTGCTGCTGATCGAGGACGAGGCGGCGTGAACGGCTGGCGATGCGCGCAGCGCGCCGATCCGCTGGTGCTGCTCGAGGTGCGCCGCCTATCTCGGGCGTGCCGTTCGATGTCGAAATGGTCGAGCCGCAGCGTTCGAGGAGCTGCTGGCCGAGCACTTATGCGTGACGCCGGTTCGGCTGGCGGCGGACCAGCATGGGCGTTCGAGGCCGGCGACCGACTGCGACGCTGATGCGGCCATGCCCGAGCGCCGAGGACCTGCTCGACAGCGCCGACGATGCGCCCGCCATCCGCCTGATCAACGGGCATCATCGCCGAGGCCGTGCGCGCAGGGCGCGTCGCGACATCCATATCGAGCCCTATGAGACAGGCGCTGGTCGTCCGCATGCGGATCGACGGCGTGCTCACGGAAAAGCTGCGCATGCCGCCGCATGTCGCCGCCGGTGGTGGTCAGCCGGATCAAGGTCATGGCGCGGCTCGACATTGCCGAGCGCCGCGTGCCGCAGGACGGCCGGATCGGCCTGACGCTCGGCGGAAAGCTGCTCGACGTGCGCGTCTCGACCCTGCCGAGCCGGGCGGGCGAGCGCGTCGTGCTGCGCATTCTCGACAAGGACAATGCGGGGCTGTCGCTCGACCTGCTCGGCATGTCGGCGACGCGTCGCACGAGGTCCTGCAGCGAGGCGCTCAGCCGAACCCAACGGCATCATCCTCGTCACCGGCCCGACCGGCTCGGGCAAGACCACCACGCTCTATGCCGGGCTGCGCAGCTCAACGACGGCAGCCGCAATATCCTGACGGTCGAAGACCCGGTCGAATATGCCGATCGACGGCGTCGGCCAGACGCAGGTCAATCCGAAGGTCGGGCTGACCTTTGCAGCCGGCCTGCGCGCGATCCTGCGCCAGGATCCCGACGTGGTGATGGTCGGCGAAATCCGCGATCGCGAGACCGCCGAGATCGCGGTGCAGGCATCGCTGACCGGGCATCTCGTCCTCTCGACGGTCCATACCAACGATGCGGTCGGCGCGATCACGCGGATGCGCGACATGAGGGTCGAGCCCTTCCTGCTCGCCTCGACCTTGCGCGCGCGTGATCGCGCAGCGTCTGGTGCGCCGGCTATGCCCACACTGCCGCGAGGCCGGTGCAGTCGATCCGGCGCGTGGCGCGCGCTGCTCGGCTTCGAGCCGGGCACGATGGTCTATCGAGCCGGTCGGTTGCAAGCAATGCGGCGAGACCGGCTTCAAGGGCCGCATCGGCGTGTTCGAGGCGGTCCGGATCGACGACACGATCCGCCGCATGATCAACGAGGCGGCGGACGAGGCGATGCATCGCCGACACGCGTTCGGCAAGACCGCGGACGGCAATCGATGCGGCCAGCGCCTGGCCCGCGCGGCACGGCGTCTGGTGCTTGCGGGCGTGACGACCGCCGAAGAGGCGGTCGCGCGTGTCGCGCCGCGAGGACGAGCAGCCCTGATGGCGAAATACGCCTATCTCGCGGTCGATCCGCAAGGGCGCGAAAGGCGCGGGGCGGTCGATGCCGCCATCGACCGGCGCCGCGCGCGAGCAGCTGGCGAAGCGCCGCTGGCACGTCGCTGCGCATTGACGAAAAGGTGGCCAGCGCGGCCCCGGTCGAAGCCAGGCGGTCTCGCCCTGCCGCTGCTGGGCAGCAAGCTGACAACCAAGCAATTGTCGCTGTTCACCCGCCAGCTGCCTCGCTGATGCATGGTCAGCCCGCTGGAGGAAGCGCTGCGCACGATCAGCCGCCAGACCGAAAAGGAAAAGGTGCGCGCGATCCTCGCCAACGTCCACGCAGGGCATCGTCGAAGGCCAGCCGCTGGCCGAAGCGCATGCGGCGCGAGCGAAGCGAGCTTCCCGCCGCTCTACCGCGCGATGGTCGCGGCGGGCGAAAATTCGGGCAGCCTGCCCAGCATCGCCGAACGGCTGGCCGACAGCTGCTTGAAGCGCCAGGCCGAGATCCGCGGCAAGATCATCGCCGCGCTCGCCTATCCGATCGTCCTGGCGCTCGTCGCGATGGCGGTGGTGGCGGCGCTGATGGTCGTCGGTCGTGCCGCAGAGTCGTCGAACAGTTCGACAATGTCGGCGCAGCAACTGCCGCTGCTGACGCGGATCGTGATCGCGCTGTCGCGAATTCCTCGCGGGCTAGTGGTGGGTGCTGCTCGCTGCTTGATCGCGCTGGGCGTCTGGGTTTCCTGGCGCGCGCTGAAGAGCCGCCGTTCAAGCTGCGCTTCGATACGCTGCTGCTGCGGATGCCGCTCATCGGTCGGTTGATCCGCGACATGCATGCCGCGCGCATGGCGCGGACGCTGTCGACAATGATCGCCAGCCGCCTGCCGCTGATCGACGGGCTGCGCCTGACCGCCAGCACCGTCCATAACGCGCGCTGCAGCGACGCGACGCTGGAGGATGGTCGAGGCGATCCGCGGCGGCGGCAGCCTGTCGGCCGCGATGCGCGCAGCGCTGGGATTTTTCCGCCGCTGCTCGTCTATCTCGCCGCCAGCGGAGAGGCGGCGGGCCAGCTCGATGCCATGCTGGAACGCGCGGCCGAATATCTAGAACGCGAATTCGACAGCTTCACCGCCACCGCCTGTCGCTGCTCGAGCCCGCGATCATCGTCGTTGATGGGCGGCGTGGTCGCGACGATCGTCCTCGCCATCCTGCTTCCCATCCTGCAACTCCAGACACTGACCGGACTTTAGATCATGCCGAAACGCTCGACAGACCTCCGCCAGACAGGGCGGCAAGAAGCGCCGCCAGAACCGGCAAGCGCAACGGCTTCACCCTGGTCGAACTGATGGTGGTGCTCGTCATCATCGGCCTGCTGGCCACCATCGTCATCATCAACGTGCTGCCCAGCCAGGACAAGGCGATGGTGGTCAAGGCCGAGGCCGACATCGCCACGCTCGAACCAGGCAATGGAAATGTACCGGCTCGATACCGCGACCTATCCCGGCGCGGCGGACGGGCTGACCGCGCTGGTGACGCCCCCTGCCGATCTGATGATGCCGCAGAACTACCGCTCCGGCGGCTATATCCGTGAACTGCCGACCGATCCGTGGGGCCGGCCATACCAGTACCGCGTGCCCGGCATCGACGGAAAGCCGTTCGACGTCTACTCGCTGGGGGCCGACGGACAGCCCGGCGGCGAAGGCGAGAATGCGGACATCCTTGGCTGACCCGATCAATGGCGCGTTTCACTCCCAGCCTTCCCGAGCCTGAAGAGCGCGAGCCGACCGCTGGCCTGGTCGTCCTGCTGGGCGAGCAGCCGCGCGAGGACTGGCGCTGGTGGCGCGTGACCGATGCAGGGCTTGAAAGCGAGCACCGTCACACGCCCGGTGCCGATGCGCCATGGGGAGACGCCGCAAACCTGCGCGTCGTCGCACTGGTGCCCGCGGTCGGCGCGCCGGTGCGCAGCGCTCCGCGCGGGGACATGCCCGCGGCGCAGGCGGTGTCGGCGGCAAGGCTCGCACCGGCTGGCCTCGCGTCGGACCGGCCGCTGCACGTGGCCGCTGCGGCCGAGGGCGATGCTGTCGTGACCTGCCGCGTGGCCGAATACGACATGGACCTGTGGCTGGCCGAGCTGGCGGCGGCTGGTCTTGACCCCGATGCGCTGGTGCCCGCGGCCCTGGTCCTGCCCGCTCCCCTGTCCGGCGAGATCGCACTGGGCGAGATCGGCGGCCAGTCGCTCGCCCGCTCAACCGATGCGGCCTTTGCGGGCGAGCCCGAGATGGTCGAGGCGCTCGCTGGCGATGCGCCGCGCACCGAGGTGCCTGCAGAACTGCTGGCGGACAGGCTGGCGGCACTGTGGCGCCAGCCGCCGCTCGACCTGCGGCAGGGCGCCTACGCCCGCCCGCGCGTATCGTTCTTCCGGTTGCCGGACTGGGCGCAGCTGGCGCGGATGGCGGCGGTGCTGGCCTTGCTTGGCTTCCTGATCCTGGCGGTGGAGATCATTCGCCTTGAACTCGACAGCAATGCGCTTGAGGACGAAGCGCTATTTGCCGCGCAGCAGCGTTTCCCCGCCGTCACCGATCTCGCCAGCGCCGAGGCGCAGGTGAATGCCGAACTGCTGCGCCGCGGAGCAGGAGGCGCGAGTTTCGAGGCGGTGGCGCCCGCCGTGTTTGCCGCGATGCAGCCTCTGCCGTCGGTGCAGCTGCGCTCGCTCAGCTGGCAGGGCGACGGCACGCTGGCGGTCCGCGCCGCCGCGCCGCGGGTGGAGGATATCAACAGTATGCTGATCGCGCTGCAGGCCGATGGCTGGGAAGTGACCGTGCCGCCCGAGATCGCGCCCGATGCGACCGGCGCGACGGTGGTCGACATCACGGTGCGCGCACCATGAACGCTGTCATTCAGACGTTGCGCGACTGGTTCGCCGGGCTTACCGCGCGCGAACGATGGCTGGTGGGTATTGCGGGCGTGCTCGCACTGCTGGTGTTCGGGATCTACGGCGTCGTGCTGCCGCTTGGTGCCGCGCACGATGCCGCTCATGCCCGGCACCGCGATGCGGTATTCGCTTCCTCGCGGGTGCTCGCGCGGCTCGAAGCGCTGGGCGAAGCGCCTGCTGCCGCGCCCGCGGGCACGGGCCCCGTGTTACAGGCAGTCGCCGCCATCGCTGATGCACAGGGCCTGGTGCTGCAGGCCAATAACGCGCGCGGCAACGACGCCGCACAGATCAGCGTTGCCACCGCGGCCCCGGGCGCGGCGCTGGCGCTGCTCGATGCGCTGGCGGCAGAGGGGATCGCCGCGGAACAGGTGACGATCACGCCTGCCGCGGACGGCTCGGTCTCGCTCAGCGCGTCGCTGAGGAGGGGGATGCCGTGATCGGGCGCTGGATCTTCATTCGCGACAATCGCCTGACGCCCGTTACAAAGCTCGTGCTGCTGGCGGCGGCGATTGCCGCGCTGGTGGCCATGCTGCCGCTGCGGCTGGTGCTGGGCTGGGCCGATCCCGCGGGCCATTTGCTCAAGGCTCAGGCGGTGGAGGGCACTGCATGGGACGGGCTGGTCGGCGAACTTCAAGTGGGCCGATTGCCGCTGGGGCTGATGGAAATCGACCTGATGCCGCTGCCGCTGCTGATCGGCCGCGGGCAATTCGCATTGGAGCGACCCGACTTTCCCGGCGCTCGTCCGTTCAGCGCCCGCATCCGGGGCGGCGGCAGCGATCTGGCGATCGTGAACGCCAGCGGAGAAGTTGCGCTCGGCGGGACCATGGCGCCGCTGCCGGTCCGTACACTGACGATGAACGGCTTCTCGGCGCAGTTCGCGGGCGGAGCCTGCGTCGCGGCTTCGGGCACTCTGGGGCTGGTCGTTCCGGCCATGGGAACGATGATGGACGCCGAAACCATGCTGGCCGGCGAAGCGCGCTGCGAGGACGGCGCATTGGTCGTGCCGATGACCGGCCCCTCGGGCGCGGAGCGGATCGATCTGCGCATTACGCCCGGCGGTCGATGGGACGCGGCCATGTCGCTGGTGGGATTGCCGCCCGAAATGGCGGCACCATTGGTAGAAATGGGTTTCCAGCAACGCCGCAATGGCGTGGGGCTGACGGCGAGCGGTACGCTCTGACGCCAGCCCCGATCGCGAACTTGCCGGATCAGCCCAGTGTGGCGGTCAGGAACCAGGTGCGTTCCTCGGCCTGGTCGGTCCATTCGTCGATCAGCCCGTCGGTCGCATTGTCGCCGGCTTCCTCGGCCAGTTCCTTCACTTCCTTCAGCGTCTTCACCATGCGCGCGTTGTCGTCGCGCAGCTGGCTGACCATGTCCATCGCTTCGAGGTCGTCGGATTGCTGGTCCTCGACCCGGGTCTTTTCCATGATCGACCCGATCGAGGTCAGCGTCTTGCCGCCGATCTTGCGCACCCGCTCTGCAATGATGTCGACATTGCCGAACAGCTCCTGCGCCTGTTCGTCGAACATCAGGTGAAGCTCGCGGAACTGGGGGCCCGTGACGTGCCAGTGAAAGTTCTTGGTCTTCATGTAGAGAGCCAGGTGATCGGCCAGCAGCCCGTTGAGCCCGTCGATCAGCGCTTTTTTCGCATTGTCACCCATGTGGTCGTTCTCCTGGTCCAGTGTGTCTCGATATCGGGAAAGATATGGTCTCTAACGCGGCGGAACAGATCGCGTTTCGTGTTTTCTCCCGGTTTCACTAATCGCTTTAATCGATCAGACGGGTTGCCGCCTGCCGCACGGCGATTGACCTGCCTGGCCGCTTGCCGCTAACGGCGCGGACATTTCCATGATCCAGCGCAAATTCCCCCTATGAACCGCGACCCGGCCCAGATCGTAGCGCTCGGCGACGCCATCGTCGACGTGCTTGCCCAAAGGGGCGAGGATTTCCTTGCCGAATGCGGCGTGCTCAAGGGCACGATGCGCCTGCTCGCCGATGGCGAGGCCGAGGCGCTGGCCCGGGCAATGGCAGCCAGCGGCACGGTCGAGGAAGTCCCCGGCGGTTCCGCGGCGAACAGCCTGGCGGGCGCGGCGGCGCTGGGCGCGCGCTGCCGGTTCATCGGGCTCACGGGCGATGACCGGCTCGGACGGCTGTTCAAGCGGCACATGGCCGATCTGGACATCGCGTTCGACACTCCGCCGCACGGCAGCGCGCCCACGGGGCGCTGCTTCATCATGGTGACGCCCGATGGCGAGCGCACGATGCAGACCTCGCCCGCGGCCAGCCATTGCCTGACCGCCGACGCGCTGGATGAGGATGCGATCCGCGGCTGCGACACTCTGTTCCTCGAAGGCTATCTCTGGGGTCCGGAACAGCCGCGCAGCGCCATGCGCCGCGCGATCGAGATTGCGCGGGCCGAGGGGCGGCGCATCGCCTTTACCCTGTCCGATTTCGATCGCGCTGCCAGGCCGGCGCGATTCCATCGTGCAGCTTGTACGCGACGGCGGCGTCGACGTGCTTTTCGCCAACGAGTACGAGGCCAGGCTGATGTCGGGCGTCGACGATTTCGAAGCCTCCATGCGGTTCCTGGCCGAGATCTGCCCGCTGCCCGTCATCACGCGCGGCGCGGCGGGCGCAGTGGCAATGTGGCATGGCGAGAAGGTCGCGCGCCCCGCTGACAAGCCCGCCGCCATCGTCGACACCACCGGCGCAGGCGACCAGTTCGCCGCCGGCTTCCTGGCTGCGTTGATTGCCGGGCGCGACGTCGTGCAATGCCTCGATACCGGTGCGCGCAACGCCGCCGCGGTGCTGGGTCATGTCGGCGCCCGACCTCTCACCAGAACGCCGCTGAAGAACATGGAGCTGTGAGCATGGCCACGCTGAAATCCCTCGCCGTCTATTGCGGATCGGGCATGGGACAGAACCCCGTCTATGCTGCCGCGACCCGCGATCTGGGGCAGGCGATGGCCCGCCGCGGCATCGACCTGGTCTATGGCGGCGGAAGGCTCGGCCTGATGGGCATCATCGCGGATACCGTGCTGGAAGCGGGCGGCAAGGCTTATGGCGTGATCCCCGACGCGCTCCACAGCCACGAGGTGGCACACCTGGGCTTGACCGAGCTGCACCGGGTCGCCGACATGCACCAGCGCAAGGCAAAGATGACGCAGCTGGCCGATGCATTCCTCTGCCTGCCCGGCGGCATCGGGACGCTGGACGAGCTGATGGAGGCGTGGACGTGGAACGCGCTGGGCTATCACGCCAAGCCGTTCTGCCTGCTCGACATCAATTCCTATTGGCAGGGCTTCGCCCGGTTTTGCGACACGGTGCAGGACGAGGGCTTCATGAGCAGGGAACGCCGCGGCCAGCTGCTGGTCGAGGCCGACATCGACAGCGCGCTCGACCGGCTGGCCGAAGCCGTCGGCGACGCCAGCGTCGGTCCGGTCTGGTAGCACCTGACCTTTTCGGCAGTGGATCAGGCTGCGGGCGGCTCAGACGTTTCCTCAAGCCGCCGGATGATCCAGCGCACGCCGGGATCCTCGACATTCACGGAGATCCAGGTGCCGTCGGGCGCCAGGCTCTCCTCGTCGCAGGACGTCCTGCCGCCGCTGACGGTGCAGAACAGGCCCGGTTCCGGCGTGGTCCAGCTGCCGGTTTCCACCAGTCGTCCCTCCATCATGTTGCGATAGCTGCCATCAGGCAAGACTTCCTGCACGATCACCGTGCCGCCCTCGGCCGAGGCGACTTCGAACCGGCCGGTGGCCGGACCGCCATCGGCCGCGGGATAGGCCGGCTGCCGCGCGGGCGCCTCGACCGCCGCCTCGCGCTCCTCCTCGCCGCATCCGGTCAGCGCGGATAGCGGCATGGCCAGCGCGAGGACGGCCAGCGAACGCATCGGCAAGACAGCGAGGATCAACTTGCGGCGTCGGTCGGCAGGACTTCGGATCCCATGACACGCTCGACCGTCCAGACATCGTCGGGATTCGCGACATTGGTGGCGGTCCAGATGCCGTCGTTCATTTCCTCGACGTAGCAGCTGGCCTCGGTCTCGCCTTCCATGGTGACGCAGAAATTGCCCGCGTCATCAATCTGCCAGGTGCCGGGCACGGGATCGGTGCCGGCCATCACATTGGTGAGCGTGCCGTCTTCCTTGATGTTCTGCATCATCTTCGTCTCGCCATCGGCGGACGCCACGCGGAACACGCCGTAAGGCGGCAGTCCGTCCGGTGCCATCATCGAGGTCTCGGCGGGCGAGAGACTTGCATCCTGCTCTGCGGGCGCGACCGGTTCCTCGGCCGCGTCGCATCCGGCAAGAGCGAAAGCGGCGATGACGGCGATGCTTGCAATCTTGTGCATGGCGTTCTCCCTTTGGGTTGCTGGCTGCAGCCTACATGGAGCAGATCGCGAAGCAAGCCAATGCGGGCGCAAGACCGCACATGCCGCCGCAAGGGTTCAGGCGACCGCCAGCGATTCGAACACCGATTTGAACAGGGCCATGCCGTCGCTGCTGCCCTGCTCCGGCTCGATCGCGCGTTCGGGGTGGGGCATCATGCCCAGCACATTGCCCCGGGCGTTCAGTACGCCCGCGATCTGGCAGGCCGATCCGTTGACCGCCTCGCCATAGCGGAACGCGATGCGGCCTTCGCCTTCCAGCCGGTTCAGCACATCCTCGTCGGCGAAATAATTGCCGTCGTGGTGGGCGACGGGGATCTGGATCGTCTGCCCCTTTTCATAGCCCTGCGTGAACAGGCTGGACGCGTTCTCCACCACCAGCGGCACGGTGCGGCAGACGAAGCGGATGCCCGCATTGCGCATCAGCGCACCGGGGAGCAGCCGCGCCTCGGTCAAAACCTGGAACCCGTTGCAGACGCCCAGCACGGGCACGCCGCGCTCCGCCGCCGCGACGACCGAGCGCATGACCGGGCTGTTGGCTGCCATCGCGCCCGAACGCAGGTAGTCCCCGTACGAGAACCCGCCCGGCACCGCGACGAAATCGATATTGTCCGGCAGTTCGGCATCGCCGTGCCAGATGCGCAGGGGCGCCTTGCCCGAGATCTTTTCGATCGCGACCGCCATGTCGCGATCGCAGTTCGAACCGGGGAAGGTGATGACGCCAGCGGTAAAAGCCATCAGTCGGGTTCCTTGGTCAGCCCAATATCTTCAGGAAAGCTTCTCGACGCGGTAATTCTCGATCACCGTGTTCGCCAGCAGCTTGCGGCACATCTCGTCCAGCGCCTCGTCGCTGGTGTCGTCGGCGACTTCCAGCGCGATCTCGCGCCCGACGCGCACGTCGGCGACGCCATCGAAACCCAGACCTTCGAGCGCGTGATGGATCGCGCGGCCCTGCGGATCGAGCACGCCGGGTTTCAGCGAAACATGGACCTGCACCTTCATGATCGGTGACCTTCTTGCAAAATTACGGGGTTCAGCCTGCCGCAGCCCCTATGGCCTGAAGCGTTCGGGTGCAAGCATGCAGTGGCGCCAACGGCTAAGGTGCAGGGGAGGGCGCACCCTCGGGTACGACCAGGAATTCCACTGCACGGCCCGGCGCGAGCCATTGGCGGGCTTCGGCCTGCAGCTCCTCTGCCGAGACGGCGCGGGCGCGTTCCTGCGCCTTGGCGATTCGCTCCAGCCGGCCGGCTTCGCTCTGCGCGCGGTCGGCGACGGCCAGCCAGCCCGAGTTCGATTTGAGCAGATTGTCATAGGCGGCCACCAGCGGCGCGCGTGCGCGTTCCACCAGGTCGGCGGGAATGGGTTCGCTGCGCAGCGATTCGATGGTCGCGGCCAGCGCGGCGCGTGCGGCGGGCAGCTGCGACAATTCCACCTGCGCGCGGATCGAGAACGTGCCCCATTCCGGCCAGACCTTGCTCATCGCATTGCTGACCTGCGGCGAATAGGCTTGGCCCAGTCGCTCGCGCAGCTCCTCGGTCACTGCAATGCGGGCGACGCGTTCCAGCAGTTCCATGCGGATTTCCTGTACCGGATCGCTGTCGTCGGTCGTGGGCCAGACCAGTTCGACCAGCGACTGCGTCGGCTCGCCCTCATGCCGCAGCACTACCGGGCCGCGCCGGTCGGTGAATTGCCGCTGCAGCGCCGCAGGAGGGGGCGTGAAGCTCGCGTCGCGCATCGGCAGCGCGCCGAGCGTTTCCGCCACCAGCGCGATGGCGCGGTCCTCATCCACGTCGCCGACGATGGCGATCTCGATCGGTCCGCGCGCCAGGCTGGGGCCGATGGCGGCGCGCAGCTGGTCGAAATCCAGTGCGCGATAGGCGTCGATCTGCTGCTGCGAGAAGCGCGGGTCGTCGTCGCTGATCACCGCGCCGCGCCCGCTCGCCAGCGCGGAGCCGGGGGTGGCGCGCAGCCGTGCGAAATAATCGGGCAGCGCGTTGCGGAACCGTGTCACCGGCTCGCTCCGCCAGCCGGGATCGGTGATGAGCGCGGCCATCAGCTGCAGCTGCAGTTCCAGGTCCTCGGCCCGGGTAGAACCCGACGAGATCAGCGCATCGCTCGACGCGCCGAGGCCAAAGCCAACCCGCTTGCCCGCGAGGATCGAGGCAAGCTCGTCCGCCTCGTGCCGGCCAAGCCCGCTGGCGGGGATGCGCGAGACAAGCTCGACGGCATTGGGATGCTCGCGCGTTTCCAGCAGCTTGCCGCCCGGGATCGTCATGCGCACCAGCACCTGGTCGCGGGCGAGGTCGGTGTGCTTGACGTTCAGCCGGACATTATTGGCAAAGCGCACGGTGCGGACCCCGAATACCGGTTCGCGGCTGTCGGCAACGACCGCGCCCGGAGCGCCGAAATCGGTGTAGGCGAACGGCTGCGTCTCGATCACCGCCTCGTCCGCCAGCGGGGCTTCCATCGCATCGGCCCACGACTGGCGCAGCGCCTCCTTGCCGCCCTCGGGTGCACTGCGTCCGCGAAAGCGCAGAAAGGCGTTTTCATCCAGCGGCACCGCTTCCTCGCGCAGCGCGGCCAGCACGGCGTCGGGCGTGATCTCGTCCCGCATCGCCTGATAGCGTTCGGCAGCTTCCGGCCCGGTGGTGGGCACGCGGCCTTCGCCGACCCAGCGCAGGATGCGGTCGACCATGAAGTCATTGGTGCGCGTCGGTTCGCCCACCGCGGCGGCTTCATAACGCTCGTCGAGTTCGGCAAGCTGCTCGGCAATCTCGGCCTCGGAAAAGCCGCGTTCCAGCGCATTGCGATACTCGGCCACCGCCGCCCGCATTGCGCGCTCCCACTCTCCGTCCACGCTGTCGACGATCAGCCGGGTCACGCGCGCCTGGCGGAACACATTGCCCGACCCGAAGCCGGCCGACTTGAACGGAGCGCCCGCTCGCCGTGCCAGCCGCGTCAGCCGCCGGTTCACCGCATCATAGCCGATCTGCCGCAGCACGGTCGTGCGCCGCTCCTCCGCCGTGTCGAGGGGCGTCTGCGCGGGCGCCAGGGCGAAGGCGGTGAAACGCTCCGACAGGGCGGGGTGGAGGTGGATTTCCTCGGCGGCGGGGCGGTTGAAATCGACATCACCGTAATTGCGCGGGGCAGGGGGCGGGGCATCGTTCTGCCAGTCGGCGAAATGCGCGGTGATGGCGGCCTCGACAGCCTCGGGATCAAGGTCGCCGACCACGATCAGCGCGGCGTTTCCGGGCCGGTAGCGCGAGGCCCAGAAGGCGCGCAGCTCCGCCGCGTCGGCCGCGCGCAGGGTCTCCGGCGTTCCGCCCGCCCAGCGATCGACATAAAGCGCGTCCGGTGTCTCGAACCGATAGCGGTCGAGCGCTTCCTCCAGCTGGTAATTGGCCCGGTCGCGGCGCTCGGCCAGCAGCACGCCGCGCTCGCGGTCCACCGCTTGGGGATCGAAGTTCAGCTCGCTCGCGATCTCGCGCATCAGCATCAGCGAGGTGTCGAGCAGCGCCGGATCGGTACGCGGCAGGCGCAGCTGGTAGATCGTGTGCTCGAACCCGGTCGAGGCATTGGTGTCCGCACCGAACGCCAGCCCCTCGCGCTCGAGCAGGGCGATCATCTCGCCTTCCTCGACATGGGTGGAGCCGTTGAAAGCCATGTGCTCGACATAGTGGGCAAAGCCGCGCTGATCGTCCGCCTCGTCCACCGATCCCGCCTCGAACGCGAGGCGGATTTCCGCCGTGCCTGCGGGAGTGGCATTGGGGCGCAGCGCCCAGAACATGCCGTTCGGCAGACGGCCCCAGCGGATCGCGGTGTCAGGCTCCAGATCGCTTTGCGCCAGCGCCGGTTCGGGCTGGGGATAGCCGCTGCGATTGACGGGTCCTGCCGCTGCGGCTTGCCGGTCCGGCGCGGGGGATGGGGTGGATGCGAGCGGCGCGGCGCATCCGGCCAGCACGCCCAGCGCCAGCACGCCCGCGATGCAGCGCGCCAGCCACGGACGCGAAGCTGACCGATCAGCCAAGCCGGTCCGCCCGGCGACCCACCGTCCTGCCGCCGCTTCCGGCGGTCTGTTCCTGAAACCCTCTTCCCATCACGTTATAAAGCTGCGGCCCCTATTTCTTTCCCCGCAGCTTGCGATGATGGTCGATGTCGAAGACCTCGCTCGGCCCGTCGTCCTGCAGGACGCCCAGCCTGCGGGCGACTTCCTGATAGGCGTCTTCCTCGCCGCCCAGATCGCGGCGGAAGCGGTCCTTGTCCAGCTTTTCGCCCGTGGTCATGTCCCACAAGCGGCAGCCATCGGGGCTGATCTCGTCCGCCAGGATCACGCGGCTGTAGTCGCCGTCCCACAGCCGGCCGAATTCCAGCTTGAAATCGACCAGCCTGATGCCGACCGCGGCGAACATGCCGCACATGAAATCGTTGATGCGGATTGCCATGGAAGAGATGTCCTGCATCTCCTCGTTCGAGGCCCAGCCGAAGCAGGCGATATGCTCTTCGGCGATCAGCGGATCGCCCAGCGCATCGTCCTTGTAGTAATATTCCAGCAGCGTGTGCGGCAGCGGCTCACCCTCTTCCAGGCCCAGCCGCTTCGAGATCGAACCGGCGGCCACGTTGCGCACCACCACCTCGATCGGGATGATGTCGACCTGGCGGACCAGCTGCTCGCGCATATTCAGGCGGCGGATGAAATGGGTCGGGATGCCGATATGCGACAGGCGGGTGAACACGAACTCGCTGATGCGGTTGTTGATCACGCCCTTGCCGTTGATCGTGCCCTTTTTCTGGGCGTTGAACGCGGTGGCGTCATCCTTGAAATACTGGATGATCGTGCCGGGTTCGGGGCCTTCGTACAGGATCTTGGCCTTGCCTTCGTAGATCTGGCGGCGACGCGACATCGTGACTTCGCTTTCCAAGCTGCGCCCGGGATCCGCCGGATATGGGGCGGGGGGCGGAAAACACCAAGCCCCGGTCTGACCGGTCCCGTGGGCACGGGGCGCGGACACGGCCGGGGCGTTCCCGGTGGCCTATAATGGAAGCCCGCCGCAAAAGCAAAGCACGCATTCGCGCGCGTTCGGCAGAGAGGCGATCCTCAGAACCTCTTGCGGAAATCGATTTCGAAGAAACGGCCCGCGGGATCGATGAAATCGGGCAGGTAGTTGACCGGCACCACGCCGTCCGCATTGGTCACGCGCTGCTGCGCATCGAAGATATTGTCGATGGACAGCGAGAGCCTGCTGCCCTTGAAGAAGGGCACCGCCTCGACCAGCGCTTTCTGCTGCTCCAGATCGGCGAACAGGCGCAGGTCGAATGTGGCGACGGGCGCGAAATCCAGGCTGGTTCCCGATCCGCCGGTATTCGCGATGCTCGCGCCGCCGAGGTAATTGCCCGAAAGCCGCGCGCCGAACCCCTTGTAGAATACGCGGCCCGACAGTTCCACCTGATGCCGCGCAACGGGCGTGGCGGTCAGGGATTCGCCCTGCAGCAGGTCCAGCACCGGCGTGCTGTCCGCGATCTGCACCGTCTGTTCGAACCGCACGGTGTGATAGAGCGCCAGGCCCCAGTGCCCGCCGCCGCCACGTCCCCCGCGCCCGAAGCCCGGAGGGCCGCCGCGTCCGCGCTCGCGTTCCTCGCCATCTTCGCCGCCCGAGATCCGGTCCGAAATGTCGATGCCATAGCGCAGCCGCCGCCCCTCCTGATGCGCATAGGTCACGGGCCGCTGGTCGATGCTGACCAGATTGCCCTCCGCATCCCGCACCACGCGGCCGGGAAAGGCATTCTCGATCGAAGGCGTCAGCGCCGGAAAGCTGCTGGATACATCGGTCGAGCTCTCGTCGTAATATTCGACGATCAGGTTGGACCGGCGCAGGAACGGCAAATCATAGGTTGCCCCGATCTTCCAGTCGCGCTGCTTTTCGGCCACCAGATCCGGATTGCCGCCCGTGATCAGGTCGACCAGCACGGTCTGTCCTGTCGCGATGTCGAAGATCGTCACCCCGCTGGTGACCAGCAGCGGCGCGCCAAGCTGCGTCAGGCTGGGCGCCCGCTCGGTGTAGATATGGCTGACCTGCAGGTTGAGATCTTCCAGTGGCGACCAGTTCAGCCCGGCGCTCCAGTTGTACAGCGTGCCGAAATCCGACAGCCGATTGAACCCGCCCGACAGGTCCAGCGTGATGTCGCCCACCGCCGCCAGCACATTGTCCCGGCGGCTGGTCAGCGGGATGCCCATCGTGAAGCCCGCATTGGCATCGCCGCGGGTCAGGTCGGTCGCGGCGCCCGGATCGTCGCTGCTGCGGCTGTCGATGTTCGACCAGTCGAACCCCGCCTGCAAGGTCACCGCCATCTGCCCCGCGGGCAGCCACAGCGGCCTGCCGGTCAAAGTGGCCAGCGATGTCGCATCCTCGGTGTTCGAGACGCTGGCGTTCGACCGCTGGTCCGGCACGAAGGCCAGGAGGTCGTCCAAAGGCGCGTCGATCCCGACCTGACCCGCCAGCACCCCCGCCTGCAGCGCGGACACGTCGCTCGCCGCCGTGCTGCGCGAGACGGTATCGTCATGCACCCAACGGCCGGTCACGTTCAGGTCCCAGTCGCCGACGCCCTTGTTGAACGTGGTGCCAAGCTCGAACCCGGCCGAGCGGCTGTCCCGCACCCGCGCGCCGCGACCCAGCGCCTCGGACAGCAGCGTGCGCTGCGCCGCCGCGCCGCTGGCGTCGGTCAGCAGGGCGGTGTCCGGTCCGTTCAGCGACAGCGCATCGCTGCGCGTGATCGTGCCATTGACGGTCAGCGAGCCACCGGCGCCGTTCTCGCCGAAGCCGCGCGTCCACGCGCCGTTCAGCGTCAGGTCGCGCGTATCGGCCACCAGCGAGCGATAATCTGCGGGATCGACGTCTCCGAACGCCGGCGCATAGCCATAGGAGGACACGCCGCGCTCCCCCTCGGTCAGCATCGAGCTGTCCTCCGCCTCGACCGCGAGGTTCAGGCGGTTGGGCCCGTTGATCGACAGAAGCGACGCCTCGATCTCGCTGGTGTGATAGCCGCCCTTGCCCGGCACGCCATATTCCAGGTCGATCCCCTTGGACGCATATTGCTCCTTCAGGATGAAATTGATCACGCGCTGGTCGGGGCGAAAGCCGAAGCGGATGGCTGCTTCCTCGGGCAGCACCTCGACCCGTGCAAGCGCTTCGGGCGGATAGTTGCGGAGTTCGCGAAAGCCCGACACGCGCTGCCCGTTGACCAGTATCGCGGGGGGACCGCCCGAACCGCGCCCCCGGCCCGATCCGGTCTGCGGGGCCAGCTCCTCCAGCAGCTCGGCCAGCGAGCTGGCCCCGATGCTCAGTATCTCGTCCTCCTCCAGCACGGCGACGGGGGCCTGCGGGATGTCCACGCTGCCCCGGCTGACCTGCGGCGCGGTAACGATGATGTCGTCGGCGGTCTCATCATTCTCACCGGGTTCGGCAGGCTGCTGTTCGGCAGCGCCGGCGTCGCCGATCCCGTTTCCGGTCTCGGCAGCGGCAGGGGCGGCCATGATGGCGCTGATGACGAGCAGGCTGGCGGCGGCGCTGGCAAACGCGTGGGCGCGCGGCATGGCGGTTGTTTCTCTCATGGAAAGGGGTTGCACGGTCTGGCGGGGCACAGCCAAGTCGCCCGGTGTATCAGAGTGTCGCAATGCAGCATCGCCCGGTTGGATCCGGCGCCGAATGCGAAAAAACGTCCGTGCGTCGGCGATTGGCTGGTGCGGCCCTGCGTGCCGGGCGGCGGCGCGCAGCGTTGAAATGCAACTGCGGGCTTTCCATATTCCGCCAGCGCGGCTATGGGGCCGCGCAGGTTTTTTGACGTAACGACATTTCTGGCAATTGAGTGAAAGGATGGGCGCCCGGCGCCCGGACATGGCGAAAGAAGAACTTCTCGAAATGCGCGGCACGGTGGTGGAGCTTCTCCCCAATGCGATGTTCCGCGTGCGCCTGGAAAACGATCACGAGATCCTGGGCCACACCGCCGGCAAGATGCGCAAGAACCGGATCCGCGTGCTGGTGGGCGACGAAGTGCTGGTCGAGCTGACGCCCTACGACCTGACCAAAGGCCGGATCACCTATCGCTTCATGCCCGGCCGCGGCGGCCCCGGGCCCAGCTAATCCCCGGCGCCGGCATGACGGCCCCGAATTCCCGACCAGACCTGATCCTCGCATCTGCCAGTCCGCGCAGGCGCGAGCTTCTGGCGCGTCTGGACATCGAGCCCGCGCGCATCGCACCCGCCAATATCGACGAGACGCCCCGCAAGGGCGAACTGCCGCGCCCCTATGTGCAGCGCATGGCGCGCGAAAAGGCGCTTGCTGTGCATGCGGATGGCGGCTTTGTGCTCGCGGGCGACACTGTCGTGGCCGCGGGGCGCCGCATCCTGCCCAAGGCCGAGGACGAGGCCACCGCGCGCGAGTGCCTGAAGCTGCTTTCGGGTCGGCGGCACCGCGTTTTC
Organism: uncultured Alphaproteobacteria bacterium; assembly: GCA_963752785.1. Classification (GTDB taxonomy): domain Bacteria; phylum Pseudomonadota; class Alphaproteobacteria; order Sphingomonadales; family Sphingomonadaceae; genus Croceicoccus. Next base: position 63,868 of record CAVVZE010000001.1, read on the forward strand.
TCCGCCATCGCGCTCGCCGCGCCGGACGGTTCGCTGCGCGAGCGGATGAGCGAGACCATCGTGCGCTTCAAGGCGCTTTCGGACGAGGAAATCGACGCCTATGTCGCGGGCGGCGAGTGGCACGGCAAGGCGGGCGGCTATGCCATCCAGGGCCATGCCGAGGCGCTGGTCGCATGGATTCAGGGCAGCCATTCGGGCGTGGTCGGATTGCCTTTGTTCGAAACGCGCTCGCTGCTGAAGGCGGCAGGGTTTTTCTTTGCCTGAAACGCCCGGCACATGGCTGATCGAACGCGGCATCGGCGAGGATCGCGCCGCACTGGTCGAAAACGATGCCATCGTCGCCGCAAGGATTGCATGGCCGGACGAACTCGCCGCAGGTGCGGTGGTCGAAGGCATGCTGGCGTCGCGCGCATCGGGTTCGGCGCGCGGCACGGTTCGGCTTGACAGCGGCGAGGAGGTGCTGGTCGACCGCCTGCCGAAGAGCGCCAGCGAAGGCGCGCCGATCCGCATCCTGATCCACCGCGCGCGCATCGACGAAGGCACCCGCTTTAAACGCGCGCAGGGCCGCCCGACCGACGAACGGCTGCGCCCAGCGCCTTCGTTGGAGCAGCGGCTCAGCGGGGAAGGGCACGTCGTTCGGGCCGTTCCGCGCTTTCCGGTGTCAGGCTGGTCCGAACTGCTCGCAGAGGCGTTCGAGGGGCAGGTCACATTCAATGGCGGCGCGCTGCACCTGTCGCCCACGCCCGCGATGATACTGATCGACGTCGATGGCGCGCTGCCGCCGCGTGCGCTGGCGCTGGCGGCGGTGCCCGCGATCGCCGCCAGCCTGAGCCGCTTCGACATGGGCGGGTCGATCGGCATCGATTTTCCGACGCTTCAGGACAAGGCCGACCGCCGTGCGGTGGACGCCGCGCTTGAACAGGCGCTGCATGGCTTTGCGCATGAGCGTACCGCGATGAACGGCTTCGGCTTCGTGCAGATTGTCGCGCGCCTGGAAGGCCCTTCGATCCTGCACCGCATAATGCGCCACCGCCTTGCCGCCGCCGCCCGCATGCTGCTCCGGCGCGCGGAACATATTGCCGATCCGGGCGCGATCCTGCTGACGGTGCATCCCGCTCTTCAGGCGCAGCTGAAGCCGCAATGGATCGACGAGCTGGCCCGCCGCACGGGGCGCGAGATCCGCATCGCCTCCGACCCCGCACTTGCGCCGGAGGCCGGTATGTCGCAGGCGGTGCCCTTATGAAGACAACTCCAAGACGCGCCGTGAAAAGCTGCCCGATTTGCGGCAAGCCCCGTTCCGAGGACCATGCGCCGTTCTGCTCCACCCGGTGCAAGGACCGCGATCTGGTCCAGTGGCTGCAGGACGGCTACGCCATTCCCGGCGAACCTGCCGATATTCCCAGCGGCCGCGAGGACGATGGCGCGGACGAGGATTTCTGACCAAAATCCCCGCCTGCGAAAAAACCCGCATTTTGAGGTTTGACAGCAAGCGCGGCTTTGGCCATAGGCGGCGCTCCCGACGCCAAGCGCGATTCAATCCGCCGGTTTCGGGGCCGCGTTTCGTGGCGATGCCTGGGTAGCTCAGTGGTAGAGCAGACGACTGAAAATCGTCGTGTCGGTGGTTCGACTCCGCCCCCGGGCACCACTTCCCTCTCATATCTCGCAAGACCGGTCGTGGTGCGCATTCCCGCGCTTTCCAACGCCGTGTCCAATCCCTATCTGACCCTGCGATGACCCGTACGCCTGCCGGAACCCCGCCCCATCCCAAGGGCGCCGATCGCTTCAACGAGGACAAGGCGGCCCATACGGTGCGCGGCAGCCAGCCCGATCTTCAGGCGGGGCTGGACGCAATCCGCGAGGTGCAGCGCACGCTGCCCCCGCGCCCCGGCGTCTATCGGATGGTCGATGCGCGAGGCGACGTGCTCTATGTCGGCAAGGCGCGCGCTCTGAAGAACCGCGTCGCCAATTACCTCCAGGTCGACCGCCTGCCGATGCGGCTGAAACGCATGGTCGCGCAAACGCGCGAGATGACCATCGTGACGACCAACAGCGAGGCCGAGGCGCTGCTGCTGGAAGCGCAGCTGATCAAGCGGTTCCGCCCGCCGTACAACGTGCTGCTGCGCGACGACAAGAGCTTCCCCTTCATCCTGCTGCGCGGCGACAACGACTTTCCGCGCATCATGAAGCATCGCGGCGCGCGGCGGGCCAAGGGCAATTACTATGGCCCCTTCGCCAGCGCCGGATCGGTCAACACCACGATCAACGCGCTGCAGAAACTGTTTCTGCTGCGAAGCTGCACCGACAGCTTCTTTTCGCGCCGCGACCGGCCCTGCCTGCTCTACCAGATCAAGCGGTGCAGTGCGCCCTGCGTGGGCCGCATCGACAAGGACGGCTATGGCGAGCTGGTGCGGCAGGCCAAGGACTTCCTGGCCGGCAAGTCGAGCGCGGTGCAGCAGGAAATTGAAGTCCAGATGGCCGAGGCGGCCGAGAAGCTCGACTTCGAAACTGCCGCCATGCTGCGCGACCGGCTGCGCGCCGCAACCTTCATCCAGGGCTCGCAGGCAATCAACGCGCAGGGCGTGGGCGATGCGGACGTCTTCGCCATGGCGGAGAAGGGCGGCCAGATCGGCGTGCAGGCCTTCTTCATTCGCGGCGGGCAGAATTGGGGCCACCGCGCCTTCTTCCCCCGCCACACCGAGGAGCTAAGCCATGAGGAGGTGTTCAGCGCCTTCCTCGCCCAGTTCTACGAGGAGGTGCCGCCCGCGCGCACCATACTGCTCGACCGCGAACTGCCCGACCGCGAGCTGCTGGAAGAGGCGTTCGGCGACATCGCCGAGCGCAGGGTCGAGATCAGCGTCCCCCAGCGCGGCGACCGCCGCCGCCTGATCGAACAGGCCAGCCGCAACGCCGCCGAAGCGCTCGACCGCCGGCTGGCCGAAAGCGGCACGCAGGCGAAGATCTGGCGCGAGATGGCCGAGTTCCTGGAACTGCCCGATATTCCGCAGCGGGTCGAGGTCTACGACAACTCGCACATCCAGGGCACCAATGCGGTGGGCGCGATGGTGGTCGCGGGGCCGGAAGGGTTCCTCAAGAACCAGTACCGCAAGTTCAACATCAAGACCGCCCAGACCAACGACGATTTCGCCATGATGCGCGAAGTGATGAACCGCCGCTTCGCCCGCGCGCTCAAGGACGATCCCGACCGCGAAGACCGGCGGGAAAGGCGATGCGGCCTGGCCCGATCTCGTCCTGCTCGACGGCGGCAAGGGGCAGATGTCGTCGCGTGATGGACACGCTGGAGGAACTGGGCATCGAGGACGTGCCCGTCGTCGGCGTAGCCAAGGGCCCGCATCACGGGCGCGAGGGGCGCGAGGTGTTCCATTTCCCCGATGGGCGCGAAAAGACGCTGCCGACCAATTCGCCCGTGCTGTTCCATCTGCAGCGCCTGCGCGACGAGGTGCACCGCTTCGCCATCGGCGCGCACCGGGCCAAGCGCAGCCGTTCGATCCAGGCCAGCCCGCTGGACGAGATCCCCGGCATCGGCCCCGCGCGCAAGCGCGCCCTGCTGCTGCATTTCGGCACCGCCGGCAAGGTCCGCGCCGCTGCCCTCAAGGACCTGTTGCGCGTGCCCGGCGTTTCGGAAAATGTCGCGCGCCAGATCTATGATTTCTATCATCCGGGCGGCTAGTGGCTCGTCGGGGGTGACGGATGGGCCGCGACATGCCTATCTGTTCGCCGAACATCCAGGAAAGAGAACCGCATGAGCAGCCTTGTCGGCCCCGACGAAGACAACCCCCTCGGCAAGCCGCCGGTGCCCGAAGAGGTCCAGGACGCGATCCGCACGCTGATCCGCTGGACCGGCGACGATCCGACGCGCGAAGGCCTGCTCGATACCCCGAAGCGTGTCGCCCGCGCATGGAAGGAATATTGCGTCGGATATGACGAGGACCCGGCCGATGCACCTCTCGCGCATCTTCGAGGAAGTGGGCGGCTATGACGAGGTGGTGCTGCTGAAGGACATCCCGTTCCAGTCGCATTGCGAACATCACATGGCGCCGATCATCGGCAAGGCGGCCATCGCCTATCTGCCGCGCAACCATGTCGTCGGCATTTCCAAGCTGGCGCGGGTGCTGCATGGCTATCGCGCGGCGGCTGCAGATCCAGGAACGGCTGACCGCCGAGGTCGCCGAATGCATCTGGAACCACCTGAAGCCGCATGGCGTGGCGGTGGTGATCGAGGCGAGCCATGCCTGCATGACCGCGCGCGGCGTCCGCACGCCGGGCGTCAGCATGGTGACCAGCCGCATGATGGGCACCTTCCGCGAGGATGAAAGAGTCGCGGAAAGAGGTGCTGTCGCTGATGGGTTACTGATCCGCCCGGTATCCGTGCGCGGCCAGTATCTCGCGCACGCGGGCGAGGGCACAGGCCAGTGGATCGTCCACGCCCATCAGCGCGAAACTGCCGGTGACCGCCAGGCTGCAATGGCCATGCACCACCGCGATCAATGATCGGGTGAGAAGGGCGACATCGGCCTTGCTGCCTGCGGGCAGGGCGGCGCGGACTTCCGCCTCGACAATCGCGGTCAGTGCAGCGCGCCTGGCGGCGTCTTGCTTCCGGCAGGCTGAAACCGGGGGGCAGATGATGCTCGTAGATCGCGGACCAGAGATGCGGGTTTTCCTGCGCAAAGGCGAAATAGGCGGCGACCAGCGTGCCGATCCGGTCTCGCCCGCCCGCGTCCAGCTTGCGCCGCAGGTCGTCTGCCCAGATTTCAAAGCTGCGCGAATTGATCGCGACGATCAGATGGTCGAGCGATCCGAACACATTGTAGATCGTGCCGACCGAGTAGCCGGCCCGCTTCGCGATCTCTCGCCCCGAGAGGCGGGCCAGGCCCGTCTGCGCCAGCAGCGCGTGGCCGTGCGACACCAGAAGCTCCTGCAATTCCTCGCGCGTGTGATCCGATCGGCGTCCCATGGGTGATCGGTACAGCGCGAAATGAACACTGTCCAATTTATTTATTGAACACTGTTTATTTTACCGCTATTGCGCATGGCCACGCAGTCGCCCCATGCTTGCATCCGGCAAGCGCGGGGGCGGCGCGGGCCAGCCGGTCGGTGCGCCGGCGGAGGGGATCACGGGCCATGGAATTCATGCTTCTCGTCGCCGGTGCGGTCGCTCTGTTCCTGCTGTGGAAGCGGGTCGAGCGGCTCGAAGCCGAGCTGCAGGAACTGCGCGGAGAGGCGTTTTCGCGGGCGACTTCCCGCGCGGTCCCGGAACCCGCGCCCGCCCCGAGCCCCGCCCCGTCCCCGGCGCAAAGGCCAACCGCCAAGATCATTCCCAGGACCGCCCGCAGCACGCCGACGACCCGCGCAGCGCCGCCATTGCCTGCAGCTCCGCAGGTCGAGGAACCCGCCGCTGCGACCCGCAGCCGCTTCGCCTTCGATTTCGAGGAACTGTTCGGTCGCCAGCTGCCCATCTGGGCGGGCGGGATCACGCTCGCCGTCGCGGGCTTCTTCCTCGTGCGCTATGCCATCGATGTCGGGCTGCTCAGCCCGGCGGTGCGCGTCGTGCTGGGGTTGCTGTTCGGGCTGGGCCTGATTGCCGGGGCGGAAATCGCGCATCGCTTCCGAGACCGCGTCGCCGATCCTCGCGTGCCGCAGGCGCTGTCGGGCGCTGGTCTCGCGGTGCTGTACGCCAGCATCTTCCTGGCCGGGACATTTTATGGCCTGATCGGCACGGGCAGCGCCTTCGTCGGCCTTGCGCTGGTGACGGCGGCGGCCATCGGACTGTCGTTCCGCTTCGGCCTGCCCAGCGCCGTGCTTGGGCTGGTCGGCGGGTTCGCCGCGCCCGCTCTGGTGGGTGCCGAGGAATTGAACCTGCCGCTGCTGGCCTTCTATCTCGCGCTGGTCGCGGGCGGGCTGGGCCATGCGGCGCGGCGGCAGGCCGGATTTCCGCAAGGGGGCGGCTGGTCGCATGGCGGCTGGCTGGGCCTGGCGGGCATCGTGGGCGGACTGGGCTGGGGCCTCGTCATGCTGCTCGCGCAGCCCAGCGGGCCGGGCGACGTGGTGGCGACCGGCTTCTTCCTCGTCCTGCTGGGCGCGGTGCTGCCCGCGCTGGTGCTGCCCGAACTGCGCGAAAGCCGCTGGCTGCGGCTGGCTGCGGGCGGCTTTGCGTCGCTGCAGATGGCTGCGCTGCTGGAAAGCAGCGGGTATGAGCCGCTGTCCTGGGGCCTGTATCTGTTGCTGGGCGCCGCCTTTGCGGGGCTGGGCTGGCGCAATCGGGGGCTACGCGACGCGTCGGCCATTGCGGGCGGCGTCGGCGCGTGGATGCTGGGCTTCTGGTACGATCCGGACCCCGTGCTGTTCGCAGGCGTGGCGGCGGCCATGACGCTGGTCTTTGCAGCCGTGCCGCTGGTGCATCTGTGGGTGGGCCGGGCGAGGGGTGCCGATGTCGCGGCGCTGGCGGTGATGCCGCTGGCTATCATGCTGGCGGCGCTGTGGCATTTCGATCAGGTCGATGGAGCGTGGTTGCTGGGGCTGGCCGGGCTGCTGCTGGCGGTGCTGCCCGCGGCGGGCGCGTGGAAGACCTGCGCAAATGCGGGCTGGCGCAGCGCCGTGCTGGAGGGGTCTGCCGTGTGGACCGCCTATGCCGCCGTGACGCAATTGGTACCCACTGACTATTGCGCCTGGATCGCGGGCGCGGCTGCCGGGGCGCTCGCTTTCGGGCTGGCCGAACGACGCGGGGCGGCGCGAGCCGCGCTGGCGGTCGCGGTGGTCTGGGCGCTCTGGCCGCTGGGCTGGTGGCTGGGGGCGGCGGCCGAATCGCTGTCGGGATCGCCGCTGCTCGTGGGCGAACTTCCCACTTCGCGCGATGCCGCGCTTTACCTGCTGCCCGGCGCGCTGGCGGCGCTGGTCGTGGCTTTCCGCGAGCAGGGCAGGCTGGCGCTGGCCGCACGGGTACTCGCCGCGCTGCCCGCCATCGCGGCGGCGCATATCCTGTTCAAGCAGATCTTCGCGATCCGCGACCTTGCCGACTTCATAGCGCTTGGTCTTGCCGAACGCTCGGCATGGGAAGCGCTGCTGCTGATCGCCGGAGTCGCCGCGCTGCGGCTGCCCGCGCGCTGGTCGCCTCGCCCGGTGTCGGCTGCAGTGGCGGCGGCGCTGGCGGCCGCCGCGCTGGCGCATTTCACCGTGTACACCGGCCTCATCCACAATCCGCTGTGGAGCGCACAGGCCGTCGGCGCGACCCCGGTCGCGAACCTGCTGTTGGTCGCCTACGCCATCGCGGCGGGCGCGGTACTACTGCTGCGCCGCGCGCTGATCCTGCCCGCACCGATGCAGCGCCCCTTGCGCGTGGCCAGCGATGCCGCGCTGATGCTGATTATCAGCCTGTGTGCCCTGTCCCAACTGCGGCAGGCGTTCGCAGGCACGATCCTGACCGATCCGCCGGTGGGCCAGACGGAGGATCTGCTGCGGTCGCTGCTGGGCATCGTGCTGGCGGGCGGTTTCCTGCTGTGGGGCGCGCGGACCGGCACGCGCAGCTGGCGCATCGGCTCGCTGGTGCTGATGCTGGCCGCGGTGTGCAAGGTGTTCATCTACGACACCGCCGGGCTGGAAGGGCTGGTCCGCATCGCCAGCTTCCTGGCACTGGGCTTCAGCCTGATCGCGATCGGCTGGTTCTATTCGCGCCTGCTTCGCGTACCGGGCGGAGCTGGCGCGGAAGCGGATCCTATGCCTGCAGCCCCGCTTCGTCCCGCCGCTGCTGCGCCCGGTTCCAGCGCAGCGAGCTGAAGAACGCCAGCCCGATCAGCACCGCGCCGATCAGCCCGGTGACGACCTCGGGGATGTGATATTCGACGTTCAGGAACATGATCGCGGCCAGCACCAGGATCGCATAGAAAGCCCCGTGTTCCAGGAAGCGGTACTGGCTCATCGTGCCCTGGTGGACGAGGTAGATTGTCATCGAACGCACGAACATCGCGCCGATGCCAAGACCGATGGCGATGACGAACAGATTGGTCGACAGGGCGAAGGCCCCGATCACCCCGTCGAAGGAAAAGCTGGCGTCCAGCACCTCCAGGTAGAGGAACGAGGCGAGGCCGGATTTCGCGGCGACCTCGGTCGTTTCCTCGGGGGCGCCCAGAATGTCGCCGATCATCTCCACCGCGATGAAGGTCAGCAGGCCGAACAGCCCGGCGGTCAGGAAGGTGAGCCGTTCCTCGCCCTCCAGCAGGGTAGATGTGCCCCAGATCGCCAGGATCATCACCCCGATCTCGAACGCCTGCAGCCGCCCGAACTTTGCCAGCGGCCCCTCGATCACCCGGATCCAGTGCACTTCCTTGTCGGCGTCGAAGAAATATTTGAGACCGACCATGCCCAGGAACGCGCCGCCAAAGCCCATCAGGCCGTTATGCGCATCGCCCATGATCTGCGCGTAGCGATCCGGTTCGTTGATCGCCAGCATCAGCGCGCCCCACGGCCCCAGCGATGCAGCAATGGCGACGATCACGATGGGGAACACGATCCGCATGCCGAATACGGCGATGGCGATGCCCCACGTCAGGAAGCGGTGCTGCCATTTGGGGTCCATGTCCTTGAGCACGGTGGCGTTCACGGCCGCATTGTCGAACGACAGCGAGGTTTCCAGAACCGCCAGCACCATGCAGATCCACAGCGTGCCCAGCATGCCCTCGAATGTGCCGGTATATTCCCACCCCACGAACGCGCCCAGTGCCAGCGCGACGACGGTGAAGATGATCGAACCGTAGAAATGTCTGAGCAAGGAGGGCCTCGGCTGATGCGAAAATGGAATGGGGCCGGGCCTGCCGGTCCGGATATGGCAAGGCCGTCTAGATAAAGACGGCGCGCATCAGATCAAGCGCGTCGATGACAGTCGGGTTCCCGAGCTCAGGGCCGGTCCGCTTCTTGCGGCGCATCCGCCTGCCATGCCCCGCCCAGCGCCTTGTACACCGCCACCGCGGCATTCGCCGCTTCCAGCCGGGCCGAGGAAAGCGCCTGCTCGCGCGCCAGCAGGTCCAGCCGCGCGCGGTTCAGTTCCAGCCGGTTGTCCTCGCCCCGGTCATAGCGCTGCTGCGCAAGATCGAAGGCTCGCGCCTGCGCCTCGGTGGCTTGCGCGGCGGCGGCCGTGCGGCTGCGCGCTTCCAGAAAGCGGTTGATCGCGCCTTCGCTGTCGGCCAGCGCCTCGGCAACGCTCTGCTCATAGGCGGCGGCGGCGGCATCCGCCCCGGCACCCGCGGCACGGATGCGTGCGCGGATCTGTCCGCCGGAAAAGATCGGCCAGCTGAAACTCGGCCCGATGGAGAAGCGGGTGGACGCGGGATCGAACAGCCTGCCCGCGTCCTGCGCCTGCGTGCCCAATCCGCCGATCAGCGAGAAGCGCGGAAACAGATCGGCGGTCGCGACGCCGATCTGTGCCGTGGCGGCGGCCAGTTCGCGTTCGGCGCGGCGCACGTCGGGGCGGCGGCGCAGCAGGTCGGACCGCAGGCCGACCAGAATCGCTTCGGGCGCTTCGGGAATGGGAGCGGCGCTCTCCAGATCGGGCAGCAGGTTTTCGGGCGGCGTTCCCATCAGCGCCGCCAGGCGATAGGCGGCGGATGCCTCCAGCGCGCGGGCCTGCGCAGCGGCGTCAGCGGCATTGGCAGCCTCGGCGCTGGCGGCTTCGGCATCGATCCGGCTTGCCTCGCCCGCACGGGTGAGCTGCTGCGTCAGCGCGGCAAGCTCGTCCACCGCGTCCTGGCGCCCGGCGGCCAGCGCCGCCACCTGCTGCGCCGCGCGCAGGTCCATGTAGCCGCGCGCGATCTCGGCGGTCAGCTGGACCAGCGCGTCCTGATAGGCGGCCTGCGCGGCCTCGGCCTGTGCCTGCGCGGCCTGCGCCTCACGCGTGCGGCGACCCCACAGGTCGATCTCCCAGCTGGCATCGAAGCCCAGGTCGAACAGGCTGTAGCGCGGATCGAAGCCGGGAAACGCGTCCACCGGCAGCAGGCCGTTCTCGCTGATCCGGTTCTCGCTCGCCGCGCCGCTGGCGGAGACCTGCGGCAATCGGCCGCCCAGCACCGCGTCGCGATTGGCGCGTGCCTCGGCCAGCCGCGCGCGAGCCTCGGCCAGCGAGGGTGCCTCGGCCATGGCGCGGGTGATGAGCGCGCCAAGCCGCGGATCGTCGAAGCGGTTCCACCAAGCAGGCTGGATCGCGCCGGTGGTCGCAGGCTCGATCCAGGTATCCGACACCTGCGGTACAGGAGCGTCGTAATCCGGCCCGACCGTGCAGCCGGCAAGGGCCGCCGCAAGCAAGGGGGCGGCCAGCAAGAGGGGAAGGGCGGGACGAAACATTCGCATTCACTCCATGCGCGCGCGGAACAGCCAGCCCGAAACCGAAATGGTCACGAAGCTGATGACGACCAGCGGCCACAACAGCGGCAGCATGTCGGAGACGGGGATCGCCTTGAGGAACTGGCCGATCGAGAATTCCATGAAATAGCGCGCCGGGTTGATGTAGGTGATCGCCCGCAGCCAGTCGGGCATGTTTTCAAGCGGGCTGGCAAAGCCCGACAGCAGGATCACCGGAATGGTCGCCACGAACGAGCCCAGGAACGCCTGCTGCTGCGTGGTCGAAAGCGCCGACACGAACATCCCCAGTCCGACGAGCGAGACGAGATAGATCGACAGTCCGACATAGAACCACGGGATCGACCCGGTGAACGGCACGCCGAAAGCCAGCGGGGCCAGCGCCAGAAAGACGGTGCCGTTGAACAGGCCCACGCAGAACGGCGGCACCATCTTGCCGATCAGGATCTGCGGCACGGTCAGCGGGCTGACCATCAGCTGGTCGAACGTGCCCATCTCACGCTCGCGCGCTACGGTCTGCGCGGTGACCGACAGGCCCGACACCGACACGATCACCACCAGCAGGCTGGGCATGTTGAACCAGATGTATTCCAGGTTTGGATTGAACCAGTTGATCGCGACCGCGTTCTGCGGCGGCGGAGTGGACGAGGGCCGCAGTTCCATCCCCGCATCGGCGGCTATGCGCGTGAGATAGCCGCCCACGATCTGCGCCGCGTTCGACCGCCTGCCGTCCAGCACGACGCCGACCGTCGCGGGCTCGCCGCGCGCGATCTGGTGGTCGAAATCCTCGTCGATGACGATGGCGGCAATCACTTCCTGCCGGTCGATCGCGCGGCGCAGATCGTCGGCGGATTGCAGGCGGCGGATCTCTCCGAAAGTCCGCGCCCCGGCGATGCGCTGGACGAGCTCGGTGCTGGCCGTCCCGCTCGACCGGTCGAGCACGCCGACGGCGACATTCTTGACCTCAAGCGTGACCGCGAAGCTGAAGATCAGCAGCTGCAGCAGCGGCGGCAGCACCAGCATGATGCGCGCCTTGGGATCGCGCAGCAGCGCCCAGAACTCCTTGACGATCATCGCCTTCAGCGCGCCGCTCATCGGTCCAGGCTCCCCATCAGTCCAGGCTTCGGCGCGTGAAGCGGATGCACAGCGCGAAGAAGCCCGCGCCGAAGAGCAGCATGATGCCCACATTGGGCCAGATCAGCGGCCAGATGTCGCCAGCCAGGAACACGGTCTGCAGCAGCGGCACGAAATAGCGCGCGGGGACGATATAGGTAATCGCCTGGATGACGGGCGGCATCGACGAAATCTCGAACATGAAGCCCGACAGCAGGAAGGTGGGCAGGAACCCCGACAGCAGCGCGATCTGGCTGGCGACGAACTGGTTCTTGGTCGCCGCCGAAATGAACAGGCCCTGCCCAAGCGCCGGCATCAGATAGGCGACCGCGATCACGAACAGCGCCAGCGCAGACCCGCGCAACGGCACGCCGAACACCGTCACGGCCAGCAAGGTGCACAGCGCCATCGAAGCCAGCGCGAGCACGAAATAGGGGATGATCTTGCTGATCAGGAACTCGGCCATGTGCATGGGGGTGGCCATCATCGCCTCCATCGTGCCGCGTTCCCATTCGCGCGCGATGACAAGGCGGTCAGCAGCGTGCCGATCATCGTCATCACGATGGCGATGGCGCCCGGCACCAGGAAATTGCGGCTGGTGAGCGCGGGATTGTACCAATAGCGCGGCGACAGATCGATTGGCGGGGCGGCACTGGCGCCGCGCGTCGCCGCCTCGTTCGCCATCCAGCTGTTCAGCAGACCCTCGGCATAGGCGCGGGTGAAATTGGCGGTATTGGGCAGCGACCCGTCGGTGATGATCTGGACCGGCGGCGGGTTGCCGCGCGCATAGCCGCGCCCGAAATCCTGCGGGATCACGACGATGCCGCGGATCTCGCCGCTGACCATCCGGTCCTTCAGCGGCTGTACGCTGCGTGTTGTGATGACCTCGAAATTGGGATTGTTCTGATAGGCGCCGGCCAGCGACAGCGCGGGCGCGCTCGAATCCTCGATCGCGATGCCGATGCGCGTGTTGTTGGAATCGAGATTGAGCGCATAGCCGAACAGGAACAGCAGCAGCAGCGGCAGGACAAAGGCGATCAGGAAGGTCGAGGGATCGCGCATGATCTGCGCGATTTCCTTGGCGATCATCGCGGTCAGGCGGCGCCGGTCGATCAGCGGGCCGCTCATGCCGCTTCCTCCTCGTGCTGCCGGGGCGCTCGGCGTCGCTCGCCTCGATCATGGCGATGAAGGCGTCCTCCATCGTCGGATCGTCGAGACCGGCCATGCCGGCGGCCTGCTGCTTCAATTCGTCAGGCGTGCCGGTTGCGATCTGTTCGGCGCGGTAGATCAGCGTGATCGCGTCGCAATATTCGGCCTCTTCCATGAAATGGGTGGTGACCAGCACGGCCACGCCCTTTTCGACCAGCCCGTTGATATGCATCCAGAATTCGCGCCGCGTGACCGGGATCGACGCCGCTGGTCGGCTCGTCGAGGAACAGCACCGGCGGTTCGTGCATCACCGCGCAGGCCAGCGCCAGCCGCTGCTTGAAGCCGAGCGGCAGCGTGCCTGCGGTCGCCTTCATCCGCTCGCCCAGCTCGAAGATCTCGGTCACCCGCTCGACCGCCCGCTTCGCCTCGCGCCCCTCCAGCCCGTAGGCACCGGCGAAGAAGTTCAGGTTCTGCGCCACCGACAGTTCGCCGTAGAGCGAGAATTTCTGCGCCATGTAGCCCAGCGCCGCGCGTGCCCTGCCGCTGGACGTGCGCAGATCGTGGCCGGCCACCGCGCCCGTACCCTCGGTCGGCGTCAGCAGGCCGCACAGCATCTTGAAAGTGGTCGACTTGCCCGCGCCATTGGGGCCGAGCAGCCCAAAGATCTAGCCGTAGGGCACCGAGAAGCTGACATCGTGCGCGGCGGTGAAATCGCCAAACCGCTTGGTCAGGCCCTCGGCCTCGATCGCGGGACCGCTCACCCGCCTCGATGGTGCGATAGGCTTCGGCCAGCGCGCTGGTGCCCTTGGGACCGCCGCCCAGCCGCTCGATGAAGCCGTCCTCGAACCGGGGCTGCGCCGGCGCAAGTTCGAACCCGCTCTCGCGCCTCCAGCTCGTCCGGGGTCTTCAGCAGCAGCCGGACCGAGCGGCCCTGGATCGTGCCGTCGAGAACCTCGTCACGGTCGAGCATGCGGGTCAGCACGTGGCGGCGGCGATCCTCGAACCCGGTCAGTCGCACCACGCGGTTTTCTACCGAACAGGTCAGCTCCGCCGGATCGCCGCTGAACAGCAGCTTGCCCTCGCTCAGCAGATAGACGTGTCGCATTTCTCCGCCTCGTCGAGATAGGCGGTGGACCATAGCACACCCGATGCCTGATTGTCGGGGCCATCCGTAATCAGCTCCTGCACCATGGCCCATAACTCGCGGCGCGAGATCGGGTCGACGCCGACACCCGGCTCGTCCAGCAGCAGCAGGCGCGGCGTTTTGACCAGCGCGCAGGCCAGGCCGAGCTTCTGCTTCATGCCGCCCGACAAAGCGCCCGCCAGCCGGTCGCGGAACCGGGCGAGATCGGTGAACTCCAGCAGCCGGCCGAAGGTCGCCTCGCGCTCTTCGGCGGGCAAGGCGCGCATGTCGGCGTAGAGGTCGAGGTTCTGCTGGACGGTCAGGTCCTCATACAGGCCGAAGCGCTGCGGCATGTAGCCGATATGCTCCAGGTCCTTGCCGGGCTTGCCGCCCAGCACACTGACCGATCCCTCGTCCGGCGCCATCAGTCCCGCCAATATGCGGATCAGCGTCGTCTTGCCCGCGCCGTCGGGTCCGACGAGGCCGGTGACGCGGCCCGTCGGGATCTCCATCGATACGCAGTCCAGCGCGGGCTTCTCCGCGCCGGCGAAGCGCTTGACCAGCCCCTCGACCCGCGCGACCAGATCGGCGCCGGAAGAAGGCGGTTCGCCCGCCATGGATCAGTCCTCCACCGCCGGGCGGGCGCTCGGGACGGTGACGGTGACGGGCTGGCCCTGCCGCAATGCGTCGTCGGGATCGTCGACCACGATGCGCAGGCGATAGACCAGGTCGGTGCGCAGATCCTCGGTCTCGACCGACTTGGGCGTGAACTCGGCGCGGGGCGAGATATAGCCGATGGTGCCGTGATAGACTCGTGGGATTGCCGTCGGCGGTGACCTGCACCTTCATGCCGGGATCGATCCGCGCCAGATCGGTCTCGCGCGATATAGGCGCGCACCCGCAGCGGGCGGTCGATGGCGATGGTGAAGGCGGTCACGCCGGGCGCGACGAGGCTGCCGGGCTCTACCGAGCGGGTGACGACCGTGCCGTCGACCGGCGCTTCCAGCCGCGTGTAGTCGAGGTCAGTGTCGATCGCGGCACGCGCGGCCCTGGCGGCTTCCAGCTGCGCGCGGGCAGCGGCAATATCTTCCTTGCGGGCGCCTTCGACCGCAAGCGAGGCGCCCTGGTGCGCTTCGGCAAAGCGCGCCTCGGCGGTGCGCAGGGCGGCGACGGTCTGTTCCCACGCGTCGCGGCTGATCGCGCCCGATTCGACCAGCGGCTGGCGGCGGTTGTAATCGGCCTGCGCATCGTTCAGCGCGGCGCGGGCCGCGGCCTGCTGTGCGCTCGCCTGCCGGATCTCCTGCGGCCTGCTGCCCGCCTGCAGCTTGGCCAGCTGCGCGCGGGCCTGCGCCAGCTGCGCATCGGCCTGCGCCAGCCGGTCCTGCGCGTGGCTGGGATCGAGCACGGCGAGCAATTCGCCTTCCTTCACGCGCTCGCCTTCCTCCACCGGCACGCGGCTGACGCGGCCCGATGCCTGGAACGCCATCTCGACCTCGCGGATGTCGACATTGCCATAGAGCGTGAGGGGGCCGTCCTCGCCCTTCAGCAGGCCGAAGCCCGAGGTGGCAATGGCGGCGATGATCAGCGCCGCAAGGGCGATCCCGGCGATGATGCGGCGGTTCATGTCAGTCGTGCTCCGGCTGTGGCAATTGTTCGGCAGTCAGGACGCAGCGCGTATTGGCGACAAAGCGCGCGATCAGCAGGTCGGCGGTGGCGGGATCCAGCTCGCCCACCTCCATCACGCGGCACACCGATGCGCGGCCGGTGCGCAGGATCAGCGCCTGGCCCCACAGGGCGATGGCGCAGGCGCGCGCCTCGGCCAGCGGGAAATCGGGTCGCGCGCGGCGATCAGACCGGTGGCCGTGTGCATCGAGTGCTTCATCGCGCCTTCCTAAAGGCGCTCGAACGCCTCGGTCGGGGAATGCTGCTCGCGCGCGATGAAATGGGACCAGTCCTGCGACGCAGGGTCCAGCATCAGCCGCGCGAACGTCGCCAGCAGGTCGCAGATCGCGTCGACGGCGTCTGCGCGTGTTGCCGGCGGATGCGATTCGAGCGCGGCGACCGGCCCCGCAAATCGCTGTGCCACGCAGGCGGCGATATGGTCGGCGCAGGCAAGGTACAGCCCTTCCTTGCCGCCGAAATGATAGGTGATGGAGGACATGGCGGTATCCGCCTCTTTCGCGATGGCGCGCGTAGCGGCACCTGCAAAGCCCTGCTGGCCGAAATGCGCGATGGCGATGTCGAGCAGGACGTCCCTCATGGGCGCCTTGGCTAATTCGTTCGATCGAACAAGTAAAGTGCCCTTGGGGGCATGCGCCGCGAATCGCCGCGCCACGCCGCAGCGCTTCGAGTACACATAGGTGAGTATCGGGGTGCTGGTGTCTTCGCAGGCCCGCACAAGCGGCGGCGGAAGAATTTGGTCGGGACGAGAGGATTCGAACCTCCGACCCCCACACCCCCAGTGTGATGCGCTACCAGGCTGCGCTACGTCCCGACCGGAGAGCGGCCCTATAGGCGGGCATTTCGCCAAGCGCAAGGCCGCTTGCGCCGCTTTTGCCATCGTCCCCGGGACAGGCCGCGAAAACCGCCCGCAGACTGGCGTTTGCCACCCGTGCGCAATGCTGCTAACCGCCCGTCCCATCGTCAGCGCGTGGTGCCGTCCGGTACCGTGCGCGATTCCCTTTTGCGAAAGCATCGGCACGTTTTTCCATGACCAGCACTCTTCTGTTTCTTGCCGCCGCCCCCGCCGCCGCGGGCCCTCCCGTCTGGACCAATTTCGTCCTGCTGGGCGGCATGGCGCTGATCTTCTGGTTCCTGATCCTGGGTCCGCAGCGCAAGCGGATGAAGGAGCACCAGGCCAAGGTCGCGGGCCTGAAAAAGGGTGACCGCGTCGTCACCGCCGGCGGCCTCGTCGGCAAGGTGGTGAAGCTCGACGACGATTACGTCGACCTGGAACTGGGCCAGGGCGTTCGCGTCAAGGCCGTGCGCAACACCATCGGCGACGTGATCCCCGCGGGCAGCGCCACTCCCGCGAACGACTGAGGCACAGCGCGATGCTCGACTTTCCCGCGTGGAAACGCGTCTGGCTTTGGGGCCTGACCCTGCTGGGCGCGCTGCTGGCCGTTCCCTCGCTGGTGATGCTGGCGGGCGGCGCGTGGCCTTCCGGCCTGCCGGATCCCGAAATCAACCTCGGCCTCGACCTCGCCGGCGGCAGCCACATCCTGCTCGAGGCGGAGACCGGTGACGTTCTCAGCCTGCGCCTGACCTCGATGGAAGAGGATGTCCGCACCGCCATGGCGGGGGCGGGCATCGATATCGGCGACATCAGCCGCGAGAACGGGCGCCTGTCCTTCATGCTGGAGGATGCCGGCAAGATCGACGCTGCGCGCGAGGAACTGCTCCCGATGATCGAGGGCGTGGGCCTGACCGGTCAGCAGGACTGGGAACTGACGGTCCTCGACGGACAGCGCATGGTGCTCACCCCGACCGAGGCCGGGCTGACGCAGGCGGTCGACAATGCGATGAACACCGCGACCGACGTGGTCCGCCGCCGCATCGACGAACTTGGCACGCGCGAGCCGACGATCATCCGGCAGGGCGACAACCGCATCGTGGTGCAGGTACCCGGCCTTCAGGACCCCGAAGCGCTCAAGGAATTGCTGGGCCAGACTGCCAAGCTGGAATTCAAGCTGGTCGACACCGCCGCACTGCCGCAGGACGTGGCGCAGGGCATCGCCCCTCCGGGCAGCCAGATCCTGCCCTTTGCGCCCGATGCCTCGCAGCAGGGCGCGATCGCCGTGCGCCGCCTGGGCGGTATCCAGGGCGACCAGCTGACCAATGCGCAGCAGGGCTATGACCAGAACGGCGCGCCGGTCGTCAACATCACCTTCGACCAGGAAGGCGGCCGCCGCTTCGCGCAGCTGACGACGCAGAACGTCAACCGCCCCTTCGCCATCATCCTCGACGGCGAAGTGCTGTCGGCCCCCAACATCAACGAGCCGATCCTGGGCGGCCAGGCGCAGATCTCGGGCGGGTTCAACGTCGATACGGCCAACAACCTCGCCATCTCGCTGCGGTCGGGCGCGCTGCCCGTCGACCTCGCCGTGGTCGAGGAACGCACCGTCGGCCCCGATCTCGGCGCCGACTCGATCGAGCGCGGCGTTCTGGCGCTGATCATCGGCGGCACTGCGGTGCTGGTCTTCATGATCGTCACCTATGGCCGCTTCGGCATGTACGCCAATGGCGCGCTGGTGCTGAACGTGCTGCTGATCCTGGGCATCATGGCGCTGCTGGGATCGACGCTGACCCTGCCGGGCATCGCCGGTTTCGTGCTGACCATCGGTACCGCGGTCGACGCCAACGTGCTGATCAACGAACGCATCCGCGAGGAACGACGACGCGGCCGCCGCGTGGTGCAGGCGGTCGAGGTCGGCTACCGCGAGGCGCAGCGCGCGATCTTCGACGCCAACATCACCAATGTGATCGCGGGCGTGCTGCTGTTCCTGTTCGGCTCCGGCCCGATCCGCGGCTTCGCGATCGTTCTCATCATCGGTATCGTCACCTCGGTCTTCACCGCGGTCACGCTCACCAGAATGTGGGTGGCGGGCTATCTGCGCCGCAACCGCCCCGCCGACCTGCATATCTGAGGGAGGAGCCAACATGAAACTCCTGAAGCTCGTTCCCGACACGACCAACATCCACTTCCTGAAGTGGCGGGTGCCGTTCTACGTCATCTCGGTCCTGCTGATGATCGGCAGCTGGGCTCTGGTCGCGACGCAGGGCCTCAACCTCGGCGTCGATTTTGTCGGCGGCCAGATGATCCGCGCCACCTTCACGCAGGAGCCGGAGGCGCCCGTCGCCGAACTGAGACGCGAGATCGGCTCGCTCGGCTATGGCGATCCCGTCATCCAGCGCTTCGGCCAGCCGAACGAGGTGTCGATCCGCATGCGCCTGCCGGAAACGGAGGAGGGCGCGTCCGCGGCCAAGGACCTGGCCGACCGCATGACCAGCGCCATCACCGCCAACATGCAGGAGAACCACCCCGGCGTGCGCATCGACGGTGTCGATTCGGTGTCGGGCAAGGTGTCGGGCGAATTGTTCGAGACCGGCATGCTGGCGCTGCTGGCAGCCATGGTGATGATCTCGATCTACATCTGGATCCGCTTCGAATGGCAGTTCGGCGTCGGCGCGATGTTCGCGCTGCTGCACGACGTGTCGCTCACGCTGGGCCTGTTCGCCGTGACGGGGCTGGAATTCGATCTCAACATCGTGGCCGCCGTGCTGGCGATCATCGGCTATTCGCTGAACGATACGATCATCGTCTATGACCGCGTGCGCGAGAACCTCAAGAAATACCGCAAGATGCCGATGCCCGAACTGCTCGACCTCTCGGTGAACGAGACGCTGGCACGCACGGTGATGACGTCGTTGACGACGCTGACCGTGCTGCTGGTGCTGATGTTCGTCGGACCGTCGATGACCTTCGGTTTCGCCGCCGCCATCGCGTTCGGCATCTTCATCGGCACCTACAGTTCGATCTATATGGCCGCGCCGATCCTGATCTGGCTGCGGGTCAAGTCCGACAGCTTCGTCCCGCGTGAGAACGAGGCAGATCGGCAGGAGCGGCTCGCGCGCGGCGAAGTCTGACGCGGCCAGAGCGCTGCTGACGGGATGGCGGCCGTTCATGCGGCAGCCGTCCCTGCGCGGCCATGGGCAGGGCGCGGGTTCCAATAATGGCAAAATTGGGGCGCTTCGTCGCTAGGCTACTTGCCAGCAGACGAGCGTTAACCATTGTGGAGCGCGTCATCGCGTGCTTTCCGGCATCGGGGCCAATGAGTCCTGCCTGTCGACCCAAGCGCGTGTGCAGCTTTGCGCGACGCCCCTCCGGAAAGTCGCAAGCCGCCGTCTGTAGCCACAGCGAAAGCCTTTCGTCTTGCCGATTCCCGTTCGAGCCGACTTCGACCCCTGGATGCTGTTCCTGGGCCTGCTGACCTTTCTGGTGGCCGTCTGGTCCGCGTGGCGCCGCGATCCCGACGCCGTGCCCGCTCCGCTGGGCGGCTGGCTGACGCTGAAAGGCGGGCTGCGCATCGGCGGCTATCTGCCGGGCAACATCGCCGAGCTTTCGAGTCTGACCGCGCTGGCCTATCTGGTCGCGGGCGGGGTTACGGGGCAATTCTACACGCTGCTGATCCCGCTGGGCGCGTTCCTGCTGGCGCTGTCGCTGCGGCAGACGATGGGCTGGCGGCTCAGCCTGCCGGGCATGGCGTGGCTCAGTGTCGAGGCGCTGGCGCTGGCGGTCAGCTGGTGGTGGCTGTGCCTTGTCGTGAACGAGGCTCCGCTGCCGCTGTGGAACGAGGCGGCGCTCTATCTCGCCATCACGGTGGCGCTGGCGCTGGGCTATCTCGGCTGGATCGAACGCATCGCGCGCGAAGCGTCGCTGACCCATAGCCGCTGGCGCCTGCCCAATCGCGCCCCGCTGCCGGGCGAACGCCCCGCTCGCCAGCGGCGCGGCGCGCAGGCCCACGGGATCAGCGAACCGTTCGAGCCGCGCGTGTCGGTGCACCTGCCCTGCTATGCCGAGCCGCCGCAAGTGGTGAAGGAGACGATGGACCGCCTTGCCGCGCAGGAATACACCAATTTCGAAGTCATCGTCATCGACAACAACACCAAGGACGAGGCGCTGTGGCGCCCTCTGGAAAGCCACGCCGCGCTGCTCAACCGCCGGCTGGGGCGCGAGGTGTTCCGCTTCTTCCACGTCGACCCGCTGCCCGGCGCCAAGGCGGGCGCATTGAACTGGGTGCTCGACGGGCGGATGGACCCTTCGGCCGAGATCGTGTCGGTCATCGACGCCGACTATCTGGCCGGACCGGACTTCCTTTCACGCCTCGTGCCGTTCTTCCGCGATCGTTCGGTGGGCTATCTGCAGACCCCGCACGATTATCGCGATTACGAGGACAGCGCCTATCTGACCGGGTGCCACTGGGAATACATGCCCAACAACAAGGTCGATATGTGCGGCGTCTCCGAATATGGCGGCGCGTTCACGATCGGCACCATGTGCCTGCTGCGCGCCGATGCGCTGCGCCGCGTGGGCGGCTGGGCCGAATGGTGCCTGACCGAGGATTCCGAAGTGTCGGTCCGCCTGCGCGCCGCGGGCTATCGCGGCATGTACCTGGGCGAGACATTTGGCCGCGGCCTGATCCCCGACACGTTCGAGGATTACAAGAAGCAGCGCTTCCGCTGGACCGCTGGCCCGGTGCAGCAGCTGCGCCGCCACTGGAAGCTGTTCCTGCCCCAGCCCTATGCGCGGCCCATGCCCGGCTGGACCAAGTTGCTCGAAGTGCTGCGCTGCTCCGCGCCGCTGCAGACGCTGGCGGGCATCGTGCTGGGCCTGATCGGGGTGACCGGCGTCGCCGTCGCCGTCCTTGCCGGGGCGATGGAGCCGATCACGCTGGCGCCGATTGCCTGGCCGATGATCGCGCTGGGCACTGCCACGGGTCTGGTGCGGAACTGGCACCGGTACCGGCTGACCGGCTGCCACCTCGTCGCCGACATGATCCGGGGCGAGATCGCGCGTGCCTCGCTTACCTATATCGTGCTGGTTTCGGGCGTGGCGGGTCTGTCGAACAAGCCGCACGCATGGCGCCGCACGCCCAAGTTCGGCGCGAGCGGCGGGATGGTCTCGGCGCTCGCCTGCACGGTGCCTGAGATGATACTGGCCGCGATCACCCTGTCGGCCGCCGGTCTGGCCGTCGCCTTCGCAGACGCTCTCGGCCTTGGCTTCGCTCTGCTGGTGGCGATGATCTACGGCTTTCTCGGCCTGCGCTTCCTGTGCGCGCCCTACATGGCGCTGCTGGCGCTGCGTAAAGCGCAGGTTGCCGAGGACGCGACGGGCCGCGAGGTCACGGCCTAGAGCGCCCGCACCAGCAGCGCCGCCAGCGCGATCCAGGGCGGGCTCTGCACGACGATCTGGCGCTGCCCCGCTCCGGGCGGAAGCAGCGCCAGATGATCGTCCGAAAAGTCGATCAGCCGTCCGAATGCGAATCGACCGCCTGGGCGCGGGACCAGAACGTCGCGATTGATTGCGCGGGCACGCTCCTCCGCGGGCAGGTCGCGCATCCACAGCCGGTCGCCCGCGCGATATTCGCCCACGGCGCTGTCCACCTCGACCACATGCACCGCGCCATCGCCCAGCATCGCCAGCGGCTCGACCGCCTCGCGCGGGGAGGGGAGCGGCTCGGCCCCCTCCGCCGTCAGCCGCGCGACGACCATGGCCGCATCGCGCGCCTCGCTTGCCAGCAGCAGTTCGGGCGCGACGCCCAGGCCGCCCGCGATCCGGTTCAGCCAGTCGAGTGACAGGGTGCGCATTCCCGTCTCCAGCCGCCCCACCGTTTGCGGCGTCGTCGGCGGGGTGCAGGCGGCGGCCAGATCCGCCAGAGTCATGCCCTTGTCCTTGCGGATCGTGCGGATGCGGTTGATCACGGCGCGGTTCCTTTCCAGAATTGTCGCGAACCTGATCGGTTTTATTTTCCTACAAGGCAAGCGGTCCGCAGGTCCCCTGCACATCGAACGAAGGGGAAGAATCCATGACCAGCCGGCACGACACCGAACAGCAGGCCGCCGAACAGCAGGCCGCCGAACACCGGGGACCGGGCGAATATGTCACGCGCGAACTCACCAGCGAGGGACCGCGCCGCATCTCGAAGGATTATCGCGGCGGCGCGTCGAAGCGGGCGCGGACCGTCACCGTCAATCTCAAGGAATCGCCCCTGGGCTGGCTGTATGCCCACGGCCATCTGACCGAGCCGCAATACGAAGCGGGGGAACGGCTGCGGACCGATTGGGAGCGCGCACAGATCGCGCCGTCGATCACCATGCGCTGGGACGCGGTGCGGATCAGCGGCACCAATCCCGACCGGGGCCTTGATCCGTCCGAACGCCAGATCGCGGCCAAGGCGCGCTTCGACAAGGCGGTGAAGGCGGCGGGGCCCGGACTGGCCGACATCCTCTGGCGCGTGGTCTGCGCGGGCGAGGCGGTCGGCATTGCGGAAAAGGCGATGGGCTGGCCCGCACGCAGCGGCAAGCTGGTGCTGGGCCTCGCGCTCGACCGGGTGGCAGGCTTCTACCGGATCGGCTGACGCACGCCGCTGGCGGGAGCGCGCCGGGCACTTGATCTTTGCGATGCAGCGTGCAAGCTGCCGTTTCAGTTGAAACCGTATATGTCAGGCGAGACCTCCTTCATGAAGCCATTTGCCCTGCACCGCCGCCAGTTCCTTGCCGGAACGGGCACCGTCGCCCTTGCCTGTTCGCTGCCGGCCGTTGCCCGCGCGCAAAGCGCGGCCAGCGCCCGGCTGACGGCGGTGATGGACCGCACCTTTCAGGGCGACATGCGCCTCAACCCCACGTCGATGACGGCGCTGGGGATCGATACCGGCGAGAATGCATGGGCGCGCCACTATCTGGGCGAATTCGGCCGCGCCGGTATCCTGGCGGAAGAAGCGCACGCCAGGCAGATGCTGGACGCCATCCGGGCGATCCCGACAGAGGGGCTGGACGAGGCGCAGAAGGTGCATCACGCCGTCGTCACGGACATGCTGGAAAAGCGGCTGTGGGGTGCGCCCTTCGGCATGGGCAGCGTCTACAGCCCCTATGTGCTGAGCCACATGGGCGGTTCGTATAGCGCGATCCCCAGCTTCATGGACACCAAGCATCCGGTAGAGACCGAGGATGACGCGGTCGCCTACCTCCAACGCCTTGTCCAGTTCGCCGAGGGGCTGGATGACGAAACCGCCCTTCAGCGCGAGCAGGCGGCCAAGGGCTATCTGGCGCCCGCGTGGTCGCTCGACACCGCGATCGCGCAGATCAGGGCGATGGCGCAGACCCCCGCGGCGCAGTCGCGGCTGGTGACTTCGCTGGCAGAGCGCGCGCAGGCCGCCGGGATCGAGGGGGACTGGGCGGCGCGCGCCGCCGCGATCATGGACCGGTCGGTCAATCCCGCGCTGCTGCGCCAGGCTGCGATGCTGGAAGAGCTGAAGCCCACCGCACCGACAGGCGACGGCGTATGGCGCGTGCCGAATTCGGAAGAGCTCTACCGCCTCGAACTCGCCAATTCGACGACGACCGATCTGACAGCAGAGGAGATCCACCAGATCGGCCTGCGGCAGGTGGCCGAACTGAGCGCCGAGCTGGAAACCATGCTGGCCGAGGTCGGGCTTACCACCGGCACGGTCGGTGAACGCCTCGCGCAGTTCAATTCCCGGCCCGACCAGCTCTATGCCAACACGCCTGAAGGGCACGAGGCGATGCTGACCGACCTCAACGCCAGCCTCGACGCGATGCAGGCCAAGCTGCCGCTGGCCTTCGCGACGCTGCCGACCCAGCCGGTCGAGATCCGCGCCGTCCCTGCCGAGATCCAGGACGGCGCGCCGCTGGGCTATTACGAGAGCCCGACGCTGGATGGCTCGCGCCCGGGCATCTACTACATCAACCTCAAGCATACCGAGGACTGGCCGAAATACACGCTCCCCGCGCTCACCTATCACGAGGCGGTGCCCGGCCATCACCTTCAGGGCAGCCTGGTCCAGCAGGCGGGCGAAACGCCGATGCTGCTCAAGAACTACTACATCTCCTCCTATGGCGAGGGGTGGGCGCTCTATGCCGAGCAGCTGGCGTCCGAACTGAACGGCTATGAAGGCATGGAAAAGGCCGGCGCGCTTCAAAGCTGGCTGTTCCGCGCCGCGCGTCTGGTGGTCGACACCGGCCTGCACCACAAGAAGTGGAGCGTGGAGCAGGGCACGCAATATTTCGTCGACACGGTCGGCTTCACCCGCACCCGGTCCGAGGCGGAAGTGCGCCGCTACTGCATCTGGCCCGGACAGGCGTGCAGCTACAAGATCGGCCAGAACAAATGGGTCGAACTGCGCGCCAAGGCCGAGGCCGCGCTGGGCGACCGCTTCGACATCCGTCAGTTCCACGAGATCGTGAAGGAAGGCGTGATGCCGCTGAGCGTGCTGGAAGCGCGCGTCGACCGCTGGATCGCGGCGCGCATGGTGTGATCGCGGCGGGGAGGGGCGGGCACACGGCCTGCCCCTTCCGCCCGTTCAGCGCCTGATCAGCGCCCGATCAGCGAGCATTGGCGATCAGGTTCGCGGCCGGAAACACGATCGCTTCCTCGGCAAATCCGGTCGAGGTCTGCCCGTATTTACGCATCGCCCGCTTGCGCAGGGCCAGGCCGACGAAGGACGCGGCCAGCGCCGTGCCGATCCCCAGCGCCGCACCCGCCACCTGCCGCTTGGGCGGGGCCAGCGCCGCACCTGCAAAGCCGGATGTGATCGTGCGCGCCAGCAGGCCCAGGAACACGGTCCGGTCGGGCGCGTCCTTCATCTTGTCGCCCGCCATTTCCAGCGCCGCCAGCGCGACGCCGCCCGCCGCGATCAGAGGATGGCTCATCAATCGCGCCGGACCGTTGTCATAGGGCAGATTGCCGTTGCGCGCGGCGCCCGCCAGTGCAGCCAGCGGGGTCATGGATCGTTGTCCGGCGACAAGGCCCATCAGGATCGGACGTAGCATGGGATCTCCTTTGCGTTTCGCCATCAACGGGCGAAACGCGCCAGAGGTCCTGCCGCCCTATCCTTCCAGCGCTTCCACCTCTTCGGCCAATTCCAGCCAGCGTTCCTCCGCCGCGTCCTTCTCGGTGCGCAGTTTTTCCAGCTTCGCGGTCAGTGCGGCGAATTTCGCCGGATCTGAACCGTAGAGATCGGGATCGGCCAGCGCATCCTCGTTCGCCGCGATCTCGCCTTCCAGCGCCTCGATCCGGCCCGGCAGCAGATCATAGTCGCGCTGGTCCTTGTACGACAGCTTGACCTTCTTCTGCGGCGGGGGAGGAGGCGGCGCGGCGGCTTTCTTCGGCCCGCTGTTCTGCGTGCGGTCCTTGCGCTTGCGCTCCCAGTCGGCATAGCCGCCCGCTATGATGTCCACCGTCCCGCTGCCGTCGAGACCCAAAGTCACCGTCACCGTGCGGTCGAGAAAGTCGCGGTCGTGGCTGACGATCAGCACCGTGCCGTCGTAATCCGCGATCACTTCCTGCAAAAGGTCCAGCGTTTCCAGGTCGAGATCGTTGGTCGGCTCGTCCAGCACCAGCAGGTTCGACGTGCGCGCGAATTCGCGGGCCAGCAGCAGGCGCGAACGCTCACCGCCTGACAGCGTGCCGATCTTCGCCTCGACCAGCCCCGGATCGAACAGGAATTCCTTCAAATAACCCTGGATATGCTTGCGCACCCCGCGCACATCGATCCAGTCGCCGCCCTCGGCCAGCACGTCGCGCACCGTCTTCTCGTCCGAGAGCAGGCTGCGCTGCTGGTCGATCATCACGCCCGACAGGTTCTTGGCCAGGATGACCTCGCCGCTGTCGGGCTGCAATTCGCCGGTCAGCATCTTGAGCAGCGTGGTCTTGCCCGCGCCATTGCCGCCGACGATGCCGATCCGGTCGCCGCGCTGGATCCGCAGGCTGAAGTCCTTGATGACCGTGCGGTCACCGTACGCCTTGGTGATATGCTCGGCGGTGATGACGCTCTTGGTCTTGCTGTCGTCGGCGGCCAGCTGCATCTTGGCCGTGCCCTGCGGGTTTATCATCGCCGCACGCGCCGCGCGCATTTCCCACAGTTTCTCAAGCCGGCCCTGGTTGCGCTTGCGCCGCGCGGTCACGCCGCGCTGCAGCCAGTGCGCCTCCAGCTTCAGCCTTGCGTCCAGCCGTTCCGCCGCGCGCGCTTCCTCGGCATAGACCTGGTCCTCCCACGCCTCATATCCGCCGAAACCCACTTCCTTGCGCCGCAATGCGCCCCGGTCCAGCCACAATGTCGTGCGGGTCAGGCGGGTCAGGAAGGTCCGGTCGTGGCTGATGGTGACGAAAGCGCCGGTATAGCGGTTCAGCCAGTCCTCCAGCCAGTCGATCGCCGACAGGTCGAGGTGGTTGGTCGGCTCGTCCAGCAGCAGCACGTCGGGCTCGCTCGCCAGCGCGCGGGCGATGGCGGCGCGGCGCTTCTCGCCTCCGCTGGCCGCCTTTGGATCGCGCGTCATGTCGATGCCGATCTGGTCGGCGATGGCCTCCACCTCGAACCGCTGGGGCGCATCGTCGCCGCCCAGCGCATAGTCCATCAATGTCGCGCAGCCGGAGAAATCGGGCTCCTGCTCCAGCATGACGACGCGGGTGCCGGGCACGATCACGCGCTTCCCCCGGTCCATCTCGACCTCGCCCGAGATCAGCTTCATCAGCGTGGTCTTGCCCGCGCCGTTGCGCCCGATCAGCGCCATCCGGTCGCGCGGGCCGATATGCAGGTCGAGATCGCGGAACAGCCAGCCGTCGTTCACGGTCAGGCCGCCCTGCTGCAGGCCGATGCCTTCAAGCGAGAGTACGGGAGGTTGTGCCATCGCCGCCGCCTAGTCCGCCCGCGCGCGCCCTGCAAGCGTTCCCGCAGACACGTTCAAGGAACAGCCAGCATGGCTCCGTCTTTATAGGACGATAACAACAGGAGAACCGCCTTGCTTCGTTTCCGCAAGTCCATAACGACCCTTGCCGCCGTCCCCGCGATGGCGGCGATGGCCGCCGCCACCGCCCTGCCGGTCCATGCGGCCGAGGTCGACATCCAGTCCTCCGGCCCGGTGGTCGAGCTTCAGGTGATGCAGCAGGTGATGGGCGATCCCGACAAGGCGACCGTCGGGGCGGGCGTCACCACGCAGGCACCGACGGCGCAGGCCGCGATGCAGCAGAACGCCGCCGCCATGGACAAGGTGCTGCAGCGGCTGGACGCGCTGGGTATCAAGCGCGATTTTGTCCAGACCAGCGGCATCCGCCTGAACCCGCAGTACGATTACCGCGACGGCAACCAGCCGCGCTTTACGGGCTACGAGGCGTCGAACAATGTCACCATCGAACTGCGCGACGTGGACGCGGTGGGCGAAACGCTGGACGCGCTGGTGGCAGCGGGCGCGACCAATATCAGCGGGCCCAGCTGGGGCATCGTGGACGACAGCAATGCCAGGGCGCAGGCGCGCAAGGCAGCATTCGACCAGGCGATGGCGCAGGCCCGCGACTATGCGCGCATGGCGGGCTTTGGCAATGCGCGGCTGCTGGCGGTATCGGAATCGATGGACATGGCCATGCCGATGCAGGACCGCGCCGTGATGGTGCAGTCCGCGTCCCCTGCGCCCAAGACCCCGACCCGCCCCGGGCAGGTCGCGACGCAGGTCACGCTCTCGACAACATTCGAACTTGTCCAATAATTGAATATGTTGCGTTCCGGCAACGGGGGGTGCCTCCTCTTGCCGGGGCGTAACATTCACGCCTTGTTCAATGCGCGGGGCTTAGGCAGTCTCCCATCATGAGCGCTGCATCCTCCTTTCGAAAAATGCCTTCCTTTCTGAAGATGGGGGTGGGCGCGCTGCTTCTGTGCGGGCTTGCCGCGCCCTTCGCCGCGCCCTCGGCCATGGCGCAGCCGCGCGACGAGCAGAGCGAAGCCCGCCGCGAATTGCGCGCGGGCAATGTGCTGCCGCTGCGGCAGATCGAGCGCAACGTGATCCCCCGCATGGGCGATTCGCGCTATCTGGGGCCGGAATTCGACAGCGCGGCCATGATCTACCGCCTGAAATTCATGGAGGACGGCGGGCGCGTTGTGTTCGTCGATGTCGATGCGCGCACCGGCCGCGTGGTCGGACGTCGCCGCTGAGGGGCGCTGCGCCCTTCCCATATACACGCCGCTTGCCCGCTTATGCACGCTGCACGCAGGGCGCGGCTTGACCCGTTCCGGCGCGGCCCCCATCTCTTGCGATGAAATTGCGGCGCGCCAACACCGGCGCGGCCCGCCAATGTCGGAGAGTGCATGCGGATCCTGATCGTCGAGGATGAACCCACGCTGGGCAGCCAGCTCAAGAACACGCTCGAATCCAATGGCTATGCGGTGGACCTGTCCACCGACGGCGAGGATGGGCACTTCCTCGGTTCGACAGAGGATTACGACGCGGTCGTGCTCGACCTTGGCCTGCCCGAGATCGACGGGCTGACCGTTCTGGGCATGTGGCGCAAGGAGGGGCGCAACTTTCCCGTGCTGGTGCTGACCGCGCGCGACAGCTGGTCCGACAAGGTGGCCGGCCTCGATGCGGGCGCCGACGATTACCTTGCCAAGCCCTTTCAGACCGAAGAGCTGATCGCCCGCCTCCGCGCGCTGATCCGCCGCTCCACCGGCAATGCCAGCAGCGAGCTGACGGCAGGACCGGTGCGGCTGGACACGCGTGCGGGCCGCGTCACGCTGGACGGCGAGCCGGTGAAGCTGACCGCGCAGGAATACAAGCTGCTGTCCTACCTGATGCACCACAAGGGCAAGGTCGTCAGCCGGACCGAGCTGATCGAGCATATCTACGACCAGGATTTCGACCGCGATTCCAACACGATCGAGGTTTTCGTCACGCGCATCCGCAAGAAGCTGGGCGCCGATGTCATCACCACCATCCGCGGCCTTGGCTATAGCCTCGACGATCCCGCCGAAGCGCCCCGCAGCTGACGCGGACGGTGGCGGAGCTGTATGAAGCGGCATCAGGCTCCGGCGCCGGGACGGACCGGGCCGCGCCCGATCCCGCGCCGCCTGCAGCGGTCCGTCCGCCCGCCCTTGCACGGCTGAAGCTGAAGGGCGTGAAGCTGGGTGCGGGCCACACCGGCTCGCTCTCGCGCCGCATGATGCTGATCGCCATTGCGTGGACGGCGTTCCTGCTGCTCGCGGGCGGCATTGCGCTCGACCGGGCGCTCACCGGCCTCATCACCCGCAATTTCGACGAACAGCTCGACTACATGCTGACCGCGATGGTCGCCTCCGCCGAAATCGGCCCGGATGGCGAGGTGTTCTTCTCGCGCCCGCTGGGCGACCAGCGCTTCCTTGAACCCAATAGCGGTCTCTACTGGCAGATTACCGGCAACGGGCACGAGGATTTTCCCTCCCGCTCGCTGTGGGACCGCACGCTGACCGTGCGCGAGGCGGAGCACATGGAGCCGCTGGTCTATGACAGCGACCAGTTCGCGGAGGAGACGCTGCGCATGATGCAGCGCCCGATTTACCTGCCCGGCAGCGATACGCAGTGGTGGTTCGTCGTCGCCGCCAGCCGCGAGGAGCTGGACCTCCAGATCGCGCGCATCCGTACCATCCTCGTCTACAGCTTCGCCGCGCTGGCGCTGGGGCTGATCGCGATGGCGGCGCTGCAGATCTGGCTGGGCCTGTCCCCCCTGCGCGGCGTGCGGCTGGCGATCCAGCGCATCCGCATGACCGGCGACACCCGCGTGACCCAGCCGCTGCCGCTGGAAGTCCAGCCGATGGTGGAGGAGCTGAACGCGCTGCTCGCCCATTCGGAAAGACAGGCCGAGGAAGCACGCGCCCACGCCGGCAATCTCGCCCACGCGCTCAAGACGCCGCTGACCGTGCTCAACAATGCCGCCGCTGCCCATGCGGACAACCTGCCGGAAATGGTCGAGCGCGAGGTCGCGGCGATGCGGCGGCAGGTCGACCACCACCTTGCCCGCGCCCGTGCGCTGGGTCGCCGCGCGGTGGGCCTGTCGCGCGCCGATGTGCACGAATCCGCCGAATCGGTAGAGCGTGCGGTGGCGCGTCTCTACCCGTCAGTCCGCTTCGACCTTGACGGAGCGAAGGCCGGCGACAGCCGCGCGATGGTCGCCATCGAGCGGCAGGACCTCGACGAGATCCTAGGCAATCTGATCGAGAATGCGGCCAAGTACGGGGGCGGCAGCGTATTCGTCACGGTGGACGCGGTGCCGGGTGCCCCGCAATGCGAGATCTGGATCGAGGATGACGGCGCGGGCATCGAGCCGCGCGACCGTGACAAGCTGTTCGCCCGCGGCGCGCGGCTGGACACCAACAAGCCCGGCACCGGCCTCGGCCTCGCCATCGTGCGCGACGTGGTCGAGATCTACGGCGGCTCGGTCGTGCTGGGCGAAAGCGAGGATCTGGGCGGCCTGCTGGTCAGGCTCAGCCTTCCTCGGGCGCAGTCCGGCATGAACGGCGCCTGGTCGCCAGCCAATCAGTCGTAAACGACACCCGGCAGGCCCTGACCACCATCGGCGATCAACGCGTCGATCCGCTGCTCCAGCACCGGCAGCGGCACCGAACCCAGCGCCAGCACGACATCGTGGAACTTGCGAATGTCAAAGCGCGGACCCAGCGCGTCCTCCGCCTTTGCCCGCACGCGGCGCATGGTCAGCTCGCCCAGCTTGTAGGCCAGCGCCTGTCCCGGCCAGCTGATATAGCGGTCGACCTCGGTCCCGACCTCGTGCCGCGACAGCGCGGTGCGCGAGGCGAGGTAGTCGATCGCCCGCTCGCGGTCCCAGCCATAGGCGTGGATGCCGGTGTCGATCACCAGCCGCGCCGCACGCCACATCTCGTAGCTCAGCCGCCCGAACCGTTCATAGGGCGTGCGATAGATCCCCATCTCCTCGCCCAGATATTCGGTGTAGAGACCCCAGCCTTCGCCGAAACCGCTGAAATAGGTCTCGCGCCGGAACGCGGGCATCTCGGCCTGCTCCAGCGCGACGCCCGCCTGAAAACTGTGGCCCGGACTGCATTCGTGCAAGGTCAGCGCCGGGATGTTGTACAAGGGGCGAGAGGGCAGGTCGTGCGTGTTCATCTGGCACGCATCCAGCCCGCCGCGCCCCGCCGTGTAATAGGGGGCCAGGGCGGGGGCGACCGGTCGGATCGCAAAGCGGTGGCGCGGCAGGAAGCCGAAATAATCCCCGATCCGCCCGTCGACCCGCTTCGCCACATAGGCCGAGACGCCCATCAGCTCGTCGGGCGTGCGGGCGATGAACTGCGGATCGCTGCGCAGCGCCTCGTTGAATTCGGCGATGGTGCCGGTGAAGCCGACCTCCTGCATGATCGCGCGCATCTCGCCTTCGATCCGCGCGACCTCGGACAGGCCGATCCGGTGGATCTGCTGCGCAGTCAGGTCCAGCGTCGTATATTTGCGGATCTGCTGCGCATAGAACGCCTCGCCTTCGGGCAGGTCGCTGGCCGCCAGGCTGGTGCGCGTGCCGGGCAGATATTCCGTCCGAATGAACGCCAGCAGGCTCTGATAGGCGGGCACGATGCTGCCTGCGACCGCGTCTTCCGCCTCGGAGCGCAGGCGCGCCTGCTCGGCGGCGGGGATGCTGGCGGGCATCTGCTCGAACGCGTTAAGGAACGGATTGCCTTCGGCCCTCGTGTAGGGCTCGATCGAGGCGTCGCGTCCTTCCAGCGAAACGCGCGGCACGCTGAAGCCGCGCTGCAATCCCGCGCGCGCATTGGCGACATGTTCGGCGAAATAGCGGGGCACATCGCGCATGCGGGCGATGTAGTTCTCGGAATCCTCCACGCTGGCATAGGGCGAGCGCGCATCCAGATAGGTCCAGAAATTGCTGTCCGAATTGAACGGCATCTCGAACGTGCGATACTCCGCATCGCCGATCCGCTCTTCCAGCAAGGCGCGAAACACGGCGGCGTTGATCGCCTCTGCGGCCGACAGCTGCGCCGCGGGGATCGCGTCAAGCCGCGCCAGCATGGTGCGCGCATGGTCGGCGCGGCGCGCTTCCGCCTCGGGCGTGACGGACGACAGGCGCGGCCCGGCCTCGCTGCGCCCGTCCGCCTTTTCGGTCCGCTGGCTGTCAGCGATGACCCAGGCGTGATCGGCTTCGTAGAGTGCCCGAAGCCGCGCATCCGCGCCGGTTTCTGCAGCGCCCTGCGCCTCGCTTTCCGGGGGCGTCCGGGCATGAGCGGGAAGGGCGGGAAATCAGCAGGGCGGCGAGCGGCAGGATCAATCTTTGCATCCGCGCGTCATGCGCTGGCCCGCCGCCGGGCGCAAGCGTGCGCCCGGCCGTCAGGCGCGCTTCAGGCGGCGGTGCGGGCCGCGTTCTCCGCCGCCAGCTCGGCCAGCAGCGATGCGGGCGGCTGGAACACCGCCTGCTTGAACGGGATGCGGCGCGGATCGACCGACAGGGCAATCTTCTCGGGCATGCGCGCCTTGTCGCTCACGCGGCGGAAGTCGCGCAGCGACGTGCCTGCGGGGGCCGAATCCATGTTGGGCGCGCCCCGGCCTGCGCGCACGTCCGCGATGTTGATCGTGCGAAAATCGATGCTGAAGCGCGTGCGCCCGCTGTCGTTCGGCACGGTCGAATGCAGGTGCTGGCCCGAAAACAGGATTGCCCCGCCCACCGGCGCCACCAGCCGGACAGAGGGCGTGTCGAGCGGCGGGGGATCCAGCGTGATGCGGGGCTGGGGGCGCGTGTCGGTCTTCACCTGCTCGGCCGCAGCCCCGCGCGAGACGCGGTTGTACTCGTAGTAGTCGAACTCGCCCGAGCTGTTCTGGATCGGACGGTTCCACCAGGCCGGGTGAAACGCCATCGTGTTGCCGCTCTCGATCTCGAAGATCGGCAGCCACCAGTTCATCTGCTGCATCGGCGCGGCCCACCAGGTATCGCGGTGCATCGGAAACGCATAGCCGACGCCCGACCTCAGATAGCCGTGACTGGTCACGCCGCGCAGGCGCGGCACGTCGAGATAGGTTTCGCGCGGGTCCAGCCCCATCTCCTCCACCACCGCGCACAGCAGGTCCCAGGTGCGCGGGTGATGGATGAAGCGCGGCTTGATCGGCGCGAACAGCTCGACGAAACGCTCTACGGGCACGCGGTGCTGGATCGTTTCCGGATCGTCGTCGGCAAATCCCGCCACCAGCAATTCGCGCGCCCAGTCCGCCAGCGCCCGCATCGCGGGGCGCGACGATATGACATGGATGTCGCCGGCATAGATCTGCGTGCGGCGGTCGTCGTCGCGAAGCCGCGCGTCGTAATGTATGGCGGTCAAGCTGCACCTCGCCCCGTTTTCAGTGGGCACAGGATAGCCCGGGGGCAGCGAGACGCCCAGCGATCATCGGGCTAGGGCAGCATCTTTGGAATTATCCGCGGCGGAAAATAATGCTAGGCGATGGCCGCCGCGCATTGCGGTTCGGGGATGTTTTATTGTCCTACGGCGGCTGCGGCGCCCAGAGCGATATGCGGACCGGCGCGGTCCGAAGGCTCTTTCATCCCGTCGATTTTCCCGACCCCCCACAGCTGTCAACCGGGCGGCCGGAAACGGCGCTATTCCGCAGCTTTGCGGCGGATGACAGCGGTTGTAGGATGTGTCGCCTGTGTCAACCGCTCTCCCCCCGGAGGGCGGCTGGCGAGGTCAGCCCTCGGCCGCGATTCGCGCCGCGGTTTCGCGGATCAGCGCGATCATGTTGGGCACGCCCTGCGTCCGGTTCGACGACAGCTGGTTCCTCAGGTCGAAAGGCGCCAGCGCGGCTTCGATGTCGGTGCCTGCCACCTCGGCAGCCGGGCGGTCCTGCACAGCGGCGATGACCAGCGCGACGATGCCCTTGGTGATGGCGGCATTGCTGTCGGCCATGAAATGCAGCCGGTCGCCGTCCCGCGTCGGATAGACCCAGACGGCGGCGGAGCAGCCCCTGACCTGCGTCGCCTCGGTCTTGAGCGCGGCGGGCATGGGCTCCAGCTCGCGGCCCAGCTCGATCAGCAGCCGGTACCGTTCGTCGCCTTCGAGGAACTCGTATTCCTCGGCAATATCGTCGATGGATCGCATGCGGGCGGAGCTAGCCGTGCCGCGCAGGCATCGCAAGGGGCTTAGAGGTCGACCCCGCTGGCGATCGCCTCCAGCCTGCGGACCCGCTCCTTCAGGTCGGCCAGCTCGATCCGCGCGGCGGCTGGTGCATCGCCGACATCGCGGGCAGGCGAAGGGGCAAAGGCCGCGCTGCCCATCTCGGCCTCGCGCATCTTCAGCGCCAGCCAGCCCTGCCAGCCATACAGCAGCGCGGCGGTCACGATGGTCAGCCCTCCCAGTGCGAACAGGGCCATGGAACTGATTTCGAAGCTCATGGATCAGCCTCCTCTCAGCGGTCGCGCAGCAGCTCGATCTCTTCGGCCAGGCCGAGCTTCTGGCGTTCGTCGGTGGCAATGCGTTCCAGCACGTGCACCCGCTCCTTCAGCTCGGCGATCTCGGCGCGAAGCCGCTCTTCCTCGCCGCTGGTGTCGCGGGCGATCGGCTGGCCATCCTTGTCGGTGGCGAAACCGGCGCTGGCGTTATGACGCGACCGGATCATCTGCGTGACCGACACGATCAGGACGATGATGACGATGGCGGACCAGAAGCTCATTGGAACTGTCCTTCCTTGTCGGGTGAGCGCATGTCCGGTGATCGGGTCTCCGGCGACCGAAGGGCCTCGATCTCATGCGTGAGCCGGTAGCCGCTGTCGGTGACGATCCGCTCGACATTGGACAGGCGGTCCTTGACCGAACCGAGTTCTGCGCGAAGCTGCGCGTTCTCCTGGCTCGCCAGCTTCAGCCGCTCGGCCGTCTCGGTGTCCTTCTGCGGATAGACGGATTTGCCCCAGCTGTTTTCCAGCGGATATCCGTGACTGACGCGGATCGCGGTATTCACCACCCAGGCGATCGCGAAAGAGACGACGCCGACGCCCAGCACGGCAGGAGTAAGCAGGTCTTCCATCGTTACACCTCGTGACGCGGCTTGACGGGGGTCCTGACATGCTCGCCCAGGCGCTGGTCGCTTTCCTCTTCGCGCAGCGCCTCGATCTGGCGGGCGATGTCGGTGCCCTTGTCGGTGATGATCCGCTCCAGCACGCGGACCCGCTCTTCCAGCTGCGCGGTATGCTGCGCATATTGCGCGGCCTTTTCTGCCGTGGCGTTCACCTTCAGCTCGGCCATCTTGGACTGGTGCTTGGTCCAGATGATCAGGCAGATCATGATGAAGGGCGCAAGCGGTATCAGAAGAGCAAGTTCGTCGGCCATCGTTGGATGCCTTTCGTGAAAGTGGAACCTCAGCGCAGCTTCTCGATCTCGTTCGAAAGCTGGCGATTGCCGCTGACGTAGAATTCCTCGACATGGGCGAGGCGGCGGTCGATGTCGCGGAACCGGGCCTTCACCTCGCGCGCCGAGCGGGTTGGCGACTGGCGTACGCCCTGCCAGAACTGCTGTTCCTGGCGGTCCGTGTAGAGGTGGGCCGGCTTGTTCGGCGCCATCATGCCCATCGCGATATAGATCAGGATCGGCCAGCCCATGGTGATGGTGGCAACCAGGAAGCCAAGGCGGATCCAGATCGCGTCGATCCCGGTGTAGTCGGCAAGGCCGGCACTGACGCCCAGGAACTTGCCGTTCACCTTGTCACGGTAAAAACGGGTGCGTTCGGTGCTGCTCATTGTGCGTTCCTTTCCTTGATCATGCGTTCCAGCTCGGCCAGCTTTACGTTGTCGGCTTCCTGATCGGCGATCAGGCGCGGCTTGGAGAATTCGTCGTGGTCGGAGGCGACCAGGCGCTCGACCGTGTCCATCCGTTCGTCGAGGCGGCGAGCGAGCTTGTAGAGCTCGTCCAGCATCGCCTCGTCGCCCTGGGTCAGCGTGGGCGCGGTCTTCCATTTGGTGACATAGTGGAAGATCAGCGCCGGAAGGACGACGAAGATACAGATAATTGCAAGCACACCTTCCACGGGTCAGTCCTCCTTCTTCTCGTTCTGGCTGCCCATCGAGCGCTTGAGCGCCTCCAGTTCCTCGTCGACCTTGTCGACGGCGGACAGCCCCTCGATCTGTTCGGCAAGCGACGGCTCGCCCTTCATGGCCATGCCCAGCGCATCGGCGTGCCCCTCGGCGTAATCGACGCGGCGCTCCAGCATCTCGAACCGGGCGAGCGCCTCGTCGACGCGCTCGGTGGTCATCAGCTTGCGCAGGCGGACGCGGTTCTCCGCGCTTTCGAGGCGGGCCGCGATCATCGACTGCCGGCTACGCGCCTCGCGCAGGCGCTGCTGCAGCTTGGCGATGTCTTCCTCGTTGGCGCGCAGGCTCTGTTCCAGCACGTCCATTTCCTCGGACAGCTGCCGGGCCAGGTCGGATGCCTTGCGCTTTTCCATCAGCGCGGCACGGGCCAGATCCTCGCGGCCCTTTGACAGGGCCAGCTGCGCCTTGTCGGCCCAGTCGGCCTGCAGCCCCTCCAGCTTCACCGCGTGACGCTGCATTTCCTTCTGGTCGGCAATGGTGCGGGCGGCGCCTGCACGAACCTCGACCAGCGTTTCCTCCATCTCGACGATGATCATGCGGATCATCTTTTCGGGATCGTCGGCCTTCTCGATCATGTCCGAGAAGTTGGCGGCAATGATGTCACGGGTGCGCGAAAAAATTCCCATCAATTGGGCTCCGTTCTGCCTCAGGCTGCTGCCGCCGCGAAAGCGGATCGGCTCATCGTCATCATAGTCGCGCTGGCGGCGCGATTCACCTCTTTCCCGCCCGGCCTTTTCGGCACGCTCGCGGTCGGTCATCAAGCGCGCCACTTCGCGGTCGAAGCGCGATGCGGCTGCATCGTCGTCGGTCCATGGGGTATCGGACAGCTTTCGACCGTCCTGGGCGGGCGCTGTCTGCTTGTCCGTTTCGGGGGTAAGCTGCTTCTTGTCGTTCATACTGTCCTCTCGGGGATATCAGCTTCAGGCCAGCACATAGGCCAGGGCCGGAGGGGCCTTGGCCGGCGATACCAGCTTGACGTCGCAGACCGGCGGGAACGAGCAGGCCAGGTCGCGCACTGCATAGGCGCTGAGCGAAAGCATCGCGATCGCAGCGAATAGGCTGGTGGCTACTGGGCCGATCGTACCGGATTGACGAAAACTAAACATGATGTCCCCACATCTTCGAACTATGCCAAAGACCTTGCAGAGAGTGTGCCAAGTTGACGAATCCCTTAAAATCAACAGGTTGAGCGCATGACCCCCGTAAGTCGTCCGAAAATATTGCCAAGAGTTGGGCATTCGCGCTAAATTCCGGGGAATGGATCGGGGAAAGCAGTTTGTCGGCCAGTCCAAGGCCATTCTCGACGCGATCGAGCGGGCCAGTCGTGCTGCCGCGCTTTCCCGCCCCGTCCTCGTTATCGGCGAGCGCGGAACCGGCAAAGAGCTGATCGCCGAACGACTTCACCACCTGTCCGACCGCTGGGGTGAACCGCTGGTGGTGATGAACTGTGCCGCGCTGCCCGAAACGCTGATCGAGGCGGAACTGTTCGGTCATGAGGCGGGTGCGTTTACGGGCGCGACCAAGGCGCGCATCGGCAGGTTCGAGGAAGCAGACGGCGGCACGCTGTTCCTTGATGAACTCGGCACGCTTGTCCATGGCAGCTCAGGAGCGCCTGTTGCGCGCGGTCGAATACGGCGAGGTTACGCGGATCGGATCGTCGCGCCCGATTACGGTCGATGTCCGCATCGTCGCTGCCACGAACGAGGATCTGCCCTCTCTGGCCGAGCGGGGCGAGTTCCGGGCCGACCTTCTCGACCGCTTGAGCTTCGAGGTGATAACATTGCCGCCTCTTCGCGCGCGCGAAGGCGACATCATCGTCATCGCCGACTTCTTCGCCCGGCGCATGGCGGCGGAATTGATGTGGGACGAATGGCCCGGATTTTCCGAAAGCGTCATCGAGCAGCTTGAGGCGCATTCCTGGCCGGGCAATGTGCGCGAATTGCGCAATGTCATCGAACGCGCGGTCTATCGCTGGGACGACTGGAAGACGCCGGTGGGAGCGGTCGTGTTCGACCCCTTCGCCTCGCCATGGGCGCCCAGGGCATCGTCGCGGCCACAGGCGGAGCCGACCGGAGGCGATGCCGCCTGTAGAGCTAAGCCGGTTTTCGATTTCGCGGCCGTCACCGATCTTCGTGCCGCGGTGGACGGGCACGAGCGGGCAATCGTCGAATCCGCGCTGGATCGCCATCGCTGGAACCAGCGCCGCGCGGCCGAAGCGCTGGGGCTCAGCTATGACCAGCTGCGCCACTGCATTCGCAAGCATGGGCTGAACGAGGCGGGAAGCGACAGCGGCGAGAGCGGCAAGGCGGCCTGATCCGCCGACGCGGCTTGCTTTTTGCGGCTGCTGCGACTATCTGCCGACTCATCCCGACATTGTCGCGTACAAAGCCGGGCCGGTGCCGCAGGGCTCCGGCGCGTTTTTCCTATTGGCGGCGCGGGTACAGAACGAAGGAATTGCATGACCGACCTCGCGCGCCTCACCGATCTGATCGAACAGGAAGTCACCGCTTCCGGCTTCGAACTCGTGCGCGTGAAGCTGTTCGGTTCGGATGACGAGCGGACGCTCCAGGTCATGGCCGAAAACCCGGAGACGGGCCAGCTGGTCATTGATCAGTGCATGGCGATCTCGCGCCGCATCTCCGATGCCATCGACGCGCGCGAGGACGCTGGCGACGAACTGATCAAGGGCGCGTACCGGCTGGAAGTCTCCTCCCCCGGGATCGACCGTCCGCTGACCCGCGCCAAGGATTTCGCGAACTGGGTGGGTTACGAGGCGCGCATCACTTTGTCGAAGGACGCCGAGGCGCCCGCCGGCAACAAGCGAACTTTTCAGGGTGACCTGACCGCGTTTGCCGACGGCATGGTGACGGTCGAGGACAAGAAGCTGGGCGCGGTTACGATGCCGTTGGCGGACATTCATTCGGCCAAGCTGATGCTGACCGACCGGCTGATCAAGTCGACCGTGCCGCTGGACACGACAGGCGCGGACGAAGTTGACGGAAGTCGAGGATATGTCGGAAGAGGACGCGGACTAGTTCTGGCGCTTTCGACGGCGAACTATTATGCGGCGGGCGACATACGGGTTCCGCTGCGCTGAGCAGGCGGGCCTCCGCTGAATTGAGCAGGGAAGACGACTAACATGGCGAATGCGATTTCGGCGAACCGCGCA
The DNA here is from genome assembly GCA_963752785.1 of uncultured Alphaproteobacteria bacterium. Lineage (GTDB taxonomy): Bacteria > Pseudomonadota > Alphaproteobacteria > Sphingomonadales > Sphingomonadaceae > Croceicoccus. Next base: position 103,419 of record CAVVZE010000001.1, read on the forward strand.
GAGCTTCTGGCGATTGCCAATGCCGTGGCCAGCGAAAAGATGATCGACAAGTCCATCGTGATCGAAGCGATGGAAGAGGCGATCCAGAAGATCGCCCGCAACCGCTATGGCGCCGAGAACGACATCCGCGCCAAGCTGGACCCGCAGACCGGCGATCTGCGCCTGTGGCGCGTGGTCGAGGTGGTCGAGGAGGTCGAGGACTACTTCAAGCAGGTGTCGGTCGAACAGGCGCAGAAGCTGCAGGACGGCGCGCAGGTGGGCGACTTCATCGTCGATCCGCTGCCTCCGGTCGACCTGGGCCGTATCGACGCGCAGTCGGCCAAGCAGGTGATCTTCCAGAAGGTCCGCGATGCCGAGCGCGAGCGTCAGTACGAGGAATTCAAGGACCGTGCCGGCGAAGTCATCACCGGCGTGATCAAGTCGGTCGAATTCGGTCACGTGATCGTGAACCTGGGCCGGGCCGAGGGGATCATCCGCCGCGACCAGCAGATCCCGCGCGAGGTCGCCCGCGTCGGCGAACGCATTCGCGCCCTTATCCTTAAGGTCGACCGATCGAATCGCGGCCCGCAGATCTTCCTGTCCCGTGCGCATCCCGAATTCATGAAGAAGCTGTTCGCGCAGGAAGTGCCCGAGATCTACGACGGCATCATTCAGATCAAGGCGGCGGCCCGCGACCCGGGCAGCCGCGCCAAGATCGGCGTGATCAGCCACGACAGCAGCATCGACCCCGTCGGCGCCTGCGTCGGCATGAAGGGCAGCCGCGTGCAGGCCGTCGTGCAGGAACTGCAGGGCGAGAAGATCGACATCATCCCCTGGAGCGAGGACACCGCGACCTTCGTCGTCAACGCGCTTCAGCCCGCGACCGTCAGCCGCGTCGTCATCGACGAGGAAGAGGGCCGCATCGAGGTGGTCGTCCCCGACGATCAGCTGTCGCTTGCCATCGGTCGCCGCGGCCAGAACGTGCGTCTGGCCTCGCAGCTGACCGAGAGCCAGATCGACATCATGACCGAGCAGGAATCGAGCGAGAAGCGGTCGAAGGAATTCGCCGAACGCTCGAAGATGTTCGAGGAAGAGCTGGACGTCGACGAGACGCTCTCGCAGCTGCTGGTGGCCGAAGGTTTCACCGAGCTGGAGGAGGTCGCTTATGTCGACCGCGACGAACTGGCCGGTATCGAGGGCTTCGACGAGGACCTTGCCGAAGAGCTGCAGTCACGCGCGATCGAGGCGCTGGAGCGCCGCGAGGAAACCTTCCGCACCGCCCGCCGCGAGATGGGCGTGGACGACGCGCTGGCCGAGATCCCGCATCTGAACGAGGAAATGCTGGTGCGTGCTGGGCAATGCCGGCATCCTGACGCTGGACGATCTGGCCGACCTTGCCACCGACGAGCTGATCGCCAAGCGCCGCGAAGGACCCCGCCGCCGTGGCGGCCCCGCAGGCGGCCCGCCGATGAAGCGCGACCGTCGCCCCGAGGACAAGGGCGGCGTGCTCGGCGCCTATGGCCTGACCGAGGAGCAGGGCAACGAGATCATCATGGCCGCGCGCGCGCACTGGTTCGAGGACGAGGAAGAGGTCATGGAAGGGCAGCCCGCCGATGACACGATTTCCTCGGAAGCCGAAGCGGTAACCGACGAAGCCGTGGCCGAGGCGACTGCCGCCGACGAGAACATGCAGGAGGCCGCCGATGCGGACTCCAAGCAATGAGACCCTAGCGTCCGACATCGACGAAACGGTGCCCGAGTTCGACGAGGGCACCGTCACCCGCCGCTCTGGCGCGCGGGGCGATGGACCCATGCGCAAATGCGTCGATCACGGGCCGCATTGCCCCGCGCGAGAGCCTGTTGCGGCTGGCGATGGGGCCGTCGCCCGATGGCGGCGTGATCGTCCTGCCCGATGCGCATGCCAAGGCGCCCGGTCGCGGAGCCTGGATCGGCGTTACGCGGGTCGAGCTTGAAGAAGCGACTGCGAAGGGCCATCTGAAGGGAGCGTTGGCGCGCGGCTTCAAGGGGCCGCCGCCTTCCGTTCCAGCCGATCTGGCCGATCTTGTCCAGCAGGCGCTGGTTCGTGCGCTGACCGACCGTCTGGGTATCGAGTATCGCGCCGGAAACGTGCTGGCCGGGTCCGACCGCATTGCCGAGGCGGCTCGCGCAGGCAAGGTCTGGTGGCTGGGACATGCCAGCGATGCGGGATCCGATGGCTCTCGCCGGCTGGACCAGGCATGGCGCGTGGGTGAGGATCGAGGAGGGCACGGGCAAGGCGGGCGCAAGCTTGCCACTGGACCGGACGGCCCTGTCTGTGGCATTGGGCCGCGACAATACCGTCCATCTGGCGTTGACCGACCGTGCCGCCGCCGGACGGGTTTCGACCTTGCTAGCAAGGCTCAACCACTACCTTGGCCATGATGGCGTGATCGCCGCTGGCCCCCGGAGTGAAGGGCCTGCTGCGCAGCGGGCCAGCGAACCGTAGAGGCGGGCGCGTTCGGCGCACCTGCAGGGGCAGGCCGCAGCAGATGACGACGCCTTTCGAGGCGTGACGACGAAGATGATTTGATAGGGTTATTTGACCAGTATGAGCGATAACGACAACAGCACCCGGACCCGCAAGCCGCTTGGCCTCAAGCGTGCGGTGGACGCGGGCGAGGTCAAGCAGACCTTCAGCCATGGCAGGACCAACAAGGTCGCCGTGGAGGTAAAGCGCAAGCGCAAGATCCTGAAGCCGGGCGAGACTGCGCCTGCCGCGGCGCCCGAAGCTGCGCCGGCTCCCGCCGCTGCGCCCGCGCCGGCTCCGCCCAAGCCTGCCGCGCCCAAGCCCGCGCCGCGCCGTCCGGCGCCCAGCGACGAGACTCCGCAGGAGCGCGTCGCCCGGCTTGCAGCGCGAGGCCGAGGAAGAGCGCCTGAAGATGGCCGAGGAAGCGCGCCGCCGCGAGGAGGACGCCAAGGCCAAGGCGCTTGAGGAAGAGCGTCAGCGCGCCGAGGAAAATCGCAAGGCCGAAGCGGAGGCGCAGAAGGAAGCCGCCGAGCAGGCCAGCAAGCCTGCGGAAGAGCGCTGCGCCCGCAGAGGAGGCCGCGCCCGAAGCGACCGCCGAGGCGGACGGAGCCTGCTGCGACCGCAGATGCCGAGTGATGGCGATGTCGTTCCCGCACCGCGCAAGTTCACGCCGGTCAAGCGTCCCGAGCCCAAGAAGGCCGAGAAGAAGCCCGCTGCCGACAAGAAGGGCGGCGCTCGCGATACGCGCGGCGATACGCGCAGCGCCGAAGCCAAGGGCGCCGATCGCCGCCGTGGCGGCAAGCTGACCGTCAACAAGGCCCTGAACGACGACGAGGGCGCGCGTGCGCGCAGCCTCGCCGCGCTGAAGCGTGCGCGCGAGAAGGAGCGCCGCTCGCAATATCGCGGTCAGCAGCAGCCGCGCGAGAAGCAGGTGCGCGATGTTGTCGTGCCCGAGGCCATTACCGTGCAGGAACTGGCCAACCGCATGGCCGAAAAGGGCGCGGATCTGGTCAAGGAACTGTTCAATCTGGGCATGATGGTGACTGTCAACCAGACCATCGACCAGGACACGGCGGAACTGCTGGTCGAGCAGTTCGGCCACAACGTCCAGCGCGTGTCGGAAAGCGACGTCGACATCGACACCACGGTGGACGTCGATCCCGAGGAGAGCCTGAAGCCGCGTGCCTCCGGTCGTGACGATCATGGGCCATGTCGATCACGGCAAGACCAGCCTGCTCGACGCGCTGCGCGGCACCGATGTGACCCGCGGCGAGGCCGGCGGCATCACGCAGCATATCGGCGCCTATCAGATCAAGACCAAAGGGCGGTGAGATGATCACCTTCCTCGACACCCCGGGCCACGAAGCCTTTACCGAGATGCGCGCGCGCGGTGCCAATGTCACCGACATCGTCATCCTGGTGGTGGCCGCCGACGACGGGCTGATGCCGCAGACGATCGAGGCGATCAACCACACCAAGGCGGCCGGCGTGCCGATGATCGTGGCGATCAACAAGATCGACAAGGACGAGGCGAACCCTCAGAAGATCCGCGAGCGCCTGCTGGAGCACGAGATCATCGTCGAGGCCATGAGCGGCGACGTGCATGGACGTCGAGGTGTCGGCCAAGAACAAGATCGGGCTCGACAAGCTGATCGACGCGATCAACCTTCAGGCCGAACTGCTCGAGCTGAAGGCGAATCCCGACCGCGACGCAGAGGCGACCGTGATCGAGGCGCAGCTCGACAAGGGCAAGGGTCCGCTGGCGACCGTGCTGGTCACGCGCGGCACGCTGCGGCGCGGCGACGTGTTCGTCGTCGGCACCGAAAGCGGCCGCGTCCGTGCGATGCACGACGACAAGGGGCGGCAGGTCAAGGAAGCAGGGCCATCGACTCCGGTCGAGGTGCTGGGCCTTGGCGGCGTGCCCAATGCGGGCGACGTGCTGAACGTGGTCGAGAACGAGCAGCGCGCCCGCGAAGTCGCCGGCTATCGTACCGAGAAGGCGAACGAGAAGCGCACCGCAATGCCGGTCTCGAACTTCGAGAACATGTTCTCGGCGCTGAAGAGCGAGATGGTCGAGTTCCCGGTCGTCATCAAGGCGGACGTGCAGGGTTCGGTCGAGGCGATCTCGACCGCGCTTACCCGGCTGTCCAATGACCTCATCAAGGTTCGCGTCCTGCATTCGGGCGTCGGCGCGATCACCGAGAGCGACGTGACGCTCGCGGCGGCTTCGGGCGCCCCGATCATCGGCTTCAACGTGCGTCCCAATGCCAAGGCGCGCCAGCAGATGGAAAAGGACAAGGTGGAGATGATGTATTACGACGTCATCTATCACCTGACCGAGGAGATCGCGAAGCGCATGGCGGGCGAGCTTGGTCCCGAGCGGATCGAGAACGTCGTGGGCCGCGCGCAGGTCAAGCAGGTCTTCCCGGCGGGCAAGAAGGACAAGGCAGCCGGTCTGCTGGTGGAAGAAGGCGTCATCCGCAAGGGTCTGTTTGCGCGTCTTACCCGCAACGATGTCATCGTTTCGGCCACCTCGATCGAATCGCTGCGGCGCTTCAAGGACGATGTGGACGAAGTCCGCACCGGCCTGGAATGCGGCGTGGTGCTGTCCGACACGAACGACATCAAGCCGGGCGACCAGCTTGAAGTCTTCGAGGTCGAGGAGCGCGAGCGCGTTCTGTAACAGCGTGAGCTCGGACGATCCGGATCAGGAGACGATCGAGCGGCGCAGCGAGAATGCCGAGGCTACTCTTGGGTGCCTCGGCAGGACGCTGGGCTGTGCATGGACTGTGTCTGGCGCGGCGCTCGTCCCGCCGCTTCTGTTATTGATGGAGCGTCTGTGATGCCTCGCTACGCGGCTTTCTTCGCCAGCATGAATGTCGGCGGCAATCGCCTCAAGATGACCGATCTGCGCGAGGCGCTTGAGCGCGAGGATCTGGAAGACGTCGAGACCGTCGTCGCCAGCGGCAATGTGCTGTTCTCGTTCGACGAGCGGCCTTCCGACGGGCTGTCGGAAATGCTGGCCTTCATCGTGAAGGATCGCTTCGGCTTCGACACTTTCGCCGCCGTGCGCAGCAAGGACGAGGTCGCGCCGCGATCGAGGACAATCCCTTTCACGGCGAGGGTGAGGACAAGCGCGTCCACACGCTGTTCCTGGACGGCGCGGCTGATCCGGACCAGTTCGGCGTTCTGACCGCCGCCTACGAAGGTCGCGGGCCCGAACGGATCGCGCTTGGCGACCGGTGCCTCTATGTCGATTTCGTCGAGGGCGTGGGCGACAGCCGGCTGACCGGACCGTTCATCCAGCGCAAGCTGGACCGCCGCGTTACGGCGCGCAACATGGCCTCGTTGAAGCGCATACTGGACAAGATGGACTGATCATGGCTCGCAATTCCACCTCCGAACAGCAATCGGTGCGCGTTCTGAAAGTCGGCGAACGGGTGCGCCACATCCTGTCCGAACTGCTGTCGCGCGGCGAGGTGCATGACGATACGATTTCCGCCCATGCCGTCAGCGTGACCGAGGTGCGCATGTCGCCCGACCTCGGCAGGCCAAGGTCTACGTGAAGCCGCTGCTGGGCGCGGAAGAGAGCCAAGGTGGTCAAGGCGCTGCAGGTCAACACCGCCTTCTTCCAGCGCGAGGTGGCCGAGCGCCTGGGCCTGAAATTCGCGCCCAAGCTGCAGTTCCGCGCCGACGAGACGTTCGACGAGGCGGGCCGGATCGAGCGGCTGCTGCACGATCCCCGCGTCCGCCGCGACATCGCGGGCGACGAGGACTGACCGGTCCCAGCGCCGTGCGCGCATCACAAAGCTGTGCAATTGAACGCGGGTTTGTCCCGGCTTTCCGCTCTGGCCTGCGCCCGCGCCATCGGCATAGTGCGGCGATGGCCAAGCTCTATTTCTATTATGCCAGCATGAATGCGGGCAAATCGACCCAGCTTTTGCAGGCGGATTTCAATTACCGCGAGCGCGGGATGGCGACCATGCTGTGGACCGCCGCGCTCGACCACCGGGGCGATGACAAGCCGATCCATTCGCGTATCGGCCTGCAGGCGGATGCGCATCTGTACGAGCCGAGCCACCGATCTGTGGGACGCGGTCGCGCCGCATCATGCGGTCAGCCCGATAGCCTGCGTGCTGATCGACGAGGCGCAGTTCCTGACCACCGCGCAGGTCTGGCAATGCGCGCGGCTGGCGGACGAGGCGGGCGTGCCGGTGCTGTGCTATGGCCTGCGAACCGATTTCCGGGGCGAGTTGTTCGAGGGCTCGGCAGCGCTGCTGGGCATTGCCGATGCGCTGATCGAGTTGAAGGCGGTCTGCCATTGCGGACGCAAGGCGACGATGAACCTGCGCATCGATGCCGCGGGCAACGCGATCCGCGAAGGCGAGCAGACCGAGATCGGCGGCAACGACCGCTATATCGCGCTCTGCCGCCGCCATTTCGTCGAGGCAAATCGCGGCTGATCGCGCCGGCACGGGCTACAATGGCAGGTGCAATCCGGCGCCGGGCTCCTATCTGACCCGCCATGTCCGATACCGTCATTCTTGCCGCGATCCTGATACCCTGCCTGATCGTCGCCATCGTCTTTCACGAAGTCTCGCACGGCTGGGTCGGCGCTGATGCTGGGCGATCCAACGGCGAAGGAGGCGCGGCGCCTGTCGCTCAATCCGCTGCGCCATGTCGATCCGGTGGGCACGGTGCTGCTGCCGGGCGCGATGGCGCTGGTCGGCGGGCCGGTCTTCGGCTGGGCCAAGCCGGTGCCGGTCAACAAGTGGCGGCTGAATAATCCGCGCTTTGGCATGATGGCGGTGGCGGCGGCCGGGCCGGCCAGCAATTTCGTGATGGCGGCCATGGCGGCGATCGTGCTGGGCCTGCTGGCGCGCGGTCTGGACCCGGCCAGTGTGTCGGTGGCCATGCAATGGACGATCACCGGGACTGGACTATTTCATTCTCATCAATATCTTTCTCGCCTTTTTCAACCTGCTGCCGATCCCGCCTTTCGACGGCTCGCACATCGTCGAGGGGCTGCTGCCGCCCCGCGCCGCGCGCGCCTATGAGAGGCTGCGCCCGGTCGGCATGCTGCTGCTGGTGGGGGTGATCGCCTTCAGCTGGTTCTTCCCCGATCTGGGGGTGATCGAGAATATCGTCTGGCCGCCCGTGCGAATGGCTGCGAGGAGCTGTTCATCGGTCTTGCCGAGCTGATCGCTTCGTGACGCGATGGCAAGCCTCTTCCGCCCAGCGGCTGGATCATCCTCGACAAGCCGCTGGGACTGGGCTCGACCCAGGCGGTCAGCGCGGTGAAGCGCAACTTGCGGCAGGCCGGCTATGCCAAGGCCAAGGTCGGCCATGGCGGCACGCTCGACCCGCTGGCCACGGGCGTGCTGCCGATCGCCATCGGCGAGGCGACCAAGCTGGCCGGGCGGATGCTGGATGCCACCAAGACCTATGAGTTCACGATCCAGTTCGGCACCAGACCGACACGCTGGATGCCGAAGGCGCGGTGATCGAGACGAGCGACCGGCGCCCGCCTGCGGCCGCGCTGCTGGCGATCTGCGAGGCCTTCACCGGCGAGATCGAGCAGGTGCCGCCCAAATATTCGGCGCTGAAGATCGACGGCAGGCGCGCCTACGACCTCGCCCGCGCCGGCGAAGAGGTGGAGATGAAGACCGCGCCGCGTGACGATCCATGCGCTTGGCCCGTTGGCGGCAGGCGGCAGGCGTGCGGAGATCGATTCCGTCGTTCGCGACCACCGCGGACGGCCCGATCCCTATGATCCGGCTGCGCCGCTGGAACTGACGGACAGCGTCACCCTGGTCGCCACGTTTCCAAGGGAACCTACATCCGCAGCCTGGCGCGCGACATCGCGCATGCCCTTGGAACGGTGCGGCCATGTCACCTATCTCAGGCGCACGCGCGCGGGTCCGTTCGGCCTGCAACAGGCGATTTCGCTGGACAAACTGAACGAAATCGGTAAGGGCGCGCCACTTGCAGAACATACTTCTGCCGCTGGAGGCAGGGCTGGACGACATCCCGGCTCTCGATCTCGCTCCCGGATGAGGCGGAGGCGGTCCGACAGGGCCGGCGATTGTCCGGGCTGCCCATTCCTGACGGGCACTGTCTGGGCGAAAGCGGCGGCAATGCCGGTGGCGCTGATGGAGGTTTCGGACGGCGATGGCCAGGGTCGTTCGGGGCTTCAACCTCTAATCGATGTCGCGGAGTGAAACTATGTCGGTTACCGCCGAAAAGAAGCAGGAAATCATCAAGGACAACGCCCGTCAGACCAGCGACACCGGCAGTCCCGAAGTCCAGGTCGCGATCCTGACCGAGCGTATTCGCAACCTGACCGAGCATTTCAAGGACCACCACAAGGACAATCATTCGCGCCGTGGCCTGCTGGTGATGGTCAACAAGCGCCGCTCGCTGCTCGCCTATCTCAAGAGGAAGGACGTCGAGCGCTACAACGCGCTGATCCAGAAGCTGGGTCTGCGCAAGTAAGAGTTTCCGAGGGCGGCCCCGACGGGCCGCCCTCGTCGCATCTGGGGCCTGTCAGAATGGCTCCGAATTCGAAGGGCTATCCCTCGCAATTCGGCGAGGGGGCCATGGGGCAGTAGCAAAGGCCCCGCACCGGACCGGGACGGAATCCCCGGCAGTAGGCCCCGCGCGGCAATAGGGCCCCGCGGGTTCATAAGGAAAATCACATGTTCGACACCAAAACCGTATCGCTGGAGTGGGGCGGAAAGACCCTCACTCTGGAAACCGGCCGCATTGCCCGTCAGGCCGACGGCGCGGTGCTCGCCACCTATGGCGAAACCGTGGTGCTGTGCGCCGTCACCGCCGCCAAGATCGGTGAAGGAAGGGCAGGACTTCTTCCCCCTCACCGTTCACTACCAGGAAAAATTCTCCGCCGCCGGCCGCATTCCCGGCGGCTTCTTCAAGCGCGAACGCCGCGCGACCGAGAAGGAAACGCTGACCAGCCGCCTGATCGACCGTCCGATCCGCCCGCTGTTCCCCGAAGGTTTCTACAACGAGATCAACGTGATCTGCCAGGTCCTGTCCTATGACGGCGAGACCGAGCCCGACATCGTCGCGATGATCGCCGCGTCGGCCGCGCTGACCATTTCCGGCGTGCCCTTCATGGGCCCGATCGGCGGCTGCCGCGTCGGCTTCGTCGATGGCGAATACATGCTCAACCCGAAGCAGGACGCCGCGCTTGAAGAGGGCCGTCTCGACCTGGTCGTCGCCGCCACGCAGGACGCGGTGATGATGGTCGAATCCGAAGCCAAGGAGCTGACCGAGGAAGAGATGCTCGGCGCCGTGATGTTCGCGCACGACGAATGCCGCAAGGTCATCGACGCGATCATCGATCTGGCCGAACAGGCCGCCAAGGAGCCGTGGGAGCTCAACATGTCGGACGACAAGTCGGCCATGAAGGAAGAGCTGCGCGGCCTGATCGGCGACGATATCGCCGCCGCCTACAAGCTGACCGACAAGTCGGCCCGTTCCGAACGCGCTCAACGAGGCGCGCGCCAAGGCCAAGGCGCACTATGCCGAGAGCCGACGGCCAGACGCAGATGACCGCGGGCAAGCTGGTCAAGAAGCTGGAAGCGGAAATCGTGCGCGGCGCCATCCTCAAGGACGGCCAGCGCATCGACGGCCGCAAGCTCGACCAGGTTCGCCCGATCGAGGCGATCGTCGGCTTCCTGCCGCGCACCCACGGTTCGGCGCTGTTCACCCGCGGCGAGACGCAGGCGATCTGCACCACCACGCTGGGCACCAAGGAATCGCGAGCAGATGATCGACGGGCTGGAAGGCCTGTCCTACTCGAGCTTCATGCTGCACTACAACTTCCCGCCCTATTCGGTCGGCGAAGTGGGCCGCTTCGGCGTCCCCAGCCGCCGCGAGATCGGCCACGGCAAGCTGGCCTGGCGCGCGCTGCACCCGGTGCTGCCGAGCGAAGGAGGACTTCCCCTACACGATCCGCATCCTGTCCGACATCACCGAGTCCAACGGCTCGTCGCTCGATGGCGACGGTGTGCGGCGGCTGTCTGTCGATGATGGACGCGGGCGTTCCGATCGAGCGCCCGGTTTCGGGCATCGCCATGGGCCTGATCCTCGAAGGCGACGATTTCGCCGTCCTGTCCGACATCCTGGGCGACGAGGATCACCTCGGCGACATGGACTTCAAGGTCGCCGGCACCGAAGCGGGCATCACCAGCGCTGCAGATGGACATCAAGATCGCCGGCATCACCAAGGAAATCATGGCCAAGGCGCTCGAGCAGGCGAAGGCCGGCCGCGCGCATATCCTGGGCGAGATGACCAAGGCGCTGGGTTCGGCCCGCACCGAGCTGTCCGCTCATGCGCCGCGCATCGAGACGATGCAGATCGACAAGTCGAAGATCCGCGACGTCATCGGCACCGGCGGCAAGGTGATCCGCGAGATCGTCGCCGAAACCGGCGCCAAGGTCGACATCGACGACGAGGGCGTGATCAAGATCAGCTCGTCCGCGATCTCGCGCAGATCGAAGCCGCGCGCAAGTGGATCGAAGGCATCGTCGAGGAGGCCGAAGTCGGCAAGGTCTACAACGGCAAGGTCGTCAACATCGTCGATTTCGGCGCATTCGTGAACTTCATGGGCGGCAAGGACGGTCTCGTCCACGTCTCCGAAATGAAGAACGAGCGGGTCGAAAAGCCGACCGACGTCGTCTCCGAAGGCCAGGAAGTGAAGGTCAAGGTCCTCGAGATCGACAATCGCGGCAAGGTCCGCCTGTCGATGCGCGTCGTCGACCAGGAAACCGGCGAAGAGCTGGAGGACACCCGTCCCGCGCGCGAACCGCGCGAGCCGCGCGGCGACCGCGCGGTGATCGCGGCGGTGACCGTCGTGGCCCGCGTGGCGGCGGCGATCGCGGCGGACGCGGCGGTGGCGGCGCGACCGCGGACCGCGTGTCCACGCGGCGACCGTGACGGCGGCGGCAGCAACGGTGAAGGCAAGGAAGGGGGCAACCCCGACCACATGCCCGCGTTCCTGAAGGACGACTGATCCGTTCACGGATTGCATGACAAAGGGGGCCGCCGGAGCGATCCGGCGGCCCTTTTCGTGACGAGGAGAACGAACGATGCTGGCGCGCGAATTATTGGGAACCGCGCAGGTGCCGGGAGGCGAGGAGCTGCGGCTCTATTCCCATGGCCGCGATTTCATGATCGTGCTCGACCGCAACGAGCTGATGAGCACGCCGCATGCGCGGGTCGGAGGAAGCACTGGCGGTCATGAGCCTGGAGCGGCTGGCGAATGCGCGCGCCCCGCACTGCTGATCGGCGGGTACGGCATGGGCTTTACGCTTCGCGCCGCGCTGAAGAATGCGCCGGCAAATGCGCGGGTCACCGTGGTCGAGATGGTGCCCGAGATCATCGAATGGGCCAAGGGCCGATGGCGGCAGCTGACCGGCGACACATTCGATGATCCGCGCTTCACCTTGCGCATGGGCGACGTTGCCGATGCCATTGCCGACGGCCCGGCCGCTATGACGCGATCCTGCTCGACGTGGACAACGGGCCCGACGGGCTGGTGCGCGCCGGAGAACGACCGCATCTATTCCAATGCCGGACTGGCCGCCGCACGCCGTGCGCTGACGCCCGAAGGCGTGCTGGCCATCTGGTCTGCCGCACCCGACCCCCGCTTCACGAAGCAGCTGGAGCGTGCGCGTTTCATCGTCGATCCGGTCGAGGTCAGCGCCCGTATGACGCGAACGGCAAGGGCAAGGGGCCGAAGCATACATCTGGTTCTGCCGGCCAGCCTGACCGGCGTTGAGGGCCGGCTTCATCGCCTAACCTTCCAGCCTTTCAAATGGCGGAAGGAATTGATGAGGATATTGGCTCTGTCGCTGCTTTGATGACGATTGCCGCAGGTGGCCATGCCCGGGCGCAGGGATGGCCGCCACCCGTGGTGCGGGCCGATCCCGCACCGGAAGGGTGCATGGTCGACGAAGCTGGGCTGATCGCCAATTTCTATCCCGCTCAGGGCGTGGATGGATCAGCGCCTGCGATCCTTCTGCTTGGCGGATCCGAAGGCGGCATCGGTCCGGGCACCACCCGTGATGCGCGCGCTCTGGCCGCCGAGGGGTTCGCCGTCCTGTCGGTGTCCTATTACCGCCTGCCGGGCCAGCCGGAGGTACTGATGCATGTCCCCGCTAGAAACCTTCTCCATTGCGCTCGAATGGCTGAAGGCTCGGCCCGGGGTGGATGGCGACCGGATCGCGATCGTGGGCGCTTCCAAGGGCGCCGAGGCCGCGCTGCTGGTCGCAACCAGGCATGCGGAGATCGATGCGGTGGTTGCAGGCATGCCCTCGTCGGTCGCATGGCAGGGCATGTCCTGGGAAGGCGAGGTCAAAGGCTCGTCATGGACCGAGGCCGGTGAACCTGTGCCCTACGTACCCTATGCGTCAGACCTGCCGTTCGAAAATCTGGGTGAACTTTACGCAAACAGTCTGAGCCGGCTTGGCAAGCGTGCGGATGCCATCATCCCGGTCGAGGCGATCTCGGGCCCCGTCCTGCTGATCTGCGGCGAAGCGGACAGCCTGTGGCCGTCATGTCCGATGGCCCGGCAGGTCGCCGAGCGCGCAAGATCGCATCAAGGTGCACCACAGGTCACGATCCTGGCCTACGAGGATGCCGACCACGCCGTTTATGGGCCGCCTTTGAAAGATGAAAATCCGCAGGGCCTGGACTTCCTGGGCGGATCCAACGAGGGCAACGCCAAGGTGCGGGCCGACGGTTGGCCGAAAGTGATTGCCTATCTGAGGGAAACGCTGGGGGCGCAGTAGCGGCATGAAAAACCCGCCGGTACCGGACCGGCGGGTTTTCAGATGACAAGCGTCGGATACTGCTGCGGGTCAGCGCACGCGCGGCCCGCCGAACGGCAGGGGCGGAGGCGGACGGCGCGCGCCGCGCGGCAGCTGCGCCTGATAGGCTCGGCCGCAGTGTTCGACACAATAGGGGAACCCGGGGTTCACCTTATCGCCGCAGAAGTGGAAGTCCGGCTCTCCCGGATGCCCCATCGGCCAGCGGCAGATCCGGTCGTTCAGATCGAGCAGGCTTGTCTTGTCGGCAATCTCGGGGCTGGGCTTGGCCGGAACGAGGCGGCGCGGAGGTGCGGGCGGGATGGGCGACTGCTGGTCGCCGGGCCCCTGCCGCAGAAATCCGCCCGGACCCACCGATACAATGCGCGGCTGGTTGCCTGAAGGCTGGGCCGGGCGCTGCTGCTCGGGCGCGGCGGCCGCGGGTGCCGGACGCGGGGCCGGTGTGGGAGCGGGCGCAGGGGTGACACGTGCAGGCTCGGCCTTGGCCTCGACCGTTTCCGGCTTCTTGGGCGCAGGCTTGGGCTTGGCCTTGGCAGGCGCCTTCTCCTTTACTGGAGAAGGACGCGCCTTCAGCCCCAGGCGGTGTGCCTTGCCGATCACCGCGTTGCGGCTGACCCCGCCGAGTTCCTCGGCAATCTGGCTGGCGGTTGAGCCGCTTTCCCACATCTTGGTAAGCTTCTCGATCCGTTCGTCGGTCCAGCTCATGCGTTCTCCAAAAATTCCGTTCTGCGTATCCGGCGGTTTCCATGCCGCCCGATGAGGGCCACGGGCTTGTTCCGCAGCCTGCGCTTGCCATATCGATTGCCCGTCATTAGGCGAGCATTTAATGAACGACCCCATGAAAGAAACCGCCACCAATCCAGCTTTTCACCAGTTTGGAGAGCCTGTCATCGGCCGGGTCAACCGGCTGGGTCTGTGGACCCTCTATATTAAGGAGGTGCGCCGTTTCTTCAAGGTCCAGACGCAGACGATCTGGGCCCCGGCGATCACCACATTGCTGTATCTGGTGATATTTTCGGTCGCGCTGGGTCGCGGCGGGCGCGAAGTGCTGGGCGTGAACTTCACCACCTTCGTCGCGCCGGGCCTCATCGTGATGGGCATGATGCAGAATGCCTTCGCCAATGCCAGCTTCTCGCTGCTGGGCGGCAAGATCCAGGGCACTATCATCGACTACCTCATGCCGCCGCTTTCGACCCTGGAACTGCTGACCGGACTGGTCAGTGCGGCGGTAACCCGAGGCATCCTGGTCGGTCTTGCGGTGGGGCTGGCGGTCTGGATTTATCCCGGCGCGGAACTTAGCCTTGCGCATCCGGTCGCGATTGTCTGGTTCGGGCTGATGGGCGTGATCCTCCTCTCGCTAATGGGGGTGCTCACCTCGATCTGGGCCGAGAAGTTCGACCATAACGCAGCCGTCACCAACTTCATCGTCGCACCGCTCGCGCTACTCTCGGGTACGTTCTACGTGATCGACAATCTGTCGCCGGTCTTCCAGACGATCAGCCGGTTCAACCCATTCTTCTACGTGATCTCGGGCTTCCGCTACGGCTTTTTGGTCGAGAGCGACATCGGGGAAACCGGGCATGCCGTGCTATGGGCCGGGGTAGGCCTTGGCGTTTTGAACGCAGTGTTGTTTGTGGCTACCTATCTGGTGCTGAAGTCGGGCTGGAAGCTCAGGAGCTGATCGCCTCTTGCCGTGCGCTGTTCGGGGGTGGTGGCCCGCGAAGATCAGTGGCGCAGGCTCCGATGAAGCGTGTAGCGCTCATCGTCGAGATCGTATTCGTCGAACACCATGTCGATCGATGGGTGGTCCACAGGCCCGCCAATGCCGTCCTCGACCAGGTTCTGCTGGCTGACGTAGGCAATGTAGCTCAACTCATCGTTCTCGGCGAAGAGATGATAAAACGGCTGGTCGCGCGTGGGCCGCATGGCGCTGGGAATCGATTCGTACCATTCCTCGCTATTGGCGAAGACGGGATCGATGTCGAAAACGACACCGCGGAAATCATGCATCTTGTGACGCACGATATCGCCGATGGCAAAGCGTGCTTCGGCAATCTTCGGTGCGGAGATCCTTCCTCCAGCCTGCGGAGAGAAGAACGAGGAACGGCTGTCGATCTCAGACGCATCTTCGTGCGGGACGTTGCGGAAACTTCCTGGCATGACCCTGATATAGGTTCCACGCGATGGAGTCACAAGCCGGACCGGATGGTTAACCCCGAAAGGGTCAATTTGCCCCTTGGCAAGCGCTGAATCATCGGCTAACCGCCCGGCTTCCAAGCGACCGGCGGCGCAACTGTCCCGCCTGCAGTCCTCGCGGAGAGGTGGCAGAGAGGTCGAATGCGCCGCACTCGAAATGCGGTGTACGGGCAACCGTACCGTGGGTTCGAATCCCACCCTCTCCGCCACACATCACCGGCTTGGTGGTGATCAGGACAGGTCCCCGGGCTTCAAGTGCCAAGTGCAAGAGATACGGCGAAAGATGCTCGCGATCTGCAAGCGACGTTCGCCGCAGCAAGCAGGCCGCGTGTCAGGCCGATAGCATGGGATGGCTGCTGTCGGTCTTGTCCTCGCCTAGCAACCTCTTGCGGAACAGCGACTTGATCAGCCTGTCTTCCAGGAACCGTCCGCCGACATACAGCACCACAAAGAGCGCTGCGAAAACATAGGCGGCCGTGGGTGAGGGGCCTTTTTCCTCCTCGCCATCTTCGGCGCCGGGAATTTCGGGAGCGGGCGCTCCCAGGGCCTTGTCGAGCGGATGCTGCGGCAATTCGCGCTCTTCTTCCTTCGACTTGTTCCCGGTGTCCGACCCGGTGACTTCCTCGGCAGAGGCTTGCTGATGTGCGGCGACCACGGTCGTCACCTGCGCAAGGGCCAGAAACAGAAGCGGTGCCAGAAAACAGTACAGCAACGCGCGGCTGGCCATCCGATAGCGCAGGACTGCGCCAGCTGGTTGTTGCTCAATGTGCAGGACGCCCCGATCGATGATCGACAACTTGTCCTGCGCTTCCTGGTCCTTTTTCAGAAAGGTCAGCGTATCCCTCGAACGTTCATAGGTCGTGCCGCTTGTCTGGAACAGAGGCATCAGCCGATCGAACGCCTGGTCGGCCGTTTGATCGGCGGGAATCACCAGGCTGCCCCCAATATGCCAAATCGGGTCAAGAAAACGCAGGTTCACTGTCCATCCCTTGCAAAGGTCGATGACGCCCGAAGCGCGCGCGATTTGTTCGCAGTTTTAAGTGCCTTGGAGGGTGCCTGCAAAGCCGATCTGCAAGCAGTTTTCCGGGTCATTTGGCGGCCCCCGCTCACTCGGCAGGAACGGCCGTCGGCTCTTCGGCGGGCTGCTTGTCGCTGCCCATCCGGGCCTTCATCGATTTCCAAGCTTCGGTGAAGGGGAAGATCATGGTTTCGCGGATCGACATGGGGCGGCCGCCCTCCATGCCGAGCAACTCCGCCTCTCCGTCCACGCAGGTGCCGAACATGCGGTCAAAGATGATCCAGGTGCCCGAATAATTGCTGCGGCTCGCCTCATAGTCCTGCGAATGGTGCACACTGTGATGTTCGGTCGTGTTGAAGATGAAGCGCCACCAGCGAGGCGTGTTGAAGCGCACGTTGATGTGCTGGTAAATCGACACCGTCAGTCCCAGCGTACCGGCCAACAGGAACGCGCGCGGCAGGAAGTCGAAGAAGCCGCCAATGCCCAGGCCGATCAGGAAGAGTTCGATCGGATTACCGACCGCGCCCTTGTTGATGTTGAGCTGCGTGATGTAATGATGCGGCGCATGGGTCAGCCAAAGCGGGTACCAGTTGTGCATCCCGCGATGCATCCAGTACTGGCCGAAATCGAAGATCATCGAGA
This sequence comes from uncultured Alphaproteobacteria bacterium, assembly GCA_963752785.1. Lineage (GTDB taxonomy): Bacteria > Pseudomonadota > Alphaproteobacteria > Sphingomonadales > Sphingomonadaceae > Croceicoccus. The sequence continues at coordinate 120,614 of CAVVZE010000001.1, forward strand.
TCATGATCGCCTGCAGCAGCAGCGGCAAAGCCATGAACCAGGTGAACTTTTCCCATGCAAAGGAATCCTGCACCCAGCCGATGACGACGCCGGCGCCGATGAAGCTTTCGATCAGGTTGACCACGGTATAGCCGATACCGACGTAGAACAGGTCGGTCGCCAGTTCCTTCCAGGTCAGGCGCCAGCTGTCATGCCGCGGGTTCACCCATTCGAGCGACAGCAACAGGATCTTGAAGGCGATGCCGATGCCGATCGCGGTCGATGCCGTCGCGATGGCATTGGGCGCGTAGTACCAGAACGCCACCAGCGCCAGCAGCATGGTCGGCTGGAACCAGGTAAAGACGAAACGCTTGACCGGACCGCCCTCGACCTTGGGGATGTTGTCCCAGCCGACGGTGACCGGCGCATCCGCACCGATGATCCTGTTGCCTACGCGCGTTCCGTTCATGTCGCCCCTTCGGTCATATCGGTCCAAGTCATGCAGTCGGTTCGGCACGAGCCGGTAACCGATGCGAATTGACAGCATGGTACGGTGCTGGGGAACTCTCCCGTAAGTGTCCAAATGACGTAGATCGGCGCGGTTTTGCCCACGATCAGGCCGGGTTTCGCCCGCGCGGGAGAACCTTCGAGCATCATCCGGAGATGATCCTGACCGCCGTGGCAGTGGCAGCTGCCCGCGTCTCTACACCCAGCTTGGTGAAGACCTGCTGCAGATGCTTGTTGACCGTGCGCGGACTGATCCCCAGAATCTCGCTGATAGAGCGGTTGGACTTGCCGTAGCTGACCCACAGCAGCACTTCCGCCTCGCGCTGGGTCAGGCCGATGCGCTCTTGCAGTAGAGCGATTTCCGCTCCCTCGCGAACCTCGGTCAGACGGATCAGCGTGTCGCCTGCGTGCTCGCTCTCCACCGCGGCCAGGTCGATGTTGCAATCAGGAAACTCGACGCGGATCGAGTGGCCGGGAAAGAGCTTTTCCTGCGCGATACGCTGCATCGGATGGATCAGCCTTGCAGGTAATTGCCGCGCATCGTCGCTCCAGCCTGGCTCGATGCGTGACAGTAACCTGCCGGCTTGCGGCGTGCACCAGACCACCCGGCCATCCCGATCGACCGCGACCAGGTGCCGCCCCGCGCCATCGAGCGCCAGGCGCGAGCGTTGCGCGTTGCGTGCATTGGCAAGATGCACGCGGATGCGCGCGAGCAGCTCCTCGATCACGATCGGCTTGCGGATGTAGTCGATACCGCCCGTCTCGAGAGCCGCTATGGCATGTTCGGGTTCCGTCAGCCCGGTCATGAAGATGACGGGCACGTCGGCCAGGCCGGAATTGCGCTTGATGCGGCGCGTTGCCTCAAAGCCGTCCAGTCCAGGCAGGACCGCATCCATCAGGATCAGGTCTGGCATTTCGTACTCCAGCAGGTCCAGCGCCGCTTCGCCGCTTGTCGCGACAAGGGCGGTCATCCCTTCCAGTTCGAGCGTATCGACCAGCAGCCGCAGCGATTCCGGCGTGTCATCGACCACGAGGATGCAGTCTCTGGCTGGCGCGTCAGACGGCATCGTTCTGCGACGTTCTTGCAATGGCGGCCAGAGCCTTGAGGTCAAAGGCATCGAGGCAGGCACGCATCTCCTCTGCCACCGGCAGGGCGGCGGGACCCGATGCAGCGATTGCGTAGATCTGGCTCTCGATACCGCGCACATGGCCGCTGCGCACCAGTCGCTCGATCTCGGCGAAACAGGGACGCGTCGCGGCGGGAAGGCGCGGCTTCCCGGCTGTGATCGCGGCAGGGGCGCTGCCGCCGGTCTTCATGCCGGGGCCGGTCCATTCGATCCACAGCTGGGCTGAAATCACGTCCAGCAAGGTGCTGAACTCGAACGGTTTCAGCAGGAACATGTCGTTCGCGACGCCGCCATCGCCGCGGTTCTGGTCGTGCGCATTGGCCGACAGCATTACGATGCGGATGGTCGCGCCATGAGCGCGGCGCAGGACATCTGCGACCTCCCACCCCGAACCTTCCGGCATGGCGATGTCGAGCAGGACGAGGTCGGGCACGCTGTCACCTGCAATCGCGATGGCCGCGTCCGCATCTGCGGCCATGAGGACGTTGAAGCCCAGCGGTTCGAGCAGACTGGCGAGCAGGGAACGCTGCGCCTCGTCGTCGTCGACCACCAGGATGGCTCGGCGGCGGCCGGAATAGCCGGTGATGGCAACGGGCGGCGTGATGTCGGCGGGATGCGACTGCGGCTGGGACAGCATCATCCGCACGGTGAAGCGAGACCCCGCACCAGGCTTGCTCTCGACCCGGATCTCGCCGCCCATCACCTGCACCAGGGCGCGCGTTATCGACAGGCCGAGGCCAATTCCGGGGCGAGTCGCCGCCAGAGTGTCGCTGCGGCTGTGGAACGGGTCGAAGATCTGGTCGATGTCTTCTGGCGCGATGCCGATGCCGGTATCGGCCACAACGAATGTCGCGAGATCGTTGCGGTACAGGACCTTCAACGTAACCTCGCCGCTGTCGGTGAACTTGATCGCGTTCGACACCAGGTTGATCAGCACCTGGCGCAGGCGCTTCTGATCGCCGCGTACGAAATCGGGCAAGGTGGTGGGACAATCGAGTTGGAATGTCAGCCCCTTGGACTGCGCCTGCGGTTCGAACATGTCGACGACCTGTTCGAGCAAGGCTGGGAAGCGGATCGCCTCGCGCTGCAGGCGCACGGCACCGCTTTCGACATGCGAGAGATCGAGCAGCCCTTCGACCAGGCTGGTCAGATGTTCAGAACTGCGGCGGATGATCCGCGCGGCATGCAGCGCGTTGCGGCCCTCGTTCCGCTCGAGAAGCTGGGCGTATCCGTAGATCGAATTGAGCGGCGAGCGAATTTCGTGGCTTGCGCTCGCCAGGAAACGGCTTTTTGCCTCATTGGCTGCCACGGCCGCAGTTCTGGCCCGCTCGATGTCGCTGCGTTCTGCCTCAAGCTTGGCGATACGCTCAATCAGCGCATCGCGTTGCGCCACCAAGCGGCCTGTGCCGCCCAGCGCCTGCAATAGCCGCATCACCATCTGCCCGAGCGCGTTCTTCATCGCAGGCGGCGGATCGCTGGACAAACACTGCGGCGAGGGCGCGGCACCGTTCATCCCCCCGCGATGAAGGCGCGCCAGCCGCCCAGATGGGTGATGTCCTGCGCTCCCTGTGTCGCACGAGGTTCGGATACGAAGCCCTTGACACTGGAGCCGTCGGACAACGTCACCGTGCCAATAGCCAGCGGTGCGGGCACCTCGGCGGTGAAGCTGCCGAAGGCTTCCATGTCGAGTTCGTAGACCTCGACCTCGATCGCCGCGCCGTCTTCGCTGTGGACCAGCGCCGGCTTGGGCGGGGTGCTGTTGGCGATGGCATAGAGGCGGTAGTTCGGCGCTGTTTCGAACGCGCCGACGAATGTCGCATCACGCGAGGTAAGCTGCCAGTGCAGCGGCATGTCCTTGAGATGCGCGCCCACGACGGCCAGTTTCACGCGTTCCATGTTGTCCTCCATATCGAGCGGGGGAAGCGCAGGCAGATCTGCCGCGTCCAGATAGGTTTCGGCCGCAGCCATCAGCGCGCGGTCGGTGTCGGCCGGGCCGATCAGCGTGATGCCGAAACCGGTGCCGTTGCCGCGCAGCCCGGCAGGTATCGCAATCGCCGCCATGTCGAGCAGGTTCACGAAATTGGTGTAGCGGCCGAGGTTGCTGTTGAGCGCGATCGGCGCAGCCTCAAGCTCGCGCACGCGGTAGGTCGTGCCGGTCGTGGGAAAGGCCAGCATGTCGATGCTCTCCCACATCGTGTCCGCGTGGCGCTTCAGCTCGGCCAGGCGGTAGATGCCGTTCCACAGGTCGACCGCCTTCATGTCGAGGCCAGCCTCGACGATGCCGCGCACCGTGGGGTCGATGGCATCGGGATCGCTTTTCAGCAGCGCCTCGACCGCGGCGGTGCGTTCGGCCACCCACGGCCCGCCGTAAAGCAATTGCGCGGCTTCGAGCAGCGGGTCGATGTCGATCTCGACGATCTCGGCACCTTGCCGACAGCGCGGCGAGCGCGCGGTCGTAGAGATGCTCAGCCTGCGTATCGCCAAAGAACACGCGTTGGTGGGAGCGCGGCACGCCAATGCGTCTGGAAGTCAGCGCCCGGTCGGCAAGCGGCTTGGACCAGGGGTCCTGCGGATCGAAGGCCGCAATGCTTTCGTCCACCCGCCGCGCGTCGGCGATGCGTGTCCGTGAACACGGTGATGCAATCGATGCTGCGGCAGGCGGGGACCAGCCCGCGCGTGCTCCAGCGGCCTTTGCGTCGGCTTGAAGCCGATCAGGTGCTGGAAGGCGGCCGGCACGCGGCCCGAGCCCGCCGTATCGGTGCCCAGTGCAAAGGGCACGAGGCCCGCCGCAACCGCCACCGAGGATCCCGAACTGGACCCGCCGCTGACGTAGTCGCGGTTATAGACATTGCGCGGAATGCCATAAGGGCTGCGCACGCCGACGAGGCCCGTGGCGAACTGGTCGAGATTGGTCTTGCCGACGCAGATCGCGCCCGCGGCTTCCAGTCGGTCGACCACGCCCGCCGATCGTTCGGGGGAATAGGCGAAGGCGGGACAGGCGGCGGTCGTTTTCAGCCCCGCGACGTCGATATTGTCCTTCACGGCATAGGGCACGCCCGCCAGTGGCAGGTTTTCGCCAGCGGCAATGCGTGCATCGACCTTGCGGGCTGCGGCGAGCACGTCTTCGCGTGACGCCCGGCTGATCCAGATCTGCGGCTGGACCTCGTCATAGGCCTCGATCCGGGCCAGCGCTTCCTCGGCCACGGCGAGCGCGCTGGTCCGGCCCGACGAAACCGCGTCGGCGATGGCGGTGACGCTCTGGCGGGTCAGTTCGGTCATGCGCTGCGCCTCAAGGCCAGCATCGGCGTACCGGGTTGCAGCGACTGGCGTTCCTGCATGTAGAGCGCCGAGACCGTTCCGCTGGCGGGGCTTTCGAACGGGCATTCCATCTTCATCGATTCGATCACCGCGATGACGTCGCCTTCCTCCACGGCATCCCCCGGCTCGACCATCAGTTTCCAGACGCTGCCGCCGAAGGGCGCCTCGATCAGCTCGCTGCCTTCGGGGCACTTCGACCGCGGCGACTTCGGCCGCGCCTGCGTCGGCCAGATCGCTGATCCGGTCGAACTCGCCCGAGCGTTCCCATTCGGCGCGCTCCTCGTCGAATGCGGCCTGGCGGGTGGCCTCGAATGCGGCGATGCTCTCGGCGTTCTCGTTCAGGAAGGCGCGATAATCGGCGAGGCGGAATTCGGAATGCTCGACCTTAATTGAGCGGCGCCCGGTGGGAAAGTCGCGGCGCCAGTCGGCCAGCTCGTCCGCGTCGACCTTGAAGAAGCGGATCTGGTCGAAGAAGCGCAGCAGCCACGGCTTGCCGTCGACGAAGGCGTCGGTCTGGCGGTGCGTGTTCCACACCTGGATGGTGCGCCCGAACAGCTGGTAGCCGCCCGGCCCCTCCATGCCATAGATGCACATGTAGGCCCCGCCGATGCCCGACCACGTTGGGCGGCGTCCAGGTGCGCGCCGGGTTGTATTTGGTGGTGACCAGCCGGTGCCGCGGATCGACCGGCGTCGCCACCGGCGCGCCCAGATAGACGTCGCCAAGCCCCAGCACGAGATAGCTGGCATCGAAGATCAGGTTCTCCACCGCGTCGGCATCGCGGCAGGCCGTTGATGCGGCGGATGAATTCGATGTTGTCCGGGCACCACGGCGCATCGTCGCGCACCGCGCCCATGTATTTCTCGATCGTCTCGATGGTCGCCGGGTCGCGCCAGCTCAGCGGCAGGTGCACGATGCGCGACGGGATGCGGAAATCTTCCAGATCGCCCAGCGCTTCCTCCGCCGCGATCAGCGCGGCCAGCGCGGCCTGCTGGTCCAGCACCTTGCCGTCGAAATGCAGTTGGAGCGAGCGGATGCCGGGCACGATGTCGATCACGCCCGGCAGCGTCAGCCGCCTCCAGCTCGGTCATCAGCGCGTGGACGCGGATGCGCAGCTCGATGTCGAGCACGATCGTCGCCATATTCGACGAGGATGTTGCGGTCGCCCTGCTGGCGATAGACGGTGCGCGGGCGCGTGCCCTGCTGCTGGGATTTCGGCGAGGATCGGGCGACAGGTCGGCGATGTCGCGCGCGGCCGGTGGGCTCGGCGCGCGAACCGGTCCAGCGGCGCCGCGGCTGCCGTCTGCCGCGTCCTCGGCGCTGACGGGCACGAAGCGCAGCCGGTCGTCGGGCGCCAGCTGCCCGATCTTCCAGCGATCCGCCGCGATCACCGTGAACGGGCAGACGAAGCCGCCCAGCGAGGGCCCGTCGGGGCCGAGGATGATCGGCATGTCGCCGGTAAAGTCGACCGCGCCGATGGCATAGGGATTGTCGTGGATGTTCGACGGGTGCAGCCCGGCCTCGCCGCCGTCCTTGCGCGCCCATTCGCGGCTTGGGGCCGACGAGCCGCACGCCGGTGCGGTTGCAGTTGTAGTGGACCTGCCACTCGGCCGCGACGAATTCGGCGATATCGTCCTGCGGTGAAGAAATCGGGCGCGCCGTGCGGGCCGTACAGCACCCGCAGCGTCCAGCGTGCGTCCGATTTCGGGCAGGGCCAACTCTGTCGCTTCGGCCGGCCGGTTCTTCCGCGCCGAGATGCAGCGTGTCGCCCGCCAGCAGCCGCCGCGCCGCATGCCCGCCGAACTGGCCCAGCGCGAAGGTGCTGCGGCTGCCCAGATAGGCCGCGATGTCCAGCCCGCCCGCGAACAGAATATAGCCGCGCACCCCGCCGGCCGCTGCCCGGCCCATGGCCAGCGTCTGCCCGGCCTCGACATCGATCAGCACCGTGCCGCGTTCGACCGGCTCGCCGTCGAGCTTCGCGCCGAAATCCGCGCCGGTCAGGCAGATGCGGGCAGGCGCGCTGAATAGCAGCGTCGGCCCGCTGGCGGTGACTTCCAGCCCGGCCATGCCTTCGGGATTGCCCAGCATCAGGTTGCCGAGCCGGAACGAGCGGTCGTCCATCGGCCCCGACGGCGGCACGCCCACGTCCCACAGGCCCAGCCGGCCCGGCCAGTCCTGCACCGTGGTCGCGGTTCCGCCGCTGATCACGCGGATGCGCGCGGGTGATAGGTCGACGCCGTCCAGCAGCCGGGTCGACACCTCGCCGCTGACGAAGCGTCGCATCGCGCACCACGTCGCGCAGCCAGCGCAGGTTGGTCTCGATCCCGTCGATCCGGCTGTCGTCGAGCGCGTCCTGCATCGCCGCGATCGCCTCATCGCGCGTCGGGCGGTGGACGATCAGCTTGGCGATCATCGGATCGTACCAGGCGGTGACCTCGTTGCCCGCCATGCACCATGTCTCGACGCGGATGTCGGACGGGAAGTCGACGGCGGTCAGCGTGCCCGACCGTGGGGCGATAGTCCAGCGCCGGATCCTCGGCATAGAGCCGCACCTGCACCGCGTGGCCCTGCGGCACCGGCGGCTCGCGCGTCGAGGAAGGCGAAATCGCCCGCCGCGCCGCGGATCATCCATTCGACGAGGTCGACGCCCATCACTTCCTCGGTCACGCCGTGTTCGACCTGCAGGCGGGTGTTCATCTCGAGGAAGAAGAATTCCTCGCGCTCGGCATCGAACAGGAATTCGACCGTGCCCGCGGAGCAGGTAGCGCGCCGCTTCGCCAAGCCGCACGGCCGCCGCGATCAGCTCGGCGCGCTTGGCGTCGGAGAGGCGAGGGGCGGGGGCTTCCTCGACCACCTTCTGGTTGCGGCGCTGCAGCGAACAGTCGCGCTCGCCCAGCGGCATGATGCGGCCTTGCGCCGTCGCCGAAGATCTGCACCTCGATATGGCGCGCGCGGCCGATATAGCGTTCGAGGAACACGCCCGCATCGCCGAAATTGCCTGCGCCAAGCCGCGCGACGGCGGCGAAACCGTCGCGCACGGCGGCCTCGTCCTCGCAGATGCGCATGCCGATGCCGCCGCCGCCAGCGGTGGCCTTGAGCATGACCGGGAAGCCGATCTCGCGCGCGGCCTCGACCGCTTCGGCCTCGTCGGTCAGCAGGCCGGTGCCGGGCGCCAGGGGCACGTCGTGCTCCTCTGCCAGCGCGCGGGCGCTGTGCTTCAGGCCGAAGATACGGATGTTGTCCGGCGTGGGGCCGACGAAGACGATGCCGGCGGCGGCGCAGGCCTCGGCAAATTCGGTGTTTTCGGCGAGGAAGCCATAGCCCGGATGGATCGCGCCCGCGCCGCTCTCCTTCGCGGCGGCAAGGATCGCGGCGAATGTTCGAGATAGCTTTCCGCCGCAGGGGCGGGGCCGATGCAGACGCGCTCGTCGGCCTCGGACGACGTGCAGCGAGCCGGCATCCGCCTCGGAATAGACCGCGACCGAGCGCAGGCCCATGCGGCGCAGCGTGCGGATGATCCGGGTGGCGATGGCGCCCCGGTTCGCGACCAGAACGGTGTCGAAGCTCATGCGGTCACGATCATCCGGACAGGGGTGGGATTGAAGGCGTTGCAGGGATTGTTGATCTGCGGGCAGTTGGACACGACCACGATCACATCCATCTCGGCGCGCAGGTCGACGGTCAGGCCGGGGGCGGAAATGCCGTCGACGATGCCCAGCGATCCGTCTTCCTCGACCGGCACGTTCATGAAGAAGTTGATGTTGGGCACCATGTCGCGCTTGCCCCGGCCCTCGGTCAGGTTGGCCTCGAGGAAGTTCTCGACACAGGCGTGCTGCGCCTTGGTGTGGTGGCCGTAGCGCAGCGTGTTGGACTCGCACGAACACGCGCCGCCGATGGTGTCGTGATAGTCGACCGAGGTGTCGGTGATGGTCATCATCGGGCGCCCCTCGTTCGAGAGCAGCACCGATCCGGTCTCGCAGGAACAGGTTGCCCTGCGCCGCGACCGTGTCCTGCGCGCTGTAGCGCTCGGCATCGTCGGCGGCGGAATAGATCAGGAAATCGACGGCCTGGTTGCCCTCCACATCGACGATGCGCAGGGTCTGGCCCCTGGCGACATGGTGCAGCCATGGTGCGCGGGCGGGCACGATTTCGTCATGAACGATGGTGCCGGAAAGGCCGGAGAGTGGCCGGATCTGTGGTCATGTGTCGGCCCTTTCTCAGCGGCGGTAGTAATCTTCGACATTCAGGAAGGCGCGCAGACCCTCGGGCGTGGCGTTGCGGACGGCGTCGTCTTCGGGCGTGACCGGCCCGCGCCATGCGGTGGCGCGCAGCGGCGTGACGCTCTAATCGTCGCGCGGGTCCAGCACATGCGGGCAGTTGGCGATCACGACGATGACGTCCATCTCGGCGCGCAGGATCACGCTGCGGCCCGGCGTCGAACGGGCCGATTTGCGGGGTGATCGTGCCGTCCGTTATCGATCCGCGTGCCCTTGAACAGGTTGACGCAGGGGTGGACGTCGCGCCGCTGCAGTCCGTGCTTGGCCGAACCCAGCAGCAGCCGGTCGCGCCCGTTGGGAAAGGCGCCGCTGTTGCGGCCCTCGCCATACTTCGCGGCGTTCGTCGCGGCGTTGGAGGTGCCGCAGAACGTGTCATGCGTGCCCGCGTCGTCATGCACGATGCTCATCAGCACGCGGCCCATGTCGGACAGCAGCAGCTTGCCTCGCGCCGAGATAGGCGTTCCACTGGACCTTGACCGTGTCGGCGACATTCAGCCGCTCGGTCGGCATTTCGGCGTTGTAGATCAGCAGCGAGGCGCAGGCGTCGCCTTCTAGGTCGATCAGCCGCAGCCGCGATCCGCGCGACAGGCGGCGCGTGGCATAGCCGCCCGCCGCGATCGTCTCTTCCCACACCAGATCGTCCGCCGAAACGCCCTCAGGCAGATCGTCCGCCACGGGGGGAAGCACCGGCATGGCGTCGGCCCTGGTGCCGGCCATGGCGCGGGCATGGTCGCGCGCCGCCTTTGGATCGGCCAGATTGGTCGTCATGCAGGCAGTTCCTTCTTCCTGGCAGGGCCCTTCGCGGGCGGCTCTTCGCCCTCGAGCTCATGCAGCGGCGGCAGCAGGGCGGTGGTGGTGACGAGCTGCAGCTGGTTCACGCCGCGAATACCGCGCAGCGCGTCGCACAGTTCCTCAAGCCTGTCGGCGGGGCCCTGCACCAGCAGCACTTCCATCGACTGGTCGTCTTCCAGGAAGACATGCTGCGAGGAGATGACTTCCTTCAGGTAATCGGCCTGCGTCTCGGACAAGTTGCTGGCGCGCCTTGCCCGCGATTGCCGCGGTAGACCAGCGTGACCGTGCCCGCGAGCATGTCGTCGGGGCGGATGCGCGCCTCGTGCTCGGCCAGCGCGTGGCGGATCAGTTCGGCGATCAGCTGCGAGCGCGAGGGCAGGCCGCGTTCCTCGACCATCATGTCCAGCTGGCGGAACAGTTCGGCCGGCAGGCTCATGCTGAGGCGGGCGAGACTTGTGGTCTCGGAGTCATGCTGAACGGTCTCTCAATTATTATGATTATTGTCAATCGTAATACTGCCGGGCAGTTGTCAGCGTCGTGTCCAAGGGCTTTCGACGCTTCCTTGCGGGTCAATTCGAGGTCGTAGACCGCCGTCGCGCCATAGCGGTGCGGCGCATGCGGATCGTGGCGGCGCTTGTCGAGCGTCAGCACGCGCGTGCCGAGCGAGAACGCCTCCTTGATGTCGTGGGTGACCATGATCACGGTCAGCCCGTACTCGTTCCACAGCCGTGTGATCAGCCCGTGCATGTCGGTCCGGATGCCGGGATCGAGCGCGCCGAACGGTTCGTCCAGCAGCAGGATGCGCGGCCGCTTGATCAGCGCCTGCGCGATGGCGAGGCGCTGCTGCATGCCGCCCGACATCTGCGGCGGGATAGAGGTGCAGGCTGTCGGTCCAGCCCGACTGCGGCCAGCATTTCCTCGGCCTGCGCCAGCGCGGCGCGCCTGCTGCGCCGCCGAACAGCCGCGCGGAGAAGGGCGCCTGCGCGCATTCCAGCCCGAACATCGACGTTGCCCAGCGCCGACAGATGCGGAAACACCGAATAGCGCTGGAACACCACGCCGCGATCCGGCCCGCATTCGCCGGGCAGCGGCACGCCGTCCAGCAGGATCGACCCGCGCGTCGGCGCTTCCTGTCCCAGGATCACGCGCAGCAGGCTGCTCTTGCCCGCGCCTGAGGGCCCGATGATCGAGACGAAGCTGCCTTCCTCGATATCGAGCGAGACGTTCTCGAGCACGATCTTGTCGCCGTATTCGACCCAGACGTTGCGAAGGCTCAGCAGCGCGCTCAATGGTCGGCTCCATGCGCCCAGGGGAACAGGCGGCGTGCTGGCGCGGGTGAGAAGCAAGTCCATCACCACCGCGAGCAGCGCGATCCACGCGACGTAGGGCAGGATGATATCCATCGAGAGATAGCGCCGCACGAGGAAGATCCGGTAGCCGAGACCCGACATCGGCGGCGATCGCCTCGGCCGAGATCAGGAACACCCATGCCGGGCCGAGCGACAGGCGCACCGCCTGGATCAGCCGCGGCATGGCCTGGGGCAGGGCGACGCGGAGCATCACCTGCCAGCTGCTGGCGCCCAGCGTCTGCGCCTTGACCATCTGTTCGCGCGGCAGGGCGCCGATATGTGCGGCGATGTCGCGGATCATGAAGGGCGCGATGCCGACCACGATCAGCGCCACCTTCGCGGTCTCGCCCAGGCCGAAGGCGATGAACAGGATCGGCAGCAGCGCGATCGGCGGGATCACCGCGATGCCCGTCACCAGCGGCCCGAACGTCGCCCGCACCGGCGGCAAGATGCCCAGCACCAGGCCCGACCAGCAGCGCCGAAAGGGTGGAGATGCCGAGGCCGATGCCCAGCCGCTTCAGGCTGGCCAGCGTATCGGCCCAGAACAGATATTCGCCCGACAGCTGGTCCGGCTCGGAACACCAGCGGCGCCATCGCCTCGACCATCGCGCCGGGCAGCGGCAGGATCTTGTCGCTGGGATTGGCCGCGTGGCGGCTGGCCGCGAGCGACGAGGTAGAGCAGCACCAGCAGCATGATCGGGAGCGCGCCCAGCAGCAGGCGGTTGCCGCGCCGATCCGGCGGTTTACCCAGCGCATCGTCAGGCCCGTCGTCGCGGCTGCATGCCGTGCCCGCAGCCGGCCATCACAGCTTCACCGTCGGCGGCCATCTGCATGTAGCTGGCGTCGAAGCGCAGCGTGACATTGTTCGGATCGCCCAGCGTCTTGTCCGCCCGGGAACGCCATGCCGACCGCGTCGGCCGAGCGCGCGCCCTGGCCGAACAGGCCCTGGGCAAAGCTGAAGTCGCGCACGCGGGTCATCGTGGTGACCAGGCGGGCGACGACGTAGCCGCCACCGCGGCTGTCGGTCGGCATAGAGATAGGTGGTGGCCAGCTGGTCCTCGAACACTTCGGGCGTGGTGCCCGCCAGCTTGGCCATCGCGGCGCGCGCCGCTGCGCCTTCGGCGTCCTGTCTTCGCTGCATCAGGGCCATGGTTTCGTACCAGATGCCCGGCCAGCGCCTTGCCCAGGTTCGGATTGGCCTTCAGCGTCGTCGGTGTCGACCACCAGCAGATCGAGGATCTCGCCCGGAATGTCGGCGGAGCTGAACACCACATTGGTGTCCGGCCGTGTCCTTCATCGTGGTAAGCTGCGGGTTCCAGGCCACCGCGGCGGTGACGTCGGGCGAGGCGAAGGCGCCGACGATATCCGCGTCCGAGGTGTTGACCGTCTTCACGTCGGTCAGCGGCATGCCCGCTGTCTCAAGCGCGCGCGCCAGCAGGTAATGCGACACCGAAAGCTCGACCAGATAGACGTCGCGGCCCTTGATCGCGGCGAGGTTGTTCGCGCCCTTCAGCAGGATGCCGTCATTGCCGTTGGAATAGTCGCCGACGATGATCGCGCTGGTATCCTTGCCGCCCGCCGCCGGAATGGTCAGCGCGTCCATGTTGGCGACCGTCACGCCGTCCAGCTTGCCGGCGGTGTACTGGTTCACCGATTCGACATAGTCGTTGACCTGCACGAAATTGATTTTGATGCCCGTACTTGTCGGCCCATTTCTTCACGATCCCGGCCTGCTGCGCATAGGGCCAGGGCATCCAGCCGGCATAGATCGACCAGCCGATGTTGAATTCGGTGCGCGGCTCCTGCGGCTCGCTTCCTGAAGGAGAGCAGGCAGCGATCAGCATCGCGCACAGCATCAGTGCAATTTTCCCGCGTGGCGGACCCCCATGAGCATGATTCGAACTCCTTTCGCGGATGCAGCATTGCGCGAAACGCACCGCTTGTCCATGCAGAATTATTACTGTTGATATGTTTTGTAATATCGGTACCATGTCCCTTCGCGCGCACCGGACCCTTCGCAGGCTTGAGCACGGCGCGGCGTCTGGGAGGGCGTGCATCCAGGGCTATCGTTCACGGCCGCCAGGGGCGGCGCATGGGGGAGTGCGATGCCGCAAACTCAGACCTACCGGCCGGAGCTGTCCGGCAATCCGCAGTCGGCCACCTCGCGCCGCTATCCCAACGGCAACCCGGAGATGAACTACAACCGCCCGGGCGTGCGCAACACCGACAGCGCGGTGCCGCTGCATCCCGCGGGCCGGTGATCCACGATTATGCCAGCGACGGGCCTGCGCCCGGCAATATCGCCTTTCGCTGGACCTATGGATCTAACGTCGCGGCGAAAAACACCGACCCGCGCGTGCAGGTGATGCAGTATAACGAGGACAGCTTCATCCTGCGCCAGAACGTGTGCGTGCATTGGGAGGCGCCGTTCACCTATCTGCTGTTCGGTAACAAGGGCGCGCTGCTGATCGACAATGGCGCGACGGCCGATCCCGCTCATTACCCGCTGCGCGAGACGGTGGACGCGATCATCGCGCGCTGGGCCAGGGCGCGCGGGCGAACCCGCGTGCCGCTGACGCTGGTGATGACATCGGGCGAGGATCACGCCCAGACCAGGGGCTGGCCCAGTTCGCCGGACGGCCCGACACCACGATTGCGCCGACCCCGCTGGCCGCGATGAAGGAATTTCATGGCCTGCTTGGCAGCTGGCCCGGCGGCACATCGCAGATCGACCTGGGCGACCGGGTGATCGAGGTGATCCCGACCCCCGGCACGCACAAGGACGGGCTCAGCTTCTACGATCCCTATTGCGATTTCCTGTTTACCGGCGACCTGCTGTTTCCCGGCAAGATCAACATCGGGAACGACCGCGATTTCGTTGCCTCGCTGGAAAGGCTGAAGGCGTTCGCGGATGCCAATCCGGTCAAATATGTGATGGGCGGCCATATCGACATGATGTTCGTGCCGGGCCAGGCCTATCCGCGCTTCAGCAATTATCGGCCTTATGAGCGGGTGCTGGAGATGGAGCCCGCCCTGATCGCCGAGGCGCTGCAATATGCGCGCGAGGTGCAGGGCAGCGACGTCATGCTGATCCGCCCCGATTTCATCCTGCTCAACGGCGTCAGCCCGGACCAGCGAACCGACGTCTGGCCGGCAGACGTTCCGCAGATCCGCCCGCCGCGCCCGTTCTGACCTGGGGGACAAACCAATGGACCGCCGCACTTTCCTTGCCTGCAACGCCGCCGCCGCGATCCCGCTGTCGGGCGCGGGCGCCGCCTATGCCCAGTCGCTGGCCGGCCATGGCCCGCCGATCGATTTCAAGAGCAACCTGCCGGCGGCGGGCGCGTTTCCCGACAAATGGATCTGCGGTTCAGAGTCCTGCATGGATAACACCGATCCGCCGTGGCAGGTGCATTGGTACAACACGCACACCGCGATCCTGCGCCAGAACAAGGCCTATAGCTACGAGGCGCCGTTCGCCCCGCTCTATTTCGGGAACGAGCGGATCCTGCTGCTGGACGAGGGCTTTGTGCAGCTTCGCAACGATTGCGACCTGCGCGGCATCGTGGATGCCACGCATCGAAGAATGGTGCGAGCGTAACGGCAAGAACCCAGAGCGCATGGAATTGCTGGTCGCGTTCAGCCATCTGCATGCCGACCATTATGCGGCGGTGAACCAGTTCGCCGACCGGCCCAATACACGCTACATGGGCCTGACGCATGAAGAAATGGTCGGCTTCTGGGGCATGACCAATTTTCCCGAAGAGCGCGTCGACGCTGGACCTTGGCGGGCGCGAGATCTTGATCTGGGGATCGCCCGGCCATGTTGTTTCCGAATTCGCCTATTACGACAGCTATACCCAGATCCTCTACACCGGCGACATGTTCTATCGCGGGCGCTGCTACATCAGCTTTTGGGAGCCGTGGCTGGACAGCATGCAGCGACTGATCGATTTCGTCGATACCCATCCCGTGACCCATGTGATGGGCTGCCATGTCGAGATCAGCAAGGATGGCGAGGATTACCCCTATGGCCTGACCTGGCAGCCGAACGAGGCGCCGGTCCAGATGACCGTCCAGCAGCTGCGCGACACGTTCGAATTCGCGAAGACGATCATCGAGCCGGGCATCTATTTCACCGGAACGGTATTCCTGTGCAACCAGACGCGCAGCCTGACCACGATCGACACCTATCCGTATCGCTACAGCTGACCCATCCGGTCATTCACAGAGGAGCAGATCGATGAACAAGACCGTGGCCATCGCATTGGCATCGGCAGCGGCCTCTCTGGCCGGATGCGCTACATTGCAGACGGACGGACCGGCCATGGCGGCGACAAGCCCGCTGGTGGAAAAGAAGCTGGCGGTGCCGGGCTTTGCCGATTTCCTGGCAGTCGACGGCGACACCGTCTGGACGACGAACGACGGGCGTGTCGAGCAATGGGGCGTCGTTGGCAAGCTCGCCTCGACCGCCATGCCGCGCCCCTGCGGCACGATGGCGGTCGCCAGCGGCTCGCTCTGGGTGGCCAATTGTCCGGATGCCAATCTCTATCGTATCGATCTCGATACGGCCGAGGTGCAGACGATGATCCCGACGGGCATCGCCAATCCCAAGGGCGAGACGAATGTCGTCTCCGGCGCCGGCTCGATCTGGGTGCCGAGCAATGCGGAGGGCGAAATCGCGCGGATCGATCCGGCTACCAATGCAATCATCGCGACCATCCCCGTCGATCCGGGCACCTTCTATCTGGCCTATGGCCTCGGTGCTCTCTGGGCCGTCAGCAGCGATGCGCGGACATTGCAGAAGATCGATCCGGCTACGGACCGGGTCACTGGCAAGGTGGCTCTGGGAAGGCAGCCCGGCTTTCTGGCAGCTGGCGAGGGTGCAGTCTGGGTCCAGGAGCAGGGCGACGGCACCGTGGCCCGCGTCGATCCCGCGACTTTGGCGGTCACGGACCGGGTGCCCGTGGGCGACACGCTGATCTATGGCGATATCGATGTCGGCGGCGGTTCGGTCTGGCTGCGTACGACCGAGGATCAGGTCTTGGCCGTGATCGATCCCCAATCCATGCAGGTCAGCGCGCGGCTGGGCGAGGCCGCCGGCAGCGGCGCAATCCGCTATACGCCGGACGGGATCTGGACCTCGGCACATGACGACCAGACCCTGTCATGGTGGTCGAAGCCTGCCGACTGAACGCCGCGCAATGCCGTGCTGATGGCTCGCGGCCTGGCTGGTGATGAATCGGTTTCTTGACGCAAAACTCGCCGAATCGCGGTGCCGGGGCTGCCCATGTTGCAGCAGCGCTACCATCGGCGCACCAAGGGTGAGCACTGCAACGCGTCGGACGATCCCGGCACGGAAAAAGTCGCAGAGCTGCAATGCACTAACGAACGCCGATCATCGGGCTGAAGCGCGTATTTAATACGCTTGACGCGTTTGGTAATATCTGTACCTTTCAATTGTCGCATTCAGAACGACATGATGGCCAAGGGTAGAGGATTTTCGAAATTGGGTCGGCGACGACCTGATAAGGAGGTTTTCTATGGATCAGCCGCAGGGTAGCAATAACTCTACGTCTTCCGCAGCTCCGGCCGAAACCGCCGCAGGAACCGCTTGCGCCGCTGTGAACCGCGGGGCGGCAGGAACCCTCCTCGTCAATCTCATACCCCCCGCGACACTTGCGGCCGTCATCTGCTTCTGGGGATTCGCGCCCGATGCATGGATCGATGGTCCCTATACGCTGGTCGCCGTCGCTGTCGCGATCATGGCTTGGATCCAGGGGCTCGAGTGGGTCTTCGAACGGCACGAGGGCTGGCGCATCGATCGCCGTGAACTGGCGACGGACCTTTTCTATACCGTGCTGATGTACACGGTCATTGGCTGGGTCGCGACCAAGATCGCGGACGAGCCGCTGATGGTGCTGAAAGAACGGCTGGGTATCGCGACGCCAGGGCTGATGGAGCTGCCGTTCCTGGTCCAGGCGCTGATGGTGATCTGCCTGGTGGAATTCGGCCAGTACTGGATGCACCGCTGGATGCACAACTGGTACCCGCTGTGGCTGACCCACGCGCCGCATCACCATGTGACACAGCTCAATGCGCTGAAAGGTGCAGTCGGCAATCCGATCGAGCTGGTGCTGATCAGCCTCAGCGTCGTGGCGCTGTTCGATTTCAGCCTAGCCGCAATCTTCTGCGCCATCAACATGGGCGGCGTCATCTCGGGCTTCGCCCATGCCAATGTGCGCTCGAACCCGCCGCTGTTCTATTCCTTTTT
This sequence comes from uncultured Alphaproteobacteria bacterium, assembly GCA_963752785.1. GTDB lineage: Bacteria > Pseudomonadota > Alphaproteobacteria > Sphingomonadales > Sphingomonadaceae > Croceicoccus. The sequence continues at coordinate 138,235 of CAVVZE010000001.1, forward strand.
CTTTACCACCATACGGCACCACAGCCTCCATCATACGGCGCTGAGCTATGAGGATACGCGTTGTAACTACGGCAATTCGGTGATCCTTTTCGACCGCATCTTCGGTACCTATCGCGACGGCGAATCTGCCATTGTCGGTCAGGACGACCGCAGGCGCCTGTCGATCTACGAACAATTCATGTTTCCCTTTCAGCCCATGATCGATCGGATCCGGGCCGGAAGGGGCAAGTCCACACCCTCGGCGGGCTGACGCCCGGCGAGCCGCAGGAAGAGTACCGGATCGCTTTCCCGGCTGATGGACAGGCCGGGCGGCAGGGCAGCCACGGGCACAAGCCGCAAAAGCGGCAGCGCGGGCAGGGCCGGATCCTCACATCGACGAAGAATCCAGTCCCGGCGCATGCGCGCCGGGGTGCGGGGAAGTTTTAACCCAATGAGGGGGTAGCAAATGAATTACAGCGCGACATTACGCTTGGGTCTTCTTTCTGCGACAATGCTGACGGGCGGTGCCTTCGCAACCCAGGCGGCCGCGCAGGACGCCATGGATGCGCCGGCTGAGACCGCAGGCCTCGGCGACGAAAACGCCATTGTCGTGACCGGCACCCGGCGCAGCACGACGATCCAGGATACGCCGATCAACATCACCGCCATTGGCGAAGAGGAGCTGCAGGCGCAGCGGATCCAGGACGTGCGCGACATTGCGGATTTCACGCCCGGCATGACCGTTCTGGACACCGGGCCGGGTTCGACCGGCGACATCGTGCTGCGCGGCCTCAGCGCCAGCGACACGGGTGATTTCGGTTCGAACTACAACAGCTCGCTGGGCGTCTACATGGGAGAGGTCCCGCTCTATTACGATTTCAAGCTGATCGACATCGACCGCGTCGAGACGCTGCTTGGCCCGCAGGGCACGCTCTATGGCCTGGGCACGTTGGCCGGCGCCATTCGCTATATCCCCAACCGGCCCAACACCGACGTGGTCGAAGGAGAGGTGCACGCGCGCGGCTATGCCATGTCGCATAGCGACGATTTCGGCTACCAGAGCGACTTCACGCTCAACATTCCGATTGTTCGCGACCACATCGCGTTCCGTACCGCCACGGGCTACTATTCCGAAGCGGGCTTCATCGATTATACGCGGATCGTCCAGGAACCCGGTGTCTCCCTGCCGCAGCCCAGCGGACCCGACGGCGTCGACCAGCCGGATTTCGCCGAAAATCTGCGCTTCGCGAAGGACCTCAACTACGAAAAGACCTTCACCAGCCGGAACCAGCTGCTCCTGCAGACCAGCGAGGATCTGAAGCTGTTCCTCACCTATGCCTATCAGCAGACCAAGACCGGCGGCGCGCAGTCGAACAGCAACGGGGTTCTGGGCACGGGGCGCTACGAGAACGCCAGCCGATATGAAGAGCCGGTCACGCGCGAAGCCCATCTGGCCGCTGCCGAGATCAACGCCAGCGTGGCAGGCATCTTCGACGTCGTCGCCACCGGCGCCTATACCGAGGTCAACACCGAAACCGAGGGCGACGTGACCGATCTGCTGCTCGACCTCGATTACGATTACGAGCTTTATCCCGCTTTCTCGGCCTGGAACGAACAGGACACCCAGCGCAAGCAGAAGAACGCCGAGATCCGCTTCGTGTCGACCCATGGAGGTCCGTTGAATTGGGTCCTGGGCGGCTTCTACAACGAGAACAAGTACCAGAGCGACTATGCCGAGCACGTTCCCGTGCCGGGGGATTTCGATTACTACGGATCACCGCTGGTGGGATGCGAGTGCGGGGACGTCTATCTCGACAACCCCGAAGATCTTGAATATGTCAGCTATGTAACGTCCGAGGTGACCGAGAAGGCTGTATTCGGCGAAGCCACGCTACGGCCGATCGATATATTCCAGGTCACCGCCGGCGCCCGTTACTTCGATTATACTTCCGAAATTCAGGGCGCGGCGACGCTTCCCTTGCTGGCGGCCTTCTATGGCCGGGAAGAATACCCGCTCAGCCCCTATGATCTTGAGCCGAGCGGCGGCAAGGCGGGCCAGGACGGCTGGGTCTGGAAGTTCAACAGTTCGATCGACATCACGCCGGATCTGATGCTCTATGGAACCTATTCCAAAGGCTATCGCATCGGCGGTCCGAACCGCGTGGCGCCGTGTGATCCCAGTATTCCGCAAGACCCAACTCAGTATGATGGTCCGCAGGTGATCTGCGCGCTGCCGAACGAGATCCAGTACGGTCCCGACACGACCAAGAACATCGAGATCGGCATCCGCAGCCAGCTGTTCGACCGAATGCTGACGCTGAACTTCAACGTGTTCAAGATCGATTGGGAGGGACTGCAGGTCGCATCGGCCACCACCTATGGCGTGACCGGCATCACCGTCAATGCGGGCGCGGCTGAGTCGAAGGGCTTCGAGGGATCGTTCCAGATCCGTCCAATCCCCGAACTGTCGATCCAGGGCAGCTATTCCTATACCGATGCCAAGCTGACCGAGGATGTCGATTCCAACGGTGACGGCGTTATCGATGATCTGGACGGCCTTATTCCCGTCAACGATCCTCCGGGCGTGTACCCCAGTGCACCGATCAAGCTGATCGCGCGCGACGGAGACCGCTTGCCTGGCTCGCCCAAGAATTCGGGTACCCTGGGTGCGACCTATATCCTGTCGCTTGCTGATGGTGACATCCGCGCGAACTGGACCGCGGTTTATCGCGGCAATGTGGTCACGCGCCTCGGCTGGGACCGGGCCTATGGCGACAAGTTGCCCAGCTTTGTCATTCATCGCGCGACGCTGGGCTATGAGAACAAGAGGTTCAGCGTGAACTTCTTCGCGGACAACATCTTCGACAAATATGCCGTTGTATCGGTCGCCAATGATCGCTCGCGCATCGGTTTGAACGATGGCGTTGCGCTGCGCTACTACCGCCAGGTGGTGCTGAACCCCCGGACCGTGGGCGTCGAGGGTCGCATCCGGTTCTGATCGCGTGTGATGTGCAGGAAGAAGCCGCTTGCCTCGACGCGGGTCAGGCGGCTTCTTCTATTCGGGGACTTCGAAACCCTGCTCTGCCAACCAGTGTCGGGCTTGCTCCAGCCCGTCATGGTGGGTACGCCATTTGCCCACGCCATCGGCATTGAGCGGCCGCCGCACCTGCGCTGCGCTGGGTGTCGCGACAGCGGCGCTGTTTTCATGGAACGACAGGCATGCCTCGTCCCAGGCCAGCCCGCAGTGATCGAGCAGGCGGCGGGTCTGCGCCTCCTGCTCCGCGACCAGCGCTTCATAGGATAGTTGCAGCATACGCCCGGGATACATCCGCCCCCACAAGGCCATCAGCCGGTCGAAGCGCGCGTAGTAGCGGGCTATGTCCATGAGATCATAGGAATAGGCGTAATAGGCCGACTGGCTGGCGAACAGGTTCTTGAAGTTGCTCCAGATCGTGTCCATCGGATTGCGCCGGAGGCATATGATGCGCGCATTGGGGAGTGCCCGCGCGATATGACCGACATAGAGGAAATTGGCGGGCAACTTGTCGGTGAAACGCGGCGAGGACCGGGTGCGGTGGTGGTTCGCCTGCTTCAGATAGGTCTCGCCGATGGCAGCTGGATCGACCGCAATGCTCGCCCCGACCGTTTCCGGATCGATGATGGTGCGCGACCGCGTGCCCGACAATCGTTTGACTGCCAGCGGCATCGCCTGAAGCTCTCCCGCCGAGATCACGTCGGGGTGCGACGACAGGATGCGGTCGACCAGTGTGGTGCCGGTCCGCGGCATGCCAACGACAAATATGGGAGAGGGATCGGGATCGCCCGCACCCTCCGCCAGAGAGCCGCTGGTAAACAAGTCCTCGATCGCGTCGAAGATCGCTTCATCCTGCGCAAAATCATAGCCAAGCCTGCGCTTGTGCTCTGCGTTCGCAGCCGACAGATGCGCAAACGATGCCGGATCGCCAAGATCCTCCAGTTCCTTGGCAAGCGCATAGCGGATGCGCAATGCATCATCGGAACGCTTCGCGTCGGCGAGAGCGGCCTTCAGCCGTGGCACGTGATTGGCATCGGACGTCTGCCGTGACAGGATGGCGAGCGCATAATGCGCCCGGGCATTGCCGGGATCGGCGGCCAGAATCGCTTCGTAATGGTCGCGCGCATCCTCCTCCCGGCCCGTGAAGCCGCTCGCCGCCGCGAGATTGTAGCGATAGTCGAGATTGTCTGGCTCCGCCCTTACCGCTGCGGCGAAGGGGGCAACGGACGCCTCATGATCGCCGAGCCGGGCGAGCACGCAGCCGATGGTGTCGAAACTCCGCGCATCATCCGGGCCCAGCGCCATCGCCCGGCGCGCGGCCTCGGCAGCCTCGCCGTCGCGGCGCAGCAGGATCAGCAGCCGGGCTAGCTGTGCGCAATGCTCTGCTTGCGGTCCCCGGTCGATTGCCGCCTGGATCAGGGGCACGGCCTTGGCAATCTGGCCCGCTTCGGCCGCGACGATGCCCAGCAGGAAGTACCCCTCGGGCCGGCCGGGTTCGGCCGAGATCAGCGCCTTGGCAGCGCCCGCCGCCGCGTTCAGGTCGCCGCGCTTCAACGCCGCCCGCGCCTGTGCGCCCTGCGTCACGTGATGGTCCTGCCGTGATCGGAAGGTATGTTCCATGGCGCGCATGCAAATGCGGCGGGGGAACAGTTGAACAGGCGAGTGGGCATGTTCGCCACCGTATGAATTATGACGGCGGGAGGCAATCGCCAGAAGTGGACACGGCTGCTACCCGGCCCGCGGCGCGGACCGGGCAAGCCGATGGGGGAATATCAGCGGCTGGACGCAAGCCTTGTCGGGGAAGCATTGTCAGCCATGCGCGCCTCGATCTGGGCGCGGATGTCCGCCTTTACCGCCGTCTGGCATTCGCGCGCCTGTGCGGCAACCGCCAGATGGACCTGGGCCAGCCGATCGCCGCAGACGGCGCGTGCGGCATCGTCCATGCGGATAGCCAGCCGCTGTTGTCCTTCGACGGTAGACAGATCGAGCCCGTCGAGCCTGAGCGTCGCGGTATCCTCAACAAAGGGATCGTTGGTCGCGGCTGCAGCCGAACTTGCCATGGCGCAAGCGGCCAGGACCAAAAGGCCTTTCTTCATCATCTTCTCCTGCGAATGTAATCCACCGTTCTCCGACGGCCAGCCTTTCACATAGGCCGGCGCGGAGCCGGTTGCAAGAATTCGCAGAAATTGGCGGGTTGCAGTGCGATCCCCCTCAGGGCGTGGCAAGGGGCGCGCGCACCTGCAGCGCCCCGAGATTGTCCGAATTGCCAAGCAGGCCGATCGGCAGATCGACATGCTCGACGCTTCTGGCGCGGTCGGATGCGTCGTGAAGGGAGACCCTGATCGTACGGGCCTGCGGCGCGGTCCATTTGCGCAGCGTCTCAAGCGGCAGGCGGGTCTTCCAGCCGTTCTCTCCGTCTACATGCACCAGCCTGCCGTTGATGCGCACGGCAGAGGCAGCATCGGCACGGTAGCCGGACACTTGCAGACAGCTTTGCGACCCGCATCGAACCAGACGCGTGCTGGGCTCGTCCGTCGCATGGGCAGGCGCTGCCGACATGCCTGCCAGCGCAATGCCGGCAGCCGCGACGCGGTGGACGCGCGGGGCAGATCGCACGAATGCAAGGATGTTGGCGGCAATTCGAGAAGGGGCGAGTTCGGCGCGCGTGACGTCCATCGAAGAGTCTCCCTCGCGCCGGCGCAATGACCGGCGTTACGGTTGCTGACACTCTCCCACGACGGATTCTTTAATTCGTGACAGATAGCCTATCGATGTTACTCGAAGCGTCAAGGGTAATATCGGCATCATCTATCGCTCCCTCCTCCGGGATGGCCGGGGTGACAGCCGATATCCGGCCGGCAAGCGCTTGCAGGCCCGTCCCTGCGGACGGCGAGGCAGTACTGACGCCGCTGCCGGAGCAATCCGAAAGCCGCGATGGGAAGATATGTCCTAAAGGGTCATAGACAGCGCTTTTGCTGGTGGCTGCAGGCGGTTATGCAGTGCCGATAAATCATTGCGCTGCCCGGCTTTTCTGTGTCCTCGCCCTTCTTTTCACGGGCGCATGTTCCGGTTCAGAACCCGACCGCGCCCCCGATCCTGTTCCGGTGATCGCCGAGCCTCTGCAGTTTCGTCCTCGCAACGTCGAGACCGAGATGATCGGTTCTGCGCGTGCGTCGACCAGTGCCGAACTGTTTCCCGAAACCGCAGGCAGGGTGACCCGCGTCATGTTCACCGCAGGCGATTACGTCCGGAAAGGCCAGCCCCTGGTACAGCTGGACGCGCGGCGCGAACGGCTGGCGGTGGATGCGGCGGAGGTGCAATTGCGCGAGGCGGACCAGCTGCTGGGTCGCTACCGCCGGATCGAGGATACGGGCGCGATTTCCGAAAGCCAGATCGAGGCGGGCGAGACCGCGCTGGCCTCTGCCCGCGTGGCGCTGCAGCAGGCAAGGACCGAACTGGCCGACCGCACCATCAGGGCGCCGTTCTCGGGCCATATCGGCCTGACCGAGATCGATGTGGGCGACCGGGTCAACGATTCCACTTCGATCGCCCAGCTTGACCAGCGCAGCACGCTGTTCGTGGATTTCTCCGCTCCCGAAACCGTGTTCAGTGCGCTGCGTCCCGGCGAGACCGTGCAGGTCACGCCCTTCGCTCAGCCCGACCGGCAGGTAGAGGCAAGGATCGTCGCCACCGACAGCCGGGTTTCGCGCGACAGCCGTGATTTCATCGTGCGCGCCGCGGTCTCGAACCCCGACGACCGCCTGCGCCCGGGCATGAGCTTTCGCGTCACCGTCGACCGGCGTGGAGAGCCGAGCCCCGCCGTGCCCGAAGAAGCCATCGTCTGGGGCGGCGAGGGCTCTCATCTGTTTGTAGTGCGCGAGGGCAAGGCCAGCCGCGTGCCCGTCACGATCACCGCTCGCCGCGAGGGGCTGGCATTCGTGGACGGGCGGCTCCAGCGGGGCGACCGCGTCATCGTCGAGGGCGTGCAGAAGGTCCGCGACGGGCAGGAGATCCGCCTGGTCGCGCCGCGCGATCCGCCGGCGAGAAAGGCGACATTGCGCCCCGCGGATGCCGCCGATGGAGAATAGGTCCGACCTTCCCATGCTGGCCGTCAAGAGGCCGCTGCTGGTGGGCGTGCTCAACCTGCTGATCCTGCTGGCGGGCCTGGCGGCGATCTTCGGGGTCGAGGTGCGCGAATTGCCCAATGTCGATCGACCGGTGGTGTCGGTCTCGGCCGTACTGCCCGGAGGATCGCCCGAAACGATCGATGCGCGAAGTCACCAGCATCCTCGAGGACGCGGTCGCGCGGGTCACGGGTGTGCGCGAGATCCGCTCTTCGAGCGAGGAAAACAATTCCCGCGTCCGTGCCGAGTTCAATCCCGGCGTCGATCTTGATACGGCAGCATCCGACGTGCGCGAGGCGGTCAGCCGCGTCACGCGCGAATTGCCCGACCGCGTCGAGCAGGTGAACATCGTCAAGGCCGATGCCGACGCATGGCCCATCATGCGGCTGGTGGTGCAAAGCGACACGCTGGCCGAGGCGGAACTGACCCGGCTGGTCGAGAACGACATCGTCCCCGAACTGCTGACCGCCGAAGGCGTCGCCAGCATCGACCTGTTCGGTGACCGCGCGCTGCAGATGCGCGTGTCGGTCGATCCCGCCCGGCTCAACCGGTTCGGCCTGACGATCACTGACGTCGCCGACGCGCTGCGGCGCGCACCCTATGACGTGCCGGTGGGCTCGTTCCGCTCCGATGCGCAGGAACTGGTCGTGCGGGCCGAGGCGAGCGCTACAGATCCGCAGCTCTTGCGCGATCTCATCATCAGCGGGAACACTCGCGTCGGCGATGTCGCCGACGTCGATTTCGCGCCCGCCGATGCCGACAATTTCGTTCGCCTGGACGGCAGGTCGGTCATCGGCATGGGCGTCGTTCGCCAGGCGAGTTCCAACACCATAGAGATTTCCGACGCCATTCGCACGGCGGTCGACCGGGTCAACGAGCGCTTCGACAATGTCCGGGTCGAGGTGATTTCCGACGATGCCGAGTTCATCGAGATCTCGGTCAAGGAAGTGCTGATCACGCTGGCCTTCACCATCATGGTGGTGATCGGCACCATGCTGCTTTTCTTCCGCGCGTGGCGTCCCACGGTGATCCCCAGCACGACCATTCCGATCGCGCTGGTGGGCGTGATCGCCGGCATCTGGATCATGGGATTTTCCATCAACCTGCTGACCCTGCTGGCGCTGGTGCTGGCGACCGGGCTGATCGTCGATGATGCCATCGTCGTGTTGGAAAACACCCAAAGGCTTCAGAACAAGGGATTGGGACGGCGCGCGGCGGCGGTCGTGGGCACGCGGCAGGTGTTCTTTGCTGTGGTCGCCACGACGGCGGTGCTGGTATCGGTGTTCGTGCCGATCAGCTTCCTGCCGTCCGAAACCGGGCGGCTGTTCCGCGAGTTCGGCTTTGTGCTGTCCGTCGCGGTGCTGATATCCTCGTTCATCGCGCTGTCGCTGGTGCCTGCCCTTGCGGCGCGCATCGATCTGACCAATGGCGCGGCGGACGGCGACCGCCTGACCCGCTGGGGCGGCCACATGCGCGAGCGTTACATGCACATGCTGGTCTGGTGCCTCGACCGCGGCAGACTGGTGATCGGCGCGGCGGTAGCGGTCGCGGCGCTGACTGGGCTGCTCTATACGCAGATCGAGAACGAGCTGGTGCCGGACGAGGATCGCGGCGTCATCGAAGTGGATGCGACGGGCCCGGACGGCGTGGGCCTGACCTTCATGGACCGCGAGCTGGACGAGATCGAGCGCATCCTGCAGCCCTATCTGGACAGCGGAGAGATCGAGAGCACCTTCTCGGTCGTCGGCCAGTGGGACCCCAATCGTGTGCGTGTCACCGCCCAGCTTGCCCCATGGGACGAGCGGGAGCGTAGCCAGAGCGACATCGTGGCCGAACTGAACCCGCCGCTGCAGGAGATACCCGGCTCGCGCACCAATGCGCGCGGTCGCGGCACGCTCAGTTTTGGCGGCGGCGGCGAGGGGCTTGAGGTGGCGCTGACAGGCGGCGAGTACGAGAACATCTATCGTTCCGCGCTGGCGCTGTCCGAAGCGATTGATACGCAGTCCGACATATTGTCCAATCCCGACATCTCGTACCAGCCGACGCAGCCGCAATTGTCGCTGCGGATTGACCGGCAGCGGGCATCCGACCTCGGCATCGACCTCGACGATCTGTCGCAGACGCTCAGCGCGATGGTCGGCGGCGAGGAGATTGCCGACCTGAATGTCGGGGACCAGGCTGTCCCGATCTTCCTGACGTCGCGGGCGGTCTCGATCACCAATCCCGCGGACCTCTCGAACCTGTACGTCCGTACGCAGGCGGGAGGGATGGTGCCACTGTCGCTGGTGACCGAGGTAGTGGAGCAGGGCGTCGCTGCGCAGCTTGACCGCACCGAACAGCGCCGCGCGATCGAGCTGGATGCCGATATCGCGCAGGGCGTGTCGCTGCGCGACGCCATCACCGAAATGGAGCGCCTGGCCGACGACACGGTGGCCGAGGACATCGACATGCTGCTGCAGGGCGACGCGGAGAGCCTGAACGAAACCTCGAATGACGTGCTCGTCACCTATCTGTTTGCGTTGGTGATCGTGTTCCTGGTGCTGGTCGCCCAGTTCGAGAGCCTGACCAGTGCGCTGGTTGTGCTGTTAACCGTGCCTTTTGCGCTCGCTGCCGCGATCCTGGCGCTGTTCCTGTCGGGTATCTCGCTAAACATCTACTCGCAGATCGGGCTGGTCATGCTGATCGGGCTGATGGCGAAGAACGGTATCCTGGTGGTCGAATTCGCCGACCAGCTGCGACACCAGGGCCGCAGCGTGCGCGAGGCGGTGGAGGAAGCCGCCTCGATCCGCCTGCGGCCGATCGCCATGACGCTGATCTCCACCGTGGTGGGCGCGGTGCCGCTGATCCTTGCGGGCGGGGCCGGCGCCGAGGCGCGCCAGTCGATCGGTTGGGTGATATTTGGCGGGCTGGGGATCGCGGGCGTCTTCACGCTGTTTCTGACGCCTGTCATCTACCTCGGCATCGCTCGCTTCGGCAAGCCGCGGTCGGTCGACCTGGCCCGGCTGAAGGAAGAGATCGGGCAGGTCGACGAAGACATGACGATGGCGCCCGCATGATGCGATCGCTGTTTCCCGTCTTGCTGGCGTCCGGCCTTCTGTCCGCCTGCGCTGCCATGCCCGAGGTCGAGCCGCAGGCGGCGATCCAGGCGCCGCCCGCCTTCGCCGCCGCGCTGCCCGAAGCGGGGCTTGAAGACGAATGGTGGAACGGTTTCGACGATCCCGTGCTCGACGCGCTGATCGAGACGGGGCTGGCTGCCAATCTAGACATCGCGGCGGCGCGCGACCGCGTCCGAGCCGCCGAAGCGTTGCTGCGCGCCGAACGCGCCGATCGATTGCCCAGCGTCGACGGCGCGGCCGACATCGGCGTGCAGGCCAATGGCGGCAGCAGCGCCAGCGCCAGCGCGGGTCTGTTCGCGCTGTTCGATCCCGACATCAGCGGGCGGCTTAGTGCCGAGATCCGCGCCGCCGCCGCCCGCTACGCCGAAGCGGATTACCTGCGGTCCGACGCCCGCCGCATCGTTGCCGCTGCCATCGCCAGCCAGTATATCGACTACCGCCGCACCGGAGCGCAGCTTGAACTGCTCGAGGAATCGACCGGGCTTCAGGAACAGACGCTGGAAGTCGTAACCTTGCGTTACGAAGCGGGCCTGGCGGCCAACCTGGACGTTCGCCGCGCCGCTGCCGATCTTGCACAGACACAGGCGCGGCTCGGTCTGCTGGAAATCCAGCGGGCTGAGGCCGCGCATGCCCTGGCCCTGCTGCTGGCTGAAGCGCCCGGCACCTTCGTTCCGGCAGGCGGAGGCGGAATCGGTGCGATCCCCAGCTATGAGGGTGGTCCGCCCGTTCGGGCAGCCGCTCGACCTGCTGCGGCGACGGACCGACGTGCTCGCGGCCGAGGCGCGCCTGCAGGAAGCGGCGGCGGTGGTGGGCATCGAACTGGCCGACCTGCGTCCGTCTCTGACCGTTCCGGCATCGATCGTGCTCGGCGGCGGCAGCCTGGGTGATCTGTTCGAGCGATTTTCTCGCCAGCGTCGGTGCCGTGCTCGACGTCCCGATCTTCGACGGCGGGCGCCGCCGCGCCGAGGTCGATGCCGCTCAGGCGGAGCTCGATGCCCGTTTCGCGGAATACCGCCTGACTTTCCTCGACGCGCTGCGCGAGACGGAGAATGCGCTGGTCGCCATCGGCGCCTTTCGCCAACGCGAAGCGGCCCTGTCCGAAGCCATCGAGCAGAGCGAGGCTGCGCTGGAGCAATCCAATGCGCTCTACCGCGAGGGGCTGGCATCGCTGTTCGACGTGCTGGATGCGCAGCGCCAGCTCATCTCCAGCCGCGAGGCGCTGCTCGACAACCGGGCGTCGCTGTCGAGCGCCTATGTCGCCCTGCATCTGGCGGCGGCGTCCCCCGGTCCCGCTATTGCGCCGCCGGTCTGAACGCTTGCCGTCCCCATGTCCGACAGCGCTGTTTCTACTGACATGATGTCACGGCAGGGAAACCTTTTTCGCGCTATGCAGGCCGTGCCGCGCAGATCGCGCGGCTTGGCCGGAAGAGAGGCACATGCCGGTAATCAAATGGACGCTGTGTTTTTGCGCCGCCGCCCTGTCGCTCGCCAGTGCGGGCATGGCGCAGCAAGCCCGGACCGAACGCGTCATCGCCGCCGATCATGCGCGGCAAGGCGTCGCGTCCGACGGCGAGTCCATCTATGTCATCGATAACAACACCATCACTCGCATCGCCATCGCCGACCAGAAGGTTACCGGCGAATGGTCGGGTGACAAGAAGCTGTTCCCCCATCTGAACAGCTGCACGGTGGTAGAGGCCGAACTGGTCTGCGCATCGTCGAATTACCCGGCGGTGCCGCAGCTTTCGACGGTCGAGATTTTCGACCTGATGACGTTGAAGCACAAGGAATCCATCGCGCTTGGACCGATGCCCGGCTCGTTGACGGCGCTTGACCGGTACGACGGCAAGTGGTGGGCCACCTTCGCCAATTACGACGATCGCGGTACGCCCGAAGGGCGCAGCCATCGCGACAGCTTCGTTGCGCAGCTTGACGATGATTTCCGCATAACCCGCATGTGGGGCCTGCCCGATGCGGTGCTGGACCGGCTCGCGCCCAGCAGTATTTCGGGTGCAAGCTGGAGCGATGACGGTCAGCTGTATCTAAGCGGTCATGACAAGTCCGAACTCTATGTCGTCGCCCTGCCGCAGGCGGGCGGAGTCCTGCGCCACATTGTCACCTTGGGGATCGATACGCATGGGCAGGCGATCGACATCGATCCCGCAGACAATACGCTGATCTGGTCGATCGATCGCGATTCCCGGACCGTTCACGCCAGCCGCCTGCCCGCACTCACCGAGTGAGGATTGGGGGGCGAAAATCGAAAGAACCAGGCGGGTTGCAACCCAATTGCCATGAAATTTGCAACAATTTGCAGCATTTCCCGGTCAAATGCTTTATCATCATGGGACTCGAACAGTTCCAGTGATGGAGCATCGATAGGGGACGCATGCGGATCTTGGCTCGTAGACCACGCATGGCCATGGTTCTGGCCAGCTCATTTTTCTTTGCAAGCGGGGCGTTCGCCCAGCCTGCAGCGCCGCTTGCAGCGCTTGAAGTCGCCTTGCCCAGGATCGAATTCGCACGGATACAGGGTCCTGACATCTCGGTCATGACCTACAATGTTAAGGGTTTGCCGTGGCCGGCTGCGACCGGACGGGCGGCTGCGCTCGAACGTATTGCGGATCGCCTGGCCGCGATGCGCAAGGGCGGCGTGCAGCCCGCGGTGGTCGTCCTGCAGGAAGCTTTCCGATCCGAGGCGAAGTCGATCGGCGATCGTGCGGGCTACCGATACCAGATCGGCGGAGCCAAGGCGCACCGCATTGCCAATGCTGTCTCCCGGCGTGCACCGCTGCGCCGGCGCAGCGCCGCGCCGCAACTGGACAGCGGGCTGATCGTGCTAAGCGATTTTCCCATTCTCGACGTCAACCGCGCTGCCTTTCCGAGCGGTGCTTGCGCGGGGATGGACTGCTTTGCGGCGAAGGGCGTGGTGCTGGTGACGCTGGCCGTGCCCGGCAAGGGCAAGGTTGAGGTGGCGACTACCCACCTCAACAGCAAGGGTGCATCCTGGGCATCGGAGAAGGAGACCGAGAGGGCCTATCGCGAACAGGTCGATTTCCTGGTCGAATTTCTACGCAGCAACCGCAATCCCAAGGTCCCGCTAATCCTGGCGGGCGATTTCAACCTGGGCGATCGCGAGGAGCGGCTGGCAATCCTGCCGCCGGCCCTCACGCGGCTCAATGGCGGAGAGGCTCCGCCCGAAGCGCTGCGCGGCTGCATCGATGCCGATTTCATGCTGGATGCGCATGCGGACGATGCGCAATGGGTGGTGAAGCGGGCGCGCGACATGCAATATGTCCTTCCGGGGGATGGGCGCACCCTGTCCGCAATTGCTGCCAGGATCCCCTTCGGCTCCGAAGCGGGCGGTGAACCCCTGTCGGATCATTTCGGCTATACGATCGAATACAGGCTGAGCGCCCCGGCGAGCAGGCTGGCATCGCACCACGAAGGCCGCGACGGTCCTTCACAATCTAAGTTGTCGAGCGCATCTACGCCTGTCCCCGGCGCCTCGCACCGTGGCACGCGGAATGGTGACGAGCAGGCTGCGATCAGGGCAAACTGACGCGCATTTCCAGGTCGGGCACGACGTGCCGACCTTCTCCCGCCCGCCTTTCAGACCGGCGCTTTCGCCGCATCGTCCTCTTGCCGTGACAGGCGCTGCGCTATGGCGGCGCAGGCGAGCAGCTGCAGCTGGTGAAATATCATCAGTGGCAGGATCACCGGGCCGACCACGGCCGCGGGGAAAAGCACGCCCGCCATGGGCACGCCGGAGGCGAGGCTTTTCTTGGAGCCGCAGAACAGGATGGTCGCCCGGTCCGCCCGGTCGAAGCCGAGCCTGCGCGCCGCGAAGGCGACGATCGTCAGCACCACCGCCAGCATAGCCGCGCAAAGTGCGATCAGCGCGGCGAGTTGCCAAGGTGCGACCTGCCCCCAGAGCCCGTCGACAATCGCCGCGCTGAAAGCGGCATAGACAACCAGCAGGATCGAGCCGCGGTCGAGATAGGAGACCAGCCCCTTGTGCCGGTCGATGAACCGCGCCGTCAGCGGACGCGAAAAATGCCCTGCCAGGAACGGCAGCAGCAATTGCACGATGATCGCCTCGACCGATGTGAGCGTGTCGCCCGACGACCCGCTCGCCCCGATCAGGAGGGCGGTCAGCAGCGGCGTGATGAAGATGCCCGCGAAGTTGGAAAACGAGGCGGCGCATACCGCCGCCGGGACATTGCCGCGCGCGATGGAGGTGAAGGCGATGGAGGACTGCACCGTCGATGGCAGCAGCGCCAGGAACAGCATGCCGGTTGCAAGGATCGCGGGCAGGAACAGGCCCGACAAGGCCGCAAAGCCAAGGCCCAGCAGCGGAAACAGCACGAATGTCGCCGCGACGACGGTCAGGTGCAGCTTCCAGTTGGACAGGCCCGCGAGGATGGCTGCGCGGGATAGTTTCGCGCCGTGCAGGAAGAACAGGAGGGCAATGGCGCCCTTGACGATCCAGCCCAGCCAGACCGCGAAGATGCCCGCGGCCGGAAGCAGGCTGGCGAGCGCGACCGTTGCCAGTATGGCCAGGCTGTAGCGGTCGACCCTGCGCAGCATATTCAACAATCACGCTCTCCTGCCCGCGGCGAAGCGCTGCCTTAGGAAGGCTTCTTCCTCGCCGCTACCGATTCCGTTGGTCTTCTCCGAAAGCGGGCCTGAATGTGCGCCGCGAAGCCGCCGAAATGGCAGCGAATGGTCGCGGATTGGCAGCTTTCAGGCATGGCCTAACCATTCTGGCGCCGTGACAATGGCGCCGCGTTGCGGTTTATCGGGCATTCGGCGCATCAGGGAAGGGCGGGCGCAGCAAGTTGGTCGAACAGGTCGATGCCATTGTCGTTGGTGCAGGCGTCATCGGGCTGGCGGTAGCGCGCGAGATGGCGCTGGCGGGGCGCGAGACGCTGGTGCTCGATGGTGAGGGGCAGTTCGGATCCTGGACCAGCAGCCGCAATTCCGAAGTGATCCACGCGGGCATCTATTATCCGCCCGGTTCGCTCAAGGCGCGGCTGTGCGTCGAGGGGCGGGATCTTCTGTACGATTTCTGCGATGCGCGCGGCGTTCCGCATCGCCGGACCGGCAAGATCATCTTCGCGCATGACGCGGCCCAGCTGGCCGAGCTGGACAACATCGAGGCGCGGGCCAGCCAGGCGGGCGTCGATGATCTGGTCCGCCTGGACCCGCGGGAGGCGCTGGCGCTGGAGCCGGAGCTTGCGTGTGCGGGCGCACTGCTGTCGCCATCGACCGGGATCGTCGACAGCCACGCATTGATGCTGGCGCTGCTGGGCGAGGCGGAGGCGCATGGCGCGATGCTGGTGACGGGCAGCCGGGTGGCGCGGATCGGACGCGCCGACGGGCTGTGGCAGGTCTGGCTGGACGGCGCGGCTGCACCCGCGGTCGCATCGCCCGTGCTGGTCAATGCGGCGGGGCTGGCGGCGCAGCAGCTGGCGATCGCGACCGAGGGGCTGGATGCAGCCTTCGTGCCGCCGACCCATTATGCGCGCGGCGTCTATTTCACCTATGGCGGCAGGGTGCCGTTTCGCCACCTGATCTATCCCGTGCCCGAGCCGGGCGGGCTGGGCACCCATCTGACGCTGGACCTGTCGGGGCAGGCGCGTTTCGGTCCGGATGTCGAATGGATCGACGCGGTCGACTACACCGTCGATCCGGCGCGCCATGCGAATTTCGCGGCGGCGGCGCAGCGGATCTGGCCCGCGCTGGATCCGGCGCGGCTGCACGCGGGCTATGCGGGCGTGCGGCCCAAGATCACCGGTCCGGGCGAGGCGGCGGGCGATTTCGTGATCTCCGGCCCCGCCGACCACGGCTGCGCCGGGCTGGTCAATCTGTTCGGGATCGAGAGTCCGGGCCTGACATCCTCTATGGCGATCGCCCGCGTGGTGGCAGAGAAGATCAGCGGCTGATCGTTCGGCGTACCGCGTCGTGCCAGCCGGCGATCAGCCCTTGCCGCTGGGCCGGCTTCATCTGCGGCGTGAAGATCCGCCCTTCCGATCGCCCCTCCGACCGCAATGCGGCCAGCGCGGAGAGGCCCGACCATACACCGGTGGCAAGGCCCGCGTGGCAGGCCGCGCCCAGCGCCGTCGTCTCAAGGTTCGCGGGCCGCTCGACCGGGGCGCCTACCATGTCGGCGAGGAACTGGCACAGCCAGTCGTTCGCCGCCATGCCGCCATCCACGCGCAGGCTGGCGGGCGTTTCGCCGCCGTCGGCCACCATCGCCCGGGACAGGTCCATCGTCTGATAGGCCACGGCCTCGAGCGCGGCGCGGGCGAGATGCGCCTGTGTCGCGCCAAGCGTCAGGCCGAAGATCGCGCCGCGCGCATCCGGGTCCCAATGCGGCGCGCCGAGTCCGACGAAGGCGGGCACCATGTAGACGCCGTGATTGTCGGGGACCTGCGTCGCCATGTCGTCGGTCTCGCTGGCGTGGGTGATCACGCCGATCCCGTCGCGCAGCCACTTGATCGCCGCGCCCGCGATGAAGATCGCCCCCTCGAGCGCGTAGGTCATCTGCCCGTCCAGGCGGTAGGCGGGCGTGGTCAGCAGGCGGTTCTGCGACGTCAGCGCCTCGCTGCCGGTGTTGAGCAGCATGAAGCAACCGGTGCCATAGGTGCTTTTCGCCATGCCCTTTCGAAACAGGCCTGGCCGAACAGGGCGGCCTGCTGGTCGCCCGCCATGCCCGCGACGGGGATCGGCGCGCCCAGCAGGTCGGCGTCCGTGGTCCCGAACAAATGCGAATTGTCGCAGACCCTGGGCAGCATCGCCATCGGCACGCGGAACAGGCGGCACAGATCCTCGTCCCATTGCTGCGCGCGAATGTCGTAGAGCAGCGTGCGTCCCGCGTTGGTGACGTCGGTGGCATGCACCCTGCCGCCCGTCAGCCGCCACAGAAGAAAGCTGTCGATGGTGCCGAAGGCCAGCTCGCCCCGTTCCGCGCGCGCCCGGGCATCGGCGACGTGGTCGAGGATCCATGCCAGCTTGGTGGCGGAGAAATAGGGGTCGATCAGCAGGCCGGTGCGGGTACGGACCGCCTCTTCCTCGCCCGCCGCCTTCATGCTGGCGCAGTGCGGGGCGGTGCGGCGGTCCTGCCACACGATGGCGCGGTGGACCGGCTCGCCCGTCTGCCGGTCCCACACCAACACGGTCTCACGCTGGTTGGTGATGCCGATGCCCGCGATGTCCGCCGCCGCCAGGCTGGCCGAGGCGATGGCCTCGCGCGCGACCTTGACCGTGTCGCGCCAGATCTCCTCGGGGTCATGCTCGACCCAGCCGGGCTGCGGGTAATGCTGCGCGAACTCGCGCCGCGCGGTGGCGAGCGCCTTGCCGCGATCGTCGAACACGATCGCCCGCGTGCTGGTGGTGCCCTGGTCGATCGCCAGAATATGTCGGGGCATAAGGCGTTTTTCCGCTTGCTTGCTTGTTCTGTTCTTTCCGCTCGCTAGTCTATGGCGCGCCGGGCGAAAGGAGCAAGCGTGGCGCAGGACAGGGCGGCCAAATTCGATCTGCTGATCGTGGGCGGCGGGATCAATGGTGCGGGCATCGCCCGCGATGCGGCGGGCCGCGGCCTGCGCGTGCTGCTGGTCGAGCAGGACGATCTGGCGAACTACACCTCGTCCTCCTCGACCAAGCTGATCCATGGCGGGCTGCGCTACCTGGAATATGGCGACTTTGCGCCTGGTGCGCGAATCCCTGATCGAGCGGGAGCGGCTGCTGGGCATGGCGCCGCATATCATCTGGCCGCTGCGTTTCGTGCTGCCGCAGTCGCATTCGCCGCGCCCCGCCTGGATGGTGCGCGCGGGGCTGTTCCTCTACGACCATCTGGGCGGCCGGCGGAACCTGCCCGGCACCGGCACGGTCGACCTGTCGAAGGACCTGGTGGGCGCGGGGCTGAAGGACGGGGGCAGGGCCTTCGTCTATTCCGACTGCTGGGTCGAGGACAGCCGCCTGACCATATTGAACGCCATGGATGCCGCGCTGCGAGGGGCGGACATTCGCACGCGCACGCGGGTGACGGACGCGCGCGAGGAGGACGGGCAGTGGATCGCCGCGCTGGAGGGCGAGAGCGGGACGAGCGAGGTGCGCGCCGCCATGCTGGTCAATGCGGCCGGTCCGTGGGTGGACGATATTCTGCGCAAGCTGGGCCGCGCGCGCGGCGATCGCGGCGTGCGGCTGGTGAAGGGCAGCCATGTCGTGGTGCCGCGGCTTTATGAGGGCGACCACGCCTTTATGCTGCAGAACCCTGACCGGCGGATCGTGTTCGCCATCCCCTACGAGCATGACTACACGCTGATCGGCACGACCGACCAGCCATGGGAAGGAACGCCGGGCAAGGCGCAGATCAGCGAGCAGGAGACCCGCTATCTGTGCGATGCCGCGAACCGCTATTTCGCCCGTGCGATCACGCCGGATGATGTGGTGTGGAGCTATGCCGGTATCCGGCCGCTTTATGACGATCACGCGGCCGATGCCTCGGCAGTGACGCGCGATTACGTGCTGGACCTGGATGCTGGAGAGGGGCGAGCGCCGATGCTGTCGATCTTTGGCGGCAAGATCACCACCTATCGCCGGCTTGCCGAACATGCGCTGCAGGAGATGGCGCCGATCTTTCCGCGGATGGGCAGGGCGTGGACGGCGGGGATCACGCTGCCCGGCGGAGAGATCCCCGGCGGCGATTTCGATACGTTTCTGGTGGGCCTGGCCAGCCGCTATCCCGGTTTCCCGCGTGCGTTCCTGCACCGCCTGGCGCGCGCCTATGGCACGCGGGCCGAAATGGTGCTGGGCGAGGCGGCATCGCTGGCCGCGCTGGGCATGGATTTCGGCGGAACCCTGTCGCAGCGCGAGGTCGACTATCTGGTCGAGCATGAATGGGCGCGCACGGCGGAGGACATATTGTGGCGACGGTCCAAGCTGGGCCTGCACGTCGCGGACGCGACCGCGGAGCGCCTGGGCACCTATCTGGCGGCAGGCTGACCGCTGCGTCCCCCCCCCCCCCCCCCACACACACACAAACACCGCCCCGCGCGCCTGTGCCAAATGTTAGAGCGCGGCGCGGCGGACACGGTTAAGGAAAGGTAGCCAGCCGCATTCTGCCGAGTTCGAAGGGGTCCGACCGCAGAAGGTGCTTGGCGGAAAGGAACGCGGGATCATGCAGAGCTACCGCCTGAAACTCGCCGACGACGGGATCGGCATCGAAAAATTCATCGAATTCGACGGAGTTGACGCCAGCTCGGCGCTGTCGGTGCTGGGCAATGAGATGTCCGGGCGCCGCGCGGAACTGTGGACCGGCGAACGGCTTGTCTGCACGCTGGAACAGGACGGCGAGGGCGGCGGGTTCTGGTGCATCAATCCGGCTCTGCCGGCCGGCTGACACCAGCATTCAGCCTGTCCTGCCCGTCGCGACATCGCGGATGCGGCCGGGCATCGCGCTTGCCGCTGTGGCTGGCAGGCCCTAGATGGTGGTGATGGCAGGTGAAATTCTTGACAATGAAGGGCGCGGAGAAGCCGGCTGGAGCTGGCCGCCGATCCATCCGGAAGGTCGCAAATACGGGCTGATCGCGGGCGTCATCGCCCTGTTCTTCCTGCTGGTCCTGGACTGGGAAATCGTCGGCTGGCCGCTGTTGCTGCTGACCTGCGGCGTGTTCGCGTTCTTTCGCGATCCCCGGCGCGTGGTGCCGCAGGATCCGGACGCGATCATCTCGCCCGCCGATGGTCTCATCACCCTGATCCGCAAGGTTCCGCCGCCGCTTGAACTGCAGATGGACGACGGTTCGGGCTCGGCCGGGCTCGGCACGGAGGAGGTGATCCGCGTCTCGATCTTCATGAGCGTGTTTGATGTCCACATCAATCGCGCGCCCGTTTCGGGCACGCTGAGGCGGCTGGTCTATATTCCGGGCAAGTTCGTCAACGCCGATCTCGACAAGGCGAGCGAGGATAACGAACGCCAGCATCTGCTGATGGAGCGCGAAGACGGCGTGCTGGTTGGCTTTACCCAGATTGCAGGGCTGATCGCGCGTCGCATCGTGCCGTTCGTGAAGCCGGGCGACATGCTGGCCGCGGGGCAGCGCGTGGGGCTGATCCGGTTCGGCAGC
The DNA here is from genome assembly GCA_963752785.1 of uncultured Alphaproteobacteria bacterium. GTDB lineage: Bacteria > Pseudomonadota > Alphaproteobacteria > Sphingomonadales > Sphingomonadaceae > Croceicoccus. The sequence continues at coordinate 158,615 of CAVVZE010000001.1, forward strand.
CGCGTGGACATCTACCTGCCCGCCGGTACAGAGCCGACGGTGGTGCTGGGGCAAAAGGCCATCGCGGGCGAAACAGTGATCGCCCGGATCGGGCAGAACCGGCTGATTGAGGGGATTTCTCTTTGACGAATGGCGGATACGAAGACGGGTCGGACATCGACGATCCGCGGAATGCCGATGGCGACATCGGGCCGCGCATCACCCATGGCGAGCGTCCGGTGCCGCGGCGCCGTTCGCGCGGGCTGTCGATGCGGGCCGTCACGCCCAATGCCATCACTGCCGCCGCGCTGTGCCTCGGCCTGACCGGCATACGGTTCGCCGTTGACGGCAACTGGAGCATGTCGGTGCTGGCGGTTCTGACCGCCGGTGCGCTTGACGGAATCGACGGGCGCATCGCGCGATTGCTGAAGGCGCAGAGTCGCTTTGGTGCCGAACTGGACAGCCTGGCCGATTCCCTGTCGTTCGGCGTGGCGCCTGCGCTGATCCTGTTCCTCTGGTCGCTACAGGACCTGCCGCGGATCGGGTGGTTCGCCTCGCTCGCGCTTGCACTGTGCTGCATGTTGCGGCTTGCCCGGTTCAACGCGCAGATCGACGAGGAGGACCAGCCCCACAAGTCGGCCGGCTTCCTGACCGGCGTCCCCGCACCGATCGGCGGCGGACTTGCGTTCCTGCCGCTCTACCTCTGGATGGCGACGGGAGAGGGGCTGTTCCGCGAACCGGTGCTGGTGGCGGTCTGGGTGGTTTTGATCGCGTTCCTGATGATCTCGAACCTCGCGACGCTCAGCTGGACTTCGTTCAAGCCGGGCCGTTCGGTGCGCATCGAACTGATCGCCTTCATCGGCCTGCTGGGCGCGGCGTTGCTGCTGGAGCCGTGGCTGACGCTGGTCGCCGTGTCGGTGATCTATCTTGCCCTGCTGCCGCTGGGCTGGTGGCGCTATCGCAAGGTCAGGCGGCGGCGGGAAGCTGCGCGCGCAGCGTAGGCCGGATACCGGCGGCTCGACGCGGCAGGTCAACGATCTCTGCCCCGGCGGGCTTGCGGCAGGTTTCGCGGGGCGTCACGGCTTCGTACGTCGCGGGGTACGTCATGGCCGGCAGTGCCGGCTCCTCCGCGATCTGGCGGAACGTGTCGGCCATGTCCCTGAGCATCGCCCGGATGGCAAGCACGGCGCCAAGCGCGAATGCGGCAAAGGCCAGAACGGGCGCGACTGCGAAAAATTCCGCCATGGTATACGATCCCCTTTTGTTCCAGCGGCGCTGCCATTGCGAACGCGTTCTGCCGGATGGTTAGGCACTGATACGTAGTTGACTGCTTGGGACTATGTTCATCATTTGTTCTTGTCTGTCAAGCGGCGATGGATGGGGCGTTCCCGTTCCGGTTTGGCGTCGAGGGGTTTCCATGGGCGCTAATTCCCGCTAAGGGCCCGCCGTTCGCATGATTCTGCGTCCGGATTCCCCGGACCGGGCGTGCGGGCAAAATCCACATGGAAGGCACACATCAACCGGTGCCGCGAGCGGGAAGTCCTCACGGGTCATCCGCCTTCCAGAGGTCAAACCGGAAAGGAATACGATTATGGCGTCCACTGGCGTCACCATGCAGCAATTGATCGAGGCCGGCGCACATTTCGGCCACCAGACCCACCGCTGGAACCCGCGGATGAAGCCGTATATCTTCGGCGCCCGCAACGGTGTTCACATCATCGACCTGTCGCAGACCGTGCCGCTGTTCCAGCGTGCGCTCGACTTCGTGTCGGCCACGTGCGCAGGCAGGCGGCAAGGTGCTGTTCGTCGGCACCAAGCGTCAGGCGCAGGATCCGATCCGCGAGGCCGCGCTCGCTTCGGGCCAGTACTTCGTGAACCATCGCTGGCTGGGCGGCATGCTGACCAACTGGCAGACCGTGTCGAAGTCGATCAAGAAGCTGAAGACGCATCGAGGAACAGCTGTCGGGCGACGTTTCGGGCCTGACCAAGAAGGAAATCCTCGACATGACCCGCAAGCGGGACAAGCTCGAGATGTCGCTGGGCGGCATCCGCGACATGGGCGGCATTCCCGACGTGATGTTCGTGATCGACGCCAATGTCGAGGAACTGGCCATCAAGGAAGCCAACGTGCTGGGTATTCCCGTGGTCGCCGTGCTCGACACCAATGTCGATCCGTCGGGCATTTCTTTCCCGATCCCGGGCAATGACGATGCCTCGCGCGCCGTGCGCCTCTACTGCGACGCCATTGCCGAGGCGGCTCGCCGCGGCGGCCAGAAGGGCGTTGCGGATTTCGGGCGTCGATATCGGCGCGATGGAAGAGCCGGTTGCCGAGGAAGTCGCCGGCTGATCCGGTTCGACGCGGGCGCCTGGCCATGGTCACGCCCGCGTCACTTTAGGCTGCCTGAGAGGCGGTCCCGTGCGAAATTTCGACCCGGCGGTCCGCGCTTGTCGCCCGGCCGCCGGGCACCACATCTTAAAAAGGACATGAGCGATGGCTTACACCGCCGCTGACGTGAAGGCCCTGCGCGAGAAGAGCGGCGCAGGCATGATGGATTGCAAGAAGGCGCTGGAAGAGACGAACGGCGACATGGAAGCCGCCGTCGACTTCCTGCGTGCCAAGGGTCTTGCCGCCGCCGCCAAGAAGTCCAGCCGCACCGCGGCAGAGGGCCTGGTCGGCGTGGCCGTCGAAGGCACCAACGGCGTCGCGGTCGAAGTGAACTCGGAAACCGATTTCGTCGCCAAGAACGAGCAGTTCCAGGACTTCGTCCGCACCGCCACCCAGGTGGCTCTGGGCGTCGAGAGCGACGATGTCGATGCGCTCAAGGCTGCTTCGTACCCGGGCGGCACCACCGTCGGCGAAAAGCTGACCGACAATGTCGCCACCATTGGCGAGAACCAGCAGATCCGCCGCATCAAGTCGGTGTCGGTCAGCGAAGGCGTGATCGTGCCCTACATGCACAATGCCGCTGCTCCGAACCTGGGCAAGATCGGCGTGCTGGTCGCGCTGGAAAGCTCGGCTGCGACCGACAAGCTGGAAGAGCTGGGCCGTCAGCTGGCGATGCACATCGCGGCTGCCTTCCCGCAGGCGCTGACCGCCGAGGGACTCGACGCCGACGTGATCGAGCGTGAGCGCGCCGTGGCGCGCGAGAAGGCTGCCGAAAGCGGCAAGCCCGAGAACGTGCAGGAGAAGATGGTCGAGGGCGCCGTGGCGAAATATGCCAAGGAAAACGCGCTGCTGTCGCAGATCTTCGTCATGGACAACAAGACCCCGATCCAGCAGGTCGTCGACCAGGCCGGCAAGGATGCGGGCGCCAAGATCGTGCTGAAGGACTATGTCCGCTTCCAGCTTGGCGAGGGCATCGAAAAGGAAGAGAGCGACTTCGCTGCCGAAGTCGCCGCTGCCGTGGGCGGCTGATCGTTCAGCCGTTGCGGTCGCTCGGGGGACTCTCCCGCAAGACCTTTCAGGAACGGGCCGGGGGCATGTGCCTTCCGGCCCGTTTGCTGTGATGCGCGCCGAATAAAAAACATGCATGATTGACTTTTTGGCGGCCGTGCGTACTCTTCCGCTTGAGAAAACGGCCGGCGCTGCCCGGTGCCCCAAGCGGTCCTGCGCATGCGACCGGCTCATCCAGGAGAGCCCGATCATGCGTGTTGCACTCGACCCCCAGCCCGACAATGCCATCCCCGACCTGTCGCGGCAGTATTCGCCCGAACTGGTCAAGGCGGGCAATATGTTCGCAGTCGCGCCCTATCGTTTTTCGACCCTGCCGCTGCGACTTTTCGAAGCGTGCCGGATCGCGACCGCCGTCATCAATGGCTGCATCGTGTGCAAGAACTGGCGGGCGCAGCGCGATCTCGTCTCGCTGGGGCTGGACAAGGGCGTGATCGACCAGCCCGAACGGCCCGACGAAGCGATGTACCAGGCGGTGCTGGACGGCGATCTGTCGTCCCTCTCGCCGAAGGAGCGCATCGCGGTGCGCTTCTCGCAGCGCATGGGCAACGACCCGGACGCGCTGGGCAGTGACGACGCGTTCTGGAGCGAGCTGAAGCAGCACCTGTCCGATGCGGAGATCGTCGAACTGACCCATTGCACGGCGGCCTGGATCGCGATGGGCCGCGTTGCGCATGTGCTGGGCGTCGACACCGTCTGTTCGGTGGGCGGCCCGCTGGAACAGGCGGCCTGACTGGCTGACCCTCTCGATGCCGACAGGTTGACACAGGCGACACATCCTACAGGCGCTGTCACCTGGGTCAGACCCGCGCAAATGCGGGGTTTGCGTGCCTCCGGTTGACACCTGGCAGGGGCGGGGAAAAACCGGCGATGGGAAAGAGCAGCTGCGCAAAGCGGCGCGCCTGCCGGACTAGCTGCGCGGCGGCCTGTAGGACAGCGGAATTGGACCGCGAACAGCGGCCTCTGCTCGCTACCGCCCGTCAGCGCGATCGCAGGATATGCGCCGCGGCCCGGTCCAGCATCAGGTCCCGGCTTTCGCCAACGGGATTCGGCGCGATGGCGATGTCGGGCACGACCCCGCGCACTGCCTCCGACCCCGACGGCCGTACCATATAGGCCTTGGGATAGGTGATTGTCGCGCCCGATCGCGGCAGGTCGAAGCTTTCGACCGCGCCATAGGTGGTGGGCAGGTCGGCCGTTTCCTCGCCAAGGACGGTGGCGATGCCGAGGTCCTGCATCAGCGCCGCGACTACCGCCGCATTGGAGAAGCTGTGCCGGTCGATCAGCACCCAGACCTTTCCGCGAAACGCGTGATCGGCGATCGGCCGGGTGACGGGCAGGTCGATTTCCACGCGCTCGCCCGGCTCGGCGCTGGCGATGGCGGCGGCGACGCGGCCGCCCAGGCTGTCGGGGTCGCCCTGCCAGTCGGCCCATGATGCCTTGGTATTCGGCCCGGCGCGCACTTCATAGCGCGAGGCGAAGCGATAGGGCCGGTCGGTCAGCCGCGCGACCACCAGGTCGGAAAAGCTGACGTCGCCGCCAGGATTACCGCGCAGGTCGATCAGCAGGTCGGTCGCGCCCGACGCCGCGATGTCGGCAAAGGCGCCCTTTACGAATTGGCGGAAGGCCGCGATGGCATAGTCGTCCTCCGTGTCGCCGCGCTCGTCCTCGCTGGCGAAGAAGGGGCCGGGCTGCAGGTAGTGGATGCCATTGCCTAGATCGCGCGCGACACGCTGAAGAGGATCGCGGCCCGGCTTTGCCACCGGTCTTGCCTGTTGCAGGGCCTTCATGTCGGCAAGGGAGAGCGCCGGTACGCTGGTGGTGCCTGCCGTACCGTCGGGGGCGACATGGCCCAGCGTCAGCGCGTCCCGCGGGCCGAGCACAAGATACAGGAATACCGGCAGCGCCGCTTCCATCTGCGAACGCAGCAACCGGTCGGTGTCGGCGGATATGATCTCCCGTGCGCGGTCCTCGAATTCCGCAACCGTCATGTTGCCGATCCGGGTGATGCGCGAACCGGGCGGAAGGGCATCGCCCGGTGCCGCCCATTCGTCGGTCAGCATCGCGCCGTCGCTGTACCGTACCGACAGCGGTATGATCGTGCCGCCCGAGCGCACATGCGCCAGCGCGTCGAGGATGGCCGCCTCGGTCTTGGCATGGGCAATGTCGCCAAAGGCCATCGCCTCGTGCAGCATCAGGTGGAATTCGGGTCTGGGCACCGGCCCGTCCACCCGTGCGAGCAGTTCGGCCAGCTTTGCGTCATAGGCGGTGCGGTCGCGGCGGGCGAACAGGTCGACATGCTCCTGCTGCAGATTGTCGTAGAGCGTTTGCAGATCCTCGCGGGCTTCCTGCGCGCCGTAGCAGTCCTCGCATGGCGCCGGCTGCTGCGGCGCGGCGGTTGCGGGCGCGGCGGTTGTGCGTGAGGCGGCTGTGGGTGCGGCGGCGGCGGCGCAGGGTGCCGGGAGGGCCGCCGCACAGGCAGCCGCAAGAAAGGCAGGAGCGAGGCAGGCGGGAACGGGGCAGGCGGGAACGGGACGGGCGGGGACGGGGAAGGCGGGGGCGGGGCGAGGACGCTTTGGCATGGCTGCGAGCATGGCTGCGGTGCCGCAGCGGGTCAACATGGGCCGCCCTTCGCCCCGGGGTGGGGGGCGCCCATGCCGGGACGGGTGACGCCTCATCCCGAATAAGCCCAACAGCGCACTTGGCTTTCGTGCCGGTCGGTTTTAAGGCCTCATCCACTCTTTCACTGTCCGCGCAGAGACTTGCCCTTCATGCCCCTTCCGCAGTTCAAACGTATCCTCCTGAAGCTTTCGGGCGAAGTGCTGATGGGCGACCAGCCCTTTGGCATCGACACCGACTATGTCGCCAAGCTGGCGCAGGAAGTGAAGGCGGCGAAGGAAACCGGGCTGGAAATCTGCCTGGTCATCGGCGGCGGCAACATCTTTCGCGGCATGGCAGGCGCGGCCAAGGGGATGGACCGCGCGCAGGCCGACTACATGGGCATGCTGGCGACGGTGATGAACGCGCTGGCCATGCAGAGCGCGCTGGAACAGATCGGCGTGGAGACGCGCGTGCAGTCCGCGGTGCAGATGGACCAGGTGTGCGAGCCGGTGATCCGCCGCCGCGCCGAACGCCACATGGAAAAGGGCCGCATCGTGATATTCGCCGCCGGTGTCGGCGCGCCCTATTTCACCACCGACAGCGGCGCGGCGCTGCGCGCGGCGGAAATGAAATGCGATGCATTGTTCAAGGGCACCAGCGTCGACGGGGTCTATGACGCCGATCCCAAGAAGGAACCGTCGCGCGACGCGCTATGAAACCGTGGGTTACGACCGGGTGCTGGCGGACAATCTGAAAGTGATGGACGCCAGCGCCGTGGCCTTGTGCCGCGACAACGACATACCCATCGTCGTGTTTTCCATCCGCGAGCGGGGCAATCTGGCCCGCGTGCTGGCGGGCGAGGGGACGCAGACGGTGGTGGGCGGCGACGCCTGAATTCTTCCCGGCCCGATTTTTACCGGGCCGAATTTTTACCGGGCGTATGGCCCGCTTGATGCGAAGCGAGAGGAACTGACCATGGCCAAATTCGACAAGGCCGATCTGGAACGCCGCATGGCCGGCGCCGTGGAAGCGCTGAAGAGCGATCTGGCGGGCCTGCGCACCGGGCGCGCCAATACTTCGCTGCTCGATCCCGTGGTGGTCGAGGTCTATGGCGCGATGATGCCGCTGAACCAGGTGGCGACGGTGTCCGCGCCCGAACCGCGCATGCTGTCGGTGCAGGTGTGGGACAAGTCGAACATGATCGCGGTGGAAAAGGGCATCGCTCACGCCGGGCTGGGCCTGAACCCGTCGATCGACGGGCAGACATTGCGCCTGCCGATCCCCGACCTGACCGAGGAGCGCCGCAAGGAACTGGCCAAGCTGGCGGGCAAATATGCCGAGGCCGCCAAGATCGCGATCCGCAACGTGCGCCGCGACGGCATGGAAGCGCTGAAGGAAGACGAGAAGAAGAAGGAAATCTCGGAAGACGATCGCAAGCGGTCGGAAGACGAGGTCCAGAAGCTGACCGACAAATATGTCGCCGAAACCGACAAGGCGGCCGAGGCGAAGGAAAAGGAAATCCTGAGCCAGTGAGCGTGCCCGCGCCTTCGGTTTCCATCGCGGATGGCGGCGGCTCGCATGGCGCGGGGCCGCGCCATGTCGCCATCATCATGGATGGCAACGGGCGCTGGGCGAAGAAGCGCATGCTGCCGCGCGCGATGGGCCACCGCAAGCGGCGTCGAGGCAGTGCGCAGGCTCGTCCGCTCGTTGCGCGGCACGGGGGTGGAGGCGCTGACGCTCTATGCCTTCAGTCGGAAAACTGGAAGCGGACCGAGGACGAGATCGCCGATCTCACCATGCTGATGAAGCATTTCATCCGCTCCGACCTGGGCGAGATGATCGAGAACGGCGTCAGGCTGCGCGTGATCGGCGACCATTCGGCGTTCGAGCCGGAGTCGGTCGCGCTGATCGACGATGCGCTGGCCCGCACTGCGCATAATACGCGGCACGGTGCTGACGGTTGCGCTGAACTATGGCGCGCAGCAGGAAATCGCGCGCGCCGCCGCCGCCGCCGCCCGTTCGGGCGAGGTGACGGTGGAGAGCATCGTCGGCCCATCTCGACACCGCGGACCTGCCGCCGCTCGACCTGCTGATCCGCACCAGCGGCGAGATCCGGCTGTCGAACTTCCTGCTGTGGCAGGCGGCCTATGCCGAGCTGTATTTCACCGAAGTGCTCTGGCCAGATTTCACGCCCGAACATTTCCAGCAAGCGGTGGCCAGCTTCGCCGCGCGCGAAAGGCGTTATGGCGGGCGCTGATCCGGCCTCCCTCCCCGAGCGCAAGCGCGACCGGCTGAAGCGCGCGATGCGGGTGCCGCTGGGCGTCCGCACGTCGGACCTGCCCAAGCGCGCAGCCTCTGCCGCCGTGATGCTGGCGGTGGTGGCGCTGGCGTTCTGGATCGGCGGCTGGGCAGTGACCGTGCTGATCGGCGCGGTGGCGGCGGCGTGCTTCTGGGAATGGCAGCGCATGGTGCGCGCTCGCTCGCTCTCCACCTTTGCCAAGGCGATCTGGATGGCGGGCGGTGTGCTCTATATCGGGCTGGCGGCGTGGCTGCTGCTGGAACTGCCGCTGGATGCGCTTCCGGTCATCATCGGGGTGGTGATCTTCACCGACAGCTGCGCCTATTTCGCGGGGCGGACGTTCGGCGGGCCCAAGATCGCGCCGCGGATCAGCCCGTCCAAGACCTGGGCGGGGCTGGTGGGCGGCATGCTGGGCGCGGCGCTGTTCATGTGGATCATCATGGCGGTCCTGGTCTGGGCCGATGGCGAGACGGGGCAGGGCGTGGGCGAATTGCTGCTGTCGCCGATGTCGCTGATCTATGTGGCGATGGGCGCGGTGCTGGCGGTGGCGGCGCAGGTCGGCGATTTTTTTGAAAGCTGGATGAAGCGCAAGGCGGCGATGAAGGATTCATCGACGCTGATCCCCGGCCATGGCGGCGTGTTCGACCGGGTGGACGGGCTGCTGCCTGTTGCCATTCTGGTCGGGCTGGGCTTCATGTATCTGCTGTAATGCGAACAATCTCGCTTCTGGGGGCGACCGGCTCCATCGGCGCGTCGACGCTGGACCTGGTGCGCCGCAATCCGGCGGACTGGCGCGTCGTCGCGCTGTCGGCCAATTGCAGCGCGCGCGAACTGGCCGCGCTGGCGCGCGAGTTCCGGGCCGAGATCGCGGTGGTCGCGGACGAGGGCTGCCTGCCCGAACTGCGCGAGGCGCTGGCGGACAGCGGGGTCGAGGCGGCGGGCGGTGAAGCCGCGCTGATCGATGCGGCTTCGCGGCCCGTGGACCTGTTCGTCGCCGCCATCGTCGGCTGCGCGGGGCTGGCCCCCACCATGGCGGCGATCGAGCAGGGCGGCACCATCGCGCTCGCCAACAAGGAAGCGCTTGTCTCGGCGGGCGAGGTGATGACCGCGGCGGTGCGGCGAGCATGGCGCGACGCTGCTGCCGGTGGATTCCGAACATAACGCGATTTTTCAGTGCCTTGCGGGGGGACGCATCCCCGACGTGCGCTGGATCACGCTGACCGCCAGCGGCGGGCCGTTCCGCGATGCCACCATGGCCGAGCTTGAGGCGGCGACGCCCGCGCAGGCGGTCAAGCATCCGAACTGGTCGATGGGCGCGAAGATCAGCGTCGATTCGGCCACCATGATGAACAAGGGGCTGGAGTTCATCGAGGCCCATCACCTCTTCCCGGTGGGGCTGGACCGGCTGCGCATCATCGTCCACCCGCAGTCGATCGTGCATTCGATGGTCGAATATCGCGACGGATCGACATTGGCGCAGCTGGGTCCGTCCGACATGCGCGTGCCGATCGCCAGCGCGCTGGCGTGGCCCGCGCGGATGGACACGCCCTGCGATCCGCTGGACCTGGCCGCCATCGGCACGCTGGAATTCCGCGCCCCTGACGAGGCTCGCTTTCCCGCCACCCGCCTCGCGCGCGAGGCTGCGGCGCATGGCGGCGCGGCGCCCGCCGTGCTGAACGCCGCGAACGAGATCGCGGTGGCGGCCTTCCTGACCGGTCAGATCAGGTTCACGCGCATTGCGGCAATGGCCGAGGACCTGCTCCAGCAAGGGACGCTTCCGCCGCCGCCCGCCACGCTGGACGAGGTTCTGCTAGTGGACGCCGAAGCGCGCGCCAGGGCGCGGGCGCTGCTGCAGGCGGCCTAGAAATACGTCGGCTGGTCCACGATATAGTAGCCAGTCAGCGGATAGTACCTAGGCACCGGCAGGCGGGCCGGTTAACAAAGGCAACCTATGTTCGAGAATCCTTCCATTCTCACGGCCATCATCGGCTTCCTTCTCGTGCTTGCCCCGCTGGTCGTGGTGCACGAGCTGGGGCATTATCTCGTCGGGCGCTGGTTCGGCGTGAAGGCCGAGGCGTTCTCGGTCGGCTTCGGGAAGGAAGTCGCCGGTTTCACCGACAAGCGGGGCACGCGCTGGAAGCTGTCGGCACTGCCGCTGGGCGGCTATGTGCAGTTCGCAGGCGACATGAACCCTGCCAGCCAACCTTCTGAAGAATGGCTGGAATTGCCCGAGGAAGAGCGCAAGCGTACCTTCCAGGCGAAATCGCTGGGCGCGCGCGCGCTGATCGTGGCGGCGGGGCCGGTCACCAACCTGCTGGTCGCCGTTCTTATCATCGCCGGCTTTACCATGGCGTTCGGCAAGCTGGTCGCCGACCCGGTGGTGGGCGGCTTTGTCGAGGATTCGCCTGCGCTGGCCGCCGGGATGGAAACGGGCGACCGGATCGTGCGCGTCGACGGAGCGCCGATCGAGACGTTCGACGAGGTGCGCGACCGCGTGCTGCCCTATCCGGGCGAGCCGCTGACCGTGGCGGTGCTGCGCGATGGCGAGGAGCGCGAGTTCACCTTTGACATCGATTCTCACATCGAACGCGACCGGTTCGGCAATGAATTCCGCATGGGCCGCATCGGCGTCATGGCCACCGAGGGGCGCGCCGTGCCGGTCGGTCCGCTAGAGGCGGTGTGGGAAGGGACCAGGACCACGGGGCAACTGCTGCACCTGACCACGGTCGGGCTGTGGCAGATCATCACCGGCCGCCGCCCCGTCAGCGAGCTGGGCGGTCCGATCAAGATCGCCAAATATTCGGGCGAGCAGCTGATCTCGGGCTGGTACGCGTTCATCTCTTTCATCGCGATGATCTCAATTAACTTGGCATTCATTAACCTCCTGCCAATTCCGGCGCTCGACGGCGGGCACCTCGCCTTTTACGCGGCGGAAGCTGTCCGTCGGAAACCGATATCCGCAAAGGGCCAGGAATGGGCTTTCCGCACCGGAATGGCGCTCGTGCTGACCTTGATGGTCTTTGTCACGATCCTCGACATCAGTTCCCTCAACATCTTCAGCTGACCGCTTCGCGGGCGGCGTTCGTCATGGCGCGCGCCGTGCGGAATGTCGTTCGTCGGGGGATCGCGGATAAGCGCGGGCTTTGGCTTGATCGTCGCGGCAGCATCGGGCAGATGGCCCGCATTCGGAATCCCGGCCTTTCCACAGACGGGTCCACTAACGGGGCCAGAACCGGGTGCCGAAGCGCGAAATTTCCGGATGGAGCCGCGATGCCATGCGGGACCATCCGGCCGTGTGGGGCGACCAGATCGGGCGGGGCGGTCAGGTCGGATAGGGCGGGGACGCAACCCGCAGGTGCGGTAGCGCCGCGAAGTGTCAGGATCGAGTATTACGCATGATGAGACGGGATGGATCGCCGATGGCGAAAGCGACAGGCATGAACGGGCCCGCGGCACGCTGGACGGGTGCCGGCATGCTGGGCGCCTTGCTCGCCTCGACCGCGCTGAGCGTGCCGGCGATGGCGCAGGATGCCACGGGCGCCGGGCAGGGCCAGCAGCCTGCGCAGCCATCCGTCCAGCAGCAGGGTACGCCATCGCTCGCTCCCGGTGCGCAGCCACAGGCGGCTGAGCCGCAGGGCAACACGATCACCACCATCTCCGTCTCGGGCGCGCAGCGGCTCGAGCCGCAGACGATCCTGTCCTATATCCAGCTGCGTCCGGGCCAGGAATATACGCAGGCCGCCGCCGACCAGGCGCTGAAGGACCTGTACGCCACCGAACTGTTCGGTGATGTCCGCATTTCCGAGAACGACGGGCGCGTGCTGATCGAGGTGACCGAGAACCCGATCATCAACCGCATCATCCTGGAAGGGAACAAGCGGCTCAAGAACGACAAGATCCTGCCCGAGATCAAGCTGGCGCCGCGCCAGATCTATACAAGGTCCAAGGTCCGCGCCGACGTCAACCGCATCATCGAGCTGTACAAGCGGCAGGGCCGCTTCGCCGCCTCGGTGGAGCCCAAGGCGGTGCAGCTGGACCAGAACCGCGTCGACATCGTGTTCGAGATCAGCGAGGGTCCCAAGTCCAAGGTCCGCCAGATCAACATCATCGGCAACGAGGAGTTTTCCGACAGCGAGCTGCGCGGCGAGATGCTGACGAAGCAGACCGGCTTCCTGTCGTTCCTGTCCGGCAACACCAGCTATGATCCGGACAAGCTGGCGTTCGACCAGCAGAAGCTGCGCCAGTTCTACCTGACCAACGGCTACGTCGATTTCCGCGTCGTGTCCGCCGTGGCCGAGCTGACGCCCGACAAGCAGGATTTCATCATCACCTATGTGGTGGAAGAGGGCGAGCGCTACAAATACGGCGATGTGTCGGTCGACAGCCAGCTGCGCGACTTCAACTCCGAACTGCTGACCCAGCGACTCGCGATGAAGGAAGGCGACTGGTACGACGCCCAGCAGGTCGAGGACACGATCGAGGGGCTGTCCGAAACGATCGGCGCGTTCGGCTATGCGTTCGCCTCGGTCGATCCGCAATACGACCGCCATCCCGACGAGCGGACGATGGACGTGACTTTCGTCATCAACCAGGCGCCGCGCACCTATGTCGAGAAGATCGAGATCAACGGCAACACGCTGACGCAGGACAAGGTGATCCGGCGCGAATTCCGCCTGGCGGAGGGTGACGCGTTCAACTCGCTGCAGGTGCGCCGTTCGACCAACCGCATCAACTCGCTGGGTTTCTTCCAGGAAAACTTCGAGATCGCGCAGGAGCCGGGCAGCTCGGACGACCGCATCAACCTGATCGCCAATGTCGAGGAAAACCCGACCGGCGAACTGCAGCTGTCGGCCGGGTTCTCCAGCCTCGAAAGCTTCATCCTGCAGGGCTCGATCCGCGAGCGGAACTTCCGCGGGCGCGGGCAGACGGTGGGCCTGTCGCTGAACTATTCGCGCTATTCCAAGTCGGCGCAGGTCAGCTTTACCGAACCCTATGTGTTCGACCGCAACATCTCGTTCGGGGCGGACATCTATCGCCGCGATTTCAACAGCTTCAACTATTTCAACAACGACCGGAACAACACCTACGAGAATTCGACGACCGGCTTTACCCTGCGTGCCGGTACGCCGCTCAGCGAATACATGACCGTAATTGGCCGCTATACGCTGAATTTCGAGGACGTGACGCTGGGCGACCAGTATTTCAGCGACATCGACAGTGATGGAGTGCGGGAATGTAATCCGCTGATCGCGGGCCGCTATCTGTGCGACGCGCTGGGCAATCGGACCAGCTCGATCCTGGGCGCGTCGCTGGTGTGGGACAATCTGAACAACCGCATCCGGCCCAGCCGCGGCCAGCGGATCGTCGGCAACTTCGACTTCGCCGGCCTGGGCGGCAGCGTAAAGTACCTGCGCGGCCGGATGAACGCCGCCAAGTACTGGGACTTTGGCTCGGGCTTCATCTTTTCGCTGCAGGGCGAGGGCGGCTATATCCACGCGCTGGAGACCAACAACACGCCCTTTACCGACGACGTGCGGCTGACCGACCGCTTCTTCCTGGGCGAGCCGCAGATGCGCGGTTTCGACATTCGCGGCATCGGTCCGCGCGTGCTGCGCAAGGGCGTGGTCAACGGAGTGGTCAGCGAGGACCGCCAGAACTGGACCGACGACGCGCTGGGCGGCCGCGCCTATTACATGGGGCGTGCCGAGATGGAGATCCCGCTGGGCTCCGGCGCGCGCGAGATGGGCCTGCGTCCCTCGATCTTCGTCGATGTCGGCGCGGTGTGGGGCCTGACCGATCCCGACGTCAACGACATCTATCGCCAGGTCACGTCGCGCAACGAAGCGGGCGTCCCGACGGGTTATTCCTTTGTCACCAGCCCCGTCGCGCCGGATGGGGCCGACAACGAGCTTGTCTATGTCGAGGAATTCGTCGGCGACAGTCCCAAGCCGCGCGTGGCGGTCGGTGCCGGCGTGAACTGGAATTCGCCGTTCGGTCCGCTGCGGATCGATTTCTCCAAGGTTCTCCTCAAGGTCGAAGGCGACGATCCCAAGACCTTCAGCTTCAACGTAGGAACGCAATTCTGATGAAACTCAATGCTCCCAAGGCGGCGCTTGCCGCACTCGCTCTCGGTATCGCTCCGGTCTCGATGATCGCTTTGTCGGCGCCTGCCGCCGCCCAGGTCGTGCCGGGTATCGGCATCGCCAACCCCGATGCCATCGTCGCCGCCTCCAGCGCGTTCCAGACCGCCGAGCAGCAGCGCCAGACCACCTACAAGGCGCAGATCGACCAGGCCGAAGCGCGCCGGGCGGCAATCGCCGCGCAGCTGGAGCCGCTGTACACCAAGCTGGAAGCTGATTCGCAAGGATCCAGCCCCAACCGCCAGGCGCTGCAGCAGCAGGCCGCGCAGATCCAGCAGATCGAGCAGGCGGGCCAGACCGAGATCAATCGCCTGCTGCAGCCGGTTGCGCTGTCGCGCGCCTATGTGGTCGAGCAGATCTCGGACCAGCTCAACGCCGCGATGGATGCGGCCAAGGCGAAGCGCAAGATCACGCTCGTCCTCTCGCCCAACGGCGTGATTGCGGCGGATCAGGCCTATAACCTGAACCAGGATGTGGTGAACGAGCTGAACCGGCTGATCCCCTCGGCGCAGCTGGTTCCGCCCGCGGGCTGGATGCCGCGCGCCCAGCGCGAGGCGGTCGCCCAGCAGCAGGCCGCGCAGGCACAGCAGCCCGCGGCTCAGCCCGCCGCCCAGCCCGCCGGCCGCTGAGACCCACGATGAGCGAGACGCCTTCCACGCCGACCGAAATGTCGATCCCGCGTGTCCTCGAACTGCTGCCGCATCGCTATCCGATGCTGCTGGTGGACCGGGTCGTGTCGCTGGATCCGGACAAGGGCATTCACGCGGTGAAGGCGGTCTCGTTCAACGAGGATTTCTTCCAGGGCCATTTCCCGGGCCGTCCGATCATGCCGGGCGTGCTGCAGATCGAGGCGCTGGCGCAGGCCGCGGGTCTTCTCGCGGTCGAGGCGCTGGGCCTCGCCGGGACGGGCAAGCTGGTCTATTTCCTCGCGATCGAGAATGCCAAGTTCCGCAAGATGGTCGAGCCGGGGCACCTGCTCGACCTGAAGGTCGAATTCCTGCAGCGGCGCGCGCGCATCTGCAAGTTCAAGGGCGAGGCTTCGATCGGCGGCGAGGTGACCTGCGACGTCGAATTCACCGCGATGATCGAGAAATAGGCACGGCGTCCGACTATCCTTGCCAGAATCGGCGCGCACGGCTATGCGCGCGCCCTTGCCGAGATCGTCTTTGCCGAGATCGTCTTTGCCGAGATTTGGGCGACACCGCCCACCAACCCCGAGTGTCCGGTCGGAACCGGATGCAGCACCCGGAGAATGAATGCCATGAAGGCCGATACCCACCCCGATTACCACATGATCACGGTCAAGATGACCGATGGCAGCGAGTTCCAGACCCGCTCGACCTGGGGCGCGGAGGGCGACACCCTCACGCTCGAGATCGATCCGACCTCGCATCCGGCCTGGACCGGCGGCACCAAGCAGCTTCAGGAAGGCGGCCGCGTGGCGCGCTTCAACAAGAAGTTTGGCGGCCTCTCGCTCAAGAAGTAAGCGGATCGGATGCGGGCGTCCTGCGGACCGACACGGTCCGGGCGCCCGCGGAACCGATGCTGACAAACGAAAGGCGGCTCTTGCGAGCCGCTTTTTGCGTTTCGGGTGCTGTGCGGGCCGCCGCGCGAGGGAGCGGCCAAGGCGAGCAGCTAGGCGATCACATAGGCCACGGTGCCGATGATGGCGAGCCACATGCCGATCGCAATCGGGATTCCGATTGCCAGGCCGCGGAATGTTCCGATGCCCTCCTCGCGACTGGCTTGCTGATCCTGCGAGCGGTCCAGCGGGGTGGAGGTGGGCCGCGACGCCGCGTGCCGTTCCGATACGGGTGCCGCAGTAGCGGGCTGTGCCGCATGGGCCGTTTCCCTTTTGTTCAGTTCTAGAACGAAGCCTTCCATGCGCTTCCCCCCGGCCTTATCGAGTGGCCAAGTCCCTTCGACTTGTCCTTGTCCCTATATCGTGGGGCAAGGGTGCGAAGAAAACCTTGGGAGAATACCTAGGGGATATTACCTAATCGTGCACGCGTCATTTTCGCACCGTACCGAAAAGGAGCAATTATGCTCCCCGGCGATAGTTACTGCCGGTAAGGCAATTCGCGATACCATTTGGTAATCACGTATTTCAGCCCCTTGCGCACCTTCATCGCGTGGTGAAGCGTCGCGGCATTGGGCGATCCGTCGGCGCGGCGGTTGTTCCAGCCCAGCAGCCGCCCTGCTTCGGGCTGGAACATCTTGTTCGCCACCTTGAAGCGAGTCGCGCCGCCCGCCTCGGGCGTGTTGAGATAGACCATGAAGGTCCATGTGCGGTTGCCGCCGCGCTTGCAATTGGCGTCATAGTCGCGGCCGTTCGGCTCGAAATAATCGGTGTGCGCCTTGAATTCCTGCCCCACGTCATAGCGCTGGCCCTGCAGCGGTTCGCCGAACACCGGGTCGATGCCCGACAGCGCCTGCAGCCGTTCCTCCAGCTTCATCACCACCGGGTCTGTCTCGTCGAAATGGCAGGTTTCGCTGGTGCGGAAATAGTCGTCGCCATTGCTGTCGGTGATGGTGGAGGGCTGGCGATTGGCGTCGATCAGCTCGATCAGCCGCAGCCGATCCTCCTCGGGCAGGAAATCGCGCAGGGTGAACAGCTCCAGCTTGGGCGAGGGGACGCGCTGGATATGCGGCGTGGCGCGCAGCCTTTCGGCGACGGTCGCTGCCTGCTGGAGAGCTTCGCTGGCCATGGCCCAGCCCATAATCGCGGCGGGGCGCGCTGCAAAGAGGGAAGGCGGCGCGAGCGGAGCGGCCCCGCTTTTTTCCGGTACCTATTTGCCTTGCTCCTGCAACATGGCGCGCGCATAGGCTCTGCCGCGATGGGCAGGTACAGCGATTTCGCGGCGAAACGGGCGCGACGGGCGCGACGGGCGCGGGCCAACGGATTCAGCCTGGTCGAACTGCTGGTCGCGCTGTTCGTGCTGGCGCTGCTGGCCAGCGCGGCGGTGCTTGCGCTTCCCGACAGCGGCAGCGATCTGCGCCGCAGCGCCGAGCGCTTCGCCGCCCGCGCGGGCGCGGCGCGGGACGAGGCGATCGTGACCGCGCGGCCCGTGTCCGTCGTGGTCGGTCCGGCGGGCTATTATTTCGAGACTCGCGGCGACACCGGCTGGCAGCCGCCCGACGCGCGCAGCCTGCAGGGGGGCGACTGGCCAGAGGATACGGCGGTAATGCAGACCGGGGCCGAGGATGCAGGCAGTGCCGGTGGCAACCGGCGCATCGTCTTCGACAGCCTGGGCCTCGCCAGCGAGGATGCGCGCATCCGCCTGACCCGCGACGCGCACAGCGCCACCGTCACCATTGCGCGCAACGGCGACATCCGGACGGAAGCGGGACATGAAGCTTCGCAACGGCTTCACCCTGATCGAGATGCTGGTGGCGCTGGCGATCTTTGCGCTGGCGGCGCTGGCGCTGCTGCGCATGGAGGGGGCATCGATCTCGCGAACTGCGGACCTCGACCGGCGGCTGGTGATGGAAGTGACCGCGCGCAACCTGGCCGCCGAGTGGCTGAGCGATCCGGTTCCGCCCGCGCTGGGCGATGAGAGCGGCGTGGTCGAGAACGCGGGCCGCCGTTTCGCGTGGAGCCGCCGCGTCGACGCGCCCGAAGCGATTCCCGGCACGATCCGCATCTTGATGGCGGTGCGCGAAGTGGGCCAGCCATCGGGCGGGATCAGCTTTGAACTGGTCAGGAGCGCCCCGCGATGAGGTCCGCGCCCGAACGCAACGGTTTCACGCTGGTCGAGATGCTGGTGGCGCTGGTGATCTTCGCGATCATCGCGGCGGGCGCGCTGGGCCTGCTGCGCTTTTCGGTCGATGCCGAGATGGCGAGCCGCGAGAAGACCGGCGCCATCGCCGCCGACCGCCGCCTGATTGCGGTTTGGAGCGCCGACATGGCGCAGGCCTCGCCGCGCCCGGCGCGCGGACCCGGGGGAGAGAGAGAACCCGCGATGCTGGCGGGCGAGAACGGCGATCTGATCGCGGTGACGCGCAGCGGCTGGGACAATCCCTCGGGCGAGTTGCGCGCATCGCTGCAGCGGGTGGTCTGGCGGATGGAGGGCAACCGGCTGGTCCGCATCGGCCTGCCCCGTGTCGACGGCGCGGTGCGGCCCGAGCCCAGCGCGATGGCCGAGTTGCGCGGCACCCCCGGTCTGCGATTTCGCATGGCGGGCGGCAACTGGGTGGGCGCGTGGCGGCCCGAGGTTCCCGCCGAATTGCCCGCTGCTGTCGAACTCAGCCTGCCGCAGGCCGATGGCACGGTGCTGCGCGTAGTGACGCTGGTCGGGTCGGGGCCGATGCCGGAGGAGGAGCAATGACCGGTCCGGCGGCGCGGAAGGGCTGGTTCGCCCAGCGGGGCAGGGGCGCGGCGCTGCTGTCGGTGCTGGTGCTGGTGGCGCTGATGTCGATCATCGCGACGCTGATGCTCGACCGGCTGAACCTGGCGACGCGGCTGGCGTCGAACAGCCAGGCAATGGCGCAGGCGCAGCTTTATGCCGCCAGCGCGGAGCAGATCACCGCCGCGCGGCTGACCCAGCTGGTCGGCGCGGACGAGGACAAGACCGTCGACCGCATCGGCCTGCTGGGCCAGGAACAGGCGGTGCCGCTGGCGCGCGGCAATGTGGCGGTGACCGTCATCGATGCGCAGAACTGCTTCAATGTGAACTCGCTGGGCGCAGGCGCGGATGGCGAGGGCAGGCGCTTTGACCGGCGCGCGCAGGGACAGTTCCTGCGGCTGGTGGAAGGGCTGGCGATCCCGGCGAACGAGGCTGTTGTAATCGCCAATTCGCTCGGCGACTGGGTGGACCGCGACCAGTCGCCCCAGCCAAACGGGGCGGAGGACGATTATTACCTCTCGCTGCCGGTTCCCTATCGCACCCCGGGCCGCGCGATGAGCGAACTGTCGGAACTGCGCGCGGTACGCGGCATGACCGAGCCGATCTATCGCCGCCTCCTGCCCTGGGTCTGCGCGCTGCCGACGGGCGAGGATGCCAAGGTCAACGTCAACACGCTGCGCCCCGACCAGGCGCGGCTGATCTCCGCCATGACGGCCGGCAGCCTGAGCGTGGACCGCGCGCGCGCCTTCATCGCCTCGCGCCCGCCCGGCGGCTGGAGCTCGGTAGCGGGAGCGGTGGGGCAGATGGCGCGCGGCGACGATTCGGTGTTCGGACCGGCCGCGCTCAGCCAGATGGCGGTGAAAAGCGAGTTGTTCGCCGCGCGCATCGTGGTGCGCGTGGATTCGGTGGTGCTAGAGGAGACAGCGCTGATCGACGTGAGCGATCCGCCGGGGCGGGTGGTGGCGCGATCTTGGGGCGCGGGGCAGTAGCATCGCGTGAGTCGCGGCGGATTTGCCGCACGCGCGTGAGTCAGCAAATTGCGCATGCTTATAATATTGCGCCTTCTGCGGCTGGCACGCGGATTTTGCTTTTCATGAGCGGTGCTTTGTGCAACAGGCCGCCTCCGCCGTCTGCAAGTGCTTGACGCCTGCAGCCGGGAGTGAAAACAGGGCGTCCCTGCCGGTCGAAGATCCGGCGGAAATGCGCTTCATGGCGATCGTAGCTCAGTTGGTTAGAGCGCCGGTTTGTGGTACCGGAGGTCGTGGGTTCGAACCCCATCGGTCGCCCCATTTTCACTAGCGGGTGAGCGTTCCTGCTCCCCGCGACCCTAGGCAAAAGGCGGCAAACGCGATGTGGAGCAATCCCGCATTCGACGAGCATGAAAAGCTCACCCTCGTTCACGACAGGGCCAGCGGGCTTGCCGCGATCATCGCCATCCATTCCACCCATCGCGGCCCCTCTGCCGGTGGCACCCGTTTCTGGCACTATGCGAACCCCGATGACGCGCTGACCGACGCGCTGCGCCTGTCGCAGGGGATGAGCTACAAGAACGCCATGGCCGACCTACCCATGGGCGGCGGCAAGGCGGTGATCCTTGCGCCCAAGGACGGGACCAAGACGCCCGACATGCTCGCCGCGTTCGGCGACGCGGTCGAGGCACTGGGCGGCCGCTATGTCACCGCCGAGGATGTCGGCATTTCGGAAGCGGACATGGTCGCGGTGTCCAAGCGCACCGCCTATGTCACCGGGCTTCCCGCTGACGACGACGGCGCAGGCGGCGATCCCGGGCCCTATACCGCGCAGGGCATCTATCTGGGTCTGGCGGCGGCGGTCCGTCACAGGCTCGGCCGCTCGCTGGACGGTGTGCATATCGCGGTCCAGGGCACGGGCAGCGTGGGCGGCGGCCTTGCGCGCCTGCTGGCGCGTGACGGCGCGCGGCTGACGCTGGCCGACGTGAACAGGCAACGTGCCGAGGCGCTGGCCGCCGAGCTGGACGCGCAAACGGTGGATGCCGATGCGATCATGACGGTGCCCTGCGACGTGTTCAGCCCCAATGCGCTGGGCGGTATTCTCGACAGCGGCAGCATCGCGGCGCTGGACTGCGCGATCGTGGCGGGCGGGGCGAACAACCAGCTTGCCACCGCCGATCACGGGCGCGAGCTGGCGGCGCGTGATGTCCTCTATGCGCCGGACTACGTGCTGAACGGCGGCGGCATCATCGCGGTGACTTATGAATATCTGGCGCGGCGCGACGGCGTGGCGGTCAGCACCGACACGATCGACGCGAAGATCGCCGGCATTCCCGGACCGGCTGGAGGCGATCTGGCAGGAAGCGGATTCCAGCGGGCAGCCAGCCAACCTGGTCGCCGACGCCATGGCGCGCCGGGCGATCGGGCGCTGACGAGACAGGCTGCGCGCAGGAAGGGAGACGCGGCGGGGCATTGCCTTCGCGCTTTCGCTTGTGCGCGGGGCTGCAAAGCGGCATGAGTTGAACGGCCCTTTCGGTCGCAGCTTTGATTGATATGCACGGTTTCGCCAATCCCGCCCGTTTCTTGCGCATCGCCCGCTGGCTGACGCCGCTTCTGCTGGTGTCGGGGCTGGTGCATTTCGGGCGCGGCGCTGGCCTATGGACTGCTGTTCGCGCCTGCGGACCGGCTGATGGGCGATACCGTCCGCATCCTGTTATATCCACGTTCCCGCCGCCTGGCTGGGCATGGGCGGCTGGACGACCATCGCCATCGCCTCGCTGGTCGAACTGGTGTGGCGCCATCCGCTCGCCGCCATCGCGGCGCGCGCGGCGGCGGTGCCGGGCGCGGTTTTTACCGCCATCTGCCTGGTCACGGGGTCGATCTGGGGCCGCCCGACCTGGGGTACCTGGTGGGTGTGGGACGGTCGGCTGACGTCGATGCTGGTGCTGCTGCTGCTCTATTTCGCCTATATCGCGCTGGCGGGCGCGGCGCAGCGGGACATGAGCGCGGGGACCGGTCTGTCGGCGGCGGCAGCCGCGTGACGGCAATCTTCGGGCTGGTGGGCGCGGTGAACGTGCCGATCATCAACCGCTCGGTCGTGTGGTGGAATTCGCTGCACCAGCCGCCCAGCATCACCATGGGCAAGAGCGCGATCGATCCCGCGTTCCTGTGGCCGCTGCTGGTCGCGACTATCGGCTTTTCGCTGCTGTTCGGCGGGGTGATCCTGGCGCGCATGCGGACCCTTCTGGCCGAGATCCAGGCCGAGGCGCGGCTGCGGCGCAAGGCGCAGCGGGCCGATGCGAATGTCGATCCGCTTTCCGCCGCGGCGAATAGTCTATAAGGCATGCGCAACGGAATCGAAGCGAACCCCCATTGACCGAACATCTTGACCACTGGCCCTTCGTGATCGCCTGCTATGTGATCGGCATAGCGGGCACGCTGGCGATGGTCGCCTGGAGCTGGATCGCGATGCGCCGCGCGGAGAAGCGCCGGGACGAGATCAGGGGGCGCAAGTGAACACGGCGGTGAACCCCCGGACACACGGCTCGCATTCCATGAAGCCCAAGCACCAGCGGCTGGTGCTGCTGGTGATCGCGGTGGCGGTGCTGATCGGCGCGGGTCTGCTGGCCGCACTGGGCGCTGCGCAACCAGGCCAGCTATTTCTATGTTCCCTCCGACATTGCCAGCGATCCGCCCGAAACGGGCCGCGCGGTCCGGCTGGGCGGCATGGTGCAGGAAGGGTCGATCCGGCGGCAGCCCGACGGGGTGACCATCGATTTCACGGTCGGCGACGGTGAGGCGACGGTCCCCGTGCGCTTTACCGGCATCGCGCCCGATCTGTTCGTCGAAGGCTCGGGCGTGGTGGCCGAGGGCAGCCTTGGCCCGGACGGCACGTTTGTCGCGACCAATCTGCTCGCCAAGCATGACGAGAATTACATGCCCGCGCGAATTGCAGGACATGAACGCGGCGCAGGCAAAGCAGGTGGTGGCCGAACACGGCCGCAATGATCGCCGAACTCGGTCTTGCGCTTCTGTGGCTGGCGGCCGCGCTGGCCATGCTGCAATTCGCCTCGGGCCTTTGGGCGCTGACAAGCGGCGACGGGCAGATGCGCGAGCAGCCTGCCGCGGTCGTGCGCCCCGCTGCCGTGGTGCAGGGCGTGCTGGCCGCGCTGTCGTTTCTGCGCGCTGATGATCCTGTTCGTGCGGACCGACCTGTCGGTGCTGCTGGTCGCGTCCAATTCGCATTCGGAAAAGCCGTTCATCTTCAAGCTCGCGGGCGCCTGGGGCAATCACGAAGGCTCCATGCTGCTGTGGGTCACGGTGATGGGGCTGGCGGGCGCGCTGGTCGCACTGGTCGAGCGGCGGCTGCCGGAAAAGACCATGGTCGCGACGCTGGCGGCGCAGGCGTTCGTGTCGCTGGGATTTTATGCGTTCCTGCTGTTCAGCTCGAACCCGTTCGAGCGGCTGGACCCGGTGCCGCCCGAAGGGGCGGGGCTCAACCCGCTGCTGCAGGACATCGGCCTCGCGTTCCATCCGCCGACGCTCTACTTCGGCTATGTCGGCCTGTCGGTGGCATTCAGCTTTGCCGTCGGCGCGCTGCTCACGCGGCAGGTCGGGCCTGCTTTCGCCCGCGCGATGCGGCCGTGGGTGCTGGGCGCGTGGATCTTCCTGACCGCTCGGCATCACCGCCGGCTCCTACTGGGCCTATTACGAGCTGGGCTGGGGCGGCTGGTGGTTCTGGGACCCGGTCGAGAATGCCTCGCTGATGCCGTGGCTGGCGGCGACCGCGCTGCTGCATTCGGCGAGCGTGCTGGCGTCGCGCGATGCGCTGCGGACATGGACGATCATGCTGGGCGTCGTCGCCTTCTCGATGTAGCATGGTCGGCACGTTCCTCGTCCGGTCGGGCATCCTGACCAGCGTCCACGCCTTTGCCGTCGATCCGGAGCGCGGGACCTTCATCCTCGTGCTGCTCGCGATCTATATCGGCGGGGCGCTGACGCTGTTCGGCCTGCGCGCCGCGTCGATCCAGGAAGGCAAGCAGTTCGCACTGGTCAGCCGCGAGGGCGCGCTGGTGTTCAACAATGTCATGCTGACCGCGATCCTCGGCGATCGTGCTGCTGGGCACGCTTTACCCGCTGGTGACCGAGGCGTTCGGAACGCGGGTGTCGGTCGGGCCGCCCTATTTCAATCCGGTGGGCGCGATCTTTGCCCTGCCGATGCTGGTGGTGATGGCGGTCGGCCCGCTGCTGCGCTGGCGCGGCGACCGGGCGGGCCGCGTGGCGAAACCGATGGTCCTGCCCGCGCTGGCGGTGGTCGCCGTGCTGGCGGCGCTGCTGCTGCTGGCGCCGGGCATCGGCATATTGCCGCTGCTGGGGCTGGCGCTGAGCGCGGGGCTGGCGATCGCCAGCGTGCTGCCGCTGTTCGGGCGCAACCTGCGCCGTACGCCGCTGCCCGTCTGGGGCATGGTGGTCGCGCATCTGGGCCTGGCCGTCGCCGTCGCGGGCATGGCCAGCGAAAGCGCCTTTTCGACCGAGCGGCTGGTCGCCGCCAACATCGGCGACAGCGTCGAGGTCGGGCCGTGGACCATCGATCTTGCCGCCATCGACCCGGTCGCGGGCCCGAACTGGACCGCGCTGCAGGCCGACATGCAGGCAAGCTATGCGGGCGGCGAGCCGATCACGCTTCACCCGCAGTCTCGCACCTTCACCTCGCCCGTGCAGACCACCAGCGAAAGCGCGCTGGCGACGCGCTGGAACGGGCAGCTCTATGCCGTGCTGGGCGTGCAGGGCGAGGACGGGCGCTGGCAGTTGCGGCTGTGGTGGAAGCCGTTCGTGCCGCTGATCTGGCTGGGCGGGCTGCTGGTGGCGTTTGGCGGCGCGCTGGCGCTGGTCGGCCGGGTGGCGAGTGGCTGGCGGCGGCAGAGCAGCATGCGCCGCATCGCCGAGCGGCGCGAGGCGAAGCCGCTGCCGCGGCAAAGGGCGCCTGCATGAGTGTGCAGGAGCCTTCCCCGAAATCGGCAGGCGCCCGTTGGGCGATCTGGCTGCCGCTGGCGATCTTTGCCGTGCTGGCCGCGCTGGTGGCGTGGGGGCTCGCCAATCCGGGATCGACCGAGGTGCAGAGCCGGATGATCGGACAGCCGCTGCCCGCGATGGACTTGCCCGCGGCGAGTGCGGACAAGCCGACCGTGGCGCTTCCCGGCGCCGGAGCGGAGGGTCCGCGCCTGCTGAACGTCTGGGCCAGCTGGTGCGTACCCTGTATCGTCGAGGCGCCGGTGCTGGACTCGCTGGCCGGGCAGGGCGTGACGATCGACGGCGTGGCAATCCGCGACAAGGAGGAGGATATCGCCGGTTTCCTGCAGCGTCACGGCAATCCCTATCGCGCCATCGCGCGCGACGATGTCAGCGCGCTTCAGCTGGCCATCGGATCGTCCGGCGTGCCCGAAACCTTCGTGATCGATGCCGACGGCATCATCCGCTATCAGCATATCGGTCCGATCATGGAGCGCGACGTGCCGCAGATCATGGCGCAATTGCGCGCGGCGGAGAACAGGCTGTGACGCGCGTACTCGCTGTGCGAAGGCTTTGCGTGCTGATCGCGGCGCTGCTGCTGGCGGCGCTTGCGGCCCCCGGCCTTGCGCAGGATTCGCTGCCGCCGGCGCCTTTTGCCAATCGGCAGCTTGACGATCCGGCGCAGGAAGCGCGCGCGCAGGAGCTGATGGAGACGATCCGCTGCCTGACCTGCCAGAGCCAGTCGATCGCCGACAGCGATGCGGCCATGGCGGGCGACATGCGCAGCGAGGTGCGCCAGCGCATCGCCGCGGGCGAGGATCCCGAAGCGATCCGCCAGTGGCTGATCCAGCGCTATGGCGACTATATCAGCTACAAGCCGGAGGTCACCGGCCTGACCTGGCCGCTGTTCGCGGCGCCGGTGGTGCTGCTGCTGCTGGCCGCGCTGCTGCTGCGCGGGCGGTTCCGCCGCCGCAGGACGGGAGACGCCGCATGAGCTGGCTGTTCGTGATACCGCTGGCCATCGCGGTGTTTGCCGCGCTGGTCTATGTGCTGAAGCTGCCGCGCCCGGCGTGGGAGGTGACCGGCGCGGCGCTGATGCTGGGCCTTGCGGGGTATGCCGCGCAGGCCAGCCCCACGCTGGCGGGCGCGCCCAAGGCTTCGCGCGAGAGCCGCGAGAGCGCCGAGGCCGCGCTGGTCGAAACGCGGCAGGCGATGCAGGCCGAGTTTGCGCCGGGCCGCCGTTATCTGATCACGGCGGACGCGATGGCGCGCAACGGGCGCTTTGCTTCTGCCGCGACGATCCTGCGCGGCGCAATCCGCGAGCATCCCGACGATCCGGATACCTGGCTGGCGCTGGGCAATGCGCTGGTCGGCCATGCCGAGGGCGTGGCGACCCCGGCTGCCCTCTACGCCTACGACAAGGCGGCGGAGCTGGCCCCCGGCCATCCCGGACCGCCGTTCTTCGCCGGGCTGGCGCTGGCCCAGTCCGGCCGGTTCGAGGAAGCGCGGGCAAGATGGCAGGGCCTGCTGGACCGGCCGCTGGCCGAGGGCGATACCGAAGCGGACGAGCCGTGGCGGGCGGTGCTGCATGAGCAGGTGCAAAAGCTGGACATGCTGATCGAGATGCAGCGCCAGCAGATGGCGGGCCAGGGTCAGGGCATGCCCTCACCTGCGCCCGCTGCGGTGCCCCAGGCTGCGCCCACGCCCGTAGCGGCGCCCGTACCCGCGCCCATACCCGCGCCCGTTCAGGGCCGATGATGCACGTGATCCATCAGCAGCGAGAGCATCCGGGCTATCCCGGGGACGTTCGCTTGCGGTGCAGCATGGGCGCTGCTAATCGCGCAGCCCTGTTGGCGGGCCCGCATCGAATCGCGCCCGAAGACGATTGCGAACCGGAGTGTGTTCTGGCGTGAGCAGCGAGATGGCATCGCACGAAGGCGCGCATGCGCCGGGCGGCAAGAATCGCACCAGCGCCAAGGTGAAGCTGGCAGCGGGGGCAGTCGGTATCGTTTTCGGCGATATCGGCACGAGTCCGCTCTACGCTTTTCGCGAGACATTCGTCGGTCCGCACCCGCTGGCCCTCGACAAGCTGCATATCCTGGGCGTGGTCAGCCTGATCTTCTGGTCGATGACGCTGGTCGTCTCGATCCAGTATGTCACCATATTGATGCGCGCCGACAACAAGGGGCAGGGCGGCAGCCTTGCGCTGGTCGCGCTGATTTCGCGCCATATCAGCGGGTCGCGCTTTGGCTGGCTGACCGTGCTGCTGGGTGTGATCGCGACGTCGCTGTTCTATGGCGATTCCATGATAACCCCCGCGATTTCGGTGCTGTCCGCGGTCGAGGGCCTGACTGTGGTCGAGGCGCGCTTCGACCGGTGGTCATTCCCATCGCGCTGGTCATGCTGGTCGGGCTGTTCCTGCTGCAGAAACGCGGGACGGCCAAGGTCGGGGCGCTGTTCGCGCCGGTCATGATACGTATTTCTGCGTGCTGGCGGTGCTGGGCGTGACCCATATCGTGCAGAACCCGGGCGTGCTGGTCGCGCTGAACCCGTGGTACGCGGTGCAGTTCTTCATGGTCGACAAGACGCTGGCGTTCCTGGCGCTCGGCTCGGTCGTGCTGGCGGTGACGGGGGCAGAGGCGCTTTATTCCGACATGGGGCATTTCGGGCGCGGACCGATGCGGCTCTAGCTGGTTCGGCTTCGTCATGCCCTGCGCTGCTGCTCAACTATTTCGGCCAGGCGGCGATGGTCACCGCGCTGTCGGGACCCGAGGCGGCCGAGGCGATCCACAATCCGTTCTTCATGCTGGCGCCCGACATCATGCGCCTGCCGCTGGTGATCCTGGCGATGCTGGCGACCTTCATCGCCAGCCAGGCGGTGATCTCGGGCGCGTTCTCGGTCACGCATCAGGCGATGCAGCTGGGCTTCATCCCGCGCCTGTCGATCCGGCACACCAGCGAGACCGAGGCGGGGCAGATCTATATTCCCGCGATCAACTGGGCGCTGATGGTGGCGGTGATCCTGCTGGTGCTGACCTTCCAGAACTCGTCCAACCTGGCCAGCGCGTACGGCATCGCGGTGACGGGCGCGATGCTGATCGACACCTGCCTGATGGCGGTGCTGCTGCTGGCGGTGTGGCGGTGGAAGCTGGTGGCTGGCGGTGCCGGTCGTGGTGGTGTTCTTCATCGTCGACGGCGCCTATTTCGCGGCCAACGCGACCAAGGTGCCAGACGGCGGCTGGTTCCCGCTGCTGATCGGCGCGGTCGCCTTTACCCTGCTGACCACCTGGGCCAAGGGCCGCAAGCTGATGCGCGAACGCATGACCGAGGTGGCGCTGCCGATCGAAATCTTCGCCAAGTCCGCCACCAATTCCGCCACCGCGCGTGCCCGGCACGGCGATCTTCATGGCGTCGAGCACGGCGGGCGTTCCCTCGGCGCTGCTGCACAATATCAAGCACAACAAGGTGCTGCACGAACGCGTCGTGGTGCTGACGGTCAAGATCGAGGATGTATCCCTATGTCGACCTCTCGAAACGGCACGAGATCCACGATCTGGGTCACGGCTTCTATCGCCTGATCCTGCACTACGGTTTCATGGAAGAGACCGACGTGCCGATGGCGCTGGCGGATATCGACCATTGCGGCGGCATGTTCGACATGATGCAGACCAGCTTCTTCCTTTCGCGCCAAACGCTGCTGCCGTCGGAAAAGCCGGGCATGACGATCTGGCGCGAGAAGATATTCGCCTGGATGCTGCGCAATGCGGCCAATGCGATGGAGTTCTTCCGCCTGCCGACCAATCGCGTGGTCGAACTGGGCAGCCAGCTGGAGATCTGAGGCGGCGGCATTGACTTGCCCACGCCCGGCTGTCCTGCGCGTTTTTCAGACCGGAACGGCCACCATCGTGCCGCATTTCATGCTATGGTGCAGGGTACCAAAAGCAAAAGCATGAAAGGAGAGTTCGCGATGCAGGAAACCACCCGCAAGGATCGTGAAAGCGAACTGCGCCAGCTGATCGCCAAGGTCAGCGGCCAGCCAAATCGCAGCTGGACCGAGGAGCGCAAGCGCATTGCCGTGCTGCAGAGCCAGCTGGCGTCGGAACACGCAGCGGCCTGAAAGGCGGAAAGCGTTGGAGAGGCGGGGCGGTCCAACGGGCCGCCCGCCGTTCATCACATCATTTTCAGACCGGAGGCTGGGTCGTCTCGACCTCGGTCTCCTCTTCCTTGCCCAGCCCTTCGCGCATCATCATCGGAAGCTGCATGAAGGTGAACAGGAACGAGAGCGGCATGAACAGCCAGAACTTGGCCGCCAGCCAGTCCTCGAACGGCAGGGCGGCGCGCAGCACCTCGTTCAGCAGGGCAAGGCCGACGAAGTAAAAACCCCAGTTGCGCGACAGCTTCATCCAGCCGCGATCCGACAGACCCTCGAACGCGGCGCCCAGCAGATATTTCAGCAACGGCCTTCCCATGCGCCAGCCCACCAGCAGGGCGACCGCGAAAAGCACATAGATGATCGTCGGCTTGATCTGTACGAAGACCGGATCCTGGAAGAAGATCGTCAGCCCGCCGAAAAACACGATCAGCGCGGTCGACAGCATCAGCATGGGGGTGATGTGTCCCAGCTTCCACTTCGACACGCCGAGAGCAACCAGCGCCGCCACGATGAACGCGCCGGTGCCTTTGACCACGGCCAGAACCTCTGCCACCGCGTTGCTCGCATCTTCGGGCGCAAAATAGCGATAGACGATGAAGAAGACGAGCAGCGGCCCGTAATCGATGGCGAGATTGAGCCAGCCTGACTTCTTCTTCTGCGCGGTTTCGGTCTTGTCGTTCATCACGCCACTCCGGCAATCACGCGCGCGACCAGGTCGGGGTCGAAGGGCCGCAGATCGTCGATCCCTTCGCCCACGCCGATGGCATGGATCGGCAAGCCGTATTGCTCCGCCGCCGCGACCAGAACGCCGCCGCGCGCCGTGCCGTCCAGCTTGGTCATGACCAGCCCGGTGACGCCAGCCACTTCCCTGAACACGTCGATTTGGCTGAGCGCGTTCTGCCCGTTGGTCGCATCCAGCACCAGCACCACGTCATGCGGCGCTTCGGGGTTGAGGCGGCCGAGGACTTTCCGGATCTTGGCCAGCT
This sequence comes from uncultured Alphaproteobacteria bacterium, assembly GCA_963752785.1. Classification (GTDB taxonomy): domain Bacteria; phylum Pseudomonadota; class Alphaproteobacteria; order Sphingomonadales; family Sphingomonadaceae; genus Croceicoccus. The sequence continues at coordinate 188,548 of CAVVZE010000001.1, forward strand.
CGTCCATCAGCTCGCGCTTGTTCTGCAGGCGGCCGGCGGTGTCGACGATCAGCGCGTCGCTGCCCCGCTCGGTCGCGGCCTTGACCCCGTCGAACACGACGCTGGCGGGATCGCCGCCCTCGGGCCCGGTGACGATGGGCACGCCGACGCGCTCCGCCCAGACCCGCAGCTGGCCGATGGCGGCGGCGCGGAACGTGTCGCCCGCGGCCAGCATGACGCTGTAATCCTCTTCCTGGAACAGATGGGCCAGCTTGGCGATGGTGGTGGTCTTGCCGCTGCCGTTGACGCCGATCACCAGCACCACATGCGGGCGCGGAAAGGCGGTGACATCCAGCGGCTTGGCGACCGGGCGCAGGATCTCGGCGATTTCCTCGGCTACGGCCAGGCGGATCGATTGCTCGTCTGCGCCGCGGTCGAAGCGGCGGTCGGCCAGCCGGTCGCGGATCCGCATGGCCGCGCGCGGGCCGAGGTCGGAGAGGATGAGTGCATCCTCCAGCTCGTCCAGCTGCGCGTCGGTCAGCCGCGTCTGCCCGCCGATGCCCGCGAGATTGCCGCTCAACCGTTCGGAGGTCTTGCGAAAACCGCCGAAGACGCGGTCCTGCCAGCTCTCGCTCATGCCGCCTTCCCGACCAGCAGACCGTCCTCGCGCGCGGTGATGCGCAGGCGGGCGATTTCGCCCTGCGCCATGCCGGTGGGCAGGCGGACAGGTGCGAAATTCTCCGCATGGCCGGTGCCGTCGCGTTCGGCGAGCACGGTCTGGGTGGTGCCGGCCAAGTCGTCGAGCCATCGCGCGCGCCGCGCCGCGACCGCTTCGCGCAGTTCGGCGGCGCGGGCTTTTACGCGCGACGGATCGACCTGCGGCATGCGCGCAGCGGGGGTGCCGGGACGAGGGCTGAAGGGGAATACATGGCCGTGGACGATGTCGCAGGCGCTGACGATGGACAGGTTGTTGGCGTGCATGTCATCCGTTTCGGTTGGGAAGCCCGCGATCAGGTCCGCGCCCACCGCAATATCGGGGCGGCGGGCCTTGAGGCGCTCGACAAGTCGGATCGCGTCGGCGCGGCTGTGGCGGCGCTTCATGCGCTTCAGGATCATGTCGTCGCCCGATTGCAGCGACAGATGGAGATGGGGCATCAGGCGCGGTTCGTGCGCTGCCATGTCCTCCAGCAGCGGGTCGATCTCCGCCCCGTCGATGGAGGAGAGGCGAAGGCGGGCAAGCGACGGACAGGCATCGAGGATCGCGCGCACCAGCGTGCCCAGCGCGGGCGAACCGGGCAGATCGAGCCCCCAGCTGGTCACGTCGACGCCGGTCAGCACGATTTCCGGCGCGCCCTGATCCAGGTGATCGGCGACGAGGCTGATGACCTCATCGACCGGCAGCGACCGGCTTTGCCCTCGTCCCTGCGGGATGACGCAGAAGGTGCAGCTGTGGTCGCAGCCGTTCTGCACCGGCACGAAAGCGCGAGTCCGCGCGCGCGGGGCGGATACGGCGGCGGCGGGAAGGGCGGCAGGGGGCAGGGCGGCAGGGGGCAGGGCGGCATCGCCCAGCCATGCGCGCGGCTCCAGCTTGGCGGCATTGGCGACCAGAGCGTCGACCTCGGGCATGGCGGACAGCTGCTCGCGCTCGATATCGGCGGCGCATCCGGTTACGAGCAGGCGCGCGTCGGGATGGCTGCGGCGCAGGCGGCGGATCGCGCGGCGGGTCTGGCGCACGGCCTCCTGCGTGACGGCGCAGCTGTTGACGACCACCGTCGGCTGCGCGCTGGTGACCAGCATGGCGCGGATGCGCTCGCTCTCCGCCATGTTGAGGCGGCAGCCCAAGGTCACGATCTCGCCGGTGAAGGTGGCGGGGGCGCTCAAGCGTAGGCTCCCCAATCGAAACTGCCGGTATAGGCGATCGTCGCGGGGCCGGTCATGGTGATGCGGCCCTTGCGTTCGGAAGTGTCCTCGCCCCACTCGATCGTCAGATCGCCGCCGGGTAGCGAGACGGTCACCTCGCGGTCCACCAGCCCGCGCCGCATCGCGCCGACTGCCGTGGCGCAGGCGCCAGTGCCGCAGGCACGGGTCAGGCCGGCGCCGCGCTCCCACACGCGCAGGCGGATCGCTTCGCGCGACAGGACCTGCGCCACATTGACATTGATGCCTTGCGGGAAGAGCGGGTCCCGTTCCACCACCGGGCCAATCTCGGCCAGCGGGATGGCGGACAGCTCGTCCACGAAGAAGATCGCGTGCGGATTGCCGACGTTCACCGCCACGGGGCTGTCCAGCATGTCCCAGCCGACCGGCATGGCCAGCGTGTCCATCGCATAGGCCAGCGGGATCGCATCCCACTCGAAGCGCGGTACACCCATATCGACGGCGATTCCGGCCTCGTCGGGCCGCGCGGAAATCGTGCCGCCCAGCGTCTCGATCGAAAGCTCGCCGCCCACCAGCAGCCCGACCGCGCGGGTGGCATTGCCGCAGGCCTCGACCTCGCCACCGTTGGCGTTGAAGATGCGCATCTTCAGATCGGCGCTGTCCGACTGTTCGATCAGCACCAGCTGGTCGCAGCCGATCCCGGTGTGGCGGTCGGCCAGCGCGGCAGCAATCGCGCCATTGATCGGCGGCAGCGCCTGCGTGCGGGCGTCGAGCACGACGAAGTCATTGCCGAGCCCGTGCATCTTGGTGAAGGGAATGCGCATGTCAGGCCCGCATCTATGCAGCGGGCGGCGCTACGTCCAGTCCCGTGCGGCGCGCGGTCGCGCTTTAGCTCCGCGCGCTGACGTCAGGCGCCGGCGACGCGGCGGTCGTTGTCGGTATCCTTGGCGGGGCCAAGCCGCGGCTGGGTGCGGACATCCTCGGCAAGGCGGGCTTCGCTCTTCAGCCTGGCGCGCACCTTGTCGGCGGGTTCGGGCCGGCCATAGAAATAGCCCTGTCCCTTGAACTGGCCCAGCCCGCGCAGCTTGTCGCGTACCTGTTCGCTTTCGATCCCCTCGGCCGTGACCGGCAGGCGCAGGCCCGCGCCGATCGAGGTGATCGCGCTGACCAGCGCGGCATTGTCGCCGCCGCGGCCCAGTTCGGCGATGAAGCTGCGGTCGATCTTGATCCGGTCGAACGGTAGGGCGCGCAGCTGGGCGATCGACGCATAGCCGGTGCCGAAATCGTCGAGGCTGACCGACACGCCCTGGTTCTTGAGGCTGGTCACCAGCGAGCGAACCAGCCCGATATTCTCGTGAAGGCAGCTTTCAGTGACCTCGATCTCAAGCCGATCGGGCGGGAACTTGGCCTCCGCCAGCATCTTCAGCAGCTTTTGCGCAAACCATGGATCGCGCAGCTGGACCGGCGAGATATTGACCGAGAGGGTAAGCGAAGGGTCCCATTCGGCGGCATCCTTCAGCGCCTGCGCGATAACCGCCTCGGACAGCTCGGCGATGCAGCCGATTTCCTCGGCCACCGAGATGAAGAAATCGGGCGTGACCAGACCCAGCGTGGGCGACTGCCAGCGTGCCAGCATCTCGAAGCCGGTCAGCTCGCCCGTTTCCACGTCGACCTGCTGTTCGTAAAAGGGCACGAATTCGCCGCGCGCGATCCCGCGGCGGATGCCGCTTTCCAGCTCGCTGCGCAGCTTCAGCTCGCGCTCCATCTCGGGCGTGAACCAGTCGTAGCGATTCCGGCCCATCTTCTTGGCGTGATACATCGCGACATCGGCCATGTGCAGCAGGTCGCCCGCGGCATTCGCGCCCGGCTGATCCAGTTCCACGCTGGTCGACAGACCGATGGACAGGCCCACGGCCAGTTCGCCGCCATTGATGGCGATGGGCTGCTGCGCGATGTCGATGATGGCGGTCGCCAGCTGGTCGATCAAGTCAGGTGAGGAACGCTTGTACGGTACCACGCAGGCAAACTCGTCGCCGCCCAGCCGGGCGAGGCGTGCGCCCGCGGGCAACTGGGCGCGGATGCGCTGCGCGATCTCGATCAGCATGCAGTCGCCCGCGCGGTGACCGTTGAGGTCGTTGATCTGCTTGAAATTGTCGAGGTCGATCATGATGAAGGCGACAGCCCTGTCGGCCTTCTCTGCCTCGGCCACCATCTCGCTGGTGAGCGGCAGGACGGAGCGCCGGTTGAGCGAGCCGGTCAGCGGATCGGTCAGCGCAAGCTCGCGCGCTTCTTCCTCGGCCAGGCGGCTCTTCTCGATCTCGCCGACAAGGTCCTGATAGCGTCGCCACCCGAAGATCACGAGCGCGATGTTGAGCAGCAGGGCGCTGGCCGCCCACAGTGGAGGCGCCTCGCCCCTGCCCATGAAGAACTGGATGACCTGCGGCACGACCGAGCTGGCATGGCCGACCAGCATGATGATGGCGGCAAAGATGATGCCCAGCAGCACCAGATCGCCCTCGGCCCCGCCAAGACGGTCGGTCAGCCGGCTACGGCCCCTTGCCAGAGCGGTCCCTGCGATGATGTCGGGGCGATCGCCCATTGCTGCTGTCTGCTCCACGGCCCTGGCGCGATTTCCGGCGCCCTGACGGTTTCGGTAGCGGCAAGGTCCTAAAAAAGAGGTTAAGGGGGCGCCGCATCGACAGGGGGTGCCGGACGCATCGCGATGCTTGCCAGCGCGGGCCCGGGGCTGTATGGGCGCTTCGGAACGGACGAGGCGTGCCATGTGCGCCAACGGCCGGGATCAATGCACCAGGGCGGTTTCACGAAATCGCGCGCATCGACATACACGCTGGTCGGCGAGGTTTCGCCCACCGGCGTTTTCGGCGTTTTAGGCCGGATCTGAATGGCTTGCCGCGGTTGTCGCGGCAGGCGCAACTGGAGAAGCGGCATGACAGCCGGAGGTGACCATGTTTGATACACTGTCCGACCGGCTCGGCCATGTCTTCGATTCGCTGCGTGGCCGCGGCGCGCTGAAGGAGGACGATGTCCGCGCCGCCATGCGCGAGGTGCGGATCGCCCTGCTCGAGGCCGATGTCGCGCTTCCGGTGGTGCGCCGTTTCATCGACACCGTCACCGAACGCGCCATCGGTCAGGAAGTGCTCCGCTCGGTCACGCCGGGTCAGCAGGTCGTCAAGATCGTCAATGACGCGCTGGTCGAGATGCTGGGCGGCGATCCGGAAGAGGGCGGCAGTTCTCAGGCCGCCAAACTCGACCTCGACGCCAAGCCGCCGGTCGTGATCATGATGGTCGGCCTGCAGGGCTCCGGTAAAACGACCAGCACCGCCAAGATCGCCAAGCGGCTGAAGGAGACCGAGGGCAAGAAGGTCATGATGGCCTCGCTCGATGTCAATCGCCCGGCGGCGCAGGAACAGCTGGCGATCCTGGGCGAGCAGGCGGGCGTGGCGACGCTGCCGATCGTGGCGGGGCAGCAGCCGGTCGATATTGCGAACCGCGCGATTTCCTCCGCGAAGCTGCAAAGCTTCGACGTGCTGATGCTCGACACTGCGGGCCGCCTGCATGTCGACGAAGCGCTGATGGCCGAGATGAAGGCGGTAGCCAGCGTCTCCACCCCGCGCGAAGTGCTGCTGGTCGTCGATTCGCTGACCGGCCAGGATGCGGTCAATGTCGCGCAGAGCTTTACCGGCGAAGTGCCGCTGACCGGCGTGGTGCTGACCCGCATGGATGGTGATGCACGCGGCGGCGCGGCGCTGTCGATGCGTGCCGTCACCGGCAAGCCGATCAAGTTCGCGGGCACGGGCGAAAAGCTCGACGCGATCGAGGCGTTCCATCCCTCGCGCGTGGCCAATCGCATTTTGGGCATGGGCGACATCGTGTCGATGGTCGAAAAGGCCGCGACCGCCGTCAAGGAAGAGGACGCCGAACGCCTCGCCAAGCGCATGGCGAAGGGGGAGTTCGACATGAACGACCTTCGCATGCAGTTGCAGCAGATGACCAAGATGGGCGGCATCGGCGCGATCGCGGGCATGCTGCCGGGCATGAAGAAGGCCAAGGCGGCGATGGCGCAGTCGGGCATGGACGACAAGGTCCTGCTCCACATGGACGCGATCATCTCGTCGATGACTCCGAAGGAGCGCGAGAAGCCGCAGCTGCTCAACGCGCGGCGCAAGAAGCGCATCGCGGCAGGGTCCGGCACGCAGGTGCAGGACGTGAACAAGCTTCTGAAAATGCATCAGGAAATGGCCAAGGCCATGAAGCAGATCAAGAAGATGGGCGGCCTGAAGGGCCTGGGCCAGCTGTTCGGAAAAGGTGGCCCTGGCGCGGCGATGCCGGGGCTTGGTGGCGGCGGCGGAATGGGCGGCATGCCGGGCCTTCCCGGCGGCGGAGACATTCCGCCCGAGCTGCAGGACCTGCTGAAGAAGAAATGATTTTAACCGTAATCTCAGTTATTTGAATATTGTTCGAAAGGTAGTTTGATATGGCAATTGCAATCCGTCTGGCGCGCGGCGGCGCGAAGAAGCGTCCTTATTACCGCGTCGTCGTTTCCGACACGCGCAGCCCGCGCGACGGCAAGTATCTGGAGCAGGTCGGCATCTACAACCCCGTCCTGCCCAAGGATTCGGAAGACCGCGTCAGGTTGACCGAGGACCGCATCCGTTACTGGCTGGGCGTCGGCGCGCAGCCGACCGACCGCGTCGCGCGCTTCCTCGATGCCGCCGGCATCCTCGAGCGTGCGCCGCGCAACAACCCCAAGAAGGCCGAACCGGGCGAAAAGGCGAAGGAACGCGCCGAGGAAAAGGCGTCGAAGGCTGCTGAAGCCGAGGAAGCCCGCAAGGCTGCCGAGGAAGAAGCCAAGAAGCCTGCCGAAGCTCCGGCTGAAGAGCCTGCTGCCGAGGAAGCCGCTGAAGGCGCCGCTGCCGAGACCAGCGACACCGCGGAAGAGGCAAAGGCCGAGGATTGATCCCGGTCGCAGTCGGACCCCTCGTCATGAAGAATCGCATCGTACTGGCTGCCGTTTCCGGCGCGCACGGCGTGAATGGCGAGATCCGGCTGAAGCTGTTCGGTGAAGGCGTGGAGTTGCTGAAGCGATTCCGCGCCTTCACGCTTTTGCGCGAGGCATCTGGCGAGAGCCGCGAGATCGCGCCGAAGAAACTGCGCGACGACGGCAAGGGCGGCGCGATCCTCAAGCTGGCCGGCGTCGACGATCGCAACGCGGCCGAGGCGCTGCGCGGCATGGTGCTGACCGTCGCGCGCGAGGAACTGCCCCCGCTGGAAGAGGGCGAATATTACCACGCCGACCTGCTGGGACTACCCGCCGTATCCGACAACGGCGAGGCGCTGGGCACGGTGATCGCCGTCGACAATTACGGCGCGGGTGACGTGATCGAGATCGAGCGCCCTGCGGCGGAGGGCGAGAAGCCCAGGCGTTTCATGGTGCCGATGCGGCCCGAAGCGGTGCCCGAATGGGACGCGGCGCGCATCGTGATCGCGGCGGATTTCGCGCAGGACTGATCCGCCCGATGCCGGAACAGTGCCGCCGCCGTGCGCATTGAACCTGCATGACCGAGCCGGAAAACATCTTCATCGCCGCAAGTGCCATGCTGGCGCTTGCATCCTGCGGCCAGGGCGATTCGCCGCCGTCCGCCGATGAAGGCGCAGACACCCGGCCTGCGGGCGAAGCGCAGATGCTGACCGTCGAGGGGCGGATCGAGCAGGGGACGGAATGCCCGGTGCTGCACACGCCCGACGGCCGCATCTATGGCTTGAGCCTGGGCGATGCGGATTTCGCGCCGCCCGACTATGGTCGCATCAGCGGCGAACTGGCCGATGCGTCGCTATGCCAGCAGGGCGAGGGCACCTTGCTGCCGGCGCGTATCGACGAGGTCGACCCGCCCGCGCGCGACCGCGATCCGGCGCGAGCGGGCGGCATCGCGGTGACTACCGATTACGTGCTGGGAAATTGGGTGGCCAAGGGGTTGAAGGCGGATTGCGCCAGGCCTGATTTCGCCGTTACGCAGAACGCGAACGGTATGGCGATCATCGAGACGCGCATCGACGGCCTGCCCGAAACCGGCGCAGTCGATGTCGGCGCCACTCCCGCGCTGCAATGGGATGAACCGCTGCCGGCCATGCCGATCGAGGCGCGTGGGCCCGACGGTCTCGCGGTGATGCCGGGCGAGGGCAAGGTGGTCTCGCTGGCGGGACATGATATCGAGGGAGATGGCGTCGTTTTCGTTCGCTGCGCCGAATGATGGGTCAGCGGGCCGGAGCTTCGCCGATGATGCTGCCGAACAGGGCGGGATCGACGTTCGAGCCCGACAGGACCACGACCGTCGCACCGTCTGTCGGCGGGGCCTTGCCCGCGAGCAGCGCGGCCAATGCGACCGCACCGCCGGGTTCGACGACCAGTTTCAGCACTTCGAACGCGTAGCGCATGGCGGAGCGGACCTCGGCGTCGGTGACCGACAGGCCTTCGTTCAGCAGCGCCCGGTTGATCGGAAAGGTGAGCGCGCCCGGCATCGGCGCCAGAAGCGCATCGCAGATCGAGCTTGCACCCCGCCGCACCGTCACGCGCCGTCCCATGCGCAGCGAGCGGGCGGTGTCGTCGAAGGCGGCGGGTTCGACCGGGTGGATCGCGCGTCTGCGGTAACCTGTCCCTGATCGCAGTGGCGACGCCGGCGACCAGCCCTCCGCCGCCGCAGCAGACGAGGATCTGGCCGGGCTCGGCGCCGGCCTCCGCTGCCTGCTCGATGATTTCAAGACCGACGGTGCCTTGTCCGGCGATGACGAAGGGGTCGTCGTAGGAAGGAACCAGCACCGCGCCGCGTTCTCGCGCAAGGGCAGTGGCGATCTCTTCGCGCGATTGTGTGGCGCGATCATAGGTCACGATCCCGGCGCCCAGTGTCGCGCGTGTTCGCCAGCTTCATCGCGGGCGCGTCGGCGGGCATGACGATGGTCGCGCGGATGCCCAGGATGCGCGCCGCCGCGGCCACGCCCTGCGCATGATTGCCCGACGACCAGGCGACGACGCCCTTGTCGCGCTCACCCTCGGAAATGCGGGCCAGCCGGTTGTAGGCGCCGCGAAACTTGAAGGAGCCGCCGATCTGCGCGCCCTCGAACTTCAGCAACACGCGGCGTCCAATCCGGTCGTTCAGGAACGGATATTCGAGCAAGGGCGTGCGGACAGCGACGCCGCCAATGACCTCAGCCGCGTCCTGCACATCGCGGACGCAGATCGCGAGCGGCTCGGTCATCCGCGGGGTGCCACCGCTATCCCTCGCGCAATTCGCTGGCCAGCAGTCGGAACTCTTCGGCGCGGGGGCTGCCGCGCCGCCATACCAGCGCGATCTGGCGCGTGGCGTTCTTCGACTTCAGCGGCCGCGCCACAACGTCGGTGCCCTCGAGGATGCCTGCCTCCAGCGCCATTTCAGGCAGCATGGTAAGGCCAAGGCCATTATCCACCATCTGCACCAGCGTATGCAGCGAGGTGCCGATCATGGTGGCGGACGCGCGCAATTCCGGCCGGTTGCAGGCGGCGAGCGCATGCTCCTTCAGGCAATGCCCGTCCTCCAGCAGCAGCAGGCGCGCCTCGTCGATCATCGACGGGGGGACCTGTTCGGGCGGGTCGCGGGGATCGCCCTTGGGAAAGGCGACGAACAGACGGTCGTCGAACAGCACTTCGCTGTCCACCTCTCCCGTGGCGAAAGGCAGGGCCAGCAGCACGCAATCGGCGCGCCCGTGCTGCAGCGATTCGATGGCGTCTGCGCTCGGCTCCTCGCGCAGGAAGAGCTTGAGGCTGGGACGCTCCTTGCGCAGGCGCGGCAGGATGCGCGGCAGCAGGAAGGGCGCGATGGTGGGGATCACGCTCATGCGCAGTTCGCCCGACAGCGGCTTGCCCGCCGATTGCACCAGTTCGGCCAGTTCCTCCGCCTCGCGCAGCAGGACATGCGCCTTGGCCACGACACGCTCACCCAAAGGAGTGAATCGCACCACGCGGCGGGTGCGTTCGACCAGAGTCACCCCCAGCAGCGATTCCAGCTCGCGAATGCCGGCGGACAGGGTGGACTGCGAGACAAAGCAGCTTTCCGCCGCGCGGCCGAAATGGCGCTTTTCATGCAGCGCCAGCAGATATTGCAGCTGCTTCAGCGTCGGCAGATAGGTGTTCTTCAAGGCGTCCTATTCCGTCGCTTCCGCTTCGGCGGATGGCGCGACATCGTCGATATGGGTCATCTTGAGCTGCCCGCTCTCGACCGCGAAGGCCAGTTTGCCCTCGACCAGATCCAGCGCGTCGCGGCCGAATTCCTGATAGCGCCAGCCTTCCAGCATGGGCAGGTTCTTGCGCACGCCCGCGGCCAGCGCTTCCAGATCGTCGGCGCGCGCGATCAGGCGCGAGGCGACGTCGATCTCGCGGCTGCGGATCTTGAGCAGCAATTTCAGCAGGTCGGCGACCAGTGCGCCTTCCTTGCCCAGCGGCACGCCCTTCTTGCGCTCGGGCATCTCTTCCTTGGGCAGCGGCTCGGCCTCCTCCAGCACCTTCATCAGGCGCTTGCCGATGTCGTTGTCCTTCCAGCCGCCCGACAGGCCGCGCACCTTGGCGAGGTCGCCCTGCTTCTTGGGCGGGTGACCCGCAAGATCGGCCAAAGTCTCGTCGCGGATGATGCGGCCGCGCGGGATGTTCTTGTCCTGCGCCTCGACCTCGCGCCATGCCGCCAGTGCCTTCAGCCGGCCCAGCACCTGCGGATTGCGCCCGGTCGACCGGATGCGGTGCCACAGCGTATCGGGATCGGTGGCGTAGTTTTCCGGATCGGCCAGCTTCTCCATCTCGCGGTTCAGCCATTCGCCCCGGCCGGTCTTGATCAGCTTCTTCAGCATCTTGGGGAAGATGCGCGAGAGATAGGTGACGTCGCCGATGGCATATTCGATCTGGCGGTCGGTCAGCGGGCGGCGGCTCCAGTCGGTGAAGCGCGCGCCCTTGTCGACCTGGATGCCCAGCCAGCTGTCGACCAGGTTGGAATAGCCGATCTGTTCAGACTGGCTGATCGCCATCATCGCGATCTGCGTGTCGAAGATCGGATGCGGGGTCTTGGCAGTCAGGTTGTAGATGATCTCGACGTCCTGGCCGCCCGCGTGAAAGACCTTGAGGACATCCTCGTTCTCGGTCAGCAGGTCGAGCAGGGGCTTGAGGTCGATGCCGTCGGCCAGCGGATCGATCGCGGCAGCCTCTTTCCCGTCGGAGATCTGGACGAGGCAGAGCAGCGGCCAATAGGTCGACTCCCGCATGAATTCGGTGTCGACGGCGACGAAATCCGCCGTCGCCATCCGCTCGCAGATGTCGGCCAGCGCTTCGGTCGTGGTGATCAGTTCGTGAATTTTCATGGCTTCGCGCGGGTTACGCCGCATGGAGGCCGCTGGCAATCGTGCGCGGGGCGCGCATCCCCCTCTTTTTTGCGCAGGCGCAGCCGTTTTTGGGCCCCGGCCCTCAGGCCGGGCGGCGCAGCAGGCGGCCGAACAGGCTGGTGACCAGACCGGATGCGGCAGGGGCGGTGTCGTTCGCGGGTTCCTCGACCGGGTCGGAATCGCGGAAACGGCGGCGCAGGCTGGTGCCGCTGACCTGGCCATCGTCCTGGAAGATGCTGCCCGGATCGTAGCCCGCCGGGCGAGGGGCCAGCGACAGGCTGGCGAATTTCGATTCCTCGACCTCGCCGTCCTCGCCATCCTCGATCAGGTCGTAATATTCGCCGCGCGTGTACACGGGTGCGTCGAAGAAGGGATAGCTCTCGTTGCTGCCCACCAGCACGGTGATCGCTCGCGGCAGTCCGCGCCCCTCGACGACGGCGCGGATCGCCTGGTGCAGGCGCACGGCGACAAAGGCATGGCCCAGCGCCATCGCGTCGCAGTCGGCGGGACCGGTCAGCAGCCCGTCCCGGTGCAGGCGTTCATAGGCCAGCACCTCGCCGTAGACGCCGCCCAGGCCGCGCACCTGCACCTCGGCTCCCGCTTCCTCGAACGCGCTGCGCCAGACGCCCGCCTTGCGGCCATAGCCGTGATTGATCTCCTCGCGCCCGGCACGGCTGAAGCCGAAGGCGGTGTCGGTGAAATAGAGCGTTTCCAGATCGGGTTCGCGGAAATTGCTGCGTTCCGGATCGGGCGCGGGCAGCGACATCGGCCCGCTGATGTCGATCGACATGGCGGTAACCGGATGGTCCGGCCGGTCGATCTTGCGGAAGGTCTGGTCCAGCACTTCCCAGCCGATCAGGCGCACCGCGCTGACGGGGGTGGCCTGCGCCAGCTTGGCGATGTCGTGCCGCCCGTCGTTCAGCTCCATCAGCTGCGCCTCGATCAGCGTGGCCGCCACGTCGGGTTGGCCGCGCCGCATCAGCGCTTCGACATTGCCAAGAAACTGGTCGAGCTCGTCTGCTGAACTCGAAAATCTCGCTGGCGAAGATGTCGGTTACGGACATGAACATGTTCTCCTGGCGCACGTGTTCCGGTGCAACCCGCCCGTCATAGGTCGCATTTGGTTAAGAATGGCTTGGCCGGCATGCTTAACGGCGGGCCGGTCCGGGTTGCGGCGAGAGAGCGCGGTTGCAACCAAGAGGCGGAAGGAACGGCTGAATATCCGCGCCAGCCGTCCTGCCGCCTCTTGTCCGAAGCGGCAGGCTTGCGGCTTGCCGAGCGGAAGCGCGATCTATCGCATGGCACCATTAACATCGGGTAACCATGCGCGCGGCCCAAGCCGGCCCGCGCACCCTTCCGCCGCGAAATGCACCGACGCGCAAGCGGCTACTGGAAAAGCACCGCGGATTGGCATAGTGCGCGGCGCAACATTCGAATTCGGCGGTCCGGCAAGGGGCTGCCTGCCCATCCAGACCAAGACGAGAAGCGAACCCTTTCCATGCATGCCTATCGCACCCACACCTGCGGCGCCCTGACGGCGGCGAATGTCGGCGAGACGATCCGCCTGTCGGGCTGGATCCATCGCAAGCGCGACCATGGCGGCGTGCTGTTCGTGGACCTGCGCGACCATTACGGCATCACCCAGATCGTCGCGGACGAGGATAGCCCCGCGCTTGAGGTGCTGGACGGGCTGCGCGTGGAATCGGTCGTGACCATTGACGGCGAGGTGAAGGCGCGCAGCGAGGGCACGATCAACCCGAACCTGCCCACCGGCGAGATCGAGGTCTATGCCCGCGGCATCACCGTGCAGAGCCGGGCCGAGGAACTGCCCATGCCCGTGGCGGGCGAGCAGGAATACCCTGAGGAGATCCGGCTGAAGAACCGCTTCCTCGACCTGCGGCGCGAGAAGGTGCACGCCAACATCGTGCTGCGCTCGCAAGGTCATCTCCTCGATCCGCCGGCGCATGATCGACGCAGGGCTTTACCGAATTCCAGACCCCGATCCTGGGCGCATCCAGCCCCGAAGGCGCGCGCGACTATCTGGTGCCCAGCGCGGCTGCATCCGGGCAAGTTTCTATGCGCTGCCGCAGGCGCCGCAGATGTTCAAGCAGCTGCTGATGGTCGCCGGTTTCGACCGCTATTTCCAGATCGCCCCCTGCTTCCGCGACGAGGACCTGCGCGCCGACCGCAGCCCTGAATTCTACCAGCTCGATTTCGAGATGAGCTATCGTCACGCAGGAAGACGTGTTCCAGACGCTGGAACCGGTGCTGGCCGGCGTGTTCGAGGAATTCTCGGGCGGCAAGACGGTGACGCCCGCGGGTGAATTCCCGCGCATCCCCTATGCCGAGGCGATGCTGAAATACGGCAGCGACAAGCCCGACCTGCGCAACCCGCTGATCATCTCCGACGTGACGAGCCATTTCGAACAGTCCGGCTTCGGCCTGTTCGAGAAGATCGTCGGTTCGGGCGGCAAGGTGCGCGTGATCCCCGCGCCGAACACCGCCGACAAGAGCCGCAAGTTCTTCGACGACATGAACAACTGGGCGCGTCAGGAAGGCTTCGCCGGCCTGGGCTATGTCACCCGCAAGGGCGGCGAGTTCGGCGGACCGATCGCCAAGAACCACGGCCCCGAACGCATGGAAGAGCTTTACGACGAGCTCGGCCTGGGACGCCGACGACGGGCTGTTCTTCGCCGCGGGCAAGGAAAAGGACGCGGCCAAGCTGGCCGGCGCGGCGCGCACCCGCGTGGCCGAAGAGCTGGGCCTGATCGAACAGGGCTGCTTCAAGTTCTGCTGGATCGTCGATTTCCCGATGTTCGAATATGACGAGGAGCTGAAGAAGATCGACTTCAGCCACAACCCGTTCTCGATGCCGCAGGGCGAGATGGAAGCGCTGGAAACGCAGGACCCGCTCGACATCCTGGCGTGGCAGTACGACATCGTCTGCAACGGCGTACGAGCTGTCGTCCGGCGCGATCCGGAACCATCGGCCCGGACATCATGTACAAGGCGTTCGAGATCGCCGGCTATTCGAAGGAAGAGGTCGACGCGAATTTCTCGGGCATGATCAACGCGTTCAAGTATGGCGCGCCGCCGCATGGCGGTTCGGCGCCGGGCATCGACCGCATCGTCATGCTGCTGGCGGACGAGCCGAACATCCGCGAGGTGATCGCCTTCCCGATGAACCAGCGCGCGCAGGACCTGATGATGGGCGCGCCCAGCGTGGTCAGCCCGAAACAGCTGCGCGAGCTGTCGATCCGCACCGTTGAACAACCCAAGGCGGGCGAGGCCGAGAAGGCGCGCGTCGACCGCCTCGGCGACAGCTGAGGCGGGAGCGGCGCCTGCTGGCAATCGCCGCCGGATGTCGGTAATTGTTCAGCGCTGTCACCCGCTCTTGCCAGAGGCGCGCAGTCCGACTAGGGCCACGCCTGAGATTTCATCCGATCCTGCCACGTTACGCTCGGGGCGGGACAGCTTTAGTACCGAAGAGGTTTATTCATGAGCGACACCGCGGAACGCGTAAAGAAGATCGTCGTCGAACACCTGGGCGTTGAAGCCGACAAGGTGACCAGGACGCGAGCTTCATCGACGACCTGGGCGCGGACAGCCTCGACATCGTCGAGCTGGTGATGGCGTTCGAGGAAGAATTCGGGGTCGAAATTCCCGACGATGCCGCCGAAAAGATCACCACCGTGGGCGACGCGATGAAGTATATCGAAGAGCACAAGGGCTAAGCCTGCAAGGTCCGGCCTCGCGCCGGTTCCGCTCTGATCGCCGGCGCTTCCCCGACGGGGACGTAGCGGGCAACCGGCAGGCTCGGCCCCAAGTGGCTGGGCCTGCTGCGTTTCAGGGCGGGGCGCCGCGGGCAGCCGGAACAGGGGCAGGATGTCCGCCTGCGGGCGGATTGGCCGAAAGAAAGGATCACCCATGCGCCGTGTCGTTGTAACCGGACTTGGACTTGTCACCCCGCTTGGCGGCGGATGTCGAAACCGCCTGGGCAAATCTCCTCGCCGGTAAGTCGGGCGCTGGCCCGATCACGCGATTCGATGCGAGCGACCAGAAATGCCGCATCGCGTGCGAGGTGAAGCCTGCCGATCATGAGTACGGCTTCGACCCCGACAAGCGCGTCGACCACAAGGTCCAGCGGCAGGTCGATCCGTTCATCGTCTATGGCATCGATGCCGCCGGACAGGCGATCGAGGACGCCGGCCTGACCGACATGCCCGAAGAAATGCGGTTTCGCGCGGGCTGCTCGATCGGTTCGGGCATCGGCGGCCTTCCGGGGATCGAGAAGGAATCGCTGGTCCTGGCCGAGAAGGGGCCGAGCCGCGTCTCGCCGCACTTCGTCCACGGGCGGCTGATCAACCTGATCACCGGCCAGGTTTCGATCAAGTACGGGCTGATGGGGCCGAACCACGCGGTGGTGACCGCGTGTTCGACCGGCGCGCATTCGATCGGCGATGCCGCGCGCATGATCAGGGACGGCGATGCCGACATCATGCTGGCGGGCGGCGCGGAAGGCACGATCTGCCCCATCGGCATCGCCGGTTTCGCGCAGGCGCGCGCGCTGTCCACCGCCTTCAACGACGAACCGACCAAGGCCAGCCGCCCCTATGACGAGGCCCGCGACGGCTTCGTGATGGGCGAAGGCGCGGGCGTCGTCGTGCTGGAGGAATACGAGCATGCCAAGGCGCGCGGCGCGAAGATCTATGCCGAGGTCGTGGGCTATGGCCTGTCGGGCGATGCCTATCACGTCACCGCGCCGCATCCGGAAGGGTCGGGCGCCTTTCGCTCGATGGAGATGGCGCTTGAAAAAGGCGGGCATGACGCCCGCCGACATCGACTATATCAACGCGCACGGCACCAGCACGCCGCTGGGCGATGAGCTGGAGCTGGGCGCGGTGCGCCGCCTGTTCGGCGATGCGATGGACGGCGTTTCGATGTCCTCGACCAAGTCTGCCATCGGCCATCTGCTGGGCGGCGCGGGTGCGGTCGAATTGATCTTCTGCATCCTGGCGATGCGTGACCAGATCGTGCCGCCCACGCTCAACCTCGATAACCCGAGCGACAGCTGCAAGGGCGTCGATCTCGTCCCGCACAAGGCAAAGAAGCGGGAGGTTCGCGCCGTGCTGAACAATCAGCTTCGGCTTCGGCGGCACCAATGCCTGGCTGATCATGAAGGCGGTGGACTAGGCCGCCATGAAGCGCGGCTGCAGCGTCCTTGTCGCCATTCTCGTGCTGGCGGCGCTGGGCGCTGGCGGCTGGTTCATGGCCGGATGGTATGGCGGGTCGGGGCCGGACAAGGCGACCAGCTTCGTCGTGCCGCAGGGCGCCACGCTGACGTCGACCGCGCAGAAACTGGCGGAGGAGGGGCTGATTGCCTCCTCCGACGGCTTCCTGCTGCGCGCAAAGCTGCTGGGCAGCGGCGATCCGATCAAGGCGGGCGAATTCGCGATCCCCGCCGGCGCCAGTCCCGCAACCATCCTCGACACGCTGCAGCATGGCGAGGTCATCCGCCGCTTCGTCACCATCCCCGAAGGTCTGCCTTCGGTCATGGTCCACGAAAGGCTGATGGCCGAACCGCTGCTGACGGGCGAGGTTGCCGTGCCCGCCGAAGGGTCGGTCCTGCCCGACAGCTATGATTTCGAACGCGGCGAGGCGAGGGCGGATGTGCTTGCCCGCATGCAGGCAGCGATGGACGAATTCGTCGCCGCCGAATGGCCCCGGCGCGACAAGGACCTGCCGGTCTCGACGCCCGAGGAAGCGATCGCGCTGGCTGCCATCGTCGAGAAGGAAACCGGCGTCCCGCGGGAACGGCGCATGGTCGCGGGCCTTTACACCAATCGCCTGCGCAAGGGCATGCGGCTGCAGGCCGACCCGACGATCATCTATCCGATCACCAGAGGCAAGCCGCTGGGCCGCCGCATCCGGCGCAGCGAGATCGATGCGGTGAACGGCTATAACACCTATTCGATGGCGGGGCTGCCGGTGGGACCGATCACCAATCCCGGACGCGAATCGATCCTGGCGGTGCTGCATCCGGCCGATACGGACGCGATCTACATGGTTGCGGACGGCAGCGGCGGACATGCGTTCAGCGACACGCTGGAGGGGCACAACGACAATGTCGCGGCCTGGCGCGCCCTGCGCCGCAAACGCGGCGAGATCGAGTAGATCTCCGCCCGCCGCCGCATCATTTCTGTCGCACTGCAGCAAGCGCATTTTCGGAACCTGAAGCTGCGCAATACCGGTGCATCCATGGTGCTTGCCTGCGCCTGGCTTTGGCAAAAGGCCGTCATCCGTTCTGCTACCGCGACGAACCGATTCGCGGTTGCGGAACGCACTGCCAGGGCGGCACGTTTCCCGAGCACAGCAGGCGGATTTCGCCCGTGTTCGCGACACCAACAAGCCCGAGCTTCCCGCGGCGCCGCGCATGTCTGTGTGAATACAAGATCGGCCCCCCTAGAAACCGGCCGTATGAACGAGGGGGCGGCGCCACTCCCCCCTCCGGGCGGTGCCCCCTCGTTCAGTTCGGCTGGAGATGCCATAGGGGTGCCATGGCCGATCCCATCATTGTCACCGCCGCACTGCCGCCCGCCATCTTCGGGCCGGTCGATGCGCTGCGCCGCGCCCACTTTCCCCCAGGGCGTAACGTGCTGTCAGCGCATCTGACGCTGTTCCACGCGCTGCCGCCATCGATCGAGCACGAGCTGCGCGGCCTGATGGCGGATCTGGCTGCACATCATGCGCCCCCGCGGGCGCGGTTGTCGCGGATCGTGTCGCTGGGGCGGGGCACCGCGCTGGCGGTGGAAAGCGAGGCACTGGCGGAACTGCGCCGGATCATCGCCGACCGTTTTGACGGCTGCCTGACGGCGCAGGACCAGCACCGCCCCCGCTTTCACATCACGATCCAGAACAAGGTGAGCCCGCACGACGCCCGGGCATTGCAGGCGCAGCTTGCGCCGGACTTTCGCCCGAGGGACTTCACCGTTCCCGCGCTGGAGGCGCATTATTACAAAGGCGGGCCCTGGGCAGAGGCGGGCCGCTGGCCACTGCGAGGGCGGGAATGAAGCGCGTTTGCCGGCACGGGCAGAATCCCTTCACATGGCGTATTGACCGCCGTGCGCACTGCCCCTAAGAGGCGCGCCTGCCGCATGCAAAGCGCCTCATTTCAGGCCGCACGGCACCCTTCGGGGCGGAGTAGCTCAGGTGGTTAGAGCAGCGGAATCATAATCCGCGTGTCGGGGGTTCGAGTCCCTCCTCCGCTACCAATTTCTTCTCGGCAACTCAGTCGCTCGGGGAGTGGATGGTCTCGGCTGCACGCCGTTTCCGTGTTGCGGTGGTAACGCGTCCTATCCCCCTGATTTCCGCCATTTTCGCTGGAGTCTCGACAAATCCCTGCAGCATGGATGCAACATGGCGGCATGCTTTTTCATAGCATCGTGCCAATCCTCAGCTAGATTGCAGGAATACACTTTCTTAGGGGGGGTGAAATGAATGTTTCGCAACAGAATACCGGGGCAGATGGAGATCTATAATCATCGTCGCGGGCAAGATTTGGTAGATGGACTCTGGATCGCTACCGCGAGCTATGATGATGCCTTCAGCGCACTAACTGTTAAGGAGACACCAAACTTTGCGGTATGGCCAGACGAAGAGTTAGCCGAATTGATCGCAATGAACAGGCTCGATGCAGACACTGAGTTAGCGAGAAGCGAATTGCGAATTAGGGAGAGCTGGCGCACGCCCGCTCGCTGGTCACTAGTTATAGCGGCGTTCGCCTTATTAGTATCGCTAGCTGCTCTAGCCGTTAGCATCGCCAAATGACATTTCTGAAAAGCCGTTGAAACTGCCCCTAGCGCGAAAAAATCTCCTCAAACATCTTCACCGGTTGGATGACATAGCCACGCTTCCCACAGGCTCGGCAGCGCATCAGCGGCTCCGCAGCTTCGATCCTGAGCGGCTTCCTCCGCCTGTGCAGTTCGCCTGCTAGTTTTATCGCATTCCAGTGCGACACGTTCCCGCAGCCGGTGCAGGTTATCTTGGCATCATACCGCCGCCAGGCCGCACTTGCGTCATTAAGTGTGCGAGCACCGCATCGGTCTTCGCTTCGATTTCCGGCTGGCCATAACTTCCCGGAAGGCCCTTGTTCTCGTCCCACAGGTAGTTTCGAATGGTCACGCGAACCTGATCGCGCGTGGCCTGCTTCGCGGCGAAATCCTGCATACGTCGATTTGCGCCCGAAGCGCTTCGTATAATCCCACGGCCACCTGCTTCAGCCGTTTGATGTCTGTCTTGTCTAGGTCGGGCTTCATGAGCAGGTCGAAGAGGGCCTGCGTCTCTTCGGTTAGTCCTTCGCGGACCGCCCTGCGCTGTTCCTCATCCAGTTCACCGGCGAGCACGAGCAGCGCCTCGAACATGCGTTCTATGTTCACCGCGTCCTTCTCGCTGTTGTATTCCGCAACGATCTCCTCGTAGTGCTTCTGGAAATCGGTGCGCAGCGGGTTCTGGCGCAGCATCCGTTCCAGCTTACGTTCAAGGCGTCCTTGAGGCTCTGGACCGTCGTGTTCTTCTTCGGGCTCCGCTCGAACTCGCGCTTCAGCCGCTCGAAGTCGATCTTGCTGATGTCGTAGAGCCGGTCGCTCGTCTGCGGCCGCCTCGGTGCGGATTTCGATGCTGTCATCGACCACCGCGTGCAAGCTCGCGCATGATGTCCGAGATGTCGGCCTTCTCGACGTCCTCCTGCAGGCTCTTGTAGATGACGTTGATGGCGTCGTATATCGCTGGCGATAGTCGTTGACGGCCTGGAAGTTGACACAGGCCTTGAACTTCTTGAAGACCTCGCGCGCCATGATCTCGAAGCGCTTGCGGCTCTCGTCGTTCTCGTTGACGGCTTCCTTCGCCTCGATGATGGCCTTGTTACGGTCGAAGCCGGTCTTTTCGAGATATCGAGCAAGCCGAAACTGCCGCGCCGCCAGGAAGCCCGCACGAGCTCGATCGCCTCCTCAAGCTCGGCGAGCAATTCCTCGGCGGGCTTGACGGATCAATTTCAGGGCCACCGGTTCCGGGCCGACTCGCCGCCACCGTGCCCGGCGAAGTCGCGAGCG
Source organism: uncultured Alphaproteobacteria bacterium (assembly GCA_963752785.1). GTDB lineage: Bacteria > Pseudomonadota > Alphaproteobacteria > Sphingomonadales > Sphingomonadaceae > Croceicoccus. The sequence continues at coordinate 208,926 of CAVVZE010000001.1, forward strand.
CCTTGCGCAGGTTCTTGAGGATGCCGCAGTAGTCGACGATCAGGCCGTTGTTCTTGCCCTCGTTCACGCGGTTGGCGCGGGCGATGGCCTGCATCAGCGTGTGGGCCTTGAGCGGCTTGTCGAGATAGAGCGTCGAGAGGCTGGGCACGTCGAACCCGGTGAGCCACATCGCGCAGACGATGGCGACGCGGAACGGGTGGTCTTCGCTTCTTGAAGGCGGTCTCGACATCGAGCCGCTTGCCGTCCTCGAGTCTCGAAGCCGTCCTTGATGAGCTTGCGGTGCGGCATGATGTCGAGGCCCCACTTCGGAACTTGTCGACCTCGCCCTGTTCCTCGCTGACGACGACGGCCATCGCGGTCTCCTGCATCCAGGCGATCTGCCGCTGCCGGACGGCCAGCTCCTGCTCGTCGGTCGCCTTGGAGAGCTCCTTCTCCAGCTCGCTGATCCGCTGCATCCCAGTGCTTCTGATCAGGTCGTGCATCCGGACGCAGGTGAGCTTGTCGATGCAGACGAGCATCGCCTTGCCGCTTTCCCAGCCCGTCGATGTAGTGCCGGACGAAGTCGTGCGCGATCTGCTCGAGCCGCTTCTCGGCGGTGATGACGTGGTAGTCGCGCTTCAGCTCGCTTCTCCAGGCGCTCGCGCGACGTCGAGGTCGTCGATCTCCAGCTCTTCCAGCTTCTCGGCGATCCGCTCGTTGAGCTCGTTGGTGGCGAGCCCAGCTTCTCGCCGCGCGCGTCGTAGTAGAGCGGCACGGTGGCGCCGTCCTCCACGGCGCGCTGGAAGTCGTAGGTCGAGACGTAGTCGCCGAAGACGCGCTGCGTGATCTCGTCGCCTTGAACAGCGGCGTGCCGGTGAAGCCGATGAAGCTGGCGTTCGGCAGGGCGTTGCGCATGTTGAGCGCCAAGCGGCCGTACTGGGTGCGGTGGGCCTCGTCGGTGATGACGATGATGTCGTCGCGGTCGGAGTACGGCTCTCCGGGTTCACGTCCTGGTTGAATTTCTGGATCAGCGTGAAGACGTAGGCCTTGTGCTGGCCGAGCAGCTCCTTGCAGTGCTCTGCCCGAGCCGGCGCGGCACTGGTCCGTGTCGTTGTTGACCAGCCCGCAGCCGGCGAAGGTGTTGTAGATCTGGTTGTCGAGGTCCTCGCGGTCGGTGCAGACCAGGAAGGTGAAGTTGCCGCCGAGCTTGCGGTGGATCTTCTGCGTGAGGAACACCATCGAGTAGGACTTGCCCGAGCCCTGGGTGTGCCAGAACACGCCGAGCTTGCCGTCGCGCTCCTTGCGGTCCCGCACGGCCTCGATGGCCCGGTTGACGCCGAGGTACTGGTGGTTGCGCGCGACGATCTTGACCGTCTCGCCGGCGCTATCGTCGAAGAGGATGAAGTTCTCGACAGGTCGAGGAAGTTCCCCTTGGCGCAGACGCCCTTCAGGAGCGTCTCCATGTCGACGACGCCCGGCTCGTCCTCGGCCAGCCGCTTCCACTCGTTGAAGTACTCGACGGGCTGGCGAGCGAGCCGATCTTGGCCTCGTCGCCGTTGCCGAGGACGACGAAGGCGTTGTGGTGGAAGAGGTGCGGGATGGTGTCCTTGTAGTCGGCGAGGTTCTCGTTCGTAGGCGCGGCGGAGGTCCTTGTCAGGGCCTTGCACTCCATGAACACCAGCGGCAGGCCGTTGACGAAGCCGACGAGGTCGGCGCGGCGGCGGTAGACGTCGCCCTTGACCCACAGCTCGCGGACGGCGAGGAAGTGGTTGTTCGTCCGGCTCGTCGAAGTCGAAGAGCGCGGAGCCGCTTCTTCTCAGATTCGCCCTTCTCGTCCCGGTAGCTGACCAGCACGCCAGTCGCGGATCAGCTCGTAGCTTCTCGCGGTTGGTCGCGAGCAGCGTTGGAGCTGAGCGTCGCCTCGGTGATCTGCCGCACCGCCTCGTGGTAGGCCTCGTCCGGCAGGCCGGGATTGAGCCGCATCAGCGCCTCGCCGCAGGTAGCGCGTCAGCACCACGTCTCGCGCTCGGTCTTGCGGCCGAGCGTGCCTTCCGGCGCCGTAGACTCTCGGTGTTGAACGCAAACACGCTGTCCCAGCCCGAGCTGGTCGCGCAAGATAGTCGGCCGTGGTCTGCTGCACGAGCGTGTCTTCGTTGAGGCCGTCATACCGCCACCTCCCCGTTCATCAGGCGGGGCAGCAGCAGGTCGCGGGCTTTGCGCGAGCTTCTCGTTCTGTTCCTATCAGATTGGCGATTTGCTCGAAAATCGGATCACACAAGCTTCGTCGAAATCCTTCGGAGAGTCCTCTGCGGTGGCAAGACAATCGGTCAGTGCGTAGCAACAATCGATTGCGATTCCGAATACGGCAGCAGCCGCCTGCCTGCATTGAAGTTGCTCGCAGGCTTCATCCGAGTCGCAGAGCAGAGGGAACCGTGAGACAGATCATTTCGAATTGCTTACCAAAGCGTAGCAATACTGGTCATGGCCATCGGAACCGAGGCGAGATCAGCTTGACCAACGGTGCCGCGCGCCGGAATGAAAAGCGTGTCCTTCGGAGGAGCTCTTGACACTTGGCCCTCGTCGGTCATTGTCTTCTCGTCCTCGAACACGTAAGCATCCTTGCACGTGCGTCCTTGGGCGTAATAATGGGATGTCGCCGTCCCAGTAATCCGGCACCGTTGTTTTTGGTGTTCCGCCGCTAACGACGTGCAGCACATTCGAAAAGCGGTGTTCCGCTCCCAACCTTCCGGCACGCCATTGATCATTTGACATGCTCGTGACCGGGAAAGCGGAAGCGGACAAACCATTCACGGTAGAGCTGCCGCGCCGCCTCCTCCAGCAGGGCCATCCGCCGGCGGTTGTTCTCGATCAGATCGTCATAAGCAGAGAGAACTCGGCGATGCGTTCTTGCTCCGCTATTGACGGAATGGGACCGTCAACAGTCATGGATGCACGGTACTGCGGTTAATGTTGGCTGCGCGCGCACCACTGAGGCAGATCGAGCTGATGCTTTTGCTCGACGGCAGATAATAGATAATACAAGAACTTGTGGATCGCTGGTCTATCATTGGCTCGAACAGACACATGTTAATATGCTGGTTGCGAGAGGCAGTCTGGAGATGCGAATGCCACAGTTCCCGATCGTGTTCCGATCATTAAAAACACAGTCTTCTCACGGCAAAGACTGTGTCCTTGTGTTGATCCCGCGCCTGCTGCTAGCGATGGCGATCGTATTTCTGGAACGTAGTCACGACTGTCCGTTCCAGATCATTGGTGATCACGACGGATACTCACACCAGAATCATTGCTTCTTTGTGCGCGTGTTGCCCGTGCAATATCCGACCAAGATCGCAATAGTCTTCCAACTCATCATACCCAATCTTCAAAGTTCCTTGTAATCGTAGCAGCCAATTCGGCGGCCTCCTCGATTCAAGCCGTCAGTCTCGATGTGGATGTCCCGCATCGCCTCCTCGAAGTCGAAATCCTCGTCCTCTTCTTCGGGCGCCACGCCGACATAGCGGCCCGGCGTCAGGCTCCAGTCGTTCGCCTCGATCTCTTCCTGATCGACGAGCTTCACCAGGCCCTGCACATCGCACAGCTCGGCGTCGGGAAGCGGCTGAGCAGCCACTCGGCCTGCGCGTGGAAATACCGCGCCCGCTTGAGCTGTTCCGACCGCCGCCTGCGCGCTTCCTCCAGCGCATTCAGGCGGTTCTTGCCTTCGGCTGGCTTGGTCCTGCGGCCGCCATCCTTCCTGCACGCGCGGTGGCCAGCTTGTCCGCCATGCTCGATACAGCTGGTCGACTGCTTCGACCAGATCGCGGCTCGGTCGCGCCATGCGGCTCAGCGCCGCGCTGTCGATGCGCTGCATTTCACGGTTGCCGACCGTTGCCCATGCTGCGGTCTATGCGCTTTGCGACTGTCAGACTTGCGTTGCCTCGATAGTCCGCGACTGAACGGTCTCAGAACAGCGTGTCCAGCTCGCTCGTCGTCAGTCGGCGTCTCCGTCACGCCTTCCATCACCGCCTTTTCAAGGCCGCGAGAAGTCGCTGGCTTCGCGCCTGCGGCTTGCAAGCCTCAACGGCCGATGCAGCTGAGATAGCCTGTCACCAGCTCGAGGAAGCGGTCCGTCTCCCCGCGGTAGAGCCAGACGATCGCGTGAGGTTGGCGAGCTGCTCGGGCGTGAAGTCGTAGACCGTGCGCGTCACCTTCCGGTGGACGTTGCGGGCGTCGATCATCAGCACCTTGTCTTGCGGTGTTCGCGGCTTGGCCTTGTCGAAGAACCACAGCTCGCACGGCACGGTGCGCGTGTAGAAGAAGTTGCCGCGGATCGCGATCATCACGTCCACGTCGCCGGTCTCGACCAGCTTCTGCCGCACCTTCGCCTCGTCGCGCCCGGCGCTCGACGCCTGCGACGACATGACGAAGCCGGCGCGGCCGGTGTCGTTCAGGTAGCTGTGGAAGTAGGAGATCCAGAGGTAGTTGCCGTTGGAGACCTTCCTTCCCTTGTTCACGCCGGGCAGCCCGAACGGGAGGCGCGGGTCGTTCTTCACCTTCTCGGCGTCGACCTCGTCCACGTTGAACGGCGGGTTGGCCATCACGAAGTCGGCCTTGCCCGACGAGTTCGTGCGGGTCGTCGTAGTAGGTGATCGCCTTCTGGATCTTGCCCTCCAGCCCGTGCACGGCGAGGTTCATCTTGGCGAGCCGGATCGTCGTCGGGTTCTTCTCCATGCCCGTAGAAGGTCGCCCGCTTCGTTGGGTCCTCGCTTGCATCGTCTCGATGAAGTGGGCGCTCTGCACGAACATGCCGCCCGAGCCGCAGGCCGGGTCGAGCACCTTGCCGTGGTCGGGCTCGATGACGTTCACGATCGTCTGAACGATCGAGACCGGCGTGAAGAACTCGCCGTCGTCGTGCGCCTTCTGATCGGCGAACTGGGTGAGGAAGTACTCGTAGATGCGGCCGAAGACATCGCCGTTGGCCTTCTGCAGCGCGGGGTCGTTGAACGTGCGGAGAAGCTGGCCCAGCACGTCGTTGTCGAGCTTCTGGTACTCCGTCTTCGGCAGCGCGCCCTTAGCGTCGGCGTAGTCGCTCCTCGATCGCTCTCCATCGCGGCGATGACGCCTGCGCCGGTCCTCGCTGTCGGGCAGCCCGACGAGGTAGTCGAAGTGGGCCTCCGGCCGGAGGAAGATCGCGCCGCGCCCGGAGAAGTCCTCCTTCGTCAGCGCGCGCGTCTTGCCGCCGCGCGACTCGGCAGGTCGCCTCGATCTCCTCCTTCACCGTCAGAAGCGGCTGTAGGCGTGGCGCAGGAAGATCAGGCCCATGACGGGCATGAAGTACTCGTTGCTGGCGTAGTTGGAGTTCGCGCGGAGGTTGTCCGCAGCTCCAGAGCCGCCGCTCCAGGGCTTCGATATTCTCGATCACTAATAACCCCCCGACGGAACTTATCGGGGACGATCTAACTGATTGAATGGGCATATACCAGACAACGCGAGCGCCAGTCGCTGTTGAGGCTTCTGCGTGCAAGGAAGTGTGCATGATGGAATTGGAGCGCTTGAAAGAGCCTTGGGTCAAAGGCTGAGGTCGAGGGCGAGCTCGCCGCGGAACCTTGTCCGACTTCGCCGCAAGCCTTTCTCGGCCATCTATTCCGTCGACCATCCGCCGTTATCCAGTTCGCGCGCCATCAGACATACTGGGCTCGCACCATGGCTTCTGCTTTCCGACCCCTCCAACTGACGAACCCACCCGCATCCACGACAAAAGCACCGGGTAAATGCCACTCCATCGACAATAACGATGAGGTAAAACATGACATGAATGTCTTTCCGGTTCTGGTTTCAGGGCAGCGTCACGCCGCTTACGGTGTTCGCGAAGACCCTCGAAGCTGGAGAAGAATTGCAGACTCGTTGGTCAGCCACTCACCAGGGTGAGAAGGTCCACGCCGGTGATTCAGACCGAATTGCGCGCCGGGATGGCTCGACGATCGTCCGCAATGGAAACACGCTGTAAAGCTCGGAGAAGCCGGAGTCGGGCGCTGGCTGGGTCATAACGAAGGCTGGGCTGTGAAGACGCCTGAAACGGCTCTCAGGGGCTCGGGCCACCGCCCTCACACCGGTGCGCCTGTTCGTCGCGTCACTGGACGGTGAAGAGCATGCCTTGATCTTCGCGATGGACGAACTGATGGCCGCCGATACCTATCTGCAGTGGCATAATCACTGGTTCAAGCGAACCCCCGGAAACTTCGAGTCGCGTCCGCAGTCACGCTGGAAGCTTACCGGTCCAGAGGCAATTCTACGCGAGGAAATGGACGCCGGAGGATCTGTGGTGTAGCTGGCTGGTCCGAAATCGAAGGATGGCACATCTACAGGCCAGAAAGACGCGATGGCCCAGCAGTTCTTTAAGGGCCCTGCCTCGAACTGGGGTGCCGGTTCGGGGCAAGCATTTTCCGCGCGGCGCCTATTTTCATGCTGGCGGCGATTATTCCTTCAAATTTCTTGATGACCGATCGCACCTGGGCAGGGCTCCATCGCCCACCGCGCGGCGCGGTATGGCCCATCTGGTTGAGGCGCTTTGCAATACCGGTCAGCGAGGTCACTCCGCGATAGCGGACCTCCTTTGATAGCTGCCCGGTGACAGCATCTCGACTTCTTGCTTTCGCCTGTCGAAGCTTAATAACGCGTAAGCTATTGGCTGGCTATATGCTGGCAGGCCGAGTTGAAGACCATCAGGATAGCCTCGATTGCCGCCGAGCCTTAAGCCGCGTTGCTTCGCAGCGGTAAGGCCCTCGCTGACCCTTTGCCCGATTTCCTTGCGCCATTGATATTCGGAAATCACAAGCCGATTGTAGCTCAGATGATTGATGTGAGGCGCGTCCGCACCACGAAATTTTACGCTCTTGTTCTGCTTACGTAGCCCAGCCAGCGGACGCCGCTACGCATGCGGTAATCTGCCCAATCAACAGCGTGGCCTATGCTCTATCTTTGCATAAAGCGACTGCTTGAACGAGGGCGGGGCGTTCGCCTGCCTCTAATGGCTCAGCTCGATAAATTCACGGATCAGTTCTGGAACGCAGGGGCGGCATCATGGCCGCAATAGCACGACGCTGCGCGCCTTCCCTTGAGCCTGCTGTATCGGCGGCTGGACGCTTCGAATATAGGCGACGCATTTCCCTCGTAAGGGGGAATTCAGCGACTTGGATGGGTCTAGGGTTGCCATAAACGAAAAAACGCTCGCTATTCGACTACACCTTGAAAGGAATCTTATGTATCTAAAAAGCCGAGATAATTTGCAAGGAGCGGTGTGCACGAGATGAAAACATAACAGGAACAAAATTCGCCAAGCGACAGCGAGTAAAACATGCTGTTGATTTCCACTGAGACTTGACCCGGGTGCGGTAAGAATTTCCACTGAGAATTGACCCATGTTGAACTCACCCCTGGCTTTCACGAGCGGGGGATCATGGAGTGTTGGACATGGCGTTATTGAGCGTAATCCGGCGCTGGCGTTACCGCGATCAGCTTTCGATCCGGGAGATTGCGCAGACGCACGGGACTGTCACGCAATACAATCCGCAAATATCTGCGAGCTGGCACGGTCGAGCCGCAGTTCAAGGTACCCGAGCGGCCGAGCAGGCTGGATCCGTTCGCAGAGCGGCTATCGGCGTGGCTGCGACGGGAGATGGGCCGGGGCCGCAAGCAGAAGCGAACCGTCAAGCAGCTGCATGCCGATCTGGTCAGCCTGGGCTATGAGGGTTCCTATAATCGCGTTGCGGCCTTTGCCCGTGACTGGCGGGAGGATTACCGGCGACAGGAGCATATGAGCGGCCGGGGAACATTCGTTCCGCTGTCCTTTGCGCCGGGCGAGGCTTTCCAGTTCGACTGGAGCGAGGATTGGGCGATAATCGGCGGCGTGCGCACCAAGTTGCAGGTCGCGCACTTTCAAACTGAGCTACAGCCGGGCCTTCATCGTCCGGGCCTATCTGCTGCAGACCCACGAGATGCTGTTCGACGCCCATAACCACGCATTCCGCGTGCTGGGCGGCGTGCCGCGGCGGGGGATCTACGACAACATGCGCACTGCCGTCGACAAGGTCGGACGCGGCAAGGAGCGCAGCGTCAACACGCGCTTCCTGGCGATGGTCAGCCATTATCTGTTCGAGGCACAGTTCTGCAATCCGGCAGCGGGTTGGGAGAAGGGCCAGATCGAGAAGAACGTCCAGGATGCACGGCACCGGCTGTGGCAGCCCGTTCCGCAGGCCGAGAGCCTCGATAACCTGAACCTGTGGCTGGAAGAACGCTGCATCGCGCTATGGAAGGACATTCCGCACCGCATCGAGCCCGGCTCTGTCGCCGATGCCTGGGCTGACGAGACCGCCAGCCTGATGGCTGCCGGCAGGCCGTTCGATGGCTTCGTGGAGCATGGCAAACGCGTCTCGCCGACCTGTCTCGTTCACTTCGAGCGCAATCGCTACAGCGTACCGGCCTCATTCGCCAACCGGCCGGTCAGCCTGCGGGTCTATCCCGATCGCTTCCTGGTCGTCGCCGAGGGACAGGTCGTATGTGAGCACAAGCGCATCATCGAGCGGTCCCATGATGGCCCCGGCCGCACCATCTATGACTGGCGTCATTATCTGGCCGTCGTGCAGCGCAAGCCCGGGGCGCTGCGCAACGGAGCGCCGTTCCTCGATCTGCCCGAAGCCTTCCAGCAATTGCAGCGGCATTTGCTGCGTCATCCGGGCGGGGACAGGGAAATGGTCGAGATCCTCTCGCTCGTTCTCCATCATGACGAACAGGCGTGCTGACGAGCAGTGACCGCGGCGCTGGACGCAGGCGTTCCCACCAAGGTCCACATCCTCAACCTGATGCATCGTCTGCTGGACAGCAAACCGGTCACGACACCTCCCGTCGCAGCGCCGCAGGCCCTGAGGCTGGTCAGCGAGCCACTGGCCAATGTCGAGCGCTACGATGCCCTGCGTGTCAATGGGCGCGGGGAGAACCGCCATGCGTCATGATCCCGCCAGCGGTGCCATCATTGTCATGCTGCGCAGCCTCAAGATGCATGGGATGGCGCAAGCCATCACTGACCTCATGGAACAGGGATCGCCTGCGTTCGAGGCGGCTATCCCTGTCCTGTCCCAGTTGCTGAAGGCCGAGACCGCCGAGCGCGAGATCCGCTCGGTCGCCTACCAGCTCAAGGCCGCGCGCTTCCCGGCCTATCGCGATCTGGCAGGCTTCGACTTCGCCAGCAGCGAGATCGATGAAGCGCTGGTGCGCCAGTTGCATCGCGGTGACTTCATCGATGCGGCCGACAATATCGTACTCGTCGGCGGTCCCGGTACCGGGAAGACCCATGTCGCCACGGCCATCGGCATCCATGCCGTCGAGCATCACCGCAAGCGGGTCCGCTTCTTCTCGACCGTCGAACTGGTCAACGCTCTCGAACAGGAGAAAGCCCAGGGCAAGACCGGGCAGATGGCCAATCGGCTGCTGCACTCCGATCTCGTGATCCTCGACGAGCTCGGCTACCTGCCGTTCAGCGCCTCGGGCGGTGCACTGCTCTTCCATCTGCTGAGCAAGCTCTACGAACGCACCAGCGTCATCATCACCACCAATCTCAGCTTCAGTGAATGGGCGAGCGTGTTCGGCGATGCCAAGATGACCACCGCCCTGCTCGATCGCCTCACCCACCATTGCCACATCCTGGAGACCGGAAACGACAGCTTCCGCTTCAGGAACAGCTCCGCCCAGATGACCCCACCGCAAAAGGAGAAGCGCAAGCTTGACCCCGCAATGACAAACGAAACATAAGCTAAAGGCGGGTCAATTCTCGATGGAAACCCCGGGTCACTTCTCAGTGGAAATCAACAGCCTCGACGCACTCGCACGCCGTGCGGGGCGGGTCGTAATGCGCGAGCACCTTGAAGCACAGGTTTACGGCTACGACCACGAGATTGCCTCCAACGCACTGGACGCACATGTTTCGCGCCTCAGGAAGCGTCTCGCAGATGCGGGCGCGTGTGTCGTCGTGCATGGGGTTCGCGGGGTGGGCTACATGCTGAGAGCAGCATGACACAGCCGAAAGCTTCGCTGGTCCGACGGCTAACCGTCGGCTTTGTGACGGGACACGTAATCGGGCTGGTCCTGTTTCTTCTCGCCTTGTTCCCCTTGTCACTCAACGACGATGTCGATCAGGTAGGGACCGGTGTCGTCGCATCGATGCTGAAGAAGGATTTGCTCGAAACCCGCAAAGGCCTGGTGCTGCGTCGAAACAGCTCGTTTGCGGATTTTGCGCCCAAGACACCTGGCGTGTGGTTCGTGGCCCGAAAGGGTGAGCGCACACTGAGCTGGGGTCCTGTTCCCGACTTGGCCCGCAGGGTGCTCGCCGCCCTTCCCCCCCTCACCCTGTCGGCAGAGTTCGGAAACATCGGAAAACGCGGCAGGCAAGGCGATATGACGGTCACGCGCGAAGACGCCGATCCGGCTTCGCTTCTGATCGCCGTGGGAGGCGTAAGGCCCGAAGCGGTCACCTGGCGCCATTGGCTGACTTACCTGAACACCGAGAGATACACGCTCGTGCCGCTCGGGACCGCTCTGTTCACCTTGCTCGGCGCAGCCTTCGCTCTTCCCATCATGCTGCGCAGCATGCGCCCGACAGCGCGCGCGGTCGCAGCAAGGCTGACCTCGAACGAACTGTGTTCCGGCTCAGTCCGATGGTCGGATAAATGCTGGATGCGGAGCGCCTCGCCTTGGCAAATCGGCAGCACGCGAGCCTTGATCTCGTGACCCTGGCAAAGTCCGCAGTGGCAGAAGTGGCTCCACTTGCGATGGCCGCCGGCTATACCATCGCATTCGCGTCCGAGACGGACCCTGTCATTGTCAGGGCAAACTCGCATGCTGTGACGCGGGCCCTCCTCAATCTGCTTGGAAACGCCATCGCTCATGGTGGAAATGCAGGCAGCATCGAAGTGAGGGTGTTCGAAGATCGCGTGGTTGAGATTTCGGATGAAGGCCCCGGAGTTCCGGACGAGGCGCGCCAGCGGATCTTCGAACCGTTTCGGCGAGAGCGATGGGACAAGGATGGCTGCGGCCTCGGCCTTCATCTGGTGCGGGAGATCATGCGTGCCCATCACGGGGATGTGCGGCTTGTCGACTGCGGCCGGGGTGCGGCGTTTCAACTGAGATTTGACATCGTCGCTTGATCCGCCTGTGCCGATCGACGATCGCCATTGCACGGGCTTTGACCCGTCCTCCCGCGAAGTTCGACCCTATGCGCTCGAATTCTGGTCGAGGTCTTGCGGACGAATTTCCAAGCCGCCAGCCTGCAGGCCGCGCTCAAACGCGAAAACCACGTCCAGTGCCTGACGCCGGGCACGACGGATTTTCGCGCAGCCTTCGCGGGACCTGGAAGGTCAAGGGTGCCTGCGGTGTGGCCGGCTGCGGATGGAACACGACATCAATCCGGGCGATGGCTCCGCTTGCGCCTTGGCAGTTCGTCGATCGATGATGGCTCGCTCCAGATGTTGATGCCGGCATCGCTTGCATGGCGGTCGATCTCGGCAATCTCCTGCTCCGAGAAGTCCAGACGCTGGAGCGCGGCCAGCGAAATCGTCCAGCTGTTCGACGTTGCGCGCGCCGATCAGGGCAGAGGTGACACGCGGATCCCGCAGCACCCAGGCGATTGCCATCTGCGCCAGCGTCTGCCCGCGGCTCTCGGCGATGGCATTGAGCGCGCGCACCTTCTCCAGCGTCTGTTCGTTGAGCGCTGCCGTCGGGAACGAACCCTCGGCTCCCGCCCTCGATTCCTGCGGCACGCCGTTCAGGTATTTCGTCGTCAGAAGCCCCTGGGCCAGCGGCGAAAAGCCGATGCAGCCGACGCCGAGGTCTTCGAGGGTGTCGAGAAGTTCGGTTTCAACCCAGCAATTCAGCATCGAATAGCTGGGCTGGTGGATAAGCAGCGGCACCTGATATTCATCGAGGATGGCGGCTGCCTGACGCGTGAGTTCGGGCGAGTAGGAGCTGATCCCGACATACAGAGCCTTGCCCTGGCGATGCAGCTGGGCCAGCGCGCCCATGGTCTCTTCGAGCGGCGTGGTGGGATCGACCCGGTGCGAATAGAAGATGTCGACATAGTCGAGGCCCATGCGCTTCAGGCTCTGGTCGCAGCTGGCGATCAGATATTTCCTGCTCGACCCGATATCTCCGTATGGACCGGGCCACATGTCCCAACCCGCCTTGCTGGAAATGATCATCTCATCGCGGTGGCCGGCGAAATCGGCTGACAACACACGGCCGAAGTTCTCTTCTGCCGAGCCGTAGGGCGGACCGTAATTATTCGCGAGATCGAAATGGGTCACGCCGCGATCGAACGCGCGGCGCAGGACTGCGCGCGCGGTCTCGAAAACATCGGCGCCGCCGAAGTTCTGCCACAGGCCTAGGGAAATCGCCGGCAGGTCCAGCCCCGATATCCCGCAGCGACGATAGATCATTCGCCCATCGTAGCGGTCTGCGTCGGGGGCATAGGGGGTGGGATAGGCCATGGAAGGGAACTTTCGATGCGTGATGAAAAGGAATTCGGCAGGCCGTCAACGCACGAGGCGATAGCTGACGAATGCGACCTGCGTGCTGTCGGGCGACCAGGAGGGCACGTTGATCGTCCCCTGCCCTCCGAACAGCCTGGTGAGGACCCGTGGCGGCGCGCTGCCGTCCGCAGGCATGATCTTCAGCCAGACATCGCGATTGGGAGGATGGTCCGATAGCTCGACATCCAGCCCGAAGGCAACGAACACGATCCATTCACCGTCCGGCGAGACATGGGGAAACCAGTCCCGGAACGCCGGATCGTGCGTGACCTGTTCAGGCTTCGTACCATCAGGAGCCGACCGCCAGATCTGCATCGCCCCAGATCGGGTCGAGTTGAAATAGAGGTACCGCCCATCGGGCGAGTATTCGGGCCCGTCGTCAAGGCCGGGGGAGAAGGTCAGCCGCCGTTCAGGGCCTCCCTCGATATCTGTTGCATAAAGCTCGTAATCGCCGACGTCGGGCCGATTGGCGGTATAGACCACCGTCTTCCCGTCCGGCGTCCAGCCATGCCAGTAGGACGGCGAGTCATCGACACCCATCACCAGCCCGGGCGCGGCCGAGCCGCCGATCGGCAGCCTGTAGATGCGCGACTGGCCATCGGCATGCGACTGGTCGGAGATGGCCAGCCACTGGCCATCGGGCGAAATGCCATGGTCGTTGTTGTTGGCAACCTGCGGCCCGGTGTCGATCCGGACAGGCTCTCCGCCGCCGACGGGGATGCGATAGAGCAGCCCGCCGGAATTGTAGATCAGCGCCGCGCCGTCCCTGGTCCAGTTGGGAGCCTCGATCTTGCCATTGAAATGGCGCACCACGCGGCGCGATGCCGGTTCCGCGATCCCGATGATTTCCAGCGTGCTTTCGACCGCCGCCGGATAGCCGGTATCGGCAATATGCCTGAGTATCGGCACGCGAAGCTCGACATCGGAGAACAGGGCCGTTTCCGTCACCGCATCGTCATGCGACGATAGCGCGAGGCCGGCGAGATATTCGCCGGGAAAGGCGATCCGGTAATTCCCGCCGGCATGCCGGAAAACCCCGTCCTCTCCCGCGAGCGAGAAATAGACGTAGCCATCCTCGTACTCCAGGCGCACGCCGGCAGGGCGGCGCATGTTCGACACGATCTCGCGCGTCGGGCCGTCCTGTCGCTCACGGAACTGGAGCGAGACCATTCCGTCCCCGTGCAGCATGACATCGGCATAGGGTGAACCGGGCGTCAGATTGGCACGGATCATCGGCCCCGCCTTGCGATGCGGGTTCGCGCCTTCGCCTTCCCAGTCGATCCTGCTTGCGATGTGCAGATTGCCCGACCGCCTTGTGTAGAGGAAGCGGAACTGGTCCTCCGCGCCCCAGATGTTCGCCCCGCCTCCCGTCAGGCGGTACTGGCCCGCCCCGGTCATGACCGATGCACCCGCCAGTGCGGGACCGCCGACATCGGTGCTTTCATCGAACACGCCCGGCTCTGCGGGAACTTCGGCGCTGCCACGCGGTGCCTGCCCCGACAGCGAGGGCGCGCAGGCTGCGAGCAGCACCAGCGCGCCAATGGCAGCACCCGACCCAAGCCGTGCCCGGCGCATCAGATGGTGCCCTCCTTGAGGAACTGGACTGCAAAATGCGCCCCGCGCGCGGACATGGCCATGTAGGTCAGCGAAGGGTTCTGGCAGCCACCTGAAGCCATGCACGCGCCATCGGTCACGAACAGGTTTGGCACGTCATGCGCCTGGTTGTACCCGTTCAGTACCGACGTCGCCGGGTCCCTGCCCATGCGCGCGGTCCCCATCTCGTGGATGCCCAGGCCAAGCCCGCCGTAATGCTTGTGCGCGGTGATGTCGGTGCAGCCCGCTTTCTCCAGCATCTCCACGGCGTCGGCATTGGCCTGGCTGATCATCGCATGTTCGTTGGGCCCCATCGCGCATTCGATGTGCGGGACCGGGATGCCCCACTTGTCCTTGGCCGTTTCGCTCAGCGTGATGCGATTGGCCGGATTGGGCAGCATCTCGCCAAAGCCGGAGAGCGACAATGTCCACGGGCCCGGCTTGCGCAGAGTGTCCTTCAGCTCCCTGCCGATGCCGCCGCCCCAGTTGCCGCGGTCCCAGCCCTGCCGCAATCCGCGCCCCTGGAAGCCGTATCCGCGGGAGAAACCGTCAGCCTCTTCCGTGACGTTGCGATAGCGGGGAATATAGAACCCGTTAGGCCGCCTGCCATGGTGATAGGTGTCGAGATGACCGGGGTACGTCCCGCTCGCGCCCATGCCGGAAATATGGTCGGTCAGGTTGCGGCCCACCATGTCCGAGCGGTTGGCCAGCCCGTTCGGGAACGCTTCCGAACGGGAATTGAGCAGGATCTGCGCGGTACCCAGCGTCGATGCGCACAGGAAGACCACGCGCCCTTCATAGGTGCGCCCCTCCATCGTATTGGCATCGATGATCCGCACGCCTGTGGCCTTGCCGGTAGCGGGATCGTGGACCACGCTGTGAACGATCGCATCGGTCACGACGGTCGTATTGCCGGTCCGTTTCGCAGCGGGCAGCGTTGCCGATAGCGAGGAGAAATAGGCGCCATAGGAACAGCCGCGCTCGCACAGGGAGCGGTACTGGCACGCCCCGCGGCCCAGTTCCTGATGCTCGGCAGTCGGCTCGGTCAGATGGGCGCAGCGTCCCGTGATCATGCGGCGTGTCGGATAGGCGCTCTCGATGGTCCGGCCGAACTCGCTCTCGACAGGTGTCAGCGCCATCGGCGGCAGGAATTGCCCGTCGGGCAATTGCTCCACCCCGTCGCGCGATCCGGAGATGCCGGCGAAACGCTCCACATGGTCGTACCACGGCGCCATGTCGGCATAGCGGATCGGCCAGTCGGTCCCGTGTCCGTCCCTTGCATTGGATTCGAAGTCCATCTCGGACATGCGATAGGACTGGCGTGCCCACATCAGCGATCGCCCGCCCAGGTGATAGCCCCTGATCCAGTAGAACGGCTTGTCGTCGGGAAAGGTGTAGGGGTGGTCGCTGTCCTTCGTCCAGAACCCCTTGTTGGCGGTTGAGAAGGCATAGCAGCGGGACTGGATCGGATAGTCCTCCTCGCTCTCCTTTTCCGATACGAGCCCATAATTGTCGAGCTCCCACGGGCTGAGACTGTCGGTGTAGTCGGTTCCGTGCTCGATATTGCGGCCCCGCTCGATCACCAGCACCTTGAGACCGGCTTCAGCCAGTTCCTTGGCTGCCCAGCCGCCGCTCATCCCCGAACCGACCACGATTGCGTCGAACATCGTCATTTCCCTTCTCAGGCCGCCCAGGTGCGCGTTTCGGATGTGACGGGGACGGCCGGATCCCATTCGCCGGGCACCAGCTCGTAACGAAGTTCCTGGGTCGCGCCGGGTTCGGACAGGTAATATCCCATCAGCGTCAGGCGGCGCAGCGCGGTCCAGTCGTCCCCGCCCTTCGCATCATGCGCCGTCAGCAGAGCGGTTCGCGCTTCGGGCGCCAGCTGGACGAAGCGTGTGCCTTTCTCGCGCCGGGCAAGATCGTCGATCGCGGTCAGCGCGCCCTGGAACTGCTTGCGGGTCCGGTCGCTGGCCCACCGGCTCATCATCCCCTCGATGAAGTGCGGGACGCCCGCCGCCGATGCGCCGGGCGTGTCGGTCTGCGGGATGATCGTCTCGCACACCGCATCGAGCAGCGCGAAATTCTCGGGATCGAAGAACGGACCGTCCGGGGCGCGCGCCGTGCACGAGGCAAGCGTACCGCCCGCAAGGCTGCCCCCCACCAGCAGGATCGCCGCCTTCAAGATCTCGCGCCGATCGGTTGTGAAGCCAGCCGTCATATGTTCTCTCCCGTCGCCGCGCTGCGCGGTCCTGTTCGTGTTTGCCTGCCCGGCGCGGATGCGCGAAGTGACCGCGCTAATCCGGCTGGCTCAGGGCTGATGCTTGTGTTAGCCGATTGCCCCAGACCACAAGCCTGCCCGGCCCGCCTGCGAGGCGGAAAGCCGACGCGGCGGTAAAAACGGGGGGAAATCCGGGGATGCGCAATTTCGTCAAGATGATCGCGGCATGGCTGGTCATTGCCTGCCTTGGCCCTGCCATTCCGGCACTGGCGCATGACAGGCCCAATGTGCTGGTCTACTCGCAATCGACGGGCTGGCGGCACAGTTCGATCGAAACGGGTGTCGAAGCGCTCAGGCGCCTGGGTGCGGAGCGCGGCATCGACATCGTCGCCAGCGAGGATCCGGCGATCTTCGACGGTGATGGGCTGGCGGATTTCGACGCCATCGTCTTTCTCAACACCACCACCAAGAAAGACGACCCCTCCTCCGAATGGTTCGTCGGAGAGCGTCGGCAGAAACTGCAGGATTTCGTGCATCGCGGCGGCGGGATCGTCGCCATCCACGGCGCGTCGGATTCGCATTACAACTGGCCATGGTTCGGCCGCCTGATCGGAGGGCGCTTTGCACGGCACCCCCAGGGTACGCCGACCGGCGAGGTTTCCGTCACCGATCCCCGCCATCCCGCGACCCGCGGGCTTGAGCCCATGGTGACGCGGACGGACGAATGGTACTCCTTCGACGATTACGACCCCACCATGCACCTGCTGGCGACGGTGGACCCGCAATCCATCGGAGAGGCCGACGTCAACCCGAACCCGATGTCGTGGTCGCACGAATTCGAAGGCGCGCGCGTGTTCTATACCGCCATGGGCCATACCGAGGAAAGCTACGCCGAACCGTGGTTCCTGCGCCATCTTGGCCAGGGGATCGACTGGGTGCTGAAGCGTTAGGGACCGGCGCGGCGTCAAGTCAGATGCTTCCCTTCGCCACCAGGGGAGAAGCAGTCCGGCGGTCGCGGAACAGCAGCAGGAAAACCGCGGCGGTCACTCCCGCAAAGCCGGCGGGCAGCAGCCAGAAGCTGTGCCAATCCGCCGCTCCCGCGCTTCCCGTGCCGATCTGGACCGCATTGGCGACATTGGTGCCGACCAGATAGCCCACGCCCCACGTCATCAGGGCCAGGAACGACTGCGCGCGGTTGCTTTCCCCGGCGGCGAAGCGGTTGCCGATCCAGATGGTCGCGGCAACGAACACGAAGTCGAAACCCACGCCGTGCAGGGCCAGGCCCGCATAGACGAGCAGCTCGATCGGGCCATCTGCCGTGAACGCATTGGCAAAGATGACATAGCGCACCGCCCATGCCGCCATGCCGATGAACAGAACGCCCTTTATGCCGACCCAGCGCAGGAACAGGGGAAGCGCCAGCAGGAAGCCGACTTCGGACACCTGCCCGATGGTCTGCGTCGCGGCCGGGCTGGTCACGCCGATGTCGTCGAGGAAGGGATTGGCATAGACATTGTAGAACGAGAACGGGATCATCATCAGCATCGAACAGACGATCAGCACCCAGAAGCTGCGATCCGTGGTGCGAATGGCGTCGAGGCCGAGCAGCGCGGCAACCGACGGGCGCGCCTGACCGGCTCGCGGAGGCGTACCGGGCAGCGTGAAGGAATACAGCCCGTACAGCAGCGAAAGAACGGCCGCGAACTGGATCGGCTGCACCGTCCGTTCCGCGTCGCCCGGCAGGACCAGGCCGACGACCAGACCGGCGACGATCCATCCCACGGTCCCGAAGACCCGGATGGCCGGAAACTGCCTCTCGCTGTCGTCGAGCGCGCCGAGCGCGATCGTGTTCGACAGCGCGATCGTCGGCATGAAGGCAAGCAGCACGCCGAGCGTTCCGAGGAACATGAGTGCCGGGTCCGCGCCGATCAGCGTCAGCGTGTAAAGCAGCAGTGCGGCAAACAGATGCAGCACGCCCATGACTTTCTCGGCCGCGAAATAGCGATCGGCCAGAGCGCCGACGAACAGCGGCGCCGCGATGGCTGCCCAGCCCTGCGCCGAATAGATCCAGCCGACCGAATCCGGCAGGCCGTTATAGGTGAGATAGGTGGCAAAGGGCACGAACCACGCGCCCCAGACCGCGTATTGCAGGAACATCATCAACGAGAGTCTTGCGCGAAGTCCGCCTTGCATGGCCCTGCCCCCCTGTGCCGGATCAGTCCTTCAGTCCCGGATGCGCCGCATGGCGGACCGGATCCATCGTCACGACAGCCCGCGCAGGAAGGCGATGCTCTCGCCCATCTGGTCCAGCACGGGGCGCGTGAACGGCGGCTCCTGCTCGACGAACCAGGCATTGATCGGTGCGCGCCGGGCGGCGGCCAGCACGGCCTTCCAGTCGATCGAACCCGACCCGACCGGAACCGTGGTCAGGTCGTCGGCGATCCTGTGCGGCGTCCGCTGGGCGGTCGCGATATCCTTGATATGCAGCAGTTCGATGCGCGCCGCATGATGGTCGAGCACTTCGGCCGGATCCAGCCCGGCCGCCGCTGCCCAGCCCAGGTCGAGCTCCATCGCGACGAGTGCCGGATCGGTCAGGCGTAAAAGCTCGTGAAAGGCGAGGACGCCGTCGTATTTCAGGAATTCGGCCGGGTGATTGTGGTAGGCAAACCGCATGCCCATCGCCCTGGCGGCGGCGCCGATCTCGTTCATGCGCAGCGCGTTCTCCTGCCAGTCGGCCAGCGTCATGGCCGCGGCGGAACCGCGCACCCAGTCGAGCGCGGGGTCCAGAGGCGCCCGCGAGGAAGGAGACGAAGCGACGACATAGCGCGCGCCGACGGCCCGGGCCTCGTCCAGCCTGGGCTGGTAGTCCTGCATCAGAACGCCCATCGGGAAATGGCACGCCACAGGGTCGAGCCCCGCGGCGCGGACCCGCGCTGCGAACTCCCGGGGCTCCATTCCCTGCCAGCCGGCCGCTTCGATGCGCCTGTATCCCAAGGCGTACATCCGCTGCAGCGTGCCGTCGAAATCGCGTGCCAGCTCTTCCTTGACGGCCCACATCTGGAAGCCCGGCGGCAGCGCCAGTGGCTGACTGATCGGCTGCGCGGCCGCTGACACCGGCGCAAGCATCGCCAAACCGCCTAACGCAGCCCCGCCACGCAAGAGCATCCTGCGATCCATCATAGATACTGATCCCCTCCGATGCGCGCCGGGCACACCATGTTCCATTCCCAAGATCTTGTTCGCTATTGGTCTTTGCAGATCTTTTGTGGTGCCGGTGTTAACGCTAACAATCTGGCGTGGCAATCGGCCTGCGAGAATTTTTGGCCCCATGGGGTGGCGCGCCGGCGGGCCGGGTATGATCGGCAGCGCAATGCCACCTGCCCACTTGCGCCCATTCAATTTGCCGGAGTAATAAAGCCGCGCAGAACCGGTGAACATGCGCCGCGGATGAGGGGGATCGACGCGGCGCGAGCCGCGGGCAACCTTCTTTCGCGTGGCGCTGCATGGGAGGGGAAATACAGCAAATGGCCATCCGCAACAGCCTGTCCGCCAGCCTGGCGCTTGCGCTTTGCGCAGTCGCAGCCGCGCCTGCCCATGCGCAGGTCGGCACCGAGCAGCCGCCAGTGGTGGAAGGCGCCGCGAAGGTGCGGATCGATCACGCCACCGTCCATTCGGATGCGATTGCCGGCAATCTCATGGGCACCAGCGCCGACCGCGAGGTCCACGTTGTCCTCCCGCCCAGCTATGACGAGGATCCCGGCCGCCGCTACCCCGTCGTCTATGCACTGCACGGTTACTGGGTAAAGGCCGGCCAGTGGCTGAAGGAAGTGCACATGCCGCAAACGGCGGAAGGCGCCTTTGCCAACGGTGTGCCGGAAATGATTCTGGTGTTTCCCGACAGCTGGAACGAATACAACGGATCGTTCTATGCCAGCTCGCCCACCACCGGGAATTTCGAGGAATTCATCGCGGACGAGCTGATCGACTATGTCGACAGCCATTATCGCACCATCGCCCGGCCGGAAAGCCGCGGTCTTGTCGGACATTCGATGGGCGGCTACGGGGCCAGTCGCATCGGGATCAAGCACGCGGAAAAGTTCGGCGCGCTCTACCTGATGGCGCCGTGCTGCCAGTCGCCGATGGGTTCGCGCGGGCTGACGGCGCAGGATGTCCGGACGATCGAGGCCGTGCCCGACGTCGCCGCGGCGCAGGAACTGCCCGGCAATCTGCGCGGCGCGCTGGCCGTGGCCGCCGCCTTCTCGCCCGACCCCGATGCGGCGCCGCTCTATCTGGACCTGCCCGTCGATGCAGAAGGCAACGAAAGGCCCGAGGTGCTGGCCCGCTGGAAAGCGAACGCGCCGATCTCCTTCCTCGACCAATATGCCGACAAGCTGCGACATTACCGCGCGGTGGCGATCGATGTCGGGGACAAGGACGGGCTGGTGGACGATGCGCGCCTGCTGCATGAAGCGTTGCTGGCACGCGGCATCGACAACAGCCTGGACATCTTTGACGGCGACCACACCAACCGCCTTGGCTACCGGATGCAGGACCATGTGCTGACGTTCTTCGGGCGCAACCTGGTGACGGAGGCGGGCGAATGATCCGCCTGCACCTGCCCACCATCGCCGCAGCATGCGCGCTGGCCGCCCTGCCCTTTTCCGCGGCGGCGGACGAGCTGGAACCGACCGGCGAGTGGAGCGCCTATGCGGGCGGACAGGCGCCGCTGCCGCCGATGGGCTGGAACAGCTGGAACGCGTTCTATCACGACATCGACGAGGAAAAGGTGCTCGCCAGCGCGCAAATCATCCTCGACAGCGGGCTGGCCGATGCGGGCTATCGCTATGTCAATATCGACGACGGCTGGTGGCTGAAGCGCGATACCGACACCGGGCGCATGGTGATCCGCACCGCGACCTTTCCGTCCGCCGCCACGGACAGCGACCGCACCAGCTTTCGCCCGCTGACGGACCGGCTGCACGCCATGGGGCTCAAGGCGGGCATCTATTCCGACATCGGGCGCAACAGCTGCGGCCAGACCTTTGGCCACGGCACACCGAACAATCCCGCCGGTACATTGGCAGAGCGCGAGGTGGGTCTGTACGATCACATCGATCGGGACATCGCGCTGTATTTCGGCGAGTGGGGTTTCGATTACATCAAGGTCGACGGCTGCGGCATTCGCGGCATGGGCGCGGATAATCCGAACGTGCAGAAGGGCATCTACCGCGAGGTGACGCCCCTGATCGATTTCAATTCCATCGCGAAGACGAACGTTCCCGCGGTAAAGGATCTGTTCGAGCAGGTCGGACAGGCGCTGGTCCGGCATAATCCCGATGGCGATTTCCTCTATTCGCTGTGCATCTGGGGCAGCGCGAACGTGCGGTCGTGGGGCAAGGAATACGGCAATATCTCGCGAACGAGCGAGGATATCGCGCCCTACTGGGGCCGCATGCTGCACAATCTCGATTCCGCGTCGCGCCGCGCGCTTTATGCGCAGCCGGGCAACTGGAACGATCCCGACATGCTGTTCGTCGGCACCGGCGACTTCGACGACAATCATCCGGCCGAGGCGCGCAGCCATTTCAGCCTGTGGGCGATGCTGAACGCGCCGCTGATCATCGGCTATGATCTGCGAAAGGCGACGCCCGAACAGCTGGCGATCCTTGGCAACCGCGAGCTGATCGCGCTGAACCAGGACCCCGCGGGCAACCAGGCCGTGCTGGCCTATGATACCGAGAACGTGCAGTTCTTCGTCAAGACGCTGGCGGACGGGACCAAGGCGGTCGCGCTGTTCAATCGCACCGCCACGCCGATGCCGGTCACGCTGACCGCCGATCACCTGAAATATGCGGCCGATGCCCCAGTCGCGCTGACCGATCTGTGGAGCGGCGAAGCCAGCAGTTTTACCGAGGAGCAGGAATTCACGCTGGCCCCGCACGAAACCCGCGTGTTCCGCGCGGCGGGCACGCGCGCAATGCCCGGCGGCATGTATCTGTCCGAGATGCCGGGGCGGGTCAATGTTGCCGAGGAAGGCATCGAATTTCCCGAACCCGATCCGATGATCCACCGCGCCATCGTGCCGTGGCAGAACACCCGCTCGAACGGAGAGCGGCCCCGCTACACCGGCTGGGGCGGCGCTCGGGCGGACTCCACGCCCTATGGCCAGATGCTGCGCGTGGCGGATCGCGAGTTCCTGACCGGAATCGGCGTGCTGGCCAATTCGCGGCTGGAAGTTCGCGGCGACGGCTTCCGCCGGTTCAGCGCGAGGGTCGGGCGCGACGACAGCGGCCCGGACGACGGCAGCCGCGTGCGGTTCGAAGTCTATGGCGACGGAAAGCTGCTGGGCGCCAGCGACTGGATGGGACTGGCCGAGCCGGCCAAGCCCCTGTCGGTCGATACAGGCGGCGCGGCCATCGTCGAGCTGGTGGCACGCGGCGACGGCACCGCCAGTCGCCCCGTGCCGGTCACCTGGGGCGACGCCGCGCTGCTGCCATGAGCATGATGGCTCCACGTTCCGGTTTCCGGCTGCGGATCGGCCGCGCGGTCGTTGGGACCATGCTGATGCTGACGGGTCTCCCCGCTTTCGCCGGAACCGAACCCCTGCCCCATCCGCCCCTGCCTCATCCTACCGCCGCCGAAAGCTGGACGGCGGACAATGGCGACGGCAGTTTCACCAATCCCATCTTCAACGACGAGTTTTCCGATCCCGACATCATCCGCGTCGGAGACGATTACTACATGACCGGCACCACCATGCACATGATGCCGGGCCTGCCGGTGCTGCATTCGCGCGATCTGGTGAACTGGACGCTGCGGTCCTATGCGTTCGACCGGCTGGATCTCGGCCCCGGCTGGCGGCTTGAGGATGGGCAGGACATCTACGGCCAGGGCATCTGGGCGCCCAGCCTGCGCTGGCACGACGGTATGTTCTATATCTTCGCCAATGTGAACGGCGTCGGCCTGCAGGTGTTTCGCAGCGCCAGCCCCGACGGCCCCTGGACGCGCACCCCGTTCGAGGGCGACCTGCACGATGTCTCCGTCCTCTTCGACGACGATGGCCGCGTGTGGGCGGTGTATAATTACGACGAGGTTCGTCTGGTCGAGATCAAGCCCGACCTGTCGGGCGTGGTCGAGGGTAGCGAGCGCGTCATCATGCCCGCCGGCAATGCGCTGGGCGAAGGGCATCATTTCTACAAGATCGACGGGCGCTATTACATCATCACCGCCAATTACGCACCGGTGGGACGCATGATGGCGATCCGCGCCGACAATCTGGACGGACCG
The DNA here is from genome assembly GCA_963752785.1 of uncultured Alphaproteobacteria bacterium. Classification (GTDB taxonomy): domain Bacteria; phylum Pseudomonadota; class Alphaproteobacteria; order Sphingomonadales; family Sphingomonadaceae; genus Croceicoccus. The sequence continues at coordinate 232,578 of CAVVZE010000001.1, forward strand.
TGGGAAACGGTCCAGATCTCGGCCCGCGAAACCATGGGCGAGCCGCTGGGCTGGGGCGTCGGCAATGTCGGACTTGGCACCGACCTGCCTGCCGCGGGCGATCCGATCGAGCTGACCCCGCCGCCGCCCGCCGACCGCTTCGGCGCTTCGCCGCTGCACCAGGGCGGGATCGTCGAACTGCCCAATGGCGACTGGTGGGGCTTTTCGATGATGGACGTCCGTTCGATGGGGCGGACGGTCTATCTGTCACCCGTGACGTGGAAGGACGGCTGGCCCTTCTTCGGGCTGCCCGGCAATCCGGGCCGCAGCCCGCGAAGCTGGCTGAAGCCTGCCACAGGTCACGACGATCCGCCCCGCCCTACATGGCAGCGCAGCGACGATTTCGCAGGGCCCGAACTGCAACCGATCTGGCAGTGGAACCATCTGCCCGATGATGCCGCATGGAAGCTGGACGGCGGCCGGCTGACCCTCACCGCTCTGCCCGCCGGCGATTTCCTGCGCGCGCGCAACACGCTGACGCAGCGCGCGGTGGCTCCGGAAAGCATTGCGGAGGTGACGGTCGACGGACGGGATCTGAAGACGGGGGACCGGGCCGGTCTGGCGCTGCTCAACATCCCATACGCGACCTTGTCGGTGGAGCGCAGCGGCGATGGCTGGCAGATCCGTCATAACGACCAGCAGCGCGACCGCACCGCGACCGCGCCGCTGCCCGGCCCGGTGGTCCGGCTGCGCACCCATGTCGATCTGGACAGCGAGCTGGGGCAGTTCTCATACAGCATCGATGGCGGCACAAACTGGCAATCCATCGGCGAGCCGCTTCGCCTGCCCTATCAACTCAAGACGTTTCAGGGCGTTCGATTTGCGCTCTTCTCTTACAACGGCCAGGGCCTCACGGGCGGCGGTGCCCATTTCGACGATTTCGCCGTGATCGAACCGTTTGCCGACCTGGTCGGGCAATGTTCCGCTCTCGCAAGTAGTCACCATCGCCAATCTGGCCGATGACAGCCTGCTTTGGGCCGACCCGCACGGCATGCTTCACATCGCTGCCGCGGGCGGGGCGGAGGCAGGCGGCCCGCGGACCCGATTCAGGGTTCACGACCGAGGGCAAGGGCGCGTCGCGATCGAGGCGCTGGGCGTGCCCGGCCCCGCCAATTTCGTGACAATCGTTGGCGAAGGCATGCCCGCCGATGTCCGTTTCCAGCGCGAAAGCGAGGCCAGCCTGTTCCAGTGGCAGGACATGCTGCGCGGACAGTTCATGCTGATGTCGCTCAGGACCCATCGCTATCTCGGCATCGATCCGGCTACCGGAGAGCCCTATGCGGCGGACTGGCCCGGCCCCTCCCCGTCGCGCCGCGATGGAACCGTATTTCGCTGGATCCCGCAGGAATAGTGACCGGTCCATGGCTACAGGCGAGTGATGCCGCGAAGCGCGCGAGCTTGGCTTCCGTGCGATAGGCGCCGAGCCTCTCCCGCCTTCTTCATGGTTCTTCCTGCTTGGCCGTGAGTATTGGCAAGCGAATCGTTAGCGCTCTTGTAGCAACGCCACCGGTCTTCGCCCTTAAAAATGTTGTTTCCGGAACTGTTTCCATATCGATCCATTCGTTCTTGAACAGGGAATATTCCCTTTCTTCAAACCGACACAGAACGGAGACAACGATGGCACAGGTGCACGACCCATCCGATCCGCGTTACAGGCGCGAACTTGTCAATCCCGCTCCTTCGCTGCTTTCGCAAATCAGCTGGGGTGCCATATTCGCCGGCGCCGCGATTGCCGTGGGGCTGACCATCCTGTTCGGCCTCATGGGCACGGCCATCGGTTTCGGGGCGATCGATCCGCTGAGCGGCTCGCCTTTCGATGGCCTGGGGACGGGCACCGCAATCTGGTGGATCTTGACCAGCATCGTCTCCCTCGGCATCGGCGGCTACGTCGCCGGGCACCTCAGCGGCCAGACGGATCGCGCATCCTCGACCGCGCATGGTGCCGCGATGTGGGGTATCGTCACCGTCGTGACCCTGTGGATGGCGACCAGCGCCATCGGAACGGCAGTCAGCACGGCCACGAGCGCAGTCGCGCCGTCGCGCGGACCAGCGCGAATGTCGTCGGCGCGGTCGGCGGTGCCGTGATACCGGACAACGTCGATCTCTCGCCGCAACTGGATCAGGCGCGCCAGCAGATCCGCAGGGAAGCCGAACAGGTTCTCGCCGAAGCCGACATTGGCGATCAGACGCTGGACCAGGCGCGCCAGGAAGTGGCCACGACCGCCGAAAATGTCGCGCGTGATCCCGGCCAGCTTGACGAGGAGGTCGGCCAGCTTGTCGACCGGCTGTTCCAGGGCGATGATGCGCTGTTCTCGCCGTCCGAACGTCAGCAACTGGTCGAGGCGCTGACCACCCGTGCGGGCGTCGAACCCGAGGAAGCCGAGAACATCGCCGAACGCTGGGAACAGCAGGCACAGAGCGCCGTCAACTCGGTCGGAACGACCGCGTCCGATATTCGCATGGCGGCAGGCCGGACAAGCGACCAGGCGCTCGACGCGATGTCGGCGGCTGCCTGGTATGCCTTCTTCGCTTCGCTCCTCTCGCTCGCCGCTGCGGTTGCCGCCGCGGGCTTCGGGGCGCCCCGGCACCCCTATGTGTCCGAACGGATGGAATGATGCTCTTTCGCTGACCGGCGGCATGCGCTGCACTCCCTGGCGGAGTCAGCGCATGCCCCGGCAGCAATCCCGACGCCAGAGCGCCGGGACCGCCGGGAAGACAATTCGAAGGGGTGAGCCTGTCCGCCCATCCGTGATCCGGCTCGCCCGGAAAGGCTGGCAAGATGGCGAACATGGACAAGAAGCGCGCGCGGATGGTGGACAGGCAGATCCGCCGCCGGGGGATCAGGGATCCGCACATACTGGACGCCTTTCGCACTGTGCCGCGCGAGGCCTTCCTTCCCGAAGACCTGCACGAGTTCGCCTATGACGACGGCCCCCTTCCCATCGGCGAGGGGCAGACGATCTCGCAGCCCTATATCGTCGCCGCGATGATCGAGGCCGCCGAGATCGGACCCGGCGACCGCGTGCTCGAGGTCGGCGCGGGTTCCGGCTATGCCGCCGCCGTAATGTCCCGCATCGCCGCGCAGGTCTTCGCGGTCGAGCGCCACGAGGTGCTGGCCCGCGCCGCGTGCGAACGGGTCGATGCGCTGGGCTATGACAATTGCACGGTGCGCGCCGGCGACGGGATGAAGGGTCTGCCGGACGAAGCGCCGTTCGATGCCATTCTGGTCGCCGCCCGCGGCATCGAGGTGCCCAGTGCGCTGAGGCAGCAGCTCAAGATCGGCGGGCGCCTGATCATCCCGATCGGTGAAGAGACGGTGCAGATGCTGACCTGCATCACGCGAACGGCAGAAGACGACTGGACCAGCCACGACATCGCCCCGGTGCGTTTCGTGCCGCTGCTGCCCGGAGCGGTGCCGGAGGATGGCACGCGCGCGGCCAGCAACCATGCCGCGTCGCGCGAGAAGACGCTGCCCGAGCTGATCGCCGAAAGCGCCGAGCCGCTGCCCGCTATCGACGATCCCGATTTTGCCGCCGGCTTCGACCGTTTCGCGGATCGCCGGGTGGTCATGCTGGGCGAGGCAAGCCACGGCACGCATGAATTCTATGCCGCCCGCGCCGCGATCACCCGGCGACTGGTCGAAAGGCACGGCTTCACCATCGTTGCCGTGGAAGGCGACTGGCCAGACGCGGCGGCCTATGACCGCTATATCCGCGGCAAGGCGGCCCGGACCAACCTTTCCGCGCCGTTCCAGCGTTTTCCCACCTGGATGTGGCGCAACACGGTCATTCCCGGCCTGCTGCGGGATCTGCAACAGGTCAACGAGGGCCGCGAGGAGGACGGGCAGGTCGGCTTCTACGGCCTCGACATCTACAACATGCATGCCTCGATCGAGGCGGTGCTTGCCTATCTGGACGAGAACGACCCCGACGCCGCCGCCACGGCGCGGGAGCGCTATGGCTGCCTGACGCCCTGGCAGTCGGACCCCGCCACCTATGGCCGTGCCGCGATGCGCTCCGGCTTTGCCGAGTGCGAACAGCCCGTCGTCCAGCAATGCCGCGAGATGCTGGAAGGGGCACTGGGGCAGAACGCCGACAGCTTCGGCGCGGCGATGAATGCCCGCCTCGTCGCCTCGGCCGAGCGATACTACCGCGTCATGTATTATGGCGGCGCGGAAAGCTGGAACCTGCGCGATTCGCACATGGCCGAGACGCTCGAACACTTGCTGGAGCAGCGCGGTCCATCGTCAAAAGCGGTGGTCTGGGCACATAACAGCCACATCGGCGATGCCCGCGCGACGGACATGGGCCAGGTGCGGGGCGAGCACAACATCGGCCAGCTGGCGCGCGAGAAATGGGGCGATGAAGTCGCGCTGGTCGGCTTTGGCACGCATGCAGGCACGGTGACGGCGGCGACGAACTGGGACGACGAGCACCAGACCAAGCGGGTCAACCCGTCCCGGCGCGACAGCTATGAACGGCTGTGCCACGACAGCGGCGTCCGCCGCTTTCTGCTCGACCTCCATGCAAATGGCGCACTGGCGCGAAGACTGGCCGAACCGCGGCTGGAGCGTTTCATCGGCGTCATCTACCGCCCCGAGACCGAGCGCTGGAGCCATTACAGCGAGGCGGTACTGCCGCAGCAGTTCAATGCCTATTGCTGGTTCGACGAGACCAGCGCACTCGAACCCCTGTCCGAGCACGAGCCGCATGGCGGCAGCGCGGACGATCTCTTCCCCTTCGGGGTATGAATTCGCTGGAGACCGGGGCTGAAGCAGCATGAACCCCACTTTCCATGGGTCCCTGGTCAACGGGCGTTTCGGGGACGCGGCCGTTTTCGTCGAACGCCTGCACGCGCGCGAGGCGCTGCTGTTCGATCTCGGCGATATTTCGGCGCTGAGCGCGCGCGACCTGCTGCGCGTGATGCATGTCTTCGTCTCGCACATGCACATGGACCATTTCATCGGTTTCGACGCTCTGCTGCGCGTGAACATCGGCCGCGCGAAGCAGATCACCCTTGTCGGGCCACGGGGGATTGCCAGCTGCGTCGGGCACAGGCTGGCGGGCTATAGCTGGGACCTGGTCCACCGCTATGACAATGATCTGGTCTTCCATGTCGTCGAACTGGCCTCGGCGGAACTGGCACGGGAGACGCGCTTTCGCCTGCGCGCCGGTTTCGCAGCCGAGCCGCTGGGTGACAAGCCGGTAGCGGCCTGCATCGTCGTTGAAACATCCGCATTCACGGCCCGCGCAGCGATCCTGGAGCATCACGGCCCCAGCCTCAGTTTCGCCATCGCCGAGCCGCTGCACGTCAACATCTGGCGCAACCGCGTGATCGAACGCGGGCTGCCGCTCGGCCCCTGGCTGGCACCGCTGAAACAGGCGGTGCGCGATGGGCGCGGCGACGACCATCCGGTGCGATTGCCGGACGGCGGCACGGCGCCGCTGGGAGAATGCCGCGACCTGTTGACGACCCAGCTGGGGCAGAAGCTGGGCTATGTCACCGATGTGCGCGATACCGCCGCCAACCGGCGCGCGATCGCCGAGCTGTGCGAGGGTGCCGATATTCTCTTCATCGAAGCATCCTTCGCGGCTGCGGATGCGGACAAGGCCGACCATCGCGCTCATCTGACCACACGCGCGGCAGGCGAAATCGCGCGGCAGGCGCGCGCCCGCAGGATCGAACCATTTCATTTCTCGCCCCGATACGAAGGGTCCGGGGAGCAGATGCTGGCAGAGGTACGGGCTGCGTTCGAAGGGAATGGACCCTGAACAAGGAAATGGGGCCGATCAGGCCCCATCCTTTTCGGATCGCGACAGCAATCCTTCCGGTCGATCTTTACACGGCGGTCAGCCTGCCCCGCGCATTTTCGAGAGGGTCTTGTCGCCCTTCTTCTGGTCCGCTTCCGGATCGTCCTGTCCGCGAACACGTTCGACGCCGCGGCCCTTTTCATACGACTTGAGTTCCGCGCGGCTTCCGATGTCACGGTTGAGTTCGCCGCCTGAACTGCTCTGCTGCGACGGCGTCGGCGGATCGTCGCGCGAAATGTCGGTATTGTCTGCCATTTTTCTCCTCCATTGTCTGGGTTGCGGCGCACTGCGCCCTGTCTCCTGTCAACGGGCGGCCGGCGCATTATGTCCTGAAAAAACCGCGCGATTTCCGCGCTGGCCGGGCAGCGGCGGCCCCTGGCGCGCACCGGAACCGCGACTGCTGGCGCGCGTAGCCTCCATAACCCCCCCCGGTTCAGGAGATCCGCCGTTGAATGACTTCAACACCATCATCGCCATGCTCGGGGGGCTCATCCTCGTACTCGGGCTGATATCGAACCCTGTCTCGAAGAGCCCTTTCCCCTCGACCCTGATCGCGCTGGTCGTCGGCGTCCTGGCGGGTCCCGAAATCCTGGGCATCATCGATCTGGAAGAACTGGGCGGCCGCGCTGACCTGCTGGAGCGCGCCGCCCGCCTGACGCTGGGGATCGGGCTGATCGGCACCGCCTTGCGCATTCCCCGCCGCTTTCCGATCGTCCACTGGCGCAGCATGCTGATCCTCGTGGGCATCGGCATGCTGCTGATGTGGGGCATCACTTCGGCGCTGGTCTATCTCATCCTCGATGTCCCGCTGTTGCTGTCCCTGCTGATCGGCGCGATCATCACGCCGACCGATCCGGTCGCGGCCAGTCCCATCGTCACCGGCCCCGTGGCAGAAGCGAACATTCCCGAGCGCCTGCGCAACACGATCTCCTTCGAATCCGGTGCGAACGACGGCTTCGGCTATCTGTTCGTCTTCCTGCCCTTCCTCCTGCTCACCCGGCCTGCGGGCGAGGCGATTTCCCACTGGCTGACCACGACGCTCCTGTGGGAGATCGGCTCCGCGACGCTCTTCGGCCTTGCGCTCGGCTTTGGTGCCGGAAAGCTGCTCGCCCTTGCCGAGAGGCGCGGGCACATCCAGCCGGACTGGCGCCTCGTCTATACCGTCGCTCTCGGCCTGCTCGCGGCGGGTGCGGGCAGGCTGATCCACAGCGACGAGGTGCTGGTGATCTTTGCGGCAGGCGCGATGTTCGCCCAGGTCGTCGGCCGCGATATCCGCAAGAACGAGGAGCAGGGGCAGGAAGCCGTGAACCGCTTCTTCGCCATTCCGATCATGGTCGTCCTCGGCTCGGCGCTGCCGTGGCAGGGGTGGCAGGATCTGGGCTGGAGCGGCGTGGTACTGGTGCTGGCGGTGCTTCTGCTGCGCCGGCCGCCCGTCCTGCTGTTGCTGCGGCCCTTCCTCCCCCAGATCCGCAACAATTCGGATGCGCTGTTCCTGGGATGGTTCGGCCCCGTTGCGGTGGCGGCGATCTATTATGCCTCCATGATGGAGCATCGCATGGGCGAGCCGGTGATCTGGCATGTCGTCAGCCTGGTCATCTGCGGGTCGGTCATCGCCCATGGAATCAGCGGCGCTCCCCTCACCCGGCTCTATGGACGCAGGGCCGGTCTGCGCAGCCCGGCAACCCCGGATCCCGATCGATGCGGAACAACGCCGGTCCGCCGCGTTTAGGTTAGGCAGGCATTCAGGCTGCGCAGGCAAACGCAAAAAAGGGGGGCCCATTGGCAAGCGGATCAAGACTGGTCGTGTATTCGGCGCTGGCCGGCAATGCCGCGATAGCAGCCATCAAGTTCGGCGCTTCCCTGTTCACCGGAAGTTCCGCCATGATGGCCGAGGCGATCCATTCGTTCGTGGACACGGGCAATCAGCTTCTGCTGCTGCTGGGCATGTCGCGTTCTGCGCGCCCCCCGACCGAGGATCACCCCTTCGGCCACGGCCTGCAGCTCTATTTCTGGGCCTTCGTGGTGGCGATCCTGATATTCGGCCTTGGCGCAGGCTTTTCGGCCTATGAAGGCATCCACAAGCTCAGCGATCCGCAGCCGATCACCGACGCATGGGTCAACTATCTGGTGCTGGGTATCGCAATCGTGATCGAGGGGACGGTCTGGATCTATGCCTATCGCAAGTTCCGGCAGACCGCGGGCCGGGGCAACCTGATCCGCACGATCAGGCGAAGCAAGGATCCGATGGTCTTCACCGTCCTGTTCGAGGATTCGGCCGCGATGCTCGGCCTCGCCACTGCCCTGATCGGCATTGCGCTCAGCCAGTGGCTGGACATGCCCGTGCTCGACGGCGTCGCATCCCTTGTCATTGCCGCGATCCTGGCAGCGACGGCGGCCTTTCTGGCCTATGAGTGCCAGAGCCTGCTGACGGGCGAGTCCGCGTCGCCGGCAGTGCGGCGCAGCATCCGCGAGACCGCCGCCGGCACGCCGGGCGTGTGCGGCATCAACGATTCGCTGACGATGCACTTCGGACCGCAGGAGATCTTCGTCGCGATGAGCCTGGAATTCGAGGACGGCATGGACGTAGCCGCCGTGGAGCGGGCCGTCACCGCGATCGAGGCCGAGATGAAACAGCGTCATCCCGAAGTCCGCCGCGTGTTCATCGAAGCGCAGCGGCGGGCCGACCACCGGGCGGCCTCGGCGGTGCCGCAGGCGAGCGGGACAGGCGCGGAGCCGGACTGAGGCAGGCCATCGCATGGTCCTGTCGCTTCGCGGCAAAACGACCAAATCGCGGAACTGCCCCTCCCCCCGCGCGCTTGTGCAAGGAACAGGCAAGCAGGAGGCTGAGATGAAGGCAGTGGTTTGGCGCGGCGTAGGCGACATCAGGGTGGAGGACGTGGCCGAGCCGCGCATCCAGGAACCGACCGATGCAATCGTACGCCTCACATCTTCGGCGATTTGCGGAACCGACCTCCATTTCGTTCGCGGCACTTTCACCGGCATGCGCGACGGCATCATCCTGGGACATGAGGGCGTCGGCGTCGTGGAGGAAGTCGGCGACATGGTCCGCAACCTCGTCCCCGGCGACCGGGTCGTGATCCCCTCCACCATCGCCTGCGGCACATGCTCATACTGCCGCAAGGGCTATTTCGCGCAGTGCGACAATGCCAATCCGGGCGGAAAGCGCGCGGGCACGGCGTTTTTCGGCGGCCCCGACGCAGCCGGCGGTTTCGACGGGCTGCAGGCCGAAAAGGCGCGCATCCCCTATGCCAACATCGGCCTCGTCAAACTGCCTGACGAGGTGAGCGACGAGCAGGCGATCCTTATCTCGGACATCTTCCCGACCGGCTGGTTCGGCGCGGACATCGCGGACATCGACGAAGGGCACAGCGTGGCCGTGTTCGGCTGCGGCCCCGTGGGCCAGTTCGCCATCGCCTCTGCCCTGCTGATGGGCGCGCGGGTGATCGCGGTCGACAGCAAGGAGGACCGGCTTGCGATTGCCCGGCGTCAGGGCGCGGAAATCGTCAATTTCGAAAAGGAGGATCCGGTCGAGACGATCGTCAAGCTGACCGGCGGGATCGGCGTCGACCGGGTGATCGATGCCGTCGGCGTGGATGCAGAGCATCCGCACGGCGGCCCCGCCGCGGATCCGGACAAGACCGCCAAGTTCAAGGCGCAGGCGGACAAGGTTGCGCCCAAGGGCCCGGACGAGCCGCCCTTCAAGCCCGGCGATGCGCCAAGCCAGGTCCTGAACTGGGCGGTCCAGGCGCTGGCCAAGGCCGGAACCCTGTCGATCATCGGGGTCTATCCCCCGACCGTGGAGACCTTTCCCATCGGCCAGGCGATGAACAAGAACCTCACGATCAGGATGGGGAACTGCAACCACCGCAAATACATCCCGCACCTCGTGGACCTCGTCCGCGCCGGGGTGATCGATCCGGTGACGCTGCTGACCCAGACAGACGAGCTGACCGACGCGGTGACTGCCTACAAGACCTTCGACCGGCGAGAATCCGGCTGGCTCAAGGTGGAACTCGACCCCGCGGAGTAATCGGCGACGCAAAGCGCCAAAGCGGCGCCAAAAGCGGTCTCAAACACGGCCCGCGAGTGGCGCGGGCCGTGTCCGTTCAGCCCTTTGCCCTGGCGATATAAGCCTCAACCTGCCGCTCCAGCGCGTCGAGGGGCAGCGGTCCCTGTCCCAGAACAGCCTCGTGAAATGCGCGGATGTCGAAATCCTGCCCCAGTTCCCGTTCGGCACGCGCGCGCAGTTCGGCGATCTTGAGCTGGCCGATCATGTAGCTCGTCGCCTGCCCCGGATTGTTGATGTAGCGGTCGACTTCCTTGACGATATCACGCTCCGAATTGGGCGAGTTGGCGCGGAAATAGTCGATCGCCTGCTCGCGCGACCAGCGCTTGGCGTGGATCCCGGTATCGAGCACGAGGCGGATCGCTCGCCACATCTGCAGCGACAGCATGCCGAAACGCTGCTCCGGCGTGGTATAGACGCCCATCTCGTCCGCGAGCCGTTCGGAATAGAGGCCCCATCCCTCGGTATAGGCGCCATAGCCGCCGAAGCGGCGGAATTTCGGCAGGCCCTCCAGTTCCTGCGCGCGGGCGATCTGGAAATGGTGACCGGGCGCGCCTTCATGCGCCGCGATGCCATCGGTCTGCACGCGGTTGACCTGGTTCATGTCGGCCAGGTTGACATAGAATATGCCGGGCCGCGATCCATCGGGCGCAGGCCGGTTATAGAAGGCGACCGAGGCCGTATCTTCGCGGAACGGCTCGACCGCGCGCACTTCCAGAGCGGCCTTCGGCAGGCGCTCGAAATATTGCGGCGCCTTCGCCATCACGTTCGCGATCAGCGTGCGCGCTTCCTCAAGGTAGTTCTCGCGCCCTTCCGCGGTGTTCGGATATTTATAGGCCGGGTCGCTACGCAGCGCGGCGAAGAATTCCTCCAGCGTGCCGTCAAAACCGATCTGCTGCTTTACCGCTTCCATCTCGGTGCGGATCGCGGCGACCTGCTCCAGCCCGATGGCGTGGATCTGGTCGGCGGTCAGATCGGTGGTCGTCCAGTTCGCAAGGCGATTGGCATAATAGGCCTCGCCATCGGGAAGGCTCCATGCTCCATTATTGCCCGTCGCCTGCGGCTCGATCGCGGCGATGCCCGCGATAAGCGCCTCCACCCCGTCGCGGAATGGCCCGACCAGCGCGGCGCGCCCTTCGCCCAGCAGGCGGCTCTTCTCCGCGTCGCTGATGTCCAGCGCCTTCACCTTCTCCTGGAAATCGGCCCAGATGGCATTGTCCTCGCCCGCCGTGAACGGAGCGCCTTCGAAGAATGCTGCGCGCGTCGGCGGTTGCAGGCTCGAAAACCATCTTGGGCGGCACGATCCCCATGCCGGCCTGCTGCTGCATGACGGCAACGGTCTCGTTCATCACCCGCTCGCTGTCGCGCAGCCGGGACACATAGGCCTCCGCATCGGCGACGCTTGCCACCTGGTGCTGGTTGATCAGGAATACGGGAATATCACCCGCGGGCGTGCCATTGGTCGAAACCGGAAAGTCATAGGCACTGAAAGGAGCAGCCTCGCGCTGCCGTTCGACATCGCGCTCGAACAATTCATAGCTCAGCCGAGCGGACGAGCCCAGCGTTGCAGGATCGAACTGCGACCGCATTGCGGCCAGTTGCCGTTCGGCAAGGGCCAGCGACCTGGCATCGGCTTGCAGGGTGTAATCGTCCAGCTTGTCGTAATCCTGCTTCAAGCCCAGGCTGGTCAGCGATTCCGGGCTGAGCGCAACCTGCGCATCGAACGCGGCGTCGAGAAACGCCAGCAGGCGCGCTTCTTCCTGCACGGTCGATCGCCCGATCGACGGGCCGTTCGGCACCGCCGTCGCCGGGGGCACGGCGGAGACGCGGTCTGCCTGTGCGGCACAACCGGCAAGAAGCAGGACGGGAAGCAGACGATACATGCAGAACGATCCTTTTCAGCTATGCCCGCAGCTTAGATCGCCGTTCGCAATTTGAAACCCCGCCAACGGTTTATGCGTGGATAGGCAGTCTCGCGGGACCAGTGGCTGCAAGCATGGTCATGCCGTGCCGGCAGCTGAGGACGAGGTGGGTTAGGAACCGGCGTTTTCCACCGCGTTCAGCAATTCCCCCAGCAGCGGGTTCGGGAAACGGCGCGTCAGCGTCACGGCATAGAAGATTTCCGAAAGCTGAGGGGACAGCTTTACTTCAACCAGCATCCCGCTCTGCAATTCGTCCTTTACCACGATGGGCGGCACCACGGCCAAACCGACCCCCTCGCGGGCGAGAAGCCGGATCATGGCCATGTCGTCGACCTCCGCCGCGATGTGCGGACGCACCTGCAGGCGGTCGAACAACGCGTCGATGCCCGAACGGATGCTGCTCTCCACCGTGGGCAGGATCAGCGGTTCACGGGCAAGCAATCTGGCGATCGATGCCGCACATTCGGCCCGTTCGGGCGTGCCGATCAGGCTCACCGGCTGCTCGGCGATCGCGTGCGAAATCCACGGAGTCGCCGCATCGCGAGGCGGCGAAGTGTTCGCGAGCACCACGTCGAGCCTGTACGCTTCCAGATGCTTCAGCAGATCGCCCAGCCCGCCGGAACGGATCACGATCTCTACATCCGTGCGTCCCAGGAGCGGGCGCAGGAAACCGATCTGGAAATTGCGTGACAGTGTCGCCAGCGAACCGACCCGCAGCACCTGCCGCCGACCCTGCGGCCTCTCGCCCAGCGTGTTCACCAGCTCCTCGCCGGTGGCGAAGATGGAGTCTGCGTGATCCAGCGCGATCCGGCCCGCTTCGGTCAGGAGCAGCGAACGGCCCCGGCGCTCGAACAGCTGCTGGCGCAGACGGTCCTCCAGCTGCCTTATCTGCGCCGACACGGCGGACTGCGACACGTTCAGCCGCTCCGCCGCGCGGGTCAGGTTCCCCTCGTGCGCGACGGTGTGGAAGTAGCGCAGGTGGTGATAGTTGAGTTCTTGCATACCGTTCTATTAAACAGAACGATAATCCCGGAACAATGAATTTTTCTTGGAAATCGTAATCGGCCTAAGAACGCCGCACCCGATTGGCGACGAGAAGAAGAGATTGTTCATGGTCCAGTATGTCGTGCCCCTGCTTGCGCCGGCGATCCTGCTGTTTGCCGCTGCCACCGCGTTCTTGCTGCCCGCCGGTCGATCCCGTGCCCTGCCCATCGTGGTCGAGGGTGCCGCGCTCCTGGCGCTGCTGGTAGCCATCGCCGCGGCGGCCGTTCTGCTGCTTCGTGGAGCGGCCACGGGACCGCTGATCGGTATGGCCGGCGTCGGGCTGTCGACCCGCTTCGACGTGGTGAGCGTCACCATGCTGGTCATGGTCGCCTTCATCGGCTGGATCGTGCTCCGCTACTCGGTGACGTACCTTGATGGAGAGGCGGGCCAGGGGCGGTTCCTTGGCTGGATGATGGCAACCCTGGCCTCCGTCCTGCTGCTGGTGCAGGCCGGCAATCTTGTCCATTTCGTCCTGGCCTGGATCGCGACCAGCCTGTTCCTGCACCGGCTGCTGCTGTTCTATGGCAACCGGATCCGGGCGGTCCGTGCCGCGCGCAAGAAATTCATCGTGGCCCGGATCGGGGATGCGGCGCTGACAGGCGCGGCCATGCTGCTGTTCGCGGCCTATGGAACGAGCGACATAGCCGCCATTCTGCAGGCCGCCCGCGGAGGGAACGCGCCGACGGCCGCGGTGATCGCCGCCGCACTGCTTGCCCTGACCGCCATGCTGAAATCCGCGCAGTTCCCTGTTCACGGCTGGCTTACCGAAGTCATGGAAACGCCCACGCCCGTGTCGGCCCTGCTGCATGCAGGCGTCATCAACGGCGGCGGCTTTCTGCTGGTCCGTTTCGCCGACGTGATGCTGCTCAGCCCGGCGACACTGGCAGCGCTGGTGATGATCGGCGGCTTTACCGCGCTGTTCGCGGGGCTTGCCATGCTGACCCAGTCCGCCGTCAAGAACTCGCTCGCGTGGTCGACCATCGCGCAGATGGGCTTCATGATCATGCAATGCGGGCTGGCGCTGTTCCCGCTCGCGCTGCTGCACATCGTCGCGCATTCGCTCTACAAGGGGCACGCGTTCCTGTCGTCAGGAACGGCGGTGGAGCTGGTCGCGTCCAACGGACGCCCCGGTCCGATCGCAATCCCCGACGGACGGGCGGTAGGCCGCGCCTTTGCCCTGGCGCTGGCGATCTATGCGGTCATCGGCCTGGCCTTTGGCTTCTGGGCGAAATCGCCGCAGGCCATCGCACTCGGGGCGATCCTGATATTCGGCATCGCCTATCTGATCGCGCAGGGCCTTGCGGACGCCGCGCCGCGCGTGCTGGCGCGCCTCACGGCGCTGTACGCCGTCGCCGCGTCAGTCAGCTATTTCGCGCTGCAGACCGGGGCCGAGTGGCTGACAGCAGCCACGCTGCCCGCCGCGCCCGCCCCCGGCCCGCTTGAATGGGTGCTGCTTGCGCTGGCCGTGCTCAGCTTCGGTTTGGTCGCGGTGGCGCAAGCGCTGTTTCCGCTTTGGTCGGGCCACCCCGCCGCCGCCGGCCTGCGGGTGCATCTCGCGAACGGCCTCTATCTCAATGCCATGTTCGACCGCCTGGTCGGCAACTGGTCCGCACGGCAGCTGTCGTGACGGGCAGGAGGAGAAGACCCATGACTGCCAATGTCCCCCATGAAACGCTGGACAGCACGGTGCTGCAGGCCGCCGTCGACCGTGCCGTCCGGCAGGTCCCGCCGCTCTGGCCGCTGGCTTCCTATGTCGCGGTGAACCCGTATCTGGGGCAGACCGCCGCTACGCTTGCCGAAACGGGGGCACGCCTGGCGCGGGTCGCGGGCGTTCCCGTCACCATGCCGCGGCAGTGGTTTCGGCGACACATCGCGGACGGCAGGATGACAGATGCCGACCTGGCCGCTGCGCTGGCTGCGTCCGATCATGCCGGAAAACCCGCCAGCCTGGCAGCGCTGAAAATGGCGATCGCGCGGGATGCCGCAGCGCCTGAGGCGTTGCCGACAGTGGCAGCGCTGGCATGCCGGTTCAGCCGGATCGATTGGCCGGGCATCATCGCAGATCGCGTCGGCATCTGGGCCGGGGGCTATTTCGACCGGGGCCAGGCCCTGTGGGCAGCGCCGCGCGGACAGTTGGGGTGGTCAGCATGGCGCGCCTTCGCGACGCACGACCTCACGCCCGAGATCATGGGGCTGAAGGGTTTTGCCGCATCAGTGGCGCAGGCGCCCGACGATGCGTTGCGCGCCATCGCCCGTTCGGCCGAACGGCTAGGCCTCGGCCAAGCCGCTCTCGATACCTACTTCCATCAGCTGCTGCTGTCGCTTGGCGGCTGGTCGCAATTCGCCCGGCACGAGCTGTGGCGCGCCGAACTCGACGGCCGCAGCGACACGGCCATTGCCGACCTCCTGGCGATCCGCTTGCTGTGGGAGGAGGCGCTGCATGCGCAATATGGCCCCTCCATCGGTGCCGCATGGTCGCGGGTCTGTCAGGCGCACGAGGCCCCGGTCGTCCCCTCGGCCGATGGCATCGTGGACGAGATCCTGCAGGAAGCGTCAGAACGCGCCGCACAGCGCAGGCTGGCCGACGCCATCGCCGGGCCTGCACCGGCAGGCACTGCTGATCGGCCCGCTTTGCAGGCGGCGTTCTGCATCGACGTGCGCTCCGAAGTCTTCCGCCGCGCGCTGGAAGCGGTCGATCCGTCGATCCGCACGCTCGGCTTTGCGGGGTTCTTCGGGGTGTCCGCCCAGCACCGCCGCTTTGCGTCCGACACGCCCGAAAACCGGCTGCCGGTGTTGCTGAAGCCATTCGTTCATTCTTGCTCGGGCGGCAGCGACGAGGGTGAGGCCGACCTCGCGGCGCGCTACAAGGCGCGGGCGAAGCGGGCATGGGGCCGCTTCAAGCTGGCGGCGGTCTCGTCCTTCGCCTTTGTGGAGGCGACGGGGCCGGTGTATGTCGCCAAGCTGCTGCGCGACGGCCTCGGTCTCAACCCGGCGTCCGTTCCCAACGATCCCCCGCCGCGGTTCGACCCCGCGCTTGACCCGAACACCCGGGTCGAGTCGGCCGAAACGGTGCTGCGGGCCATGTCGCTGACCGACGGATTTGCTCCAACCGTGGTGCTGGCCGGGCACGGCGCGAATGTCGTCAACAATCCCTACGCCAGCGGCCTGCACTGCGGTGCCTGCGGCGGCTATTCGGGCGAGGTGAATGCACGCCTGCTGGCGCAATTGCTCAACGATCCCCAAGTTCGCGGCGGGCTCGCCGAACGCGGTATCGCGGTGCCGGCGGACACGCTCTTCGTGGCCGCGCTGCACGACACCACCACCGACCGCGTCACGCTCTATGACCAGGATGTTGCGACAGAAGGACACGATGAGGAGCTGGAACGCGTCCGGCGCTGGCTGGCTGCCGCCGGGGCCCTGGCACGCGGCGAACGCGCAATCGCTTTGCCTGGCGCCCGGCGCGCCAGCGACGTCGCACCGCGCGCCCGCGACTGGGCAGAGGTGCGGCCCGAATGGGGGCTGGCCGGATGCGGGTCCTTCATCGCCGCGCCGCGCAGCCGCACGTCGGGACGCAGCCTGGAGGGATCGGCCTTCCTGCACGATTACGACTGGCATCAGGACAGCGAACGCGATTTCCCCGTGCTGGAGCTCATCATGACGGCGCCGGTCGTCGTCGCCAGCTGGATCAGCCTGCAATATTACGGCTCGACCACCGCGCCGGACATGTTCGGATCGGGCAACAAGCTGCTGCACAACGTGGTCGGCGGGATCGGCGTGCTGGAAGGCAATGGCGGCAATCTGCGGGCCGGCCTGCCATGGCAATCCGTTCACGACGGCGACCGCTACGTCCATGAACCCCTGCGACTTTCCGTCTGCATAGAGGCTCCGCGCGAGGCGATGACCGCTGTGCTCGAACGTCACGAAGGTGTCCGCGCGCTGTTCGACAATCGCTGGCTTCACCTCTTCGCCATGGATGAAAACGGTCAACTCGCCTTTCGCTATCGGGGTGGATCGGAATGGGAGCCTGTAGCGGCGGAGGCGACAAGCGAGCGGCTGCTCGCCGTCGCGTGACGGCAAAGGCGCGCCATGCCGCAACGCGGCTGCCGTCCGAGCGCGCTGCGATCGAACTGGATATGAGGTTAGAGGAGACCGCGATGAACAACGCAGACAACGATCGGGATCTGGCGCAGGCCGACCGGAACATCGAATGGATCATCGACCATCCCGGCACGAGCGACTGGGTCCGCCAGTCGCTGAAGGCCGCGCGCGGCAGCGATCCCGGGGAGGTGCTGGTCGGGATCGAATTGCTGGCCCACCTGCTGAAGCCGCGAGCGGAATCGCAGATCCGGCAAGCCATCACGAAGGCGAACCGCGGTGCCGCGGATATTCGGCTTCGGCCTTTTGCGAGCAGCCGGACCCGGCATCCGGTTTCCGCCGGAGATCAGCCTGCGAAATCCTGACGATACCCCCAGGCGCGAACGGCGAGCTTGTCCTCTCGCGCCGCCGAGCGCCAGCGGAGCAGGACCGTCTGTAGCGCCGCTCTGTTCTTCCGGCGCTGGCTGACCTATTGGCAATCCATGCACATCGGCAATGAAGACGCGCGCCCGGACATGACGGAAATGGTCCGTATCGAGGGCGGTACCTTTGCGATGGGTTCGGACAATTTCTACCCCGAGGAAGCACCGATCCGCCGGGTGAAGGTGGACAGCTTCCGGATCGACAGGACCCCTGTGACAAACGCCATGTTCCTGCAATTCGTGGAGGAGACGGGCCACGTCACACTGGCCGAAATCCCGCCCGACCCGGCCGATCATCCGGGCATGGACCCTGCACCGGATCACGCCGGATCACTCGTCTTCGTTCGGCCAGACCGTCCGGTTCCCCTGCATGACTGGCGCCATTGGTGGCAATTCCGCACGGGAGCGAACTGGCGTCATCCGTGGGGTGCGGACAGCGGAATTGAAGAGGTTCTCGACCATCCCGTCATCCACGTCGCCTACGCAGATGCCAGGGCCTATGCCGGATGGGCGGGAAAGGACCTGCCCACGGAAGCGGAATGGGAATTTGCAGCGCGGGGCGGCCATGATGATGCGCGCGACTATCAATGGGGGGATGTACTGGCCCCCGGCGGCCGGATCATGGCCAACTATTGGCAAGGCACCTTTCCCCACCAGAATAGCTGCGAAGACGGTTTCGAGAGTACAAGTCCGGTGGGACATTTTCCGCCCAACGATTACGGCCTGTATGACATGATCGGCAATGTTTGGGAATGGACCCGCGATGTCTATGCCCTTCCCGGGCCGGATGCGAAGGCACAGTCCGGTGCCTGCTGCGTGGTGCCCGATCCGCACGGCGCGATCCAGCGCGCAAGCCTGGATCCCGATACGAACGAGCTGCATGCCCGACGCGTGATCAAGGGCGGATCCCATCTCTGCGCTGCCAATTATTGCCAGCGCTATCGCCCGGCAGCCCGGCAGGGCCAGGCTATTGACAGTTCGACCAGCCACATCGGATTTCGCTGCGTTGTGCGCGGCTGACAATCGGGTCTGCCGGGGTTTCCAGGCCCCGGACAGACGCTTGCAACCGCGAAGCTGAGCGGCAAGCCGACCCCTTATTTCTCGACCAGCAGCGTAACCGGGCCGACCAGCCCGCTGGGTCGCAGCGGTGCATCGGCGGCATAGGTCGGCATGATCGTGAAGCCGATCTTCTCCTCCACGCCAGCTTGAGCATCGCCGATCAGGCGATTGATCCAGCGATTGGCGACGCGGATCTCGATATCGTTGGAACCCGCAGTCGCCAAATCCCCGATTTCGATCCGCCAAGGCGCATGCCACACGCCGCCCGCCTTCTGCCCGTTCACCCATACTTCGGCGATATCGTTCACGTCGCCAAGGTCGAGCCAGAGCGGTTCGCCCCTTGCCCACCGGTCCGGGGCTTCGAACCGGTTGCGATAGCGTGCGACTCCGGAGAAATAGCGGATGCCCTCATCGGCATTCTCGTTCAGCGGCGTCAGCGTGGTCATTACCGTGCTGGCCGGTGCGCCGCGCCCTTCCTCGAACGCCACGGACCAGGGGGCGGTGATCGTCCCGGCCATCTCGGTCTGCCGGTCCCGGGCGGCCGCAGAGGTCTCTGCTGTATCCTCGCGGAATACGACGAAAACGGCTTCCTCGGCATTCAGCGGCAGCGGAATGACGGTCTGGTCACCCTCGGTGCGAAAGCCGACATTCTCAATCTCGCCGGTCTCCGCATGCCACAGCGTGGGACGCTTGCCCGTCACGCGAAAGCGCGCCTCGCCCGTTTCGGCGCGGTCCTGGCGGTTGACGATGAAGAACAGGTCCCCATCATCCAGGTGGCGCTGCAGGAAATCGACCTGTGCGCCATCTCCGCCATCATAGGTGAAACGCGGGGTAACGTTCAGCTGCGCCAGCGCCGCATCGGCGCTGTCGGCGGCGATCACGCGCCCGTTGCCCGCCGATGCGCCGCTCCAGAGGCGTTCGGCGATGGCGGCGAACTCGCCGGCATCGTCCCCCAGCGATGGGCTGGCCACGGGCCGATTGCCCGCCACGATGGCCCCGCCGCGGACCAGCGCCTCGACCCGGCGCAGCGTCGGCAGCGTCATCATGCGCGACGAGCCGCCCAGATAAAGCATCCGGTACCGCATCCCCGACGGCGTCACGAGCATGCCATCCTCGACCGAGAGGACATCGTTGAGCGCGTCCGCGTTCACGAAGTCATAGCCGTGCCCCTCCGGCGCATCGGACACCGGATTGTCCCCGTACAGAGAAGTCAGCGGCGCTTCCTCGCCGTGGAAATAGGCGACGTCGGCGCCGTGCCTGCCCTGCTGGAGCAGGTAGGAGCTGCGCGCTATGTAGTCCATCCACGGCCGCGCCAGCGGTGCCCAGCTCTCGTGCCGGTTGAAGAACTGTCCGAAGATCAGCAGCGACAGACCGGGCGCATCCTCGGTCGGCTGGTGGACGGAGGTGTGGATCACCGGACGGTTGACGCCCGACACCAGTTCCAGATCCATGACCCGCTTCAAATCGCGCGGCGCATGTGCCCAATAGGCCAGCGCCGACGTCATCGATTCCGCCGCCACCGCTTCTCGCCCATAGAGGTTCGCGACCGATGCCGCGCCCTTGATATCCGCGACATAGGTCGCCTTGGGTCCGGCGCTGCGGTCATAGGTCCACATCGCCGCCATCGGATAATCGGCATGCTTGCGCATCGCCATGTCATCGCCGAGCCCGGGGCGGTGATCCTCCAGCGCCTCGCCATAGACCTTCAGCCCGCGGGCGTGCGCGACTTCGGCGATCGTGCCGTAATGCGCCTGCGCCAGCAGGTCGGCCAGCGTGCGGCGATAGTCGTAGAGGAAACGATCGGTCGCCTCGCGGCTTTCCACGATCAGCCCGGTCAGCGCGGGCATCCACGGCAGCGGATCATAACCGCGCAGCCGCTGAAAATGCGCCGCCATGCCGGGCGTCCAGTTCGCTTCACCCGCCTCGATCGAATCCGTCAGGATCGCATCGATCTTGTCCTGCGCCGCCAGGTCCTCGCCCAGCGCATCCTCGTACAGGTCAAGATAGTGGTCGAGATAGCGGCGCACCGCCGCCGCGTCATACTTGTCGACTTCCAGGCCCGTCGCTTCGGGCGCGGCGGGGTGGTTGGTGGTGCCAAGCAGCGAATAGCCCATCCGCAGCACGGTCCAATCGCCCGCAGGCGGCACCCAGTCAAGCGTGCCGTCATCCTCGAGGAAGCGGGTCACGTCGATGACCTCACCGGGCGCAGGTCCGCTCGCCCCGTCGGCACTCTTGCCCAGCGCGTAATAGTCGGGCTCGGTGGCGTAACCGGCCTTGCTCTCGAACCGGTCCACGCGTGCCTCGCCCGACAGGGAGAACCGCCGCAGATCATAAGGCTGCGCCGCGGCGGCGCCGAGGGCCGCGGCGAAGGGCGGCGGCGCTGCGCCTTCTTCGGGTGCGCCCATGTTCGACATCTGCGCTACCGCCGGGGTCAGGCGAAGGCGGAAACGCTGCGCGGTCACCGGCTGGAGCGCCAGAGTGGTCGGCACCTCGGTGACGGGTATGTCGGCAACATCGCGCCACGCGCCGCCGCTCTGGGCCTGCAGCGTCATCGCCACGCTCGGCCCCGCAAACGGCATGGTCGCACCGGCGATCAGCGTCTGGACCGAACGCACGGTGACGTCGTGGGGGTAGCTGTAATCGACGAATGTCTCGCCGCCTTTCGGGACGGCGACCCCGGTATTAAGATTGCCGTCGAAAAGCCCCGCAGCATCGCTCGACCTGCCGGCTATGGTGACTTGGGGGCGCGGCAACTGCGCAGAACCGGTCTTCGGAACCGCCAGCACGGCAATGTCACGGTAGAAGCGCGGCTTCTCGGCGTGATCGCCGCCCTCTTCCAACGCGGCAAACGCATCGTGGAACCCCTGCGACTGGAATGGCCCGGTCACGGTTGGCGGCGCTGGCAGCTTGCCGACCCGCTTGCCGCCGGTGGCGGATAGCTCGCTCCACACCAGCTTCTTCATCGCGTCGGCGGGCGGAACCCACGGGCCGCCGGTTTCCGACCAGCCGGGAGAGCTGGCAATCGCGAATTCCAGCCCGCGCCGCTCCGCTTCCGTCGCGGCGAAGCGCAGCGCCGCCTTCCATTCCGGGGTCATGTACACGAGGCGCCTGTCGACCACCTGCGGAACCTGCAGGCCGACATCGAACATCTGCACCCCGCCGATGCCGACTTCGTCCATCCATGCAAGATCCCGGGCGATCCCGTCCTGCGAGATATTGCCGTTCATCCAGTGCCACCACGCGCGCGGACGCGCGCTATCGGGCGGATTGCGGAAGCCTTGGGCCAGAGCGTCGCTTGCTGCCGGCTGGGTAGCAGCCCGGGTGGTAGGTTGGGCAACAGGGTCCGGGGCACCGACCGATGCGCAGGCCGACAACGCCAGCATGGAAACCGCGCCCAACAGCGCCAGGGGTGTCTTCGTCAAATGATCTCTCCCGCATTATCCTGACCGCGCGCCGATCCGGCTGCGCGGATATTCCCTTGTCGCGCGATCAGACGATGCCCGCGCCCAGTCCCACCGCCTTGCGTTCCTGAGCCTTGCGGTCGCGGTAACGAGCTGCCCGATATGTCCCGATCATGTCGATGGCGCCGCCCTGCTCCATCCGCGCCATGGCAAGGACCGGGCCCACGTCGGTATTGAACGCGGCGCGCAGCGTGCGGAATGCCAGCATCGCATCATTGTCCTGCTGCGCCGCGTGCAGCGCATCGCGGTCGACCAGCAGCGCCCGTGCGAACGATCCCGCGATAGTCTCGGCAGAAGACATCATGGATTCGATGGGATCAGTCACGTTGTGCGACTGGTCGATCATGTAGGCCGGGTCGAACCCGGCGCGCGGGTTTCGCTCCGCCTCCACCAGCTCGTTGAAGACCAGGAACAGCTGGTGCGGGTCGATGCTGCCGCTGTCGAGATCGTCGTCGCCGTACTTGCTGTCGTTGAAATGAAAGCCCCCCAGCTTGCCCGCATGGTGAAGCCGCGCGACGATCTGTTCGATGTTCACATTGGGCGCGTGATGGCCAAGATCGACGAGGCAGCGGCACTTGTCGCCCAGCGCCTGCGCCGCCATCAGCGAACTGCCCCAGTCGGAAATGACGCTGGAATAGAACGCCGGCTCGAACATCTTGTGCTCCAGCAGCATGCGCCAGTCGTCCGGCAGCTCGGCGTAGATTTCCGCAGCGGCATCCAGGTAGCGGTCGAACGAGCGGCCCAGATCCTGCTGGCCGGGGAAATTGGTGCCGTCGCCGACCCATACCGTCAGGTCGGTGGATCCCAGCTTCCGCCCGATCTCGATGCATTCGACATTATGCGCCACCGCCTGCGCCCGCACGGCCGCATCGGTGGAAGACAGGGAGCCGGTAGCGTAGCTGTGCGCCTGCCCCGCTTGATCCTGGAAGGTGTTGGAATTGACGGCATCGAAGGAAAGGCCATAGTCAGCGGCCTCGTCGCGCAGCGCCGCATAGTCCGCTACCTTGTCCCACGGAAAATGGGGGCTGACGCGCGGGGTCGACCGGCCCAGCTGGTTCACCACCGCGCAATCTTCCAGCTTCTCGTGGATGTCGGTCGGTTCACCGGCCAGCGGGAATTTCGCAAAGCGCGTTCCGCCCCGCCCCGCTCCCCAGCTGGGCACGGCAACGGTAAAGCCCTTCACGCGGTCCTTTATGGCGTCGATGGCGATGCCCGCGCGGCCAAGCTTGCGGCCAAGGCTAGCGTAATCGTCGTTCAGCGCGTCCAGCGCGGCGGCGTTGCGTTCGGCGATCAGCTCGCCCGAAATCGGCATCTCGGTCATCGCATTCCTCTCCTGCCCTGCGGCTTATCGCGTAAAGGCCTGCGCGTTGCCCGCATCGACATTGATCATGTTGCCGGTGGATTTCGAGGACATGTCCGAAGCCAGGAAATAGACCGCCTCCGCAATGTCTGCGGGCAGTACGTCGCGCTTGAGCATGGAGCGATTGCGGTAATGCTCCTCCAGCTCGGTGCCGGCGTCAATGCCGTGGGCGCCCGCGCGCTCCTTGCGCCAGTCGCCGTCCCAGATACGCGATCCGCGGATCACCGCATCGGGGTTCACGGTGTTGACCCGAATGCCGAATTCCGCCCCTTCCAGCGCAAGGCAGCGGGCGAGGTGGTTGGCCGCCGCCTTTGCCGATGCATAGGCCGATGCGTTTCTTGCCGCGGCAACGCCGTTCTTGGATCCGATGAAGACGATCGCGGCTCCGCCCTGCGCCTGCATCCGCTTCATCAGCGGGAACGCGGCACGCGCGGTCAGGAAATAGCCCTTTGCCAGCACGTCGAAATTGCGGTTCCACAATTCGGTCGTCGTGTCCTCGATCGCCGCCGAAGACGCGATGCCCGCATTGGCGACCAGTATGTCCAGCCCGCCGAATTCGCGGGCGCAGGCCGAAAAGGCTGCCGCAATCTGCGCTTCGTCGGTCACGTCGCACACCGCGGAGCGGACGACATCCTTGCCGAAGCTCGCAGTAAAGCCCTTGCGCACTTCGCTCAGTGCATTTGCGTCGCGATCCACCAGCATCACGCATGCGCCATCGGCCAGCAGCCGCGCCGCCGTGGCCGCGCCGATGCCGCCCGCACCGCCCGTTACCAGTGCGATCTTGCCGACCATGGGCCTGGGCGCAGGCATGCGCCGAAGCTTGGCCTCTTCCAGAAGCCAGTATTCGATATCGAACGCTTCCTGTTCGTCGAGCGCGATGTAGTCGCCGATGGCCTCGGCCCCGCGCATGACATTGATGGCGTTGAGGTAGAATTCGCCCGCGATGCGCGCCGTCGCCTTGTCCGTGGCAAAGGTGATGCGCCCGACCCCGGGCACCAGCACGACCACCGGATTGGCATCTCGCATGGCCGGCGACTTGGCCCGCCTGCAACGCTCGTAGTAGGTCCCGTACATCTCGCGATAGGCCTTGAGCCGCTCCGCCAGATAATCATCGTCCGACAAGCGCTCGGCGTCCAGCACGAGCGGCGCGATCTTGGTTCGCAGGAAGTGATCGGGGCAGGACGTTCCCAGCGCAGCGAGCCGCTCCAGATCGCGTGCATTGACGAATTCCATCGTCGCTTCATCATCCGCGTAATGGCCGATCTTCGTCCGGTCCCCGTCCATCAGACCGCGCAGCCGCGGCATCAAACGTGCGGCGATGTCCGCGCGATCGGTGCGGGTCTGCACGGCCGCTCCTCCGAACGCCGGCATGTCCGCCAGCTTCGTGTTGAGATAGTCCGCCGCATCGGCGATCAGCTGGATCGTGTGTTCGTAACAATCCCGCGCATCGTCGGCCCAGCAGATGATGCCATGGCCTGCCAGCATGACGCCCGTCACATGCGGATTGGCAGCAACGAAATCGCGGATCTGGACGCCCAGGGTAAACCCCGGCCGCTTCCACGGCAGCCAGCCGATCCGCCCGCCCCATATCTCCTCGACCGCTGCCTCGCCCCCGCTGGACGCGGCGAGAGCGATGATCGCGTCCGGATGCACGTGATCGATATGCGCAAATGGCAGAAGCGAATGCAGCGGCGTGTCGATCGACGCCGCCCGCGAATTCAGGTTGAAGGTGCAATGCGGCAGATAACCCACCATCTTGTCATCGTCTTCAGGCCCGCCGTAATGCCGCTCGAGGTCGAGCAGCTTCGACTGGTAAAGGGTCGAAAATCCATCCAGGTTCATCGAACCGATGTCACCGCCTGATCCCTTGACCCACAGCACTTCAACCGCCTCGCCCGTCAGCGGGTCGGTTTCGGTCAGCTTTGCCGACGTGTTGCCGCCCCCGAAATTGGTCACCGTCAAGTCGGAACCCAACAGGTTGGACCGGTACAGCAGCAATTCTTCGGGCGACAGGGTGGCAGCATGCGATTCGTCCCAGCGGCTGGTGGGGACGGCAAAATGGATGGCCGCCTGCGCGACGGGTGCGGTGGTGGTCGTCATGTCGCACCGAATAGGGATTGCTGCTTGCAAAAGCAATCATTTTCGCTAACAGACGATCATTACAGATAGTCGGGAGGATGTTCTGAGCGCGGGTTCCGCCATAATCGTCGACATTGGCAAGACGCTGAGCAAGGTCAGCCTGTGGTCAAGTGACGGCCGGATGCTGGATCGTCAGCAGCGTCCCAACGTGAAGGCGGAATCGGACGGGATTGCGCGGCTGGACGCGCAGGGGATCGGCGAATTCCTGCTGGACGCGCTGTCGCGTTATGCCGGTCATCCGGTGCGCCATATCGTACCCGTCGCCCATGGGGCTGCCGCTGCCGTGATCGACGGCGACGCACTCGCCTTTGAACCCTTTGATTACGAGCAGGTCCTGCCCGCCGACGTGATTGGCGAATATCGGTCGCTTCGCCCCTTGTTTGCCGAAACCGGATCGCCTGCCCTACCCGGCGGGCTGAATCTTGGCGCACAGCTGTTCTGGATGGAGCGGGTATATCCGGCCGCCATCGCGCGCGGGACCATCCTGCCCTGGGCCCAGTACTGGAGCTGGTTCCTGTCAGGCAAATGCGTCAGCGAGGCGACCAGCCTTGGCTGTCACACCGACCTGTGGCAGCCCGAAGGCGGTGGGTTCTCCTCACTTGCCGTCAGCAGGGGCTGGGCTCGGTCCTTTGCGCCTCTCGCCAGAGCAGGCGATGCCATCGGCCACTTGCGGCCTGAGATTGCGGACCGCACCGGATTGCCGCGTGACATCACCGTCCTCGCCGGCCTGCACGACTCCAATGCCGCGCTTTTGGCCGCACGCGGCTTTGTCGAAATCGCGGATCATGAAGTTACGGTGCTGTCCACCGGCACGTGGTTCGTCGCCATGCGCCTTGCTCGCGATACCATTCCCGCAAGCCACCTGCCCGCGGGCAGCGATTGCCTCGTCAACGTCGATGCCTTTCGCCGGCCGGTCCCATCGGCCCGCTTCATGGGCGGGCGCGAGATCGAGACGCTGGTGGGGATCGATACCCGCCGGGTCGACGCCGGGCCGGACCAGCCCGCGCTGCTTGCCGCGGTGGATGCCGTGCTCGCGCAGGGGTCGATGGTCCTGCCCACGCTTGCGCCGGGCTGCGGCCCCTATCCCGACAACGAGGGCCGATGGATCAACATGCCCGAATGCTGGAACCAGCGGCGCGCGGCGGCCTGCCTCTATGCGGCGCTGGTAGCGGATCGCTCGCTCGACCTGATCGGATCGAAGGGGCGCCTTCTGGTCGAGGGCCGGTTTGCCGGTGCGGACGTGTTCCTTCGCGCGCTCGCCGCGCTGCGCCCGGACATGCAGGTCCACGTCGCAGACGCACATAACGACGTGTCATTCGGCGCCATGCGTCTGATCGACCCAGCGCTCCGACCGGGCGGGGGGTTGCGCCGGGTCGACCCGCTTGCCGCCAACCTGGCCGCGTACCGGGCCCGGTGGCGGGACGCGATCGCGGTGCCCGCATGAAGGCCGCCTCCGTTCTCGACTACCGCGAACTGGCCCGCAGGCGTCTGCCGCATTTCCTGTTCGAGTATATCGACGGCGGATCCTATGCCGAGGTGACGCTGCGCCGCAATATCAGCGAACTGGCAGACGTCGCCCTGCGCCAGCGCGTTCTGCGCGACGTGTCCGCCATCGACGTATCGACCGAATTGTTCGGGCAGAAGATGGCGCTGCCCGTTGCGCTGGCGCCGATCGGGCTTGCCGGGCTCAACGCGCGCCGGGGCGAGACGCAGGCGGTGCGCGCCGCCAATGCCGCGAACATCCCGTTCACCCTGTCGACCGTATCCGCGTGCAGCCTGTACGAGGTGGCGAGCGCCGCCAGCGCGCCGTTCTGGTTTCAGCTCTACATGATTCGCGACCGCGCCTTCATGCGCGACCTGATGGCCCGCGCACGCCAGCTCGGCTGCAGCGCGCTGGTCTTTACCGTCGACATGCCGGTGCCCGGCAGCCGCTACCGCGATTACCATTCCGGGCTTGCCGGTGCGCCGGGCCTGGCGGGCGCGATCCGCCGCATGGCGCAGGGCGCACTCCGGCCCCGTTGGGCCTGGGACGTCGGCGTCAGGGGCCGCCCCCACGCGCTGGGCAATATCGCGCCGGTTCTGAAAGGGAGAACCGGGATCGAGGATTTCTTCGCGTGGATGCGGGACAATTTCGATCCGTCGATCTCGTGGAAGGATCTCGAATTCATCCGTTCCGAATGGGGTGGCCCGCTGATCATCAAGGGCGTGCTGGACCCCGATGACGCGCGCCAGGCCGCCGATCTTGGTGCCGATGGCATTGTCGTGTCGAACCATGGCGGGCGTCAGCTTGACGGCGTGCTGTCCACCGCACGCGCCCTGCCCCCTATTGCCGACGCAGTGGGCGACCGGCTGACCGTGCTGGCCGATGGCGGCGTGCGTTCGGGGCTGGACGTCGCGCGGATGCTGGCGCTCGGCGCGAAAGGCGTCCTGCTGGGCCGCGCGTGGGCCTATGCGCTCGCGGCTAACGGCGAGGCAGGCATTGCGCATGTCCTTCGCCTGATCGAGGCGGAACTGCGCGTCGCCATGTCGCTGACCGGCGTGCGCAGTATTTCCGAAATCGACCGCAACATCATCGCACAACGACAGGCATGACTTATGGGCGGAAATCCGCTGATCGGCGTTTTATTTCATTGGCTTGGAGGATTATCCTCGGCGAGCTTCTACGTCCCCTACAAGCGGATCCGCATGTGGTCGTGGGAGGTTTTCTGGCTGGTCGGGGGGATCGTCTCCTGGCTGATCGCACCTTGGCTGTTTGCCCTGGTCAACACGCGGGACCTGCTGGGCGTACTAGGCTCGGCACCGCGTGAAACACTGTTCTGGTGCTATTTCTGGGGAGCGATGTGGGGTTTCGGCGGCCTTACGTTCGGGCTGACGCTGCGCTATCTGGGAATTTCGCTGGGCATGGCGCTCGCGCTGGGGCTCACCACGGTTATCGGCACGCTGGGTCCCCCGATCTATCGCGGCGAACTGGGCCGGATCGCGGCCACCGCCAGCGGGCAGATCACCTTGCTGGGCATCGGCGTCACGCTGATCGGCATCGTCGTGGTGGCACGCGCTGGCGCGGCCAAGGACCGCGAGGCTGGCGGCGTGCCGCAGATGGGCGTGGCCGAGTTCAACCTGAAACGCGGCTTGCTGATCGCGGTGTTCTCGGGCGTGATGTCGGGATGCTTTGCCTGGGGCCTGGACGCGGGCCAGCCCATTCGCGACCTGACCCTCGCCGCCGGGACCAGCGAATTAAGCCAGGGGCTGCCCGTGCTTTGCATCGTCCTGCTGGGCGGGCTGACCACCAATGCGATCTGGTGCGGCTATCTGATCGCGCGCAACGGATCGCTGGGGCAGTTGATCGGGCGCAACCCGGCCCCCTTGCCGCCGGGAGCCGCCGCGACCGCGGGCAGCCATATGCCGTTGGCGCTCAACTATCTGCTGGCGGCAACCGGCGGCGCACTGTGGTATTTCCAGTTCTTCTTCTACACCATGGGCGAAAGCCAGATGGGCCGCTTCGGCTTCTCGTCATGGACGCTCCACATGGCGAGCATTATCCTGTTTTCCACGTTATGGGGCTTTGCGCTCAAGGAGTGGACGCAGGCCAGTGCCCGCACCCGCCGCATGGTCTGGCTCGGCATTGCGCTGCTGGTCGGCTCCACCATCGTGATCGGGCTTGGCAACATGCTCGCGGCA
Source organism: uncultured Alphaproteobacteria bacterium (assembly GCA_963752785.1). Classification (GTDB taxonomy): domain Bacteria; phylum Pseudomonadota; class Alphaproteobacteria; order Sphingomonadales; family Sphingomonadaceae; genus Croceicoccus. Next base: position 261,694 of record CAVVZE010000001.1, read on the forward strand.
TGATCCATGGGGCCGGACAAGCGGATTGAAAGGCGACGGAACATGCATGCGGCAGAACGCGAAAGGCTGATATTCGACGCGCTGCAGCGGCATGGCTTCGTCAGCTACCGCGACCTCGAGGCGCGGCTGTCCGCCTCGCCCGCCACGATCCGGCGCGATCTGGCCCGATTGGAGGAGGCAGGCCGGATCGCGCGCGTCCACGGCGGCGCAAAGCTGCCCGAAGATAGCAGCACGCAGGGCCTGACCGGAACGCCGTTCGACCAGGCCATCGGCCTGCATCTTCGCGCCAAGCGCGCCATCGGCGAAATGGCAGCCTCGTTCTGCGATCCGGGCGAAGGCGTGATGATCGATGGCGGCACCACGACGTTCCAGATGTGCCCTTTCCTGGATGGCCGAAACCTCCAGGTGCTCACGAATTCGCTGCACATCGTCGATGCCCTGCTCAAGCAGCAGGGAACTCGCGTCCTCGTCCCCTCGGGCACGGTATTTCGCGAACAGAACATCATCCTTGCCCCGGCCGGCGAGGCGAGCATGCCGCGGTTTCACGCCCCCCGCCTCTTCATGGGTGCGGGAGCGATCGGGCCGCAGGGTATCATGCAGGCGGACGCCATCCACGTCGCCTCGCAGCGGCGATTCCTCGAACGCGCGGAACAGGTGATCGTGCTGGCCGACAGCAGCAAGTTCGACAAGTCCTCCGGCACGATCGTTTGCGGGCTGGACCAGATCGACGTCGTGATCACCGACAGCGGCTTAGCCCCCGAAATGGCCGCCGCCATGAAGGATGCGGCCATTGACGTGCGCATTGCAGGATAACGATTGGAGCCAAGCACATGATGATCGACAGACTGACACGCCGCCGGCTTTTCGCCGGGGCAGGCGCAGCGACGATGCTTGCCGCCCTGCCCGCGTCGCTCAAGGCGCAACAACCGCCGCTGGCGCGGGTCATCATCGACAACGACTTCTCCGGAGATCCCGACGGACTGTTCCAGCTTGCCCAGCACGTGCTTTCGCCGTCGCTGGATATCCCGCTGGTCGTCGGGTCGCATCTGCCCGGCGACAATTCGCCGTGGAGCACCGGCGCGACGACCGCAAGCGATGCGGCGGCCAAGGCAAGGGAAATGCTGGGAATCCTTGGCCGCCAGCACGATTTTTCCGTGCTGGCAGGATCCGAGACTGCCATGGCCTCGCAGTCAGACTGGCAGGCAAGCCGCGCGACTGCTGCGATAATTCAGGAAATCATGGACGATCACGGCAATACGCCGGTGATCTACGCGGCGGGTGCCGGACTGACGGAACTCGCCCTGGCCTGGCTGCGGGAACCAGCCATCGGAGAGCGGGTTCGCCTGGTCTGGATCGGCGGCGCAGAGCATCCTTCGCTCGCCACTCCGCCCCCCGGTCCCGATCAGCCCGAATTCAACTTCTCGATCGACCCGGTCGCGGCGCAGATCATCTTCAACGACTCCGATATAGAGATCTGGCAGGTCCCGCGCGACGCCTATCGCCAGATGCTGTTCAGCAATGCCGAACTGCGGGAACTGCGCCGCAGCGGCCCGCTGGGCGAATATCTGTGCAGCCAGCTGGACCTGCTTCACGACAAGATTGCTCAGATCATGCCGTTGTCGCAAACCCCCAGAAACGAAACCTTCGTTCTCGGCGACAGCCCGCTCGTTACACTGACAGCACTCCAGAGCTTCTTTCAAAGCGACCCGTCTTCGAGCGGCTATGTCCTGAGGCCGACCCCCATCCTCGCATCCGATGGCACATACCGGGCGAATTCGGACGGTCGGCCGATGCGCGTGTACACCGATATCGACACGCGGCTGACCTTCGGAGACATGCTGGCCAAGTTTCGCGAGGCCGATGCATTGGCGAAACAGTAGCAGTTCAGCGCCCTCACGGATGATAAAACATCGGCCCCGGGTGGCAGGAACAGATTTGCGCGCTGCCCGCGTCGTGGGCGGGGAACGGTTGGCGCTCCAAACGGTAGGCTGATGGCAAGCCAGGGAGAACACGCATGGCACCAGCCGGAAGACCGTGTCCCCGCCGTTCTGTCGTTCAGCAGGTCACCGCGGCCCGGTACGAGCGAGACGGCGAATGACGCGTTTCGCACAGGACCGGCTTGTCTTCGGGCCTGACGAGGTCGACCTCTCCCGGTCGCCGCTTGCCGGACATCTTGATGCCGAGACTTTCGTGCTTGGCGCCTTCAACCCCGGCATGACCCGGCTGCCCGGCGGCAATCTCGCCCTCTTCGTGCGTGTCGCCGAAGCGCTGAGCCATCCAGTCCGCGACGGGAAGGTTCATGCGATCCGGTGGGATGATGGCCGCTATGTGCTCGACGGCTGGCCGCTGGAACTGTGCGACACATCCGACCCACGCAAGTTCCTGGTGCGCGGGGAAAGCTGGCGGGTGATGGCGCTTACCTCGCTGTCGTGGATCCTGCCGGTCGAACTGACTCCCGACGGGCGTCACATCATCGCCGTTCATTACGACAAGGCGATCGCACCGGAGGCGAGCTTCCAGTGCTATGGCATTGAAGACGCGCGCGTTTCCAGGGTCGGCGACCGCTGGCTGATGACGACATGCTCGGTCAGCCCAGAGCGCCATTCGACCACGCTGTACAGCTCTGCCAACGGGCTCGACTTCCGGTTCGAGGACATCGTGCTCGACCATCAGAACAAGGACATGCTGATCTTCGAGGGGCTGATCGGCGGGCAGTACTGGGCCCAGACCCGCCCGCTGGGCGATCTCTATTTCGCCTATCCGCCTGGCAGCGACTGGCGCGCGGGTCCCTCGATCAATCTCGCCACCTCACCCGATGCGCTACACTGGAAGCCCTGCCGCAGGGCCGGCATCCGGCCCCACTCCGGCACGGCGGCGACGGCCCGGATGGGTGGCGGAACCCCGCCAATCCGCACCGACAGGGGCTGGCTGACACTGTGGCACGGGGTCGAGCCGCAGGGGATCGTGGGCATCTATCGCACCTACTGGTCGCTGCTCGACCATGACGATCCTTCGGTCGTCGTCGCGACCGAGCATGCCCCGCTGCTTGAGGCCAATCCCGAACTGACCCGCCCGCTGGAAGACAGCATGTACGTGCGCGACGTGGTCTTCACCACCGGCATCGCCGAGCATGGCGACGATTATGTGGTGGCATCGGGCGAAGCGGATCTGGCATGCCGGATCACGCATGTTCCGAAGACCCGGTTCGATTAGGCTTCCTCGCGCTGCGACCGGCTGCCCGCGCGCAATGCAGTCGAACCCGGAGGGGCACCCACAGTCCGAACTTCCACCTTGGCGCTGGAACAAGGGACTTGCCCAATGCATTGCCCTTGCATGGCAGACTTTCCAGATCGCAGCGAAACCGGCTCGCCGACCACTATGTCGCATGCGACCGGTGAGCGGCGATGGCGCACTCTTCTGCTGGGCATCATCGCGTTCGCGGCAGGCTTCTGGCTGCTCAAGGCGGCCTCGGCCGTGGCGATGCCGGTGCTGTTCGCGCTCTTGCTGGCGCTTGCGATCTGGCCGGTCGTCAGTGCGATCCGGGACCTCATGCCGGGGCCGCTGCGTTGGGTCGGCGCGGCGACTGGCCTGCTGATAATGTTGTTGATCCTGGCCGCGTTCCTTGTCGGGCTCGGCTTTGCGCTGCGAGAGGTCTATCAGCTCGGCAGCGAACTGGTGCCGCGCCTTCAGCAGATGCTCGGCAGCTTGCCCGTTCCGGACATCTTATCTGACGGACCGGACGCGAACTCGGATTATCTGCTCTCCGATTTTGGTCTTGCCTCACGCGCGTTCACGGCGCTGGGCATCACCGCAAGCACCGCGGCCGGCATCATCCTGATCCTCTTCCTGATGCTGCTGATGCTGACCGAGGCGGAGAACTGGCACCAGAAAGCACTGAACCTCACTGGCAAGAGCGGCGAACACCGCCTGCACGAGATTGCCAGCTCGGTCGGATCGAAATTCCGCGCCTATTTCGCCACGCGGTTCATGCTGGGCAGTATCACCGCGGTTCTCTACATGGCATGGCTGGCGGTTTTCGGCACGGATCACCTCGTCTTGTGGGGAATTCTGGCCGTGCTGCTGAACTTCGTACCGACCGTCGGTTCGATCGTCGCGGGCACGCTGCCGGTTGTCTATGTGCTGATCACGCGCGATCCGGGGACGGCGGCACTGGTCGCCGGCGGGCTCCTGGTGATCGAGCAGGTGATGGGCAACTACGTCGACCCGCGTTTCATGGGCAAGCGCCTTGCGGTTTCGCCGCTCGTCGTGCTGGCATCGCTGCTGTTCTGGTCGATCCTGTGGGGGATCCCCGGCGCCCTGCTTGCGGTCCCGCTGACGGTGCTGTTCACGATGATCATGGCCCATATCGACAGGCTGAAGCCCGCCGCCCTGCTGCTGACCGATTGCGCGACGCTGGACCAGCTCGACGATTACCGTCGGGCGAAGGTTTAATTACGGCGGCAGCGGGCGTAATCGCGGGCCAAGCATCAAAGGTTCGTAGCTGATCGGGCACTCGAGTTGCTCGTGGGAGAAATGCGGGATGCACATCGTCAAGACGGCCTTCGGTCGCGGCAGCGAGCGCTAGTCGATGTCCATGCTGTCTCTGCCCGGTAACCTCTCGCTGCGTGACGTGCTGCGCACCTCGCTGCAATCGGCCGTTGCGGGCGGGCTGACGTGGCTGGCGGGATCGGCCTTGGGATCGCCGCATGTCTCGTGGGCGATCATCTCGGCGCTCTACGTCGTGAGCCAGAGTGTGGGGGCATCGCTGTCGTCCGGCATCAGCCGGATGGTGGGGACGCTGCTCGGCACGGTGATCGGAATTGCCTCCGTCTGGACGCTGGGTGGCGAGGATTATACCGGCCTGCGCGTTGCGATCGCCGCATTGCTGACCAGCGCACTCGTCACCTTCCGGCCGGATTGGCGCTATGGCATCGTCGCGGCCACCATCGTAGCGGTCGAACCGGACGGCAACGTGCTGGGCGGCGCACTGGGGCGGGTGCTCGCGATCCTGCTGGGGACCGCCATCGGCTTTGCCGCCACTGCCGTGATCTGGCCGCAAACCGCCGGAAAGCGCGTAAGCCGCTCGATTGGGCAGGCGATCATGACATGCAGCAAGCTCGTCCGGAGGGGCGTCGACGCCGCGCTGGGCGAGGAGGTTGAGCTGAACACACTGCACCAGCAATTCCTGGCGCAGGATGGCGCAGCGCGCGATGCTGCATCCTCGGTCCGCCGAAAATCGCGCAGGAAGGACCTGTACGACACAATCGGCGCTCTCGAGCGGCTCTGGCATGCGCTGATCATACTGGACCGCGTCGCGCATGAGGAACATACGTTCGATCTTGCCGAGGATGGCGATTTGCCGGACGCGCTGTCACGCCTGCGCCAAAGCGCCGCCGACAGGCTGGAGTCCCTGGCCCATAGTGGCCATGCTTCCGACGGTCAGGGCGAACGCTTCAAGGACCGGCTGGACGAAGTGGACGCCCTGATCGCACGATCGGAAGGTGAAAGTTCGGGGGAGAGCGCGACCGGATTCGCGGGGCTGCGGTTCGCGCTTCTCGAACTGGGCCGCAACATCCGCGAACTGGAAAACGCCCTGGGGCAGGATTGAGCGGGAGACCGGCCTAGCCAGTCACCCCGCCGAGTGTTTCGGCGAACCAGTCGGCGATCAAGTCGCGTCCATAGCTCATGTTGTCGGCGCCGACGTGTTCGACGCCGCCTTCGCGCTCGGTGAAGATGACCTTCTCGCGGCGCGGCGAATTGACCAGCTGATCGTAGAGATCGTCGGCATAGCCCACGCTGATCTGGCGGTCGTGCGCGCCATGGGTGACGAGGAACGGCACCTTGATCCGGTCCATGTGGCCGTTGAGGTTCATGTCGGTCGATTTCTCCAGGAAATCGTCCTGGTCCTTCGCGCCGAACGCCCAGTGCACGTGCGCCCAGTAATGCGGGACCGGGTTCTCGCCCTCGCGCTGCATCCGCTTGTCCTGCACCTCGCGCCAGTTGTGGTTGGCGCCCCATACCGCGCCGCTGGCAAAGCGCGGCTCGTAGGCGACCGCGCGCGGCGCGAAATGGCCGCCCAGCGAAATGCCGGTCATGCCGATGCGCGAAGCGTCGACGCAGTCCTGCGCCTCAAGCCAGTCGACCGCCTTCGACGCCCAGCTCTCGCTATGCGGATCGACCGGCAGGCCCTGCAGGCGCAGCGCCTCGCCCGTGCCGGGCTGGTCGACGCACAGGGTGGAAATGCCGCGCCGCGCCAGCGCGGCGGGCATGCCGGTCCAGTAGAGCAGTTCCTTGCAGCTATCGAGGCCGTTGCAGAACACCACGCAGGGTTTTGCGCCATCACCCGGCGCGCGCGTGAAGATCGCCGGCATCGTGCCAGTCTCGAGCGGGATCTCCACCCGCTCGCGGTTGAGCTTGCCGAGCGCGGTCGAGCGATCGAAGCTCTCGCGGGCCAGGGCATAGGTCTCCTCGCGCCCCTGCGAGCCGTGGCCCTGCATGCGTTCGGCGACGAGCAGATAGAGCGAGGCGCGCTCCAGCTTGTCCGAGGCGGAAAAGGCGCGGCCCTTCGCCTCGTCCTCGGCCGCCAGGTCGAGCAGCTTGTCGGCCCATCGCCGCCCATGCCTGCATGAATTGCGGCGTGCCGGCGTCGGCGCCATTGTCCGCGGCCTCCAGGATCGGCTGGCACATGTCGACGATCTCGCCGATGCGCCCGCCGCTCTCCAGCGCGATCGCGACCGACAGGTTCCAGACGTAGTTCGTGAAAGGAGAATACAGCGCCATCCGATCACACCTCCGCCGGCTGGAACAGGCAGGGATCGGGCGCGGGCTTGGGCATGGTCTGCGGGCCGCCGACGCCGATGCCCCACTGGTCCATGACCTGCGGGCCGGGTTCGTGCACCTTGTCCTGATGGGTCTCGAAATCGACCTCTTCGAGCTCGGAGGTGTATTCCACCGCAAAGCCGCTGGGCGTGCAGAAATAGCTGAAGGTGTTGTTGCCCGCGGTATGCCGGCCCGGCCCCCAGCGGCAATCGATGTCCCGCTGCTTCAGCCGCGACAGCCCGCGCATCATGTCGTCCACGCCCGGCATGTCATAGGCGACATGGTTGAGGCACGGCGGCCCCGGCAGCAGGGCGATGCGGTGATGCGCGCTGTTGCAGCGCAGGAAGCACATGAAATCGCCCAGCCAGTCCGACACCTTGAAGCCCAGCACGTCGGTGAAGAACTTTACCATCGCCTGGTGGTCGGGCGAATGCAGCACGATATGGCTGATCTTGACCGGCATGCCTTCCCAGCGCTCCATCGCGCGCTTGTCGGCGCGCGCCACATCGGCGCTGATCTCGAACGGCAGGCCGTCGGGGCTGAAGAAGCGGAAGCCATAGCCGCCGCCCGGCGCATCAAGCTCGCGCGGCTCGTGGATGATCTTGCAGCCGGCGTCCTTGACCTTGCCATGCAGCGCATCGACATCCTCGCGGCTGTCTGCCGCCAGCGCGATCACCTCGACGCAATTGGTGCCGGTGTCGTGCAGCCGCACGACATGGTGCTCGTCGTGCCCGTGCGTCTTGAACCAGGCCATGCCGTCGGTTGCGGCAACTTCGACCAGGCCCCAGTCGTCCGCATAGAACTTCCGCTCGGCAGCGAAGTCCTCGACCCCATAGCCGACATAGCGGATCTCGGTAACTCGGCTCATATCAATTTTCCTCCAAAGCGGGAGATCAGATCGGCTGGGCGGCGACTTCGAACATCTCCGCCGTGGCCTTGTGGTTGTCGACTGCCGGGCCCTTGCCCAGCTGCCCGTGGCAGATCGCCAGCGAACTCTCGACGATATACTTGCAGCGCTCGAACCGGCGGTCGCGATAGGCGGCAAAGGCCGCTTCGGGCGTGTCCGCCCGTGCCACTTCCTCGGCCAGCACGATGCTGTCCTCGATCGCCATGCCCGCGCCCTGGCCCAGATGCGGCGTGGTCGCGTGCACGGCATCGCCCAGCAGCACCACCCGGCCCTTGCTCCATGCATCGTAGAGCATGATGGTTTCCAGCGGGCGGTAGACCACCCCGTCGTCGTCGGTGATCTGCCCGGCCATCTCGCGGACCTGCGGAGCGGTATTCGCCAGCTTCTCGCGCATCGTCTGCGCCAGGCCTTCCTGGGCATACCGGGGGTTGCCGGGTTCGGGCGTGGTCACATACATGTACATCAGCGCGTCGCTGATCGGCACGAGGCCGACGCCGGTCGGCCCGTTATAGACATGCAGCGCATCGAGGTCCGCGGGCCGCGGCAGGTTGTAGCGCCATACCGCCTGGCCCGTATATTCCGGACCGGGCGCTTCGGGCATGACGGCCCTACGCGTGTCGGAATAGACGCCGTCCGCGCCGATGACGAGGTCGTAGCGCCCCTCTCGTCCGTCGGAGAAGCGCACCGTCACGCCTTCACCGTCGTCGTCGATGCTGTCGGCGGTCACGCCAAGGCGAACCTCGGCACCGGCCGCGATGGTGCGGTCGCCCAGCACCTTGTGCAGCGCCGGCCGCCCGATGCCGACATTGGCGGGATAGCCATCGACCAGCCGGTGGCTGGGCACGCGCGCAACCTGCGTCCCGTCGGGCGCGTGAACGACGACATGATCGAAGCCGACCGCCGCATCCATGTAATCGTCGATCAGGTCGAGCTGCTTCATCGCGCGCAGCACATTGGCCTGCTGGATGATCCCGACGCCATAGACGGCCCAGTCGGGATCCTTCTCGATCACGGTCACCTGATGACCGTCGCGGCGCAGCGCGATCGCGGCGGTCAGCCCGCCGATGCCGCCGCCAATGACAAGAATGTTCAGTCCGTTCATGTTCTCAACCTCTCCAGACCGGCGGCGGTGGGCAGGCACCGAAATCTGCGGCAATCACGCCGGAACACGCGGCCCGTCCGATGAGTGCGCCGCGCCTGTTCTTCCGAAGCGCCGCCAGATCAATCTGTTGAGCGGATAATCACACCCACGGCTCAATCGGTCCAATTTTTTCTTTTGCTTGCTTATCATCACCGCGATTTATGATCGGCGGGTCGATCGCTGCACGATCACCCCAGCGCGGCAGGTAGCCATAGCGACAGGGCCGGAACGCAAATCACCAGAACCAGCGCGAACAGCAACGCCAGGTAGAACGGCCAGATCGTCCTCAGCGCCTGCCCGATGGCGATGCCCTGCGCGGCGCAACCGACGAACAGGACCGATCCGACCGGCGGTGTCAGTAGGCCGATACCCAGCGCCAGCATCAGCATGATGCCGAACTGCACCGGGTCCATGCCGACCTGCGTCGCGATCGGAAGGAAGATCGGCGTGGTGATCAGGATCAGCGGCGCCATGTCCATGAAGGTGCCCAGCACCAGCAGCATGAACGCGATCAGCAGCAGCGTGAGCAAGGGGCTGATCATTGCGGGTTCGAGCAATGCGGCCAGCTGCGTCGGCGCCTGCAGCACCGCCAGCACCCAGCCGAACAGCGAAGCGGTGGCGATGATGAACATCACCATGATCGTCGTGCGTGCGCTGTTCACGAAAGCCGCCCTCATCCGGACAAGATCGAGGTCGCGATAGACAAACGCGCCGATCAGCAGCGTATAGGTGCAGGCAATCGCCGCACTTTCGGTCGGGGTGAATATCCCCGCCAATATGCCGACAAGGATGATGATCGCGGTCAATATGCCCGGAATGGACGTCGCCGCGGCGCGCATCAGCGGGCGCCAGCCGGGAAACGACCCGCGCGGATAGCCGCGGCGCGTCGCCACGATGGCCGCCACCACCATCAGCGCCAGCCCCGTCAGCACTCCGGGCACGATCCCGCCCAGGAACAGGTCTCCGATCGAGATGCCCGTGCCGGCGGCGGTCGCATAGATGATCATGTTGTGCGACGGCGGTATCAGCAGCCCCGTGATCGAGGCGGTGGTGGACACGTTGACGGCGTAATCCGCATCGAAGCCGCGCTTGCGCATTTCCGGGCCGATCGCCGATCCCATCGCCGACGCGCTGGCCAGCGCGGATCCGGACACCGCCCCGAACAGCATCGAGGACAGGATCGTCACCTGCCCCAACCCGCCCGGTGCGGAGCCGAGCGTCGATTCCGACAGGTTGACGAGCCGCCGGGCGATGCCGGCCTGCGTCATCAGCTCTCCCGCCAGGATGAACAGCGGGATCGCCATCAGGGTGAAGATGTTGACCCCGGCCGACATGCGCTGAACAGCGACGACCAGCGGAATGTCCAGCGCCAGCAACAGGGCGCCGGCCGACAGGAACAGCGAGATCGCGACCGGGACGCCGATATAGAGCATCACCGCCAGCAGCAGCAGGAGGAGCAGGATAAGGGTCACGCGCTTCCCGCACTTCCGGCGATTTCCTCGCCATGGACAAGTTTTGCCAGGGCGAATGCGGCCATCAGTCCGCCGGACAGCGGGATGACCAGATAGACCATGCCGCGCGTCAGCGGCAGCGTCGGCACAGCATTGCCCCATGTCGCCGCCGACCAGCTCGCCGCCAAGCACGAGGATCAGCACGCCGGCGAGCACGATCAGCAGGTTCGCGGATTGCACGCGCGCTGTTCGCCACGGCTCGGGAAGGCTGATGACGCCTTCGACGATCCGGATATGGAAACCTTCGGCAATGCCCGTGCGCGGTGCCAAGAAAGGTCATCCAGATCATCAGGATCAGTGCGGTCTGCTCTGCCCAGGCGGGGCTGGTGTTCGAGCAGATAGCGCGAGAAGACCTGCCATGTCAGGATGCCCATCATCAGCGCCAGCGACAGCGCGGAGGACAGCAGCAACCCCGGCTGACACACGGGCCAGCCGTTCAAACATCGGTCTGCTCCGGATTGGCCTGCTCCGGATGGCCTGCATGCTGCGGATATCCTCGACAAGCCGGCGCAGGGCCGGGCGTATCGGCGTATGCGTCTCCACACCGGCTGCATCAACTCGCTGAAAGCCGGCCTGTCGACATCTTCCACGATTCGCACACCCGCAGCCGTCACGATCTCGCGCGATTCCACCACCCGCCGGTCCCAGATTTCCCGCATGACCGGAACAGAAGCCTGCGCCGCAATCCGCACCGCCTCCTGATCGCCGGGCGAAAGCTTGTCCCAGCTGCGCCTGGACATCGGCGAGGATTTCCGGAGCCATGACATGGCGGGTCAGACTGTAGACTGGCGCGACCTCGAAATGGCGGGAACTCTCGTAAGAGGGAAAGTTGTTCTCCGCCTCCATCGATGACCCCCTGCACAATGCCCTGGTAGACTTCTCCGTATGCCATTGGCGTCGCGTTGCCACCCATCGCCTCGATCATGGTAACAAACAGGTCGGAAGTCTGCACCCTGATCTTGAGGCCGGCCATGTCCGCTGGCTCGCGGATCGGACGCTCGACAGTGTAGATCGAGCGCGCGCCGCTTTCATAGAACGCGAGGCCGACAAGGCCGTGCTGCTCAAGCGCGGCAAGGATCCTGCGTCCCGGTTCGCCGTCCATCGCGGTGCGCATGTGAGAGATCGAACGAAACAGGAAAGGCAGCGAGGGTACCAGCGTTTCGGGGATGAGGACGTTGAGTGGAGCGGAATTGATCCGCACGAAGTCGATCCCGCCCAGTTGCGCGAGTTCAAGCGTATCGTTCTGGCTGCCCAGCTGTTCGGAAGGGTAAACTTCCACATCCAGCCTGCCGCCTGTCAGTCGCGCAAGCTCTTTGGCAAAGAAGCGCAGCGCAGCCACGGTAGGATAATTTTCCGGCTGGCTGTCGGCTGCAAGCAAAGCGCGGTTCTGTGCATTGCAACCGCCGAGCGAGGCGGCCAGGCCGAAGGCGCTGCCAGCCAGCATCGCGGCGCGACGGTTCAGGCGCAGCACTGGCTTCGTCCCCGTGCGGAAAGTAGGACCGAGATGGCGCAGGCGCGGCCCGCGCCGGATTGCCGACGTGTCGGTTGCGGTAGATCAACGGAGGCTCTGCAATTTCTTGTCGATCGCAGCGATGTCGGCTTCGTTGGGGACCATTCGGAGGCATGGACCGCCCCCGCCGAACATCGCCGTGACGACGCCGTCTTGCCCAGCCGCTGCCATAGGCCGACGCAAGTCTCCGCCAGCGGATCGTCTACTCGGCGAACCTCGCCCCTGACATGATGCAGCCAGTGTGCGATCCCGGTCAGGATCGCGTCGCAGGAATTCCCGCGCCGCTGCTGGATTGCAAGCGTATCGAGCCAGCGCTGGCCCACTTTCTGGCTGCCATCCATCGCGATCTGGGCAGCCGATGGTTAAGCGCAGGATTGTCGAACCGCGTAACCAGCTCTGCGGCATAGGCATCAAGGTCCTGTCCTTGCCCCGCCGCGATCGTGGGCGCAGCTTCGCTGGCCATCAGTTGCCGCACGAGGCCGCGCAGTTCGTTGTCGGCAATGGCCTCGTGGACGAAGCTGTATCCGCGGTCCAGCCCGGCATAGGCGAGCAGGGAATGCGCGCCATTCAGCATCCGCAACTTGGCCGCTTCATAGGGTGTCGACGTCCGGAACGATCTGAGCGCCGTGATCCTCCCATGCTGGCCGCGGTCCGGCGAAATCGTCTTCGATCACCCATTGGCTGAAGTCTTCGGTGAATACCGCCCCTTCGTCGCGCAGGCCCGATCCGGTCTTCGAGCGTGATCGAGATCGTCAGCCGACGGAAGCCGGAACGATCCGATCGACCATGCTGTCGGGCGTGGTGCAATTGTCGATGAACCATGTCGCGCAGGTCGGCGCCTCGCGCATCGATCCATTCCAGCATCAGTCGTCTCAGTTGCTTGCCGTTGCCTGAAAGATTGTCGCAGCTGAGCAGCGAGAGGCCCGTCAGCCCCGCGTTGCGCCGTAGGGCAAGGGCCTCGCACAGGATCGGGTAGAAACCCTTCTTCGCCAGCGACAGGTCGAGCGAACCGTCGGGTGCCCGGCAGTAGCCCTTCTCGGTAACGGTAAAGCTGGCGAGGTGACAATCGGGCGAAGCGATGCCGCGCGACGATGGCGGCGCGATCCGCTGCCGGCGACAAAGCACCCGCGAAACCGACACCGATCACGCGCGTTTCGCTTTCGCCAGCAGAACGGACGGTCAGCGTGTAGAGCCCGTCCTGGGGATTGAGCTGATCTGCCACCGATGCCGAGCGCATCGACACCCCTGCAATCATCCAACCGTTTTCACCGCCTTCCAGACAGGCATCGGTATACACAGCCTGGTGCGCGCGGTGAAACGCGCCGATGCCAAAGTGCACGATGCCGATCGGCTGCGCGCGGTCATAATGCGGGCGCGCGGCAGCCCCGGGCAACTGTCCGATAGTCTCGGCCGAAAGCCTCACAGCTTATAGGCCGCTTTGGCGAAATTATAGGCCAGATCTTGCGCAAGTTCGGCCGCTTCCCATTGCTCCAGACGGTGCTCGGCGACCAGCTCGGCAAGGAAGCCGCAATCGATACGCCGGGCCAGATCGTGCCGGGCGGGGATGGACAGGAATGCGCGGGTATCATCGTTGAACCCCACGGTGTTGTAGAACCCTGCCGTCTCCGTCATCATGCGGCGATAGCGACGCATGCCCTCGGGACTGTCGTGGAACCACCATGCGGGACCCAGCTTGAGCGTGGGATAATGCCCGGCCAGCGGCGCAAGTTCGCGTGCATAGGTGGACTCGTCGAGGGTGAAGACAATCAACGACAGGCGCGGATCGTTGCCGTGCTTTGCCAGCAGCGGTTGCAGCGCACGGACATATTCGGTGCGAACCGGGATATCGGCGCCCTTGTCCCTCCCGAAGGAATCGAAAAGCTGCGGGTTGTGATTGCGGAAAGAGCCGGGATGAATCTGCATCACCAGACCGTCATCAAGGCTCATTGTGGCCATTTCGGTCAGCATCTGGGCGCGGAACAGTTCGGCATCGCCAGCGTCAACGTCGCTCGCCTGTACCCGGCGAAACAGATCCACACATTCCGCTGGCGACAGATCGGCCGTCAGCGGCGTGGGATGGCCGTGGTCTGTCGATGTCGCGCCCATCTCGCGGAAGAAGTCGCGGCGCTGGCGATGTGCGGCGAGATAACCCTTCCACGATGTGCAGTCCTCGCCCGTGAGTTCGCTAAGCGCGTCGAGGTTGCCACGAAAGCCGTCGAATTCGGGATCGATTACCGGATCGGGTCGATAGGCGGTTATTACTCGCCCGTTCCAGTCACTTTCCCTGATTTGCGCATGGCTTTCCAGCTTATCGAGCGGATTTTCTGTCGTGGCGATCACCTCGATCCCGAAGCGGTCGAACAGCGCGCGCGGTCGATAGTCGGCGCGCTGAAGGGCGTCGGTGATGCGATCGAAATAAAGATCAGCCGTTTCGGCGGACAGCAGCACATCGAGATCGAAGACCTCGGCGAAGACCCAGTCCAGCCAGATCCGGGAAGGCGTTCCGCGGAACAGGTAATAATGGGACGCAAACAATCGCCACGCCTCGCGCGGGTCCGTCTTTACCCCACCCTCTGCACCCGGAACCCCGAGAGCCTGAAGCGAAATACCTTGCGAATAGAGCATGCGCAGAACGTAGTGGTCGGGCACCAGCAGCAGTTCGGTCGCATTTTCGAAGCTTTCGTTCTTCGCGAACCACGACGGGTCGGTGTGCCCGTGGGGGCTGACGATCGGAAGATCTCGGACCGTTTCGTACAGTTCGCGCGCGATGGACCTGATCGCCTTGTCCGCCGGAAAAAGCCGGTCGGGGTGCAGATGGAGTTGAGTCATGATGTCCGGAATTCTCTAGGAATGATCAGGCCGTAACCCGTGAATAACGTTCGCGCTTGGCCTGCATACTGCGACGGGCTTCGTCGACAGCGCGCTGCTCGGTAGCGAACAGGAGGCTTTCCAATACCTGTAGCAGATGGCCGCGCATGGCTTCGCGCGCCGCCTTGGGGTCCCTTGCCCGCAAGGCCTTCAAGATCACGGTGTGTTCGTCGACCACCGGCTTGATATTGGCGTGCCGGGCCTTCTCATGCAGCAAAGCCGCCTCTCGGGAGGTGTTTCGCAGCTCCCAAAGGCGCTCCACGGATTCGACCAGGGCACTGTTGCGCGTTGCTTTTGCGATGGCCAGATGGAAGGCGGCATCCGCCTCTTCCTTGCCACCTGGGGTCTTGTTCTCTTCCTCGATCCGGTGACGAGGGTTTCCAGTTCGATAAGTTCCTCGTCGGTGATTTGCGCTGCCGCCAATGCCGCCACTTCGCTCTCCACGAGGAGCCGCGCCTCGGTCAGTTCGATGGCTGATACGTTCCCGGCGGGCACCTGCTTCTGCTCCGAAGTTGAAAGAACATAGACGCCCGAGCCGACACGCACGTCGACCAGTCCCTGAACCTCCAGGGCAATGATCGCCTCACGAACGACAGGTCGGCTTACAGCATACTTCAGCGCAAGATCCCTCTCTGCCGGAAGGCGGGCCCCGACTGGATATTTTCCGGACTGGATTTCGGAAAGGAGCTTGGCCGCTATTTCCTTGTAGAGCCGGGGGCTCGCTTGTGTTGTCACCTGCACCTCACCCCTTTTTGGACTTACCGATTTTTGAAACTTGACAGACCAAAATAGTCCGCGTCAAGGATTGTGTGTTGCCTGATTGCAAATCTCCGGGGTCCAGCATGAAAATTCAAGCCGCAAAAGTTGTCGTCACCTGCCCGGGACGAAATTTCGTCACGCTCAAGATCGAGACCGATCAGGGCGTCTACGGGATTGGCGACGCCACGATGAACGGGCGCGAACTGTCGGTCGTCTCCTATCTGGAGGACCACGTGATTCCGTGCCTGATCGGTATGGACCCGCGCCGGATCGAGGACATCTGGCAGTTTCTCTATCGCGGTGCCTACTGGCGGCGCGGGCCGGTCACCATGCGCGCCATAGCGGCCGTCGACATGGCGCTGTGGGATATCAAGGCGAAGATGGCGGGCATGCCACTTTACCAGTTACTGGGCGGGCGCAGCCGGGACCGGGTCATGGTCTATGGGCATGCCAATGGCAGCGATATCGAGGCTACCGTGGACGCTGTCGGCAAGTATATCGACATGGGGTACAAGGCGATCCGTGCCCAGGCAGGCGTACCGGGCATCAAGGATGCCTACGGCGTCGGGCGCGGCGCCTGCATTATGAGCCGGCCGACGCAGAACTTCCGTCCGTCACGGGATGGGACACGCGCAAGGCGCTGAACTCATGTTCCCAAGCTGTTCGAGAAACTGCGCGAGACCTATGGCTTCGATCATCATCTGCTGCACGATGGACACCATCGCTACACCCCGCAGGAGGCTGCAAACCTTGGCAAGATGCTGGAGCCCTTCCAGCTGTTCTGGTTCGAGGACTGCACGCCTGCCGAGAACCAGGAAGCGTTCAAGCTTGGTGCGTCAGCACACGACCACGCCGCTCGCCGTGGGCGAGATCTTCAACACGATCTGGGATTGCAAGTATCTGATCGAGAACCAGCTGATCGACTATATCCGCGCGCAACCGTGGTCGGTGCAGGCGGCATCACGCACCTGCGCCGCATCGCCGACCTTGCAAGCCTCTACCAGGTCCGCACCGGATGCCACGGTGCGACCGATCTCTCGCCGGTGACCATGGGCTGTGCGCTGCATTTCGATACCTGGGTGCCCAATTTCGGCATTCAGGAATACATGCGCCATACCGACGAGACGGACGAGGTCTTTCCCCACGACTACAGCTTTGCCGATGGCCACCTGCATTGCGGCGAAACGCCCGGCCACGGCGTGGACATCGACGAGGACCTGGCCGCGAAGTACCCCTACAAGCCCGCTTATCTGCCGGTCGCGCGGCTTGAAGACGGCAGCATGTGGAACTGGTGAAGGCAGCACCTTAACGGAAGCGCCGGGGTTCGGCCCCGGCGCTATTCCGTCTGTCCGGCCCGCCGGAACGTCTCCGCCCCTGTGGCGGCGGCGAATAGCTGCGATCGATGTCCTTGAGATGCAGCGCCAGCACGCGCGGACCCAGCCTTTCGACCAGCGCGAGCGGATCCACGCCCGCCGCCGCTGCCCAGCCGAGATCGACTTCACTCGGCGCGAAACGCCGGACGATCATTTTCAGCGGCGTCAGCCCGTCGCCAACAGCTGGCGCCGCTTCATTCGCTGGGCACGACCTCGATCGCCGACACGATCGCCTCTCCGGCGACGGGGCTGAAGGCCAGTTCCAGCATGTCGCCGCCGACTTCAACGTCGAAGCTTTCCCTTACCGCCGTCAGCGTACCACCGGCGCGGGCTGCTACGTCATAGGACGACAGGACGGTCCGCCCATTGGCGGCTACGTCGAACCGCCGCGTGCCTGCCGGCTGGTCGGGCTCGACGAAGGTCAGCGTCACGCGGTAATGCCCGCTTGCGGCGGGGATGCGATAGCTGAAGTCGCCCTGCCGGAAGCTGGCGACGACACCGCGCCGGTCGGTGCCCGCGATCTCGGCAGGTATGGGATCGCGGCCCCAGCCACCCGGCTGGTCGGTGCTGCCCGCCGTCCCGCCGACGAAGAAATCATCGGATCCGAACTGCACCGGCGCCTCTGCGGCGAGCACGGTGCCGCTATCGATGCGGAACGTGTCGGCCTGCCCCTCATCCAGTCGCCATTCGATCGCGTCCTCGACTGTTTCCCCGGCGAAACGCCCCCGCGCCACGAACGCGTTCTCGCCCTCGGCCAGCTGGACGTCGCTCCACACGCACACGTTGAGGTCGCAATCGCTCTTGGCATCCAGCGCCGTTCCGTTGACGATCAGCGTGGTGGAGGGCGCGTTGGAGTTCACCCTTACGTCGGTGACGGGATAGGCCCGGTCCACATAACGCCGCCCCTGAATATGCACCGTGGGGCGGTCGGACCAATTGGCGCGATAGAAATAATACGCGTCCTTGCGGATCTCGCGGTCATAGGTGACCAGGCCCTTGGTGTTGACGTCCTGCGCATCGCCCTCGGCCCGGACGGTGGTGCCGAAATCAAAGGCGTTCCACGGCCAGATGCCCCACAGATAGTCGCGGCCAGCCAGTTCGCGCCAGTTCTCCTCGTGGAACCAGGTCTGGTATTCTTCGGGCTGGGTACGCCCCGCCTTTTCGACCGGGCCGCCCAGCGGATTGTCGGTGTGCATGTTGGCCGCACCGCCCGCTCCGAACTCGCTGACCGACAGCGGCTTGTCGGGATGCCTGGCGCGCAGCGTGTCAAGATGGTCGCCAAGCTGGTCCGGCTGGCCGTAATACCAGCCGAAGTAGCGGTTCACGCCGACCGCATCGACCGCATCGGCCACGATCGGAACCTCTTCCATGCCGCGCTCCTCGCAGCAATTGGCAAGGACGACCGCGCGGTTCGGATCCAGTTCGCGCGCAAGCGCGGCCAGATTGTTCAGCAGCGGCATGGGATCGGCGATCACCTCGGGCGGGCGGCCGAGGAAGTCGGGGCGACCGGGCCCGAAATCGACTTCATTGGCAATGCCCCAGACCGCGACCGAGGCGTGGTTGTAGTTCTGGTGGACAAGGTCTCGCAATTGCTGGCGCGCATTCTCGACGATGCCGGCGGGCGCATCGACCTGGTCGCGGGCATTGGTCCAGGCGGTCACCAGCCCGATCTCGTCCCAAAGAACAATGCCATAGCGGTCGGCCAGTTCGTGCACCGGCGACCCGTGCTGGTAATGCGAAAGCCGGATCGAATTCGCCCCCATGTCCAGCAGGATCTTCAGCGATTCGTCGATCTCCTCGCGCGAGACTGCCCAGTCGGAGGCTTCGGTATCCTGGTGAAAGCCGGCGCCGCGCAGCTGGTAAGGCCTGCCGTTCAGCAGGAAGCCGCGCTCCGGATCGAGCTTCATCTCGCGGATGCCGAAGTCCTGGTCGATGCTGTCGAGAACCGTGCCGTCCTCGCCCCGAAGCTCGAAGCGCAGCGTGTGCAGATAGGGGTCGGCAACCCCGTTCCACAGATGCGGGGAAGCGACGTCGAACTTGCCTTCCAGTTCGGCCGTCTCACCCGCCGGAACGCTGGCGTCCTGCTGCCATGATCCCACGACCCTGCCTGCATCGTCCAGCAAGGTGGCAAGCACGCTGACCGGCGTGGCCGAGCCGGTGGAATTACTGACGCGCCCGCTTACCGAAATCGTTGCGCGGTCGCCCGACAGGCTGGTCGTGGCGGCATAGACACCGGGGCCGCCGTGATCGAGCATGTCGAAATGGACCGGCTGCGTCATGACCAGACGCGCGGGGCGATAGATTCCGCCGCGCACGAAGAAATCGCCCGTCATGGGAAGGACGTCGGCGGTGCTGTTGCCCAGCGCAGGCTGGGTATTGTCTACCTTCACATAAAGGTCGTTCGCCTGCCCGCTGCGGATCTGGTCGGTCACGTCGATGCGAAAGCGTCCGAAGGGATTGCGGTTTTCCCCGATCCGCGTGCCGTTGAGCCATAGCTCCGCCGTCCTGCTGACCGCGTCGAATTCCAGGAACAGGCGCTCGCCTCCTGCAAGCTGGGGCGCGGCGAAACTGGTGTAGTAATAGCCGACCCCTTGCGTCTTATCGACGTTCTCCGGCGTATTCACATGGCTCTCGGGGTCCGAGCGGTAATAGCCGACGCGATTCCAGGTGTGCGGGATCGACACCGCTTGCCAATCATCCTGCCGCATCGCTGGCAGATTGCCCTGCTCGTCATACGGGCCGACAAGGTTGAATTGCCAGCCGTCCGTCAATGTGAGGGTCCGCCTCTGCGCGGAGGATGCCTCTGCACCGGGCTCGGCATGCGCGTTGCTCTGGCTGGCCTGCGCCGATGCGGTCGGCTGCGCCATCAATGCGGCGACGGAGGCTCCCGCCAGTGCGTGGCGTGCGAGTGTGCGGACCATGGTAATCTCCTGCTCGGCGAGCTCTGTTGTTCTGTCGTAATCACCGGCCGATCCGGATCACCGCGACGGCGGTAGACCGGAAGCGCCACACTGGACTGACCAATTAGCCATAGCCAAACAGGCGGCGAGAACAAATAGGTTGTTCTGCTGAGAACCCATCAAATCAGATGATGCACCGCCCGTTACGACGACGAGGGGTTCGAGACACTCCGTGCGGCCTGTCTGCCGATTGGCCGGCCGGACTGGCATCAACCCCGCGGCGGCAGCAGCGGCACATGGGGGTCGAATGTCCCCGCCTGCACCCGCGCAAGATAGGTCGCTGCGCGGCCAAGATAGCCTGGGTCGCCCATCAGCCCGTGTACCAGCGGCATCGCGGCCGATGGATCGTCGACATAGGTAAGAGCGTTCAGCGCCTGCAGCCTCACCATTTCAGGCTGGTCCGCTGCCAGCAGCTTCGCCAGTTCCGCTACCCCCGTTGCGGCTGCGCCGACATGCGTCAGCGTTTCGGCCAGCACGATCCTGACCTGCGGTACGTTCTCCCGCGCCAGCGCCTTTCGGATCGCATCGGCTGCGGGCAGAGCCCTGCCCGCCCGGACGAGCAAGCCAGTCGCGGCCCAATAGCGGATGACCTCGTTATCCGCGTCCAGCGAAGCCGTCAGCTCTGTCAGCCGATCCGCGTCCCCGCCAGCGGCAAGCGCGGCAAGCTGCATGATCTCGCGCAGTGGATAGACGCCCGGGATCCGGCTTTGCAGATAGCCTTCCAGACGCGATCCTTCGGGTATGAAGCCGTTGTCGTTGATCGCCAGCATGTGCTCGTCCAGTGCGGTGCGCATGGCCTGCATGGTCGCCGCCGCTGCCGCTGGATCGGCGGCCAGATTCCGAACCTCGTCCGGATCGGCCTCAAGATCGTAGAATTCCTCATAAGGCTTGGGCTCGAAAAAGCGGGACTGCACGGGCGGAAAGCTCGCCCGCCAGGAATCTGCGCATGCCACGATGCATAGCTTTTCAGCATCCACGGGAACGCCACCACCTGCCCCAATGGCCGGTGCGGCATGTAATTGCGGATGTAGCGATAGCGGCCGTCCGTCACGGTGCGGATGAAATCATATCGCTCGTCCATGCGGTTGCGCATGCCGAACGCATAGGTCTTGGGCGAGGCAATGTTCTGGCCGAGGAAGGCCGTGCCGGGCATTTCGTCAGGCTGCCTGATCCCCGCCAGTGACAGCAGCGTCGGCACGAAATCGATGAAGCTGACCGGCGCGGCGACCTCGCTTCCCGCCGGAACCGGGGCGAGATGGCGCCATTTTTCGGGCACATGCACCACCAGCGCGACAGCGATGCCCTTCCTCGTAGCAATAGCGCTTCGAACGCGGCATGCAGCCGCCA
Source organism: uncultured Alphaproteobacteria bacterium (assembly GCA_963752785.1). Classification (GTDB taxonomy): domain Bacteria; phylum Pseudomonadota; class Alphaproteobacteria; order Sphingomonadales; family Sphingomonadaceae; genus Croceicoccus. The sequence goes on from CAVVZE010000001.1 coordinate 282,889, forward strand.
TTGTCGGAATAATAGAATACGATCGTATCCTCGTGCAACCCGGCCTCCTCCAGCTCGCGCAGATGGTCTCCGACAAAAGCGTCCATCCGCTCCATCAGATTGTAATAGCTGGCAAAGTCCCGCCGCACCTCGGGCGTATCGGGAAGATAGGCGGGCAGGCTGACGTCCTCTGGCCGGACATGCCCCTCGGTCACGCCGAACAGGCGGGATTCGTGCGGTGATCAGCGTGTTGAACACGGCCATGAAAGGAGCGCCTTCGGGGCGGTTGCGGTAATGCGCCTGTTCGCTCGAACTCGTTCCAGATGGCATCGGGTTCGATCTTGCAGTTGTAGTCGGTCTTTTCGTTGTTCGTGCAGTAATAGCCCAGCGCGCGCAGATATTCGGGATAGGTGCGGATGAATTCGGGAAGCGAAGCCTCGGCCCGCATGTGATGGGCCGGGGCGGCGGATTCCGGATTGATCCCGGTCAGCAGGCAGAAGCGCGACGGCGCACAGACCGGCGCGTTCGAATAGATGTTGCGATAGAGGATGCCGCCCCGCGCCATCGCGTCGATATTGGGCGTGCGCGCCAGCGGATCGCCATAGGCGCCGATGAAGGGATTATTGTCCTCGCTCGTCAGCCAGAGGATGTTCGGCCGTTCGCCGGGACCGGCGTGCATTCCGGCGGTCGCGCAGGCAGAGGTCATTCCTGCCGCGCCGATACCTGCCATGGCGCGCCTGCGATCGAGTTTCATAAGCCAGTCCCTTGGAAAGGCCCGCCAAGCATCGGGCCCATCAGATTTCGTGATGCGGCCGATCGTTACGGTTTCTTGCGCGCGACCTTCTGGTCCATGACGCCGAAGGGAGCGGTTCCGTCGGGCAGGCGTGCTTCCATCCGGATGCGGTCGCCGAATTTCATGAATTCGGTCTTGAAGCCGCCCTCCGCGATCATCTCGATCGCCCGGATTTCCGAGATGCAGCTGGATCCGACCTCGGCATAGTTCGGGTTCGATACCGTGCCCGAGCCGATGATTGTTCCGGCGACAAGATCGCGCGTCAGTGCGGCATGGGCGATCAGCTCGTGAAATCCGAACAGCATGGGCCGGCCATTGGCATGACCGATGTGCCTGCCGTTCCAGTCGATATGCAGGTCGACGCAGACCCTGCCGTCTTCCCACAGCGGACCCAGTTCTTCGGGCGTGATGGCAAAGGGTGCCACCGAACACGCCGGCTTGGCCTGGATCCAGCCGAAGCCTGTCTTCATCTCGACCGGAGCTATGGCGCGCAGCGACCAGTCGTTCAGCTGGACTACCAGCCTGATGTGCTTCATCGCCTCGTCCGGAGCGGTGCCCATGGGCACGAAGTCGGTTATCACCGCGTATTCGCCCTCGAAATCGATGCCGTGGTCTTCGCTGGGGAGGAAGATGTCGTCATGGGGCCCGTGGAAGACGTCGGACATGCCCTGGTACATCAGCGGCCTGTCGGTATCGATCGGGTCGAGGCCGAAGGCGATCTGCATCAGCTCTGCATGGGTCGCAAAGACCGAGCCGTCCAGCCATTGCCATGCACGCGGCAGGGGCGCGGACAGCTTGCCAGCGTCGACCGCTTCGGGAAAATCGTGAAGTGCGGCCACCTCCGCCACGGCCGCGTCCCAGTTCTCCACTGCCCGCTGCATGGTGCCTGCGGACAGCGGCGCGCAGCGGGTGTGATCCGCTGACACCGCGACAAGCCTCCCGTCGGGAGTGCCGTCTTTCATGGTCGCCAGTATCATGCTTGGTTCCTTGGTAATTCGATCTTGAATGAGACGATCAGGTGCATTCTCAGCCGAACAGCCCGTCCGCGAACCGGCCATCGATCAGGATGAACGCGATACGGCAATTGCGGTCGGAGCGATTGGCCCAGCCATGGTTGGTGCCGCGCTGGATGATCACGTCGCCCGCCCTGACGGTGGTTTCCCCCTCGTCCATGATCAGCACGAGTTCGCCTTCCAGCACGATGCCATAGTCTATGGTCTCGGTGCGATGCATGCGGACATGGCGCGATTCCTCGCCGCTGAAGGACGAAGCCTCGGCCGCGCCGACTTCGGCGAAATGCGCGCGCGCTTCTTCCGGCGTCATCTGGTCCAGCGACGGGTCGTCGGGCGGAATATCCAGGATGCGGATGCGAGTGCCGCCCGCCGGGGGCGCCAGGCGGATGCCGTCCTCTGCCGGTTCGCCGGAGTTCGCGTCGATAGGCGCAGGCGTGGCGCGCGTGTTCCAGATTTCGTGGAACAGCGGGCCGGTTTCGCCGCCGATCCGCTGGACGCGCGGAACCGGACCGTCCTCCTGGATGATGGCCTTGCCGCTGGCATCGTGTCCCGTCACGACGCGGCGAACCGCGGGGCTATCCGTCACTCTCTTCTCCTTGATTACGGTCATAGGTCGGCGGGCGGAAGACCAGCCCGCGCTCCTTCAGTTCGGCCTGTGCGCGCGCCTCGTGCTCCAGCGCCGCCCGCGCGCTGGGCCGTTCGCTGGCGCGCGCATGATGCGCCGCGATGGCGGGCAGGCTGCTCTGGTCGAACCCGCCACCGCTGATGCGAAACCAGATCCATGACAGATAGGCGTCGATGATCGACCAGCCTTCGTCCAGCACCCATTCGCGCGCGCGCAGCAGATCGTCGATCGGCTGCAATTGCGCCTGCAGCAGTTCCCCGGCCCTGGCGCGAATGCCGCCCGCTTCATCGGGGGCCGCCGTGCCGAACTGCGGCAGCACATAGCGCGACACCAGCGGGTGCAGATCGCTGGCACAGCGGAATAGCCAGCTCAGCACCTGCGACTGGCGCAGCGGGTCGTCCGTGCCGGGCAGCAGCTTCGCGTCCGGGTGGGCAAGCGCAAGATAATGGAGGATCGCGCCGTTCTGGACCAGAGTGCCGCCTTCGGTGACGAGGGCGGGCACCTTGCCCGAGGGATTGACGGCGAGATAGCCGGGCGCACGATGCTCTCCGGCCAGGAAGGCGATCAGCCGCGTCTCGAATGGCTTGCCGATCTCCTCCAGCGCGGTCAGCGACACCCGCGCGCAGGTCTGCGGTGCGAAATAGAGCGTGGGAATCAGGTTCATGGCCGGAATACATCCATGTCGTCGGCGATCAGGAACACGCCGTCATAGGCTTCGCGAGCCTGCCGGTAATAGTCCAGATGCTCTGGCTCCGCGGCTTCCCGGCCGGCGAAGTGGGTGACGACCACGGCTGGTACCCCGGCCCGCGCCGCCATTTCGCCCACGTCCCGCGCGGCAAGGTGGTGCGTGGCGAGGTGCGACTGCATCGCTTTGGCCTGCGCTTCCGGCATGCCGGGATTGGCGGCGAGCATGCGGCTGATGGTCAGCGGAATGTCCATCATCTCGGCCACCAGCAGATCGGCGCCCCGCGCCAGATCCTCGACCGCCGGGCTGGGCCCGGTGTCGCCGGTATAGACGACCGACTTGCCCGCCATGTCAAAGCGATAGGACAGCGACTGGAACCGGCTCGCAAGCTCGCTCTCAGGGGGAAAGCTGTAATGCGTGTTGCTGCGCGCGGTGACGGTCATCCCGCCAAGGCGCGCGCTTTCCCCGTCATGAAGCTCCACCACCTCGATCCCTGCGCGGTGGTCCGCCGGCGGCGCGCCCGCCACTCCGTAATTGGCGGTGGCGCCGGGCACCATCGATGCGAGTATGCCGTCCACCAACTGCCGCGTTCCGGGCGGGCCATAAATGGTCAGCGGGTCGCGGCCGCTCGTCTGGAAACGCAGGCCCAGTATGGCACCAAGCCCGCCGGTGTGATCGAAATGCAGATGCGAGATGAAGATCGCATCGATCATCCGCGTCTGCACCCCGGCCTTGCCAATCTGCCCTGCCGCGCCGTCGCCGACATCGACCAGATAATCCTGCCCGCCGAAACGCAGCAGATTCGCCGGCTGCGAACGCGATGGATTCGTCACCGGACCCCCGCCCGTGCCCAGCGTGATCCATTCTGCCGCTCCCTCGCCGCCAGTCTCCTGCGCCGCTGCGGGTGACGCAGCCATGAGCGCCGCGGCAAGGCCGGCGAGGATCGCAGCCGCGCGCCGGGCCATCAGAACTCGTACCCCAGGCGCAGGCCATAGGTACGCGGCGGTTCATAGACTGCCCCCGCCACGTTTCCGGCCCCGACCTGGCGCAGCGTGGGCATCGCCTCGTCCGTAATGTTGCGTATGAACGCAGTCGCGCGCCATCCGCCGACCACCGGACGCAGCGTCAGCGATGCGTCGAGCGTCAGGTCGTCCCCGCTATTGCTGGTCGGCAGATAGGCGAAACCCACCACGCGATTGCTGCGATAGCGGCTGTCGAACGTGCCGGTCAGCTCCATGTCGCCCAGCGCAACGGTCTGCTCGATCCCCAGGTTCAGCGTCCATTCCGGGGCGTTCAGCGCGGGCTTGCCCGAACAGTCGATCTCGAACGAACGCTGCGGGCCCAGCACCTGCGTGGCGTCGCAGCCGGTGATTGGCGTCAGGAAATTGGGCGGATCGGTCGCATCCGACAGATCGACCTGGTTGAACGAGAAGGAATCGTAGGTCGCGTCGAGATACTGAACGTTGCCGCGCAGCAGCGTGGTCGGCGTGGCCAGGAACTGGAAGTCCATCTCGGCCCCGGTGATCGAGGATTCGCCGACATTGCGGGTATAGAACGAATTATTGCCCCGCGCGTCGACGCCCAGCGCCGCAAGCTGCTGGCCCGCGATATTCCCAGTAGAACGCCTCCAGGTTCAGCTGCAGGCGATTGCCGAAGAAGCTGTTCTTCGAACCCAGCGTCCAGGCATCGATATATTCGGGGTCGTATTCCTCCTGCCCGACGGTGATGTTGAAGCCGCCCGGCGCGAAAGCCGGTCTCGAAGCTGGCGTAGAGCAGATTGTCGGGCGTGACGTCGTATTCCGCCGCCAGCCGGTAGGTCACCTCCTCGTCACCGGAATCGCGCACGATGTCGGTCGGCGTGACGATCAGCAGCGCCTGCGGTCCCATCATGCCGAACGGGCCATAGGGAAAGGCCCCGGCGATCGGATCGGCGTTCAGCGGCGAACCGGCGGGAAACAGCGCCGGATCCAGCTGCTTCAGCGTGTCGCGCAAGGTCAGGCCGACGGGGAAGTTCGGCACTTGCGGGCAGCTGGGCGGGCCGAAGGCTGGCTCGATCAGGCAGACCCCGGCAAGCGAGTCCACCCGCGCATCGATGGAGCGGGTTTCATCGGTATAGCGCAGCCCGCCGACAAGGCGGAAATCGTCGGCAAGATTATAGGTCAGCCGCCCGAAAACGGCCGTCGGATTCCGTATCGGTGTCGAACCGGTTGAACGAGACGGTCGAGAACTGGTTGTACGAGTTGAGACCCGAAACCGACTCGTCGAAATAATAGGCGCCCAGCAGCCAGTCGACCGGTCCGAGATCGCCCGAGGCGCGCGCTTCCACGCTGAACTGCTTGGCCAAATCCTGCTGTACCGCGCCGCGGAACGGAGCGCCGTTGAACTGGTTGTCGAGGCGGGATTCGCGATAGGCCGGAATGACGACAAGGTCGACGTCGCCCAGATCGAGGTTCACCTCGGCATTCATGCCCCAGAACTCGTCATCGCGCGACGGATAGGCGTAATCGACGAGGGGAGAATACAGCGGGGCGGCCGTGGCGGTTTCGCGGATGAACGCGCCAGCTTCGGGCGTATGGATGCCCGTGAACGGCTGCGACACATCGTCGGGTGCCGCCACGAAGTTCCAGTTCGGGATGGTGGCACCGGGATTGAACGGCGAGAAGACATAGACGCCATCGACATTGACGCCGGGCCCGACGCCCTTGGTCGTGGAATAGTCCGCCGACAGCCGGATATCGAAAACGTCGCTCACCTCGAACAAAAGCTGCCCGCGCAAGGCCAGATCATCGGCATCGCCGGTTCCGTCAGCGTAATAGCCGTCGTGCTCGCTCCTTGTACCTGCAAGCCGTGCCGCGACGCGCTCTCCGACAGGCACGTTCAGAACGGCGATCAGCTGATAGGCATCGTAATTGCCGTATTGCCCGCTGATCTCGCCGCCCAGCACGCCCAGTTCGGGAGTATTCGGGATCACGTTGACCGCGCCGCCGGTGGCGTTGCGGCCATAGAGCGTGCCTTGCGGTCCCTTCAGGACCTCTACCCGGTTGAGGTCGAGGAAGGACGCGATGGTCGAGGAGGGACGACCGATATAGACCCCGTCGATATTGAACGCGATCGCGGGGTTGGTGTAGCCGTTATTGGTGAAATTACCGACACCGCGCACGAAATAGCCGGGGTTCGACCCGCCCCCGTTCACCACGTAGAGCGACGGTGCGACCCGGTTCAGCGCGGTGGCATCGACGACCCCGGCAAGCTCGAGCTGGTCGCCGGTTGCGGCATTGATCGGGATCGCCGCATCCTGCAGCGTTTCCTCGCGCCGCTGGGCAGTCACCGTGATGACGTTGAGACCGCCGGTCCGCTGTTCGGCGGCCTGTTCCGGGCCGGAGGAGCCTGCCCCGTCGGCGTCCTGTGCAAGGACAGGCTGGCAGACCAGCGCGAGAGCGAGCGCGGTGCCTCCGAACAAATGCTTCTGCATCGTGAAATCCTTCCCAAAGCGGTCTTCTGCTGTGACCTTGCGGGGCAGGCTGTCACGGCGGTGAGGATACGTCCAATTTTTTGTTCTTCTCGTTATGCATAGATGCTACCGATCGTTCATGCGGCTCGATAATTTCGATCTCAACCTGCTGGTGGCTTTCAACGTGCTGATGGAAGAGCGCAGCGTGACGGCAGCTGCCCGCCGCCTGAACATCACCCAGCCCGCGATGAGCGCGGCTCTCAAGCGGCTGCGCAACTCCTTTCAGGACGAGCTGCTGGTGCAGAACGGCAAGAAGATGTTTCCCACGCCGCACGCCCTCGCCCTGGCGCCAGAGGTGGACGCGACGCTGATCAGGTTCCGCAGCCTGATCGCAACCGGCACGGTGTTCGATCCGCGAACGTCAAAGCGGCAGTTCAAGATCGTCACCTCGGACTTCATCACCACGGTGCTGCTGGTCCCGCTGATCAGGACCCTGCACGAAGAAGCGCCGGGCATCCGGCTGGACCTGACGCTCCCGACGCCCGACACTTCGGAACTGATCGAAAGGGGCGTGGCCGACCTGACCATTTCCCCGGAGCAGTTCATGGACGGCGACCACCCGCGCGAGAAGATCTTTGACGAGCGGCTGGTGGTGGTGGGCTGCCGATCGAACCCCGTGCTGGAAGGCCGCATGTCGCTGGACCAGTTCCTGGGCTGCGGCCATGTCAGCGTGCGCATCGCCGGACGGGACACGTTCATCGAGGATGCCCTGGCCAAGGTCATACCCGACCGCCGCGTGGAAGTGACCGCCCAGTCCTTCATCCAGGTGCCGTGGCTGCTGCGCAATACCAATCGGCTGGCGGTGATGCACGAGCGCCTCGCCCGCGTCTGTGCGGACCCGCTGTCGCTGCGGATTGCGGACACCGATTTCGACCTGCCGGCGATGCGCGAGATGATGATGTACCATTCGACCCGGTCCAAGGACGAGGGGCTGGCCTGGCTGAGGCGCAAGCTGATCGAGGTTGCCCACTCCTCGTGATCGAAACCGGCGTGGCTGTGGTTACCGTAGGACCGGCGTCCGGGGGCGCCGCTGCCTAGCGGGCGTCCCCGAAACGATAATGCAGCGGATACAGCGGATCGCCGGTGTCGGAGGGCGTGCCGGGACGCTGCCTTGCGACCGACGCCATCGAGGATGGCAGTTCGAACGGCAGGCGGCCTTCGGGCGTGGTCGTGCCGGTCAGAACGTCCAGGAACGCCGCATCATCCGCGCCGAACCCCGCGATCAGCACGTTCGCGCGCTGCTTGAACGGCGTCAGGATCGCCGGGCGGTCCATCTGCACCTCGACAACAAGCGGCAAGCCGGCGGGCAGCTCCCTGACGAAAGTCATGGGCGCGGACGTGGCGGGAAAGGCAAGGCTGCCCTCCTGCTGCATCGATCCGAACATGTAATTGGGATGCAGCCTTTCGAACGGAGAGGTCGCGCGCATCACCGCGAGCTCCGCATCGGCGGGATCGTCGACCGGCACCAGCCCCGCTGCCCGCGCGGCATCGGGATCCACGCCGTGCAGCAGCACCCTTGTGCCGGGCGCGGCGGGCAGCCGCCCGTCGTTTTCGAGCAGCACCATCGAGCGCGCCTGCACCGAACGGCCCCATGCCTTGTCGCGCTCGCTGCCGACCCGCTCCACGACGCCGTCCACCTCGACGAAGGGATGTTCATACTGTCCCATCGCCAGATCAACCAGCATCACGCGCCGTACCGCACGGTCCAGCTGTTCCTCGCTGACAAGGCCGCTGCGAACCGCCTCGGTGATCGGCGTGGCATCCTCAAGTCCGCCAAACTGGTCCACGCCCGCGTTCATCGCCTTGGCGACGCGCTGCACCCTGGTCAGCTCCTCGACGCCCCAGGCGGTCGATACGCCCTGAAAGCTCGGCCGCGTTCCCTCGGGGAAGCCTTGCATGCAGATGTCGCCGCAATCCTCGATGATGGCCCAGTCCGAAAGGACCAGCCCGTCGAAGCCCAGCTGGCCGCGCAGCACGCCGCTGATGACATCGCGGTTGAAGGCCGCACCGACCTGTTCGGTCTCCCGGCCATCGAATTCCAGTCCTCGCAGGATGGAATAGGCGGGCATGACGCCGGCGGCGCCCGCCTCGATCGCTCCCTCGAACGGACGGACATGAAGGGCGAATTCATCCGCATCGACCTGCGAGAAGCGTCCATAGCGATTATGCGCATCAAGCCCGTCGACCGCGGCGCTGTATCCGGCGAAATGCTTGATGACCGCTGCCACGCCGTTCGGCTGGAGCCCTTCGCCGCTGCCCTGCAGGCCGGTCACGAACGCCGCCGCCATGCGCGAGGCGAGTTCGGGATCCTCGCCATATGTCTCGAAAAAGCGCGGCCAGCGCGGTTCGGTCGCCAGGTCGATCTGCGGTCCTAGCAGCATCGAGATGCCGACGGCGCGCAGGTCGCGCCGGACCAGATCGGCCTGACGTCGGACCAGATCCTCATCGCCCAGCGCTGCAAAGCCGGGCGAATTGGGCCACTCGCTGAACGAACCCCCCGCAAAGCTGGCGCCGATCAGGCCGGTGAAGCTGTGGCGCGAATTGCTGGAAATCGTCAGCGGGATGCCAAGCCGTGCGCTTTCGGCCACCGCCTGCGCCTCGTTGTTGGAGCGGGCCAGCGTGGCGGCATCGGCGGAAAGCCTGATGTTGAGATGGGTCGCATGCTGGGTCGCGATCGTCCGCGCCAGCCCCTCAAGGTCGTGGCCGGTCGCCTGCTGCCCGAAATCCGCGTTCGGGTTGAGCCCCGGCACGATCAGCTGCCCCGCCTTTTCCTCCAGCGTCATGCGCCCGATGAGGTCATCGGCGCGCTCTTGCGGCGGCAGGCGCCAGTCCTCGTAAGGCGTCAGCGATCCGCTGCGGTCGAGGTCGCGAAAGCGCAGCCCCTCCACCTCGATGATCGGGATCGAGCGGGTCGTTAGCTCGGGCTGACCCAGGTCCTGGGTGGTCGGAAGGGGAGCGTCCTGCGTGACCGGAGCGCATGACGACAATGCCAGCGCCGCAATTGTTCCATGCAGCCAGAATGTCCTGCGATCGCCCATAACTGCTCTTCCGCTCCGTGCGGTGCATGCCCGCATTGTCTGCCCCGCCGCTCGCCTGTTGCCCACCGGCTTAGGAGCGGCGCCGGGATTTGAGAAATGGATAAGGCTTATCGCATTTCATCAACCTTACTGATGCGACCCGGCGGGCACCTCTGCGAGCGGACGATCCGCTCGCAGAAGTGCCATGCCGCTCACGATGATCAATATTCCGCGCTGAGCGAAATGCCGACCGAGCGGACCGAGTCCAGGCCGAAACGCTGGTTGTAGGTCAGCACGCCGTCATTGTTCTCGCCGGAATCGGTGGCGATGCTGACGGGGATATGCTCGTTCGTGCAGTTCTTGCAGAACAGGCTGGCCCGCACGCGGTCGTCGATATTGACGCCGCCGCTGAAGCCGAACGTGTCGACCGCGCCAAAGCTGGCCCCCGGCACCGCGTTGATCTGGTAGTTGACGCTGGACCGGTGATACCAGTTGCCCTGGATGAACGGGATGACATCTCCGCTCACCGGGAACTCGTAGATGGCCTGAACGGTGGCGGTCAGGTCAGGCGACAGCGGCAGGGTGTTGCCGCCTGCATCGAAGGTGCCATCGGTCGCGCAGGACGGATCGGGCTGGCCCAGATAGCACTGCGCACCGGGGAAGCTGTCGAATTCGGCGTCCAGGAACGTCGCCGAACCGTTGATGCTAAGCCCCTCGAACGGCCGGGCGCCCAGCGTCACCTCGACGCCCTGCGTCGTCACCTTGGCTGCGTTCTGCACGACATAGGTCAGCAGCTCCTGGTCGAACGCCTGCACTTGGAAATCGTCGAACTTGGTGCGGAACGCCGCCACGTTGAAGGTCACCGCGCCGTCCAGCAGCGTGGTCTTCACGCCGATCTCGAACGCGTCGGATGTCTCGGGGTCGATCGGCTGCACTTGCGGCACGCCATTGGCATCGGCGATCGCGGTGGTGTTGTAACCGGGACCCTTATAGCCGCGGCCATAGAAGCCATAGAGCATGATGTCGCGCGTCGGTTCGTACTGGCCGCCGACCTTCCAGCTGAAATTGGTGTTGTCGGTCTTGCCCGAATAGACGCCGGGCAGGACGCCCAGGTCGATGAACGCGTTGATCTGGCCCTGGTCGACTTCCAGTTCCACCTCGTCGCGGGTGACGCGGGCGCCGGCGAACACTTCCAGCCCGTCCGCCAGCTCATAGGTCAACTGGCCGAAGCCCGCATAGCTGGTAGTGTCCTGCGTCGCGAAATAGGAGCGGCCCAGGAAATAGTCGTTGCTGACCGAGCAGTTCGGCGGTCCGCCCGGCGCGGCAACCGCGCCGACGCAGAACGGGAAATTCGGCAGCAGGAAGTTCGGGAAGCCGCCATTGCCGAACAACGCGTTGCTGGTGTCCAGCTTGGATTCGAAATAATACAGGCCGACCTGGCCGCTCAGCCGCTCGCCCGTGGGCAGCGACAGGCGAAGCTCGTTCGAGAATTGGTCATAGGCAGTGTCGGAATAGTTGGTGTTTACCTCCGGCGTGGGAACGCCGTCGACGTCCAGGTTCTGCTGCGTGTCGAAATAGCGCCATGCGAAGGTGTTCGACAGTTCGAAACCCGAATCGAATTCATAGCTGACGGTCGCTTGCGCGCCGCCGATGTCGGAATCGACGAAAAAGCCGCCATCGGCGGTATTCAGAAAATTGTCAGGCCCGGGCGTCGCGCCCGCATCCAGGACGAGCTGCTCGCGCGCGCTTCCCTCGCCGAACTGCAGGAAGGTATTGCCGAAGCGATTGAGGCCGGTCCGGATCCGGTTGTAATCGCCGATCACATAGACCGAAAGACCGCCGTCGCCCTCGTAGAGATATTTCGCCTTCAGCTGGACGTTGCGGTTCGCGTCATAGTTCTTGCGCTCCACGTCGAAGAACGGGATCGTTCCCCCCTGCAGTGCAGCGATGCGCGTCACCGGCGATTCCTGGTAGGCGTAAAGCGCGTTGAGGCGCAGCGCGGAGTTTTCTGAGACCGGGATGTTCAGCACCTGCTTGGCGATGATGCCCGGCGCGTTGCGATCCGCGCCCGGTGTTGCTCGGTTGGAGATCTCCAGGTCGGTGCTGCCCGAGAATTCGCCGATCTCGGGCTGCGCGGTCACGATGTTGAGCAGGCCGGCCGAGGCATTCTTGCCGAACAGCAGCCCCTGCGGTCCGTTCAGCACCTCGACCCGCGCGACGTCGTACAGCATGGGCACGCCGAGGTCGGGGCGGCCCAGGTTCACCTCGTCCAGCGCGAGTGCGACGCTGGTGTCGATCGTATTGGCAAAGGCCAGCGTCCCCACGCCGCGGACAGCGAAATTATTGTCCGCGCCAACCTGAAGGCTGGGGGCGGCAGCGGCAATACCGCTGAGGTCGTTGATCTGGCGCGTTTCCAGCGTGTCCTCGCCCACCGCGGTCAGGCTGACCGGCACGTCCTGAAGATTTTCGGCCCGGCGCTGCGCGGTGACGATGATGGCGCCGACCGGAGCATCCTCTTCTGCGGAAGATCCGGCGCTCTCCTGGGCCAAAGCAGGAACAGCTGCGCTGCCGGCGGCCATCGCGGCCACGAATAGCGCGAGGCGCGAAGCGGAATGTGCAAAGCTTCTGTCGGTCACAGTCTATCTCTCCCTGTGTGGCCTTTCCTGCCGGGCAGTCCTATCTGACCGGGCGATTGAAATTGGCCTTACCGCATTCGGCGAAATGTTCAAAAATGATTTGATTGATGGCTTTCCATCATTGCAATTGATGATTGCCTTCATGGAGGCTGCGTGATCTGCATTCTCCTCCAGCAATTTACGAACCATTCGCGACGACCGCAGGGCTGACAGAGAAAGACCAACCGATTATCAACAATTTTGCCAATAACATCGTCTGCGGCTTTTTGGTCGTGCATCGGCCTGTTTTGGCCTTCCCTTGTCATCACCGGCACAGATCGGATGGATGTGGGGAGTGAGAGAGATGACGAAGGCATACTTGGCAGGTTCGGCAAATCTCATGGGCCGTCTCGCAGTAGGTGTATCACTGATGGCTCTGGCGTCGCCCATGCAGGCGATGGCGCAATCGGCCGATGATCCGGCGGCTGAAACTGGCGATCCGGTGCAAGCGCTTCCATCAACCTCCGAAATCGTGGTGACCGGTAGCCGCGTCAGCAATGGCGCCCCCGTCGGCGCCACGGCAATCGTGCTGGGCCGTGACGAGATTACCAATTCCGGTGCCGTCACCATCGACCGCGTGATCAAGGAACTGCCGCAGAACTTCGACCTTGGCGTCTCGGAAAACTCTCGCGGTCAGGCGGGCGGCTCGGGCAATATCGTCTATGGCAACACGGTGAACCTGCGCGGGATCGGCCCCTATGCCACGCTGGTGCTGATCGACGGGCACCGCGTGGTGAACAACAGCCGCTCCACCGATCCGTCGGTCCTGCCGACGCTGGGCGTCGAAAGGGTCGAGGTGGTGGCCAATGGCGCGTCGGCGATCTACGGCTCGGACGCGGTGGCGGGCGTCGTGAACCTGATCCCCCGCCGCTCTCTCGACGGGGTAGAAGCCTTTGCCCGCTACGGCGCTGCAGAGGACGGCGCCTTCGACGAATGGTCGGCCGGCGCGGCTCTGGGCAAGGTCTTCGAGCGGGGCCAGATCATGGTCGCGTACGAGCATGTCTACCGCTCGAATCTCAGCGGGGACGACCGCGATTTCTTCACCAGCGACCAGCGGCCGTTCGGCGGCAACGATTATCGCATAACCGGATGCGCGCCGGGCAACCTCAGCTATGGCGGCAACACCTATGCCCTGCCCGATCGCTATACGCGGGCCAATGCCGGGGACATTACCGCGGGCACGCTCAACCTGTGCGACAGCAATCCGGGACAGGACCTCTTCCCGCAGCAGCAGTATGATTCCGTGAATGGGACGGGCAGCTACGAACTGGCCGACTGGTTGGAATTCAGAGTCGACGGATTTTATTCCAAGCGCAAGTTCCGCCGCAAGGGCCCGGTGCTCAACACGCGGCTGACGGTGCCGACGACCAACGCGTTCTTCGTCACGCCGCCCGGCTTTACCGGCGACAGCTACACCATCGACTACAGCTTCATCAACGACGTGCCGACAAGCCAGACGACCGGCTATGCCGAAAGCTGGCAGGTCTCCCCGGCCTGCGCGTGCAGCTGCCGTTCGATTGGGAACTGAACACGCTGGTCAGCTATGGCGAGACAAGCGATTTCTCGGGCTCCTACGACGGGCTCAACCGCGGGGCACTGGCGGCCGCGCTGGCCAGCAGCGATCCCGAAACGGCGCTCGATCCCTATGGGCTCGGCCGCACGAGCCAGTCCGTGCTGGACGGGCTGTTCAACCAGATCTTCCTGGCCCCCACCCAGGGCGAGCTGACCTTTTACGAGGCATCCGCCAATGGCCCGCTGTTCGCGCTGCCGGGCGGCGACGTCATGCTTGCGGCCGGCTACGAACGGCAGGAGTTCACCGCCCGGCTCGGCCTCGCGCGCGGCAATCCCGACACGCCGATCACCTTTCGCGAGTTCGATCGCAAGGTCGACAGCGTCTATGGCGAAATGCTGATCCCGATCTTCGGCTCGGCCAATGCGATCCCCGGCTTCCGCGAGCTGAAGGTCACGGCCGCAGTCCGCTATGACAGCTATAGCGATGCCGGCAGCACGACCAATCCGCAATTCGGCATCGACTGGCGGCCGGTCGACATGCTGACCCTGCGCGGAAGCTATGGCACGTCCTTCCGTGCGCCGACGATCCCCGAGATCTATGGCAACAGCTCGGCGCTGTTCGGCCAGAGCTATCAGAACCCCGACGGCGGCCCGCCGCTGCTGGGCTTTGCGCAATCGGCGCCAATCTCGACCTCGGCCCCGAGACCGCGACCACATGGTCCGTGGGCGCGGACCTCGACCCGCTGGACAATCTGCGGCTGTCGGTCACCTATTTCGACGTGGCCTATGACAACCAGGTCTCGGCCAATCTGTCGAACCTGGCCATCCTGGCGTCGGAGGATCAATATGCCGGCACCGGCGTCATCCTGCGTGGTCAGGATGCGCGCGACCGGGTGCAGGCCCTGATCGACCAGGGCTATGCCGTGCTCAACCAGCCGATCCCGGGCGGCGATATCGCCAATGTCGAACTGTTCGTCGATGGACGCAGCCTCAACCTCGGCAAGTCAATCACCCGCGGCATCGACTTCAACATGCGTTACCTGCTGGATCTGGGCATGGACGACCGCGTGACGCTGACCGCGTCAGGCACCTATCTGACCGACTACAAGGTCGCCGTCGCGCCCGCCGCCGATCTGCTGGACCAGCGCAACCTGATCTTCCAGCCCCTCAAGTTCAAGGCGCGGGTCGCCGCCAACTGGGATCATGGCCCGATGTCGGTGCGCGTCGCAGCGACCCATGTGGGCGGCTATACCAATATCGCGGTCACGCCGTCGGAGAAGGTGGATTCGTTCACGCCGGTCGATCTGGCGCTGACGTGGCGCGTGGGCGACAGCTTTCCCGCCGGGCCGATGGAGGGGCTGGAGCTGATCGGCGAGGTTCGCAACCTGTTCGATGCCGACCCGCCCTATGTGAACATCGCGCCCAGCGGCAATGGCAGCGGCGGCTATGACGCCAGCGCGGCCAATCCGATCGGCCGCCAGTTCGCCATCGGCGCGCGGATCAGTTTCTGACCGTCAGGCGCTTTCGCGCGCGATGATGCGATAGCCGACGTCGATGGAGTTATGCGGTATCTCCTCGCCCGCACCATGGCGGCGCAACACCGACATCACCTCGCGCGCGATGCGCGAACCGTCGATGTCGACGGTCGTGATGGTCGGCCGCATCTCGCCCGCGATCAGGCTGTTGCCAAAGCCCATCACGGCCAGGTCGTCGGGCACTTTCAACCCGGCGGCCTCGGCCTCGACGATGATGCCCTGCGCCAGGTAATCCGATCCGCACAGCACCACGTCTGGCATGGGGTCCAGCCTGCGCATATCGGCAAAGGCGCGGCGCGCATGGCCATAGCGCGAAGGAATGTCCACCAGCGTTCCACCCGGTTCGTCTCCGCCGCCGATCGACTTCCATTCCTCGATAAAGCTGTCGCGGCGAAGCTTTGCCCTGCTGCCATCGGCGGTCACCAGGAATGGCCTGTGATAACCCGCGCGAGGCGACGAAGCGCGCCAGGTCGCGGCCCGCGTCGCGGTGCGAGAAGCCGATCGCCATGCCGGCGGATCTTCCGGCAGTTCCCAGATCTGGATGAAAGAGTGCGGCTGCGCCGGAGACCTGGGACATCTGCGCGCCGATCGGCCCGGTGGAGATGATCGCGTCCACCCGGCGGGCCAGCGCCGCACGGATCAACTCGTCCGTGCGCGCGACCGACTCCGGTCAGCCCCAACATGACATTGATGCCGCTGGCGTTCAGATTCCTCGGTCATCGACTCGACGGTCGTCATTGAACAGGGAGTCGTCGAGATGCGGGATTAGTACCGCGACCATGCGGCTCCTGACTGATGCAAGGCCGCCGGCAAGAGCATTGGGGATATAGCCGGCGTGCTGCATGGCCTCGACGGATGCGTTTTCCGGTTGCTTCGGCGACAATGCTTGGGATTGTTAAGAAACCGGCTGACCGTTGCCGATGAAACGCCGGCAAATGCGCCACATCGTCCAGCGTTGGGGCCTCCGGTCCGCCGGATCGTCATGCAAGATCGTCGTTGCATCCCGGCACTGCTCGGCACAGGGAAGGGCAATCAGACCCAAGAGTGAACCTCAGCGGAACCGACAGGGCTCCGATCTCGGGCCATCGGGTCGGCACCACCGGGCCGGACAAGTTCGAACGCCGTGTCGTGGCAAGAAGTTCTTCCAGCGCGACCCGAAGCTCCATGCGACCGATATGAATCCCAGGGCAATTGTGCGGCCCGCGACCAAACGCGAGGCTCGATCCATATTGGGCCGGTCCAGCACAAATCGGTCTGCCTTCGGAAAGACTGTCTCATCGCGATTGGCCGATGCATAGACCAGCGCCACCGGTTCGTCCTCGCGGATAGTGCGGCCGCCAAATCCAAATCGCGCGTCGGCGTCCTAGCGCAAAGCCGCGATAGGGGGAATAAAGGCGTAGGAATTCCTCTATCGCCGCGGGAACCAGCGAAGGTTCGTTGCGCAGCCGGCTCTGCAATTCCCGTTCCCGCGAAAGGTGAACGGCGATATCGCCCGACCATCACCATCGGCGCGACCATGCCGACCACCAGCACTTGCCGCACCGTCCCGACGATCATTCGTCATCGAGCGGCTTGCCGTTCACCGCGGCGCCAGCAGCGCGCTGGTAGGATCGATTGGCAGGATCTTGCGGACTCGGCCTTGCGGTCGCGCGATCAGTGCGCGCGCCATGTCATAAAGCGCAAGGCTCGTTTCCTTCATCGCTGTCGGGTCGCTGGAATGAACGGCCAGGATAAAAGCGCGCCCGGCATCGTGCAGCGTATCCAGCCAGTCGTGCGGGGACCCGCATCCATTCGCCGAATAGGTGACGGGCAATAGCTCGAAAATTCGGCGCAGATGTCGCCGCCGCCCTTCGCCACTATCGGCGGCTCGAGCAATTCGCGGGCGAGTGCGTCGGGCGCGGCTTCGAGCTCCTCGGCCTGACTCCGCGTAAGAAGCGGGTTGAGCGCCCTTCGATAGGGCGTGTGGTCCGGCGGATCCAGGTGCAGCGGCGGGCGTCGGCCGGTAAACGCCACCTTGGGAACGACGTTTTGCACGCGCGGTCGTGAAGGTGCGGGAGTCCGGCGCCGCGCGCTCCACGTCGTCATAGCGGGTCAGAGCCCAGAACCCGCCCAGCCGGTCGGTATGCGCCACCGGACATTCCGCCCGCAGCCGCGCATAATCCTATGTGCGCGGAATCGAAATCCTCCGGCAGATCGGGATCGAAATCGCGTCGGGCTGTTTCGCGCTCATTTCTCGTCCGGATGCGGTGGGCCAGATAGGCTGGATGCTTGTCCTGATAGGGTCGGGGCCGCCGTCACGCAAGCGCTTTCATTGCGAGGGCAGGCAGTTCACTTGCCGCAATGGCGCCCGCTGTTTGATGCGACAGCACCCGGCACTCGTCCGCGGCGCGAGACCCGGCTTGTCGCGAGCAGTCAAATCGCTGCTTTTCAGTGAGCTTGCCGGGGATTTTCAAGCAATATCCCGCTCGGGACAGCCGCGCCCGGCTCCAAACGACACCAAGGCGCAACTTACGGCGTTACCATACGTCGGAAGCGTTCACGGGGTTTATGAAAGGGCTTGCACATGATTCGTCAATCTGCTCGCCTCATCACGCAAGCACCTGTCTTCAGGCCAACACTTCCTCATGGATCAGCGACAGCACGCCCAGCCCTGCCCCGATATGCGCCTGCATCTCCGCACTGGCGCGCACAGCATCGTTCGCCATGATCGCGTCCAGCACGCGGTGGTGGTCCGCGTTGGCGCCTTTCAGCCGGTCGGCGTTGTAGAAGCTTTCGAACATCAGCCGGTGGATCGGCACGTGCAGCCGCTCCAGCAGGCTGGCGGCGATCTCGTTGCCCGCCCCCTCTATCAGCTTGCGGTGCCATGCCATGTTGAGCCGGCCGAACTGCTCGGGCATCCGGTCCTCGACACAGGCGTCGAGCTGGCGCTGGATCTCGACCAGCTCAGCGCGCTGTTCCTCGCTGGCGTTGGCGATGAACTGGGCGGCGCACAGCCCTTCGAGCGCGGCGCGGCACTGATAGATCTGCCGCACCTCGTCGATTCCGGCGTCGCGCACCGATGCGCCGCGGTATTCCTCGATCTCGACCAGCCCTTCCACCTCCAGCCGCTGGAACGCCTCGCGCACCTTGGCGCGGCTCGCCCCGGTTTGTCGAATGATCTCGACCTCGACCAGCCGCTGTCCGGGAACCAGCCGCCCGCGCCGGATACGCTCGCGAATGAAGTCGGCCACTTGCAAAGCGCTGGGCGCCTTGCCGTCCGGGTCCGTCGTGATGTCCATGCGATCTTCTCCGCGCCTTATCGCTTCCAGATTGTTGACGATATTATTTATGATAAAGAAGTTGCAAGCAAAATCGCCAATCGCGATGGTCCTTTGCAACAAGAGACGGGAGAGGATCGATGCGTATCACCACCGCCGCCCGCGCGGTCGCCATGGGGCTGCTCATCAGCGCGTGCAGCCCGGCCGTTTCTCCCGTTGCATCCACCCCGGCGTCCTCGGCAGGGACGGCGCATCAAGCCCCCTACCCCGACGCGGTGCGCACCTCGCTCTACGTCCCCGTGCGCGACGGCACGCGGTTGGCGGTCAATGTCTATCGCCCCGCGCACGGCGACGTGCCAGCCGCAGAAAAGCTGCCCGGCATATTCGTCGCCACGCCCTACCGCGCCCGTTTTCGCAATGAAGAGGGCGAAATCGTCGAGCTCGCAGCCGACGACCGGCTGGCGTTGCAGACATTGCTGCGGGCCGGCTATGTCGTCGCCGTCGCCGACATTCGCGGCAAGGGCGCATCCTACGGCACCAGGCGCGGCTTCCAGGACCGGACCGAGGCGCTGGACAGCCGCGACCTGATCGGATGGCTGGCGCGGCAGGACTATACGACGGGCGACATCGGCATGGTCGGCTGCTCCTATCTCGGCGGCACCGCGTTCCAGGCCGCGACCACCGCGCCGCCTTCGCTGAAGGCCGTGTTCGTGGGTTCGTCCGAACTCGACAAATACAGCTTCGTCCGGCGCGGGGGCATCACGGCCCAGTTCAACACCCGCCCAGACGAACCGCTTTCGGTGGATCTGGCCAGCATTCCCGTAGACGGCGACAGCGACGGATCGCAATTGCGCGCGGCGGTGGCGCAGCATGCGGGCAATACGCCGATGGGCGCGCTGTGGTACGGCATGCCCTATCGCGACAGCGTATCCGAATTCACCGGCAATCGCTTCTGGGACGAGGTCGCGGTCTACAGCAAGCTGGACGCGATCCGCGACGCCGGGATCGCAACCTATTTTTGGGGCAACTGGCACGACGAACCCACCGCGCAGACGATCCTAAGCGCGGCCAACATGCCGGGTTCCCGGCTGCTGGTCGGGCCGGGCGATCATTGCGTCCCGCCGCCCGGCTTCGACTTCGCCGGAGAGATCCGCCGCTTCTTTGATCACCAGCTGAAAGGCATCGACAACGGCATCGAGGATGAACCGCGCGCGAAATTCATGGTCGAGAACAAGGGCTGGATGCAGTCCGAACGGCTGCCCGGCACGTTCCCCGATGCGGTTCCGTACTATCTGGCGGGCGGCACGTCGGGTACCGCGCGATCGGTCAACGATGGCACCCTGCTGGCAAGCCCCGCCGCTGCGGGGAGCGACCGCTTCACCGTCGATTACGATGTGGCGGACAGCGAATATTTCGCCTTCTGGGCGCCCCCGATGGACCAGCACGGGCTGAGCTATACCAGCGCGCCGCTGGATGCGCCGATGACGCTGGTTGGCTATCCGGTGATCCACGTCCCGGTATCGTCCAGCACGCCCGATGCCGATGTGTTCGTCTATCTGGACCAGATCGACCCGTCGGGGAAGGACGAGGTGATTGCCTTCGGCCGGCTGGCCCTGTCGCACCGCAAGACGGGCACCGCCCCGTTCGATACGCTGGGCCTTCCGTGGCATTCGGGGATGGAGGCCGATGTCGCGCCGCTGCCGGTGGGGCAAAGGGCCGAACTTGCCATCGACCTGACGCCCGTATCGCGCGTGGTCCCGGCCGGGCACCGCCTGCGCGTCACCATCGCGGGCGCCGATCCGCGCCAGCGCAATCTGGCCGAGATCAGGCAGGACCCCGCTCCGGTGCTGACCGTATGGCGCGGCGCGGATGCCGGGGCTGCGCGCATCGACCTGCCGGTCGCGCAGCCGGGCGTGATGGAGCCGCTCGATTGAACGGCAGAGCCGCCTCCGCTTTCCCGCGCTCGCCCCTCCGCATCGTCGTCACCGGCGATCTGGTACTGGACGAGCCCGATGCCGATCACTGGCTGTCGGGTATCGCCCCTGCCCTGCGCGCCGCGGACCTGGCCATCGGCCATCTGGAAGTCCCCCATGCCAGCGGCGGAGACGAGCTGGCAGGCGATGTCCCCGCTCCTGCCGCCCCGCCCGGAAATCTCGCCGCTCTGGCGCGCGCCGGATTTGGCATGGTCAGCCTTGCGGGCAACCATATCGCCGATTGCGGCGCACGCGGCATTGCCGAGACGCGCGCGGGGCTGGCGGCGCAGGGCATTGCCTTCACCGGCGCCGGGGCCGATCTGGCGGAAGCCGGCGAGCCTGCCATCACCGAGGCGAGGGGATGGCGCGTTGGCCTGCTCAGCTATAATTGCGTGGGGCCGCAAGCGGCATGGGCGAGCGAAAACAGCGCGGGTTGCAACTATTTGCGCGTCGACACCGCCGACGGATCGCCCATCGCGCCCGCCGCGCCGCTGGCGCATGTGGCGGGGTCCGAACTCGACCGGCTGGCGCATGATATCACCGCGCTGCGGGCCCGCGCCGATATCGTGCTCGTCGCGCTGCACAAGGGCAAGGTCCACACCCCCGCGCTGCTCGAACCTTACGAAAGGACGCTGGCCGATGCCGCGATGGAGGCTGGCGCCGATGCGGTGCTGGGCCACCACGCCCATATCGTGCGCGGCATCGCCTTTCGCCGGGGATCGCCCGGTCTTTCACGGGCTGGGCAATGGCTGCGTCGTGACCAGCGCGCTCAGCCCCGCGCAGGATCACCCCGCCCGCCGCGAATGGGCGGAAAGGCGCAAGACCCTGTTCGGCTTCGAACCCGATCCCGCCTATACGCTTGCGCCCTTCCACCCCGAGGCGGTGAACGCCTTCATGGGCGAGCTGGTCTTTGCCGACGATGCGCCGGTCCGGACCTCGATCATCGCCGTGCATGTCGAGCCGCCGGGCCGCCCGGTACTTGCCGATGCAGACGCGCGCACAGCGATCTTCCGCTATGTCGAGGCGATCACGCAGCAGGCGTCGCTGCCCGCCATCGCCACCACACCGGACGGCAGGGTCGGCCCGGCATGAAACGCGCGTTCACCTGGCTGATCTGGCTGGGCGGCATCGGACTGATGCTCGCCACCGCCATCGACACGGCGGGCGCCATCGGGCGCCATGTAGGCCTGCCGCTGCACGGATCGATAGAGCTGATGCAGCCCGCGATCCTGCTGGCGGGCGTCGCGGGGCTGATCGCTTCGACCGTCATGCGGTCGCACGCCAAGGTCCACATCGTGGTCGACCGGCTGGGCGAACAGGCCCGGCGCCGCGCGCGCCGCTTTGCCGACGCCGCCGCCCTGCTGTTCTTTGCAGGGCTGCTGGTGGGCAGCGCGTGGATCCAGATCGACATGTGGGACAGCCACGAACGCAGCGAGCTGCTGGGCGTGCCCTGGGCCGCGATGCGCATGCTGGCGAGCGCCGGGCTGCTGTTCATCACCTGCCTGCTGGCTTGGCGCATGGCGCGGAGGCAGCCATGATCTTTGCCAATGCGGGCACCGGGCTGGTCGGCGTGCTCCTGCTGTTCACGCTGCTGATCGCGGGCCTTCGCATCGGGGCGGCACTGGGCCTCGTAGGCCTGGGCGGAATGATGCTGATCCTGGGGGTCGAGCCTGCGCTGTACAAGTCGGGCGTGGTCGCCATCGACACGCTGACCCGGTACGAACTGGGCACGCTGCCGCTGTTCATCCTGATGGCGCAATTGTTCTTTGCCGCCGATGCCAGCCGCGATCTGTTCGACGCCGCCGCCAAGTTCATGGGCCACCGCCGCGGCGGGCTGGCCTATGCCGCGATAGGCGGCTGCTGCGGGCTTCGGCGCGATCAACGGGTCCAGCCTGGCGACCGCCGCCACGATCGGCCTGGTCGCCCTGCCCGGAAATGCGCAAGCGCGGCTATTCCGACGCGCTCGCCACCGGCACGGTCGCTGCGGGCGGCACGCTGGGCCAGATGATCCCGCCGTCGGGCGCGCTGATCGTGTTCGGCATCATCGCAGAACAATCGATCGGGGCGCTGTTCACCGCCGCCATCATCCCCGGCATAACCCAGATGCTGTTCTATGCGCTGGTGATCTGGCTGCTGGTCCTTTTCCGCCCCGCCTCGCCCCGCGCAGCGAGCGTGCCGGATGGGGCGAACGGCTGCGCGCATTGTCGCGCATCTCGACATGCTGGTGCTGATCGTGCTGGTCATCGGCGGCATTGCGCTGGGCTGGATCAGCCCGACCGAGGCCGCCTCGATCGGCGTGTCGGGCGCGCTGCTGATCGCGCTGCTGCGCCGCCGCCTGACGCTGCCGATGCTGCAGCAGGCCTTTGGCGAGACATTGCGCACCAGCGGCATGATCTACTGGTGGTGATCGGCGCACTGATCTTCTCGGTCTTCGTCAGCATCACCGGGCTCGCCGATGCGCTGGGCAGCTGGTCGACCGCGTTCGACCTTGGCCCGGTATCGGCACCTTGCTGCTGGTCGCGCTGCTGCTGCTGCTGCTCGGCTCGGTGCTCGACGGGCTGGCGCTGATGCTGCTGACCACGCCGATCCTGCTGCCGATCGTGCAGCAGGTGGGCATGTCGCCGATCTGGTTCGGCATCTTCATCTGCCGCGCGATGGAGATCGGTTTCGTCCACCCGCCGCTGGGCATGAACCTCTATGTCATCCAGGGCGTGGCCAAGGACGTGCCGATCACCCGCATCTTCAAGGGGGTCACGCCCTTCCTGCCAGCGACTTGCTGCATCTGGTCCTGCTGATCCTGTTTCCCGCCATGGCCCTGTGGCTGCCGACTTTACTGGGATGAAGCCTATGATCGCCTCCGTCGGGCCCGTGCTGCCCCTGCCCCTGCTTCGCGCGACCGGCCGCTATCGCGGTGCGCTGGGCTGGAATGTCGAGCGGGAGATGCCCTTTGCCGGCCGCTGGCTGGAATGCGAAGTTTCCGTGCTGGGCGGTCTCGATCCTGGAAGACTGGGGCGACGGGCGTCTTCGACGATCTAGAGATGGTGGTCTTCTCGCGCGCGGACGATGCGGCGCAGCGGCTGTATTACTATATCTGCGAACTGCAGCGGCGCGGCATGATGGGCGGGCCGCAGCCGCTGATCTGCGACGTCACGCTGATCCCCCGCCCGCATGGGCAGGCGCATCTGGAAGCCGCGCTGGCGCGGCTGGCGGACCGGCTGGGCGTCGGGGAGGAGGCGCTGCTGCGCGCTTTGCAGGAAGCCGTACCGGACGCGCCCGAACCTGCGGCGGGACGCGGCCCGCTGTGCCTGCTCGCCGGAACCCCGCCGCCCGACCGCCGCCTGCATGACGCCGCGGCGCAGGCGGGCTGGCGCATGCACGGACCCACGCTGGCCGAAAGCTGGAACGACATGGCGGCGATCCCGACCGAGCCGGGCGAAAGCCCCTTCGCCGCGCTGGCCCGCGCGATGCGCGCCACCACCGCCGCCAGCCGGGGCTTCCGCGACCGCAATGCCGCGCTCGCCGCCGAGGTTGGGCAGACCGGCGCCCGCGCCGCGGTGCTATGGTCGACCGAGGAGGACGAGGCCGCATCTGGCACCTGCCCGGACAGAAGCGCGTGCTGGAGGAGCTGGGCGTGCCGGTGCTGGTGCTGACCCGCCGCGACTGGGCGGCGCGCGACGACGCCGGCCGCGAAATTACGCAATTCCTGAAGGAGACAGCCGCATGAAGCCGCTGGCCGGACATCGCGTTGCCATGCTCGGCGCGATGCAGGACCGCCCGCTCGCCCGCTATCTGCGTCGATGGGGGCAGAGCCTTGCGAACGGGTCGAGGATGCCTCGTTCGTGATCGACGACCTGGGCCTTGCCGAAACGCGCGAGCTGCCGATCCCGGCCAGCGCGGTCCATGTCTCGGTCACCCCGTTCGGATCGGGCGGCCCGCTGTCGCAGTGGCAGGGGGGAGAGCTGGTCGCTTCGGCCATGGGCGGCGCGCTGCGCGTGACGGGCGAACCGGGCCTGCCCCCGGTCAAGGAAGCGCTCGACGCCTGTACGTTCCATGCCGACATGGTGGCCGCTGCTGGCGCGATGGCGGCACATTATGCGCGCGGAAATGGCACGTTCGGGCACGGGAAGGGCCAGCATGTCGACGTGTCGATCCAGCAGGTCGCCTTCAGCCGCAATTTCAACGGCGTGCTGGTCTGGCAGTTCGACCGGCGCAAGCTGGAACGCGTCGGCGGCTCGCTCGCCTATGGCAAGGCCAAGGTGCGCGCGATCTGGGAGCTGGCCGACGGCTGGTGCTTCCATTCGCTGATGACCGGCCGGCTGGGGGCGCCCGCGAACCAGGCCCTGTCCGACTGGATGGACGAGTCCGACTGGATGGACGATGCCGGCATGCCCAATCCGCTGCGCGGGCACCGACTGGCTTGTCGTATAATCGCTCCACCCTGCCCGCCGAGACGCGCGCGGTGTGGGAAGCCGCCATAGCGGCCTTTTTCGCCAGCCGGACCAAGGCGGAGATCGCGACCGAGGGCCACCGCCGCGGCATCAATGCCTGCGTGGTGAACGAACCGGCGGACGTGCTGGCCGACCGGCATCTGGCTGCGCGCGGGTTCTTCGATACGCCCAGCGGCCTGCCCGAACGCTTTGCCGCGCTCCGCGAGGGCGACTGCGCTCCCGCCGCCGCGCCCGCCGTCCATGCCGGCGAGCGGCCCGGGCCGCTGGCGGGCGTGCAAGGTGCTGGATTTTGCCTGGGCGCTGGTCGGCTCGATCACCACCAAGACGCTGGGCGATCTGGGCGCCGAGATCGTCAAGATCGAGAGCCGCACCCGGCCCGATCTTGCGCGGCTGGACGTGCAGGTCTCCGCATCGCAGCCCGGCAATCTCGACGACAAGCCGTGGTTCGCCCACCTCAATACGCTCCAAGCGCAGCCTGACGCTCGACCTGAAGAACCCGCGTCGCGCGCGAGATGCTGGACCCGCTGATCGAGTGGGCCGATGTGGTGGTGGAGAATTTCTCGCCCGGCACCATGGCCAAGCTGGGCCTGGATTATGACAGCCTGGCGCAGCGCAATCCCGGCATCGTGATGGTCTCGGGCAGCGTGTTCGGCCAGACCGGGCCGATGGCGCAGGAATGGGGCGTCGACGGCACCGGCGGCGCGCTTGTCGGGCCGCACCTATCCTGACCGGCTATCCCGATCGCGATCCGGTGATCCCCGGCGCGGTGCCCTATGGCGATGTGATCGTGCCCTTCGTCATGGCCGGCCAATGTCGCGGCGGCGCTGCAGCACCGGCGCGAGACCGGGCGCGGCTGCCATATCGATGCAGCCATGTACGAGATCTGCGTCCAGCAGATGCGCGACTGCCTGGCCGGCGGCGCAGGCGCGGCGAGCGGCCGCAGCGCATGGGCAATGCCGATCCGGCAGTGCTTTTCCAGGACGTGTTCCCCGCCGCGGGCGAGGATCGCTGGGTGGCGATCAGCGCTGTTCGCCGAGGCCGAATCGCGAGAGGCTGACCGCGATCACCGGCAGCCGACATCGCCGCCTGGACCGCCGCGCGCGAGGATCACGCCATCGCGCGCCAGCTGCAGGCCGCAGGGCATCGCCGGCGGCGTGGTGCAGGATGCGAGGACATGATCGAGCACGACCCGCAGCTGGCCGCGCGCGAGCGCGCTGGTGACGCTGGACCATCCGCTGCTGGGCCCGTTCGGCCATATCGCGACGCCGATCCGCTTTTCGCGCGACCAGTTCGAGCCCTTCCGCGCGCCGCGCATGGGCGAGCACAGCCACGAGATCGCCCGCGACGATCTGCCGGGCTGGACGATGACCGCCATCGCACGATCTCGACCAGACCAGGAGTGTTCCAATGAGCCAGCCCCTGCCGGCAACCAGCGCAGCCGCAAGACGCTGGCCTGCACGGCCGAGGCGACCGCCTATCCAGAAGGCGTTCGGCAAGGAACTGCGCCGCCGCGTGGTGGAGGAAGGCGAGCCCTTTGCCATCGTCCAGGCGGATACGCCGCACGAGATCTTCCACGCGATGGACATCCCCATCATCACCAACCAGTGGTGGTCGGCCTATATCTCGGCCAAGCAGCTGTCGGGCCGCTATTTCGATGCGCATGGTGGAGCCGGGCTATCCGGCCAACAGCTGCAAATACTGCTCGCTGGGCCTGGCCTGCACGCTGGCCAACGATCCCGAAACCGCGCCCTGGGGCGGCTTGCCCACGCCCGACGGTGCTGGTCGCGCGGCTGACCTGCGATTGCATCCAGCACGTCTTCGGCCAGTGGGCGGAGGCGCTGGGCACCGAGTTCTTCCCGATGGAGGCGCCCGCCTGGACGGACAAGGATCCCGCGCTGGTTCGCGCCATTCGCAAGACGACTGGGACGCGTCTATCAGCCCGACCGCATCGACCTGATGGTGCGCGAAATGCGCGACCTGATCGCGCTGCTGGAAAACCGCACCGGGCGCCGATTCGACGAGGCCAAGTTTCATCACCTGATGGAGCGGATCAACGTGCAGGAAGGCTATATCTGGGAGGCCGCGCAGGCGATCGGCAAGGCGCGGCCCTGCCCGGTCTCGATTGCCGAGCAGATGCCCAACACGATGATCCCGCAATGGCATCGCGGCTCGGACTGGGCGGTCGCCCATGCCAAGAAGTTCCGCGACGAGGTGATGGAGCGCATCGACCGCGGGCACGGCGCCGCGGCAACGAAGAGCGTGTCCGACTGATGTGGATCGGCGCCGGGGTGTGGCACGATCCCGGCTTTTACCAGGCGCTGGAGGAGAAGCTGGGCGCGGTGTTCGTCTGGTCGATGTACATGCCGTTTGCCGGGCCGCAATATATCCGCGAGCTCCAAGGCCAGGCCGATGGATGCGCTGGCCAGCCGCATCTGCTCGATGAACGAGGTGCTGCACCTGCCGCCGTGGATGAACGGCTGGATGGTGAACGAGGCGCAGCGCTGCGGCATCGATGCGGCGGTGATGCTGCTGCCGCCCGACAACCGCCTGTCGCAATCGGGCACCAAGCTGACCGCGCTACGCGCTGGAAGAGGCGGGCGTGCCGGTGCTGATGATCGATGCCGACATGGTCGATGCGCAAGATCTGGGACCATGACCGGATGGTGGGCATGGTCGGCGACTTCCTGAGCGGAGAAGGGGCTGGCATGAAGTCGCGCGCGCGCTTGCTGCGCTGCTGCTGGCGCTGCTGCTGCCGGCTGCGCCCGGCCGATGTCCCGCCGGGCGTGACCGAGCTGACCTATGCCACGCCCCTATCCGCCCGTCGCACCCGTTCAGCCGGGCGGACCAGCGCTGGATCGACTTCGTCGAGAAGCGAATCGGGCGGCAGCTGCGTGATCCGGCCGATCTGGTCGGGCGCGCTGCTGTCGGCCGACATGTCGATGGAGGAATTGCGCCACGGCGTGGCCGATATCGGCCTGATCACGCCGATCTATGTCGCGCGGCGGCACGCATCTGACTGCGCATCCAGACCGGCTTCTACAGCGGCGCCGATACGATGCGAGGAGCAGGTGGCGCTCTATCGCTGCATGCGAGCGCAGCAGCCCGCAGATCGCGCGCGAACTGACGGGCTGAAGGTGCTGGCCGTGCAGGGCGGGCCTGCTGCCCGGCATCGTCACCCGCGACAAGCAGGTTGACCAGCCTGGACGATCTGAAGGGCCTGCGCATCCGCGCGCCGACCGAACTGCTGACCGTGCTGCGCAAGCTGGGCGCGGACCCGGTCAACATGCCGATGGGCGAGGTCTATTCGGCCTGGCCAAGGGCGTCATCGATGGCGTGATCGCGCCGCTCGACACCTTCCGCGTCGCTGCATTTCGCCGAGGTGGCCAACTAATATCTACGACGCTGCGTGATCCCGCGCGGCGCCTATCCCGCCGCGCGCCATGGGGCTAAAGCGCTGGGACCGGCTGACACCCGATCAGCAGGCGCTGCTGACCCGCGGCATCGCGGTCTGGGAACAGGCGATGATCACCGAGCTGAAGCGCGCATGGCAGCAAGGCTATGACGAGGCGGTGGCGCAGGATGTCGAGATCACCGGAATGTCCGCCGCCGACCAGGACCGCTTTGACGCGCTCTATCTGCAGGATGCGGAGCGCAATGCCCGGGCGCTGGACCGCTTCGGCATCGATGGCGAGGCGGTGTTCCGCACCGCCCGGAGCAGCCTGCGCGATGACGGTGTGATTGCATGCGACGAGGAGACGAGACAATGATGGAATGGACCCGAACGGCCCTGCGCCGAAGTGCGGCGGCAGCGGCGATGACGGCGCTGGTAATGGGCATGCCCGCCATGGCAGAGGACGAGGCACCTGCGCCGCCCGGCCCGATCGGCGATCCGACGGGTAATGGCGCATGGCCCGCGATTGCGGAATCCCGCACCGACGCGCCCGGCTATACCATCTATCGTCCCGCGCGCCTGCCAGCCGAGCCGCTGCCGCTGGTGCTTTGGGGCAATGGCGGCTGCCGCGATGCGGGACTGTCGGCCGCGCATTTCCTGCGCGAGATTGCAAGCCACGGCTATATCGTCATCGCCAATGGCGCGCCGCGCGGTGAACAGCCGGTGGACCTCGGCCTGCCTGAAGCGAAAGCGCCCGAACCCCATGGCCCGCCGCCCGCGCCGCCCATGGGCCCGGACGAGACCAGCACTGCACAGATGCTGGCCGCGATTGATTGGGCCAGGGCCGCCAATGCGCGCGCGGGCGACAGCCTGCAGGGCCATGTCGACACCGACCGCGTCGCGGTGATGGGCCACAGCTGCGGCGGGCTGCAGGCGTTGCAGGCGGGCGCCGATCCGCGCGTCGATGCGGTGGTCGCGCTGGCCAGCGGGGTCTATGTGCAGACCGGCCCCGCGCGCAGCGGCGTGAACATCGCCAAGGCGGATCTGGCGCGGCTGCATACCCCCGTCGCCTATATCCTGGGCGGGCCGAGCGACATTGCCTATCCCAACGGCATGGACGATTTTCAGCGGATCGACCACGTGCCGGTCATGGCCGCTTCGCTCGACGTGGGGCACGGCGGGACGTTCAACCGGCCAGCGGGCGGCGAATGGGCGCTGGTCGGCGCCGCCTGGCTCGACTGGCAGCTGAAGCAGGACGCCGCCGCCGCACAATTCTTCACCGGCCCCGATTGCCGCCTTTGCGTATTGCCGGAATGGACCATCCGGCGAAAGAACTTCCCGGAGAACCCATGAGCCAACCGCTTGCCGGCATCACGATTGCCGATTTCAGCCATGTCATGGCCGGGCCCTATGCCACCCATCTGCTGTGCATGCTGGGGGCCGACGTCATCAAGATCGAGGCGAAGACGGGCGACAATTTCCGCAATTACGGCGCCGACCGGCGTTTCGACGGGATGTCGCCCGCCTTCATCGCCGCCAATGCGGGCAAGAAATCGATCGCGCTGGACCTGAAGGAGGAAGGCGACGCCGCCATCGCGCAGCGCATCGTCGCGCGCTGCGATGTGGTGGTCGAGAATTTCCGCCCCGGCGTGATGGCGCGGCTGAACCTGGGCTATGACCACGTCCGCGCCGCCAATCCCGACCTGATCTATTGCTCGATCTCGGGTTACGGACAGGACAGCCCGCAGCGCGACTGGCCCGCGATCGACAATATCGTGCAGGCCACCAGCGGAATGATGCTGCTGAGCGGCAGCGAGACCGACGATCCGGTGCGCGTGGGCTTTCCCATCGTCGATACGCTGACCGGCCAGTCGGCCGCCATCGCGATCCTGAGTGCGGTGGTGCGCAAGCAGAACGGCGGCGGCGGCAGCCATATCGACGTCGCCATGTTCGATGCCGCGCTGGCGTTCATGACCTCGGCGCTGACGCCCTTCATGGTGACGGGGCAGTCGCTGCCCCGCATGGGCAATACCGGCTATTCGGGCCTGCCCACCGCGTCGCTGTTCACCGCGCGCGACGGGCGCGAGATTTCGCTGGGCGTGGTGCAGCCCAACCAGTTCGCGGCGCTGGCGCGCTTCCTGGACCGGCCGGACTGGCTGGAGGATCCGCGCTTTGCCACCCCCGATGCGCGGCGAGCTAATTTCGACCCGATGACCCGCGAACTGGCCGCGACCTTTGTCACGCGCAATGCAGCGGACTGGGAAGCAAGCCTCAATGCGGCGGGTATCCCCTGCGGCATGGTGCGCAAGGTTGAGGAAGCCGTCGCGCTGGCAGGCCCCGACGCGATGGTGACAATGGCGATCGAGGGGATCCCGGGCGGCGACACGGTCGCCATTCCGGGTGCCGGTTTCCGCATGACGCCGGACGGGCCGGGCACCGACAGGCCCCCGCCCCGGCTGGATACCGACCGCGCCGACATACTGGAATGGCTGGACAGCGATTAAGCCTGATGCAAGGCGGGCCGGTGCTAACCCGCCTGCATCAGCGCATCCAGCGCGCTGCAGCCCTCGCCCTCGGGGAAGACGACCACAGGGTTGAGGTCGATTTCGCGAATGCCGGGCGTCCCGCGCACGACCGCACCCAGCCTTTCGACCAGCGCAGCCAAAGCCGCCACGTCAAGCCGGGGCGACCCGCGAAAGCCGGTCAGCAGCGCCGCGCCCTTGAGCGCGAGCAGTTCCGCCTCGATCGCCTCGGCCGACAGGTCGGGCACAATCACGCGCACGTCCTGATGCAGCTCCGCCTGCACACCGCCGAAACCGACGAGGATGACCGGTCCCCATTCGGGATCGTTCTTCGCGCCGACGATCATCTCCATGCCGCGCTTGCCCATTGCCTCGACCAGGACGCCGTCGAGATTCAGCGACGCATCGTAGTGTCGCGACATTGGCATGAAGCCTGTCCCACGCGGCATCCATCGCCGCATCGTCTGCGACATTCAGGATCACGCCGCCCGCATCGCTCTTGTGGCTAAGCCTTGCGGACTGCGCCTTCAATGCGACCGGATAGCCGACAGCTCGCAGCAACCGCCTTCGCCTCATCCGCGCTGCGCGCGAAGCCGCCGGGCGGGAATGGTATGCCGACGGGGGCGAGCAATTGCTTGGCCCGGTACTCGGGGATCGTGCCCGCCAGCGGCAGGTCGATGGCAACCGATTCCAGCGCAGAGCGCGCCGCCGCGCGTTCTATTGCCTCGCCGTAACGCCGGATCGCGCGAAAAGCGCGGTCGGGCGAAGGGAAATAGGACACGCCCAGCTCGCGCAGCCGCTCGATATAATGGGCGGGCACTTCGGCCCCGTCGTCCATGCCCGCGAAGATCACCGGGGTCTCGGGCCTCAGCTCCTCCATCGCCGCGATGACGGCGGGGAACTTGCGGTCGCTGGTCGGGGCGTCGGTCTGAATCACGGCAAAGACCACGCTGCCATATTGCGGATCGGCCAGCAGCGCTGCCAGCGTGCGGCGATAGAGGTCGGGGTCGACCAGCGCCTGCGCGGTCAGGTCCATCGGGTTCGACACCGGGATGAAATCCGGCATCCCCTCGCGCAGCAGCGCGCTTGCCCGGTCCGACGGGTGCGGCAGGTCCAGCCCGATCTGCTCGCACAGATCCAGCGTCAGCGCCTTGAACGCGCCGCTTTCGGTCAGCACCGCCGCCGCGCCGACCGGCGGGCGCGGGGCACGCGCCGCCAGGTCGAGCACGTCGCCCAACTCTTCCAGGCTGTCGACCAGCACCACGCCCGCATCGCGCACCTTGGTGCGCATCACGCTGATAATCGCCCGCCATCGCGCCCGTGTGGGTCGCCGCGGATTCGCGCGCCGCGGCAGACTTGCCGGGGTGCAGCAACACGATCGGTTTGCCGAGTTCAGCCGCGCGCCGCGCCAGCGACAGGAAGCGCGCCGGATCGCGGAACTGCTCCACGATCATGCCGATGATCTGCGTGTCGGCATCGTCCAGCATCTGCTCGACGTAATCCTCGACGCCCGATGCTGCCTCGTTCCCGGTCGAGATGAAATAGGAGAGGCCGAGGCCCTTGGCGATCAGGGTCGTGGTCTCGACGATGGCCATCGCGCCCGATTGCGACACCAGCGCGATATTGCGGCCCGCACGGCGCGGGACGGGCGGAATTTCGACGAAGGTCAGCGGAATGCCGTCGAGGAAATTGGCCATGCCCAGGCAATTGGGCCCCTCGATCACCATGCCCGACCGGCGCGCGATCTCGCCGATCTCGCGCCTGCGCGGCCAGACCTTCGTCGCCGCCCTCGGCAAAGCCGGCGGAAAAGATGATCGCCGCGCCCGCCTTGCGCCGCGCCAGCGCGCGCACGCTGTCGAGCACGGCGGGTCCGGGAATGGCCAGGACAGCCACGTCGACCCCTTCGGGCAGCGTCATCGATCGAGGCGACGCAGGGCCGTCCATCGATCTCGCGACCGTTTCGGGTTCACCAGATACAGATCGCCCCGAAAGCCCAGCCGGTCGAGATTGCGCATCACCGAATTGCCCAGTGCGCCGGGCGTGGGCGACGCGCCCACGATGGCGACGGATCGCGGCCTCAGCAGCCGGGACACATCCGGCGCTACTGACGGACGATCGGTGGCGGTGAGGCTGTCGGTAGTCATGGCGATCAGCTCTTCTGCTTGTTCAGATCATAGGCGCCCAGGCCCGGCTTGTAGCTCTTTTCGTCAATGAACTGCTTGATGCCTTCCTTGCGGCCCTCGTTGTCGAAGCTGTTGGCGGCTTCCTGCGCGCGGACCAGGAAATCCTCGGCATTGTCATAGGTCATCTCGCCCACGCGGCGGATCGCGTCCTTGGTCGCCTTCAGCGCGACGGGGTTCTTTGTCAGCAGGACCTGCGCAACTTCGCTGACGCGCTCCTTCAGCCGGTCGGCGGGCACCGCCTCGTTCACCAGGCCCCATTCGGCGGCGGTCTTGCCGTCGACATTCTCGCCCATCATCGCGTGATACATGGCGTTGCGGAAACTGGTCAGCTCGCGGATGATCTTGGTCGCGCCGCCGCCGGGCAGAATGCCCCAGTTGATCTCCGACAGGCCGAACTGCGCATCTTCCGCCGCGAAAGCCAGATCGCAGGCGAACAGCGGGCCGTATGCGCCGCCAAAGCACCAGCCGTTCACCATGGCGATGGTCGGCTTCTGGTACCAGCGCAGCCGCCGCCACCAGCCATAGGACGAACGCTGCGCCGCACGGGTCGCGCCAAGGCCCTTGGCCTCGGTCTCGCGGAAATATTCCTTCAGATCCATGCCCGCGGAAAAGGCGGTGCCCTCGCCCGTCAGAACCAGCACGCCGAAATCGTCGCGGAATTCCAGCTCGTCCAAAACGGCGTTCATGTCGTCGTTGAGCGTCGGGCTCATGCAATTGCGCTTGTCGGGGCGGTTGAAATACAGCCACGCGACGCCGTCGACGATCTCGTATGCGACGGTGCCGCTTGCGGTAGTGGTCCTGCTCATGGGATGCTCCTTGGGAAGATGGTCCGGCCTATTCGACCGAATAGAAATCGATGATCACGCGGTCAGGGAAACGCACGCCGCGCGCGACGAAGACTTGCCGCTCAAGCCATTGGTGCGGCCCCTCCGCCACGCGGAAACGCGGCTGCGTGCGAAAATAATAGCTGTCCTGCGGCACCGGCTCGCCGATGCGCAGCTTCTCGATCGTGGCTTCGTCCGCGACGCGCACGCCGGGGTTGTGGACCTCGATCACCGTGCCGTCCTCGGCCTTCAGGAAATAGCGCGCCTCGATGTCGCTCAGCCCGCGCTTGCGAATGACTTGCCAGTCGCCGCCGCCGGGCAGCACCGTGCCGGAAAGGCGCGGGCCATAGACCTCGCCCCCGGTGATCGGGATGAAGCGGCTGACGCCCCCGTCGATCTCGCCCTGCTCGATCGCGGGATCGACCTCGACCCGGACGGAGAACACCCATTCCAGTTCGGGCCGGGGAGCGGCGGGGCCGGTCCGGTCCTGCGCCGCGGCGCTTGTCGTCACGCCTGCCGCGGCGGCAGCGGCGATGATGGTCTTGCGCATCGTCGGTGTCCTGCGGGTCAGATCGGGAAATGGCCGGGCTGAGTTTCGATGGTGATCCAGCGCGTCTCGGTAAAGCTGTCGATGCCCTGCCTGCCGCCGAAACGGCCATAGCCCGAGGCGCCGACGCCGCCGAAGGGCATCTGCGCCTCGTCATGGACGGTGGGACCGTTGACGTGGCAGATGCCGGACTTGACCTGCCGGGCGACGCGCAGCCCGCGTGCCGTGTCGCGGGTGAACACCGCGGCGGAGAGGCCATATTGCGTGTCGTTCGCCAGTTCGATGGCATGCGCCTCGTCGCGGGCGCGGATCATGGCGACCACGGGCCCGAAACTCTCGTCGCGGTAGAGCTTCATCGCGTCGGTCACGCCATCGACCACGGTGGCGGGCATCAGCACGCTGTCGGCGGTGCCGCCGGTCAGCAATTTCGCGCCCTTGCCCTTCGCATCCTCGATCAGCGCATTGACGTGATCCACCGTCTTGCGGTCCACCACCGCGCCCAGCGGGGTATTGCCTTCACGCGGGTCGCCGGTCGCCATGCTGCCGGCCTTGGCGGCGAATTTCTCGGCAAAGGCGTCGGCGACCGCGTCGACCACGATGATCCGCTCGGTCGACATGCAGATCTGGCCCTGGTTCATGAAGGCGCCGAACGCCGCTGCCTTCACCGCCTCGTCGAGGTCAGCATCCTCCAGCACGATCAGCGGCGCCTTGCCGCCCAGTTCCAGCAGGCAGGGCTTGAGATGTTCGGCTGCGCGCTTTGCAATAATCCGCCCCACGGCGGTCGAGCCGGTGAAATTGATGCGCTTCACTTGCGGAGCGTCGATCAGCGCGCCGACGACTTCGGCGGCATCCTCGGGCGCATTGGTGACGACATTGACCGCGCCTTCGGGAAAGCCGGCTTCGGCGAAAGCCTCGATGATCAGCGCGTGGGTGCGGGGGCAGTTCTCGCTCGCCTTCAGGATCACGCTATTGCCGCAGGCCAGCGGCACCGCGATGGCCCGCACGCCCAGGATGATCGGCGCGTTCCACGGCGCGATGCCCAGGATCACGCCCACCGGCTCCTTCAGCGCCATGGCCAGGCAGCCGGGCTTGTCCGACGGGATCACTTCGCCCGCGATCTGGGTGGTGATAGCCGCAGCCTCGCGCACCATGCCGGCGGCCAGGCCCAGGTTGAACATCGCCCAGCCCGCGGTCGATCCGGTTTCGGACATCATCGCGGCGACGAAATCGTCCTTGCGCGATTCGAGTGCGGAAGCAGCCTTGGTCAGCACGGCGCGGCGGGCGTTGGGACCCATCTGCGACCACGCGGCGAAGCCCGCCTGCGCCCTGGCGGCAACGGGCGCGACATCGCCCGCCTTCATCGCGGGGGCGGTGGAGGCGACTTCGCCCGTCATCGGGTCGTGACGCGAGAATTCTGCGGCGCTAGACCGCCCGGACACAGTTGCCATGTTTCCTCTCTCCTTAGTTGTTATGCGTCATAACAATGGCGGGCGGGCCGTGCAAGCATTTGCAGCGCGAAAAAAGCGCTTCAGGATAATTGTTGTGCAGGATAACAACGAAGTCCTAAGGACCGGGCGCTATGCACCGGGCAGGGACAGGACCGGAACCACCGGCCGGACGAGAGGACTTCGCAATGGACCCCCGCAAGACGATCGAAACGGGCCGCATGTCGCGCTTTCAATGGTCGATCGTGGCCGTCATGCTGGGCCTGATCGCGCTGGACGGTTTCGACGTGCTGTCGATCAGCTTCGCCTCGCCCGGCATCGCGGCGGAATGGGGCATCGACCGGGGGGCACTGGGCCTCGTGCTGTCGATGGAGCTGATCGGCATGTCCGTCGGATCGATCTTCTTCGGGCGGCTGGCGGACGAATTCGGGCGGCGCAGCACGATCCTGGCGTGCCTGGGCGTCATCGCGCTCGGCATGTTCGGCGCGTCGACCGCCGATGGCGTCATCTCGCTGTCGGCGTGGCGCGTCGGCACCGGGCTGGGCCTGGGCGGCATGCTGGCGGCGACCAATGCCGCCACGGCAGAGGTCGCCAATGGCCGGTTCCGCTCGCTGTGCGTGGTGCTGATGGCGGCGGGCTATCCGCTGGGCAATGTGATCGGCGGCAGCGTCGCGGCGCAATTGCTGGCCATGTACGACTGGCGCGCGATCTTCCAGTTCGGGGCGGTCGTGGCCGCGCTGTTCGTGCCGCTGGTGTGGTTCTGCGCGCCGGAATCGATAGAATTCCTGATGCAGCGCCGCCCGGCGGGCGCGCTCGACAAGGTGAACCGCACGCTGGCCCGCATGGGCAAGCCCACCATCGAAACCCTGCCCGAGGCGGAACCCCAGCAGGCAAAGCCGGGCCTGCGCACGCTGATGAACAGCCAGCACATGGTGCCGACGCTGGCGCTGACCTTCGTCTATTTCGCGCATATCATGACGTTCTATTTCATCCTGAAATGGATCCCCAAGATCGTCGCGGACATGGGTTTCGACCCTTCGGCCGCGGCAGGCGTACTGGTCTGGGCCAGCGTAGGCGGCCTGCTGGGCAGCGCGCTGCTGGGCCTGCTGACCATTCGCGTGCGCGTGTTCTGGCTGACGGTGATCGCCATGGCGGCATCCTCGCTGATGGTGGTCTGGTTCGGCCAGTCGCAAAGCGATCTGTCCTCGCTCTCCATCACGGCGGCGGCTGCGGGCTTTGCAACCAATGCGGGCGTGGTGGGCCTCTATGCCGTGGTCGCGGCGGCCTTTCCCACGGCGCTGCGCGCGTCGGCCACGGGCGTCGTCATCGGCATCGGGCGCGGCGGATCAGCACTGGCGCCGGCACTGGCGGGGTTCCTGTTCGCCGCGGGATACGGTCTGGGATCGGTTGCGCTGTTGATGGCGCTGGGTTCGCTGGCCGCCGCGCTTGTGCTGCTGCTCGTCGTGCGCCATGCGATTGCGGCATGACCGACAAAGCCGACATGAACACGGGGCGCGACAATCTCGGCCCGCTCGACCGCTTGGCGGGTTATCATTTCCGCCGCACCTCCAGCGCGATGCGCAAGGATTTCGAGAAGGCGGTCGACGGGCTTGGCGTCAGCCAGGTGTCCTTCGCCGTGCTGTCGGTGATTTCCGCCAATCCGGGCATTCGTCAGGGCGAGGTCGGGCGCATGCTGGACATCCAGCGCGCGAACATGGTCACCATCATCGGCGATTTGACGAAGTCGGGACTGGTCGAGCGCGGCCGCGACGAAAGCGACCGCCGGGCGGTGACGCTCTCCCTCACCGGTCGGGGCGATGAGCTGCTGGCCACCAGCCTCGAACGGATCCAGGCGCGCGAGGCACAGGCGCTGAAGGGGCTGGACGGGCAGCAGGTCGAAGCGCTGATCCGCACGCTGAACGCCATCCGCCGCAATTGCGAGAGTGCGGACTAGGACGGCCGCCGGGGACAGGCGGTTCCAGCCACCTGCCCCCGCCAGCGAGCGTTCCCGTCAGAACTCCGCAGAGAGCTGGACGTACCAGTTCTGCGGGCGGGCGTAGATCTTTTCCGCATAGCCCAGCGTGCCGAGCGATGCGTTGCCCTGGATCAGATAATCCTTGTCGAACAGGTTGATGACCCCCGCCTGCAGGCGATAGCGGTCGAGGAAGCCCAGCTCGATCGAGGCATTGCCCACGAAATAGCCGTCCTGCTCGATCTCCGGCACGCTGCCGGTGATGAACACCAGGCTTGACGTGTAGCTGCCGTCGAAACGCGGGGTCAGCGTCATCTCGTCGCCCAGGTCGAATTCGTAACCCACCGCGAAATTGCCCTGGAAGGATGGCGTCAGCGGCAGATCGTCGCCGGGCTGCACCGTCGCGGTCGCGCCGGGCACCTCGGTGATCGACTTGATCTTGTCGTCCAGCACGCTCATCCCCGCGTCAAGCCGCAGGCCGCTGCCGAACGGATGATAGCTGGCCTCGGCCTCGAACCCGCGGATGCGCGCCTTGCCGGCATTGAACAGCAACGGCACCACGCCCTGGCGGAACACCAGCTGGATGTCGCTGTATTCCGCGTTGAACGCCGCCAGGTTCAGGCGAACGTCGCCCAGCTCCATCTTGGCGCCGACTTCGTAGCTGTCGACCGTTTCCTCGTCGAAGGGCACCGGCTCGAAACCGGGCGGGGGCGCGTTGTAACGCGTGTTGAACCCGCCCGACTTGAAGCTGCGCGAGTAGGAGACATAGGCATTCAGCCAGTCGGTGAAGCGGTATTTCGCGCTCGCCGATCCGGTCAGCGCGCTGAACGTGTCGCGGAAAGGCTCGTCATAGATGAACAGCGGGCCGCCTTCGGGGATCGCGTCGGTCGGCAGGGGGTCGGGATCGGGCAGGGTCGCGGGGAAGAGGTTGAGCACCGTTCCGGCATAGGTCTTGCGGTCCTCGGTATAGCGAAGCCCGCCGGTCAGCTCGAGATCGGTGGCGACCTCGACCGAAGCTTCGCCGAATACGGCGATGGAGCGCGTTTCAAGGTCGGAGAACTGCAGGTCGCGCGTGCCCGGCCCGCCCGACAGGATCGATCCGATCACCGGCGGCGACGGCGGGAACGACAGCGGCACGGTGGCGCGCTCGTTGGTATCCTCGTCAAAGTAATACGCGCCCAGGATGCCGCTGAGCGGACCCGAATCGTACTGCAGCTGCAGTTCCTGGCTGAACTGGTCGGACTGCGATCCGACATCGGTGGTGATGATCAGGAACGGCGTGTTGTCCGCATCGCGAATGCCGCGCGATTCGGTCGATCGATAGGCCGTGATGCTCTTCAACGTGATGCTGTCCGACAGGTCCAGCGTCGCAGTGCCCGACATGCCCCATACCTCGGACATGCTCATCACGTCGGCGGTGCCGCCATTGGTGTACTTGCCCAGCGCCTGGAAATCGTTGGCGCAGCGCGCATCGTCGATATTGGGCACGAAGGGCGCGCCGAACCGCGGATCGCCCGGCGCCACCGGCGCGAAGGGGATCGTCGCGCCGGGGCATCCCGCCGCCACGCTGACGATGGCGGGAACGGGCGCATTCTCGTTGATGCCGGCGAACACAAAGGGCGCGCCGTTTTCCTTGCGTTTGGTATAGTCCGCGCGCAGCGACAGCTTGAAATTATTGGCCGGTTCCCAGCGCAGCGCGCCGTTCAGCGTGCGGCTGTTGTCGTTACCCAGATCCAGCCCGTCGAACGCGCGGATGACATAGCCGTCGCGCTTGCGGAACCCGCCCGACACGCGGGCGGCGATAGTCTCGCCGATGGGCAGGTTGAGCGCGGCGAAGCCTTCGAACAGATCGTCCTCGCCCACGCGGAAGCGGCCATTGCCGGAAAAGTCGCCGAACTCGGGCTCCTTGGTGCGGACAAGGATCGCGCCGCCGATGGTGTTGCGCCCGAACAATGTGCCCTGCGGTCCGCGCAGCACCTCGACGCTGGAGATGTCGCCGAACTCGATCGTGCCGCCGACCGCGCGGCCGACATAGACCTCGTCGATGTAGATGCCCACGCCCGGGTCGACTGCTGCCGTCGGATCAAGCTGTCCGATGCCGCGGATGAAGACCACCGACGATGCGCTATTGCCCGACAGCTGCCCTGCAGGCTTGAACTGCAGGCTGGGCGTGATGCGTTCAAGGTCCGATGTCTGGGTGACCTGGCGGTCCTGCAGCGTCTCGGCGCTGAAGGCGGAAATCGCGATCGGCGTTTCCTGCAGGCTTTCCTCGCGCCGGCGCGCGGTGACGACGATGGGTTCGCTGCCCTGCTGCGCGGATGCCGCCTGATCGTTGTCGGACGTGCTTCCGGCCTGTTGAGCGGCGGCTGGTACGGCGGATACTGCCGCCATGATCAGCAGCGCCGAGCCGGCCAGCAGATGTGCGCCGCGCCGACGCGGATCGCGCACGGATTGTGCCTTGAAAATCATCATGTCATCTCCCCCGGTCCTGTCCCCGGCTTTTGCGCCGGGTTGCATTCACCGCGTTATTGTTATCAAGGATAACAGATATCGCCAACAACAATATTCGCGCAGCCCCGGGCGGACAGCAGCATAGGTTCTCGAAATGCGCCGCTCGGCGAACAATGGTCCTTTACGAGTGTAAAACGCTTTACTAGAACGCTGTTCTACAAAGCGACATGACAGGGTTTCAGGGAGAGTATTTTTGCAGCCGAAGATCGAGCGGGGCGTCAGCCTCTACAGCTTTCAGGAGGAGATGTTCCTCGGCCAGATGAGCGTCGAGGATTGCGTGTCCTTCGCCGCGTCCATTGGCGCGAAAGGGATCGAGGTCCTGCCCGAACAGAACATGCCCAGCTTTCCCAACATCACCGATGCCGAGATCGCGGACTGGCACGAGATGCTGGAGCGGCACGGCTGCCATTTCACCTGCTATGACATGTTCCTCGACACCAAGCTGCGCAAGGACCGGCTGATGTCCGACGAGGAACAGATCGAGAGCATCCGCCGCGACCTGACCTTGTGCAATCGCATGGGCATTCGCAACATGCGCGTGCTGATCTTCGTGCGCCCTGACATCCTGGAACGCTGCGTGCCCTATGCCGAGGAGCTGGACGTGCACATGGGCGTCGAGGTCCACGCGCCGTGGTACCTCGACCATCCGTGGATCCTGCGCACGATCGAGGTGGCGGACCGGCTGAACACCAAGCACCTGGGCATCCTGCCCGACATGGGCATCTTCATGAAGCACTATTCACCCGAGATGCGCGCGCGTTTCGAGCGTGAGGGCGCGCGGCCCGAGGTCACGCAGTTCATCGTCGACCAGCACGAGCAGAAGGTGATGTGCGAGTACACGATCTATGAAGTCGCGGTGAAGATGAAGGGCAATCCGTCCGAGATCCGCATGGCCGAGACATTGCGCCATTCGCCCTATGCCAATCCCAAACGCATCGGCGATTTCGCGCCCTATTTCCGGCACATCCAGGCCAAGTTCTACGGCATGACCGAGGATTGCCGAGACCCGGCGCTGGCCTATGACGAGGTGATCCCCGAACTGGTCAAGGCAGGCTGGGAGGGCACGCTGTCCAGTGAATACGAAGGCAATCGCTGGGTGCAGGACGTCGAGGAAGTCGACAGCCGCGAACAGGTCCGGCGCCAGCACGTGATGTTCGAACGGCTGCTGGGAGAGAACGCATGAAGACTGCTATCATTGCGGCGGCGCTGGGCTGCTCCCTGACCTTTCCCGCCATTGCGCAGGAGCGCAGCGCGCCCGTCATGCACAGCACGATCATCGAGGCTCCGGTAATGCAGGGCGAAGTGCCGCTCCCTGTTGCCGAGGGCTTGCCGGACCGCGAGGTCTGGACGGTGTCCGAAGGCAAGACCTGGGTTCGCAATGTCACCCATCCGACGCTGACGCCCGTCCTTCCGGTCGGGCCGCACAAGGGGCCTGCGGTAATTGTCGCGCCGGGCGGAGGATTCCTCGGCCTGTCGATGCAGAACGAGGCGTGGGACGTGGCCCGCTGGCTGGCCAATCACGGCATTCCGGCCTTCATCCTGAAATATCGCACCCTGCCCACCCCCGCCGACCAGGCGCAATTCGACCGGGAAATCATCGCGGCGATGAGCGGCGGCAAGGCCAGTTTCGGGCCGCCCGCCGACACTCCGCCCGAAGCGCTGGCCGACGGCAGGTCCGCAATCGCCTTTCTGAAGGCGAATGCGCAGAACTATGGCATCGACCCCGACAATATCGGCTTCATGGGCTTTTCGGCGGGCGGCATGCTGGCCCGCAGCCTCGCCGCCGGGGACAGCGCGGGCGACCTTGCCTTTGCCGCCCCGATCTATCCGATGATGAACGCGGTCGAGGTGCCGCAAGACGCCCCGCCGCTGTTCGTCGTGCTGGCAGCAGACGACCCGCTGTTCGGCAAGGCTCCGCACGGTCTGGTCGACAGCTGGGAAGCCGCGGGCAAGCCGGTCGAGTTTCATCTGTTCGCCAATGGCGGCCATGGCTTCGGCACGGGCGCACCCGGCACGGCGGCCGAAGGCTGGCTGAACCAGTTCGTCCGCTGGCTGCATGCCACCGGCCTCGACACATCGCACAAGGACTGACGCCATGTTCGACAAATACATCATCGACCCCGCCAGCGTGACCAATGTCGGCCCGGCAGACAATCCCGCCGGCTTCAGCTTCACGACCAAACTGGGCTATTACCGCGGCCTGACGCTTTCCATGCTGGAGGAACTGGCGGTGAGCGTGGATGGCCGGGAACTGCCGCGCGGCGCCGTCACCTTCGACGATGGCAACGGGCCGATCACGCTGGACGAGATGGAAACCGCCTATGACCGGAGGTGGAATTTTGGCGCTCCGGCCACGCTGATCGTCGATTATCCGGGCGGCCTGGACAAGGGCAAGCACACGCTCTCGCTGCGCCAGCGGCTGCGGATCAGCTACATGCCGTTCCCGTCGGTGCGCTTCACCGAAAAGGAGATCACGGTCACCTGACGCGCGCTAGCGCACCTCGCTCGTCAGGAACGCGATGATCATGTCGGCCAGTCCCTGGACCAGTTCGTCCCAGTCCTGCTGCTCGATCATCGGGTCCTGCGTGTCGAGGCTGAGGTGGCGGGCCAGCGTGGCAAAGGTGATGTGGAACACCAGATGCGCCTTGGCTTGTGCGTCGCCCGCGATCTCGCTTTCGAAGTGCAGGATGCCGCGCGCCATTTCGTCCGCGGTGTCCTTTTCCCGCTGGAACCCGACGCGCGAGGAATCCGGATCCGTGCTGGCCTGCCGCATGGCCAGGCTGAGCATCAGGGCATTGTCGCGCAGGATCCCCGCATAGCCGGCTACATAGCCGCGCACGAATGCCGCCAGGCAGTCGGCCTGCTTGAGGATGCGGACAAAGGCGGTGCGCTCCGTCGCCGCCATCTCGTCCATCGCCGCGCCCAGCACCGCGCGCACCAGAGCCTCCTTGCTGTCGAAGCGGTGGTAGATCGAGCCGATCGACACTTCCCCCTGCCTGCTCACTTCCTGCAGCGTGAAATCGTCGCTCCCGCGCTCCACCAGCAAGTCGCGCGCGGTATTCAGCATGCGCTCCAGCGACGCCTGGCTGCGCGACTGCTGCGGCCTGCGGATGGGCGGTGGATTGGCCGATTTCGACAAGGCTGATTTCCCCTGATGAGCGAGATTTTCGCCAAACAAATTGGAGCACGGTTTTATTGCGGGCCCGCCCCCAATTGCAATCCATGAATTTTCGCCGCTGCCCGGCAGGCTGCGGAAACCTCCTCAAGACCGCCCTTTATCGGCCTGTTCGCCCGATCTCGCCTCCTCCGCCGCCGAGCGCAAAGGCAGCTTGACAGCGATAGACGATTATATAGAACCTGATTTTAGTTAGAGAGAGTAAAAGAAGTTGGCGGGGGAGAGATCTGCGCTGGTTGTCGTCGATGCCGACGACAGCGATGCCGGCGCAGACATGTCCGATCTTCCCGCGACCGACTGCATCTTCTTGGGGAGGAATTTTCGATGAGAAACAATCGCGCTGTCTTTGCCTGCCTGATGCTGGGCACCTCGCTGCTGCCCGCCCTTGCGCAAGCGCAGGATGCGGGGGTCGACCGCTCCATCCCCAGCCGATGCCGATGCCGATGTCCCGGGCGCAGATGTGATTCTGGTGACGGCCCAGCGCCGCTCCGAGGACGTGCTCAAGGTTCCGGTCAGCATGACGGTCGTGGGCGAGGAAGCGCTTGCACAGCGGGGCATCAGCGATCTGACCGGCGTCACCAAGCTCGCCCCCAGCCTGCAGGTCACGCAGGACAACACCTTCTCCGTCCGCGGCATCGGCACGGGGACATTCGCCAACACTGTCGAATCCAGCGTCTCGCAGGTGGTGGACGACGTCGTGCTGGGCAACCGCGAATTTGCGTCCAACGCGTTCTACGACGTGGCGCGGGTCGAAGTGCTCAATGGACCGCAAGGGCTGCTCTTTGGCAAGAACGCGTCGGCAGGCCTGGTGAACATCACGACCAATCGCCCGCGCCTCGGCGTGCTTTCGCTGTCCGCCGACGGGGAATTCGTGCAACGCGCTCGCCCGGGCGACGACGGGACAGGCTATCAGATCAGGTCTACCCTCAACGTGCCGGTTGGCGCCAATGCGGCGGCGCGGATCAACGCGATCTACGCCGATGACGATCCGGTGACCGTGCCCGCGGTCAATCCTGCGGTTCGCAATGATCTGAATCGCGAGAATTTTGGCGTACGGGGCAAGTTCCTGTTCGAGCCGAGCAATGCGCTGTCGGTCTATATCGCCGGCGAACTGAACCGCCAGCGCGGGATCACCACCCGCTACGACATCACCTTCCGCGAATTCGGCCCTGGTAGCCAGTATCCGGCGTATGGCCTGGTGGATGGCAAGGACAATCTGGTCTTC
Source organism: uncultured Alphaproteobacteria bacterium (assembly GCA_963752785.1). Lineage (GTDB taxonomy): Bacteria > Pseudomonadota > Alphaproteobacteria > Sphingomonadales > Sphingomonadaceae > Croceicoccus. The sequence goes on from CAVVZE010000001.1 coordinate 327,707, forward strand.
GGTGCCGAAGCGCCCAACTACCGCGACAGCGATACCGGCGGCCTGCAGGCGAACATCAGCTATGCGTTCGACAACGGCATGGAGCTGACCAGCGTCACGGCGTGGAAAACGGCCGATACCGATTTCCAGTTCGATTCCGACCAGACGCCGATCAATTTCTTCAGCTACAACATGTCGGAAGGCACTTACGACCAGTATTCGCAGGAACTGCGCCTCGCCCTGCCCGCCGAAAACCGGCTGTCGGGTCAGGCAGGCCTGTATTTCTTCCGTGCCGATTCGGGCGCGAACGGCTTTCGCGGCGGCAATAATGGCGTGCCCGATTTCATCGCTTCGGGCTTCCCATTCTGCATCGGCGCAGAACCGGCCGAAGGTCCGCCGCCTGCCTGCAATGTCAGCAACCGGTCCTTCCTGGGCCAGGATTACGATTACACGCTTCAGAACACCAGCTACGCGGCATTCGGCCAGCTTGGCTATGAATTGACCGACACGCTGAAGCTGACCGCCGGGGCGCGGCTGACGCATGAGAAGGCCGAGATCCATCTCGAGGAGAATTTCGGCGACTATTTCGTCACGCTGGGCGTGCCGCGCAACATCAGCGACCAGAGCGTGACTGCGACCGACCTCAGCTACAAGCTGGGTCTCGACTGGCAGGCCACGCCGGACCTGCTGGTCTATGGCTTCTATGGCGAAGGGTTCAAGGGACCGGGCTTTTCCAACACCTCGCCCGCTCCCGGCGCGGACCTGTCGGTCGATCCCGAGATTTCACGCGGCGGCGAGCTTGGCGTCAAGGGACGCGCGCTGGACGGTGCGCTGACGTTCAGCGCATCGGCCTTTTACACAAGGTTCTACGACCTGCAGGTTCAGGCTTTCGTGCAGTCGCTTCGCACCTTCGTGCTCAGCAACGCTGCGACCGCCACCACGAAGGGTGTCGACCTGTCGTTCCAGGCGCGACCCTTCAGCGGGCTGACCCTCTCTGGCTCCGCCTCCTATGTCGATGCGACGTTCAACGACTATCCCGGTGCGCAATGCTACCCGACCCAGACGACCGATGGCTGCAACGCGGCCGTCAACCCGTCCGATCCCGCCTTCGTCGGCACGTTCAACGCCGCGGGATATGACGTGCCGCTTTCGGCCAGGTTCACCGCGGCCCTCGGCGCGGATTACGAGGTTCCGATCACCGACGCACTGAACGCGGAGCTGGGCGCGGGCTATTACCACCGGTCGCCCCAGTCGTCGGGTCTGGGCGAGCCGTTCACCATCCCCACCTGGGACACGATCGACCTGCGCGCCGGCGTTTCGGGCCAGAGCTGGTCGCTGGGACTGTTCTGCCGGAACTGCACGAATTCGATCCGGCCGATCTCGATCGGGTCCGACGGCGGCGATGCGAATCCGCTTGAAGGGCCGCCGGTGCTGACGACCAACCAGCGGTTCAGCTTCGATTCCGTCCGCACGGTCGGTCTGCGCGCCAGCATCGAGTTCTGATGCCGCCGGAGGGGCCGGGGGTCTGCACCATTGCGGCGGACCGCCGCCCCGAAACGCCGATGATGGGAAGCAAACGATGGAAAATGTCTCGCTGTCGGCCGCCCCGGCGTTGAAGAACGAAACGGCCAAGGGCGTCACCCTGCTGGCGGCGCAGATCCTGCCGGTGATGGCGATCGTCTCGCTATTCCCGGCCATTCCCAAGCTGATGCAGCAGTTCGGCGGGATCGAGCATGCCGCGCTGCTGGTGCCGATGATCCTGACCATACCCTCGCTGATGGTCGCGATCTTCGCGCCGGTTGCCGGCGCGCTCGCCGACCGGTTCGGCCGCAAGACCAGCTTTCAGTCCGGCATGTTCCTTTATGTCGCGATGGGCCTGGTCCCGATCTTCAGCGCGGACATCTTCGTCATCGTCGCAAGCCGCGCCGTCCTCGGCATTGCCGAGGCGATGGCGGTGACGGTGTCGAGCACGCTGATCGGGGACTACTTTGGCGAGAACCGCCAGAAATGGACCTCGCGCGTGGGCATCGTGATTTCGCCGGCGGGTACGGCGCTGCTGATCGCGGGCGGGTTCCTGGCCGAATGGGACTGGCGCGGGCCGTTCTATGTCTACCTGCTGGCGATACCTGCCCTGATCCTCGCGCTCCTCTATATCGAAGAACCCGAACAGCAGCGCGCACGCGCCAAGCAGACGATCTCGGCTCCCTTCCCCTGGAAGGAGGCAGGCATCATCGGATCGCTGACGCTGGTCACTGCGCTGCTCTATTATGTCGAACCGCTCCACATCGCGCGCGTCTTTGCCGAGGTCGGGCTGACGAACGCCGGGATCGCGGGCATCGTGCAGGCCGTCACGACGCTGGGCTATATCGTCGGGGCGGTCGCCTATGGCCGGACCGCGCACCGCCCCTTTACCGACCACATGACGTGGCAGTTCCTTCTGCTGGGCGCGGGATTGATCGTGATCGGCCTGTCGCCGAACCTGATCGGCGTGGGCATCGGCGCCACGATCCAGCAGCTGGGCGCAGGCCTGACCATTCCCGCCCTGCTGGCCTGGGGCCAGGCGCGCCTGCCCTATGAACAGCGCGCGCGCGGCATGGGAATCTGGACCACCAGCTTCTTTGCCGGGACGTTCCTGTGCCCGCCCATGGTCACGCTGGGCGAAACCCTGACGGGCGGGCTGATGCCGGCGATGGTGCTGTTCGGCGCCCTGTGCCTGCTGGCCGCCATCGTGACCGTTCTTGTCGCCCGCCGCAGCGGCGCAAGCGCAACCCGAAAGCTGACAACCGTTTCATGAATTTCGATTACATCATCATCGGTGCCGGTTCGTCCGGCGCTGTTCTGGCCAACCGGCTTTCCGCCGACGGCAAGTCGCGCGTGCTGCTGCTCGAAGCGGGGGGCACGAACGAATCCGAACTGGTCAACCTGCCGCGCGCATTCATGAAGATGTTCGGCAATCCCACCTATTTCTGGTTCTTCCCGGTCAAGCCGCAGCAGGGCCGGCCAGAGGGCGAGACCTGGACCTATGGCCGGGGCCTGGGCGGATCGAGTTCGACGAATGGCACCTGGTACCTGCGCGGCATGCCCGCCGACTATGACAGCTGGGCTGAAATGGGGCTGTCCGAATGGCGCTGGGACGAAGTCGCGCGCTGCTATCGCCAGATGGAAAGCTATCACTACGACCACGCCGATCCCGGCCGCGGCAGGAACGGGCCGCTGCAGATTACCGAACTGCCGTTCCGGTCCCGCTTCCTCGATGCCGTAAAGCAGGCCGCCGGGCAGATGGGCGTGCCGACGCTGGGCGACATCAATACGCCGAACACGCAGGGCATCGGCTATACCCAGACCACGGTGAACCGCCGCGGGCGCCGCCATTCGTCGTACCAGGCGTTCCTGAAGCCTGCGATGGGGCGTTCCAACCTGACCGTGCTGACCGATGCACTGGTCCAGCGGATCGAGGTGGAGGACGGCCGCGCGACCGGCGTGACCTTTGTCCATCACGGCGAAACGAAGACCGCCACCGCCGCGGGCGAGGTCATCGTTTCGGCCGGCACGCTGCAAAGCCCCCGGCTGCTGCAATTGTCGGGCATCGGCCCGCGCGATGTGCTGGAGCGAGCCGGGGTTCCGCTCAAGGTCCATAGCCCGCAGGTCGGTCGCAACCTTGCCGACCACGTCATGCTGTCGGTCAGCTTCCGGATGAAGAACTACCGGGGCTTCAACCATCATTTCTCCGGCTGGAGGCTGCTGGGCCACGTTGCGCGGTACTATCTGACGCGCAAGGGGCTGATGGCCTATACCTCGCCCGAGCTGACGGCGCTGATGGCGATGGACGCGCCGGGTCACTGGCCCGAAGTGCAGATCGGCATCGGCCCGTTTTCCATGCGTTCGAGCGAGGAGATCAAGGCCGATCCGGGCCGCGGCGCGCTGGAGGGCGAGCCCGGCTATACGCTGAACGCCTATTACCTGCGGCCCGCATCGCGCGGCAGCGTGGAGATCACCGGCAACTGCGTGGATGCGCCGATCACGGTCGATGCCAACTGGTGGGGCGATCCGCAAGACCGCGGGAAACTGATCGGGATCGTGCGCCTGCTGCGCCGCCTTGCCGGGCAGCCGGCGCTTGAGAAATACACGGTGCGCGAAGTCTCTCCCGGTCCGCAGTTCCAGAGCGACGAAGAGATCGGCCGGGCGCTGGAATGGCTGGTCAGTCCCGGCCTTCACGCCACCGGCACATGCCGCATGGGACCGGGCGAGGACGACGTACTCGACAGCCGGTGCCGGGTTCGCGGGGTGCGCGGGCTGCGCGTGGTGGACTGTTCCGCCATGCCCACGCCGCCATCGGGGAACACCAACGGTCCCGCCATGATGCTCGGCTGGCGCACGGCGGAGCTTATTCTTGAAGACCGGGACGGAAAGGGCTGAAGATGAACGATTTTGTCCGAAACCTGTGGTACATGGCCGGTTGGGAAGAGGAAGTGCCGGACGATGGCGTCCTCGCCCGCACGCTGCTGGGTGAAAAATGGCTGGTGATGCGCCAGTCGGACGGCAGCTATGCGATGCTGCGCGACCGCTGCCCGCATCGCTTCGTTCAGCTCAGCCTGGGAACGAAGAAAGGCGATCAGCTGCACTGCGCCTATCACGGTCTGGGCTTCGACGGGTCGGGTGCCTGCGTGCACAATCCCTCGGGCGGCGACGTGCCGCCGGGTGCCAGTGTGCCGACCATGCCGGTGGTGGCGCGCGATTCCATCCTGTGGTTCTGGCCCGGCGATCCGCAGCGCGCCGATCCGGCAACGATCCCCGATTTCGGATTTCTGGACGCGCCCATCCACAATCGCGGCGTGTACCTGTTCCCGGTCGATTACCGGCTGATCGTCGACAATCTGATGGATCTCAGCCACGCGGAATTCATCCATACGGAGACCTTCGGCACCAACGGCAGCCTGTTCGAAGTGGGTGAGCAGGATCTGGTGCAGAACGACGACGGATCGATCGCGAACAACTGGACGATGACCGGCGCGCGGCCGCCGCATTTTGCGCTTTCCATGCTTCCGGACGGCGCATTGGTCGACCAGCAGATCCACATCACCTGGCACGCGCCGGCCTCCATGGCGCTGCTGGTGACGATGAACAATCATGCCACCGGCGAAAGCGTCGTGCCGGACATGATGAATCCGCATATACTGACGCCGGAAACGGCCACCTCCACCCATTACTTCTTCACCGACGGCCCGCAGCCCGACGCCCGCAAGCTGACCGAGGCGGTGTTCCTGGGCGAGGACGAACCGATGGTCCGGTCCGCACAGGAAGGCATGGGCGGCAAGGATTTCTGGGACGACCATCCCGTCATCCTGCCCACCGATGCCGCCGCGATCCGGGTCCGGCGCCGGATGATGCAGCTCGCAAGGGCCGAGGCGAAGGAGATGTCGCCGCCCACCCCGCACATAAACTGAAGGACTGCACCCATGGACCGCCGCAAGTTCCTTGGCACCGGCGCGCTTGCCGGAGGCATCGCCGCCGCACCCAAAATCGCCCTGGCCAGTCAGGCACCCGCCTTCCCGCAGGGCTTCGTCTGGGGCGCCGCGACATCGGGGCACCAGACCGAAGGCAACAATATCGCATCGGACCAATGGCTGTTCGAGACGGTCGAGCCGCGCATGGCGAAAACGCCTTCCGGCGATGCGTGCAACAGTTTCGCCCTGTGGCCGCTCGATCTTGCGCTGGCCGAGGCCGCCAATCTGTCGAGCTATCGCTTCTCCATCGAATGGCCGCGCATCGAACCGGTGAAAGGCGAATTTTCCGTCGCCATGCTCGACCATTACCGCGCCATGCTGGAAGGGTGCCGCGCCCGCGGCATGGAGCCGATGGTGACGCTGTGCCACTTTACCACGCCGCGCTGGTTCGCAGCCGGCGGCGGGTGGAAACAGGACGATGCGGCGGCGCTTTTCGCTCGCTATGCTACCCGCGTGATGGAACACATGGGCGATCTGGTCGGCTCCGTGGTCACCATCAACGAGGCGAATGTCTGCAACCTGCTGGGTATCGGCATGCCCGAGGGCTTTTTCCACGTCGTCAGGACCACGCTGGCCGAGGCGGCGCGCCAGTCGGGCGCCGAGGAATTCGTGCTCTCGAACCTTGTCCTGCCCGAGGACCGCGAGGCTGTGACCCGCGGCCTTCTCGCCGGTCATGCCGCCGGGCGCGCAGCGATCCGCAAGGTGGCTCCGCAGGCCCGGGTGGGCGTGACCATCGCCGTCAACGACGATCAGGCGGTGCCGGGCGGCGAGACCATGCGCGATACCGTGCGCGAGCGCGCCTATGGCGACTGGCTGCGCGCAGCGCGCGAGGACGATTTCATCGGCGTCCAGAACTATCACCGCGCCATCTGGGGCCCGGAAGGCAAGCGCCCCGCGCCAGAGGGGGCCACGATCAACTTCTCGGGCGAGGAGGTATATGCCCCCTCGCTCGCCAATGCGGTGCGCTATGTGCATGGCGCGGTCGGCAAGCCGGTCTATGTCACCGAGCACGGCGTCGGCACGCGCGACGACACGATCCGCCAGCGACTGATCGTCGAAGCGCTGCGCCATTTGCGCAGCACGATTGCCGATGGCGTGCCGGTCCGCGGCTATTACCACTGGAGCTTGCTCGACAATTACGAGTGGGGCGGTGAGCCGGAGAACCGCTTTGGTCTGGTCGCCGTCAACCCCGTGACGTTCGAGCGAACGCCCAAGCCCAGCTACGCCATTCTTACGGCCATCGCCCGCACCAACGGTGCCGATCTATGACGCTGCCGATCCCCCGCTGATGTTGGCCAGCCTGCCTGCGTCTTCAAGATCGCGCAGGTTTGCTATTGCATCCGCCAGCGTGCGGATCCGGTCCGCATTGGGGCGAACAGCGGCGCGCGATGCGCAGTCGGCGAACTTGGCCGCAAGCTCGTCGTCGTGCATCGGGCGCGACGGTGCACCGCGCGCGACGCGAACCTCGTACCGCTGGCAAGTGCCGTCCCTGCGCCGCACGATGGCTGCCCCGCCCGCGCCGCTGTCCAGCGCCGGATCGGTCATTATCGTGGCACCGATGCGCTGCGCCATGGCCAATATATGACCATCGCGCAGTGCGTCCGGGGCGAAATCGTCCAGACCTGCATGGCCACGCACAATGGCGACCGCCATGGCAAAGGGGATCGAGAACTTGGCGTCGATCACCACTTCGGGCGCGCGCTTGCGCTCCAGCGGTTCGACCAGCATCTGCTGGACCGGGCTGACCACGACCTCGATGCTCTCGATACCTTCCCAGCCGCCGGCGGCCAGTTCCAGCCCGATCTCGATGAACGGATGCGTGCCGCGGCAACTCGGCCATGGCTTGAAGGTCAGCTCCTCGACCAGAAAGCGATCACCGATGCCGTTCGTCAGCCGTTCGGAGGAAAACGCGCCGCCCGCGAACAACGCATAGAACCCGGCGCCGCCCATCCAGGGAGCCTCGAACCCGGCGAACTCCGCGCGCGGCCAGTCGGCGCTGATGACGGCGGCCTGTGCGGGAAAAGCCTCGCGCACGGCGCGCAGCACGGTGCGGCATTCGAATACTTGATCTCGCCGGGCATCACCGCCTGGCACAGCATCATCGACAGCGCATCGCGCAGGCTGCTCGCGTCCAGGCCCAGCAGATGTGCCGCCCGCAGCGCCGCGCCGAACGCGGCATTGATCGGCGGGGGATACCAGCCCCCCTCCTCCATCGGCCTGTCCAGTGCCAACCCGAGGCGGCAGGACAGGTCGCAGCCGACCGCGATGCGCGGCGATCAGGCGCTTGCCGTCGATACCTCCCCTCGTCCTGCGCCAGCGCCAGCAGCGCCGGGACCAGCGTGGCATTGGGATGCGGAACGCGCGCATCGAAAGTATCCTCGAAATCAAGCGCATGGGCCAGCGCGCCATTGGCGAAGGCGGCCCGCGGTGCGGCGGCGGTCAGCCCAGTGCCGATGATCGAGCATGGACCCGGCGACTTGCGCGGCCAGTTCGATGAAGGGCGCGGCTTCTGGCGCCATGCCGCTGGCAGCGAGCATCACTCCCGTCGCATCCAGCAGGACGCGCTTGGCAGGCCGCGAGGCGTGCTTTCGGGCAGGTCGCGGTAGCCGAGTCGCCGCCATGAAGTCGCAGCATCAGCCGCGTCCGGTAACGCCGGTCCTCAACGGTGTCGATCCGGCATCGTCGCGCCGTGCATCATCCGCCAGCGCTCAGCGCCTGGTACACGCGCCATGCGCGGGGCGACCGACAGCAGCACGATGGCGGCGATCAGGATCCCCGCGCCGATCAGCTCGGATCGCGCCGGCATGGGCCAGGCCCCAGAACCATGCCAGCAGCACCGCGCCGCCGACGCCCGCCACCAGGCTGGCCGCGCGTTCCAGCGGCACGCAATAGGCGTTTTCGCGGGGGTCGAGCAGGATGATGATCGAGACCACGAGATCAGCCGTCAGCGTCAGCGCCGATGAAGAAAATGTCGGCCATGATCCGGATCGCGTCCAGACCTCGACAAAGCCCCATTCCAGCTCGTCCGACTGGCCGCCGATGCCCGGGGCCGAAATCAGCGCCAGGCATCGCCACCGACAGCGGCAGGGCGATGATCTTCTCCTCGACGAAATAGCGGCGAACCGAGGCTGCCTCGCCGTTCTTGGCGATCTTGTTCATCACCGCCAGGCGGATGAAGTAGCCCAGCCGTATAGAGCACCACGGTCAGCGATCGCGATCGGCGGCAGGTTAAGCCGCCGCGGTCGAACAGGGTAGGGCCAGCGCCGCCAGCACCATGCCAGCGCCGTCCAGCTCCACCAGCGACCTTGCGCCCGAAGATCAGGTCGACGCAGCGGCGCGATGATCAGGATGTCGCCGCGCATCAGCAATTGCATGAAGGGGATGCTGACATCCTGGGGATGGTGAAGCGAAGCGGCACGGTGAACAGGATCAGCGCGGTGCCCAGGCCCGACAGCGCGGTGTAGCGCAGTCGGAAACGGGCACGCGCATGCCGCCAGAGCGATCGCGTGGGCATCGCGGTGCCAGCCCGACAGCCAGATGAACAGATAGGTCAGCACCAGCGACACGATCAGCGACGCGGGCAGGGTCTCCAGCCCGGTCAGCGGCCGGCCCAGGGCCGGATGCGTCGTGGTGGTCGCCAGCCGGGTGATGATCACATTGGGCAGATAGAGCAGCAGATAGAGCACGACCCACGATTCCAGCGGCAGCTTCGAGATGGGCTTTCACGCCAGTCCCTCCAGCACGACCATGTCGTCTGATACGCGGTAGCGGGCGTTGAGCCCCGCCTCCGCGGTGACGGCGGTCAGGTAATCGACGACCCGTCGATACTCGCTCGCTGCCCGGCGGGGCGAAGCGCGGGATCGCGTCGCGCCCGATATGCAGCGGCAGGAAGCCGGCGCGCACGACCTTGCCGTCCGCGATCTCAGCCGGGCGACCATGGACAGGCGCGATGGCGGTGGGGAAATTGTACAGCCCTTCGAAATCGGGCTCCCATTCCTCGGCCAGCACGCGGATCTCGTTCAAGCTCTTCGACTTGGCGTGGGCCTGGTCCATGCGCAGGTCGGTGGCGAAATTGCACAGGGAATAGAACACCGGCTTGCCATCGATCACCTCGCAGCCCTTCAGGAATGGGCGTGATGTCCGCCGATCATCGCGTCGGCCCCGGCGGCGATCGCCGCGCGGGCGACGTCGCGCTGGTAATCGGCGATCTGCGCGCGCACGAAATGGATGCCCCAGTGATGCGAGACGAGCACCACGTCGGCCTGCGTCCTTGGCCGCGCGGATATCGGCCTCCATCGCCGCCAGGTCGTCGCGGTGGGGATAGGTATGGATGCGCGCGGGGGTGCCGGGCTGGTCGTGCTCGATCTGCTCGTAGACGCGTGTGGGCGCGCATCGGGGCGCAGCCGGGGCGGCGCTCTCTCGCCCAATAGGCCTGCGGCAGGATGAGCGAATAGGCCAGGAAGGCGACGCGCGTTCCGTCGCGCAAGCGTGAACAGCGCCGGTTTGCGTGCCTCGGCGATATCGGCGCCGGCGCCGACCACCTGCGATGCCTGCCTGTTCGAGATTGGCCTTGGTCTCGAGAGAAGGCGTCACGGCCCCAGTCCAGGCAGTGATTGCCGGCCATCGAGATGCACGTCGAATCCGGCCCGGCCCAACGCCGCCGCGCCCTCCGGTCGGGCCAGCACTGCGTGGCGGGCCTGCGGCATGCGCGATGCCGGTTTCGGCGAACTGGTTTCCAGCTGGCCGAAGACGAGATCGGCGGCCTGCAGCACGTCGCGCGAGGCGGCAAAGCACTCGTCATAGTCGTCGCGATCCATCGCCAGATCGCCGACAGCCAGCAGGATCTGGGGAGCGCTCATGCGCGGGCCTCGCGGCGCGAAACTTGGGTCATGGACAGGTCAACTCGCATCGAAGGGGAACTTGGCTGGACAGGACCGGTCACGATCTGTCCAGCATGTTGCGAAGGACCGGATCGTCCTCGCAGGTGAAGGACGCAGCTTCGCCGCTTGGCGCACCGGCCTGGTAGCGCGCGCTTTGCGGGAACGGACACAGGCGGCGGGTCAGCCCCGGCGCGCTGTCCGGATTGCGGCCCGCGACGATGGCGGTCGGCGTGCGGCCTTCCTCCACCCAGCGGATCAGCGCCCACAGCATGTCGCGCGTCGGGTCGGCCCCGGCGGCCAGCGGGAACTGGCCCGATCCGCCGAAGATGTCCGCGCCCGGACCGCCGCCGCAGTGATACATGCCCGGCACCATGAACAGGCGCACCGCATCGTCCAGCGCGGCGATGCCGCCGTTCGCGCGGGCCAGCGCGGCGTAATAGTCGATGGTCGGCCCGGCATTGGTCGAGGGATCCTGCCAGCCCTGATAGATGATCGCCTTATTGCCGCGCGCGATGAACGGGCGAATTGCGGTCCGGTCGGCGCGCAGTTCGGGCATAACCTTGTTCGCCATGGCCAAATCGCCGCTGCGCGAGAAGCTCATCGGATCCCAGTCGGGATCGTCGTGCACCCCGTCGGCCCACATCGCGCGCAGCAGCGGTGATGGCGGACCGGGCCGCGTGCGGACGCCCGGGAACAACCCGCCATCCATCGGCCTGCCGTGCTCGTCCGGCATGGGGGCGGTGATGGCGTCCAGCATGGCCAGGCGCGGCGCGGTCAGGCAGCCTTCCACCTCGCCGGCCTTACACAGCAATTGCGCCGTGTCGAAGCGGCAGCTGGCGGGATTCTCGACGATGCCGTCGCGCACGCCGTCGTTCGCGTCGCAGGCCCTTGTCACGCTGGCTTCGTACAGCGCCCAGTCCTGCTCGCGCAGCGCGCCTGCGGGCCTGCGCTGCTGTTCCAGCGCGAACCACAACATGCGCACCGACTGCAGCGGCATGTAGGGGCCCGGCGCGCCCGCCAGCACGCCGTCGTAATCGCCCGGATAGTTCTGCATTTCCTTGAGCGCCTGCCGCCCGCCGCCCGAACAGCCGGTGAAATAGGCGCGCGCGGGCGGATCGCCATAGAACCGCTCGGCCAGCGCCTTGGCGGCCAGCGTAGTCAGGTGCACCGCGCGATGTTCGTAATCGCCGCGCGCCTTGGGGTCCGCCATCCAGCGTTCCTGCGAGGCCTTGTGCCCCCCGTCGGTGGTGACAGTGGCAAAGCCCTGCGCCAGCCGGGCCGCCATGTCGGCATAGTTGAAGACGCCCGCCGGACCGCCCACGCCCGCGCCCAGCAGCCGGGTGTTCCACTGGCGCGGCAGCCATAGCTCGAAGCCGATGTTGCCCTCGATCCGCCCCTCGATGCGGCAGAATGCATCTTGGACGGGCACGGCGCGGGCGCCGGCATCGGGGTCGGCGACGAACACCGGATCGGGAAGGACCGCAGCGGCGCTGACCACGACATCGCCGCTGCGTCCGGCCAGCGCCGCGCAATCCGCCTGCCATTGCTCTGCCGCGGGCAGGGCAGCGGCGGCGGGCTGCGCCGCCACTGCCGCCAGCATCGTCAGCGTGATCCCGATCATTCCCATCTCCCGTCGCCGCGCCGCCATCCCTACAGCTTCACCCCCGCAGTAACGGCGATCGTGCGCGGCAACGGGTTTGCCGATTGCGGATCATACCCGCGGTCGACGTCGACAAAGGGCGGTTCCTCGTCCAGCAGGTTGCGCACGTCGATGCCAAAACGGAAGGCGTCGTTGACGTCCCAGTTCATGACAAGGTCGAAGGTGCTGTAATCCGACACCTTCTGCACCGGCGTCACCGTGTCGTTGTCATAGCCGGGCAGATAGTTCCACGTCAGCCGCGTGCTGAACTTGTCCCACCGGGCGCCGATGTCGGCACGCAGGCGATAATCCTGCGGATTGTTGATCGTCCCCGCGACATCGCGCAGCCCCAGTCCCGGCACCGATTCGAACGAGTACTTGGTGTACCACGTGCCCTGCACCGCGCCGTCCATGGTCACGTCGCCCAGATCCCATGCGCCCAATATGCCGAAGTCGAAGCCCTGCACGATCGTGCGGCCCAGGTTCTGGCGGCGTCCGTCGGCGATGAAGGCGACATCGCTCGTGTCGATTGGCGAGTTGATCGGCAGGCCCGATGCGATCAGATCGGCCACCTGCTCGGCGGTCGGGTTCAGGATGCGGAACGGCGCATAGGCGGGATTGGTCAGGTAGCCCGGCGTGCGGCGCAGCGCGATGATCTGGTCCTTGTAGTCGATGTCGAAATATGTCGCCGTCAGGCGCAGGGCGCTGCTCGCCTCGAACTCCGCGCCCAGCGACCACGTCGTCGCGGTTTCCGGCTGCAGGTCGGGGTTGCCGCCCGCGATGCCGATGCCGTTCAGCAGCGTGCCGTCAGGCCCCGGCTGGTTGCGGTCGTAATACAGCCCCGCGCCGCCCGCGATCTCCGAAACCTCGGTAAAGGTCGGCGCGCGGAACGATGTGCCATAGCTGCCGCGCAGCGTCAGCGCATCGAACGGGCGCCAGGTGACGCCGATCTTGGGATTGGTCGTCGACCCGAAATCGCTGTATTCCTCGTACCGGCCCGCGACTGACAACGACAGCTCCTCGACCCCCGGCATGGCGTTGCCGCCGCCGACGATGGGCACGTAAAGCTCGCCAAAGACGGCCTTCACGTCGCGCGATCCGCCATCGGCGATGACCATGGACGCGGCGCTCGATCCGATGTCCAGGCTGGTGAAGGTATATTCGTCGCGGTACTCGCCGCCCACGGCAAGCCGCACCGCACCGCCGGGCAGGTCGAACAGCGAGCCGTCGGCCTGTACGTTGACCACGTCCAGCTTGGTCTTGCCATAGATCACGAACAGCCGGTCGCGGATCGCCGCGATGGTGTCGGGATTGTTGGGTCCGCCGAACAGGTTCAGCGCGGTCGCCGGGTTGGTATCGGCAAGCGCCGCGTTCAGCGCCCCGTTGTTCAGCCCCACGCGCCGGTCGGCAATATCCTCGGATTCGCCGTGCTGATAATAGCCCGTCACGCTCCAGTCGGCAAAGGCGCGCACCTCGACACCGCCCGCAACATTCCAGAACGTGCCTTCATAGGGGTTCACGTCCGGCCCGTATTCCGGCGTCAGCGACCAGGCAACGCTGACCGTCTCCGCGCCCGGCACCGGGGACACGAAGAACGGATTGCTGCTGGGCACCACGGCATTGACCGAACTGGTGCCGGCGATATTGCCCTTGCGATGCGAATAGAACCCGTCGGCGAACAGGCGGATGCTGGACCCGATGTCCTGCGAGAAATTGCCCACCGCGCTATAGCGGGTTTCCGAGGGGATCACGGTCTCATAGCCGGTCAGATCGCAGCGATTGGCCGTTCCCGCGACCAGCGAGCCTCCCTCACCCGGTGCGACGCCGCCCGGCGGAATGGCATAGCTCTGCCCGCCCACGGTGATGGTGCCCGGATCGCAATTGGTCGTGCGGAAATCACGCCCGCCGCGATCCGTGTTGTCCAGCCGATAAAAATCGAGATCGTCGCCGAACAGCGAGGAATTGTGACTAAATTCGCCCGCAACCGTCACCCATCCGCTGCCCCAGTCCTGCCCGGCGATGCCCGACAATTGCTGTTCGGCATAATTGCTGTCGCCAAAGCCGGAACGGGCGCGGAATTCCGCCCCGTCCATGCCGCGGCGAAGGATGAAGTTGACCACGCCCGCGATCGCGTCCGATCCATAGATCGCCGATGCGCCGTCCGCGACAACCTCCACCCGCTCCAGCGCGATGGTCGGAATGACGGAAGGGTCGGTATATTGCCCCTGCGTCCCCTGCGGCGGAAAACGGCGACCGTTGTACAGCAGCAGCGTCGCATTGGTCGAAATGCCGCGCAGGTTGATGCCGCCCGCGCGCGTGGCATTGGCCGCGCCGTTCTGCGCGCTGCCGCCCTGCCGGTTCGCGCCCAGCGACACCACCTGCGGCACGCGGCGCAGGAGATCGCTGGTCGAGACGACGGGTTCCTGCGCAATCTCGTCCACGCCGATGCTGATTACATTCGACCCCACCGCGTCGACGCCACGAATCCGGCTGCCGGTCACGATGATCTCGGCGCCCAGGGGGTTGGGTGCCGGAACGGCATCTTCTTCGATCATCGGGTCCTGTCCCCCGGAGTTCTGTCGGGTGTTCTGGGCCCCGGCGTCCTGTGCAAAGGCCGGTGCCGCAAGGCCGGTCATCGCAATCAGCGAGGCCGCGCATGCAAGCCGCGTGGTGATCCTGACATTCATGGTTGTTCTCCCGGTATTGTCGCTGATGACGCCTGCGCGGGGTCACAGCCTTTATGAAAGCCCTTGCAGCGACCATTCCGGGCCGCCCACCCATATCTTCGGATCGCCTGATCCGTTAGACCGTCCCCCTGCCCGTCAGGGATCTGGATTCCACCAGCCGGAGTGCGCCGCAAACGGGCTTGGCCATGCGCGATACAGCGCGGCCTGCAGCAAGCCGCCTCATCGCGGCGCTTCCCCGTTTGCGCCCAGAAAGCCTTGTTCCCCAAGCCATGCGAGCAGCCGGTCTCCCCACAGAGAGACCGTCATGTCGCTGGCAGGAACGTCATAGACATGCAGTTCGACCGGCGCCCCTGCCGCTGCCCAGATGTCATGCAGCGCCAATATGCCGTCGGTGACCGGCCCGTGATGCGCGTCCACCGCGAGGAACAGCGGCGGCGCGTCGCCGGTGACGAAGACATCCTGCAGCGCCGGTCCAAAATTCGAGACGATGAAGTCGGGCCGCGCCGTGGGATCGCCCGCCAGCAATGCGCCAAACGCGACGCCGCCGCCGGCCGAGGTGCCGATCATGCCGACCCGCTGCGAATCGACGCCCCATTCGGCGGCATGGATGCGGACATAATGCATGGTGCGTTCGGCATCGTCGGTGGCAAGCGCCAGCACCTCGTCCAGAGCGGGATTGCCGCGCGCCGGATTGGCGTTGCCATTCACGATCTGGACCTTGGGTGGACCGCCCGGCGGGGGCGCCGGTCGCGGAGCTTCGGGGTCGATCTGTAAAAGCCGGTATTTCAGCAGGATGGCCGTAATGCCCGCTGCGTTGAGCCGTTCGATCAGCGCCTGCGTGTCATCTCCCACGCTGAGGATGCGCAGCCCGCCGCCGGGCAGGATCACGACCGCGGCACCGTTCGCCGTCGCGGGGTCGGCGGGATAGACGATGAGCTCGGGATCGCGGACATTGTGGATGATCCGATCGGACCCGGAAAGCTCAATCCGTTCCGGAAAGACCCACCGCTCCGAGCCGGGGGCCGGGCCGTCGTGCAGACGCACGATACGCTCCTGCGCTCCGGCGGGCGCGGCCAGCAGCAGGCTGCACGTCAGCATCATACCGGAAAGGGCGCGGAACATCTGAAACTCCTCTCCGAAGGAACGACTCTGCAGGGGTCGCCTTGCTTCGGTGCGGAATTGTTATCAGGCACAACAAAGCATTGCAAGCGCTTGCAGCATGAGAATCAGGTCGGCTGATCGGGCGGCGACGCGCGGGGCAACAGATGAATGCTCCGACCGAGGTACCCATCCTGGCGGCATGATTACATTTGAAATCGAAACACTTGCCAATGTGGTGACAATGGTTACTATCCTAACAATGGGACTGGATAGTGTGTCGGCATGTTATATTATTGCCGGTCCGGGGTATTTTCCCGCCTCGTGTCAATGCTGTCCGAATTTAGGAGGCTTCATTGAAACTCAAGCATGACATTGACGAGTTGGGTCGCATCGGTGATGTTCTTTCGTTCGAAAATCCTTTGGACTTCAATCTCGATAACTACGCCGGCTATTCCTATAGGGACAAGCCGATCCTCGACCTCGACGGTGTAGAGGACCAGATCGATTCCGGCCGCGCGCAAAAGGTCACGGCCAACAACAAGATCACCTATACTTTTCTTGACGAAGGTGACGGGCTGATCGGCGTCTACAACAACAAGAATTACGGCTTCACCTCGGGCGACGGCCTTGCTGCCTTCTCCTCCGCGCAGGAAGCGCAGGCGCGCGACTTCGATCGCGCTGTGGGACGATCTGATCTCGCCCGAATTCGTGGAGACGAACGGCCGCGGCGCCGACATCCAGTTCGCCAACTCGGCAGACCCGGCGCAGGCCTATGCCTATTATCCCAGCGAGAAGGGCGGCTACAAATATCTGGGCGACGTGTTCGTGGCCGATCCCGCGATCAACTATTCGAACGGCGATCTCAGCTTCGGCGGATATGGCGCGACCACCATCACCCACGAACTGGGCCACGCCATCGGCCTCAGCCATCCCGGCAGCTACAACTATGACCCGGATCTTGACCTGAACTACGACAACTACGCCGAATACGCGCAGGATTCGGAACAGTACACGATCATGTCCTATTGGGATGCGGCGGAAACTGGCGCGCGCATCGTGAACTGGGGGACGCTGTTCTTCAACAATCCGCAAACGCCGCTGATGCACGACGTCTATGTCGCGCAGGAAAAATACGGTGCCGATCTCACCACCCGCACGGACGACACCACCTACGGGTTCAACTCGACGGCGGGCCGCGAGGTCTATGATTTCGACACCAATCCCTTCCCCTATCTGACGATCTACGACGCCGATGGAGAGGACACGCTCGACTTCTCCGGTTTCCATGCTTCCACGGTGATCAACCTCAATGACGGAGAGTTCTCCTCTGCCGGGCAGGGGAACATCACGCCGGAGTTCATGGCGGAAGCGTTGAAGCCGCTGAACGACGCGATCGAATACACCTATGAATTCGAAGACTACTACGAACCGGAATCGCAGGCGACGATCAACAGCATCATGAACCGGTACATGAGCCTGAATGCTCAGGATATCGCGCTCGACTGGGGGCATGAAGGCGTCTACGCCACCGAGTACGAGAACATCTCGATCGCCTATGGCACCCAGATCGAGAACGCGATCGGGACCGACTACCGCGACCTGATCATCGCCAACGAACTGGACAATACGCTGACCGGCAATGGCGGTGCGGACGTCTTCATCTTCCAGGACGGCGGCACCGACACGATCACCGACTTCCTGGTGGGCGAGGACCTGATCGACCTGTCGGCGCTGGCGGGTAACGATACCACCCTCGACTTCGGTTCGGGCTTCCTCGAGGCCGATTTCGACGGCGACGGTTCGGTGGACCTGACGCTGGTGTTTGAAAATGGCGCGGAACTGACCGCGGCCGACGTCTACATGGGCTGATCCCCCACATTACGACGACCAATCGAAAGGGCCGCGGGATCAGTTCCCGCGGCCCTTTTTTCTGTGCCGCCTGGCCGCCCGAAACTCGGCCTATTCCGTGAACGCCCGCTGCTGCAGCCGGGTGAAGGGCCGCAGGATATAGCTCAGCACCGAACGCTTCTCGCCGATCAGCGAGACCTCCGCCGTCATCCCCGGTCCGATCGGCAGCTGGCGTCCGGCGTTGTCGGTGATCGCCTCGGCCCGCGTGCGGACCTTGACCTCGTAGAAGCTTTCGCCGGTCCGCTCGTCGATGGTGGAATCGGGGCTGATGGTCACGACCTCGCCCGGCAGGCCGCCATAGACGGTGGGATCGTACGCGGTGATGTTCACGCGCGCGGGCTGTCCAATGGCGACCCAGCCGATATCCTGCGGGCGGATCCGCGCCTGCACCATCAACGCGTCATCCGACGGGACGATCTCCACCAGCGGCTCGCCCGGTGCGACCGCGCCGCCCACCGTGCTGACCAGCACGCGATTGACGCGGCCCGACAGGGGCGCGCGCAGCACGGTGCGATCCACCCGCCCGCGCAGCGCCGGCTGCGCCTCGCGCTTGGCGGCCAGTTCGCCGCGCGCCTCGGCCAGATCGGCCGCCGCGCGCGAACGCCAGTCCTGCACCTGCTGCGCCATGCTGGCCCGTGCCTCCGCAACGGCAGACTGGGCGCGGGTGACGCTGGCGGCGGACGCCGACACCTCGGATTGCGCAACCGAAGCGCGGCTCTCCGCCTGGATCAGGGACAGGCGCGGCTCCACGCCGCTTTCGACCAGCGGGCGGACCAGCTCCAACTCCTCGCGCGCGGCGCGGGCATTTTCGCGCCGTGCCTCGGCTCCAGCCTGCGCCTCGGCGACGGCGCGCTCGGCCTGCGCCACGCGGGCACGGGCAGCGCTGGTCAGGCTGGCAAGGTCCGACTGGCGGCTGGCATAAAGCGCGCGTTCGATCTCGACCTGTTCGGCCAGCCGGTCCGAACCGGTCACCGGAAAGCGCGGACGCCTGCCTTCGACTTCCGCTTCAAGCCGGGCGATGCGCGCCGCCAGCGCGGCGGACGTCGCTTCCGCTGCCGACAGGCTCGAACCCGTCTCGGTCGGGATCGAGGCGGATCAGCGGATCGCCCTGCTGCACCTCCTCGCCCGCGGAAACGAGGATCTGTTCGACCACGCCGCCCTCGAGATTGGACAGCACCTGCAGTTGGGAGGACGGCACCACGCGCCCCTGCCCTCGCACGGTCACGTCCAGCTTGGCAAGGCCCGCCCACAGCAGGAACACCGCGACGAAACCGGTAATGGCAAACAGTAGCCAGTTCGCCGCGCGGGCGGGGGCGACATTCGCCATGCGATCCTCGACAAGCGCGGTCATGACGCGCTCCCGTCCCGGATGGCGGCGGTGCTGGTGGTCACCTGCCCCTGCTTTCGGCGCACCCTGCGCGCTCCCTTGCGGTCCGCGCATGCGGGCCAGCACCTCGTCGCGCGGACCATCGCCCACGATGCGGCCGCGGTCGACCACGATCAGCCGGTCGACCAGCTGCAGGAAAGGCGTGCGATGGGTGATCACGATCAGCGTGCGGTCCTTCAGCTCGCCCTCCAGCCGGTCCAGCAGCATCGCCTCGCCCTGGGTGTCCATGTGGCTCGACGGTTCGTCCAGCAGCAGCACGTCGGGCCTGCCCGCCAGCGCGCGGGCGAGCGCGATGGATTGCTTCTGCCCGCCCGAGAGCCCCTCGCCCCGGTCGGCGAGCTTGCGTTCATAACCGTTCGGCAGGACCGACATGAAGTCGTCCGTGCCCGACAGCCGCGCCGCGCGCAGCATTTCCGCATCGTCGATGTCGCCGCGCCCCAGCGTGATATTGTCGCGCACCGAGCCCGAGAACAGCACCGTTTCCTGCAGCGCCGATCCGATCCGGCGGCGCAGCACGTCAGGCTCGAACTGCCGCAGTTCCGAACCGTCGATCATCACCGCACCGCTCTCCGGCTCGTACAGGCCCAGCAGCAGGCGCGCGATGGTCGACTTGCCCGAACCGACCCGCCCGATGATCGCCACCTTCTCGCCCGGCGCGATATGGAACGAGACATTGTCCAGCGCCTTTGCCCCGCCCGGATAGGAGAAGCTGACGTCGCGCAGCTCGATCTCGCCGCGCAGCGAAGGTGGTGCGAGGCGGCGCTCCTGCGTCTCCTCGTTCTCCTGCTGCATCAGCCGGTCGATCTGAGCATAGGCGACGCGCGTCGACGTCAGGCGCGACAAAAGCTGCGTCAGCTGGGTGAGCGGCGCGACCGCCCTGCCTGCCAGGATCGAGCACGCCAGCAGCCCGCCCAGCGACAGATCGCCCTCGCCCACCAGCCCGACGCCGACGATGACCACGCCGACATAGCTCATGATCTGGCCCGCCTGCGCCAGCGTGACCGCCAGGTTGGACACCAGCCTCTGCCGCAGCGAGATGCCCGCGTGGTCCCGCATCGCGCGGTCCCAGCGCTCTTCCAGCATGGGTGCGGCGCCGCTGGCCTTGACCGTTTCAAGCCCTCCGATCGTCTCCACCAGCACGGTCTGCTTGCCCAGCCCGTCCTTCATCGCCGCCGCGCTCAGCCGGCTGAGCACCGGCTGCAGCAGCCAGCCCGACAGGATCACCAGCGGGATGATGACCATCGGCACCAGCACCACCGGCCCGCCGATCACGAAGATCAGCACCAGCGTGATCAGCGCGAAGGGCACGTCGACAAGCGCGGTCACGGTCGCGCTGGCGAAGAAATCGCGCAAGGTCTCAAGCTCGCGCATCAGCCCGGCCTGCGCGCCGGTGGACCCGCGGCGGCTGCCGAAACGGATCGCGATCAGCTGCCGGAACACCGAGGTGCCGATCTCGCGGTCGACCCGCGCGCCCGCGAAATCGGTGAAATAGCCGCGCAGCAGTTTCAGCGCGATGTCGAACAGGATGATGATGCCGATGCCGATCGACAGCGCGATCAGCGAATCCGTCGCGTCGTTGGGCAGCACCCGGTCATAGACGACCATGGTAAAGATGCTGCTGGCCAGCGCGAACAGATTGGTGAACAGCGCCGCCAGCGCGATGCGCAGATAGATCGGCCGGTTTTCGCGCATCGGGCCTGCAAGCCAGGGGGCGATGCGCGGCGGGCGCGCCGCGAAGTCCATGTCGTGTTCGGTCATGATGCGGGGATGTCGCCTAGCTTGGCCTGCGGCGCAGCGCCGGTGTAATCCTGCGAAAAGCCGCCGTGTTCTTCCTGCGGAAGGCCAAGTGCGCCCAGCAGCCGCCCCGTCCGCGCCAGCAGCACGTAGCGGGCGGCGTCACGATCCGCGAGCACCTCGATATAGCGGGCCGCGATGGCAAAGAAGCTGTCCTGCGCCTGCATCACGTCGAACAGATCGCCCCTTGCCGCCTCGAAACGCAGGGCCAGCACGTCGCGGGTCTGGCGGCTGGCGACATAATTGTCGGCAAGGGCGCCCAGTTCCAGCTCGAGGCTATCGACATCGGCCCAGGCGATGGCGGCGGCGCGGGCAGCCTCGTCCGCCACTGCATCGGCGCGGGCATCGGCGGCGCGGGCCTGCGCCGTGGCGCCGCGGGCGCGCGGGAACGCGCCGGTAAAGAAGTTCTGCCGCAGCGTCAGCACCGCGCGAATGTCATAGTCGCCGTTGTACTGGTCGCGCACCACGCCATAGCGCCCACCCTCGATCGAGCCGTCGATCATCGGCAGCCGCTCGCCCCGGGCGGCCTGCGCGTCCTCGCGCGCGGCGCGGGCCTCCGCCTCTGCCGACAGGACCGATGGCGTGCGGCGGGCGAGGAAGGTCGCCATCTCGGCCGTCACGGCGGGCACACCGGGCGCGGGCGCGCGCTGCAGATCATCCGGCGGGGGCACGCCGATGAACTCGACATAGGCGGCCTCGGCCCCGGCCAGCATGCGGCGATAACGCGCGCCATTCGTGCGCGCGAGCGCCAGCGAGGAGCGCAGCCGGGCGATGTCGCCCTCCGCCGAAAAGCCGCTGGCGATGCGCTGCTCGAGGTCCGCGACCAGACCTTCCTGCTCGGCGACGAAGCTGTCGCTCAAGCGAACCAGCGCCCGGGCGGCGAACACGTCATACCACGCGGCTATCGCGGACATCGCCACCTGCTCGCGCGTGGCGTCCAGATCCTCGCGCGCGGCGCGCAGGCGCTGTCCGGCGGCGTCGATATTGCTGCCGGTGACGCCGAAATCCAGCAGCGTCTGGCGCACCTGGAACGTGCCGTCGACGCGGCTGCGCGCGCGGGTGCGTTCGAACTGCGTGCCCGGCTGGCCGGAAAAGCTGCTGGCTATGCTCTCGCGCGATTGCAGGCCCAGCTGAACGTCGGGGACCAGCCCCATCCGCGCCTCGTCCCTGCGAGCGTCGGCGGCATCGACCAGCGCGGCGGCGGACCGCACGCTGCCATGACGCGCGACCGCGCGGCCGACGGCGTTCCTGAAGCTGCCGCCATCACCCTGTTCCTGTCCCAGCGCCAGCAGCGGATCGCCCTCGCTTGCTTCCAGCGGGCGTTGGGACACGGTGGGCAGCACCGGACCGGGGGGCGCGGCAAGGGGTGCTTCGCCGTTAACGCCCTGGCCGCTGGCGGCTGGCGCGAACAGCAGCGTCGCGCCCATCGCGCCGGTCAGCCATGCCCTGAATTTCATTGCCGGTCCCTCATCCATCCAGGGGGATAGCGACCGGCGGGAATAATCACAATCGAAACCATCTCGCCGCTAATCATCATCAGGTCCGGCGTTGTCGCGGGTCTGGCGGCGGGGTACCTGCGCCTCGATCCCCGCGGCCAGCAGGCGGGTGCACAGCCGGTGTGCCTCGGTGCGGTCCAGATGGCCCGCGCGCCATTGCTTGCCCGCTTCCTCGGGGATGACCGCCAGCAATTGCACCAGCGCCAGCGCATCGGGCGCGGGCATCTGCAGGTCGCGCCGCGCCAAGCGGGTCAGCTGGCGATAGACGCGGCTGCGGATGGTCGAGGCCTCGGTCTGCAATTCGCGCATCACGTCCGGCTCGCGCATCACGATTTCCAGCACAGAGCCGTGCTGCGCCACATGGTCGAGATAGATCGTCGCGATCCGGCCCGCCAGCTCGGCGAACGGGCCATCGGCGGCGGCATCCTCAATCCCGGCCTCGCGCAGCAAATCGGCCTGCCGGTCCAGCACGGCCTCGATCAGGCGGTAGCGATCCGCGAAATAGGCATAGGCGAGCGCACGGCTGGCCCCCACCGCATCGGCGACGTCGCGCAGCGAAAGCTCGGTCGAACGCTCCCGCTCGATGATGGCATGCGCGGCATCGATCATCTGCGCGGCGCGTTCGTCCGCGCTCCGGTAATCGCGCTTGCCCGCTCCTTCGGCCATCGATCCTCCCCGCTCCTGTGCGCCGGGTCTAGTCGATGGCGATGCGATCAGGCAATCGGTCAGCCCGGCGTGACCACAATCTTGCCGATGGCCTTGCGGCTGGCCAGCCACTGGATCGCCTCGCCGCCCTGCTCCAGCCTGTACTGGCGGTCGATGCGCGGAGTGATCTTGCCCGCCTGCCACCACTCCATCAATTGCGCGACATGCTGCGCATTGCGCTGCGGATCGCGGGCGGCGAACGCGCCCCAGAACACGCCGCAAACGTCGCAGCTTTTCAGCAGGGTGAGGTTGAGCGGCAGGCGCGGGATCCCAGCCGGAAAGCCGACGACCAGATAGCGCCCCTCCCAGCCGATGGACCGCAGGGCAGGCTCGCAGTAGTCGCCGCCGACAGGGTCATAGATCACATCGGCCCCGTCCTTGCCGACGGCCTGCTTGAAGCGGTCGGCCAGCGCCTTGGACTGCGCCTTGTCGAAGGGCGCGCGGTCATAGATCAGCGCCTCGTCCGCGCCTGCGTCGCGCGCGGCCTGCGCCTTGTCCTCGCTCGACACCGCGGCGACGACGCGCGCGCCCAGCGCCTTGCCGATCTCGACCGCAGCCAGCCCGACCCCGCCCGCCGCGCCCAGCACCAGCAGGGTCTGCCCCGCCTGCAGATGGCCGCGATCGATCAGCGCGTGGATCGTGGTGGCATAGGTCATCAGCAGCGCCGCGCCCTGCACCGGATCCGTGCCCTCGGGCAGGCGGAAACTGCGGTTCGCGGGCACATTCATCTGCTCGCACAATCCGCCGTGGCCGGTAACGCAGATCAGCCGGTCGCCCTTTGCCCAGCCCGACACCCCCGCGCCGACCGCCAGCACCTCGCCGCAGATCTCGCTGCCCGGCGCGAAGGGGCGTTCGGGCTTGAACTGGTACTTGTCCTCGATGATCAGCACGTCGGGATAGTTGATGCCGCAGGCCAGCACGCGGACCAGCAGCTCGCCTTCCTTCGGCTCGGGCGCGGGAATATCCTCTAGGCTGAGCGTGTCGGGCCCGCCGACTTCCTTTGACAAAAGCGCTTTCATGCGTTGGATCCTTCCCTGTCCTGTTCCTGCAGCAATGCGCCGCGCATCTTCTGGCGCATGGCCTTGTCCACGCCAAGGCTGTCGAGATAGCCCGTGACCGACCCGTGCGAGGCATTGATCGCGTCCAGCGCGGAGCCGATATAGGCGGGCGGCGCGGCCATCATCACCGCGACCGCTTCCGCGCCGAACCGTTCGTGAAAAGCGCTGCGCGAACCGCCCCGCAGCACCGCGCGCGCCTGATCGCCGGTGTCCAGCCGCGTCAGCCCGGTCAGCGCGTAATCGGCGGCGATCAGCTCCCGCTCCACTCCCAGCGCCGCCAAGACCAGCGCCGCCGCCATGCCGGTACGGTCCTTGCCTGCCGAGCAATGGATCACGCAGGGCACCGCGCCATCGGCGATGCGGTGCAGCACTTCGCCGAAAACATGCGTCATGGTGCGCGGCAGTTCGGCGTAGAAATCGATCATCAGCCGGTGCGCGCCCTCCTCGGTGGGCGGATAATCCATCGCCATGTCGATCAGGCGGCGCTTGTGGCCCGGGCGGAAGACATGGGTTTCGAGGTGGTCGCCGGTCCAGGTGGTGGGATCGGCCTCCCGCTCGTGCCGGGCGCGCAGGTCGAAAATCGTGCGGATGCCCAGATCGTCCAGCGTGCGGCAGTCGTCCGCGCTCAGCCGCGAAAGCCGGTTCGCGCGGAACAGCCGCCCGCGCCGCACGATCCGCCCGTCCGCCGCCGGATAGCCGCCGAAGTCGCGGAAATTGCGCGCGCCGTCCAGCGCGACCAGCCGCTCGGCCAGCAAGGTTTGCGCATCGCCGGTCACGCGGCGGTATCCACCACGAACTGCCCGATCCAGCGCGCGATCAGGGCGGGCTTTTCCTGCCCCTGCACCTGCACCTCGGCATCCAGCACCTGCTGATAGCGGCCCGGCGCCTTTTCCTGGATGTCGGCGATGGTGAACTGCCCCCGCACCTCCGACCCCGTCCGCACCGGCTGGACGAAGCGCACCCGGTCGGTGCCGTAATTGATGCCCATCACCACCCCCGGTATCGCCGGCCTGCCCGCATCGGCCAGCAGGCGGGGCAGCAGCGACAGCAGCAGGAAGCCATGCGCGATGGTGCCGCCGAACGGCGTCTGCGCGGCGCGCTGCGGATCGACATGGATGTACTGGTGGTCGCCGGTCGCATCGGCGAAGCGGTCGACCATCTGCTGCGACACGGTCAGCCAGCCCGAGGTATACACCGCCCCCGTCATGCAGGCGATCACCCGCGCCCGTTCCTCGGCAATCTGCGTCATTCGGCGTTCCTTTCCCGCGCCCAGCCTATGCGCGGCCACGCACCCGGCACAAGCCTTTTTTGAACTTGTGGTATTGATCGGGCCGGATCGCGAAACGAATGCATATCCGAAGCTATCGGCGCGAATTGCTGTTGCCATCCGCGCCGCTTTGAACATAAGGTATCCATCAAACAGAAAACCACGGGACGAGATGGAGCAAGGGTGACCAAGGAACCGGCCGCGCCGCAAGCGACTTCTGGCGATTCGCCATTCGCGGATCTGGATGAGGACAGGCTGACCGCCTGGATGGGCGAGCATGTCGCGGGTTCCGGCCCGATCCGCTCCATCGTCAAGTTCCCCGGCGGCCAGTCCAATCCGACCTATCGGATCGACACCGACGGCCAGAGTTACGTGCTGCGGCGCAAGCCCTTTGGCCCGCTGCTCCCCTCGGCCCATGCGGTAGAGCGCGAGTTTCGCCTGATCAGCGCGCTTCATCCTACCGATGTGCCCGTCGCCCGCCCCTATGCTTTGTGCGAGGACGAGAATGTCATCGGATCGGCGTTCTATGTCATGGAAATGGTCGAAGGGCGCACCTTCTGGAACGGCGCGCTGCCCGATTGCGGTCCGGCGGAGCGTACCGCGATCTATCGCGCGATGGTGGATGCGCTGGCGCGGCTGCACGCGGTCGATCCCGAAGCGGTCGGCCTTGGCGATTATGGCGCGCCCGGCAATTATTTCGAACGCCAGGTCCGGCGCTGGACTCGCCAGTACCGCGCCTCGCAGACCGACGACATTCCCGAGGTCGAGAGGCTGATCGAATGGCTGCCCAAGGGCCTGCCGGTGCAGGACCGCGTCTCGATCATTCACGGCGATTACCGGATCGACAATCTGATCTATGCGCCGGACCGGCCCGAGATACTGGCGATGCTGGACTGGGAGCTGTCCACGCTGGGCGATCCGCTGGCCGATTTCGCCTATCTGGCGATGAACTGGGCCATGCCGCAGGGCGAACGCGGCGCACAGCTTGGCGGTCTGGACCTGCCCGCGCTGGGCATCCTGACGCTGGGGGAAATCACCGACCTCTATTGCGAGAAGACCGGGCGCAGCGGGGTGCCCGACCTCAACTGGTATTTCGCCTATAATCTCTTTCGCCTTGTCGGCATCGTTCAGGGCATCAGGAAGCGCATCATCGACGGCAACGCCTCCAGCGCCGAGGCGGAGCGAACGGCGGCGCGGGTCGTTCCCCTGGCACAGCAGGCCTGGGCCTTCGCGCAGCAGGCTTGATAAGCCGCCACTTACACAGCAGGAGCATATCCATGTCGCTTTTCGACCTGACCGGCAAGACCGCCATCGTGACCGGATCCTCACGCGGGATCGGCCGCGCCATCGCCGAGCAATTGGCCGCCCACGGCGCGAATGTGGTCATATCCAGCCGGACGCAGGAAGACTGCGACAAAGTGGCCGAGGGGATCAACGGCAAGGGCGCGGGCCGCGCGGTCGCGATCGCCGCCAGCATCTCGTCCAAGCAGGCGCTTGAGGAGCTGGCCGAAAAGACCCGCAGCCAGTTCGGCCCGATCGACATCATGGTGTGCAACGCCGCCAGCAATCCGCACTACGGCTCGCTCGACGACATCAGCGATGAACAGTTTCGCAAGGTGCTCGACAACAATGTCCTGTCGAACCATTGGCTGATCCAGCAGGCGCTGCCCGACATGCGCGCCAGCGGCGGCGGCGCGATCATCGTCGTATCCTCCATCGGCGGCCTGCGCGGATCGCCCACCATCGGCGCCTATAACGTGTCGAAAGCCGCCGACTTCCAACTGGTGCGCAATTACGCGGTCGAGAACGGCAAGCACAATATCCGCGTCAACGCCATCGCGCCGGGCGTGGTGAAGACCGATTTCGCCCGCGCCTTGTGGGAGGACCAGAAGGTCCACGACGCGACCGCCGCGCGCACGCCGATGCGGCGGCTGGGCGATCCCGACGATATCGCGGGCGTCGCGGTCATGCTGGCCAGCAGGGCGGGCGGCTGGATGACCGGACAGATGGTCGTGGTCGACGG
Source organism: uncultured Alphaproteobacteria bacterium (assembly GCA_963752785.1). GTDB lineage: Bacteria > Pseudomonadota > Alphaproteobacteria > Sphingomonadales > Sphingomonadaceae > Croceicoccus. Next base: position 355,135 of record CAVVZE010000001.1, read on the forward strand.
CGGCATCACCATATGAAGGGCGATATGAGCGGCGCGCTGGCTGGCAAGGTCGCGGTCGTCACCGGCGCGGCATCGGGCATCGGGCGGGCCAGCGTGCTCGCCTTTGCCGATGCGGGCGCGAAAGTGCTGGCCTTCGACCGCGAACCGGCGGTGGAAGAGCTGGCAGGCGACAGCGTGATCGCACAGCAGGGCGACGCGGGCAGCGAGGCCGACATCACCGCCGCCATCGAGCGCGCCGAAGCGGAATTCGGCAGGCTCGACGTCTTCTATGCCAATGCGGGGATCACCGGCGGCACGCCCGGCGGCTATTTCGATGCCACGCCCGATCTGTGGCTGGAGGTCCTGCGCGTCAATCTGATCGGCCCGTTCCTTGCGGTGAAACATGCCGCGCCCGTCATCGCGCGCCATGGCGGCGGGGCGATCCTGTGCACCGCCAGCGTCGCGGGCCTGCGTTCGGGAGCGGGGCCAGCGCAATATTCGGCGTCAAAGGCTGGGGTCATCAACCTGGTGCAGACCGCCTCGCAGCAGCTTGCAGGATCGGGCGTGCGGATCAACGCGGTGTGCCCCGGCCTGGTCGAGACCGGCATGACCCGGCCCCTTTTCGATGGCGCGCGCGCGGCGGGCAAGCTGGACATGGTGGGCATGCTGAACCCGCTGGGCCGCGGCGGAGAGCCGGAGGAAATCGCCGCCACCGCGCTGTTCCTGTGCTCCGACGCGGCGAGCTATATCACCGGACAGGCGCTGGCGGTCGATGGCGGGCTGTCCGCGTCGCACCCCACCGCGCGCCGCCCGGCGGAACAGAAGGGCGCGGCATGGTAGCGGCCGGCGAATGGCTCGCATCCACCTCGGTCGATCCGGGGCGGGTCGAGAGCGAGATTCCCGACGACTGGAAACAGGGCCGCACCTGCTATGGCGGGCTGTCGAGCGCGCTGGCATGGCGCGCCGCTGCCACGCTGCTGCCCGACCTTCCACCGCTGCGCAGCGCCCAGATCGCCTTCGCCGGCCCGGTCGAGGGTCAGGTCACCGGCTCCGCCCGCCTGCTGCGCCGGGGCCGGTCCAGCGCCTTTGTCGAGGCCGAGCTGAAAACCGTGCAAGGCGTGATGCTGAAGGCAATCTTCGCCTGCCTGGCCGAGCGTCCCTCGCGCGCCGAACTGGCCGCGCCATCCGCCCCTTCCGGCCCGGCGGCGGGAGAGGTTCCGCTGGACCTGCCCGAAGGCGCACCCGCCTTCGTGCGCAAGATGGAATTTGCCCATTCGCAGCCTGCCGGTCAGGACGGTGAGCCGCTGCTGCGCCGCTGGGTCCGGCTGCGCGAGCGCGAGGGACTGGACCCCACGACCGAGTTGCTTGTGCTGGGCGACGGCTTGCCGCCTGCGGCCATTCGCCTGCTGGACGGGCAAGGTCCGGTGTCGTCGGTGACATGGAACCTCAACATCGTGACGCCGCTGCCGCAGACGCAGGATGGCTGGTGGCTGCTGCAGTCGCGCAGCGACCAGGCGCAATGCGGCCTCTCGGCGCAATCGATGGCGATGTGGAACAGCGCCGGCGAAGCCATCGCCATCGGCTCGCAGACGGTCTCGCTGTTCGGCTGACGCAAGGCAGCGGCGAATCGGTCAATTCGTCGAGCCCTCTCATCCCCGATTTCCTGTTTTCGGTTTGCTTTTCCGGGCAGCATCCCGAACGCAATTTTGACGCGAATTTCCCAGTTATTTTCGTTCTCCCCAATGGACGCTTGATCTGCAAAGCGATTTGTTAGAATAGTGGGTATGCCAAGCCCGCCGCGACGGGCAAGGCCCTGCGCTGCCGAAGGCACGCGGGGCCGCAACGGGATCGAGGAGAGTGCAATGTCCGTGATATCCACCCGCATCCAGGGCGACGTGCTGGTCGTCACTTCCGACAATCCGCCGGTCAACGCGCTGGGCGCGGCGGTCCGGCAGGGGCTGGCAGCCGCGATGGAGAAAGCCGTATCGGACGATACGGTCAGGGCAGTGGTCATCCGCTGCGACGGGCGCACTTTCTTCGCGGGCGCGGACATTACCGAATTCGGCAAACCGCCGGTCTCCCCCAGCCTGCCCGAAGTGATCGACGCGATCGAGGATTGCACCAAGCCCGTCGTCGCCGCGATCCACGGCACCGCGCTGGGCGGGGGGCTGGAGGTTGCGCTGGGCTGCCATTACCGCATCGCCGTACCCTCGGCCAAGCTGGGCCTGCCCGAGGTGAAGCTGGGTATCCTGCCCGGCGCGGGCGGCACGCAGCGCCTGCCCCGCGTCGTCGGGGTCGAAGCCGCGCTGCCGATGATCGTCACCGGCAATCCCGTTCCGGCGAAAAAGGCCAAGGCGATGGGCCTGCTCGACGCACTGGTGGAGGACGAGGCCGGCCTTGAAGACGCCGCCATCGCCTTTGCACAGGATGTCGCGGGCCGCTCAGAACATCCGGTATCCAGCCGCCGCAGCGACCGCATCGCCGATACGCCGCCTTCCGCCTTCGACGATTTCCGCAAGGCCAATGCGCGCCGCCTGAAAGGCTTCGAAGCGCCCGAGGCCTGTATCCAGGCAGTCGAGGCCGCCGTCGCCAAGCCCTACGACGAAGGCGTCCAGACCGAGCGCGCCTTGTTCCAGAAGCTCGTCACCGGCACCCAGTCGAAAGCGCTGCGCCACGTGTTCTTCGCCGAACGCGCCGCGCAGAAAATCGACGATCTGCCCAAGGACACCGAGATCCTGCCCATCCGCAAGGTCGGGATCATCGGCGCGGGCACCATGGGCGGCGGCATCGCGATGAACTTCCTGTCAGCCGGCATTCCCGTCACCATCGTCGAGATGAAGCAGGACGCGCTCGACCGCGGCACCGGCATCATCCGCCGCAATTACGAGAATACCGCGAAAAAGGGCCGCATTACCGAGCAGCAGGTCGAAGCCGCGATGGGCAACCTGACCGGATCGCTGGATTACGCCGACCTTGCCGATTGCGACCTGGTGATCGAGGCGGTGTTCGAGCTGATGGAGATCAAGAAGGAGGTCTTCGGCAAGCTCGATTCCATCATGAAGCCCGGCGCGATCCTGGCGACCAATACCAGCTATCTCGACGTAAACGAGATTGCCGCGTCGACCAGCCGTCCCGAATGGGTCATCGGCCTGCACTTCTTCTCGCCCGCCAATGTCATGCGGCTGCTGGAAATCGTGCGCGGCGACAAGACCGCGCCGCAGGTTCTGGCGACCGCGATGAAGCTGGCCAAGACCATCGGCAAGGTCGCGGTCGTATCGGGCGTGTGCCACGGCTTCATCGGCAATCGCATGCTCGCCGCGCGCCAGAAACAGGCCAATGCGCTGCTGATGGAAGGCGCCAAGCCGCACCAGATCGACCAGGTGCTGCTGGATTTCGGCTTCCCCATGGGGCCGTTCCAGATGGCCGACCTCGCGGGCCTCGACCTTGGCTGGAAGGAAGAGGAATCGAAGGGCGAGACGATCCGCGACGTGCTGTGCGAACGCGGGCGGCGCGGGCAGAAGACCGGCAAGGGCTTCTACGACTATGACGAGAAGCGCAATCGCACCCCTTCGGACGAGGTGAACGCCATCGTCGCCGACTTCGCCGCCAGATCGGGCAAGGCCCAGCGCGACATCGGCGATGCCGAGATCCGCGAGCGGCTGCTTTTTCCAATGGTCAACGAAGGCGCGCTGATCCTCGAGGAAGGGATCGCGCAGCGCGCCAGCGACATCGATATGGTCTGGCTGAACGGCTATGGCTGGCCTGCCTATACCGGCGGGCCGATGTTCTGGGCCGACACCGTAGGGCTGAGCACCGTCGTTGCCGGGCTGGAACGCCACGGGGATGCGATGCCGGACCTCAGGATCTCGTCGCTGCTGAAGGACAAGGCCGCGAAGGGCGATCGTTTCAATGGCTGAGGCCGACGCCGCAACGCCAGTGGAAGCGGCGGCCGGGAGGCTGGCCTTCTTCAAGCTGATCGTGCCCGACGCGGACGAGGCCGCGCGCTTCTATGCCGATGTGCTGGGCATGGACTGCGCCGACAGGATCGACACGCCCCGCTTTCGCGAGCGGATGATGCTGACCCCGGGCGGATCCTTCACGCTGGTGCTGATGGAATGGACCGACGGCCGCGCGATCACGCAGGGCACGGCCCACGGTCCGGTCGGTTTCACCGTCGACGACCTGGACGCAGCCGCTGCACGGATCGAGGCTGCGGGCGGACGCATCGCCAACGGGCCGTTTTCCCTGGGCGCGGCCCGCATCCTGTTCATGACCACGCCGCACGGGCACGAGATCGAGCTGATCGAACGCGGCGGCACAGGGGAGCGATGATGGACCAGCAACTCGACAGCTTCCGCCGCGAGACCCGCGCATGGCTGGAGGAAAACTGCCCGCCCGAAATGCGCACGCCGCCCAAGTCGGATGCGGATGTCTGCTGGGGCGGGCGCAAATTCCAGCCCTCCAGCCCGGCGCAGGCCGAATGGCTGCGGGTCATGGGGGGGCGCGGCTGGACCGTGCCCGACTGGCCCGCCGATTATGGCGGCGGCGGGCTGAGCGCCGCCGAGGCCAAGGTGCTGCGCGAGGAAATGGCCGCATTGGGCTGCCGCAATCCGCTGCAGAGCTTCGGCATATCCATGCTGGGCCCCGCGCTGCTGAAATACGGGACCGAAGAGCAGAAGCACGAACACCTCCCCCGCATCGCGCGCGGCGAGATCCGCTGGTGCCAGGGCTATTCCGAACCCAATGCGGGGTCCGACCTCGCCAGCCTCGCCACCCGGGCCGAGGACATCGGCGATCATTTCCTGATCAACGGCCAGAAGGTCTGGACCAGCTATGCCGACAAGGCGGACATGATCTTCTGCCTGGTCCGCACCGATACAAGCAGCAAGCAGGGCGGCATTTCCTTCCTGCTGTTCGACATGGAGCAGGAGGGCGTTTCCACGAAACCCATCCGCCTGATCAGCGGCTATTCCCCGTTCTGCGAGACATTCTTCGACGATGTGAAAGTGCCCAAGTCGAACGTGGTCGGCGAGATCAACAAGGGCTGGGACGTCGCCAAATATCTGCTGGGGCACGAGCGCGAGATGATCTCGGGCATGGGATCGCGCGGCGGCGGGGCATCGGTGCCCGATACCGCGCTGCGCCATCTGGGGCGCGATGGGGACGGGCGGCTCGACGATCCGGTGCTGCGCGCGCGCATTGCCCTGTTCGAGGTACGCAGCCGCGCCTTTGCCGCCATGGCCGAGCGTTTCATCGACACGCTGAAGGCCGGCAAGGCACATCCCGCGCAGCCCTCGATGATGAAATATTTCGGGACCGAGCTGAACAAGCAGCGGCACGAACTGCTGATGGCGGCGGGCGGGCATGACGCGCTGGAATGGGACAGCGAGGGCAGCAATGGCGGCGCCGTGCCGCGCGCATGGCTGCGCACCAAGGCCAATTCGATCGAGGGCGGCACGTCCGAGATCCAGCTGAACATCATTGCCAAGCGCATTCTCGACCTGCCGGGGGGCTGACCAATGCCGATGTACTGGAACAAGGACCAGCAGATGCTGGCCGACAGCGCCCGCCCGTTTCTGGCGGACAAGGCGCCGGTGTCGCATCTGCGCGCACTGCGCGACCAGGGGAACGCCGACGGATTCTCGCGCGATTTGTGGCGCGAATTCGCCGATATGGGCTTCACCGGCCTGTTGGTGGGCGAGGAAGACGGCGGGCTCGGCCTCGGCCATGTCGAGGCGGGGGTGGTGCTGGAGGAGATCGGGCGCAACCTGTCGCCCTCGCCCTTCCTGACGACCTCGATCGGCGCGGTGACGGCGCTGAAATCCGGCAGTCCGGCGGCGCGGCAGGCATGGCTGCCCGGCATCGTCGCGGGCGAAACCGTGGCCGCGCTGGCGCTGGAGGAAGGCGCGCGGCACCGCCCGCACCGGGTCGCCACGAAAGCGCAGCGCAGCGGCAATGGCTTCCGCATCGACGGGGCGAAGAGCTTTGCCGTGCAGGCGCAGGCGAGCGACCTGCTGATCGTCTCCGCCCGTACCGCCGGCAGCGAGCGCGACGCCGACGGCATCACCCTGTTCGCCATTCCCAGCACCGCGCCGGGGGTGACGCTGCAATCCGAAACGCTGGTCGACAGCGGCAACGCCGCGCGCGTGGTACTGGAGGGCGTCGAGGTCGACGGCGATGCCGTGCTGGGCGAAGTCGACCGCGGATCCGACACTTTGGGCCATGTGCTTTCCGCCGTGCGCGCGGGATCCTCCGCCGAGCTGGTGGGCCTTGCCGAAGGGGCGAGCGGCATGACCCTGTCCTATATGCGCGAACGCAAGCAGTTCGGCCGCATCATCGGATCGTTCCAGGCACTGCAACACCGCGCGGCCCACCTGTACTGCGAGATCGAGGTCGCCCGCGCCGCCACGCTGAAGGCGCAGCAATTGCTGGATGGCGGCAGCGAAGGCGCGCATGAAGCCGCCAGCGTCGCCAAGGCGATGACCGGCATGGCGAGCGCGCTGGCGGTGCAGGAGGCGATCCAGATGCACGGCGGCATCGGCATGACCGACGAGCACGACATCGGCTTTTTCATGAAGCGCCAGCGCGTGCTGGCCGAGATGTTCGGCGACGCCGACTTCCATGCCGAGGCGCTGGCACGGGCCGCCGGATATTGACCGAAACGCCTCCATTCCGGCCCTTTGCGGATCTGCTGCGCGATCACGCCCGCAGGCGGCCTGGCGATCCCGCGCTGACGGATGCGGACGGAACGATCGACTGGGCCACGCTGGACCAGCGGATCGACCGCATAGCAGCGCGGCTTCAGGCAGAACGCGTGGGGAAAGGCGATGCGGTGGCGATGCTGGGCCGCAATTCGATTCCCCATGCGCTGGTCTTTTGCGCCGCGCTGCGGATCGGTGCGGTAGCCGCGCCGCTGACCGCCTCCGCCACGCCGCAGGCCATTGCCGCCATGCTGCGCGACTGCGGGGCCAGCCATCTGTTCGCCGATAGCGACGCCATCGCGGCCCTCCCCGCCGACATCCGGGAATCCGGACTTCGCATCACCGCGATGGACGGCGCGGCCATGACCGCCTGGATAAAAGGCGATCGGGCGGCCCCCTCCCCCGTGCCGATCGCGCCCGAGGACCCGTTCAACATCATCTATTCGTCCGGCACGACCGGCACGCCCAAGGGCATCGTGCAGAGCCACGCCATGCGCCACGGCCATGTCGCGCGCGCGGCCCGCTTCGGCTATGACGAAAATGCGGTGACGCTGATCTCGACCCCGCTTTATTCCAATACCACGCTGGTCTGTTTCCTGCCCGCGCTGGCGGGCGGCGGGCATGTGGTGATGATGCCCAAGTTCGATGCGCGGCGTTTCCTGGAACTGTCACAGCGGCACGGCGTGACCCATGCGGTGCTGGTGCCGGTGCAATATCAGCGGCTGATGGACCTGCCCGATTTCGACCGGTTCGACCTGTCGTCCTATCGCTTCAAGTCCAGCACCAGCGCGCCCTTTCCCCCTGCGCTGATGGCCGATGTGCTGGCGCGCTGGCCGGGCGCTCTCATCAATATCTACGGCATGACCGAGGGCGGCGGCACCTGCATCCTGCAGGCGCACGAATATCCCGACAAGCTGCACACGGTTGGCCGCCCGGCCGAGGGGCACGACATCCGCCTGATCGGCGACGACGGGCAGGAAGTCGCCGCAGGAGAGGCAGGCGAAGTCGTCGGTCATTCGGGCGCGATGATGATCGGCTATCTCGGCCAGCCCGGCCAGACGCGGGAGGCCGAGTGGCACGACGATCAGGGCCGCCGCTTCATCCGGCATGGCGACATAGGCCGCTTCGACGAGGACGGTTTCCTGGTGCTGATCGACCGCGCCAAGGACATGATCATCTCGGGCGGGTTCAACATCTACCCCTCCGACCTTGAGGCGGTGCTGATCGCGCAGCCATCGGTGCGCGAAGCGGCGGTGGTGGGCGTCCCCTCGCGCCAGTGGGGCGAGACACCGGTGGCCTTCGTGGTGCTGCGCGAGGGCGCGGATGCGCAGGCACTAATGTCCGCAGTCAATGCGAAGCTGGGCAAAACACAGCGATTGCACGATGTCGTACCAGTCGATGCGCTGCCCCGCAGCGCCATCGGCAAGGTGTTGAAACGCGAATTGCGCGACCGCTACGGCCCCGCGCGCGACTGACGCAGCGCGGGGGCCGTTACGAAGATCAGGCCGCCTTCCCCAGTTCGACGAAACGGGCGAGGTGCTCGTCCTCGTCCCCCAGGACGTGGCCCAGCATGATCATGCGCTTGGCGTAATGCGACAGCGGCAGTTCCCAGGTCATGCCGATGCCGCCATGCAGCTGGATCGCTTCCTCCGCCGCAAGGCTGCCGACCGCGCCCAGCGTGTATTTCGCCGCCGAGCCAAAGCGGTCGCGCGTCGCCGGATCCTTGTCGAAATTGGCCGCGGCATTGATCGCGGCGGACCGTGCCTGCTCGATCTCAAGCGCGACGGTCGCCATGCGGTGCTGCAGCGCCTGGAACTTGCCGATCGGCACGCCGAACTGCTTACGGGTGCGCAGATAGTCCAGCGTCATCGCGCGCAGCACGTCCATCACCGCAACGCCTTCCCAGGCGACCGCGACCAGTCCCATGGCCCTTGCCGCATCGATGATATTGCCCGCCTTGCCGGCTTCGCCCAGCAGAGTCGCAGGCGCACCGTCGAGCCGCAATTCGCCCGCCGATCCGCCGTCCACCAGCGGATAGTCGTGGACCGTGACGCCATCGGCGGAGAGGTCGACCAGAAATGCCGAGCCTTCGCTCGTGACCACCGCTTTGTCGGCGCTGCCCAGAAATTCGACCACGCCCTTGGCGCCCGTCAGCGTCCAGCCGCCGTCGCCCTGCTTGGCGGTGACATCGGGAAGCGCCGCACCGTCGCCGCCGATGGCGGGGTCATGCGCGAAAGTGACGATGCTCTCACCGGAGATCATGGGTTCCAGCGCGGCATGATCGCCAAGCGCTTCCAGAACCTTGCCCGCCATCAGACTGCCCAGGAACGGTCCCGTCGCCAGCGCGCGGCCCAGCTCGCCGAAGGTCGCGCCGACATCGAAGGCACCGCCGCCATAGCCGCCCGCTTCTTCGCCAAACCACGACCCGATCACGCCCAGTTCGGCCAGCCCGTTCCACAATTCGCGGCTGAAGCCTTCGTCGCTGCCGATGGCGGCCTCGCGCGCCTTCCAGTCGAAATTGCCTGCCAGAAAACGCGACAGAGAATCGACCAGCATCTGCCGGTCCTCGCCCAGTGAGAAATCCATGAATCAGAGCTCCAGAATGGCCTTGGTGATGATCTCGCGCTGCACCTCGTTCGAGCCGCCGAAGATCGAAAGCTTGCGCGTTGTTGAAATATTGCGCCGCGGTCGGCGCGGCCCAGTCGGGGCCGACCGGCTCGCCGTTGAAGCCTTCCTCCAACGCCTCGGTGACGAAGGGCTGGGCATAGCGGCCCGCGGCCCGGCGCATCAGGCCGGTGATCTGCTGGCGGATCTCGGTGCCCCGGATCTTCAGCATCGAGCTTTCCGCCATCGGCGCCTGCCCTTGCCCCGCCGCGTCCAGCACGCGCAGGTTGGTGGTCTTCATGTTTTCCAGCTCGATTTCCAGCTTCGCCAGCCGCTGCGGCGAACAGCGGATCCTCGATCAGCGGCTTGCCGTTCCGCTTCGTGGTGCGGGCGATGTTCCTTCAGCTGTTCGAACGCCGCCATCGCTGCGCCGATGCCCGCGATATTGGTGCGCTCATAGGTCAGCAGGTACTTGGCATAGGTCCAGCCCTTGTTCTCCTCGCCGACAAGGTTCTCGACCGGCACCTTAACATCGGTGAAGAACACCTCGTTCACTTCCTCGTCGCCGTCCAGCAGCTTGATCGGGCGCACCTCGATCCCGGGCGTGTCCATGTCGATCAGCAGGAAGGTGATCCCCTCCTGCTTCTTGCCGCTGTTGTCGGTGCGCACGAGGCAGAAGATCCAGTCGGCATACTGGCCCAGCGTGGTCCAGGTCTTCTGGCCGTTGACGATGTAGTGATCGCCCTCGCGCACGCGCGCTGCGTCTTCAGGCTGGCAAGGTCGGACCCCGCGCCGGGCTCCGAATAGCCCTGGCACCACCAGTCGGTGCCATCGAGGATGCGCGGCAGGTAGTGCTTGCTTCTGCTCCTCGCTGCCGTATTTGATCAGCACCGGGGCCAGCATCGACAGGCCGAAGGGCACGATGCGCGGCGCGTGGGCCGTGGCGGTCTCGGTCTCGAAGATGAAGCGTCTGCATCACGCGACCAGTCGGTGCCGCCGTATTCCTCCGGCCAGTGCGGCGCCAGCCAGCCCTTCTCGTTGAGGATGGCGTGCCATTCCTCCATGTCGGCCTTGGTCAGGTGCTTGCCCTGCCGCACCTTGTCGGAAAGGCGCACGGGCAGCTTTTCCTTCAGGAAGCGCGCACTTCCTCGCGGAAGGCTTCGTCTTCGGGGGTAAAGTTCAGATCCATGGTCTTGCTCGCTCAGTCCAATGTCAGGATGGAATTTCGAACAGTCCGGCAGCGCCCATGCCGCCCGCCACGCACATCGAGACGACGACGTAGCGCTCACCGCGCCGGCGCGCCTTCCAGCAGGGCCGCGCCGACCAGGCGCGATCCGGTCATGCCGAAGGGATGGCCGATGGCGATGGCCCCGCCGTTGACGTTGAGGCGGTCGGGATCGATGCCGAGGCGGTCGCGGCAATAGAGCGCCTGGCTGGCAAAGGCCTCGTTGATCTCCCACAGGCCGATGTCGGCGACCGTAAGGCCCGCGCGCTCCAGCAGCTTGGGGATCGCGAAGACCGGGCCGATGCCCATCTCGTCGGGCGCGCAGCCCGCGGCCTGGAAGCCGCGGAAAATGCCCAGCACCTCGCGCCCCTCGGCCTCTGCCGTGGCGCGGTCCATCAGCGACCTGCGCGGCGGCGCCGTCGGACAGCTGGCTGGCGTTTCCGGCCGTGACGTAGCGGCCTTCCTTGACCTTCGCGCCGTCCTTGAACACGGGCTTCAGCGCCGGAGAGCGCCTCGCACGTGGTGTCGGCGCGGATGCCTTCGTCGGCGCTGACAGTCACCGTTTCGCGCCCAGTTTCGGTGCCGTCCTTCGCGCGCAGCAGTTTTTCCGTCGTGATCGGCACGATCTCGTCGGCCAGCCTGCCCGCCTCGCGTCGCATCGGCGGCGCGCTGCTGGCTGATCGCGGCAAAGCGTCCTGCGCCTCGCGGCTGACATTGTACCGTTCGGCCACAATCTCGGCCGTCTCGATCATCGCCATATAGGCGTCGGGTTCGGCCTCGCAGACCGTGGGCGAACGCCAGTGAGGCCCCGGGATGGGCGGCTGGCACCAAGGTGAGTGGAGATCGATTTCGATCCGCCCGCCAGCACCACATCGGCATCGCCCGCGATGATGCTGCGCGCGGCCAGCGCCACCGTGGTCAGGCCCGACGCGCATTTGCGGTCCAGCGTATAGGCAGGAAGTTCCTGCGGCAGGCCTGCTGGCGAACAGGCTCATCCGGCCAAGATTATAGAACTGCGGGCCGAATTGGCTGCCGGTGCCCCACATCACGTCGTCGCATGCGCTCGGGGTCGATCCCGGCGCGGTCTATCGCGGCGTCGATCGCGTGAGCAGCCAGCACATCGGGCATGGTTGCGTTGAACGCGCCGCGATGCGCCTTGCCGATGGGCGTGCGGGCGGTGGAAACGATGGCGGCTTCGCGTGTCATGGCATTGGCATCCAGCGCCGGAAGGCACCGCCGGCGGTTTCCGGGTTTGGCCTTCAGGTCGGCATATTTGCCGAATTCCTCGCGCGCGATGGCGCGGCAGTGCACCTCGTCCGGGCCGTCGGCGAAGCGCAGCGTGCGGATGCTGGCCCAGGTTGCGCCAAGCACCGTGTCCTGCGACTACGCCCGCGCCGCCATGGCCTGGATCGCGTCGTCGATGATCTGCAGCGCCATGGTGGGCGCCTGCACCTTGATCATCGCGATCTCGTTCTTCGCCGCCTTGTTGCCGGCGCTGTCCATCATGTCGGCGGCCTTGAGGCAGAGCAGGCGGCTCATCTCGATATCGATGCGCGCGCGCGCCACGCGCTGTTCCCAGACCGAATGGTCGGAGATGCGCTTGCCAAAGGCGACGCGGCTGGTCAGGCGGCGGCACATCATTTCCAGCGCCACTTCCGCCGACGCCGATGGTGCGCATGCAGTGATGGATGCGCCCCGGCCCGAGGCGGCCCTGCGCGATCTCGAAGCCGCGCCCCTCGCCCAGCAGCATGTTGCGTCGGCGGGCAGCGCGGACGTTTCCAGCACCACTTCGCCGTGGCCGTGCGGCGCGTGGTCATAGCCGAAGACCGACAGCATGCGTTCGACGGTGACGCCCGGCGCGTCCATCGGCAGCAGGATCATCGACTGGCTGCCATGGCGCGACCCGTCGGGATCGGACTTGCCCATCACGATGGCCACCTTGCAGCGCGGATCGCCCACGCCCGACGACCACCACTTGCGCCCGTTGATCACGTAATCGTCGCCGTCCCGAATGATGCGAGCTCGATATTGGTCGCATCCGACGACGCGACGCAGGCTCGGTCATCAGGAAGGCGGAACGGATCTCGCCGTTCATCAGCGGCGCCAGCCAGCGATCCTTCTGCTCGCGCGTGCCATAGCGGTGCAGCACTTCCATGTTGCCGGTGTCGGGGGCCGAGCAGTTGAACACCTCGCTCGACCACGGCAGCCGCCCCATCTCCTCGGCGCACAGCGCGTATTCGAGGTTGGTGAGCTGCTCGCCCTCGAATTCGAAGCTGTCGTCGACATGGGCACTGCCCGAGTGCGGCGGCATGAACAGGTTCCACAGCCCGGCTTCGCGCGCCTTTGGCTTCAGTTCCTCGACCACGGGGATGGGCTTCCAGCGGTGCACCCTCGTCGTGCTGCGCGCGATAGTCGTCGTTGCGGGGCCGGATCTCGCCCTTGATGAAATCCCGTACCCGGTCGCGGAATGCGCGTTGCCGGTCGCTCAGCTCAAAATCCATTACACCCTCTTCCCTGCGGCGTGGCGCACCCTTGCAGCGATTCTGCCCGTCCTGCCGTCATTTACATACGCTATTTTCGATAAACGCAAAATTCCACGGAAAAACGTGCTTGGCAAGCGTGCCCGATTTATTATTTTGCGAATCAACCTTTGGGAGAGAGATGATGAAAGCAGCCGTGTTGCGCGCCGTGGGCGCCCCTCTGGAAATAGAGGACGTCGCCATTTCCAAGCCCGGCGCGCACGAGGTGCTGATCCGCGCCGTCGGCGACCGGCGTGTGCCATTCCGACCTGCATTTCCAGAAAGGCCACTATCCCGCCGCGCTTCCGACCGTGCTGGGCCACGAATGTGCCGGGGTCGTGGAGCAGGTTGGCACCGAAGTGCGCACGGTAAAACCCGGCGATCACGTCGTCACCTGCCTTTCCGCCTTTTGCGGGCATTGCGAGTTCTGCGTCGTCGGGCCATCTCTCGCTGTGCGAGGAGCCTGAGCTGCAGCGCGCGAAGGACGAGGCCCCCCGCCTGGGCACCGGCGACAAGCCCATGACCCAGTTCCTCAACCTCTCCGCTTTTGCCGAGCAATTGCTGATCCACGAACATGCCTGCGTCAGGATCCGGCCCGGACATGCCGCTCGACCGCGCGGCGTTGATCGGCTGCGCGGTGACCACGGCATACGGTTCCGTCGTCCGCACCGCCGAGGTGCGCCCCGGACAGAGTGTCGCCGTGCTCGGGCTGCGGCGGGATCGGCCTTGCCACCATCAATGCCGCCGCACATCGCGGGCGCGGGGCGGATCATCGCGATCGACCGCGTCGCGTCGGCAAGGAACAGCTCGCGCGCGATTTCGGCGCGAGCGATTTCGTCGACGCTTCGGACGGCGACGTCTGGAAGAAGGTGCTGTCCATGACCGCGGGCGGCGTCGACCATGCGTTCGAGGCGATCGGCCTGACCGCCACGGCGGAGGACGCGTTCCGCATGCTGCGGCGGCGCGGGATCGCGACCATCATCGGCATGATCCCGGTGGGGCAGAAGCTGTCGCTGAACGGCTATGAATTCCTGAAGGAAAAGCAGATCCGCGGGTCGTTCATGGGATCGAACCAGTTCCCCATCGATATTCCGCGCATCGTCGATTTCTACATGAGCGGGCGGCTGAAACTGGACGAGATGATCTCGCGCCGGATCAGGCTGGACCAGATCAACGAGGCGTTCACCGAAATGGAGAGCGGGGCCATCGCGCGGTCGGTCGTCACCTTTGATTGACGGCGGCGACTGACGGCGGCGATCAACCTTCCCGGTCGCGCGGTCGCATCAGGTTTTCCTGCATCACCGTCGCGATCATCACCCCGTCCCGGTTCACGACATGCCCGCGGTTCAGCCCGCGGGCATGCGCGGCCCAGGGGCTTTCGGTGACAAAGGCCAGCCAGTCGTTCACCTGCGGCGTTTCGTGGAACCAGATCGCATGGTCCAGGCTGGCGGCCTGCACCCGCGCAGAGGCGGGCCTGATGCCGTGCGGCAGCAGCGAGGTGCGCAGGAACATCATGTCCGACGCATAGGCCAGCACGGCCCGCTTCAGCGCCGGATCGTCCGGCACCGGCTCGCGCATCCGCATCCACCAGCCGGACGCCGGGCTGGTCCGGCCATTGCCGAAGACGGCGGCGGGGTCGAAGGGCGCCAGCTCGACCGGGCGCTCGGTCAGCCGGCTGGCGAACTTCGCCATCTGCTGGTCCTCCTGTGCGTCGATCCATTCGGCCAGCCGCTGCTGCGCGGCTTCCGGCCCGATCGGCGGCACCACCTCGGCGGCATGCTGCCAGCCTTCTTCTGCCCGGTGGTACGATGCCACCATGGTGAAGATCGTGCCGTCTCCCTGCGATCCCTCGATCCGCCGGGTGGCAAAGCTGCGCCCCTCGGTCAGGGGCTGAACCGCCAGGTCCAGCGGATCGGCGGCGGCCCCGGCTTTCAGGAAATAGCCATGCGCCGAATGGGCAAACCGCCCACCCGTTTCCGCCAGCGAGCCCGCCATCAGCGCCTGCGCAAAGACCTGCCCGCCGAACAGGCGGCTGCCAAAGCTTGGCCCCGTCGGCCCGCGATAGCGCCCTTCCCCGGTTTCCTCGGGCACCAGCAGCCTGCTCAGGTCAACCATTCGTCCTCCCTTTCGCGTGTTTTGACACGTACTCTGTTTCATTGACTTGCTGTCTCAATTCGCCGCCGCTGTCAAAGCTGATTCGCGGCCGGTCATCGCTTGGATCGCATAAAGGCGCTGCCGATTTAATGGTAGGTGGGAACGCAGACCTCTGAAATAAGCCATTTTTTCTGCCCAGATCACGCCAACATCGCCCCTGAAAAATCCCGCCATAAAATCTTTTGACTCTCGCTCCAGTTTATTCGATGCTTGCGATGTCACGGCAAGCAAGCACAGGAGAGAGACATGACCTACGTCGGCGGGCGCATCGTCAATGACGCGGATGCCCACACCATGGAAACGCAGGACTGGCTGGCCCCCTATCTCGAGGGCGAGTACAAGGAGAAATATTCGCAGGTTTATTCCAGGCGCGAGGGCGGCGAGCGGATCGTCAAGATGATCGACGCCGCCAAGGCGCGAAAGACCAACCCCGAGGAACGCGCCAAGGTCGCCGCCAATCCGATCGCCGGGCCCAAGGGCTGGCTCGGCTATGGCGGCTTCGACAAGGAGGAACGGGTTGAGGCGCTCGACTGGCTGGGCTTCAACAGCCAGCTGGTGTTCCCGACGTTCGGGCTGGCAGCGATCACCCGCGCCAAGTCCGAGGACCAGGCCTATGCCGCCGCGCGCGCGCTGAACCTGGCGCAGATCGATTTCTGCGACGCGGACGAGCGGCTGGTCGCGGTGGCGTTCTGTCCGCTGGACGATCCGGAGCGCGCGCTGGAAGAAGCGAAATTCGCGGTCGGCAAGGGCGCGGGGGCGGTGATGTTCTCGGCAGAGCCGGCGGGCGGGCGTTCGCCGGGCCATCCCGACCTCGACCCGTTCTGGCAATATCTGCAGGACAATCGCATTCCGTTCCAGCTGCATATCGGCCCCGGCACCAAGCGCCAGCCCGAAGGCTACATGAACAATGGGCGCGAGCGTTCGCCCGACCTGCACGGCGGGGGCGAGAACCTGCGCTTCCCCGATTTCATGTGCCTGTGGTACGCGCCGCAGGAATTCCTGACCGCGCTGGTCTATGACGGCGTGTTCCAGCGCTTCCCCGACCTGCGCGGCGGGGTGATCGAATGCGGCGCGGGATGGGTGCCCGAATTCCTGCGCATGCTGGATCACGGCCATGTCTCGTTCTCCAAGTCCGATCCCTATCTGCAGGCGATGGACATGAAGCCGTCGGACTACATCAAGCGCGCGGTGCGCTTCACGCCCTTTCCCAACGAGGACGTGGGCCGGATGATCAGGGATAGCGTGCCCGAACTCTACATGTTCTCCAGCGACTATCCGCACCCCGAAGGGACGCGCGATCCGTTCGGCAAGTTCGAAGCCGCGCTCGAAGGGTTCGACGAGGAGGTGAAGGACATGTTCTATCGCTCCAACTACGACCACATGCTGTTCCGCGAGGATGCGGCCGTGGCCGTCGCCGCGGAATAGGCGCGGCGCCGGGGCGAATCGCACTGGAGCAGAGCGTCGGGGCGCGTCGCGGCAAGCGGCGCGCCCCTTTGCGCATCTAAGCATGCGATCCCTGCCATACCGCCGACCTGATCGGCTTGTCACCCGCATCCGCCCGCCGCCTCCTCTCTCCCGGCGCGAAACCCTGCATTCGAGGCATCGCCCGCGCGCTTCCCCCTTGCGTAACGCCCCTCTGCAAAATTGCCATACCCTATATTCTATTTTTGGGTTGGCAGCGCGAATCTTTGTGCTATGCATACCCTCGATAAGAATGGGAGACGATATGACTGGCAGGCTGCTGACCGCTGCTGCGTGTGGATGCGCGATCCTTTGTATCCCCGCGGTTCTGGCGCAGATGCCGCCCGCACCTCACGCCCGTGGTCGTCGATGTAGAGCAAGGCAGCCTGTCCGGCGACACGTCGGACGGCGTCAATATGTTTCGCGGCATACCCTATGCTGCACCGCCGGTCGGGCCGCTGCGCTGGAAACCGCCGCAGCCGGTTCCGGCCTGGCGCGGAGTCCGTACCGCAACCGCGAACGAGCCTGCCTGCGCACAGCCGGTCGATCCCGATCCTTCCGTGCCGAACTTCGGCGGGGTACAGGGCGCGCAGTCCGAGGATTGCCTCTACCTCACCCTTTTCGCACCCGCGAATGCTACCCGCGCACCGGTGGTGGTGTGGCTGCACGGCGGGGCCTATTTCCTCGGCGCGGGCAGCCTCGGCTCCTATGACGGGACCGCCAATGCGCGCGACGGCGTCATCACGGTCGCCGTCAACTACCGGCTCGGCTCCATGGCCAATTTCACCCACCCCGCGCTGGCCGCGGAAGGGGATCCGGAAGGCACCGGCAATTATGCGCTGATGGACACGGTCGCCGCGCTGGAATGGGTGCGCGACAATATCGCGGCGTTCGGCGGCGATCCGGCAAACGTCACCGTCGCGGGCCAGTCGGCGGGCGGCGGGCTGGTCACCGGCCTGCTGTCGCTCCCCGCGGCCAAGGGGCTGTATCACAAGGCGATCATCCAGTCCGGATCGCTGCTGCGCCCCGACCGGGACGAGGGCGAGGCGAGCGAGGCGGTGGTCAGGGCGCTGGGCGACATCGGCCTGGGCGCGGACGCCAGCGCAGAGGACCTGCGCAGCGTCTCGGCCCAGACGCTGGTGGCGACACCGTCGCTGATGCGCGGGTTCTACCTGACGACCAATGCGTGGAACCCCAATGCGACCGGCGACGCGCTGAAGGCTGGGACCGAACAGGACGTGCCGGTCATCGTCGGCGCCAATGCAGGCGAAGGCGGGTTCGACAATGCGCGCACGCTGGCAGCCGAAGCGGGCGACAGCGGCGCGCCGGCGTTCCTCTATCGCTTCGATCACGTGCCGGGCTTTCGCGCGGCGGAGTGGACGAACGGCCCGATCCATTCGGCCGAACTGATGTTCACCTTCGATTCGATCGATACGTCCAGCTGGGGCGGCCCGAAGGCCGATGCGGCGGATCGGGCGCTGGCGGACCAGATGCAATCGTGCTGGACGGCGTTCTACAAGATGCCCGCCGGCAGCCACGAGATCCGCTGCGCCGACGGCTTCGTCTGGAAGCCATACGGCGCGGACCGGCAGGCCGCGATTTTCGACACGGACGGCCCCGCGATGGCCCCCGCCGCCGACCTGCCCGACGGGCCGGAGGAAACCGACAGCAACTAGAGCGACAGAGGCCGACGCACGATCGGCCCGGAACAGGGAAGTGGGAGAAGGACAGATGAAGGTCAAATCATATTACCTGCTCGGTTCGGCACTCGGCGCAGTGGCGTCGATGGGCCTGGCAGCACCCGCCATGGCGCAGGACGCCAGCAGCACCGTCGCGGCCGATCCGCAGCCGATGGCGACCGACCCGGCCCCGCGCGAGATCGTGGTCACCGGCTCCTATCTCCGCGTGGGCGAGCAGGAGGACGGTGCGCTGCCCGTCGACGTGTTCGGCACCGAGGAGCTTGAGGTGCGCGGCATCGAAAGCCCGCTGGAATTCATCAAGACATTGCCTTCCGTCGGCACCTCGCTGGGCGATTCCAACCAGTACGGTGCGGGCAACAGCCAAGGCGTCGGCTCGCTCAACCTGCGCAACCTGGGGCGCGAGCGCACCCTGGTCCTGTTCAACAGCCGCCGCTACATGCCCGAACCGGGCGACGGCGCGGTCGACACCAACCTGATCCCGATGTTCGCGCTCGACCGGATCGAGGTGCTGAAGGACGGCGCGGCCTCGACCTATGGCTCGGACGCGATCGCGGGCGTCGCGAACTTCGTCACCCGGCGCGGCTTCGACGGGCTTGAGGTAGAGGGCAACTATACCTTCATCGACGGGTCCGATGGCGACTGGCAGGGTTCGGTGCTGTTCGGCAAGAATTTGGGCGATGCCAATATCATGCTGGGCGCAGGCTATCAGCGCCGCTCCGAACTGCCGACGACCGAACGCAGCTTTACGCAGCAGGCCTTTGCCGACAATCCTTCGGGCTATTCGCCGGTCAGCAATCCGGGCATCTACATCCCGCTGTTTGGCGGCACCCCCATCGCGGGCCCGGCGCAGGACGGGCGCCTGCTGGATGCGTGCGAAGGGCTGGGCGGCATCGATGAAGGCGCGGTCTGCCGCTATTCCTATATCCCCTTCGTCAATCTGGTGGAGGATCAGGAACGCTACCAGATCTATGGCCAGCTGGACGTGGACCTGAGCGCGAGCACCCGCTTCCACGGCGAGGCGATCTTTGCCAACACCACCTCGGACGCGCTGGGCTATTCGCCCAGCTATCCGATCACCTCGGGCCCCAACGGTCCGGGCAGCATCGGGCAGTTCGTGGTGCCCGCCTATAATCCCTATTTCGCCGATTTCGTCGACCAGACCTTTGCCCCCGGCAGCCTGCCGGTCGCGCCCAATGCCGCGCTGATCTATCTGTTCCGCCCGTTTGCGCTGGGCGGCAACCCCACCGATCCGCGCGGCGCAGGGCTTGGCGGGGCCGAGAACAACGGCTGGCGCGTGGTCGGCGGGCTGGAGCATGACTTCTCCGACAGCTTCTCGGGCCAGCTTTACGGCACCTTCCTGCGCAGCACGCGCACGGCCTATTCGCTCGACTTCGTCAGCCAGCGGCTGCAATCGGCGCTGTTCGGCTTTGGCGGGGAGGACTGCAGCGGCGGCGTGCCCGGCGCGAACGGCTGCCAGTTCTTCAACCCGTTCATCAATGCCGCGCCCGGCAATCCGGCGCTCGGCCTCGACAATCCGGCCTATGTTCCGGGGAACGAGAACAATCCCGCCCTGCTCGACTGGATCCGCCAGCCCAGCGGCACGACGGGGACCGAGGAACAGTTCATCGCCGACATGGTGTTCAACGGGCTTTCCAGCCTTTTCGGCATGGATTTCGACTATGCGTTCGGCGGCCAGTACAGGCATGTCGACTATCGCAACCAGCCGCTCAACAAGTTCAGCGATCCCGGTCAGTTCCCCTGCGTGAACGAGGACGATTTCTCGTGCCTCGACGATCCGAACGACAGCAATTTCCCGACCGGGCCGTTCACCTTCCTGGGCCAGTATCCCGCCGACCACCTGACGCAGAGCGTCTATGCCGTCTTCGCGGAGGCGCGGATCGAGCCGTTCAACGGTTTCGAGCTGATCGGCGCGCTGCGGTACGAGGATTACGGCGATCCGGTGGGATCGACGCTGAATCCCAAGCTGTCGGCCCGCTGGCAGGCGACCGACTGGCTGACGCTGCGCGGATCGGTGGGCGACACGTTCCGCGGGCCGCTGCCGGTCAACCTGACGCTGGGCGGACCCAGCGGCGTGGCGGGCATCGACGTGCTGGGCAACAACTACAAGGCGACCGATAACACCGGCAACCCCGACCTCGATCCCGAAACGGCGCTGACATACAACGTCGGCGCAGTGGTGGAATTCGGCCGCTTCAGCGCCAGCGTCGACTTCTGGACCTATGAGTTCAACGGCCGCTTTACCGACCTGCCGATCCAGGCGATCGCCGCCGCGGTCGCGCCGGGCGGGACCACCGGCAACCAGCTGGCCGATTGCTCCAGCCCGTTCACCCAGTTCGTCACCTTTGCAGGCGGCGTGTGCGAACAGGGCACGACCATCGGCAACGACATCTCGCGCATTCGCACGCTGACCGTGAACGGACCGGACGTGACGACGCGGGGGCTCGATTTCTCGCTCAACTATTCGCGCGATTTCGGGGCCTTCGGCCTCTCGGCTGGCGCGAACGCGACCTATATCATGGAGTATGAGTTCACCGACTTCGTCTATGAAGGGCTGACCTTCTCGCAAGGCTATGACGCCAAGGGCTTTGCCAACTACAACCGCGCCCCCGGCACCGTCTCGCCCTGGCGCGCCAATGGCTATGCCTCGGCACGGTTCGGCGATGCGTCGCTGACGTGGAACATGACCTATATCGACGGGGTGACCGACAATCGCTCGCCCGACGATCCGTTCGCGGGCGAGGTCGGCTCGTTCTTCAAGAACGATTTGCTGGGCGCCTACACTTTCGACATCAAGAGCGGCCAGCTACGCCTCAGCGCCTCGGTCGAGAATATCTTCGACCAGGATCCGCCGCTGGCGCGCCTCGAATACAGCTATGATCCGTTTATCGGCACTGCTCTTGGCCGGACGTACCGGCTGGGTGCCAGGGTCTCGTTCTGATTCCACTCCGGACGAGACTGACATGGGGCCGGGGCTACGCGCACCCGGCCCCCTTTTTTGTGCGTCAGGCGCGGCTGTCGTCCAGCGCCGCATAGATCAGCGTCTTGAGCTGGCGGCGCAGCGGATAGATGTTCGACGGGTAGAGCTGCGTCATGAACACCATGGTGATCGCCTCCACCGGATCGACGAAGAAGGCGGTCGAATAAGCCCCGCCCCAATAGAATTCGCCCCGGCTGGCGGGCATCAGCGTGCGCGCCGGATCGATCACCGTGGCAAAGCCAAGGCCGAAGCCGGTGCCCGCATTGCTCGCCTCGGAAAACAGGCTTTCCGACACCTGCGCCAGATCCTTGCCATGCGGCAGGTGGTTGGCGGTCATCAGCGCCAGCGTCTTGGGCGCTACGATGCGCGCGCCGTCCAGCGAGCCGCGATTGCCGAGCATGGTCACGAAGCGATGGTAATCGGCCATCGTGCCCGCCAGCCCGCCGCCGCCGCCGTGGAATTTCGCGGGGCTTGCGAACCGGCTGCTGGCGCCCGGATCGATCATCCCGGGCGACCCGCCCGGCTGATAGGCCCAGGCGTCGACCAGCCGGTCCAGCTTCTCCTCAGGCACATCGAAGGCGGTGTCGGTCATGCCCAGCGGCGCGAAGATGTGCTTTTCGAAATAGGCGCCCAGCTTCATCCCCGACAGCCGCTCGATCGCGACGCCCAGCACGTCGTGCGACACCGAGTAGTTCCATCGCTCGCCCGGCTGGAAATCCAGCGGAATGGCGGCCAGCTTCGCGATATATTCGTCCGCGTTCATTTCCCCGCGAGCGAGGTCGAGGCCGTGCTGGCGATAGGCGGCATCGACATTGGTGCGGTTCTGGAAGCCATAGGTCAGGCCCGACATATGCGTCATCAGGTCGATGAACCGCATTGGCCGCGCGGGCTGGGTCGGCGCGAAGGGCACCGCCCCGCCCCCGCCCGCATAGACGCCCAGCTTGGCGAATTCGGGAATGACCCGCGCCACCGGATCCTCCAGCGCGACCGCGCATCGCTCGACCAGCTGCATGAAGGCGATGCACGTCACCGCCTTGGTCATCGAGGCAAGGCGGAAGATCGCATCGTCGCGCATCTTCGTGCCGTCCTCGCGCATTTTGCCCTGCATGCCGTAGTGGACCGGCTTGCCCTCGCGCGCGACCAGAACCTGCGTCATCGGCAGCCGGCCGCTGTCGACGTAGTGCTCCTTCAGAAAGCCGTCGATCCGCTTCAGGCGACTGGCATCCATGCCCAGCGCGGCCGGGTCGGTGATGTCGAACATGCAAACTCTCCCTCTACATACCCTTGTTTCATTCGTCTTTGCAGCCGGATCGGGCCAAACCCGGCCTGAAAGCATCGTTCTGCGGCCCTCACTCTAATCGCTCGCCACTGAAAAAACATACCCGTTCTTCATTTTTATGGATTCCGGGCTTGCGCTCGGCGGCGGGTCCGATCAAGATGCAGGGCAACAACACAAGATCCAAGGAGAGGTTCACGATGCGCGAAGCCGTGATCGTATCGACCGCGCGAACACCGCTGGCCAAGGCGGTGCGCGGGGCGTTCAACGCCACCCATGCCGTCCAGCTGGGCGCATGGTCCGTGGCAGAGGCGGCAAGGCGCGCCAATCTTTCCGGCGAGGAAGTGGACGACGTGCTGATCGGCGCGGCAATGCAGCAGGGGCAGCAGGCGCCGAACCTGGGCCGGCTGGTCGCCTTGCGCGCCGGGCTGCCGGTGACGGTGCCCGGCATGACCATCGACCGGCAATGCTCGTCGGGGCTGATGACCATCGCGACCGCCGCCAAGCAGATCATCGTGGACCGCATGGACATCTGCATCGCGGGCGGGGTCGAATCAATCTCGGCCCTGCGGTCGGGGAAAAGCAATATCGTGCCCGACGAAGGGCTGATCGCGATGCATCCCGCCACCTACATGCCGATGATTGGCACGGCCGAGGTCGTGGCGAAACGCTATGGCATCAGCCGTCAGGCGCAGGACGAATATGCGCTGCAATCGCAGCAGCGCACCGCCGCCGCACAACAGGCCGGACGCCTGGATGACGAGATCGTGCCCGTCACCGCCACCATGAACGTCACCGACAAGGCGACGGGCGAGGTTTCGCAGCGCGTAGTCACGATCGACATGGACGATTGCAACCGCCCCGACACCACGCTGGAGGGGCTCGCCTCGCTGCAGCCGGTGATGGGCGAAGGGCACACGATCACCGCGGGCAACGCCAGCCAGCTGTCCGACGGCTCCTCCGCCGCGGTACTGATGGAGGCCAGCGTCGCGAAGGAACGCGGGCTGACCCCGCTGGGCCGCTATGTCGGCATGGCGGTCGCGGGGACCGAGCCGGACGAGATGGGCATCGGCCCCGTCTATGCGATCCCTAAACTGCTCGACCGCTTCGGGCTGACCATGGACGACATCGGACTGTGGGAGCTGAACGAGGCGTTCGCGGTGCAGGTGCTCTATTGCCGCGACAAGCTTGGCATCCCCGACGACAGGCTCAACGTCAACGGCGGCTCCATATCCATCGGCCACCCCTTCGGCATGACCGGCGCGCGCTGCACCGGCCATGCGCTGATCGAAGGGAAGCGGCGCGGCGCCCGATATGTCGTCGTCACCATGTGCGTGGGCGGCGGCATGGGCGCGGCAGGCCTGTTCGAGGTTCTCTGACCATGGAGACAAGCGCACTGGAAAAGGGCCGCTGGACGCCCCCCGCCGGCTGGCCCGCCATGAGCCGCCAGCAATGCCGCGAGATCCTGACCGCACCCGGCCAGAGGTTCGAGATGGAGGAGGTCGAGATCCGCGGCGTGAAGCTGCGAACCTGGAAGAACGCCCCGCCCAGCCTGCGCGCCATCGCACTGGCAGGCCGCGAACATGGCGACAGCGAATTCGTGGTGTACGAGGACGAGCGCGTCACGTTCGGCGGCTGGTTCCGCGCCGTGGCCACCCTGGCACATCACCTGCAGGAACTGGGCGTCGAAAGGGGCGACCGGGTCGCGCTGGCGATGCGCAACCTGCCCGAATGGCCCGTCGCCTTCTTCGCCGCCACCTCCATCGGCGCGATCATCGTGCCGCTCAACGCGTGGTGGACCAGCGCGGAACTAAGCTACGGCCTCTCGAACTCGGGCGCGAAAGTGCTGATCTGCGACGACGAGCGGTGGGACCGCATCGCGCCGCATGCGGGCGAATTGCCCGATCTGAAACATGCGCTCGTCTCGCGAGCGGCCGCGCCGCTTGCACCCCCCGCCTCCGCGCTGGAAGACCTGATCGGCGCGCCGCCCGATTACGGCAGCCTGCCTCCGCGCGAATTGCCCGATGTCGCGATCCAGCCCGATGACGATGCGACCATCTTCTACACCAGCGGCACCACCGGCATGCCAAAGGGCGCGCTGGGCACGCATCGCAACATCACCACCAATGTCCTGTCGGGTGCCTATTCGGTCGCCTGCGCCGCGCTGCGCCGGGGCGAGGTTCCGCCCGAGCCGGTGAAGAAGACCGCGCTTGTCGTGATCCCGCTGTTCCACGTCACCGCCTGCTCGGCCAGCCTGATGGGCAGCGTCGTGGCGGGCCACCGGGCGGTCTACATGTACCGCTGGGACCCTGAAAAGGCGTTCGCCATCATCGAGCGCGAGAAGGTCAACGCCACCGGCGGCGTGCCGACCATCGCGTGGCAATTGCTGGACCATCCGGCGAGGGACAGGTTCGACCTCTCCTCGATCGAATCCATCGCCTATGGCGGCGCGCCTGCCGCGCCCGAACTGGTACGCCGCATCCATGCCGAATTCGGCGCATTGCCCAGCAACGGCTATGGCATGACCGAAACCATGGCCACCGTGACCAGCCATTCGAGCGAGGACTACCTCAACCGGCCCGACAGCTGCGGCCACCCCGTGGCGGTCGCGGACATCAAGATCACCGGCGAGGACGCCGAGACCGAACTGCCCCCCGGCGAGGTGGGCGAGATCTGGGTTCGCGGGCCGCAGGTCGTGAAAGGCTACTGGAACAAGCCCGAGGAAACCGCCGAGTGTTTTATCGACGGCTGGGTGCGCACCGGCGATCTGGGCCGGGTGGACGAGGAAGGCTTCCTGTTCATCGTCGACCGCGCCAAGGACATGATCATCCGCGGCGGCGAGAACATCTATTCGTGCGAGGTCGAGAACGTGCTTTACGACCATCCCGCCGTGTCCGACGCGGCGCTGGTCGGCATCCCCCACCCCACGCTGGGCGAGGAGCCCGCCGCCGTCGTGTATCTCGCCCCCGGCAAGACCGCGACCGAGGCGGAGCTGCAGGCCTGGGTGGGCGAGCGGCTTGCCCGCTTCAAGGTGCCGGTCCGGATCGGCTTTTCGCCCGATACCCTGCCGCGCAACGCCAATGGCAAGATCCTGAAGGGCGAATTGCAACATCTGCTTGGCGGCGCTACGGAAAAGGGGACGACGGGCGAGGTCCGACCGCCGTCGAGCGGCTGAGATCTCTTGGCTGAGAAGGCCGCATCAAGGGGCGCGCGGATCAGGAAAGACACATCAGTGAAGGCGAGCGCCGAAACCGAACGGTTCGAGAAAAAGCGGCAGGACGTCATCGACGCGGCATCGGTGCTGATCAACGAGCATGGCGTCAAGGGCATGACCTTTGCCGATGTCGCGGCCGAAGTTGGCCTGAACGCCACCAGCATCACCTATTATTTCGGGCGCAAGGAAAGGCTGGTCGTCGCGGTCTATGAAGCGACGCTCGACCGGCTTGAGGCGATGGCGGCCGAGGCCGGGGCGCTGCCCGATCCGCGCGCGCGCGTGCGCCACTTCCTGCGCGCCCATATCGAACTGCGCAGGCGCATCAGGCTGGGCGAACGCGGGCTGATCACCGTGCTGGCCGAGATCCGCACGCTGGACGAGGATGCGCA
The DNA here is from genome assembly GCA_963752785.1 of uncultured Alphaproteobacteria bacterium. GTDB lineage: Bacteria > Pseudomonadota > Alphaproteobacteria > Sphingomonadales > Sphingomonadaceae > Croceicoccus. The sequence continues at coordinate 381,355 of CAVVZE010000001.1, forward strand.
GAAACCGCTGCTCGGCCATTTCCGCCGCATTTCGCAGCGTATCCGCGATTTCTTCGGCCCCGCCGCGGGCCCGATGGGCAAGGCGCTGAACGCCGCGCGCGCCCATGCGCTGCTGGAATCGGTGTTCTGGTGGCCGATCTGGTCGCTGCGCTATTCCACCCGTGATTTCGACCGGATCGAGGAGCGCTGGTTCGACATTCTTGAAAAGGGCGTCACCTCGCGCCCCGGCGAATGGCAGCCGCTGCCGCTGGGCAGCGACTGGCGGACGCAGGACGATGGCGAGGCGAACACGCTCGACAATTTCCTCCGTTCGGCGACGGCGATGATCAACCAGCGCGGCTATCGCGGCGCCTCGGTCAATCGCATCGCCAAGGAGCTGAACGTCACCAAGGGCAGCTTCTATCACCACCACAGCGCCAAGGACGATCTGGTGCTCAGCTGTTTCGAGCGCAGCTATGACCGGCTCTCCGCGGTGCAGCTCGCCGGACAGGCGCTGGAGGGCGATTACTGGACCCGCCTGTCGAGCACGCTGGCCGAGCTGATCGACCTGCAGTTCTTCGACGACATGCCGCTGCTGCGCACCACCGCGCTGCTCGCCATCCCCAGCAAGGAGCGCGAGGACGTGGTGACGCGGTCGAACCGGCTGGCGCGGCGCTTTGCGGGCATGCTGATCGACGGGATAGCCGACGGCTCGATCCGGCCGATCGATCCGCTGATCGCCAGCCAGGTCATCATGTCGACGCTGAACTCTGCGTACGAGGCACGCCACTGGGCCGAGCGGTTCGAGGATCCGGCCAAGGCGGTGCGCTATTACGGCTGGGTGTTCACCGCCGGGCTGTTCACGGATCCGCCGGATTGATCCCCTGCGCCGCCGCGGCGGGCAGATGCCGCGGCTCGCGCACCCGCGCCAGCAGCACGACCAGCGCAGCCAGTAGCGCCACGATGATCGCGGCGAACAGCGGGACGAACCCGGCCAGCGCCACCGACACCCCCGCCAGCACCGGGCCAATAGCGGCAATCGCGCCCTCCACCGTGGTGACGAAAGCAAGGCGCATCGGCGTGTCTTTCTCTTCGCCGAATTCCAGCACCATCGTGCTGGCCGCCAGCATCCACCCCGAACCGCCCGCGCCCAGCAGCACGAATGCGGCATAGATCGCCGCCTCTCCGCCCGCCAGCAGCAGGATCACTCCCGCCAGCGAACAGGCGAGCGAGGCGGCGTAGACCAGTCGGAATCCCCACCGATCCCCCGCGTTGCCCCAGACCACGTTTGATACCGTATCGGCGCCAAGGTACAGCAGGCTGAGGCTGCCGATCAGCGCGCCGTTCAGCCCCAGCCTTGTCCCCGCATAGATCGTCCAGAACGGCGCCCCGACCCGCGCCGCGGTGCCAAGGCTGTGCGCGATCAGGTAAAAGCGAAAGTCGCGGTCTTCCATCAATTGCGGGAATTCGCGCAGCCTTTCCCGGAACGGGCGCTGCGGGCGGGGCGAGACCAGCGCAGGTTCCCGGATCATGGTCTTGAGCACCACCAGACCCATCGATGTCAGCACGAACGCGGTCAGGAAGGTGGTGGCATAGCCATTGCCCAGCACGTCGCCCTCGATGAAGACCGTGCCTGCGACCCATGCCAGCAGCGCGGCAATCGCGCCGCCCGCAAGATTGCGATAGCCCTGTAGCCGCCCGCGCTTGCGGATCGGGATCAGCTTGGCCATCAGCATCTGGAAGGCGACCCGCTGCGCCCCGTTGAAGAAGCCGAGCACGAACAGGAAACCGAACACCAGCGCCGCTTCCCACACCCCCGTCAGCAGCCAGCCGGTCAGCGCCAGCCCCAGGATCTGGATCCGCATCATCGTGCCGATCCGGATCGCATAGGGCAGGATATGGCTGCGATGCTCGATCCGCGTGCCTGCCGCGATGGGAGAGATCGTCGCGCCCAGTTGCAACAGCGCGCTGCCCAGCCCCACCGCGGCGGCGCTGCCGGTCAGCATCTGCAGATAGGCAGGGATGATCGTCGGCGCATAGATCAGGCGAAAGCCGGTCAGCCCCAGCACGCCATGGATGAAGTTGGCGAGATAGTTGCGCTTCAGGTTCTCCTCGACAAAGCGCGTGTTCGCCGCGACCGGATCCTGTGCCGCTTCCCCTTCAGGTTCCAACCGTCAGTAATCCGCCAGCCCCGCGAAACGGTCGCGCAGGAATGCACTGCTGCCCCAGCGGTTTTCCAGCACGCGGGCGCGTTTCAGATAGTCGCCCACCGGATATTCGTCGGTCATGCCGATGCCGCCATGCAGCTGGATCGCCTCGCGGCTCATCAGGTTCAGCACGTCATTGGCGCGCGCCTTGGCGATGCAGGCCGCCTGCGGCACTCGCCGGGCGCTGTCCAGCGCTTCCAGCCCGCCCTCGACCGCTGCGCGCATCGATGCGATCTCGGCGAACAGATCGGCCATGCGGTGCTGCAGAGCCTGAAACGTCGCCAGCACCTGGTTGAACTGCACCCGCTGCTTCAGATAGTCGAGCGTGGTGTCGAACAGGTGCTGCGCCATGCCCAGCATCTCGCACGCGGTCAGGATGCGGGCGCGGTCCAGCATCTGCTCCGCCATTGCCGCATCGCCCAGCCGCGTGGCGGGCGCGGCGTCGAACACCACTTCGCCGTGGCTGCGCCGGTCTGCCAGCACGCGTTTGTCGACCGAGACGCCCTCGCCTTTCTCCACCAGCCACAGCCCGTCCGCCGCCGCGACAATGAAGATGCCCGCTTCCGCCGCATCGGCGACAAAGCTCTTGGTGCCGGTCAGTTTCCCATCCTCAACTTTGGCATCGATCTTCTGGGGCGCATGGCGCGGCCCCTCGTCCACCGCCAGCGCGGCAATTGTCTCGCCGCTGGCCAGCGTCGGCAGATGGCGCGCCTTCGCTTCATCGCTATCGCCCTGCGCGATGGCCCAGGCGGCGATGGTGACGCCGATGATCGGGCTAGCCGCCAGCACCTTGCCGAGCTCCTCGACCACGAGGCCCGCCGACATCCAGCCGAAGTCCGACCCGCCGTGCTCTTCGGGCACCATGATGCCCGACCAGCCCATGCCGGCCATCGCCTGCCAAGCCTGTGGGTCGAAGCCCGCGCCGGTTTGGGAATCCCGTAGCGCGCGCCACGCGGTGAACGGGCTTTCGTTCGCCGCCCATTCGCGCGCCATGTCGCGAAGCATCGCCTGTTCGTCGTTCAGAACCGCCATCGTCCCCGCTCCCTTACTGATGGTCCAGCATGCCCAGCACGCGCTTGGCGATGATATTGTTCTGGATCTCGGTCGACCCGCCATAGATCGCGGTCGCCTTGCCGAAGAGCCACGTGCGCACCCCCGCAAGCTCGGCAGCGGTAAAGCCCTCGCCTTCCCAGCCCAGCCCCTGCAGGCCCATGATCTCGATGCTGATTTCGGCGCGTTCCTGCCCCAGCTTGGTGCCGGTCTTCTTCAGCACCGAGCTGATCTCGCTGACCCCGCCCTGCGCCTTCGACTCCTCCGCCGCCTTGCGCGCGGTCAGCAGGAAGGCGGCCCAGCGAATCTCGAAATCGGCGATGCGGTCGCGCAGCACTCTGTCGGCCAGCTGTCCGTCCTCGCCCGTCTCGCGGTACATCTTCGCCAGCTCGCCCAGTGTCGGCCCGCCCAGCCTGCCCATCGCGTTGCCGCCCGACAGGTTGGTGCGCTCATGCTGCAAAAGGCGCTTGCCGATGGTCCAGCCCTGCCCTTCCTCGCCGACCAGGTTTTCCTTGGGCACCTTCACATCGGTGAAGAAGGTCTCGCAGAACGGGCTCATCCCGCTGATCATGCGGATCGGGCGCACCTCCACGCCGGGGGCATCCATGTCGATGAGCAGGAAGGAGATACCCTTGTGCTTGTCCGACCGGTCGGTGCGGACAAGGCAGAAGCACTTGTCCGCCCATTGCCCGCCGCTGGTCCATGTCTTCTGCCCGTTGACGAGATAATGGTCGCCCTGGTCCACCGCGCTGGTCTGCAGATTGGCAAGGTCCGACCCGGCGTTGGGTTCGGAATAGCCCTGGCACCAGCGGATCTCGCCCCGGCAGATCGGGGGGATGTGCTCCTTCTTCTGCGCCTCGCTGCCGAATTCCAGCAGGGTGGGGCCGAACATCATCACGCCCATGCCCTGTATCGGGTTGTATGCACCCGCCTTGGCCAGTTCCTCCTGCAGGATCGCCGCCTCGCGCCGGGACAGGCCGCCGCCGCCATATTCGGCAGGCCATGTCGGCGTGCCCCATCCGCGCGATCCCATTGCCTCGCGCCATTGGCGCTGCGGCTCGCTTTCGCCCGCGCCGCTCTCGACACTGGCGAGCGCATTGGATGTGCCCTTCAGCTCGGCCGGAAAATTGTCGCGGATGAAGGCGCGAACATCCTCGCGAAATGCGCTCTCGCTGACCTGCGCGGCGGGTTCGGCAGTGGTGGCCATGGCTTGCTCCTCGGGTCCTTACGTGGTGCCGGCATCGCGGACGACGCGGGCCTTTTCGGCAGCCTCGACCGCCTTGATGCGCGCGACATTCTCGCGGTGCCGCGCCTCGGTTATGGGATAGAACAGCAGGAACAGCGTGCCGATCGTCCACAATCCCAGCGAGGCGGGGATGTAATGGGCCAGCAGGCTCTGCTCCATCGCATAGGTGACGGCGTCGGGATCGGCCTTTTCCGGGATGCCCGCCGACGCAACCACCATGCCGGCGGCAAAGATGCCGAAGCCCGTCGAGCATTGCTGCATGAAGCTGGCCGCGGCAAAGAACACGCCCGCCGCATGCTTGCCGCTGCGCACCGCGTGATCCTCCACCACATCGGCCAGCATGGAACTGGTGTTGATCAGCGACACCGCGATCATCGCGCCATAGCATGCGCCGATAGCGAACAGCACCGGCACCAGCAGCGGATGACCCACCGGCAGGAACAGACCCAGCCAGGTCAGCGCCAGCGGCGAAATGCCCAGCGATATGCCCGCGATGGCCATCACCATCGAAGTGGTGCGCTTGCCCAGCCACTTGCTGAACCTGGGGGCCAGCGGGGCGGCGATGCTGGCAGCGACCAGTAAATCGAAGGTCAGCAGCGCGATCTGCCCCGCGCCCAGATCGAAGACATAGGTATAGAAATACAGCGTCGACGCGCTGTAGAGCCCGATCGCGGTGAACTTGAACACGCCGAAGCCGAAGATCGCGAGGAAGCCGCGATTGCCGAAGGCCGACCCCATCTCGCGCAGATGGCCCAGCGCGCCGGACTTTGGCCCGCCGACCGGAGCCTGCCGCATGTGGGCGACCTGGCTTCTGGTGCCAAAGCCGCAGACCAGGATCGCTGCGAAGATCAGCAGCCCGCCCGCAAAGGCAAAGCGTTCATAGCCGGCCGGATTCAGCTGTCCGCGCGGAAACTCCTGTGTCGCGACGAAAAACACCGCAAGGCTGAAGGCGAGGAAGCCATACGACCCGACATAGCCGAACCAGTAGCGCAGCGAGAACAGCCGCGTGCGCTGCGCATAGTCCGAGGTCATTTCGGGGTTCATCGCGCTCGACGGGATTTCGAACATGGAAATCGAGATGCGCGTCAGCGAGGCGAGCGCGAAGATCCAGATGCCGGTCTGCACATCGGTCAATCCGGCGGGCGGAAACCAGGTCAGCATGAAGAAGAAGGCGGTCGGGATCGCCGATCCGATGATGAACGGATGCCGCCGTCCCCAGCGCGAGCGCGTGGAATCGGACCAGCGCCCGATCACCGGATCGGCCACCGCATCGACCAGCAGCGTCAGCGCGATGGCGACCGACACGATGGCGGCGGGAATGCCGACCACCTGGTTGTAGAACAGCAGCAGATAGGCCGAAAACGCGGCATTCTTGACGCCGGTCGCGACCGCTCCGAAGCCATAGCTGAGCTGAACGGTGGCCGGGATGCGGCGCGGCAGGTCATCTTCGGGCGCGTCGACATCGACCGATGCCGGGATGGACGCCCCGACGGCCGCGTTCATGCGCTGTCCCCGTTGCCGGAACGGGCCGCGGCATCACGATACCGCATATTCTGATTCGCTGGCGATTCGCCGCCGTACCGCCCGAAAGCGACGGGTGCATAGGCGGCGCTGCGGATCACCCGTTCGCCCGCGTGTGACCTGCGCCGCCTTGCGCCCAAGTCGATTGCGGGTCCGTTGTCGAAGTTGCATGCCATCGGCCTCTCCGCCATTGCGCGCTCCTGTTGCGGAGCGTCTCGCCAAGCATACCCTGTTTTGGAATGGAGGCAACCGGCTTTGTCGCCGCACGCCTCACGCCTCCTCCACCCAGTCCTGCCGCAGCCTGCGCGACGCCAGCAGCATCAGCACCGCCGCGATCAGGTAGAGCAGCTGCCCGAAGATCATCGACCAGCGCAGCGATTCCGTACCGAAAGCGGGAGCGAGCAGGTCCGACATCTGTCCCAGCACATAGATGCCCCCGCCCAGCCCCAGCAGATTGTTGATCAGCAGGAACAAGGCCGAGGCGGTCGAACGCTGCGCCGGCGCGACCAGATGCTGCACCGCCGTCAGCACCGGCCCCAGCCAGATATAGGCCATCGCCTGCGGGATCAGGAACAGCGCAAAGGCCAGCCCCAGATTGTCGGTCATGAAGATCGCCGCCACGAAGAACGGGGTCGCGACTGCATAGGCGACCGCGGGCAGCCGCGCGTACCAAGCCTTGTCGCGCGCGCCCATGCGGTCGCCCAGCAAGCCGCCGGTCAGCGTGCCGATCACCCCGCCCACCAGCATCAATGCGCCCAGGAACCACGATGTCTGAAGCAGGTCCAGGCCGAAGCTGCGGATCATCAGGCTGGGTTTCCAGAACAATATGCCATAGCCCAGCATCGATCCCGATGCCGCGCCGAACGACAACAGCCAGAACGATGGCTTGCGCGCCAGGAGGCGCGCGACCGTGGCGATCCTGGCCGCATCGGGCACGTCGGTCGCGGCGGCAACCGGACGCGGCAGGTCGCGCACCACCAGCTTGAACGCAGGGGCGATCAGCACGCCCGCACAGCCCACGACAACGAAGGCGAGCCGCCAGTCGATGGTCGCCGCGATCCAGCCGCCCGCCAGGATGCCGCCCGCCGATCCCAGCGGAATCCCCATCGAATAGATCGCCAGCGCCAGCGATCGCTTTTGCGGCGGGAAATAGTCGCCGATCAGCGCATAGGACGGGGCAACGCCGCCCGCCTCGCCCACGCCGACGCCCAGCCGTGCGAGGAAGATGTGCCAGAACCCCTGCGCCAGCGCGCAGGCGGCGGTAAAACCGCTCCAGATGACGAGGCTGATGGTGATGACCCAGCTGCGGCTGGTCCGGTCGGCCACCGAGGCGAGCGGCACCGCCAGCGTCGAATAGAGCAGCGCGAAGGCAATCCCGCCCAGCAAGCCCATCTGGGCATCCGACAGCCCCAGATCCGCCTGGATCGGCGCGGCCAGGATCGCCAGGATCTGCCGGTCGAGGAAGTTGAAGATATAGACCAGAAGCAGCATCGCCAGCACCGCGTTCGGCGATCGCGGCAAGTCCCGCCGTTCGGTCATCATCCTGTCCCCCATTGGATCCTCACGGCGTATCTTGTCATACCGCTATTTGGAACAGGATAGATTCCCCCTCACGTTTGTCCATACCCATTTATCCAATATGTCGAACCGGCGCAGCCCGGACCGGCGCCCCGCGGCAGCAAGTCAATCCGGGCGCTGAATCGGGCGGTTGCGCGGCAGGGTGATCGCCACGCTGGTCAGACCGCCGCTGCTGACGATGTCCAGCACGCCTTCGTGGCGGCGGACGATGGCGGCGACCAGGGTCAGCCCCAGCCCATGGCCCGGCATCTCGCTCGCCTCCGCTCCGCGGAAGAAGCGTTCGCTCAGCCGCTCGGCCTCGCCGGTGCGCAGCGGGGGGCCGTCATTGGCGATGGCGATCCGCACACCATCGGCGGCATCGGTTACGGCAACGCGGATCTCGCCGTTCTCCGCGGCATATTTGACCGCATTGTCCAGCAGGTTGCCCACCGCCTGGAACAGCAGGTCGCGGTCGCCCTCCAGCACCGACCGCCCCGGACCCTCGACCAGAAGAACGATCCCGCGCTGCGCCGCGGCGGGTTCGTAGAGCTCGACCGCGTCGCGCACGATCGCGGCGACATCGACCTCGGCGAAACCGATATCGTGGCGCTGCTCCTCGATCCGCCCGATCCGCAGCAGCGCGTCGAAGATCGCCTGCAGCCGCGCCATCTCGCCGCGCGCCGATTCCAGGACGTCCGCCGGCAGCCCGGCGCCGTCCTGCGCGGCCGCCGCCTGCTCCAGGTGCGCCTGCACGCGCGACAGCGGCGTGCGCAGTTCGTGCGCCAGATTGTCGGACACGCGCCGGACCGACTGGAACAGCGCCTCGTTGCGCTCCAGCATCAGGTTCAGCGTCTCGCTCAGCCGGTCGAAATCGTCGCCGCTGCCATGCGCCGGCACGCGTTCGCCCAGCCTGCCGGTCATCACCTTGCGCGCAGTGCGCGAGATCGCGTCAATCCGCGTGCCGATTGCGCGGCTCATCAGGTAACCGCCCGCGACCGCCAGCAGCAGGACAAGCACGATCAGGATCGGAAATGCCGCCAGCGCCGCTTCCTCGCGCTCCTCGAACCGTTCGGCATTGCGGCCCAGGATCAGGCGGGTGCCATCGGCGAAGACCCGCTCGCGCGAGAGGGCGCGAAAGTCGATCTCGCCCCCTTCCAGATAGATGTCGGCCTCTATCGCATAGAACCCGCTGCGCGGAATGCTGGGCCAGCTGGGAAGATTGCTGGTGACCACCGTGCCGTCCGGGGCGATCAGCGCATGGAACGCGCGGTCGTCCGCGGGCGAGCCGCGCGCGCGGCGCCGCAGCCTGCTCGCCAGCGCATCCATCCCTTCGGCCAGATACAGCTGGCTGAGTGCAGCCTGCTCGCCGTTCACCTGCGCCTTGATCGCGGCCCGCGGGCGTTCGACCGCCAGCCAGAAATAGGCGGCGAACAGCAGCACCAGCGAGGCGCAGAACAGCCCCGCATAGGTCACCGCCAGGCGGAACGAGAGCGACCGGGCGATCCGTTCCATCAGGCCTCGATCAGATAGCCCGCCCCGCGCACGGTGCGGATCAGCGGGGTGTGCCCGCCTTCGTCCAGCTTGTGGCGCAGATTGCTGATGTGCTGGTCGATGATGTTGGTCTGCGGATCGAAATTATAGTCCCACACCCGCTCCAGCAGCATGGAGCGCGTGACGATGCGGCCCGCATTGCGCACCAGCTCGATCAATATGCCGAACTCGCGCGTGGTCAGCTCGACCCGGCGGCCCGCGCGGCGCACGGTGCGGGCCAGCGGATCGATTTCTAGGTCGGCGAAGTGGATCGGGCCCGGCTGCTCGGCCTGCGGCGCCTTGCGCCGGGCCAGCACCTCGACGCGGGCGAGCAATTCGGACAGCGCAAAGGGCTTGGGCAGGTAATCGTCCGCCCCGGCGCGCAGCCCCTTCACCCGTTCGTCCACGTCGCCCAGCGCGCTGACGATCAGCACCGGTGTTGCGTCGTCGGTGGCACGCAGCGCGGCCAGGATCTTCATGCCGTCGACACCCGGCAGCATCCGGTCGAGCACGATGACGTCGTAGAGCTCGCAGCTGGCGTCCATCAACGCCTGCCGCCCGTCGCGGTGGCAGGTCACCACATGGCCGGCCTGGCGCAGCCCGGAAGCGACATGCGCCGACAGCGCCTCGTCATCCTCTATCAGCAAGATCTGCATGGGCCTTCGTTGTCCAGCGGCGGCAAGGGCCGCGACGTTACCGGCTGATCGCCCGACGGTCGAGACATCGCGTGAATGGGGCGTCCGGCGGCGAAGATGGGCAAGACTACATGTTTCTCCCACGCTGCGCCCACGGCCGCGCGCGACACCATCGGCTGTGAGCATTCCCTTGACGCCTCGTCCGCCCGTACCATGACCGCAAGGCTGCATGTCCCCGCCATCGGCGGCGCGCACCAGTTCGCCCATTTCCTGCCGGTCGCCTTTGAACTGGCGGCAAGCGCGGCCTGCGATGTGCGGATCTTCGCTCCCTCGCCCGCCGATGCCTGCGAGGTCGAGGCGCTGGCCGCGCGGCTCGGCAGGGCAAGGCCGGATATCGTGGTAATGGACCTTCCGCCCGCGGTCGCGGCGATGATCCCCGGCGCGCTGCGCAAGATCGCGCGGCTGCTCGCCTGGACGCCGCGCCTGCGCGATGCGGACGCCATCCTGTGCGCGGAACGGACCAGCACCATCCTGCGGCGCCTGCCCGGCCGGTGTCCGCCGCTGATCCACATACCCCACGGCGCAGGCGACCGCGCGGTCGGGTTCGAGGACCGCTTCCGCTTCTTCGACCGGGTCATCGTCGCGGGCGCCAAGGACCGGGACCGGCTGATCCGCGAAGGCTGCGTCGCCGCAGGGAATTGCTCCGTCGGCGGTCCGGTCAAGCTGGCGGCGATGCTGCGTTCAGGCACGGACAGGCCGCGCTTGTTCGCGGGCAAGCGTCCGGTGATCCTCTACAATCCGCATTTTCATCGGCGGATGGGTAGCGGGCGCACGATGGCTCGGCGACTGGTGGAAACGGTCTGCGCCGACGACCGCTACGATCTGGTCATTGCACCGCACGTCCGGCTGGGTCAGGACTTGAGTCCCGCGGCGCGCGCCAAATGGGAATCGCTGGCGGTGCCCGGCCGCGTGCTGGTCGATCTCGGCTCTCCGCGGTCCAGCGACATGAGCTATACGCTGGCCGCGGACCTCTATATCGGCGACGTCAGCAGCCAGGTGTACGAATATCTGGTCTGCCCGCGCCCGTGCCTGTTCGTGAACGGACATGGCGCGGACTGGCGCGGCAATCCCGATTACGCCATGTGGCGTTTCGGACCGGTTATCGAACCGGTCGACGATCTTGGCGCTGCGCTCGACCATGCCTTCGCCAGCTGGCCCGCCTTTCGCGAGGCGCAGATGGCAAGGACGCAGACCGCCTTTGACGGGATCGACTGGGACGCGGCAGGGCAGGTGATCTTCCACGGCGCCGACCCGGTGGAGCGCGCCGCCGCCATCGTCGCACGCGAACTGGTGCAGGGCAGTGCCCCCGCGTGGACGCCTGCGGACGCGGAAGCGCCGGCCCCGTTAGGCAGCTAGGCCAGCGCCCGGAACTGGCGGCTTACATCCGTTCCAGCGCGATGGCGGTCGCCTCGCCGCCGCCGATGCAGATGGCCGCGATCCCGCGCTTCAGATCGCGGGTTTCCAATGCGCCCAGCAGAGTCGCCATGATGCGCGCGCCCGACGCGCCGATCGGATGGCCCAGCGCACAGGCTCCGCCGTTGACGTTGAGCTTGTCCCGGTCGATGCCCAGCTCCTTCTCGGCGATCAGCGCGACGACGGCGAAGGCCTCGTTCACCTCGAACAGATCGACATTGTCCATGGTCCAGCCGATGCGGTCCATCAGCTTGCGCGTGGCATGCACCGGCGCGCTCGTGAACTTCGCAGGCTCATGCGCAAAGGCCGCATGGCCGACGATTTTCGCGATCGGCGTCATCCCCAGCCTTTCCGCCGTGCTGGCACGGCATAGGACCAGCGCCGCCGCCCCGTCCGAGATCGAGGAGCTGTTCGCCGCCGTCACCGTGCCGTCGGGCACGAAGGCGGGGCGCAGGGTCGGGATCTTGTCGGCATTGGCCTTGGCGGGCTGCTCGTCCTCGCTCACCGTGTGGGCGCCCTTGCGGGTCTTAACCTCGACCGGCGTGATCTCGCGCTCGAACGCGCCGGTTTCCTGCGCCTTCTTGGCCAGTGTCAGCGAGCGGATCGCGTATTCGTCCTGCGCCTCGCGCGTGAACTGGTATTCGGTGGCCGCGCGGTCGGCGAACACGCCCATCAACGTGCCTTCCTCATAGGCATCCTCCAGCCCGTCGAGGAACATCGAATCCTTGACCGTGTCATGGCCAAGCCGCGCACCGCCGCGATGTTTCGGCAGCAGATAGGGCGCACCGGTCATGCTCTCCATGCCGCCCGCGACGACGACATCGGCGCTGCCGCCCGCGATCGCGTCATAGGCCATCATCGCCGCCTGCATGCCCGATCCGCACATCTTGTTGATGGTGGTCGCGGGCACATGTTCGCCCAGTCCGGCATGGATCGCGGCCTGCCGCGCGGGCGCCTGACCCAGCCCCGCCGGAAGCACGCAGCCCATGATCACCTGGTCGACGGCGCTGCCCTCGATCCCGGCCCGCTCGATCGCAGCCTTGACCGCGGCGGCGCCGAGCTGGGTGGATTTCACATCGGCCAACGCGCCCTGCAGACCGCCCATGGGCGTGCGGGCATAGGATGCAATCACGATCGGATCGGTCATGGCAGGATCTTTCTTATTACTCTTGAGAATACAGATTACTTGCTAGTATAACAGATGCCGGAGCAATTGTCAGGAGCACGCGTGGCGCATCCCCCCTCTCCGTTCCGGACCGCCGAGCAGCGCAGCCGCGACCGGCAGGCCAAGAAACTGGCGCTGATGGAAGCGGCGGTGCGCATGTTCAACACGCGCGGATTTCATGCGACCTCGCTCGACGATGTGGCCGCTTCGCTCGGCGTGACCAAGCCGACGGTCTATCACTATCTCGGCAACAAGGAGAGCGTGCTGCTCGAATGCCTGCGCTTCGGGCTGAGGCAGTTGCTGGACGCGGCGACCGCCGCGCGCGCCGAAAAGGGCATTGCGGCGGACCGGCTGCGCAGCTTCCTGATTGTCTATGCACAGGTCAACATGAGCGATTTCGGACGCTGCGTGATCCGCACGCCCGACGAGGCGCTGAGCGAGGAAAGCCGCGAGATCTTGCGCGGGCTGAAGCGGCAGATCCACGCCGAAATGCGCAGCCTGATCGCGGAGGGGCAAGCCGATGGCTCGATCGCCTGCACCGATGCGAACATGCTGGCCTTCACCCTCGCAGGCGCGCTCAACTGGCCGGCCCGCTGGTTTGAGGAAGGCCGCGGCCATTCGCCAGAGGAAACCGCGAGGAGACTGGTCGACAATCTCGCCGCGGGTTTCCTTCCCAGATCCTGACCGGGCGATCCCTGACAGGAAGCAGGGCGGAGCGAATGGCGCACCGCCCCTCACCTCACAGCTTCTCGGTCAGTTCGGGCACCGCTTTATACAAATCGGCGACGAGGCCGATGTCGGCGACCTGGAAGATGGGGGCGTCCTCGTCCTTGTTGATGGCGATGATGGTCTTGGAGTCCTTCATGCCAGCCAGGTGCTGGATCGCGCCGCTGATGCCGATGGCGATGTAGACTTCCGGCGCCACGATCTTGCCGGTCTGGCCGACCTGATAGTCATTGGGGACATAGCCCGCATCGACCGCGGCGCGGCTTGCGCCCACGCCCGCGCCCAGCTTGTCGGCCAGCGGCATGATGATGCTCTCGAACGTCTCGCCATCCTTCAATGCGCGGCCGCCCGACACGATGATCTTCGCCGATGTCAGCTCGGGCCGCTCGCTCTCGGCGAGTTCGGCGGACACGAAGCTGGACTTTCCGCTATCGCCGGTCGATGCGACCGCCTCGATCTCGGCGGAGCCGCCTGTAGCTTCGGCCTTGTCGAAGGCGGTGCCGCGTACGGTGATGACCAGCTTCGCATCGGTGCTCTCGACCGTGGCGATGGCGTTGCCCGCATAGATCGGGCGCGTAAATGTCTTCTCGCCCTCGACCGACAGGATGTCGCTGATCTGCATCACGTCGAGCAGCGCGGCGACGCGCGGCGCGATGTTCTTGCCCGTGGTGGTGGCGGGGAACAGCACCGCGTCGTGATGCTCCATCAGCCCCGCAATCAGCGGCGCGACATTCTCGGCCAGCTGGTGCTCATAGGCACCGTCGTCCGCGACATGGACCTTGCCCACGCCCGCGATCTTCGCGGCGGCGTCGGCGACTGCGCTACAGCCCGCACCCGCGACCAGCAGGTGAACCTCGCCCAGCTTCGATGCCGCGGTTACGGTTGCCAGCGTCGCATCGCCCAGATGCGCATTGTCGTGATCGACATAAACAAGCGTCTTCATGATCTCTTTCCTTACCGGCTCCGCCTTTAGGCGACTCCCATGCTCTTGAGTTTGGCGACCAGCTCGTCGACATCGGCGACCTTCACGCCCGCCTGCCGCACTGGCGGTTCGGAGACGTTCAGCGTCTTCAGCCGAGGCGCGATGTCGACGCCGTAATCGGCCGGCGTCTTCGTCTCCAGAGGCTTCTTCTTCGCCTTCATGATGTTGGGCAGCGACGCATAGCGCGGCTCGTTCAGGCGCAGGTCGGTGGTGATGATCGCGGGCGTGGACAGGCGCACCGTCTCGAGCCCGCCGTCCACCTCGCGCGTCACCTTCACATGATCGCCGTCCATCTCGACCTTCGATGCGAACGTGCCCTGCGGCAGGTCCATCAGCGCGGCCAGCATCTGGCCCGTCTGGTTCGCATCGTCGTCGATCGCCTGCTTGCCCAGGATGATCAGGCCGGGCCCCACTTCCGCCGCCACCGCCTTCAGGATCTTGGCCACCGCCAGAGGCTCGACCTCCTCATCGGTCTCGACCAGCACCGCGCTGTCCGCGCCCATCGCCAGCGCCGTGCGCAGCGTCTCCTGCGCCTTGGCAGGCCCGATGCTCACCGCCACGATCTCTTCAATCGCGCCCGCTTCCTTCAGCCGGATCGCCTCTTCCACCGCGATCTCGTCGAACGGGTTCATGCTCATCTTCACATTGGCAAGATCGACACCCGAGCCATCCGCCTTCACGCGCGGCTTCACATTGTAGTCGATCACCCGCTTTACCGGGACTAGCGCTTTCATCTGACTTCCTTCTCTGTAATGTCCGACCGCACGCCGGACCTCAGCCATGCGATCCCGTGTTAATGATCCGCGATCCTGACAGCTTTGTGCAGGGGCCGGAACTGGCGCAAGACAGGGGTGGGTTGCAACACCCCAATCCGGTGCATCCGATCCGGTTCCATCAGCCTGCAGCCGCGCCTATCGCGGCGCCATGCGGATCGCGCCGTCGAGCCGGATCGTCTCTCCGTTCAGCATCGGGTTGGCGATGATCGATTCCACCAGCTGCGCATACTCGCCGGGCTTGCCCAGACGGCTGGGAAACGGCGCCTGCTTGCCCAGCGATTCCTGCACTTCCGGAGAAAACGATTCCATCATCGGCGTCAGGAACAGGCCGGGCGCAATGGCCATCACGCGGATCCCGTAGCGCGCCATTTCGCGCGCGATGGGCAGCGTCATGCCGACGACCCCGGCCTTCGACGCGGCATAGCCGGCCTGGCCGATCTGCCCTTCATAGGCGGCCACGCTGGCGGTGCTGATCGCCACGCCGCGCTCCTCGCCGATGGGCTCGGCATCGATGATGCGGGCAGCGAATTTCGACAGCACGTTATAGCTGCCGATCAGGTTGATGTTCACGATTTTCGCGAAATCGGCCAGCGGAGCCGGGTTGCCATCGCGGTCGACCATCTTCGCGGGCGGAGCGATGCCCGCGCAATTGACCAGGATCCGGGCCTTGCCGTTGGCCGCCTCGGCTTCCTCGATCGCCTTGGCGACGTCATCCTCGCTGGTGACGTCGACCCTGGCAAAGCGCCCACCGATCGTCGCGGCATGAGCCTCGCCCTTCCCGGCATCGAGGTCGAAGATGGTCACGCTGGCGCCCAGCTTCGCCAGATGCGCCGCGGTGGCGCCGCCCAGACCCGATGCGCCGCCGGTGACGATGGCTGCCAGCCCCTGCACTTTCATGATCGCTCCCTTGCACTGCTTGTATACCGGTGAGTATATAGTAGGCGCAGCCGTATGGTGTCAACGTGGCTTGATCCCCTGCCCAGCGGCTGTAAGCCCGGCGCAGACACCGCCTCCGCACGGGATCCGGCCGGATCGTCCGGCACCGGCGGACAGACGCACGAAAAGCAAGAGAGGTTCCATGCCCGAGTCCATTGCGATGCGATCATGGCTGTTCGCGCCCGGCGACAGCGAGCGCAAGATGGCAAAATGCGCCGACGGCGACGCCGATGTCGCGCTGTTCGACCTGGAAGACGCGGTGACGGTCGAAAACAAGCCCGCCGCGCGCGGCATGGTACGCGACCTGCTGCAATCGCGCGATAGCGGCCACGAACGGCTGTGGGTGCGGATCAACCCGGTCGACGGCCCTTTCGCGGTCGACGACCTTGCCGCCGTCCTGCCCGGCAGGCCCGGCGGCATCATGCTGCCCAAGTCGCGCGGGCTCCGTGATGTCGAGCTGCTCGACCACTACCTCACCGCGCTGGAAGCGGCGAACGGCATCGAACTTGGCGCGACCGGGGTGATCGCCCTCGTGACCGAGGCTGCCGAGGCGATGTTCACCACCGGCGATTATGCGGGTGCACCGCGCCTCATCGGCATGAGCTGGGGCGCAGAGGACCTCGCCGATGCGCTGGGCGCCAGCAGCAACCGCGACGCGAATGGCGAATACGGCTTTACCTACCGGCTCGCGCGCAGCCTGTGCCTGATCGGCGCGGCGAGCGCGGGGGTGCTGCCGATCGACACCATCCACGGCGATTTTCGCGACCTCGAAGGCTTGCGCACCCGCGCGGAACAGGCCCGGGCGGACGGCTTTCGCGGCATGCTGGCGATCCACCCCGCGCAGGTCGAGGTGATCAATGCCGCCTTCACCCCCAGCGAGGAGGAGATTGCCGCCGCGCAGGAAATCGTCGACCTCTTTGCCGCCAATCCCGGCGTCGGCGCGATCGGTCACAAGGGCGGCATGCTCGACCGCCCCCACCTCGCCCGTGCAGAGACGCTGCTACGGCTGGCCGGACGACGATGATCGGCCCCGATCGCGGATTGCAGGCCAGGGGCCGCCGCCCCTAGTCTTCCGACCCCTTCAGCAACGCCATGCGCAGGCACTGGCACACGATCTCGCCGCGCTGGTTGACCAGCTCGTGGCGAAAGGTGACGATGCCGCAACCGGGGCGCGATCTGGAATCCCTCAGCTCCACCACCTCGCTGCGCGCCTGCAGCGTGTCGCCGATGAAGACCGGAGCCGGCATGACCAGTCTGTCATAGCCGAGATTGGCGACCAGCGTGCCCAGAGTGGTGTCGCCGACCGTCAGCCCGACCATCAGCGCAAAGGTAAACGTGCCGTTGACCAGGATCTGGCCGAACTCGCTTTCCTTTGCGGCTTCGACATCCAGGTGCAGCGGCTGGGGATTGTGGGTCATGGTCGTGAACAGCAGATTGTCGGTCTCGGTCACCGTCCGCCGGATCTCGTGCGTCAAGGCATCGCCCACGCTCCACTGGTCATAGAATCTTCCGGCCATCGTGCATCCCCTTTGCCAATTCGAACTGGCGGCCCTGTCGCCCCTGCCGTGCAAGATCGCAAGGGGCGCGGCGTGGGCGACGGAAGAACTAGACCAGCGTCGGGCGCGAGCGGATCGCGTTCAGCACCTGCGGCGCGACGATATAGACCGCGTGCCGGCCGCCGCCGCGATTGCGATGATCCTTCACCCGCCCGGCATAGTGGCGCTGGACGAAGCCAGCCTTGACCAGGTCGGACACCGCGCGGCTGACATTGGCCTTGCCCACTGCCAGCGCTTCTTCCTCAAGCGCGGCGTCGACCAGCCGCGTGTCGCAGGCGCGCGGACCCAGCCGCTGCTCCACCTTGCGGCGCATCGCGGCACGGCGATGATCGCGCGCCGCCAGCGGCACCAGCTTTTCCGCCACCCATTCGCGCAGCGGCTGGCGCACGCCGCCCGGCCCGGCGACCCATGGCCCCGCCTGCCCGTCGGGGCGCGCGGCTTCCGCAATCAGGCCCAGCACCATGAACGCATAGCGCGGACGCCGCGAAGTCTGCGCCAGCGCGCCGAGGATCGAGCCGATATCTTCCGGCCGCTGAGGGCCTTGCTGCGTGTACATAAGGTGAATCTGCCACGCCGCGAATCGCTTGTGAATCCCTGTTGTGCGCCGCATTTCATCTTTTTTGCTGCCATTCGCCCGCCAACAGGCCCGGCGCTGGACCTAAAGTTGCAAATCCGCCGCCAAGGTCCGACCGCCCGATCACCCCCGGCCATCATCGGACCCACCCGGCGCCCGAACCGTTGGACAGGCGAGGGAGAAGCCAATGCCCCCGACCATCCATGCGCACACCGCAGGACACGGAGGCCAGCTGCTGCTCGTCCACGGGCTGGGCGGAAGCTGGCAATCCTGGTCGCCGGTGCTGCCCGCCCTGTCGGCGCGGCGGGAAGTCATCGCGATCGACCTGCCCGGCCACGGCCAGTCTCCCGCGCGCGAGGATAGCGGCACCTTTCGCAGGCTGGCCGACAGCCTGGAAGACTACATACTGCGGAATCGTCTGGAGGCGGTCGACGTCGCGGGTGTGTCGCTCGGCGGGCGGCTCGTGCTGGAAATGGCCCGGCGCGGCTGCGTCGGCGATGTCGTGGCGCTCGACCCCGGCGGTTTCTGGCGCGGGTGGGAGCGCACCTATTTCAAATGGACGCTTGGCGCGTCGCTCCGGCTCCTGCGCGTGCTCAAGGGCCAGCTGGGGCGGCTGAGTGCGTCGCCGGCGGCGCGCAGCGTGCTCCTTGCCCAGCTTTCGGCGCGGCCCCGGTCCTTGCCGGCGGAATTCGTGGAGCGGGAACTGACGTCCTTCGCCGGGACGCCGACCGTCGCGCCCCTGATCCGGGATCTGGCCAGCGGGCCCGCGCAGCAGGGGCCGGCTTCACCCGCCGCCGGCAATGTCACGATCGGCTGGGGCGCCAAGGACCGCCTGTGCCCGCCGCGCCAGGCGAAACGCGCCCGCGCGGGCTTCCCGGGCGCAGCCTTTCACTGGTTCGAGCAGAGCGGCCACTACTCGATCTGGGACTGCCCGGAGCGGACGGTCAGGCTGATCCTGGAAGCAAGCGGCAGCGAGCGGGACTGAGCGACGATCCGCCGGCATTGCGCTGCCCGCTGTCATCATGGCGAGCAAGTTCCAGCCGCCATTAAGCAATTTCGTTTCATGTAACGTAATCCCCTTCGGGCAAGTTGCCACCATACGCGCGGACCAGGTTCTGCAGGAGGACGTATGGGAATGCTGAAGCGCCTGATGGCTGATTGGGCTGCCGATCAATCGGGCAATGCCGCCATGCTCTATGCTGGCGCGCTTTTGCCGATGCTCGCCATGATTGGCGGGGCGGTCGACACGGCCAACTACTACAGCGCCCGGGCAAAGCTGCAGAACGCGTGCGACGCGGGCGTGCTGGCGGGGCGCCAGGCGATGCAGGGCTCCTACTGGGAAAACTCGGTCAAGGTCGAGGCGGACAAGTTCTTCGACTTCAATTTTCCCGCCGGCACGCAGAATGCCACCGGCGTCGCCTTCAATGTGGTTCAGAATGGGGATGACAAGGCCGAATTGCTGGGCGAGGCTTCGGCCACCATCCCGACCATATTGATGAAGATCTTCGGATTCGGATCACTGGACATCAATGTGAACTGCGACGCCAAGCGCGACCTGGGCCACAATGACGTGGTGCTGGTCCTGGACGTGACCGGGTCGATGAATGACAAGCCGAGCAACGGTTCGGGGACCAAGATCCAGCGTCTGAGGGACGGAGCGAAGGGCCTCTATCGCGCGCTGGACGACAGCGCCAATAATTCGATCACCCGTTTCGGAATCGTCCCCTACTCCCACACGGTCAATGTCGGCCGCTCGCTCAAGAACAAGGACATCCTGCGCGACCAGCCGATGGTGGGGGTGACCACGAACTGCAACAAATGGGGCTGCAACACCACGCTGGGCACAAAATGGGTGCATATCAACCAGTCCAGCTGGAACAGCGGCAACACCAACGGCAATGGCGGCGGCGGCGGTTCCGAGAACGGCAATACGCAAGGCTTCCGGACCAGCGGCAACGCCTGCATCGAGGAACGGCCCAGCATCGGGCACGACCTCGACCCGTTCGAGATCGAGGATACGATCACCCTGGCCGACGTCGACACGGTCGCCGGCAACGCGGGCAATCAGCCGGAACTGCAATGGGGCCGCTACGACCCCGCAAAGCATGACCACACCGACACGAGCAACAGCGGCGGCGTGACCCGTTACCGGATCTACGGGCAATGGGTGCAGACCGGCTGCCCGTCCGAAGCAAGCAAGCTGAAGGAATATGCCAGCGAGACGGAGTTCAACTCGGCCATCGCCGCAGCCACCGCGCGGGTGACGGGCGGCACCTATCACGATGTCGGCATGCTGTGGGGCACGCGCTTCATTTCGCGCAATGGCCTGTTTACCGCCGACAATCCGCTCGACTGGGACGGGATCGCCATCAACAAGCATATCGTCTTCATGACCGACGGCAAGCTGGACACCGGCAGCACGCTGTATTCCGCCCACGGCATCGAGGCCTTTCAGGACCGGACCAAGGGCTGGGGCGGGCAGGATGCACAGCATATCAGCCGGTTCGAATCCGTCTGCAACGTCGCCAAGTCGATGGGCGTCACCATCTGGGTCATCGCGCTCGACGTGACCGACACCGCCGACATACAGGATTGCGCGACCAGCGCGGGCCATTTCTACACCAGCGACGGTTCGGATCTTGAGGAAGTGTTCGAGAAGATCGGACAGGGCATCGGCAATTTGAGGCTGACCCAGTGAGCTTCATCGGCAAACGCCTGCGCCGCTTTGGCGGCGATCAGCGCGGCGCCGCGGCCGTCGAATTCGCGCTGGTCCTGACGCCGCTGCTGATCATCCTGATGGGCGGGCTTGAATTCGCCTATGTCTCCTATGTCCGCTCGCTGGCGCAGGGCGCCCTCAACGACGCGGCGCGGCTGGCATCGGTGGAGGACCCCGCCCTGACGAGCGAGGGCGACACGACCGAGGAGCAGGTCAAGAACTACATCTCCGGCATGGTGACGCTGGTCGCGGTGGAGGAGGTCGTGATCACCTCGCAGTCCAGCTACACCGATTTCAGCGATATCGGGAGCCCCGAAAAGCTGATGACGGATCACGACAAGGACGGCGAATACGACGAAACCGACGGCGACTGCTTCGAGGACATGAACGGCAATGGCGACTTCGATCTCGACGCGGGAAGCGACGGCATCGGCGGCGCCAGCGATGTCGTCTTCTACCAGGCCAATGTGGCGATGCCCCGCCTGTTGCCGATCGACAAGTTCCTCCCGATCAGTTCGGCCAGCAATTTCACCTTGCGGACCGCGGTGCGCAGCCAGCCCTATGGCGTGCAGGCCGCCTCGCCCGTCATCTGCGGAGTAAAGGCGTGATGCTTGACAGACTGCGCGCCTTCATCGGCTGCCAGAACGGCATGGCCATGACCGAGTTTGCCCTGGGTCTGCCCGTGTTCCTGACCCTGACCATCGGGGGGATAGAATCCTCCAACCTGGCGCTTGCGCATATGCGCGTCAGCAATCTGGCCATGACGGTCGCCGACAATGCGGGCCGCGTCATGTCGGGCATCGACGAAAGCGACGTCTATGAAGTCTTTTCCGGCGCGCAGGTCGTCGGCGAATCCATCGGTTTCGAGGAGCATGGCCGCGTCATCCTCTCCTCGCTCGAGGATAACGGCCGCAAGGGCAGCAAGCATGGCCAGGTCATCCGGTGGCAGCGCTGCTGGGGCGATCTGGACGTGGATCCGGCCTATGGCACCCAGGGCGCGGGCGCGAACGATTTCAAGTCTGGAATTCGGGCTGGGCAGCAGCGGCCGGAAAATCGTCGCGACATCCGGAACCGCGCTGATGTTCGTCGAGGCGACATATGAATACCAGCCGCTGGTGGCGACCGGCTTCTTCCCCGAGGCGACGATCCGCTACGAAAGCGCGTTCAACGTGCGCGGCCGCCAGAACAATGCGATCAGCAATACACAGTCGCTCGCCGTGATGGCCTGCGACTAGCGCTGCCTGGCGGTCGCAGCCGGCCTGCGGTGCCGGGGATCACCCCCTGACGGTAGCGTCGCTGTTCAGCATCACCGGCAGGCCGCTCGCGGCAGAGGCATAGGTGGCCTCGATCAGGCGAAGATCGCGCAGTCCCATCTCACCCGGAGTCCTGATCGCAGCCCCGTCGCGGATCGCATCGGCAAAATGGTCGAGCTGGCGCGCGAACTGCACGGTCGATTCGCCCGGCGTGAATGGGCGGCGCTCCCCTCCGGTGTCGAGGACCAGATTATTGCCCGAATAGCTGGTCGCCGGCTGCATCAGCAGCGCGCCTGTCGTGCCCCGTGCGTTCACGGCATTGATGGGCGCCGAATCATAGGAAGTAACCAGCTGCGCCGCCGCCCCCGACGGAAAACGCCACTGCGAAGCGACATGGGCGAAAATCTCCGCAAACCGGGGATCGCCCGCGGGCCGGAAGGTGGCGGCGGTGATGCTTTCCGGCATCTCGCCCGACAGATAAAGCGCAGCCTGAAGCCCGTAGATTCCGTAATCCTCAAGCGGACCGCCGCCCGCCAGCGCCCGGTTCACGCGCCAGTTCTCGCTCGGGCTGGTCGGTCCCATGCGATAGGATTGTTCTGTACGGATCAGCCTTGGCTGGCCGGTCGCATCGTGCTTCATCAGCTCCATGGCTTGCAGGTTGTACGGCTCGAAATGGCAGCGATAGGCGATCATCAGCCTGCGGTTGGCGCGCTGCCCCGCGGCGATCATCCGCTCGCACTCGGCGCTGGAAAGCGCCATCGGCTTTTCGCACAGCACATGCTTGCCCGCGCCGAACGCCCGCTCCGTCCAGTCGGCATGCAGCCCGCTGGGCAGCACGACATAGACCGCATCGACATCCGGATTGGCAGCGATGTCGGCGAAGTTGTCATAGGAATAGCGGGCCTCAGGCGGGATGCCATAGGCGTCCCCCACCGCTCGCCGCTTCTCGGCATTGCCGGACACGATCGCCGCGACATGCGCCCGCTCCGCCTGATCGAAACGCGGCATCATCTGGTTCAGCGCATAGCCGCCCAGCCCGACGATGGCGAAGCCGACACTGTCCGCTCGGCGGGGACGCGGGGGCGTGTCGGGCAGCTTCACCCCGCCCGGCATCGGCTGTCCGACGGCGTTGGGGGCGCCCGCCTGTCCGAACGCAGCCCCGCCCGGCAGCATCAGTGCCGCCGCCGCCATGCCGCCGCCCATTTCGATGGCGCGCCGCCTGCTTATCCGATGTCCGTTCATGGCTTCCACTCCGCCAAGGCTCCCTGCGATCCGGACCATGCTGCCGAACCGCTGTTGCCGAGGCAACCGAATTGCGAATGCCTGCGCAGCTCACCCATGTCGCGCCACGAGCGCCGCCGGCGCGTCATCCGGGCGCAGAACCCCGTGCCAATATGTCCAGCGTGCGCTCGTCCGGGCCGGCGAACCAGCGCTCCAGCGCTGCGCCAATTTCCGGATTGTCCCCGGCACGGCTGAACAGCGTCAGCGACGACCTCAGCTTCACCGCGTCGATCCCGCCGAACACCTGCTGCGCACTGGTGTCGTGCAGGCCCTGCAGCGCGGCCACGCACTCCGCATAGCGCGGGCCCAGTACGGGGTGCTGCAGATAGGCACGCGCCTCGGCCAGCGAACCGATCGCATAGCGCCGTGCCATCGCGCTCGTCCCCAGGCCCGCGATCTGCGGAAAGACGAACCACATCCAGTGCGTGCGCTTCGCGCCCCGGCGGATCTCGGCCAGAGCCTGCTCGTAACTTCCCCGCTGCGCATCCACGAAGCGGTCGAGGTCATGGGGATCGCTGCTCATCCGCGCTGTCATGCCAGCTGACGCGGACAAAGCCAACGCAGCATGCGCTGCCGCAACCCCCACGCGCGAATCGTGCGGAGCGCCATTCTTTCATCCCCCCCAACCGGTTCCTTTTGTCATGCGTGACACTTTGCCCGGAGAGCCGCGGCCCGAAATTCACCCGGCAAATCGGTCTTCGATGCTGCTGCACCTGCGCCATCGTCCGCTTCGCCAGAACGGCATCAGACACACATCCGTCACCCGATGGCCCGAAACCAGCGCCCCGGCAAAGTGTCACACGTGGCCAACAAAGCGGCGAGTGGAGCGCAGACGCCAAATAGGGGCGGCCCGCCGACCGGACCACCCCCCCTCGCTGCGGCATGCTATTCAGACCGAACGGTAAAAGGCGATCGACATCTCGCCCTCGACGCACTCCATGATCAGCGGGACGAGGCGGTCGTGGAAATCGATGGCCATATGTGTGTCGAACGCGGCGTCGTCCTTGAAGGTGGCGACGACCTGGAACAGGTCGGGATCGTCCTCCGACTGGAACAGCTCATAGACGACGACGCCCGGCTCCTGCTCGAACGCCAGCGTCTTCAGCTCGCTCTGATAGGCGATCAGGTCGCCGCGCCGCTCGGGCTTCGCGCGCAGCTGCGCGATGAAGCTCTTGCCGCTCATCGGGCGGGCTCCAGGTCGTGCAGCATCTCGCGCTCGTAGTGGCCGTCCATGCACTCGATCATCTCGGCGATCAGCGGCTTGTTCTGTTCGTATTCCATGTGCGCCTTGTCGGCAGCCTCGTCGGTGAACGATTCGAGCACCGCGAACATGTGCGGATCGTCCAGGCGGAAGAACTGGAAATGCAGCACCCCCGGCTCCTGCGGCGCCTGCGCCTCCATGCGGCGGGCCGCCGCGATGAAGCGGTCCTCCTCGCCGGGCTTGATGCGGAAACGCGACAGGAAGCTGTAGGCCATGTGATCCTCTCCAAAAGACAGCCGGCTTTCAGGCCGGGTTCTGCAGGCGATAAAAAACATACATGTCTGCATTTGGAAAGGGCCGATCGCAGCCGCCCGTGCCGCCCTTGCGGCGCAGATGCCGGATGACGGCGGATTTGCCGCTTCATCAACAAGGGGCTTGCAAATAATACAAACATGCATGAATGTCTGTTTATGCCCGGCCCGGGCTTCATTGCCGTCTCCGCAAAGAGGGGCGGAATGGGGAGAGAAATGCAATGAACACCAAGCTTGCCGCCCAGTGTGCCCTGTCGGCACTTGCCATCGCCTCCATGTCGAACGCCGCTTTTGCGCAGGATATGGCCGATCCGGTCACCGACCAGACGCAGGCCGCCGATCAGACGACGCAGGACGATGCGGAACCCTCGCAGCGGACCGGCCTGAACGAGATCGTCGTCACCGCCACCCGCCGCAATTCCGATCTTCAGACCACGCCCATCGCCGTGTCGGCGATCGACAGCCAGCTGATCCAGCAATCATCGCCGCGCGACATCGGCGACCTGGCCGCCTTCGTTCCGAACTTCTCGGCCGCGACCATCGCCAATTTCAATGCCGCTTCGTTCGCCATGCGCGGCGTCGGTCAGACCTCCATCATCGTCTATTTCGAACCGCCGGTCGCCGTGCTGGTGGACGATTTCGTGGTCCCCTCGGTCCAGACCCAGCTGCTCGACACCTTTGACATCGACCAGGTCGAAGTGCTGCGCGGTCCGCAGGGCACGCTGTTCGGCAAGAACACCACCGGCGGCGTCGTGACGGTGCGGACCAAGCGCCCCGTGCTCAACTACGTCGGCGTCGAAGGCCGCGTCGAAGTCGGCGATTTCGGCACCTTCGCATGCAGGGCGCGATCAATGTCCCGCTCGGCGACATTGCGGCGGCCCGCCTCGTGATCGGCTACGGAAACATCCGACGGATATTACAGGAACGGCGCATTGCTATGGCCCGGTCACCGGCTTCGTCCCCAACAAGTTCCAGGGGCCAGGAAGGCTGCCTGAACGGCGAGAAGCTGGGCGGCAAGGACGTGTGGCAGGCCCGCGCCAAGCTGCTGGTCGAACCCAGCGTACGAATCTCACCGCCCTGTTCCAGTACGAGTGGATCCGCGACCGCTCCGACTCGTGCCCTCGGTCAATGTGAACTATCTGTACGAGGGTGACGCGCCGCTGCTGACCGACCTGCTCGGCCTGACCGATCCCAATGCGGAAGACATCGATCCGCTCGACCGCGCGGCCTATACCGGGCGCAACGATGCCCAGCGTCAACCTGAGGCAGGGCAGCGCATCTCGGTCGACGGCGTCTATGCCAATATCGACTGGAGCATCGATCCCGGCACGTTCACCTCGGTTTCGGGCTATCGCTACCAGCGATCGCAGATCCCCAACTCCTATGCCGGTGCGACCGCGATCGGCACGGACGGCGAGGCCGCTGTCCTTCTTCGATGCCTCGCGCGACGACGACCGCAAGACCTGGCAGCAGGAACTGCGCTTTGCCAGCGACCTGGGCGGGCCGTTCGACTTCATCGTCGGCGGGTTCTACCAGCGCGACACGATCGATTTCTGCGTGTCGCAGATGCTGGGCTTCCTCGACCTGACAGCGGGACCGCTGCCGTTCGGTGAATGGAATTCTACGCCCTATGTGCTGTGCAACGCGCAAAAGGCGACGTCCAAGGCCATCTTCGCCGAGGGCACCTATCAAATTCACCCCCGAACTGACGCTGACGGTGGGTGGGCGCTATACCTGGGACGACAAGACCTGGCGCGGCCGCCAGCAGGCCTTCGTGGCCGAGCTGGGCGGCGGTTTCGATCCTGTCGATCCCGCTCGACAGCGCGCTCGACGCCAGCGTCTATGATTATCCCGCCAATGTGGTCACGGTAAAGGACAGCTGGAAGGAGCCGACCTACCGCGCCAGCCTCGGCTATCAGGCGACGCCGGACCTTTATGTCTACGGCACCTATTCGCACGGCTACAAGGGCGGCGGCTTCAACGACCAGATCGGCGGCTTCGCCGCATTCGGCACCGACCTCGACGCCTTTGCCGAAGCTGCCCGCGCGACCGACCCCGAAACCGCCGACAGCTATCGAGGCGGGCTTCAAGTCGCGAATTCCTCGACAACCGGCTGCGCTTCAACCTCACCGCCTTCTACGTCGAGTACAAGGACCTGCAGAAGCAGCTGAACGTGCCGATCGTGGTGAACGGCCAGCCCAACCAGGTCACTTTGTTCGTCAACGCCGCCAGCGCCGAGGTGAAGGGGCTGGAGATGGAGGCGTCGGCCAATCCGTTCCGGCGGCTTCACCCTGCGCGGCGTGGTCGGATACCAGGACGGCAAGTACAAGGAATATGACGCGCCCAATGCGGGCTACGACCTGTCCACCGCACCGCTGGACCGCGCGCCCGAATGGCAATGGACCGTCGACGGCAATTACGAACTGCCGGTCGGCGCCGATCACACGCTGACGTTCAATGGCAATGTCGCCTACACCGGCCGCAACCTGAACACGCAGGCGATCGACGATCCGCTGGGCAACACCTTCCTCAATGCGCGCACGCTGGTGAACGCGTCGATCACGCTGGGTGAGGTCGACGGACGCTATTACCTGCGCGCGATCGGCCGCAACCTGACGGACGAGCGGTACCGCGTCGGCATCCAGAACGTCGCCGGACTGTGGGTGAACGCGCAATACGGCCCGCCGCGCTATTTCGGGCTCGAACTGGGCGCGAAGTTCGGACAGGATCTGTTCCGCTAAAGGCTACAACGGCCGGCGGCCCTTCCCCCGAAGAGGCCGCCGGTCCCCCCGCACATCATGACCCATGCGTGGTGTGCGCGGGGACTCGCAGACAATGGAAAGACCCCGCGCGATGCTGCCGATACGCCTGCCGATCCCGTCCGTTCTCCTTGCCTCCCTGGCCCTGCCGCTGACAGTGCCGCTGGCGGGCTGCGGATCGGTGCCGGTGGACAGCGCGCAGGCATCCACGGACGAAGCGGCCAATGCCATCCTGTCGGACGACAGTTCGGGCGACGACTGGCCCGCGTTCGGCCGCACCTATGGCGAACAGCATTTCAGCCCGCTGACGCAGATCGATACCGGCAATGTCGGATCGCTGGGCCTTGCGTGGTCGCTCGACCTGCCGGCGGGCAATCCGGCGACGGGGCCGATCGCGGTGGACGGGGTGATCTATTTCGCATCCGGCTACAGCGTCGCCCACGCGGTCGACGCGAAAACCGGCAAGCTGCTGTGGACCTACGACCCCAAGGCGCCCGAGGCGTCGGGCGACAAGCTGCGCCAGGGCTGGGGCAGCCGCGGCATCGCGTGGTGGAACGGCAAGGTCTATATCGCCACGCAGGACGGCCGCCTGATCGCCATCGATGCCAGGACCGGCCAGCCCGTCTGGTCCAAGCGCACCTTTGCCGAGGACGAGCCGCGCTTCATCTCCGGCCCGCCGCGCGTGTTCGACGGCAAGGTGATCATCGGCCACGGCGGCGCCGACAGCGGCCCGATCCGCGGCTATGTCACCACTTATGACGCCGAGACGGGCGAGCAGCTGTGGCGCTTCCACACTGTCCCCGGCAATCCCGCCGACGGGTTCGAGAGCGAGGCCATGGAAATGGCCGCGAAGACCTGGGCGGGCGAATGGTGGAAATATGGCGGCGGCGGCAATGTCTGGAACGCCATGACCTATGATGCCGAACAGGACCTGATCCTGCTGGGCACCGGCAATGGCGCACCGTGGAACCGCAAGATCCGCAGCGACGGCAAGGGCGACAATCTCTTCCTCTGCTCGATCGTGGCGCTGGATGCAAAGACCGGCGAATATCGCTGGCACTACCAGATCAATCCGGGTGAAAGCTGGGACTTCAACGCCAGCATGGACATGGAGCTGGCCGACCTCACCATCGATGGCAAGCCGCGCAAGGTGGTGATGACCGCGCCCAAGAACGGCTTCTACTACGTCATCGACCGCACCAACGGCAAGCTGATCAGCGCCGAACCCTTTGTCACCGTCACCTGGGCCAAGGGCATCGACAAAGAGACCGGCCGCCCGATCGAGATCGACAATGTCCGGTACGAGGATGGCCCCGTCACGTTCCAGCCCACCCCCGTCGGCGCGCATAGCTGGCTGCCGATGGCCTACAGCCCGCAGAGCGGATTGACCTATATCCCGACGCTCGACCTCGAAGTCACCTATGACGACACGGGCGTCACGAAGGACACTTTCGCATGGGCGGGCCACATGGGGCTGACCAGCGGCGTCGGCTATGCGGTCTCCATTCCCGAGGGCGCGACCAACACCGGCTATCTCACCGCCTATGACCCGGCCGCGCAAAAGGTCGCGTGGCGCATCCCCATGGACGTCCCCTTCAGCGGCGGCGCGATGGCGACCGCGGGCGGGCTGGTGTTCCAGGGCCGGGTGAACGACGACTTCACCGCCTATGACGCGAAAAGCGGCAAGGTGCTGTGGACCTTCGACGCCAGGGCACCCGTCATCGCCCCGCCCATCACCTATACCGTCGACGGCGAGCAATATGTCACCGTGATCGCCGGCATGGGGACCAGCCCCGGCCTGTTCGGACCGATGACCGCGCAGTTCGGCATCGACTACCGCGCGCAGGCGCGCCGGGTTCTGACCTTCAAGCTGGGCGCCAAGGGCACGCTGCCCGCCAAGGTGCCGTACAAGGCGGTCGCCTTCGACGATCCCGATTATGCGGCCGATGCGGCGCTGGGCAAGCGCGGCGGCGAGATATTCGCCTCGCGCTGCGGCGTGTGCCACGGCGGCGGCGCGATCGCGGGCGGCACCGCGCCCGACCTGCGCACATCGGGCATCGTGGCATCCGCCGACGCGTTCCACAGCGTCGTCAGCGAAGGGACGCTGGTCCCGATGGGCATGCCGAAATTCGGCGAATTGTCGGACGGCGACCTCAAGGCGCTGCGCCAGTATATCCGCGATCAGGCCGCCTTGCTACGCAGCGGCGGCAAGGCATCGACCAGCGTGGGCGCGAACTGACCGGTTCGCGCCCAGCGCTGGCCCCGCCCCTACATCTCTGCCGTGCGCGTCTTGCCGTCCCAGTCGCGGGCCGCGCGCTTCATCTTGTCCAGCGCTTCCAGCATGGCGGGGCGCGCGTCGATCATCTCGATGATGGTGCCGGGCAGCGCATCTTCCGGCTCCAGATAGGCAAAGCGCGAGAACGGCAGCTCGCCTTCCAGCACCACCTTCATCCCCGCCTGTTTCGCAGCGGCGAGCTGTTCGTCCAGCCGGTCGGTGAAGGTGCCCAGATGATGCACGCCGCTATGCCCGCCCTCAAGAAAATCGCGATAGGTCGACGGCGCGGGGCCCGGCTCGATCAGCTCGATCATCATGTCCCCGCTATAGGCGACCGCCACTGCCTTGTAGACTGGCGCATCCACTGCCAGATCCTGCCCGTCGGCGCGCAGCCAGTCGAACGGCAGCGGCACCGGGAAGTGGAAGAACGGGCCCACCCCCATCACCTGCGTCCAATAGTCGATGTGCTTTTCGATCTCTTCGACGACATAGGCGATCTGGAACACATTTCCGAAATTGCGGCTCATCGCGTCCTCTCCTTGCTCGGGTGGCAATCGGCGCATGCATTCGTCGCATGTCGGTCGAATCCACTTGCAAACATTCATGCATGTCTTTTTTATAGGAGTTGATCCGCAGTTTCGCGCCGCATGAACCGGCGCAGCGGACGGACAGGACACAAGAGCCGGCCATGCCCGGCCAGGAGGATGCCATGAAGCTGGATACCGAATTGTGGGACATCCACGTCGGAACGCCCCACCCGTTCAACAACCGTGCCCCCCGCATCGACAACGGGGCCGAGCGGCCCGATCCCGACCGCTATTACACCCGCGATTTCGCGCGCGAGGAATGGGACAAGGTCTTTGCCAAAAGCTGGCTGATCGCCTGCCCCGTGTCGGACGTGGCCGAACCGGGCGATCTCGTCCGCTTTGACATCGGCGATGAAAGCTTCATCATCGTGCGCGGCGACGACGACGTGATCCGCGCCCATTACAACGTGTGCCCGCATCGCGGCAGCCGGCTGGTGCTGGCCGACTTCAGCACTCTGTCGAATTTCACCTGCCCGTTCCACAGCTGGAAGTTCGACCTGGAGGGCCACAATATCGAGGTCACGGACGAGAACACGTTCCAGCCCGATGTGCTGTGCCACGACCGCGACCTCACCTCGGTCCGGTGCGAGACCGCGGCGGGGCTGGTGTTCATCTCGATGGATCCCGACGTCATGCCGCTGGACGAATATCTCGGCCCGCTGAAGCAGCAGCTGGAACTCTACAAGATCGACACCATGTATGTCGTGCAGCACCGCCAGTCCGAATGGGGCGCCAACTGGAAGGGCGGCGTCGATGCCTTTGCGGAAACCTATCATCTGCACGCGGTCCATCCGCAGACCCAATGCCTGATGGACGACCGCACGCAGATCGACCTCTATCCGAACGGGATGAGCCGCCAGTTCGTCCCCTTCGCGCAGCCGAGCCGCCGGTACCAGGACCAGGAAACCGTCAATGACGGGATCAAGATGATGCTGTCCGACGCAGGGATAGACCCCGAGGATTTCGACGGAAGCGCGCAGGAAACCCGGCGCGCAGTGCAGCTGGCGAAGCGCAAGCGCTCGGACGAGCTGGATCTGGGCTATGACCGCTTCAGCGATACGCAGCTATCGGATTCCACCGTCTATTCGGTGTTCCCCAATGTCCAGATCGGCTGCCACCCAGAGGCGGTGTTCCTGCACCGCTTCCTGCCCAACGCGGACGATCCCAATCGCTTCACCTATGACACGCTGATCCTCTACAAGCATGTCGACGCGCCGGGCTATAGCGCGCCCGCATGGATGGGGCTGGGCGCGACCGACCTGTCAGGCAAGACAAGGCCCGAGATCGTGCGCACCGGCATCGGCGAGCCTCCGGGCCTTGGCGAGGTGCTGGACCAGGACAGCGAACTGCTGCCCATCGTGCAGGCGGGCGCCCGCTCGCGCGGCTTCCGCGGACCGCTGTGGAGCGAGCAGGAAGCGCGCCTGCGCCACTTCCACAAGGAAATCGACCGCTACATGGCGGGCGAGAAATAGCAAAAAAAGCGGGGAGCCGTCCGCGCGGGACGGCTCCCCCAGATCTGCCGGCAGGCAAGATTTCAGAACGGGCGGATCGTCACCGCATTGTCGACCACCATCTCGGCCCCGTTCACGAAACGCGATTCATCCGAAGCGAGATACAGCACCATCATCGCAATATCGCGCGGGTGACCGGGCGTTCCGGGCGGCAGCACGCCCTCGACCGGGATGTCCTTCGCCTCGCGCCCCTCGGCCGTCTGGACCATCGGCGTCTCGATCGCGCCGGGGTGGACCGAATTGCAGCGGATCGCATAGCCCTTTTCCTGGCACATCACCGCGACCGACTTGGTCAGCGCCCGCACCGCGCCCTTGGCCGCGGAATAGGCGAAGAAGATCGGATAGCCCAGCAGCGCACCAGTCGACGACATGTTGACGATGGACCCGCCATCGCCCTTGTTCATCAGCGGGATCGCGTGCTTGCAGCCCAGGAACACGCCGTCGCTCATCACCGAATTGACCCAGCGGTACTGCTCGAGGCTGGTATCCTCGACATCGGCGTTCAGCACCACCCCTGCATTGTTGACGAGGATGTCGAGCCGCCCGTAACGCTGCTCGATCGCCTGCATCACGGCGACCCAGTCATCTTCCGACGCAACATCGTGGCGCAGCGCCATCGCGCCGTTGCCGATCTCCTCGGCCAGCGCCTGCGCGGCCTTCTCGTTGACGTCGGACACGACCACTTTCGCGCCTTCGGCTGCCAGCACGCGGCAATCCTCCGCCCCCAGTCCTGAAGCGCCGCCCGTGACCAGCGCGACCTTACCCTCGACGCGTCCCATTCCTCTCTCCTTCATCTCGTTATCCATTATCGTATTTCGCGCCGCGTCCCTGCGCGAAGGCGCTCACACCCTCGCGCGCATCGGCCGAACTTAGCGTCGCATCGCCGAACCGCCTGCCGAAACGCAGCGCCATCTCTTCGGGCATGGCGCGGCTTGCGTCATATAGCGCCAAGGCGTGCCCGATCGCGTCCCAACTGTGCTCCAGCATGGCCTCGACCACGGCACAGGCGCGCCCCAGCAGAGCGTCTGAATCGACGACTTCTGTGACCAGCCCCAGCTGGTGCATCCTGTCGGCAGGCAAAGGCTCGCCCGTCAGCACCATGGCCAGCCCCGTCGCGCGCGGCAGCTGGCGCGCGATGCGCTGGACCCCGCCCGCATAGGCGAACAGGCCGCGCTTCACCTCGCTCAGCCCGAACACCGCGTGCGGCGCGGCGAATACCATGTCGCAGGCCAGAACGATCTCGAACCCGCCCGCCACGGCTGCGCCGTTGACGACGGCGATCAGCGGCTTGGTCCGCTGGCGCTGCGTAATCCCGCCAAATCCGCGCCCGGGAATCAGCCCCTTGCCGACGCCGTCTTGCGCGGCTTCCTTCATGTCCATGCCCGAACAAAAGGCGCGCTCGCCGCTGGCGGTCAGCACGGTCGCACCGACTTCGGGATCGGCTTCTGCACGGGTAAGCGCCTCGTCCAGCGCGGCGCTGGTCGCCGCGTCCAGCGCATTGGCGCGCTCCGGCCGGTCGATCGTCAGCAGGCGAACCGCGCCGCGCCGTTCCTCGATCAGCCCCGCCACGGGATCAGGCCGCCCCGCCCTCGTCGAAATATTCGGGCATGCCGCCGGGCCATACCACGCCCCACTGCGCCTGCCCGCCGTCGATGATGATCAGATCGCCATTGATGAAATCGGCGGCGGGGGATGCCAGGTACATCACCTGCTCGGCCACGTCCCACGCATTGCCGCGCGCCTTCATCGGGTTCGCCTTGTGGAACCGCTTCAGCGCTTCCTCGGGATACATGGCGAAACCCTCGGTCTCGATCACGCCGGGGCCTATGCAGTTCACGCGGATATTGTGCGGCGCCCATTCGGTCGCGACGGTCTTGGACAGATAGATCACCCCCGCGCGCGCCGCGCAGGTATGCGCCGCCTGCGGCATCCCCCGCTCGACATTGGCGACGATATTGATGATGTGCCCCTTGCGCCCGTCGCTGCGCCAGCGCCGCGCGGCTTCCTGCATCATCCACCACGTGCCGTTGAGATTGGTGTCGATCACCGCGTTCCACCCCTTGCGGGTGAAATCGATGGCGTCCTGCGGAAACTGCCCGCCCGCATTGTTGACCAGCGTGTCGATGCCCCCGGTCAGGTCCGAAAACTCGCCGATCATCGCCTCGACCGCATCGGGTTCGCGAATATTGGTGGTATAGCAATGGATCTCGCGGCCCGTCGCCTCACCAACCGCGTCGCGGGTGCGTTCCAGCTTTTCGGCGGTGCGGCCGCAGATGGCGACGGTCGCGCCCAGGCGCGAGGCAAGGAACGCCATCGCCTTGCCCATGCCGCTGCCTCCGCCGGAAATCAGCATGACATGGCCGTCCAGCAGATCGCTGCGAAACACCGTGGGCAGGCTGGCAAGATCATCCTCGGTCAGGCCGCGCTTGGGCCGGGTGGGATCGTCGGGATCGGGCCGGAAAATCCGAGGTTCGTTCACTTTGGTCCCTTCAAAACCGGTGCAGCGCGCGCCATGCCGATCGCCGTTCATTAAGCCATGGTGTCAAATCCCGATGCGCCATGGCAAGATAAAAAACAAGCACGCATGTATTTTTCCGCGCCTCAGACCGTGTCCAGCGAGCCCAGCACCACGCTGGCCTGGCTGGACAATGTTCCGCCATTGGCATGCGCCAGCGCGATATCGACCGTGCCGATGTCGTTCGCGCCCTCGCCCCGCGATCTGGCGAACGGCTTCGGTCATGGCGAACAGGCCGTACATGCCAGGATGCCATAGCCGAGGCCGCCGCCATTGGTGTTGACCGGCAGCCTGCCGCCCGGCGCGATGCCGCCATTCGCCACGAACGGGCCGCCCTCGCCCTTGGCGCAGAAGCCCAGGTCTTCCAGGAACAGGATCGTGTTGATGGTGAAGGCATCATAAAGCTGCACCACGTCGATATCCGGCAGGGCCGATGCCCGCCTCGCCATAGGCGCGCGGGCCGGATTCCGCCGCGGCAGTGCGTGGTCACATCGCCCGATTGCGATGATCGAATTGTGCCAGGTCGCCGCCGCTGCGCCCAGCATCGGGACCGGCGGGCCTCTGCAGGCCGCCGCGCCCGCTCGGTGCGGGTCAGACGATCAGCGCCGCGCCGCCATCGGTGACAAGGCAGCAATCGGACTTGCCCAGCGGGCTCGCTGATGATGCGCGGAGTAGGCAGTCTTCGATTGTCAGCGGCTCCCTTGCATGAAGCCTCCGGGATTGGTGTCGCCCATTTGCCGCGCGGCGACAGCGACTTCGGCCAGCTGTTCGCGCGTGGTGCCGAATTCGTGCATGTGCCGCGCCGCCGCCAGTGCATAGCTGCTGACGCGGGAAGAGCGGCTTGTATGGCGCGTCCCACTCGTTCCAGCTCGCGCCGGGGTCGACAGCTTGCCCGCCGCTGGTGCGCTGGTTCGATCCATAGGCGATCAGCGCCGCAGTCGATATAGCCCGCCTCGATGCCAGTCGCGGCGGTGATCAGTGGCTGACGAAGGACGATCCGCCGGTGCGGTTGTTGTCGGTGAATTGCGGATGGATGCCGTAATATTCTGCAAGGGACAGCCCTGCAAACAGATCGCTGGGCAGGCAGATGAACAACCCGTCGACATCGGCGACGCCAGGCCGGCATCCTCGACGCGCGAGCAAGCCCGGCTTTGCCGCGAGTTCCATCGCGGACCAGGCCGGGGCTTCGCCCACGCCGAAGGTCGCAGTCCCGGCGATCGACACTGCCCCGCGCGGAAAGGTATCGCTCATGGCGGTCACGCGAGTTGACTGAGCGGTCGTGCGGCAATCAGGCGCGCGACCGATGACCCAGCGGCTACCGAATTTCCGCCCGAACAGCATTGGCGCGATGCGCTGGCCGAGGGGCGTTTCCTGCTCCAGCGCGATCCGGCCGACGGGGATTATCACTTCCCGCCGCGGCTCGGCTTCGCCCAGCGGCGGACTGCTGGAATGGGCTCGAGGCGGCAGGTGTGGGCACCGTTTATTCGACATACGATGCGTGTCGACCCGCCCGCTGAACCCTATAATGTCGCGCTGATCGATTGGCCGAAGGTGCCCGGCTCGATGAGCCGGGCGGAAGGAATCGCGCGCACGATGGCTATCGGCATGCCGGACAGCGGCCGGATCATTGAACAGGGCGGCGGGCCGGTGCTGGTGCGGTTTCATCCGGCCGCGCCTGCCTGTCCGGTCGGGCGCCGAGGGCGCCGGTTTCCCGCAAGGCAGCGCATCGATCTCGCGCTTCGGAATAGCCGGCTTCGGCCAGCACTTCCGCTGCCATCCGCGCCCAGCGGCGGGCCGGGATCGCCGACCGCGCCCGGCGTTGCGGAGAAATTGACCGGAATGGCCCGGCATGCGCAGATGGTGCCGGCAGCGGTTTCCTGCCGCTGCCAGAAGCCGACCGCGTCCAGATGCGGGTCCTCCAGCAGATCATCGATTGTGGCGATGGGCATGGCCGGGCATTCGGCCTTCTTGAACAGTGCCATCCATTCGTCGGTGGTCCGCGTCGCCAGCGTGTCGGCGACATGGCTCAGAACCGTACCGATGTTTTCGGTGCGCGCTCGAATATCGGAAAACATCGGCTGCTTCGACCATTCCGGATTGCCGATCGCGTCGAAGAAACTGCGCCAGTGCTTGTCGTTATAGATCATCACCCCGATGTACCCGTCGCTGGTCTTGTAGGGCCTGCGATGCGGCGATATCGCGCGGGGATATCCGGTCGGCCCGATCGGCGGGTCGAACAGGCTGCCGCACAGATGTTCCACCTCGCAGAAGGATGCCAGCGTTTCGAACATCGGGACCTCCAGCTCCTGCCCCAGCCCGCTCCGTCTCGCGTTCGAACAGGGCGGCGTGACACGGCATAGGCGGCGGTCAGGCCCGCCACCTTGTCGGCCACGACAGTCGCCAGATAGGTCGGCTCGCCGCCCGACAGCGATGCCTGCAGTGACACGATGCCCGATGCGGCCTGCACGATATCGTCATAGGCGGGGTAATCGGCGTAGGGCCCGGCCCGTCCGAAGCCGTACAGATTGGCATAGATGATCGCCGGATTGACTGCGCGGACGTGGTGCGTAGGACAGGCCGAGACGCTCCATCGCCTGTCCGCGCATCGAATGGATGAACACGTCGGCAGTGCTGGCACAGGCGCAGCAGGACATCGCGCGCGGCGGGCTGTTTCAGATCCAGCACGATGCTGCGCTTGCCGCGGTTGACATTCATGAACATCGCGCCGCGATTGTTCGCCGGGCCGGGCGGAAGATAGCGGGTGGTGTCGCCGGCTGGGCGCCTCCACCTTGATGACATCGGCGCCAAGGTCGGCAAAGATCTGCGTGGCATAGGGACCCATCAGCACGCTGGTCAGGTCGATGACCTTCACGCCTGCCAGCGGGCCCTTGCCCCTGCCGCTCATGACTTGGGCCCGATCATGGCTGGCACCCGGCCTGCAGGTCATTCTTCAGGGACAATGGCGTTCCTCTCCTCTTGGGGCGCGGGCGGGCAGGCCGATTGACCTTGCCGTTCGGTGGCTTGCGCGCCCCTGGTCGTCGTCCGCCGGCCGGCGGCGCTATTCGCCGGGCGGCTTCATCGTGCGGATCTGGTCCTCCAGCATGGTCAGCATCGGCTCGATCATTTCTTCATCCAGCGAACCGGTCAGGCGGGACGATGCCATGCCCTCGACCACCACCTGCGACAGCGTCATCGCGCGGTCGAAGCTGGCGGGGTCGGCGCGCCATTCAGGAAACATCTCGACCGCTTCCTTGTGGAACCGCTCGCGGAATTCGACCTGCAGCGGGTGCAGGATCTTGGCAAGGTCAGGATCGGTCCGCGCCGCCAGCGCGAGTTCGTGGAACGCGATGAAGCCGGGCTTCTGCACCTGCCGCCAATATGCGTGCACCAGATGGGTCGGATCATGACCGCTGTCGGACGCACGCCGGAACGCGCGCAGCCGCTTTTCATGCAGCTCGATGATCGTCGTCTTGATCAGCGCGGTGCCATTCTCAAAATGATGCAGCATTGCGCCGCGCGACAGCCCCGCTTCTTCCGCGATGCGCGGGGTGGTCGTCTTGTTGAAACCGTATTTGACGATGCAGCGGATCACCGCATCGACCAGCCGCGCGCGGGTCTGCGCGCTTTTCAGCGACTGCTGCGTCTGCACCGGCTCTGCGCGGGCGGCCGCAGCCGAGGGATTTGTCATCGTCGCCATCCTTGAAACAAAACAATCATGCCTGTTTATTGTCAATAGCCAAGCTGCATCGCTCGCTCATGCATAAAGCGGGCCGCCCGCGCAACCGAATAAAAAAACAATCATTCCTGTTTTTCCTTGCGCCCCGCCCCCGCATTATCTAACCCGAACACAACGATGCGCGGCGCAGACCGTGCCGACAAAATTGCTTTTGGATGAGGAGAGAACCCTTGGACCTCGGACTGCAGGGCAAGAAAGCCATCGTCATCGGCGGCGCACGCGGCATCGGGTACGAAGTCGCCCAGATCCTCGCGCGTGAGGGCTGCGATATCGCGCTGACCGCCCGTTCGGAAGACAGCGTCAAGGACGCGGTCGCGGAACTGGGCAAGTACGGCACCCGCATCATCGGCAAGCCGGTCAACGTCAAATCCGCCGACGAATACAAGGCCTGGCTGGAATGGGCGATCGAGGAGCTGGGCGGCGTCGACATCCTCATCCCGATCTCATCCGCCGGCGGCGGCATGGGGTCGGAAAAGAACTGGCACAACAATTTTGAGGTCGACGTGCTCGGCCCGGTCCGCGCGGTCGAGGTCGTGATGCCGCACATGGAGGAGCAGGGCTCCGGCTCCATCATCCTCATCTCCAGCACCTCTGCGGGCGAGGCGATGGGCGGTCCGCAGGCCTATAACGCGATGAAGGCATCGCTGGTCACATGGGGCAAGCAGCTTGCTCTGCACCATGGCCGCAATGGCGTGCGCGTCAATATCGTGTCGCCCGGCCCGATCGAGTTCGAGGGCGGCAACTGGGACATGATCAAGGGCACGATGGAGAAGTTCTACAATTCGCAGCTGCGCCAGCACCCGGCAGGCCGCCTGGGAAGGCCCGAGGAAGTCGCGCGCTGCATCGTGTTCCTGGCCAGCCCCGCTGCCGAGTGGTGCAACGGCTCCAATCTCGTGGTGGATGGCGGCTACACCAACCGGACGCAGTTCTGAAGGAAAGGCACCGGCCGTGGACGTCAAGCGTGAACAGAAGATAGAGCGGGTCGATCCGGCGGACTGGCCCGGCGGCACCCCGACCGAAAAGGCCGAGGATCCGGACCTGGGCTACGACATCATCCCCGCCGCCCGCTACACCAGCGAAGAATTCATGCGGCAGGAATGGGAGCATGTCTGGACCAAGGTCTGGCTGCTGGGCGGCCGGTCCTGCGACATTCCCGAACCGGGCGACTATATCTGTACCGAGATCGGCAAGGAATCGGTGCTGATCGTGCGGCAGGGCGACGGATCTGTCCGCGCCTTTCCCAATGTCTGCCTGCACCGCGGCAACCGCCTGCGGCCCGAGGGGCTGGGCAATGCCGAGCATTTCCAGTGCATGTATCACCACTGGACCTATGACTGGTCGGGCAGGATCACCCGCATCCCCGACATGGGCACCTTCCCTCAGGGCTGCCCCAAGGGCGGCGGCCTGCCGCCGCTGCCGTGCGAGGAATGGGGCAGCTTCGTGTGGTTCTCGCTCAACCGCGAGGTCGAGCCGCTGGCCGATTTCCTCGGCGTGATCCCGCAGCACCTCGACCCCTATCACATGGAGCGCATGGCATGGGTGCGCGACGTGACGGTGGAATGGGACTGCAACTGGAAGGCCAGCGTCGATGCCTTCAGCGAAGTCTATCACGTGCAGGGCATCCACCCGCAGCTGCAGTGGTATCTCGACGACACCAACGCGCAGATCGACGTGTACGACCGGCACAGCCGCTATCTCGTGCCCTTTGCAGCGGTCAGCGCGCGGGTCGCGATGCCCAGCACGATCCCGCCCGCGATCGACGGCATCATGCGCGCCGCGGGCATGGACCCGGCCGAATACGAAGGCCGCGTCGGCGACATCCGCCGCGACGTCCAGCTTTTCAAGCGCAAGCACGGGCCCGAGCAGGGCAAGGATTATTCCGACCTCAACGACGATCAGCTGACCGACGACTATCACTACACGATCTTTCCGAACGTGTCGCTGAACGTCCATGCCGACGACGTGATGATGTTCCGCCAGCGCCCGCACGCGACCGACCCGAACAAGATGCTCTACGACATCTGGGTGCTGGAACTGGTGCCCGAAGGCGAGGAATGGCCCGAGCGCCCGAAACACCGCCGCTTCTGCCACGGCGACCGCTCGATCGGGCAGGTGCTGGATCAGGACGCGTTCAACCTGCCCACCGTGCAGAAGGGCATGCAATCCGACGCCTTCCCCGGCCTGTGGATCGGGGACCAGGAACTGCGCATCCGGCACTTCCACAAGGTGCTCGACGACTACATCTACGGACCGGGCGGCAAGAAGCCCGGCGACATCTGACGAGAGGGAACAGGTCTTGGACTTCAGGCTGACCGAGGAGCAGCAGGAGCTGCAGCAGGCCGCGCGCAATTTCGCCCGCGCCGAACTGCCCGCCATCGCCGCGCAGCTCGAGCGGGACAACGCGCCCCCCTCGCGCGAACTGATCAGCCGCTATGCGGAGCTGGGCTTCCTGGGCATCAATGTCAGCGACAATCTGGGAGGCCTCGGCCTCGGCAATATCGAGGCGCTCGTCGTGCTCGAGGAATTCGCCAGGATCTCCTCTGCCGTCGCCTTTCCGATCTTCGAATCCTCGGTCGGCCCGGTCCGCGCGATCGAGCATTTCGGCTCCGACGCGCTGAAACAGCGCATCGTGCCCAAGGTCTGCAGCGGCGAGATGATCGTTGCCGTCTCGATGTCCGAACCCGACGCGGGCAGCGCGCTCACCGACCTCAAGACCAAGGGCGAGATCAAGGGCGACCGACTGGTCATCAATGGCACCAAGCGCTGGTGCTCGGGCGGCGGGCATGCCGACGCCTATGTCGTCTATTGCCGCCTGTCGGACGATCCCGGCGCCAGGGGCATCGGCGCGGTGCTGGTCGAAAAGGGCGCGCCCGGCCTGTCCTTCGGCCCGAACGAACAGCTGATGGGCTTTCGCGGCATCCCTTCCTCCGACCTCAATTTCGACGATTGCGAAGTGCCGGCGGACAACATCATCGTGCCCGCGGGCGGCTTCAAGAAGCTGATGGAGGCCTTCGACCTCGAACGCTGCGGCAATGCGACCATGGCGCTGGGCCAGGCATCGGGCGCGCTGGAGGACGTCTCCGCCTATGTCCAGGAACGCGTGCAATTCGGCAAGCCCATCGCGGAATTCCAGGCAGTGCAGCTGAAACTGGCCGAGATGTACATGAAGACCGAGGCCGCCCGCCTGCTGATCTGGCGCGCCGCCTCGAATGCGGAGGACGGCTTGCCCTCGATCCTCGAATCCTCGTCCGGCAAGTGCTTTGCCAACGCCATCGCGCGCGAGGTGTGCGGCGATGCGATGCAGCTGATGGGCGCCTATGGCTATTCCAGGGACTTTCCGATGGAACGCCGCCTGCGCGACAGCTGGGGCTGGGGCATCGCGGGCGGCGCGATCGACATCCAGAAGGTGAACATCGCCGGCGCCATGCTGGGCCGCCGCTTCGACCAGCGGCGCTGAGAGACCAACCGCCGCCCTTCCCTCCAGCCGGGCCGTCCCCCGGTCGCTGCCGTGCTAATCGCGGCGCCGCCCCTCGCGCGTATACACCAGGTTGATGCTGGTGAACGTCACCGCCTCGGTTCCATCCTCCAGCACCACGGCATAGCGGGTCAGGGCAGTGCCGCGATCCTTGCCCGATTGCGACGGGATCAGATCGACGATGCGCGAGGTGACGTGGATCACGTCGCCCGACCGGATCGCGCGATGAAGCCGCATCTCGTCCCAGCCGATGCCGCAGACGTAATCGATGTCGCTGTTGATCTCGTGGTCCAGCTGCCGCCACATGGCAAGGACGTGGATGCCGCTCGCCACGACCTCGCCGAACACCGAATCCTTCGCGGCTTCGGGATCGGAGTGGAACCATTGCGGGTCGTACTGCCGCGCGAACTCGACGATCTCGTCGCGGGTGACGGTGCGGCTGCGCGACTGGCGGAAATCGCCGACCTGCAGATCCTCGAAACAGATCGTCGGGCGGTTGGGTTCGGTGCCGCTCACAGCCTGTCCACCCTCGCCTCGTCCAGCAGGCGGATCAGGCCCGATTGCGCGGTGCTGGCGACGATCTCGCCCTCACGCGTGAACAAATTGCCGGTGCCCAGCGCGATCGATTGCGCCGCAGACGGGCTGGTCAGCGCATAGAGCATCCAGTCGTCCAGCCGCGCCGGGCGGTGGAACCACACCGAATGATCGAGCGAGGCGGTCTGCAGCCGGTCGGCGGCAAAACCGATGCCCAGCGGCGCAAGGCCGACATGCAGCAGATGCAGGTCGGTCATATATGCCAGCAGCGCGAAATGATCGGCGGCGGGGCCGTCCCACGGCTCCTTAAGCCGCAC
Organism: uncultured Alphaproteobacteria bacterium; assembly: GCA_963752785.1. Taxonomy (GTDB): domain Bacteria; phylum Pseudomonadota; class Alphaproteobacteria; order Sphingomonadales; family Sphingomonadaceae; genus Croceicoccus. The sequence goes on from CAVVZE010000001.1 coordinate 423,739, forward strand.
CCAGAACTGCTGCTCGCCCGGCTCGGGCGGCCGGTCGTTGATGCGAAAGGTCTGCACCGGGCGCCATTCGAACATGTGGTCGCGCAGCCAGAAAGGCTCGTGCCGCTCGGCCAGCTCGTCGGAAGCGTGCAGCACGTCCTCCATCGCGGGCAGGTCCTCGGGCTGCGGCACATCGGGCATCGCCGCGCCGTGGGTGGGCGTCCCCGGCTCCTCGGCATGGAACATCGCGTTCATCGCCAGCACGATCGCATCGCCCTGCCGCGCGACGATGCGCCGCGCGGAAAAGCTGCGCCCGTCGGAATCGCGTTCGATGTCGTAGCTGATCGGCTTTGCAATATCGCCCGGCGTCTGGAACATCGCGTGGCAATGGGCGGGCCACTTGCCGCTGGCCACGGTATGCTGCGCCGCCATCAGCGCCTGAGCGACGACCTGCCCGCCATACAGCCGGATCAGCGCGCTGGGCAGCGGCGGCGCGACAAAGCGGTTCTCGCCCTGCCGTTCCAGCGCGAACAGCCCTTCCCGCTCGCACTGGCGGGGCGGCCCGGTATAGAGCCGCGCCTCCCCCGCCTGCTTCGTCCCCACCCGCTGCGCCATCGTCCGGCTTGCCATCAGCCGCCCGTGACCTGGTCCTTCAGCACCTGCTGCACCCGCGCCCGTTCGGGCACGACATTCAGCCCGATGCGGCGGTCCAGCTCTTCATGCCAGTGATAGATGCGGCGCTCCTGATAGTTCAGCGGCATTCCGCGAAAACCCTTGCTCTCCAGCGATTCCTGGATCTGCGGGGCATATTGCAGATCCTCGTAGAGGATGCGCGTCCAGTTATCGATCCGCGTCTTCCACAGCGGGTGCGGATCGTCCGGGTCGTGATCGGGCGCCAGCCAGTTCGACACCACTTCGCACTTGCGGGGTCCGCGCGGAATGAACTGCAGCACGGGGATCCCGCTGTCCGACGGCGGCATCACCAGGTTGGGGAAGATGTGATAGCTGACGTTGTTCTCGGCGGGGACGGGGGTGATCGTCTCGATCTTGGGCATGCCCAGCGTGCCGGGATCTCTCCAGTCAGGCCGCCGGTTGGGCGTCATCATCCGGCTATGCCCGTTCGGCCACAGCGTCACCAGCATGCCGCGATGATCCAGGAACCGGTTCACCGTGTCCTGATGGATCGAGGAGATGTGATAGACCTCAAGGAACGCGTCCAGCAGCACCTTCACATTGCAGTCGACGTCATAGCGCTTGCTGTCGACCAGCCGCAGATTGTCGAGGTCGTACTGCTCAAGCTCCTTTGCCATCGGGCCGATATGGTCCTTAAGCGGCTGCGCATCGGGATCCTCGTTCAAAAAGATCAGCGTGCCCAGCAGGTCGCAGCGCACCTCCACCAGCGAGCGGCACGACATGTCCAGCTCGACGAAATCGCGCTTGTCGCGCACCGCGACCAGCCGCCCGTCCAGCGTATAGCTCCACCCGTGATAGCCGCACACGAAGCCGCGCGACTGGCCCTTCTCTTCCGTCACCAGCGGCGCGCCGCGGTGCTGGCAGGTGTTGTAGAACGCCTTGACCTCGCCATCCATGTTGCGGGTGACGACGATGGGCGACCCGGTATCGCGGGTCACGAACCAGCTGCCGTTTTCGGGCAGCTGGTCGGTATGGCCGACATAGCGCCACGACCGCTTCCACATGCGCTCATCCTCCAGCGCCAGGAATTCGGGGTCGGTATAGCGGCAGCCGGGGATGTCGGGCATGGCGGGAAAATCGTCGGGCGGCGTCTTGCGCGACCGTTCGTATTCCATCGCGTCCTGCACCTGCGCGATCGTGTCGCGGTTGAGTTCCATGGCCTCGGGCTCCTTCCTCTGCCGCGATCATCGCAACAGCGTCACGAAAAAACAAGCAGGAATGTTTTTTATTCGCGTTCAGGCGCCCTGCCCTTCGCGCGCGGCGCGGGCGGCGCGGGCCGCCTCGACGATCTCGGCGGTGGTGGGATTGCGGCGCAGCTTCAGCCCGCCGCTGACATGCAGCGTCTCGCCCGTCATGAAACATTCGTCCGACGCCAGCCAGACGATGCCCGCCGCGACATCGTCGCTCGTCCCCACGCGGCCCAGCGGATAGCCCCGCGCAAAGCAGTCGACCACCGCCTTGTTGCGCGCCGCCCGCTCGGTCATGGGCGTGGCGGTAAAGCCGGGCGCGACCGAATTGGCGCGGATGCCGCGATGCCCGAACTCGTTGGCGACGCAGCGCAGCACGTGGTCCGCCCCCGCCTTGGTGCCCATATAGGCGGCGTGATCCTCCAGCATCATGGTCGCGGTCGCGCTGGTCACCTGGATCAGCGAACCGCCGTCGTTCATGCTGCGCAGCATCGCCTGATAGAACTGGAACGCGCCGGTGAACTGCAGCGCGGCCATCTTTTCCAGCTCCTCGCGCGTGGTTTCCAGGAACGTCTGGATCAGCCCCCAGCCGGTGGCGTTGACCGCGATGTCCACCCCGCCCAGCTCGCGCGCCCGGTCGCCAAGTGCCGCCAGGTCGCTTTCGCTGGTGATGTCGCAGATCGCGGCATGGCCGCCGATCTCGCGCGCCAGTTTCTCCAGCGCCTCGCCGTGGCGGCCCGCGACCACGCAGGTCGCGCCATCCCTTGCCAGCCGCCGGGCGATCACCTGCCCCATGTTGCCCTCGCCCGCCGCGCCGATGACCACGGCCAGCCGCCCCGCGAATTGTCCCTCGTGATGCGCGCCTTCATGCGCCTTGCTGGAACTCGGCCATGTCTCTCTCCGTATGCTGTTGTTTTCCCGAACATGGCACGAATTCAAAACAAACATGAAAGTTTGTTTTTTATTTTGCTTTCCTGCTCCCCGGCTCTATCATCCGCCCTCGAACGCGAAAGAGATGCGGGTCCACCCGCTCGGCGTCGACGGAGAAAGGATGTCATGATGGGGCAAACGCCGCCGTACCTGTCCATGGGCAAGATGCTGCGCGCATCCGCCCTCGCCAATGGAGAGCGCGATGCCATCGTCTTTCCCGATGATCGCCGCAGCTATGCCGAACTGCACGCTGCCGCGCGGCGCTGGGCCAAGGGCTTCGTCGCCGCGGGGGTAAAGCCGGGCGAGCATGTCGGCATCCTGCTCCCCACCCGCATCGACTTTTTCGAGATCTTCTTTGGCATCCTGATGGCGGGCGCGGTCGCGGTGCCGGTCAATGCACGCTATCAGTCGGGCGAGCTGCGCTATCTGGTCGCCAATGCCGACCTGGTGATGCTGGTGACGACGGGCCGCGTTGCCGAAAACGTCGATTTCGCCGAACGGCTGCAACAGGCGTTCCCCGATCTCGACGACAGTCAGGACCCCGCGCGGCTGGCGCTGAAGGACGCGCCCGACCTGCGGCAGGTCATCTGCCTCGACCCGCCGTGCCAGCCGGGGCTGACCCCGCCCGCCGCGCTGCTGAAGGCGGGCGAAGCCATCGCGGAGGATGAGATCGACCGCCGCATCGACGCGGTGAGGGACGAGGACGTGGCGATGATCCTCTACACCTCGGGCACGACCGCGCATCCCAAGGGCGCGCTGATCACCCACCGCGGGCAGGTCGCCAACAGCCGCAATCTGGGCACGCGCTACGAAGTGACGAGCGAGGACAAGGTCTGGTCGCCGCTGCCGATCTATCACATCGCGGGAATCCTGCCGATGACGATGATCCTGGACCGCGGCGGCGCCTACATGACGGTGCCGCATTTCGACGCCGGCATCGCGCTCGACATGCTGGAGCGCGAGGGCGGGACCATCGCCTATCCCAGCTTCGTCACCATCATGCAGGACCTGATCACGCACGAGAAATTCGCATCGACCGACTTGTCCAGCCTGCGAGTGATGAACAGCAATTTCGCGGTCCAGCCCGAATGGATCAAGCTGGCCGTGGCCAAGGCGATGCCGCACACGATCCAGGTCGGCACCTACGGCCTGACCGAGGGTGCGGGCACGGTATCGACCAGCCGCCTCGACGATAGCTATGAAATTCGCACGGGTCGCTGCGGCAAGCCGCTACAGGAATGGGAAATGCGCATCGTCGACCCCGAAACCGGCAAGGACTGTCCCCCCGGCCAGCAGGGCGAGATCGTGCTGCGCGGCCCCAACATGCTGAAAGGCTATTACAAGTCGCCCGAAAAGACCGCCGAGGCGATCCGGGGCGGCTGGTTCTACACCGGCGACCTCGGCAGCGTGGATGCCGACCGCAACGTGATGTTCCATGGGCGGACCAAGGACATGCTGAAAGTCGGCGGCGAAAACGTCGCCGCGGCCGAGATCGAGGCGCATCTCCAGACCCACCCCGCGGTCAAGCTGGCGCAGGTCGTTGGCGTTCCCGACCCGCGCTATAGCGAGGTGCCCGCCGCCTTTGTCGAGCTGGCCGCCGGGCAGGACTGCAGCGAGAGCGACCTGATCGAGCATTGCCGCGGCTTCCTTGCCAGCTTCAAGGTGCCGCGCAGCGTGCATTTCGTGCGCGAATGGCCGATGTCGACGTCCAAGATCCAGAAGTTCAAGCTGCGCGAGCAGCTGGTGGCGGAACAGGCCAAGGTGGACGGGCAGGCGAATACGAAAGCGCAGGCCGGGGCGGGCGGGTCCGCAACCAGCGGGGCAGCCGCCTGACGATGCCCCCCTCCCTGCCTGCCGCCCTGCCCATCCGCCAGATCGCCTTCTTCGTCGCCGACGCCGAAGCCGCCGCCCGCGCGCATCATGCGATGTATGGATCCGGCCCCTATCTGCTGGCGCACAACATCCCGCTGGCACAGGCGACCTATCGCGGCCAGCCCGCCCATCTCGACCACAGCTCCGCCTATGGTCAGTGGGGCGACGTGATGGTGGAGTTCGTGCAGCAGAACAATCCCGGCCCCTCGGTCTTTCACGACCTGTATCCCGAGGGGTCGGGCCGCTATGGCCCGCACCACGTCGCGATCTTCGTAGAGGATGCCGACGAGGCCGCCGATCAATGGGCCGCTGCCGGCCATGCCGACGCGTTTCGCGGCGTTATGGAGGACGGCTTCGTCTATCACTTCGCCGACACCACCGCCCTGTGCGGCATGATGACCGAACTATACGCCGCCAATGACCAGCTCCGCGGCTTCTACGACCATGTCGCCGCCATCGCGGGCGAATTCGGCAAGCATCCGGTCGTCCGCACGATCAAGCTGTAGAGAACCGCCGCGCGCTGGCACCGGGCCAACGGCGAAAACGGACCGCCGCCGCGGCGATCCGTTCCCCCTCATGGCCGGTTGCCTAGGCGGAGATGACCGCGATCTTCGCGCGCACCTCGACCGTCTCCTCGGGCTGCGCCAGGATTTCCTTCAATATGCCGCTGGCGGGCGCGGGCACTTCGACCGTCGTCTTGGCCGCCTCGATCTCCACCAGCGGTTCGCCTTCCTCGACCTTGTCGCCCGGCTGCTTCAGCCAGCGCACGATTTCCGCGTCCTGCATGCCCATGCCGAACTGCGGAAGCATCACGTCGATATCTGCCATCTGCCGCCCCCCCTATGCCGTGACCGGCTGCTGCGCGTTCATCAACCGGCGCGCGGCGGCGGCCACGCGCTCCGCACTGGGATAGAGCGGCTTTTCGATCGGCGGGCTGAACGGCAGATGCGTATCGGGCGTCGTCACGCGCAGGACCGGACCTTTCAGCGCATCGAACGCATGCTCGGCGATATGGGCGGAAATCTCGCTGGCCGCGCTGCAGGTCTGGTGGGCGGGATCGACGCAAATCGCGCGGCCCGTCTTGCGCACCGATTGCAGGATCAGCTCGCGGTCCAGCGGCACCAGCGTGCGCGGGTCGACGACTTCCAGCGAGATGCCTTCCTTCTCCAGCAGCGCCGCCGCCTTCAGCGCGATCGGCACCGCGCCCGCCACCGCGACCACGGTGATGTCGCTGCCCTCGCGCTTGATGTCGCCCTTGCCCAGGGGAATCAGGAAATCGGGATCGTCGGGCAATTCCGACTTCGACGTCCAGCATGTGCTGTCCTCGAAACACAGCACCGGATCGTCGCTGCGGATCGCGGCCTTCAGCAGGCCCTTCATGTCATAGGCGGTGGCGGGCGCGATGATCTTCAGCCCGGGCATGTTCATGAACATCGGATAGGGCCGGTCCGAATGCTGCGCAGCATTGGAATTGCCATAGAACATGCACGACCGGATCACGAGCGGCAGCTTCGCCTGTCCGCCATAGATATAGCGCGACTTGGCGATGATCGAGCAGATCTGGTCCATCGCCGGATAGAGGAAGGACGAGATCGTCGCATCAACGATCGGCCGCATGCCGACCATCGCCGCGCCCGCGCCCGCGCCGATGAAGCCGTTTTCCGAGATCGGCGTGTCGAGAATGCGCTCCTTGCCGAAATCGTCGACGAAGCCGGTGGTGGTGCCGAAGACATTGCAGCGAATGTCCTCGCCCATCATGAACACGGTATCGTCGCGCGTCAGCTCTTCGTGCTGCGCCTGCCTGATGGCTTCGAGGAATGTGGCTTTTGCCATGGTGTGTCGCTCCGCTGATTGGGGGGCCGCGTCAGGCGGTCAGATGGTCGGGAATCGGCAGGCGGTCGGCGAACACGTCGTCAAACGCTTCCTCCGCGCTGGGATAGTCGGCGCCGCGCGCATATTGGATCGCGTCGGCCACCTCGTCGGCGGTCTCGCTCTCGATCCTGTCCAGCACGGCGGGATCGACGCCCTCTTCCTCCAGCCGCTGGCGATAGAGCACCAGCGGATCGCGCGCCTTCCAGTGCTCTTCCTCGCCCTGCCGCGGGGTGAGGTTGCGGCCCATGTTCACCGCGTGGTCGCCATAGCGATAGGTCTTGGTCTCGACGAACACCGGGCCCTTGCCCGAACGCGCGTGGTCGACCGCTTCGGTCACGGCCTGCTCGACCGCGTCCACGTCCTGTCCGTCGACGATGATCGCCTTCATCGCATAGGCCTTGGCCCGGTCGGCCAGGTCCTTGACCGGCACCGCGTCGCCGACGGGCGTGGACATGCCATACAAATTGTTCTCGCACACGAAGACCGCGGGCAGGCACCACGCGGCGGCCAGGTTCATGCCTTCATGCGCCGCGCCCTCGCTGGTGGCGCCGTCGCCAAAGAAGCACAGCGCGACCTGCCCCGTCTTCTTCAGCTTGGCCCCCAGCGCCGCGCCCGCCGCGACCGGCACGCCCGAACCGACGATGCTCGTCTCTCCCAGGCTGCCGATGGAGAAGTCGGACAGGTGCATCGACCCGCCCTTCCCCTTGCAGACGCCCGATGCCTTGCCCAGCAATTCGGCCATCAGCGGGCGCAGGGTCGCGCCCTTGGCGATGGGATGGCCGTGGCTGCGATGGTTGCCGACCATGTAGTCGTCGTCGCGCAGCGCCATGCAGGACCCCACGCCCGATGCCTCCATCCCGGCGTAGGTGTGGAGAGCGCCGGGGATCTCGCCCTGCGCATGGATGGATTCGGCCAGGTCCTCGAATTGCCGGATGCGTTGCATGCGCCGGTATTTTTCAAGCTTGCGGCTGTTCGATTGCGTGTCGTTCATGAAAAATCCTCTCGTGGGTCAGCCGAGTGCCGCTTCGGGCTCTCTTGCAGTCTCGATCAGTTGCAGGGGGGTGGCGTACATCGGCTCGGGCGCGCCGGAGGTGACCGCATAGACATTCTCCATGTGGCAGGGCCCCAGCTTCGCGCCAAAGAACAGGCTGTCGAGGCTGACCAGCATGTCCTCCTCCAGCACGAAACCCTGCTTCACGCCGGACAGTCCTGTGGCCGGGAACGGCAGCGGGATCTCCAGCGGCATCAGCCCGATGCCATGCGCGACGACCAGCAGCTTCTCGGGCGTGGCGACGCCCTTTGCCTTCAGGTGCTCGTACCCGATCATCGGCAGCGTGCTGGTCGATACGCCGGGGCGCAGCCGGTCCACCATCATCAGGAACGCGTCGCGCAATATGTCGTGCAGGCGGCGGTAATCCCCGCTCGCCCGGCCGACGACGGCGGTGCGGTTGATGTCGATCCAGAACCCGTCCAGCACGCCCTGCGTTTCCAGGATGACGATGTCGCCATCGCGCAGAGCGCGGTTGCCGGTGGTGCGGAACAGGTCGGGAATGAACTCGTCATCCTCGTAACTGCCACCGAACAGCATTGCCCCCTCATCGACCGGGACGACTCCATTGCGGACCATGAAGTCGCAGATGCCCGCCTGCACGTCGTTCCAGTCGACGCCCGGGCCCAGCAGCGATCCGGCATGGGCGATCACCCGGTCGGCCATCACGCCCACCTTGCGATAGGTGTCCAGCTCGCCCGCGGTCTTGACCACGCGCACCCGCATCATCAGGTCGAGGCAATCGGCAAATTCGTGCGGCAAGCGCCCCGCGATCCCGGCCGAGATGCGATGGCTGTCGAAGCCGATGCGCTTGCCCGCCATGCCGTGATCGGACAGCGCCGCGCCGATGGCGGCAACGATGTCGCCCTGGCATTCGCCGCGGATCGCGCCCGCGAGCGCCATCGCGTCCTCGGCCAGCTGCCCGCCCTTGCGGTCGGGATCGACATAGCGGCTGACCTCGCAGAAGTTCAGCATGTCGAAGGTGCGGATCTCGTCGAAGCTGCACACATCGTCGTCGCGGTTCAGCACCGCCACGATGCCCAGGTTCGCTTCCGGGATCACCAGTATCGCCGGTTTCGCCTCTTCGGCGAAGACGATCGCGCCCGCGAACGGCTCCTGCTGGGTCCAGCGTTCCAGGATCGAGTGATAGCCCGTGGCATATCTGACGTCATGCGGATGGGTCAGGACGACCGCGTCGAACCCTTCCTCGGCCATCTTCATGCGCAGCCGCGACGCGCGCGGGTTGGCGTCGGTCATGCCTGTACCCTCGCTGTCGGCGTCTTCTCCCTGGCGGCGGCTTCCTTCGATATGTCCTCCGTTTCCTTGCCCTCGACCATGTCGCGCAGGAATTCATGGTCGAAGATGAAGCGAACCTCGCCGTCCTCGTCGGTAAAGGCGACGGCGCCGTGGCCCATGAACAGATATTCGGTGCGCTCGTCGCAATGCGCCTCTGCATGGCGCGAACCGATGGGTTCATAGCCGTATGTGCCCGCGGGCGCGGAGCCGACATCATAGATCAGCTCGCCCTTGGTGACGAAATATTCGCCCGGTCCCAGGTGCCAGTGCGGGGCAAAGGTCGCGCCCGGCTCCATCTCGACCCACAGCACCCAGTCGCCCGTTTCGGCGCTGTAGCGCAGCACGCGGATGCTGGTCCCCGTGCCCAGCATCAGCGGCTCGGTATCGTTGATATTGACGATCAGGTCGCCGGGCTTCCCCGCATCGTGTTTCTGGCCGGCATCGTGCTTCTGGCTCATGGTTTTCACTCCTGTCTCGAAAACGGCGGTCACATGGTGGCGGGCGTCACATGGTGGCGGTCAGGCCCTCGTCGGCGGCGATCACCGCGCCGTGCAGCGCGCTGGACCGTGGGCCGAGGAGGAAGATGATGAGGTCGGCGATCTGTTCGGGTTCCATGAAGAACTGGCGGCGCGGGCTGGGGTGGCCGTCCATCAGCGCGGCGATCGCGCTCTCGCCCTCGGGCGTGCGCAGGCCTGCGGTCAGCGGCGTGGCGACCGCGCCGGGACACACGCAATTGATGCGGATGCCCCTGGCGCCCAGTTCCGCGGCCAATGTGCGCGCGAGCATGGCGACCCCCGCCTTCGACGCGCTGTATGCGCTGTCGCCCGCGCGGCCCGCGGTGCCGCTGACCGATCCGACGAAGACGATGCCGCCCTCCCCCGCCTCGATCATCGCGGGCAGCACTGCATTGGCGACATAGAAATTGCCCTTGAGGTTCACGTCGACATGCCGGTCGAACAGCGACACCGGGCTTTCGGGCACCGGATTTGGCTGCCACACCGCCGCATTGTTGACGAGCAGCGTGGCCGGTCCCAGCTCCCTTGCCAGCCGCGCCACCGCGCGTTCGACCGCTTCATTGTCCGCGACGTCGAGGCAGGCGAAACCGTCGATCTCGCCCGCCTCATGCGCGCCCCGCAGGCTGTCCTCGCTCTCGTTCGACAGCACCGCCACCCGCGCGCCGCCACTGCGCAGCATGCGCGTGACGGCAGCGCCGATGCCCGACGTGCCGCCGGTGACGATGGCGGTCCGGCCTGCAAGGGGCGTGTCATCGCTCACTGCGCGGTGAACCCGCCATCGACCACCAGGGCCGACCCGTGCATGTAGCCCGCATCGTCGCTGGCCAGGAAGCGAACCGCCTTGGCGACGTCCTCGGGTTCCGCCAGCCGCCCGATGGGATGCGCCGGGGCCAGCCCCTCGCGTGCGGCCTCGACGCTTTCGGCAAAGCCCTCGTCCACGAAACGCTGCATGATATGTTCGACCATGCCGGTGTTGACGCCGCTGGGGTGCACCGAATTGACGCGGATCTTGTAGCCCAGCGCCGAGAACTCCAGCGCCGCCGCCTTGGTCATCATCGTCAACGCCGCCTTGGACGCGCAATAGCCGGTGTGCAGCGGCGATCCGATCAACCCCGCGACCGACGCGATGTTGACGATGCTGGCGCCGTGGGGCAGCTTCTCGCCGCTGCGGCGCATCAGCTGCGCGGCGACCTTGGTGCCCAGGAACGGCCCCTCGACATTCACCGCCATCTGCTTCTTCCAGTCGGCGAGCGAGGTGTTCTCCAGCTTCTCGACTACAACAATGCCCGCGACATGGACCAGTATGTCCAGCTGGCCGTGCTCCGCCTCGACCGCGCCGATCACGCGCGACCACGCGGCCTCGTCCGTCACGTCGAGCTGGTGGTAGTCGGCCACGCCTTCGCCTTCCCCGGCGCTGTCGGGAATGTCGGCGCCGATCACATGCGCACCGGCGTCCGCCAGCGTGCGCGCGATTTCCGACCCGATTCCGCCGGTCGATCCGGTGACAAGGGCGATCCGCCCGTCGAGCACGCCCGTCATTGCACTTCTCCCAGCTGCGCGAAGCTGCCCAGCGGGTCGCATTCGCGGATCACCGGATCCTCGGCCAGACAGGCCCACCCCTCGTCCGACATGGCGAGGTGATAGGGCATGTTCGCATGGCGCTCCTTCGCAGCCTCGTCCGCGAACACCTCGACGAAATGGAAGCGGTTCGCATCGTCGCGGTCGCGCAGGATCTCGAACACCAGCGTGTCGGGCTCATTGGCGTGAACATCCTTGCGCAGCTGCGTGATCAGCTCGGCAAAGCGTTCGGCCTTGCCCGGCTTGATGTGTACGGTCATGAGTATGGCAATCATGCAGATACTGTCCCTTCGATGATGGCTGAGGTGCGATGAGAGGCGAGATCCTGGCAGACGCGGTGGCCGCGCTGCGCGGCGGTCAGGCGGGCCGCGCGCTGGCGCTGGTCGCCCCGCTGCTGGAGCGCGACGGGGCCGATGCCGACGCCTTGACGGTGCGCGGCATGGCGCTGCAGGCATCGGGCGCGCTGGGCGATGCGGTTGCCGCGATGCGCGCCGCCCATGGTGCCGATCCGGGCAATCCGGCGCGGGCGGTCAATCTGGGGCTGATGATGAAGGCGGGCGGACAGCACGCGCAGGCGGTCGCGATGCTGCAGCAGGCGGTGGCTCAAAGGCCGCAGCATGGGCCGACGCTGGCCAATCTGGGTTCCTGCCTGATCGCCGCCGGTCGCGCGGTCGAAGCGGTGCCCGTGCTGGAACGGGCGGTGGCGCTGACCCCGCAGGACGCGGGTGCGCGCAACAATCTGGGTGTCGCCCTCGCCCGCAGCGGGAACGACGAGGCTGCGCTGCAGCATTACGCCGCTGCTCTCTCGCTGCGCCCCGGCTTTCACGAGGCGCGCCTCAACCGCGCCGATGCGCTGCGCCGGCTGGACTGCGCCGGGGATGCGCTGGCCGATGCGCGCGCCGTGCTGGCCGCCGATCCGGCCCACCAGCGCGCCGCCAATGTCGCGGGGATGGTCAGCGAGGCGCTGGGCGACGACGAGGGCGCCATCGCGGCCTGGCAAGCGGCGCTGGAACGCGGCACCAGCCACCCGGTGGGCGTCAACCTGATGCGCCTGCTGCTGAAACGAGGGCGAGCGGAAGAAGTCCCGCCCGTCGCGCGCCGCCTGCTGGACGCGCAGCCGGGCAGCACCACGCCGCTGGCCTATCTCGCCGCCGCGCTGGACCGCATGGGCGATGCCGATGCGCTGGCCCGGCTGGGCGCGGACGACCGGTTCGTGAAAATGATCGACATCGCCCCGCCTGCGGGTTTCGCCAGCCTCGCCGCCTTCAATGCCGCGCTGGAAAGCGAATTGCGCGCCGAACCCTCGCTGATGTTCGAGCCTGAGGGGCTGGTGACGCGGGGCGGGCGGCAGAGCGACGATCTCGCCGACGTGCGCACCCCCGCCCTCGCCGCGCTGGCGCAGATCGCGTGCGAGGCGCTGGCGGATCATGCCGCCACCCTCGCCGACGACGATGCCCGCGATTTCCTGGCCGCGCGGCCCGCCGAATGGTCGCTGACGCTGTGGGGAACGCTGCTCGGCCCCGGCGGCGCGGTCCAGCCGCATATCCACGCGCCCAACTGGCTGTCCGGCGTCTATTACCCTTCCGACATGCCCGGCATCGAGGACGAGGGCGCCTTCGCCATCGGCCTTCTGCCCGAGGAACTGGGCGGCGGCGGGACCGCTCGGATCGTCCGGCCCCGGGCGGGCCGCATGATCCTGTTCCCCTCGTTCCTGTGGCACGGCACGCTGCCTTTCGGGGGCAGCGAGGAGCGCATCAGCCTTGCCTTCGACATGGTGCCAGCCGGGATGGGCCGTCCGCACGGCCTGCCGCGCAAGGCGGGCTGACGGTGCGAACGGGCCCGGGGAGAGCACGGACGAAGGCGGCCGGCCCATGGCTCAGTAGTTGATCCACAGTTCCACGCCGAACGTGCGCGGAGGAGCGTAATTGGTGAAGTTGAACAGCCCCGCGACCGAATTGGCCGACACGCGATAGGTCTCGTCCAGCAGGTTGCGGCCATAGACCGACACCCGCAGGCCCGACGGGTCGGTCCAGTTGATCGACGCCCCCACCAGCGTGCGCGCCTGCCCTTGGGTGAAGGGCGCGTTCAGCGTGACGGATTCGAACTCCGACTGGTAGTTGATGTCGGCGCCGATATCGATCTCGCCGAAATCGAACGGCGGCAGCTGGTAGCGCGCCGTGCCGCCGATGGTCCATTCGGGCACGTTGCGCAGGCCCAGGAAGGACGCGTCCTCGTTCGTGCCGTCGCCGTCGATGTCGGTAAAGAACTCCAGGTACTTGGCCTTCTGCCAGCCCAGCGACGCGCCCAGCGTCAGCCCCTCGACCGGGACCGCGCTGCCCTCGACCTCGATGCCATAGACCTCGGCCTTGCCCGCATTGGTGGTGCGCGTCTCCTGCCCCGGCAGGCCGGTGATCGGATCGACGAAGGGCACCACCGCATCGCGCTGCAGGTCGTTGTAGCGCACATAGAAACCGGCCACGTTCAGCCGGGCGCGGCGATCCGCCGTCTCGGTCTTGAAGCCCAGCTCGAAGCTGTCGGCGGTCTCCTCCTCGAACGGCAGGGCGGATGTGGCCGACATCGCCTGCTCGTTATAGCCGCCCGATTTGTAGCCCTGGCTGTAGGTGAAGTAATTGTTGACGCCGGGCGTGATTTCCCAGCGGTAACCCGCGCGGATCGTCGGCTTCTCGAAACTGGCGGAATCCGAATATTCGGGCCAGAACCCCGTCGCGATGGTCGACCGGCGCACCTGCGGACGGACGGAGAAGCTCTTGTCCTCCATGGTGTAGCGCGCGCCGAAGAACACCGACAGCGGATCGCTGATATTGTATTCCGCCTCGCCGAACACGGCATAGCTGTCGACCTTGTAGTCGGCGGTGGACTGGTTGGGATCGCTCAGCGCCGTGGGATCGCCCAGGAAGCGCAGGAAGCCCAGGAAGCTGGTCGCCCGCGCATCCAGCGTCTGGCCCCAGTACATCGCGCCGACAGTAAAGCCGAACTTGTCCGAGAAGTCCGATGTGAAGCGCGTCTCGAAGCTGTACTGCTCGCGCACGTCGTTGCGGGTCGACACGAACAGATAGGCGTTTTCGCCGGTATAATCCGACGGCAGGATCGACTTGACCCGGCGATAGCCGCCGACCGCGGTGATGGTGCCAAGGCCCAGCATGGTGTGCTCGCCCCGCAGATAGGCGCCGTCGATGTCGATCCGGTGGCCCAGCAACGTGCCCGGACAGGTCGCCGCGTCGATGTCGCCCTCGCACAGCGTGGTGCCGGTATCGAACGGGCTGCCCCCGGTGGTCTGGATGCCGGGAAAACCGACCGCGTCGAACAGGAAGCCCGGCGGCGATTCGTTGACCGACGGCGGCGAATCCCCGCGGTCGCGCAGGAATTCATAGGTCAGCATGAACTCGGTATCGGGGCTCGCTTCCCAGAGCAGCTTGGCCCTTGCGTTGAAATAGCGTGTGCCGCCGAAATTGTCGTTCGTCGCGGGCAGGCCCTGCGGCTCGTCGACATCGTTGTTCTTGGTCAGCTTGTAATAGCCGTCGCTCTCCTGGAACGACCCGGCAAAGCGGAAATACAGCCCGTCGGTGATCGGCAGGTTCAGGGACGCCTTCACGTCCTTGGTGTCGAAGCTGGCGTAACCCAGCCGGATCTGCCCGCCGAATGTCGTTTCGGGCCGCTTGGTAATGACATTGACCACGCCGCCGACAGTGTTCTTGCCAAAGAGCGTGCCCTGCGGTCCGCGCAGCACCTCGATCCGTTCGACGTCGAACAGGTCGAACAATTGCGTCTGGACGTGCCCCAGCACGAAATCGTCGACGACAACGCCCACGGCAGGTTCGAAGGTCAGGATGATGTCGCCGGTGGACTGGCCGCGTATGCCGATCGACGCCGCGTTGAAGCCCGGCACGTTGGTGATGACCATGTTGGGCACGTCGCCCGCCAGCGCGCGAATGTCGGCCGCGAACTTGTTGGCGATCGCCTGCGAGGTGAAGGCCGTGACCGCGACCGGTGTTTCCTGCAGCGATTCCGATACGCGGCGGGCGGTCACGACGATATCCTCAAGCCCTGTGGCCTGCCCCTGCGGGCGGCCGGGGGTGGGCTCGGGCTGCGCGGGGTCCAGCGTTTGGGGATCCCCCAGCGGATTGCCCCGGTCGTCGACCGGCTGACCGGCGAATTCGCCCTGCTGTGCCATGGGATCGTCGCCGGTCTGCGCGATCGCGGCGGTGCTGACGGAACAAAAAAGCCCTGCGACTACCACTCGCAAGGCACAACTCGACTGTTGGCGGAATCCACCCATCGGCTTTCCCTCTCCATCCTGCCGTTCGCGTTATTTCGGTGCGAATTGGCTTTGCATCGCCCCTTTGCGAGGCAGTTCAAACAAAAGAACATGAATGATCATTTTAGCCAAGGGAAAAACAAACATTGATGTTTTTTTCTTGTGCTCCTTCCGCGCAAAGGCGCACGAAGCTAAGGGTCGCGGGACGATGAGCGACAAGCATGACCCAGCAGCCGAGGCGCCCGGCACCGACCTACCGGATAGCGAGGAGCCCGGGACAGAGGTGCACCTGACCCGCAAGGGCGTGCCGCGCCGCGTGCCCAGGCGCTATACCAGCCCGGCCATGGCCGAACGGCGCCAGCGCATCATCGATTGCGCCCACCGCATCCTGGGCGAGGCGGGCGAGCAGGGGCTGACGATCGCGCGCCTCTGCCGCGAGGCGGAGGTCGCGCCGCGCACGATCTATCGCCTGTTCACCGACAAGGACGGGGTGATCTTTGCCACGGTGGCCGACCGCATGCGCGAGGTTCGCGACCATATCGCGCGCAAGAACCGCACCTACACGCTGGACACCGTGTTCGACGAGCTGGACTGGATGGTCAGCGAGATGGAGCGCGACACCGAATATGCGCGCGTCGCGATCGGCTTCAATTTCTCGCTCAACCCGCGCAGGGCGGAGATCCGCGAATTGCGCTCGGTCGCCTATAATCGTTTCCGCAACTGGCTGGACCTGCAGATCGCCGCCGGGACCACGCGCGGCGACCTGGACCTGGAACGCATCGCGCAGCGGCACGTGGTGGGCGAGTTCCTGGTCTATCGCCGCTGGGCCATCGGCATGACCGACAGCGACGCATGCCGCCTGGAACTGCGCTGCAGCTTCCTGCAGAGCGCGGCGGTCGTGCTGACGGGCGCCGCGCAGGAGGATGCGCTGCGTCAGCTGGGCGAATATCACGCGCGGCTGGGCATGTCGGAGATCGGAGCGCGTCCGTCCGCGAACCGCGCCGAACGCGATGCGGGAGAGGAGTTCGAGGGCCGCGCCTAGCGCGCCTTCGCATCGCTGACCCCGCGCCCGGCACCGCTCGCGCGCCCGACCCCGTCCCCACGCCCGGCCCCGTCCTCCCCGTCGGCCAGCGCATAGGCGACCAGATAGTCGCCCGGCGTCGATCCCAGGAAGCCGTGCCCGCCCGCAGCCACCACCACGAACTGCCGCCCGCTGGTGGGCGAGACATAGGCCATGGGCGTCGCCTGTCCGCCCGCCGGCAGCCGCCCGCGCCACAACTCGCGGCCGGTCGCGGTGTCGAACGCACGCAGGTAATCGTCCAGCGTGGCCGCGATGAAGGTCACTCCGCCCGCCGTGGTGATCGGCCCGCCGATGCTGAAGATGCCCGGCACCGCGATGCCCAGCGGCGCGACATCCTCCGACGTGCCGAGCGGGATCTGCCACGCCGTTTCCCGCGCGCCCAGGTCGATCGCGGTCAAGTGCCCCCAGGGCGGCGTCGTGCACGGTACGCCCAGCACCGACACCATCGGCTCCATCGTCAGTGCGTAATCGGTGCCCAACTGCGGCAGCATGCCCGCCGTATGGGAATTGCCTGTTTCCTGCCCCCCCATGTCGGCCCGCCTGTGCAGCGTCACGATCTGCGGAATGGCCGAGGAATTGACCAGCATCAGCCTGCGCCGCTGGTCGACGCTGACGCTGCCCCAGTTCAGCATGCCGAATATGCCCGGATATTGCAGCGCGCCCCGCGTCGACGGCGGGGTGAAATCCCCCTGGTAATCCAGCGCGCGAAAGCGGATGCGGCACAGCATCTGGTCGATCGGCGTCGCGCCCCACATGTCGCTTTCCCGCAGTTTCGCGGGCCGCAGCGTGGGAAAACCGGTCTGGTAGGGCTGGGTCGCGGCATAACGCTCGCCCGGTACCTCGCCGCGGGGTGCGGGGCGTTCCTCGATCCCGGTCAGCGGCTTGCCCGTGCGCCGGTCGAGAACGAAGATCTCCCCCCGCTTGGTCGGCACCGCCACGACGGGAACCGTTCCCGATGCGGCCGGAAAGTCGAACAACACCGGCTGCGCGGGCACGTCATAGTCCCACAAATCGTGCCGCACCGTCTGGAAATGCCAGCGCACGCGCCCCGTCCGCGCATCCAGTGCCACGATGGAACTGGCATAGCGTTCAAGCTGCGGGCTGCGATGCGTGCCCACATGATCGGGCGTGGCATTGCCGGTAGGCACATACACCAGCCCCAGCGCGGGATCGGCGCTC
Organism: uncultured Alphaproteobacteria bacterium; assembly: GCA_963752785.1. GTDB lineage: Bacteria > Pseudomonadota > Alphaproteobacteria > Sphingomonadales > Sphingomonadaceae > Croceicoccus. Next base: position 441,245 of record CAVVZE010000001.1, read on the forward strand.
AGCACGCTCCACGCATTGGGCGATCCGTGGGTATAGGTTTCCCCCTCGCCCAGCGGCGGCGCATCGTCCGGCCGGCCCGAATCCCACGCCCACAGCAGGCGGCCGCTCGCGGTGTCATAGGCCCGCACCACGCCCGACGCCTCGGCCGAGCTGAAATTGTCGCGCACATAGCCGCCCAGAACCGCCGTGTTCCCGATCACCACCGGCGGCGAGGAGGTATAGGTCGCGCCCCGGTCGAATTCGCCCAGCCCGTCGAGCAGCGAGACCGTTCCCCTGTCGCCAAATCCGGTGCAGATCGCACCGGTCTCCAGGTCCAGCGCGATCAGCCGCCCGTCCACCGTGGTGCTCAGCACGCGGTCGGCGCAGGCTTCGTCCCCGCCCGCGCGGTGCACCGCGACGCCCCGGCAATTCAGCATCTGCGCCGCGCCGAAGCTGGACTTCGGATCATGCCGCCAGCGCTGCGCCCCGGTTTCCGGGTCCAGCGCCACCACCGCGCCGATGGGGGTGCAGAACAACAGCGTGTCGTCCACCATCAGCGGCGTCGCCATGAAGGACATCGGCTGCACGATATCTGGCCGCGCGGCATTGCTGTCACCGGTGCGATAGCGCCACGCCTCGGTCAGGCGGGCGGCATTGGCGGGAGTGATCTGCGCGGCGGGCGAATGGCGGGTTCCGGCCGAATCGCGGCCATACGCGGTCCAATCCGCTGCCGCGGCATCGGGCGAGGCAGATGTCGCCGCCATGATTCGCGCGTCCTCACGCGTTCCCGAATCCGTCAGCACATAGCTCGACCCCACCACGCCGAGCGTTAGCAGCCCCGCCGCCAGCACCCCCTGCCCCGCGCGGCGCCCGCCGTCCCCGGCCATCGCGCGGGACACGAAAGGGATCGCCAGCACCAGCGCCAGCACCGCCGGTCCCGCCAGCCGGGGCAACAGCGGCCAGAAGCGCAACCCCGCCTCTGCCAGCGACCACACCAGCGTCGCCAGCAGGAACGCGGCATAGAGCCACAGCGCCGCCGCATGCCCGCGAAAGCCCAGAATTCCGCCGATCAGCAGCATCGCGCCGGCACACAGGTAATAGGGCGATCCGCCCAGCAACAGCAGCCGTACGCCGCCGGCCGCCAGCACCAGACCCAGCACCACCAGCAAAGCGGCGGGCACAAGGGCCAGCCCGTGACGCAGCAATCTGCCTGCCACATTCCCCTCCATCCATAATGCGCGGTCGTGGTGCCGCGGTCCGACTACAAATGGAGCATGTATGTTCACTTTTGCAAGCAAATCAGGAATGATCGCCGCACAGCGCGGTTTTGCGGGGTGATCATGTGGATAACCCGCCACCCCCTTTGCGCATTGAAGCATTTCGGCGCAGCATGATTGCGAAAAGCTTCAAATCCAGCGCGGGACCGAAAATGAATTCAGAAATCGACCGGATTAGCGAACTCGCCGAAGCGGGCGAGCGCATGATCGAGCGGCTTCGCAAGAAGGCATTTCTTCCCGAGGCGCGCAAGGGCCTGCTCGCCCGCTATGGCATTGCCGAGGCTGCTGCGCTGCTGGGCTGCAGCACGAACCGGATCCGCATGGCGGAGGAGGACGGGCGCCTGCCCCCTCCCCCGCCGACCGAGAACGGCCGCCGCCCGGGCTATACGATCGAGCAATTGCTGGTGATGCGCGATGTGCTGGGCGCCAGCCCGGCCCGCGCGCCGCTGGACGTGCCCGCGATGATCGCGGTGCAGAACTTCAAGGGCGGCGTCGGCAAATCGACCGTCACCACCCATCTGGCGCATTATTTCGGCGTGCAGGGCTACCGCGTGCTGGTCGTCGATTGCGACAGCCAGGCGACCACGACCACGCTGTTCGGCTTCAACCCCCATTTCAACGTCACGCGCGAGCAGACGCTCTATCCCTATCTCTCGATCGATCCGACGCAGTCGACGCTGGATCTACGCGGTGCAGGGCACGCCCTGGCCCAATGTCGACCTGATCCCCTCCAACCTCGAACTGTTCGACGTGGAGTACGAGCTGGCCGCCGCCGGATCGGATGGCGGATCGGTGCTGGCGAGCCGTTTTCGCAAACTTAAACAAGGACTTATGGAGCTTGCGCAGAACTACGACATCGTCCTGCTCGACCCGCCGCCGGCGCTGGGCACGATCAGTCTTGCCGTGATGCAGGCGGCCAATGCGCTGCTGGTGCCGCTGGCGGCGACCACGCCCGATTTCTGCTCGACCGTGCAGTTCCTGTCGATGATGGAGCAGGTCACCGGCCAGCTTCAGGATGCGGGCATCGCGGTCGATTACGATTTCGTCCGGCTGATCTGTTCCAAGTTCGATGCCAACGATCCCAGCCACGCGATGGTGCGGCAGATCATGGAACAGAGCTTTGGCCCTGCCCTGCTGCCCGTGCCGATCCTGGAAAGCGCGGAGATCAGCCACGCGGCGCTGCGCATGATGACGATCTACGAGCTGGAGCGCCCGATCGGCACCGCGCGCACGCACAAGCGCTGCCGCGCCAATCTGGACGAGGCGCTGGGCCAGGTCGAGGCGCTGGTCCGCAGGGGCTGGGGCGTGGCCGAACCGGCGAGCGAGGAGGCGATCGTCAATGCGGCCTGATCGCGCTCCTTCGCCCGAGTTTTTATTTTCCTACTCGCCCGCCCTGGCGATAGCCGGGCCCGCCGTTCCCGAAAGGACGAATGATGGCGCGTAAGCAATCCGAGTATCTGGCCGATCTGCTGGGCGATGACGAGGAGGAGGCCGCGGCCGCCGAATTCGCCTGCTCCAGCCGTCGAGACGATAGCCCCCTCCCCTGTCCGCTCTCAGGCCGAGCCCGCTCTTGCGCCATCGCGCAGGCGCGCCGGGTCCATGACGCTGCTGGGCCGCGAAAGCGCGCTGGCCCGCGTCGCCAATGGCGAGGTGCGGCAGGTCACGCAGATGCTGCTCGATCCCGCGCGGGTGCGGCCCTGGGCCGGCAATGCGCGAAGCTATGAGCACCTCACCGAAGAGAATTGCCGCGAACTGATCGATTCGCTGATCGCCGAGGGCGGCCAGAAGGTCCCCGCCGTGGTCCGCCGGATCGAGGGCGACCCGACCCATGAATATGAGGTGATCGCGGGCACGCGCCGCCACTGGTCGATCAGCTGGCTGCGCGCGAATTCATGGCCCGACATGAAATTCCTGGCGCAGGTCGTGGAGCTGGACGACGAGGCGGCCTTTCGCCTCGCCGATATCGAGAACCGCGCCCGCAAGGACGTGTCCGACCTTGAACGCGCGCGCAATTACGCGGCCGCACTGGCCGAGCATTACGGCAACCATCTGACGCGCATGGCCGAACGGCTCAAGCTGTCCAAGGGCTGGCTGTCCAAGATGCTCAAGGTCGCCAAGATTCCCGATGGGGTGATCGCGGCCTTCGCTTCGCCTGCCGAGGTGCAGCTGAAGCCCGCCTATCCGCTGGCGCAGGCGCTGGACGACAGGGACCGCGCCGCCGCAATCCGCCGCGAGGCGGCAAGGCTTGCCCGCGACCAGGAAGCCCGGCGCGAGACCGGCCGCCCTCCCCTCCCCTCTGCCGAGGTGATCGCCAAGCTGCTGTCTGCCGGGACCGAGAAGGACGCGCCCGAAAAGTTCGTGCTGGAAGGCGCGCATGGCCGCCCCGCCATCACGGTGCAGAGCGCCAACCGGCAGGGCGTCACCCTGCGGCTGCATGCGGGCCATGGATTGTCCGAGGATGATCTGATCAACCGGGTGCGCGATGCCCTGTCCGAACTGGAAGGCGACGGACGCGGACTGCAGCGGTGACATGCGCCTCCCGGCCCTCTTGCCCGTCAGGAATGGCTGAGGCCGGCGCGCTTGCCGAGCGGCGTTTCCCCGGATGTTTCCCCGGGGAAACGATCTTGACCGGGGGCCGGGTCGGACCGCGCCGTGCCCTGCTGCTGCCCGTTTCCCCGGGGAAACGCGCCCAGCCGGCGTTCAGCGCTTTCAGGCAAGCCGCCCTCCCCTTCCCTCCCCCGCGAGTGCATCCATGACGAAATCGAACCGCGAGGCGGTAACCGAACAGTTCGACATGTTCCTCCCCTATCTCGCCGATCTGCCGATGCGCGATCAGCGCGAGATGATGGAACGACCGTTCTTCAGCCTCGCCAAGTCGAAGCGGGTCAAGCCGATCGACTACACCAGCCCCGACGGCAAGATGTGGGTCCATGTCAGCGCCAATCCCGATTACGGCATGGCCACGATCTGGGACGCGGACATATTGATCTATTGCGCCAGCCAGCTGGCCGACATGGCGCGCCGCGGCGTCAACGACGTGCCGCGCAAGCTGCACCTGATGCCCTACGACCTGCTGCGCGCCATCGGCCGCCCCACCACGGGCCGCGCCTATGAATTGCTGGGACAGGCGCTGGATCGGCTGGTGTCGACCACGATCAAGACCAACATCCGGGCCGAGAACCGGCGCGAGGCGACCTTCTCGTGGCTCGACGGCTGGACCCAGCTGGTGGACGAGAAGACCGAGCGCAGCCGGGGCATGACGCTGGAACTGTCGAACTGGTTCTGGGAAGGCGTGATGATGAAGGGCGGCGTGCTGTCGATCGATCGCGCCTATTTCGACATCACCGGAGGGCGCGAGCGCTGGCTCTACCGCGTGGCGCGCAAGCATGCGGGTGGGGCAGGGGAGGCGGGCTTTGCCATCGCGCTGCCGACCTTGTTCGAGAAATCGGGCGCGGAGGGGCAGTATCGCCGCTTCAAGTTCGAGATGCTCAAGCTCGTCGAGAAGAACGCGCTTCCCGGCTATGGCTTGTCGCTGGAGCAGGGGAGGGGAGGGGACCCGCTGGTCCGCATGCGCCGCATCGACGGCAAGGACGGTGCGGAGATCCGGCAGCTGAACTCCGCGCCCGAGGATCCCGCAGCGCTGCCGGCCGCCAATGACGTTTCCCCGGGGAAACGCACGGAGACGGCGTCCGGCGCTGCCAGACGAGCGGCCGGCGAGTGGGGGCCGGCGAAACAGGACGGCACGGCGGCCTGGGCCGCTCCTGTCCCTCTCTCGCCCTCGCATGGCGCGGCCGCATCCAGGGCAAAGCCGCGCGCCGTGGCCGACCCCGCGAACGAACGGCCCGTGGATGCCTCGGCGCTGATCCGATCGACCATTGCCGGGCTGTCGGACGCCGCCACTCGCGGCTACATGACCGACGACACGATCGAGCACCTGCGCGCCACATGCCCGGGATGGGACCTGCACGCGCTGCACGCCGACTTCGAACGCTGGGTCGATGCCGATGCCGCGCGCCTGCCCGCCAACTGGCAGAAGGCCTTCATCGGCTGGGTCAAGCGCCACCACGACAAGCACCGCCACCAGCTTCGCGGCTGAACGCCCGCTCCCGCGCTTTGACGGCGCGGCGCATCCTGCATCTCTACCCGCACCTCGAGAATTGCCGCCGAAAGGTCGGGCGTTCCCGAAGTGTCGCGTCCGGATGATCTGTCCACAGGCACCGCCGGGAACCTGCGCCGCTTTGAACGAGTTGCACGGAAGAACGAATGAAAGTGATTCAATGCGGGCGGCAAAATATGCGCATGTGTCGCATCATCGACACAACGGGAACCGCGATCGTCCTTTCGGGAACAGCCCATCGACACTTCGAGAACGACGGATCGACCTTTCGGGAACGAATTGCCGTCACATCGGGAACGCGCCCGCCGGGCAACTCGGCGCAAACGCTGGCCGTCGCGCGTGCCGGCAGCGCTTAACTCTTCTAAAAGCTTCTTAAACTCTCTAACCGGGTGAAATCCTTTGGGATGGGTGAAAGAGGGAAGGGCGCAGAACCGCTCGCCTCACGCCCCGTCCTCCCGCATCGAGCCACTATCCCGGGACGAGAACCGACCATGGACCTCACGCGCCGCACCGTGCTCCTGACCGCCGCCGCGGCGCCGCTGGCGATGCCGGCGCCGCAGGTCCTGGCCGCAGCCGGCGCGGCACCCGCGGCATCAGCGGCATCAGCGGCACCGCTCGCGCAGCGCCCGCCGATGGGCTGGAACAGCTGGAACAGCTTTGCCGGGACTATCGACGAGGCACAGGCCCTGGAAACCGCCGCGATCATGCGCGACCGGCTGCTGCCCTTTGGCTATGACGTCTTTACCGTCGACATCCAGTGGTACGAGCCCGAGGCCAGCGGCTATGTCTATAATGACGCGCCGGTTCCCGCGCTCGATCCCCACGGAAGGCTCGTGCCCGCGCCCAACCGCTTTCCTTCTGCCGCGGGGGGTAAGGGCTTTGCGCCGCTTGCCGCCAGGATCCATGCGATGGGCATGAAGTTCGGCATCCACGTCATGCGCGGCATCGCGCGCGAGGCGGTACGGCGCAATCTGCCCATCTATGAGACCGATTTGCGGGCACGCGATATTGCCGATATTTCAAGCACTTGCGCGTGGAATCCGGACATGTACGGCGTCGACATGACCAAACCCGGCGCGCAGGAATACTATGACGGGCTGTTCCGCCTCTACGCGTCATGGGGCGTCGATTTCATCAAGATGGACGACATGAGCCGCCCCTACGACCCCCACGCGGCCGAGATCGAGGCGGCGGCAACGGCCATCGCGCGCTGCGGGCGGCCGATGGTGCTCAGCCTCTCGCCGGGCGACACGCCGCTGCTGCGCGCCGATCATGTGCGCCGCCATGCGCAGATGTGGCGGATATCCGACGATTTCTGGGACGAATGGCCGTTGCTGGAGGCGCAGTTCACAAGGCTGGAGAACTGGACCCCGTGGCGCGGGCCCGGCGCATGGCCCGACGCCGACATGCTGCCGCTGGGCCGGCTGGCGCTGGGCGAGCGCGACAGCCGCTTTACCCCCGCCGAGCAGCGCACGCTGATGACCCTGTGGTCGATCGCGCGTTCGCCGCTGATCATGGGCGGGGACCTGCGACATCTCGATGCGGCGACGCTGGCGCTGCTGACCAATCGCGAGGTGCTGCAGGTCAACCAGCGCAGCATCGGCAATTGCCCGCATTTCGTCGAGGACGGGATGAAGCTGTGGACCGCACGGGCGGAAGAGGGCGAGGATGTGTTTCTCGCGCTGTTCAACGTCACCGACCGCCCCCGCGAAACCGGCGCCGCGCTGCGCCAGATCGGCGTAGAGCGGCCCGTGATGCTGCGCGACTTGTGGGAGGGGCGCGATCTGGGCAGGGCGGACGACCATGTCGGCACCCTGCTGCCCGCGCATGGAGCGGCGCTCTATCGGCTGCGGCCCACCTGACGCGGGGCAGGGGCGGGGCTCTAGATTGCGCCGATCAGGAACTTCGTGATCCTGCTGCCTGCGAACACTTCAACCGCACGCAGCATAATGCCGGATGGCTGTATCGTTGATGCGCCAAGCGCCGCCTGCCGACCGGGCCAAGTCTCCGCGCGTCTGGTCGGGTGCCGGCGAGCCTTGCTCCTGAACAACCGCTCCCGGCCTCTCCAGAAGCCCGCTGGGTGCGAAAACCTGCTCCACCGCCCCTCTGGGACGGCCACGGGGCTCGACGCGCTGACAGGCGCTCTGGCGGGCCTTGCGGCTCTTGGCGGCGCGGCCCCGCCGCGACGTACTAGCGATTGGGCACATGGCTGCCGAGATGGCGGCCCGCGATAAAGCCGAAGGTCATGCCCGGTCCCAGCGTCCCGCCCGCACCGCCATAGGCCTCGCCCAGCACGGCGGCCATCGCATTGCCCGCGGCATACAGGCCGGGGATCGCTTCGCCGTTCCAGTCGATGACCCGCGCGTTCTCGTTGGTCCGGGGGCCGCCCGCGGTACCCAGCGCGCCCGCTTCCATCTTTACCGCGAAGAACGGGCCCTCGCCGATCTCGCCCAGCGTCCGCCAAGGCGGGTCGTATGCCATGTCGCCCCACATGTAGAAATTGTCATAGCTGTTTTCGCCGCGCTGGAAATCGTCGTCCCGCCCCTCGCGCACCATCGCGTTGAACCGCGCCACGGTGGCGGCCAGGCCTTGCGGGTCGATGCCCGCCTTTTCCGCCAGTTCCTCAAGCGTGTCGCCCTGCATCATGTAGGACGGCACCGGCCCGCCCGGCGGCGTGTTGAAGGTGGGATAGCGCTCGCGGTAACGCTGGTCGATGATCAGCCAGTAGGGCAGGTTGGCATAGCTGTGCGTGCCCGCGTCGAATGCGTGCAGCGCCTTGCCGACCGCGTTGTAGTTCGCCGCCTCGTTGACGAAGCGCCGGCCCTTGCGATTGACCAGGATCGCGCCGGGGCGGGCGCGTTCGTCGGACCCCAGCATGTAGTTGGGCTTGGCATCGCGGTGCTGCGGCTCGAACTCCAGCACGCTCTGCATCCAGAACGCGTGTTGCATGTTGCCCAGCTGCGCGCCCGCTTCCATCGCCATCAGCAGCCCGTCGCCCTCGTTCTCGGGCACGCTGACCGGGCCGGTGAGGGGGCCGCGCAGGAAGGTCCTGACCAGCGCCTCGTTCCATTCGAAGCCGCCGGTGGCGATCACCACGCCGCGCCGGGCGCGCACCGCGATCTCGCGGCCATCCCCGTCCTCGGCAATGACCCCGATCACGCGGCCTTCCGCCTTGACCAGCCGGCGGGCGCGGGTCTCGAATTCCACCGGAATGCCGCGTTCCACCACGCCCAGGAACAGCGACCCCGCCAGCGCCTGTCCCAGCCCGCGGTAATCGCCGGCCTCGCGCGTCGCCAGCAAAGCCTCGTCCAGCGCGCCGGTGACCGCTTCCATCAGGCTGCCGCGCAGCGGATAGGCCATCTTGCTGGGATTGACGCGGGCCGCCCACTTGCCAAGCCGCTGGAACGAGAACGCCTCGTTGTCCAGCGACCGGCCGCCGTCGGGCTTCGCGCCGGGCATGTAGGGCTGGTAATCGGGAAAATCGGCAAAGGCGTGGAAGCGCACCGGGGTGTGCTCCTCGAACCAGCGGATCATCTCGGGGCCGGTTTCCATGAACGCCATCAGCGTGTCGGGATCCAGCTGCCCCGGCGCCAGCGCGTCGAGATAGGCGACGACATCCTCGTCGTCCTCCGCGATCCCGGCCGCGATCTGGTGGTGGTTGCCGGGAATCCACAGCATGCCGCCCGACATGGCGGTGGTGCCGCCGACCATGCCGGTCTTTTCCAGGATCACCACGTCCGGCGCGCCGAAATCATGCGCCGCCATCGCCGCCGTCATCGCCGCGCCGCCCGATCCCAGCACGACCACGTCGGCCTCGCGGCTCCACCGGATATCCTCTGTCATATCGCTCTCCCGACCGGCCCCTGCTGCGGCCATGCGGGCGAGTGTGCTGCGCGGCAAAGCCGCCCCGCTACTGGCCAAAGTCCTAGCAGCGCGGGCGGGGGAGGGGGGAACAGGCCGTCAGGGGCGGCGGCCCTCCAGCCAGTCGTTCAGCACTTCGTGGAAGAAGCGCACGCGGGTCTCCTGGTCGGACAGATAGGCGTCCTTGTAGCCGCGCGAATGCATGCCCGCCTGCATGTTCTCGGCCAGCTCCATGTCCTGGAACACGATCTGGTCGCGCAGTTCGGGGATGCCGTTGCCGCCGTCGAACTTGCGATGCTCGCATTCCAGCACCTCGCGCAGCGGTTTCGGCCCTGCCATGATCGATTCCACCTCGGTCCGCCCTTCCACCGGAAAGGCCATGCACCACAGGTCGAAATAGCATTTCTCCGGGTCCTCCGCATGGGGTTCGGAGCGGAAGAAGACGAGATTGTCGGGCAGGAAGCTGATGGTGACATTGGGGAAGATCACCGTATGCGGGCTGTCGGTGATCTCCTCGTCGTTCATGTCCTTGTAGTGGACATAGCCCTTTTCGGCCCAGAGCCTTTGTTTCGCGGCCTTCAGGTCCTTCCACCCCTGCAGCGCGAAATCCTCGTAGGTTTCGTACTTGCCGGGATCGATGTCCCACTTGCGCAGCTCCGCCTCGAACATGGCGTTGCCGCCGCCTGCCGGCCGGTCGGACAGGGAAGGGCGCATCGGCTGGACCGTGCGGCCATGGCCCCCCGGCCACATCTCGTGCCGGGCGGAATCGACGTCCTGGTCGATCCATGGCGGCACCTGCGGATGGGCGGTGCGGGTGTGATAGCTTTCCGAGAAATTGTCGGTGACGAATTTCCAGTTGGCGTTGATCTCGATCCGGTACCACGCGACGCGCACCGCCGTATCCATCGGATAGCCGCGATACAGCGCGACCATCGGTTCGAGATACTCCTCAAGCGACGCCCCGTCGTCGTCCATGGTGTACCACACGAAGCCGCCCCAGATGTCGCAGCGCAACTCGTTGAGCTTGAGCTTGCCGCAGGGATTGCCCTGCGAGAAATCGACGTCGGCGTCCTGCGCCTTTTCCAGCACGCCGTCGATGCCCCACTGCCAGCCGTGATAGGGGCAGTGGAACGCCGCGACCGAGCTGGTCCCGTCGACCATCCGCATGCCCCGGTGTCCGCAGCTGTTGTAGAAGGCGCGGACGGAGCCGTCCTTTTGCCGCACGGCAATGACCGATTCCTTCATGAAATTATGGACCATGAAGTCGCCCGCCTCCGGGATGTCGGCGGTGCGTCCGGCGATGTGCCAGATCTTCGTCCACAAATGGTCCCATTCCTTCCGGGCGAATTCCTTCGAGAAATAGCGGTCGCCGGTGATCTTGTCGCCGCGCAGGTTCGACGGGTCGCGCCCGTCCATCGGGGGCGGAACGGCTGTCTGCTGGTTCATGAATACTCTCCCGATATCGCCGCGCTGTCCTGTGGGCGCGGTCGGTCCATCGGGACGCAACCTACCGGTATTGGTCGATCGACCAAACTATCCCTTTGGCGAGGATCCGGGCCGAGCGCCGATCAGCGCCTGCATCCCGGCAGAGAAGAAGTGCAGCGTCGCGTCGGCGATTGTCTCCAGCCTTTCTGCAGAGTGGTGCTGGTGGCTGAGATCGTCGAGGAAACCGGGATCCTGCATCATGAAGATCAAAGCCGCCTCGATGAGATAGGTGCCGGTCAGCAGCCGGTCCTCGTCCGCGGCGGGGCGAATGCCGCGCAGCGCATCGGTGAAGATCGCCGATACCGCCCCAAGGCGCTGCAGCGCGGGCTGGACCTCCGGCACGCGGTACGAGCTCATCAGGTGCGAGCTCATCACCACGAAATAATGCAGCGGGTGGGACCTGTCCGCATGGATGGCGAGGAAGGGCATGATGAAGGCGCGCACGCAATCCTCGATGTTCGCAAGGCCGCCAGCGGCGCGGGCCTGCGCGAAACCGGCGTCGATCGCGGCGGTCAACTGGTCCAGCCTGCGATCCACGGCGGTGGCCAGCACCTGGTCCTTGGTCCCGAAATGATAATGCACCAGCCCCATGCGGACATCCGCCTCCGCCGCGAGATCGCGCATTGACGTGCCGTGATAGCCGCGCTGCGAAAACAGCCGTTCGGCGGCATCGAGGATCCGCTCACGCGTCTGTTCGCCGCGCCTCGAAGCGGGGCTGGGGGACGCAGGACCGGGGGAAGAGGGGCCGGGGAAGAGGGGCCGGGGGAAGGGGGGGCGCGGCGGGGCGAGAGCTCGTTCATGGCGTGCGCGGCATGAGCTGGGGCGGAGTTTGCATGCGTTCAGTCTCCACCTTCCGGAGCCGGTTTGGCAAGGGCGGGGGCGAGGGGGGGCGAGGGGGGGGTGGGCGAAGGGGGGGTGGGCGGCACCGTCGTCGTCCTCTCAGGCGAGGACGAGCAGCCCGCGTTCCCAGAACCAGAACGCCGCCACGACGCCGATGGAGGTCACGGCGGCATTGCGCGTGCCGGCCAGCCAGCGGTTCGCTGCGGCGTTCCCGGCGTGGCGGTTCTCCGCCGACCGCCGGGCGATGGCGATGGCTGCCAGCACCCCGGCCACGAACAGCATCTGGCCCAGTTCCACCCCGACGTTGAAGCCGATCAGCGACAGCGCGATCTGGCTCTGCGCCAGCCCGATCTCGGCCAGCGCGCCCGCGAAGCCCAGCCCGTGCAGCAGGCCGAAGCCCCCCGCGACGATCACCGGATAGCGTGTGAACAGCGTATCGCGCCCGCCGCGCGCCAGTTCGGTCGCGACGAACACGATGCTCAGCGCGATCAGCGCCTCGACCACCCTGCCGTCGACATGGATCGTCCCCAGCGAGGCGAGCGTGATCGTCAACGCATGGCCCAGCGTGAAGCCCGTCACCGTCAACGCGGTGCGGCGCGGCGTGCGGGTGATCAGCACCAGCAGGACGAGGAACAGCAAATGGTCGATCCCGAACAATATGTGCTCGGCCCCGATCCGCACATAGGACGCCGACACACCCCATGCGGTTTCGCGGCGGGGGAGGGCGAGCGCGGTGCTGCCCGCCGCGCTGACGCGCACGGACTGGGTGCCGTCGGCGAATTCGCTGCGCAGCAACAGCGCGGAAGAGGGCACGCCGCCCGGCCATGCGATGTCGAGGGCGGCGGGGCGATCGCCGCGTGGGCAAGCGAAAAGCTGGGTGGGACCCTCCGCGCGGGACGGCTTGCATGGGCCTGCCATTGACAGGCGCGGTCTTTGCGCCGGGTCGATATTGCCGGGCAGCCGCGTCGTCAGCACATAGCGGCCCGGCGCCGCCTCCCAGAGCGAGACGACGATGGGCAGGCTTTCATGCGCCTGCGCCCTCGCCGGCACCAGGGCAGCCAGAACGCACAGCAGCAGCGGGATCAGGCGGTGCAAGGCGGCCACCGTCAATCGGCGAACACGCCCGGGTCGACCTGCGCCCGGTAGCCGTCCACGATGCGGTCCACCGCCGCGCCCAGATCGTCCTCTTGCTGCGCGCGCTGCCAGTCGTCCAGCACGGCGGGGCGAACATCGGCGAACGCGTCGGTATGCGCGTCGGTGCGCCGGTTGATGCGGACCAGGTGAAAACCGATGTCCGACGCGATCGGTCCCTGCCACCGATCCGGCCCCGGGGGCAGCGCAGCCAGATCGGCAAGGAAATCCTTGCCCAGTTCCGATGCGATCAGGTCCGGTCCCGCATCGACAAAGCTGCGCTGATAGGGGAAGCGGTCGCCCGTCGCCCGCCAGTCCGGCATCGACCCGGCCGCTGCTGCAATGGCAGCCTGCCGCGCGCCGTCCGCACCGCGCATCTCGTTGCTGAAGAACACATGGTCGAAGCTGGTCGCGGTCTCGGACCGGTACTTGTCCATATTCCTCGCGTAAAAGGCCCGCAGCACCGCATCGCCCGGATCGGGGGCGGCCATGGGGCGCAGCGCGAACTTGAGCGACTGGCCCAGCCTGCGCCGGATCACGAGGTCGCCGTCGTCGAGGCCCCATCCGCGCGCCTCGCGGTAGAGCGCCTGCTCCTCGACGTAGTGATCGACCAGCGCGCGGCGCTCGTCATCGCTCAGCGCGTCGAGTGCAGGCGCGCCGCCCTGGCGGCGTGCGGCGGCGGACAGCGTCTCGCCCCCGCCTGCCGCGAGGTAGGTTTCCAGCGCCGGGCGGTCCACGACGATGGTCGCGTCGTCCCCGCCGAACGGGCGCACCAGCGCCGAGAGCGCGAATAGCAACGCGCCTATGCCGAGGAACTGGAAAAGCGGGTCGATGTTGCGAAGCTTCATGGGTGCGGACCGCTCAGGGATGATACCAGATGGGTAAGCTATAGGCCCGGTCGCGTACGACGCGGCGGACCTGTTCGGGCTTGCGGACGCCGAAGAACTTCTCGCCACTTGCGGTCCGGCGCGGGCGCGGAATCCTGATCACGCGGACGTACCGGTCAGGAAGGCGTCGGGCGACTGGTCGGTGTGGAGATGCAGGTCGCCCCGGTAGAGATTGTTCTCGGCCGGGTCGCGCAGCGGGGGGAATAGCGCTTGTTCGTCGCTACTTCCGCGGGACTCGACGCCGGCAGCCGGCCCTGTGTCCCCGCTGCCGGCGCGGCGGGACAGTCATTCGGCTGCGCCAGTGCCAACCCGCCTGCGGCGAGTGTCGCTGCCAGCCCCGCGACCAGCCGGGGAGCGGCCCACTTCATGCGATCCATCCTCTCGAGGTTCTCATATCGTTGCTGCCCGCCCCGCCACAGCGCCGCCCCGCCACAGCGCCGCCATCACAGGGCCGCTGCGTAGCGATCCAGCGTCGCCAGCGGCGGTTCGGGCCAGCGCGAGAGGACCAGCAGGCGCTTGTGCCCCTGGCCGATCGACAGCTCGTCGGTGATGCCCATGCCGCCGTGCATCTGGATCATCTCGTGACCCAGTTCCAGCGAGTGTTCGGCGATGAAGGCGCGCGCGCCTTGCGTATCGTCGGCAAAGCGGTCGGTGCCCTCGGCCACGATCGCGGTCTCGACCAGTGCGCGGCACTGTTCCAGCACGGCGTAGAGCGCGGCCATGCGGTGCTGGATCGCCTGGAACTTGCCGATGGCGGTGCCGAACTGCTCGCGCGTGCGCAGATAGCCCAGCGTTTCCTGGAACATCGCGTCCATGATGCCCAGCGCCTCGGACGCGCGGGCGAGCGCGGCCAGCGTCTCGATCCGGGTCGCGGCCTCGGGCGCGATGTCCAGCCGGTGCGAGGCGGGGACCGTCACCTCGTCAAGGCCGAGCGAGGCGGTGTGGGTGCCGTCGGCAAGCCGCCATTCGCGCACCTCCAGCCCCGGCGCATCGGCGGGCACCAGATAGAGCGCGCCGTCATCGGCAGCGACGATGAAGGCGTCGGCCTCTGCGCCGGCGATGGCGAAGGGTTTCTGGCCCGACAGCACGGCCGTGCCATCCGATTCGCGCGCCCGCACCGTCTGGTCGCCGCGGTACAGCCCCGCGTCCTGCCGGGCGAGGGCGACGCGCTTCTCGCCCGCCAGCACGCCGGCCAGCCATTCGCCGCGCAGATCGCCGGGCAGGCCATGCGCGAGATAGAGGCCGGGCAGGATCGCGCTTTCCAGCAGCGGTTCGACCACGATGCCGCGGCCCAATGCCTGGAACACCACCGACAGCGCGGTCGCGCCAAGGTCCAGCCCGCTGTCATCCTCGGCAAAGGGTAGCGCCAGCAGGCCCAGATCGGCCAGCACCGACCAGTTGTCGCCGCTGAACCCGGCGGGTTCCCTGAGGTACTTGCGGCGCTTCTCGACGTCGTAATGATCGGCCACGAACCTTTCGACCACGGCCTTCAGCATTTCCTCGTCTTCGGTCAGTTCGAAGTTCATGGGTGCGCTCCTCCGCCCCGGTTGGTAGCAGCAATGCGGCGCGGCGAAGGCTCTGCAAAATAATAGGGGTGGGCCGCCGGGCGGGGCACGGCAGGGTCGATCGCGCATTGTCCTTTGTGCAAGTGGCGCTTATCGTTGGTCATCCTGGGAGGGGACATTCACATGACGAAATTCGTGATCGACCGGCTGGAGGATGTGACCATCGTCAGCCCGGACGACATCCGCCGGGCCGCCACCGCGCTGGCCGACATCGCGGCCGAGCACGGCATGCGCGCCGCGCCCGCCCACGACATCGCGGACAAGCGCACGCCCGTGGACGCCGACGGCAACATACTGGCCAGCGAGATATTCGGCTGGTCCGACAGCGAGAATGCGTGGTGGCGCAGCCCGCGCATTGCGCTCGAATCGCCGATCACCTCGGCCTGCCGGTTCGAGAACGATCCCTTCTGGATCAACCCGGAGGGGTTCCATCTGCCGATCCCCAACCCCTATCTCGACGCGATCGACCTCGCCAATTTCGAGACGCGGGCCCGTACCAAGGCGGCGATCGTGGTGCCGGTGCACATGGTGTTCGGGAAGATCGGCGCGGTCAGCTTCAATCCGGTCGACACCTCGCGCACCGACCTGTCGGAGGAATTCGACAAATATGGCGCGATGCTGGGCATCTATGCGCGCGCCTTCATCCGCAGCTATACCCGCGCGATGGCGGACATGGAGGCGCTGCCCCCCGGATCGCGCCTGTCCAAGCGCGAGGTGGAATGCCTGCGCTGGGCCGCCATCGGCAAGACCGACATGGAGATCAGCATGATCATCTCGCGTAGCAGGGCGACGGTGCGGTTCCACATCCACAACGCCTCGACCAAGCTGAACGCGGTGAACCGCAGCCAGACCGTCTACAAGGCGGCGCAGCTGGGCTATCTCTCGGTCAACTGACCGGCGTTGCCGAGGGCCGCGATACCCCGCCTAGCAATTTGGGCAGCATGCGTCGCCGGTCGCTTTGCGCTTAGATGCGTGAACGACAAGACGAATCATGCCCGTCACCCGGGCGGGAGGGGACTGCAATGGATGCGATAGCACAGGGGCTGTTCACGCCCGAAAACCCGCCGCGCCCGGTCGGGGGCCGCGACCGCGAGACGGGGCGCATCACCTTTCCCTGTCCCGCAAGCGACCGGTTCGAACCGGTGCCGCTGTCGCGCAGCGGCACGTTGTGGAGCTATACCATCCAGCGCTTCCGTCCGAAAAGCCCGCCCTATGCCGGGCCCGAGACGTTCGAGCCCTTCGCGCTCGGCTATGTCGAGCTGCCGGGCGAAACGATCATCGAGGCGCGGCTGACCGGCGTGGATTTCGGCGGAATCGAAATCGGCATGGCGCTGGAGTTCGAGCCCGCGCCGTTCGAAAAGGCGGACGGGGAGACCGTGCTGATCCCCGCTTTCCGACCCGCCGCATCGCAGGCGAGGGAGGCGGCGTGATGGACGTGTGCATAATCGGCATCGGCATCCACCCGTTCGGCCGGACGCCCGGCATGAGCGGGGTCGACCAGGGCGTGTTCGCGGTGCGGCAGGCGCTGAAGGACGCGGGGCTGGAGTGGGGCGACGTGCAGTTCGCCTATGGCGCGTCCGACGCGGCGGGCAATCCCGACACCATGGTCGAGCAGCTGGGCCTGACCGGCGTACAGTTCATCAATGTCCGCAACGGCTGCGCGGCGGGCGGCTCGGCGCTGTTCTCCGCACAGATGGCGATCAAGTCGGGCGAGGCGGACATCGGCCTGGCGGTCGGGTTCGACAAGCATCCGCGCGGCGCGTTCGATGCCAAGCCTGCCGAATACAACCTGCCCGAATGGTACGGCGAGGCGGGCTATATGGTCACCACCCAGTTCTTCGCCTGCAAGATCATGCGCTACATGGCGCTGAACGGCATTTCGCGAAAGACGCTGGGGCTTGTCGCGGAAAAGGCGTTCCGCAACGGATCGCGCGCGCCCCACGCCTGGCGGCGCGAGCCGGTGCCGCTGGACGTCATTCTCGACGGGCCGATGGTGTCCGATCCCTATTCCAAATACATGTTCTGTTCCCCGGCGGAGGGCGGCGTCGCCCTGCTGCTGGCGAGCGAGAAGAAGGCGCGCGAGCTGGGCATCACGCCGATCCGGCTGAAGGCGGCGACCATGCGCACCCGCCCGCCCGGCAGTTTCGAGGTATTCGCCCCCAGCGTCGATGTCGCCGGCGGCGGCACCGCGACCGCCATCGCCAGCCGCGACGCGTTCGAGATTGCCGGCATTGGCCCGTCCGACATCGACGTCGCGCAATTGCAGGACACCGAGGCGGGGGCCGAGCTGATGCACATGGCCGAGAACGGCTTTTGCCGGCCGGGCGAGCAGGAGCGCTGGCTGGCCGAGGGGCTGACCGAGCTGGACGGCAGGCTGCCCGTCAATACCGACGGCGGCTGCCTGGCCTGCGGCGAGCCGATCGGCGCGTCCGGCCTGCGCCAGGTTTACGAGAATGTCGTGCAATTGCGCGGCCAGGGTGGGGACCGACAGGTGCCGGGCAATCCGCGCACCGCCTACAGCCATGTGTACGGCGCGCCGGGCGTGTCTGCCGTCACCATTTTGGAACGATGAGATGGATATCGAACTGAGCCCCGAGGAGACCGCGTTCCGCGACGAGGTGCGCGCGTTCCTGGCCGAAAACCTTACCGACCGCATCCGCGAGGGGGCAGAGGCATCGCCGACCGTGTTCGTCGAGCCGGAGATCGGGCAGGACTGGAACGAGACGCTGAACAAGCAGGGCTGGCTGTCGTACCAGTGGCCCAAGGATGTCGGCGGCACCGGCTGGACCCCGACGCAGCGCTATATCTTTGAAAAGGAATGCGCGCTGGCGGGCGCGCCCAACCTGACCGTTCTGGGGCTGAAGCTGGTCGCCCCGGTGATCTTCAACTTCGGCACGGACGAGCAGAAGCAGAAATACCTGCCGCGCATCCTGTCGGGCGAGGATTACTGGTGCCAGGGCTTTTCCGAGCCCAATGCGGGATCGGACCTCGCCTCGCTGCAGACGCGCGCGGTGAGGGAAGGGGACAAGTATATCCTCAACGGATCGAAGATCTGGACCACCCATGCGCACTGGGCGAACCGGATGTTCGTGCTGGCCCGCACCGATCCCGACGTGAAGAAGCAGGCGGGGATCAGCTTCCTGCTGGTCGACCTGGACCAGCCGGGCATTTCGGTCCGTCCGATCCTGACGCTGGCGGGCGACCACGAGGTCAACCAGGTCTTCATGGAGAACGTCGAGGTTCCCGTCGGCGACCTGGTCGGCGAGGAAGGGCAGGGCTGGACCATCGCCAAGTTCCTGCTTGAGAACGAGCGCGGCGGTTCGTGCCATGCGCCCAAGCTGAACTACGACCTCGACCAGTTGCTGACCCTGTCGCGCGAGATGTCGGACGGCAATGGCGAGCGGCTGGCGGACGAGCGCGACTGGCGCCGCCGCGTCGCCCGGCTGAAGCTTGAGGCGCAGTCGCTGGAGATGATCGAGCTCAAGATCCTGTCCCGCATCGCGCGCGGCGAGAATCCGGGCCCGCTGACCTCGCTGACCAAGCTGATCGCGTCCAACCTGCGGCAGGACATCGACCTGCTGGCGGTGGACCTGTTCGGCCCCGCCGGGCTGCAATTGCCGACCGCGCGGCCGCTGTACGGCGACAATGCGCCGCCCGCCTTCATCTGCCCCAAGGCGCAGGTCGCCTCGGCGCGCTATCTCAACAGCCGGGCATGGACGATCTTCGGCGGCACCGACGAGGTGCAGAAGACGATCATCGCCAAGACCGTGCTGGGTCTGTGATCTTTGGGAGTTACGCATGCAATTGAGCCGTGAAGACCTGCTGGGCGCCTATCGCCGGATGAAGACCATCCGCGATTTCGAGGAACTGCTGCACGACGAGATCCAGACCGGCGAGATCGCCGGGTTCACCCACCTCTATTGCGGACAGGAAGCGGTCGCGGTCGGGGTGTGCGAGCATCTGACCGACGAGGACAAGATCGTCTCCACCCACCGCGGCCACGGGCACTGCCTGGCCAAGGGTTGCGACGTGACCGGCATGATGAAGGAGATCTGGGGCAGCCGCGAAGGGCTGTGCAAGGGCAAGGGCGGTTCGATGCATATCGCCGATACCGACAAGGGCATGCTGGGCGCCAACGGCATCGTCGGTGCGGGCGCGCCCATCGCGGTCGGCGCGGCCATGGCGGCCAAGCTGGACGGCAAGGACAAGGACGGAAAGCTGCGCGTGGCCATCGCCTTTTCCGGCGACGGAGCCTGCAACCAGGGCACCACGTTCGAGGCGATGAACATGGCGGTGGTGACGAACGCGCCCGCCATCTTCGTGTTCGAGAACAACCATTATTCCGAGCACACCGGGTACAAATACGCGGTCGGCACCAGCAGGGACATCGCCAGCCGGGCCGAGGCGTTCGGCATGAAGGTGTGGCGCGCGGACGGCACCGATTTCAGCGCGGTGCACGACACCATGCGCGAGGTGCTGGAACATGTCCGCGCCGGCAATGGCCCCGCCGCGGTCGAGTTCGATACCGAGCGGTTCTACGGCCATTTCGAGGGCGATCCCCAGCGCTATCGCGGCAAGGGCGAGATGGACCGCATCCGGGCGGAGCGCGACTGCATCAAGAACTTCCGCAAGACCGTGACCGAGGCGAAGCTGCTGGAAGGCAGCGACCTCGACAAGGTCGACGAGGAAGTGGCGAAGACCATCGCGGATGCCGTCGCCGCCGCCCGCGCGGCCGACCGGCCCACGGCAGAGGACGTCCTGACCGACGTCTATATCGATTATTGATCCGGCGGAGACGATCCAGTGGCAAAAATGATGTATCGCGACGCCGTTCGCAACACGATCTTCCAGGAAATGAAACGCGACGACAGCGTGGTCGTATTGGGCGAGGATGTCGTCGGCGGCATGGGCACCGATGGCGGGCCCGAGGCCATCGGCGGGATCTGGTCGACCAGCACCGGCCTGTTCGGTGAATTCGGCGCGGACAGGGTGATCGACACGCCGATATCGGAAAGCGCCATCGTCGGCGCGGCGGGCGGCCTTGCGCTGTCGGGCAAGCGCCCGATCGCCGAGCTGATGTTCGCCGACTTCATCGGGGTCAGCCTTGACCAGATCTGGAACCAGATCGCCAAGTTCCGATATATGTTCGGCGGCAAGTCGCGCTGTCCGGCCATCATCCGCATGGTCTATGGCGCGGGCTATAACGCGGCGGCGCAGCACAGCCAGAGCCCGCATGCGATCCTGACCGGGATGCCGGGGCTGAAGGTGGTGATGCCGACCACCCCCGCCGATGTCGCGGGCCTGCTGCGGCAGGCGATCCGCACCGACGACCCGGTGATCTTCATGGAGCACAAGGCGCTGTATGGCGTGCAGGGCGAAGTGCCCGACGATCCCGATTTCACCATCCCCTTTGGCCATGCCCGGCTGACCCGCGCGGGCGAGGACGTGACCATCGTCGCGACCGGCATGATGGTCGGCATGGCCGAAAAGGCCGCCGACAGACTTGCCGAGGACGGCATCGGGGCGGACGTGATCGACCTGCGCACCACCAGCCCGATGGACGAGGAGGCGATCCTGGATTCGGTGGAAGTGACCGGCCGGCTGGTCGTGGTGGACGAAGCGCCGCCGCGCTGCAGCCTGGCCACCGACATCGCCGCGCTGGCCGCCGAAAAGGCGTTTGCCAGCCTGAAGGCGCCGGTCCAGATGGTGACCGCCCCGCACACGCCGATCCCCTTCGCGCGTGAGCTGGAAAGCGCCTATCTTCCCAATCCCGACAAGGTCGAGGCTGCCGTGCGCAAGGCCTTGGCCTACAACTGAGGAGGCGCGAGACCATGGGAAAGATCCGTGCCTTCACGATGCCGAAATGGGGCATCGAAATGACCGAGGGAACCATCGCCGAATGGAAGTTCGCCGAGGGCGACAGCTTCAAGCGCGGCGATCTGATCTGCCTGATCGAGACGGACAAGATCACCAACGAGGTCGAGGCCGAATATGACGCGACCGTGCGCCGCATCGTGATCGAGGGCGGCGGCGAGGCGGAGCCGGTCGGCGCGCTGCTCGCGGTGTTCGACGACGGTTCGGCCAGCGACGAGGAGATCGACGCCTTCGTCGCGAACTTCAAGCCCGCGCAGGGCGGCGTGGCCGAGGGGCGCGAGAAGAAGAAGGAAGCCAGGCCCAGGGAAGTGGCCATCGAGGGTGAGGGCGACAAGCCGAAGGCCATCACCATCGACACCAACCGCCCGATCAGCCCGGAGGCGAAGAAGCTGGCCGAGGCGGAAGGCGTCGATATTGCTGACATCGAGGGATCGGGCCGGGGAGGGCGCATCACCTTCCAGGACGTGCAGCAGGCGCTGCGTGGGCCCGCGAGCCGCAGCTACAAGGGCACGGTCGTGCTGCCCGAGGAGGGCGATGTGTTCGCTTCTCCGCTGGCGCGGCGGATCGCGGCGATCCACGGCATCGACCTGAGCGCGGTGACGGGCACGGGCGCGCGCGGGCGCATCTCGAAAAAGGACGTGCTGGCCAAGGTGCCTGACGATACGGCGCCTGCCGCCATGGGCGCTCCGTTCCGGGCCGTGGCGAACGAGCCCGAAATCCAGCCCTTCGACAAGATCCGCAAGGTGGTCGCGCGGCGCCTGACCGCGGCGAAGCAGGAGATTCCGCATTTCTACCTGCGGATCAGCGTCAATGCCGATGCGCTGCTGGCGGTGCGCAAGACGGCGAACATGGTGCTGGGCGTCAAGGCGTCGGTGAACGACTATATCGTCATGGCGAGCGCGAAGGCGCTGGTGCGGCACCGCGACGTCAACGTGCAGCTGCACGGCGAGGAGATCCACAGCTTCCCCCACGCCGATGTCGCCGTCGCGGTGGCCAGTCCCAAGGGGCTGGTGACCCCCATCGTGCGGCAGGCCGACCGCATGCGGATCGACCAGATCGCGGGCGCGACCCGCGGCCTGATCGACAAGGCGATGGAAGGGCGGCTGGGATACGAGGAGATGGACGGCGGGACCTTCACCGTTTCCAACCTGGGCATGTTCGGGATCGACAATTTCGACGCGATCATCAACCCGCCGCAGGGCGCGATCCTGGCCGTCGGCGCGGCGCAGCGCCGGCTGGTCGAGGGCGAGGGGGGCGAGGCCGTGTTCGCCACCATGATCCCGATGACCCTGTCGGTCGACCACCGCGCCATCGACGGGGCGGCGGGCGCGCAGTTCCTGCAGACGCTGAAGGCGCTGATGGAAGACCCCGAGCAGCTTTTCGGCTGACCCGCTTAACAAGGAGAGGATTTCATGCCGAAAGCAGGCACCATCGCGGCGCTGGGCCCGGTCATCCAGCAGGCCTATCTGCCGCGCGACTTCGACGCGGCGCTGGCATACTGGACCGAAACCATGGGCGTCGGGCCCTTCTTCCTGCTGGAGAATATCCGGCTGGGCGAGATGAAATACATGGGCGAGCCCAGCGACGCCGAGTTCAGCGTTGCCATCGCATATTGGAACGACATCCAGATCGAACTGGTGCGCCCCGACAATGACGCGCCCGCGCATTACACGGGCAAGTACGCGATCCACGAGGGCATGCACCACACCTGCCAGTTCGTCGACGACATCGAGGAAGTGCGCAAGGTGCTGCTGGACGCCGGCGCGACCATCGTGGTCGAGGGCAATGTGGGCGAGGACGGGCGCGTGATCTATGCCGATCCGGGCTATGGCCCCGGCGGCATCTGCGAATTCGTGCAGCTGGGCGCGGGCGGCCCGGAGCTGTTCGCGATGATGAAACAGGCCGCCGCCGAATGGGATGGCAGCGACCCGGTCCGCAAGCTGGGCTAGTTGCAGCGCATCTGCGCTGTTCCTGATCGAAGCAGGAGACCGGGCATTAGTTCGACCGGGATCGCAGGTCGGTTCGGTCTCGCGTTCCTGGCCCGGCGAACGATATTGCCGAAGTGCGGGGGAACAGGCAGAAGGCGGGCACCATGCGCCGCGGCCGACCGCCCGGTGGAACGACCGATCGGCGATGCGCAACCGGGGGTGGAGGACAAGATCGGCTTTACCATTCTTCCGCTCCATGCCGCCGATGCGCCGCTGCATCCCGGCGGGCAGTTCGGGCCCGTGACGCTGGCGGCCGGGCGATGATCGATCCGCGCGCGCTGCGCACGTTCGGGGCGGTCTGCCGCGCCGGTTCCATCAGCGCGGCCGCGCGCGACCTCAACATATCGCAGCCTTCGGTATCCAACGCCATTGCGCAGCTGGAAAGCCGGCTGGGCGTCACCCTGTTCGAGCGCGGCCGCGGCGGCGTATCCCTGACCGCAGAGGGCAAGGCGCTGAAACGGCACGCGCTGGCGCTGCAGGGAGTGCTGGGCAATGCCGAGGAAGACCTGCGGCGCGCGCGCGAGGGGATGGGCGGCACGTTGCGCGTGGGCGGCACGCCGGGCGCGCTGGTCAGCCTTCTCCCCAAGGTGATCGACCGGGTGGAGGACAGGGCCGGCCCCTTTGCCCTTCACGTGGTCGAGCGGTCCGACACCGACCTCCTCGCGCTTTTGCGCTCGCGCGAGATCGAGCTTGCCTTCGTGACTACCGAGATCGTGCGGACCGATCCCGATATCCGCGAGATCACGATGGCGCGCGATGCCTTTTCGCTGATCGTCGGCCCGGCCAACGCCGCGCTGCCCGGGCGCGTTTCGCTGCGGTCGGTCCAGCACATGTCATGGGTGCTGCCCGAAGCGGTCGGCGCCTTTCGGCGGCAGGTGGATGCACTGTTCGTCGCCGCCGAAGTGCCCAATCCGCACAATGCGATCCGTTGCGATTCCCTGCTGACGACCAAGGCGATCGTTCGCAATTCGCCCCGCATCACGATCCTGCCGCGAACCGTGGTGGCACCCGAACTGGCCAGCGGATCGCTGCGCGCCATCGAACTGGACGAGGCGGGTTTCGAACGCAGCGTGGGCATCCGGATGCTGGCCGATGTCGTGCCGTCCCGTCTGGCTGGCCTCGTCGTCGAGGAACTCGGCAGGCTTTAGGACCGTGGCCATAGGCAGGGGCTATGGCTTACCGAAATCTTATTATTTTACCTGGGTGAGAACCTCGTCCATTCCAATGGGCAGAGGGCGTGCCGACGAGGGATCACCAATCGCGCCACGAACCCCGAAGATGGAGAGATTTCGTGCGCATCCTGATCGACAATGTGCGTATCTTCGACGGCACGGGCACCCCGCTGAGGGG
This sequence comes from uncultured Alphaproteobacteria bacterium, assembly GCA_963752785.1. GTDB lineage: Bacteria > Pseudomonadota > Alphaproteobacteria > Sphingomonadales > Sphingomonadaceae > Croceicoccus. The sequence goes on from CAVVZE010000001.1 coordinate 465,599, forward strand.
CGGCAGCGTCGTGATCGACGGCGACCGGATCGCGCAGGTTCGCTCCTCCCCGTCATCCGCCGACCGGAGCGAATTCGACCGGGTGATCGACGGGCAAGGCCGCACGCTGATGCCGGGCATGACCGATGCGCATTGCCACCTTACCTGGGGATCGTCGGTCGAGAAGATCTATCACCAGTTCATCCTGCCGCAGGAAGAGCTGAAAGTGGCTGCGTGGCGCAACGCCCGCGTCCTGCTCGACCATGGATTCACGTCGGCCTATTCGGCGGGCGCGCTGGGCGACGGGATCGAGCCGGAGCTGTTCCGCGCGATCGAAAGCGGGGAAACTCCCGGCCCGCGGTTCATCCCCTCCACGCTGGAGCGTAGCCCGGAAGGCGGCGAAGGCGTCGACACCGGCGACGTGTTCAACGGCCGCGGAGCCGAGGCGATGCGGCGGTTCGTTGCCTATTGTGCGGCCGAGGGCGTCAAGTCGATCAAGCTGATCGTGTCGGGCGAAGACGCGCTCAAGCCCGATACCGCGATGGACATCCTCTATGACGAGGAGGAAATGCAGGCAGCCGGCGCAGCGGCCCGGGACGCGGGGCTGTATATCGCGGCGCACGCCTATTCGCCGCGCGCGATCCGGATGGCGATCGATGCCGGGGCGCGGATCATCTATCATTGCTCCTTCGCCTGCGGAGAGACCGCCGATCTGATGGCGCGGCACAGGGACAGCGTGTTCTTCGCGCCGGGACCGGGGGTTTCGGTGGCCGCGCTGGAAGCGGATCCGCCGCCGCACGTAGACATGTCGAACATGAAGGCGAGCGCGGAAAAGCGCATCGAGGCCGAGCGCAAGCTGGTGCCCTTGCTGAAGGACAAGGGCGTGCGCGTCCTGATCGGCGGCGACTACGGGTTTCCGTTCAATCCCAACGGCCGCAATGCCCGCGATCTCGAGCATTTCGTCAACCTGTTCGGCTTCACGCCTGCCGAGGCGCTTCGCTCTGCCACGCAATATGGCGGCGAGCTGATGGGGCTGAAGACCGGGCTGGTGCGCGAGGGCTATCTGGCGGACCTGCTGCTGGTCGACGGCGATCCGACCGCCGACGTGGCGATCCTGCAGGACAGGAACCGGCTGGCCATGATCATGAAGGGCGGCGCGTTCCACAAAGCACCCGACGCGCGGGGCTGACCGATGGACCATGATGTCATCATCGTCGGGTGCGGCCCGGTCGGGGCCCTTGCGGCCAATCTGCTGGGGCGGGACGGGCTGAAAGTGCTGGTGCTGGAGCGGGAGACGGGTCTTTATCCGTTGCCGCGCGCGGTCCATGTCGACCACGAAATGCTGCGCCTGTGCCAGTCGGCGGGCGTGATCGACAGAGTGCTGCCCGACATGCGGCAGGCCGACGGCCATCTGCACGTCGGCGCGGATCACGGCGTCATCCGTTACATGGGCACGGTGGGCAAGCCGCGCCCGTTCGGCTGGGCCAACGACTATTTCTTCTATCAGCCGGAACTGGAAAGCCACCTGCGCGACGGCTTCGCCGATCTGCGCAACGTGCGGCTGGAAACGGGGGCGGCGTTTCGCGCCCTGTCGCAGGACGGCGGCAGCGCGTCGGTCGTGTACATGCAGGACGGCCGGGAGCATTCGGCAACCGCGCGCTGGGTCATCGCCGCCGACGGATCCAGCAGCGCGGTGCGCAAGGCTCTGGGCATCAGGCTGGACGACCTCGATTTCGAAGAACCGTGGCTTGTCGTCGATGCCGAGGTCGAGGGCGATGTCGCCTTCCCCGACCTGACCGGCGTTCCGGGGGAGGCCGACCTTCAGCACCTGTCCGTGATGATGTGCGATCCGCAGCGACCGGCGACCGTCGTGCCGGGACGGGGCAATCATCGCCGGTGGGAATTCATGCTGCTGCCGGGCGAGGACGATGCCGCGATGATGGCGGACACGGCGGTCGCAAAGTTGCTGCGGCCCTATCTGGCAGGCGTCGATCACACGGTGGTGCGCGCCGCGACCTATCGCTTCCATGGGCTGGTGGCCGAACATTGGCAGCGCGGCCGGGTCTTCCTTGCCGGGGATGCCGCGCACCAGACGCCGCCGTTCTTCGGCCAGGGCATGTGCCACGGCTTTCGCGACGTGGCGAACCTGGCCTGGAAGATGGCAGCCGTCGCGGGCGGGGCCGATCCCGCGATCCTCGACAGCTATCAGCGTGAACGTGATCCGCATGTGCGCGCCGTCATCGGCGCGGCGGTCGCGGCGGGCCGCTATATCTGCATGCTGGATGTCGAGGAGGCGCGGAAGCGGGATGCCGAGATGCGCGCGCGTTCCGGTTTCGGGCAGTCGCAGACCGCTGCCGAGCTTGTTCCCGCCATAGCAGGCGGGCTGGTGCTGACGTCGAGCGCGGCGGCCGGCGTGCGCTTCATCCAGCCGAGGCTGGCGGATGGAACCATGCTGGACGATGCCACCGGCGGAGGCTGGCGGCTGTTCGTGCGCGGCGGCGCGATTCCTGGCAGTGCCGCGGGCGTGATCCGTGTCGACGCCAACGAGATCGACGACAAAGGCGCGGTGACGGGCTGGCTGGACGAGCACAATGTCGATGCGGTGCTGGTGCGCCCCGATCATTATGTCTTCGGCACGGCGCGGGGCAGCGCCGCCGCCCTGCTGGCGGCCCGCAGCGACGCGCTGCACCGGCCCGGATTTTTCCAGAGGGAGGCGGCGTGATGAAGCTTGCACAGGCGAAGGCCATCATCGCTGGCGTCTTCGATGCCGCCGCGAAGGCAGGGACCAGGCCGCTTGCGGTCATCGTGCTCGACGCCGGCGGGCACCCCTTCGCATTCGAACGTCAGGACGGCTGCAGCCTGTTCCGCCTCGACATCGCGCGGGCCAAGGCCAGGGGCGCGCTGGGCATGGGGGCCGACACCGCCGTGCTGGCCGAGCGGGCCAGGGGCAATCCGGTATTCTTTTCCAGCGTGAGCGCCGCGGTGGGCGGGGACATCGTCTTTTCGCCCGGCGGCGTGCTGGTCCATGGCGCGGGCGGTGACACGATCGGTGCGGTCGGCATCAGCGGCGATACCGGAGAGGTGGATGCCGAATGCGCCAAGGCGGGGCTTGTTGCCGCCGGTTTCGGCAAGGGAGCGAATTGATGAAACTTCGCAGCATCGAACTGGGCGTCACGGATCCTGCCGCCGCCGCCGCCTTCATGACCGATATCTGGGGCATGGCACGGGCGGAGGTGCGCGGGGATACGCATTACCTGCGCGGGTCCGGTACGTTCGCCTATCTGATGGCGCTGGAAAAATCGGACGAACCCAGGGCCCGCTCCGTCACCTTCGTCTGCTCGCGTGAGCGGCTGTCCGGGCTGGCGCGCGCCGTCAGGGACAACGGCCTGGCGGCGCGGCCGGTGACGTCCGGCGATCCCGGGGGCGGCGATGGCCTGCTGGTCGAACTGCCCGAGGGGATCATATTCCGCTTTCTTGCCGATACGCAGGATATTGCGCCGCTCAATGGAGCCGACCTGCCCGTGCGCCTGACCCATGTCGTGCTGAATTCCGCCGACGCCGAACATTGCGGAACGGCAGCGGAAAAGGCGCTGGGCTTCACCGTATCGGATCGAACGAAGGGGATGGTGTTCGTCCGCTGCAACGAATTTCACCACTCTACCGCCTTTGCCCGTGCGGGTTTTCCCTCGCTCAACCACATCGCGTTCGAGATGGAAGATGTCGACGCGGTCATGCGCGGCGTGGGACGGCTGCGCGACCATGGACATGCTCCGGCATGGGGGCCGGGCAGGCACGGCCCCGGCGCCAATGTCTTTGCCTATTTCATCGCCCCCTTCGGCCCGGTGGTGGAGTTCTCGACCGCGGTGGAACAGGTGCCGGACGACTATCCGACCGGCGGACCCGAGGACTGGACGTGGCCCGAGGGGCGGATCGACCACTGGGGCCTGTCCGACAAGGATTTCGACAATCTGAAGATCGCCGAGGCCCGTTTCCGGTTCCAGCGCGAATGGGAACCCGCACCGATCGATCACCTCGTGGAGAATGCCTGATGCGATATGCAAGTTTCCTTCGTCCCGACGGCACCGCCAGCTTTGGCCGGGTCGAAGGCGACGCCATCGTGGACCTGGGCGGCCCCGATGGCGGCAGTCTGCGCGCCGAACTGGCCACGAACCGGCTGGGTCGGGGCAACGACGGTACTCGCTTTGGCACGGCCGAGGTGCGCCTTTTGCCCGTGGTGACCGACCCGGCCAAGATCATGTGCATCGGTTTGAACTATGCCAACCACGTCAAGGAAACGGGCCGCGAGCAGAAGGACTATCCCGCGGTGTTTACCCGCTGGGCCGATACGCTGGTCGCCGACGGCGCGCCGCTGCTGCGCCCGGCCTGTTCCGAACGGTTCGATTACGAAGGCGAACTGGCGGTCATCATCGGCAAGGGCGGTCGCCGTATCTCGCGCGCCGATGCCATGGGCCATGTCGCCGGCTATTCGATCTTCAACGATGGATCGATCCGCGACTGGCAGCGGCACAATATCCAGTTCACGCCGGGCAAGAATTTTCCCGCCACGGGCGGTTTCGGCCCCGCGATGGTCACCCCGGACGAAATCGACGACCTGGGCGCGCTGCGCGTGCAGACGCGGCTCAACGGCGAACTGATGCAGGACCAGCCGATATCCGACCTCATCTGGGATATCCCGTTCCTCATCGAATATTGCTCGGCGTTCACGCCGCTTGCCGCGGGCGACGTCATCGTCACCGGCACGCCGGGCGGGGTCGGCGATAAGCGCAATCCGCCGGTGTACATGAAGGCGGGGGACACCGTCGAAATCTCCATCGGTTCGATCGGGACGCTGACCAACCCGGTCGCCGACGAAGCCTGAAACAGATCATAACTCAAGGGAGAGTGGGCATGAAAATTCCGAACAGGCTGGCCTTGCTGGCCGGCATAAGCCTTGCCGCCTTTGCCGCCCCCGCCCCCGCCGCGGCGCAGGTGGCCGGGAATGACGTCGATCCGGGCGAGGACGACAGGCAGGAGAGCGCGGCCGGGGCGGTGACCGACGAGATCATCGTGACCGCCACGCGCCGCGAAGAACGCCTGCAGGATGTTCCCATCGCGGTTTCGGTCGTGTCGGGCGACCAGCTGGCCGAGGCCGGGTTCTCGCAGCTGACCGACATCCAGTACCAGTTTTCCGGGGTCCAGTTCGGAACCTCTCCCAACGACAGCGGCTTTCGCCTGCGCGGGGTCGGTTCGGCGGGCGGCTTTACCAGCTCTTCGGAACAGAACGTGGCGACGGTCGTGGACAACGTCGTCATCCCGTTCGGCAACCCCATCAACAGCCTTGGCGATATCGAGCGGGTCGAGGTGCTGAAGGGACCGCAGGGCACGCAGTTCGGCAAGAACGCCTCGTCGGGCGTGGTCAATATCACGACCGCGCGGCCCGATCCGGCGATCGTCAGCGGCCACGCCTCGTTCTCCTACGCCGAACTGAACGAGGTTCAGGCGAATGCCGGCGTCAACCTGCCGGTCGGCGAGACCAGCGCGCTGGCCGTCTATGGCTTCTACAACGAATATGACGGGTTCATCGAGAATATCGTCCGCGACGAGATGTGGGGCGGCCAGAAGACCTATGGCGGCCGCGCGAAATTCCTGGTGGAGCCGAGCGACACGGTCGAGGTGCTGGTCGCAGCCGATTATTCGAAGATCAAGCGCGAGGGGCCGGGCCAGCTATGGACCATCAATCGGCTGCCCAGCTTTGCCAACCCGCTGATGGCGGTGCGCTTTGGCGACGCGCTTCAGCGCGGGATCGTGCCGGGCTTCGACAATGAACAGTCGGCAGAGGAATACCCCGGATATTCGTCGGAAGAGAATTACGGCGCGTCGCTTCAGGTGACGGTGGGACTGGGCGACCTCGACCTCACCTCGATCACCGCGTATCGCCGCCTGGACGAAGGGCCGCAGCGTTTCGCGATCGACGCGGTCGCCTTTCCCGTGTTCACCGCGCAGCCGACCGGCATCGACCAGAATTTCTATTCGCAGGAACTGCGCCTGTCGTCGGTCGCGGACAGCCGGCTGGAATTCACCGGCGGCCTCTACGCATCGCGGCGCGAGACGGGCGACGACAACGATTTCAACCGCGCACAATTGCGGCCCGCCATTCCGTTCGACAGTTTCATCGTCAACATCTCGGCAGGGCAGAGCAACACGCAGACTCGGTCGGACAGCATTGCCGCGTTCGCCGATGGCAAGTTCCATGTGAGCGACAGCTTCGCCGTGATCGGCGGCGCGCGCATTCAGTACGACACGGTGGACTCGCAGTTCTCGACGATCGTCGATCCGGATTACCCGCCCGGCCCCGGTCCCAATGGCTTTGTCGTGCCCTATGCCCCGGCGGACCTGATCACGGGCAGCACGAACAAGACCGGCTGGTCGGGCCGCGCCGGGCTGGAATTCACTCCCAGTTCCGACCTGCTGTTCTTTGGCACGGTGGCGCGCGGCTATCTGGGCCCCACGGTCACCTTCTCGGGCCTGACCGGCGAGAAATCGGCGGTTGCGCCGCAGACGGTCGTCGATATCACGCTGGGCATGAAGGGGCAGTTCTTCGACCGCGCCGTGACGTTCAACGCCAACGTGTTCCGCGACAAGTACAACGATCTCCAGACCTCGGTGTTCAACGGGCTGGAATTCGTGACCGAAAACGCAGGCGGCTTCCGTGCGCAGGGTTTCGAATTCGACACCGCGTGGCGCGTATCCAGGGAATTCGCCCTGACCGGATCGTTCACGTTCTCTGACACGAAGTTCACCGATTATGTCACTGCCTGTCCCAACGTGGTGAAGGAGGGGCAGAGCTGCTTCGCGGCCGAAGACGGCACGACGCTGCTGTACCAGGCGAGGGGCGAGCCGCTGTCGGGCGCGCCCAAGTACAGCGCGACGCTGGGCGCCGACATACGCCTGCCGATTTCCAGCACGCTGGACTTCGACTATTCGGCCAATGCCTATTACCGCAGCGGCGTCCAATATGCAGTGGGCGACCGCTTCGCGCGCCAGGGCGGATACATGACGCTGGGCCTGAACGTCGGCATCGGCGCGTCCGACGGCGGCTGGCGGATCGGTGTCTTTGCCCGCAACCTGATGGACGAGAAGTTCCAGTCGGCAATCATCGGGCTGCCCTTTGCCGACGACGGAGCCTACGTGAACTGGATGACGCGCGAGGGACGGCGGACGCTGGGCGCAAAGCTCGACGCGCGCTTTTAACGAACCGCTGGCCGGGGCGTTGCACCCCGGCCAGCCACCCCGAAGAGACGGAGCCGCGAGAACGGCTTCGCATGGCGAGGAGAGACCGCGATGACAGGGATCGCAACAGCATTGGCGCTGCTGGCCGCGGCGGGTCTTGCCGCCCCGACCGGTCCGCCGGATGCAAGGGACGCGCAAGCGGCATGCCCGGCCCTGCGGTGGACCATGCTGGGCACCGCGGGCGGCCCCGTCCCGACGGCTGAGCGTTCGGAGCCGGCCAATCTGCTCCACGCCGGGGGCAGGGCGATCCTGGTCGACACGGGCGATGGCACCGTCGGCCAGCTGGCCCGCGCGGGCCACAGCGTGGGCGAGGTCGATGCGATCTTTCTCAGCCACCTCCATCTCGACCATACCGCCGGTCTGGCGGCGGTGATCGGCCTGCGCTGGATGAACGAATTTCCCGGCACGATCACCGTCTATGGCCCCAGGGGAACCGCCGAAGTCGTGGAGGGGATCCTCGCTTCGCTTGGTCCCCCGTCCCGCATCGGATTCGGTCTGGGCACATCGCCGCCAAGTCCATGGGCTGGCGTGCGGGTCAGGGAATTGGGGGACGGCGACCGGGTGGAACTGGGCGCGCTTGCCGTCAGTGCAGCGGCCAACAGCCACTTCGTCCGTCCCGGCGGAGCAGGCGGCGATCCCGGCACGGCATCGCTGAGTTATCGCTTCGCGCTCGGCGGCCGGTCGATCACCTATACCGGCGATACCGGCCCGAGCGCGGCGGTCGCGGACCTCGCCAGCGGCAGCGACCTGCTGGTCAGCGAAGTCATCGCGCTGGAACCTCTGATGGCGGAAATCGCGAGGCGCCGAACCGATGCCTCTGAAGAACATCGCGAACAGATGCGGCAGCATCTGTCGACCCACCATGTCGCGCCCGAGGACGTCGGCGCCATGGCCGCCGCCGCTGGCGTGGGCCATGTCGTGTTGACGCATTATGCCATTCCGGGACCGCTGCGCATGAACGAGGCCTATTTGCGCGACGGGGTGCGCAGGCGGTTTTCCGGACCGCTCGACCTGGCGCGTGACCTGTCCAGCTTTGACGTGGGGTGCCGATGAGCGCGCCCGGCAGCATCGCCGCCATGGGGCAGGGGCTTGGCCCCGACGTGCTGGACGCTTGCCGGCGCGCCTATGAAGCGGAGCAGGTCGAACTGATGCGCGCCGTGTCGGTGGCGGCCGGCGACCTGCCCTATGGCCCGGCGGAGCGGCAGGTCCTCGATGTCTATGCCCCGCGGCGGGCAAGCGGCTCCGCACCCGTCATCGCGTTCTTTCACGGCGGCGGTTTCATACGCGGCGACAAGGGCGGCGCGGACCGCTGGCACAATGCCAGCGTCGGCCGCATGGCGGCGCAGGCGGGGATGATGGGCGTCGTGGCGAATTACCGGCTGGCCCCCGATCATCCGTTCCCGGCCGGCGCCGAGGACGTCGCCGGCGTGGTCGACTGGCTACGCGAGAATGCGAGGGAGCATGGCGGCGACCCCGACCACATCATGCTGGTCGGCACGTCGGCGGGGGCGGTGCATGTCGCGGGCTATCTGAAGCTGCGGGCGCAGACGGCGGAACAGGAGATCGCGGGCGCGGTGCTGCTGTCCGGGCTGTACGGCTATACGCCGCTGGAACGTGCGGACTTCGATTATTACGGGCCGCAGGAGGGCTATGCCGCGCGTGCCCCGCGCGGTGCGGTGGCGGCGACGAACGTCCCGCTGCTGGTGGCGTGCTCGCAATATGATCCGCCGCGATTTCAATCCGAATTCCTGTCGCTGATGCGCGAGAGGCTGGAACGGCATGGCACCATGCCCGAGAGCTTCATCGGCACGGGACACAACCATTATTCGCTGGCCATGCATCTCGGCACGTCCGACCGCCGCCTTGCCGATGCGATCGCCGATTTCACGAAACGCTGTTCGCGGAGCCAACCATGATCGATCGCCGCAAGTTCCTGGCCGCCAATGCCCTGGCGATGGCGGCAGCCCCGATCGCCGCGCGCGGGCATGTCACCGCGCCAAGGCCGTTTCCGGACGGCTTCCTGTGGGGCGCGGCGACTGCCGGGCACCAGGTCGAGGGCAACAACATTTCTTCCGACCTGTGGTTTCTGGAAAATCTCGACCCCACGGCGTTCCGCGAGCCGTCGGGCGATGCGGACAACAGCTTCGCGCTGTGGCCGGTCGATCTCGACCTGGTGAAGGCAATGGGGCTCAACTGCTATCGCTTCAGCCTGGAGTGGGCCCGGATCGAGCCGGAGCGCGGCCAGTACTCGCAGGCCATGATCGACCATTACAAGGCGATGATCGCGGGCTGTCACCAGCGCGGGCTGGCGCCGGTGGTGACGTTCAACCATTTCACCTCGCCGCGCTGGTTCGGCGCGATGGGCGGGTGGACCAATGCCGAAGCGCCGAAGTACTTCGCCCGCTTCTGCGAACGCGCCGCGGCCCAGCTGGCGGGCGGGATCGATCATGCGGTCACCTTCAACGAGCCCAATATCCTGCTTCTGCTCCAGACGCTGCATCTGCCGCCGCAGGTACGCGAAGTGGAACGGCAGATGCTGGAAACCGCCGCACGCATGACCCGCACGCCCAAGTTCACCGCCGCCAATATGGCTCTGGAAGCGGACGTGCCGCTGATGCAGCAGCTCATGCTGGAGGGCCATGCGATGGGCAAGGCCGCGATCAAGGCGCAGCGCCGGGATCTTCCCGTCGGCGTGACGCTGGCGATGTTCGACGATCAGGCGGCGGGAAAGAACAGCATCCGCGACGCGATGCGGCGCAAGCTCTATGGTCACTGGCTCGATGCGGCGAAAGCGGACGATTATCTCGGTGTGCAGAATTACGAGAGGTCGGTGTGGAATGCGGTGGACCGGCTGCCGCCGCCGCCGGGGGCCGTGCTCAACCATAGCGGAGCGGAGGTGTACGCCCCCTCGCTCGCAGGGGCGGTGCGCTATGCGCACGAGGCGACCGGCGTGCCGATCCTGGTGACCGAGCACGGCGTTGGCACCGCCGATGACAGCATCCGCGCCCGCTTCATCCCCGCGGCACTGGTGGAACTGCAGAAACTGATCGCGGGCGGCGTGCCGGTGAAGGGTTACATCCACTGGTCGCTGCTCGACAATTTCGAGTGGATCTTCGGCTATGGGCCGCAGTTCGGATTGCACAGCGTGGACCGCGAGACCTTTGTCCGCACCCCCAAGCCGAGCGCTGCCGTGCTGGGCGCGATCGCGCGGGCCAACGCTGTCTGAACGGGACGGGCAGCCATTCCGGCGTCACTACCTTCGGCTACGGTTAGCGCGCAAACCTTGTCGCGCTGGGGGAATTGTGCCAGCCCGCTGATGCGCCGCCGCTGGCCGCAGCGACCTTGATCGGCGGCGCATTCGCGCAGCCCCTGAATTTGTCAGTCGCGGATAGCAGAAATGCCTGCCGCGATGGTTTGGGAGATTTGGACATGAACGATACTGCCGGCTTGCCGCATCGGCGCCTTGGGCTAAAGCATTTCGCGCTTGCGATGATCGGGCTCGCCGCTGCTTCCTGCACATCGGCGCAAGCGCCGCGATCCACGCCGCTGGCAGCGGGCGCGCATTACGTTGCCATGGGCAGTTCGTTTGCCTCAGGCCCCGGCGTCGGCACGACCGTGGAGTCGACCCCGGAACGATGTTCACGCTCCACAGACAATTATGCGCAGCAACTTGCCCGCATGCACGATCTCAGCCTCACGGACGTAAGCTGTGGCGGCGCGACCACAGCCCACATTCTCGGTCCCTGGGAAGAGCTTCCTGCACAGGTCGAGGCACTGACCCCCGATACTGCCCTCGTGACGGTGACGATTGGCGGGAACGACGTGAGCTACATCAGCGGTTTGATGGTCAATTCATGCAAACAGCCTTCCGAGCCGGCATTGGTGAGGATGTGCCAGGAAGTGGCTGCCAGGGCCCCAAAAGACCCGGTAGTTCTAAGACGGGCCATGGCAGCGCCATCCGAAGATGCATGGCAGGCGGTGCAAGCGGGGCTCGAAGGCATCGTGCATGAGGTTCGCCGCCGATCACCGAATGCGCGTCTGATATTTGTCGATTATCTGTCCATCGTGCCGGAGGGCGAATTGTGCGCAAAGGTGCCGCTATCCGATCAGGCAGCGGCATCCGCGCGGGCAACCGCCGCGCGCCTGGCAGCGATCACTGCCGCTGTTGCGCGCGAAGCAGGCGCCGATCTGATCCGCGCGTCCGAGATCTCGAAAGATCACGACGCTTGTGCCGGCGATCCCTGGATGAACGGTATCATCCCTGCAGAGGGGCAGGGTCAGTTCGTGCCCTATCACCCGAACCTGGCGGGCATGAAGGCGATTGCGGAAGCCTTGAGCCGGAAGATCGCGCGGTAGTTCGAAGCGGCGGGGACGGCAGCGACCCGGTCCCCAAGCTGGGCTAGTTGCAGCGCTCCATCGCCTCTGCCGCCAGTGCGGCGAGGCGGGGGAAATCCCTCGCCCGCTCGCGCGCTTGCGCGTTGGCGGCGGTGCCGCGGATCACCCGGCCTTTGATGCCGTGGAAGATCGCGGCCAGCCGGAAGAAGTTGAAGGCGATGTAGAAGTCCCAGTTGGGGATGCCGTCGCGCCCGGTGCGGCGGCAATAGGCGGCGACATATTCCTCTTCTGACGGGATGTTCAGCGCCGAGAGGTCCGCGCCCTGCAGCCCCGCGACGATATCGGGCGGCATGCGGTACATCATCGCGTGATAGGCGAAATCGGCCAGCGGGTGGCCCAGCGTCGAAAGCTCCCAGTCCAGCACCGCCAGCACGCGCGGCTCGGTCGGGTGGAAGATCATGTTGTCGCAGCGGAAATCGCCGTGGACGACCGAAGTCTCGTCGCCATCGGGGATGTTCCGGGGCAGCCATTCGACCAGCCGGTCCATGTTCGGGTCGCGGCCCGCTTCCTCGTCGGCGAGATACTGCTTCGACCAGCGGCCGATCTGGCGCGCGAAATAATTGCCGGGCTTGCCGTAATCGCCCAGCCCGATCGCTTCGTGATCGACGAATGTGCAGCGCGGCCATCGTCGCGTTCATCGCGTCGAAATAGGCCGGGCGCTCGTCGCGGCGCGACATCGGGCAGGTCGCGCGTCCCAGAAGATGCGGCCCTCGACCATGTCCATCACGTAGAACCAGCGTGCCGATGACGTCCTCATCGGTGCAGAGGCCGTAGACGCGCGGCGACCGGGAAGCCCGCGCTTGCCCAGCGCCGGTCATCACCTTGCGCCTCGCGCTCGACCGCATGCGCGCCCTTGAGCAGCTCGCCCGGCGGCTTGCGGCGCAGCACATAGCTGCGGGTCGGGGGTGGTCAGCCGGTAGGTCGGGTTGGACTGGCCGCCCTTGAACTGCTCGACGCGATCGGCGGCCGGCGAAACCCTCGACATTGGTCTCCATCCAGCGGGTCGAGCGCGGCGACGTCGATGCTCGTAGCCCTCGCGCACCGCGGTGGTGCCGGTATTGGCCTCGGCGATATCGCCGTCATGTGCTCGGCCTTTCCATTCCCGCTTGATCTTCTTGGCGAGGACCATTTGTGAACTTCGGTCGGGCCGTCATAGATGCGGAAGGCGCGGATCTCGCGGAACACCTGCTCGACGATGGTGCGGTCGGTCACGCCGGTGCCGCCCATCACCTGCACGCAATTGTCGGCGATCCGCATCAGCGCGTCCGACACCGCGACCTTGGCCATCGAGCTTTCGGTCGTGCCGAGATCGCCGGTGTCGAGCACCGCTGCGCACCAGTCGATCATCAGCTCGGCCTGCTTCAGGTCGATCCGGTTCTGCGCCAGCATGAAGCCGACGCCTTCGTGGTCGATCAGCTGCTTGCCGAAAGCCTCGCGGCGGCAGGCATAGTCGATGGCGATTTCCTGCGCGCGGATGCAGCAGCCCAGCCAGCGCATGCAATGCGACAGGCGGGCAGGCGACAGGCGGACCTGCGCATATTTGAAGCCTTCGCCCGCCTCGCCCAGCATCTGGTCGGCGGGAACGCGCAGATTGTCGATGGTGATCGTGGCATGGCCGCCGGGCATCGAATTGTCGATGGTGTTCGGCACCTCGTCGATGCGGATCGCGGGGTCGGGCAGGTCGACCAGGAACATGCAGGCGCCTTCCGCGCCCTCTTCTTCCGACCGGGCCATGACGATGCCGACCTTGGCGCCCTTGCGCGCCGGTGATGAAGGTCTTGCGGCCGTTGATGACCCAGTGGTTGCCGTCGCGGCGGCAGGTCGTCTTCATCATCGACGGGATCGGAGCCCGCACCGCCCCAGTCGGCGGGCTCGGTCATGAAGAAGGCGCGAGCGCGCTCGCCCGACGACCAGCGGCTCCAGGAAGCGCGACTTCAGGATCCGGACTGCCGACATGGCCGAGCAGGTACATGTTGCCCTCGTCCGGCGCCATGGTGTTGCAGGCCAGCGGGCCGAGCGGCGACAGCCCCGACTCGGATCAGCACATAGGCGGTCTCGACGCTGCGTCAGGTGCGATGCCGTCGTCGCATGATATGCGGCGTCATCACGCCCGCCTCGCGCGCCTTGCCGCGCATCTCGTGGACCAGTTCGTCGGTCGGGCCGCCGTGGTGGTCGCGGCGCGGGTCGCTTTCGTAGGGCGCGATCTTCTCGCGCACGAAGCGTTCGACCTTGTCGCCGATGGCGCGCGCGCGGTCGGTGACGCCGAAGAATTCGTGCTGGCGCCGTGCCTGCCATGCTCACGATCCGCTGATAGGCCGCCGCTGCGGCCCGCACGGGGGCAGGATCGTAATAGAACGGCTTGATCTCGGCCGACCTTGCCGCCTTCGAAACCGGAACATCTCGACCAGCTCGGCCGGTTCCAGCCCCTTGCCGTAGTGCATCTTCAGGATGCAGCAGGCATGGTCGCCGCCAAAGGTGCGCTCGACCATTTCCAGCAATTCCACCTGCAGCATCTTGAACACGTCGATATACAGGTCGCGCAGCGCGTTCTTACCCTTGTAGGTCCCCTCCATCGGCAGGCCGGGCGCCTCGCTGATCACCAGGTCGTCGGTGACCATGGTCGCCACCTTGTCCCAGTCGCCCGCGCCGGTTGCGGCATAGAGTTCGTCGATGAAGTCGTTCATCTGCTGGGGGGTCATGATGCGTTCTCCCGGATTTATGCGTGTATGCTCCAGCTTCTCGCCAATTCGCGCGGCTTGCGATAGCTATGGCTTTTAATAGCGTGAAAGCGCCGCGCCCGCCCGCTAGGCAGGAAAACGCAAAGCATAGAGAGGATTGGCCCCATCGTGAGCGAAAGCTGGCACCCCCTGATCGCCGAGGATGAATTTCCCGAGGAAGGCAAGCTGGCCGCCAAGGTGGCGGGCTGGTTCGTCCTGGTCGCGAAGACGGATGACGGGCTGCACGCGGTGAACGACCGCTGCACGCATCAGGCGGCGCTGCTGTCGGGCGGCCGGATCCGGCGCGGGGCGGTGATGTGCCCGCTGCACGGCGCAAGGTTCGAAATGGCGACCGGCCGCTGCATTGGCGGCACCTATCGCGACCTGCGGATTTTCGAACTGCGCGCGCAGGACGGGCAGATCGAGATCAAGGTCCCCGACGAAAAGCCGGGCATGGACGAGCTGCCCGTCGAAAGCTGACGGAACAGCCAGTTTCGCAGGGCATCTGCGGCGCTACCCTTGGGCCACCTGAAAAGAGCCAAGGGAGACAATGATGCCGTTCACCGGACCACATGCCGACATCCAGGCGATCCGCGACCTGCTGGATGCCTATGCCGATGCCGTGACCCAGCGCGATGCCGATGCCTGGGGCGCGACCTGGGCGCAGGATGCACGCTGGGAAATGCCCGACTACCCGCAATTCCCGCCGCAGCAGGGGCGCGACAATATCGTCTCGCTATGGGTGTCGGCGATGGAGCAATATCCCGGCATCATGTTCCACGCCTGGCCCGGTTCGATCGAGGTCGACGGGAATCGCGCCAGGGTGCGAAGCTATACCGCCGAGGTGTACGATCAGGGCGAGGACACGGTGCGCGACCGCGGCCAGTACGAGGACGAATGCGTCAAGGTCGACGGCCGCTGGCAATTCTCGCGCCGGTCGTTCCGCAACATCCACAAGCAGGTGCGGCCCAAGGGCTGCTGACGGGCCGCCGCGCAGCGGGACGCATAAAAGAGGGGGAGGCTGCACAAGGCGGCCTCCCCCCTGACAGGGCGGGGAGCGCGGGATTCACGCCCCCCAAGGAGTTCAGAAGCGCTTGGTCACCTCCACCTGCACGGTGCGCGGCAGGTTGCCGAAGCCGAGCTGGTCGGCGGGGAAGCCGGCCGGCCGTGCCGGTGCCGCCGCCGGTCGAGGGGCCGTCGACCACGCCGGTGACATAGAATTCATTGGTCAGGTTCTTGCCGATGACGGCGATCTGCCAGTTGTCGTCCGCCGCGCCGAAGCGCACGCCCGCGTCCAGCGTGACATAGCTGTCCTGCCGCGCCAGCGGATTGCCGAAGCCCGACGGGTTGTAGCTGTCCGAATATTTGGAATCGACGTTGAAGCCGATCTTGTAGTCGGTGCCGATGTCGCGGTCATAGGACACGCCCAGATTGCCGGTCCAGTCGGGCGCGACGGACAGTTCGGTTCCGGTCAGGTCCTGCCGCGCCGCGATCGCGCTGATCGGGGTGCAGCCCGCCGCCGGGGTCTGGCCCGCATAGCAGGGCCCGGCGGGGAAGTCGGTGTATTCGGCGTCGGTGTAGTTGATCGACCCGTACACGTTCAGCCCCTGCACCGCATAGGGCGCGAACTCGAACTCCACCTCGACGCCGCGGGTGCGGGCATCGGCGGTCAGCGTCTGGAACGCGAAGATCGGCGAGTTGAAGAAGTCGACCTGCAGGTCGTTGTAGTCATAGGTAAAGGCGATCAGGTTCAGCCGCAGCTGGTTGTCGAGGATGGTGGACTTGATGCCCGCCTCGAAACCTTCGGCCGTTTCGGGATCGAAGGTCAGGTCGCCCGCCGGATCGGGCGAGAACTGCGAGTTGATGCCCCCGTTCGAAAAGCCGCCCGACTTGTAAGCGGTCTTGTACGCGCCATAGATCAGCAGGTCCGGCGTGGGCTGCCACGTCAGCGACGCTTCGGGCGAGATGTCCTGGAAATGCTGCGAGGCATTGATCACGCCCAGACCGTCCGCCGCGTCCGCCGGGCGGAAGATGCCGGTCAGCGCCGGGTTGTTGTAGGGCTGGACGAAGAAGCTGTCCTTGGTCTCGTCGGTATAGCGCGCGCCGCCCGCAAGCTCGATCGTGTCGGTCAGCGCCAGCGTGACCTGTCCGAACACGGCGAAAGTCTCGCCATCGGTATAGCTGGTCTTGGACGTGCCGACATATTCGAAGCCCGGAGGGGCCGCGCTGTTCCTGATGTTGCCCAGGATGATGTACTGCTCGAAATCGCGCTTGGTGTTCTGGTACAATCCGCCGATCATCACGTTGATCGGCCCGTCCAGCTGCGTCAGCAGGCGAAGTTCCTGCGACCATGCGTCCCAGCTCGAATTCTCGGTCGCCCAGTTCGATCCCGGCCCGCCGACTGGAAGTCGCAGGCGCAGGCCCATTTGTTGTTGGTCCACTGGTAGTTGGAAACCGACGTGATCTGCAGCTGGTCCGCCTCGTACACGATGTTCAGCGTGCCCGACGCCGAATTCGTAGCGGTTGAACAGGCTGCCGTCGTCCTTGGCGACGGGGAAGTTCTCGGCAATCTCGGCCGGAATGTTGTTCTGGTAGTTGACGAAGTCCCGCTCGCACGGTTGGCCGGTCAGCTGCGACAGCCCGCTGTCCAGCCCGCAGCGATAGGCGACGTAGTTCCACGAATTGTTGTTCGTGGTGTTGATGTCGTAATTGCCCTTCAGCGTCATGGTCAGCCGGTCGGTCGGCTCGAACTTCAGCGTGGCGCGGCCCAGGAATTCCTCTTCGCCCGGCTGTTCGCGGGGAGCAGGCTCTGCCGTGAAGGTTTCCGGGTCGCCCGCGCCGCCGACGGCCAGGTCGGCGAAATCGACGGTGGTATAGCCGAACGGCTCGGCCTTGTTGGTGTAATAGCCGCCCTGCATGTTGGTATAGCGGCCCGCCAGGCGGATGCCCAGCCGGTCGGTCAGCGGGTACGAGGCGATCGCCTCGATCTTGTACTGCTCGGCCTGGAACTCGTATCCGCCGCGCACGATGAATTCCGGCTCGCTGCCCGGGTCCTTGGTGGTGATCGAGATCACGCCCGCGGTCGCGTTCTTGCCGAAGAACAGCGCCTGCGGACCCTTCAGCACCTCGACCCGGCCAAGATCGAAGAAGCCTTCGTTGATGACGCGGCCCTGTCCGTAATAGGCGCCGTCGACGACCACCGCGACCGATTGCTCGATGCCGATCGAGGTGGAGGACGAACCGATGCCGCGCAGGGTCAGCTGCGCGCCCGAACCGTTGGAGGCGCGGCCCACGTTGAACTGCGGCGCGATGGCGGCGATCTTCTCGACGCTGGTGATGTCGCGGTTCTGGATGACCTGTTCGGAAATCGCGGTGACGGCCACGGGCACGTCCTGCACGCTTTCCTCGCGCTTGCGGGCGGTGACGACGATCTCGGTCAGGCCGCCGCGCTCGGGCGGATTGGCAGAGGGGAGGGGCTGTGCGGCCTCGCCGTCGTTCGCGTCCAGCGTCTGCGTCTGCGCGGCAGCGGGATGGGCCAGCATGATACCGGCGAGGCTGGTGGCGGCCAGCAGGCCATGTTTGCGTATTCTCATCGTTTTCCTCTCCCCTGTTCGTGGGGCCCGTAACCCTGGGCCTGCAATTCTGGCGCGTGGCCCCGGGCGGTGCCTGCCCACTTGTTGCGGGCTTGTTGTCTTGCCGATTGGAACATTGCGTATCACCACCGCGCTGCGCCGCGCCCCTGACAAGAAGGACAGGCCTAACGAGAAGGATAGGTGGTCATCACCGCGCGCCCTGTGCAGTCTTCGCGCCAAGGGAAAGGATCATCACATGACGACCAATCGTTACTGGCAGCTCGACAAGCGGCCCGAGGCGGAGGATTTCTCCACTGCGCTCAGCATGAAGGAGGAGCAGCTCGACCCGCTGGAGGATGGCGAGATTCGCGTCCGGCCGCGCTTCCTGTCGATGGACGCGGGCACGCGCATGTGGATGAACTCGCGCGAGGATGGCTATCAGCCGCCGATCGCGCTGGGATCGAAGATGGCGGGGCAGGCGCTGGGCCGGGTGAGCGAAAGCCGCGACGAGCGTTTTCCCGTGGGCGCGCTGGTGCGCATCTTTGGCCAGTGGGCGGATTATTCGACCGTGCGCCCCGACGATGCGTGGGCGGTGCTGCTGGACGACGACATCGACGACGAACGCCAGCATTTCGGCGCGCTCGGCCTCAACGGCTGGACCGCGCTTTACGGCGTGAAGGACATATTGGGCATCAAGGAGGGCGAGACGCTGGTGGTGTCCGCGGCGGCGGGCGCGACGGGCAGCCTCGCCTGCCAGATCGGGCGCAACCTGGGCGCGGTGGTCGTGGGCATCGCCGGCGGGCCGGACAAGTGCCGCCATGTCGTGGAGAATCTGGGCGCGCAGCAATGCATCGACTACAAGAACAGCGATGTCGCGGCGGAGCTGGCCAAGCTGGAGGGCGGGATCGACGCCTATTTCGAGAATGTGGGCGGCAAGATCCTGGACGCGGTGCTGCAGAACATGGCGCTGCACGGGCGCATCGCGGTGTGCGGCATGATCGCCAATTACGCATCGGATGAGCCGACGCCGGGACCCAGCAACTACGACCAGGTGCTGATGCGCCGCCTGCGGATCGAAGGCTTCCTGCTGCCCGACGTCCCCGAACGCGGGCCGGAGTATTACGAAACGATGAAGCGCTGGTACCAGGCGGGCAAAATCACGCTGCCCTTCGACGTGACCGAGGGGCTTGAGAACGTGCTGACCGCCTATGAGCGGATGATGACCGGCAAGAACACCGGCAAGGTGCTGGTCGACCTCGGCCCCGCTAACGGCTGAGGGAAGGCGCGTGCCCACCGTCGACTACCGCAGCGAATTGCAGTGCCTGGTCGCGGTGCGCGGCCATCCCTTCGACCGCAATGCCTTTGCCGCGATGTTCGAGGGGATGGAGGGTATCGGCGTCACCATGGTCGACCAGCCCGCCGCCGCTCTGCTGATGAACCCCGAGGGGATGCGCGGGTTCGACGTGCTGGTGCTCTACGACATGCCGGGGCTGGATTTCGATGCGCCCGACGATGCGCCCGCCTATGTCGATCCGCCCGAGGCGCTGGTGAAGGGCCTGCCCGCGCTGCTTGAGGAGGGGAAGGGCATTGTCGCGCTGCACCACGCGCTGGCGGGGTGGCCGACATGGGACTTCTATGCCGATGTGCTGGGCGGGCGGTTCCTCTATCACCCCGGCATCGTGCGGGGGCAAAAGGTGCTGGACAGCGGATATGCGCATGATGTGACGCAGCGCCTGACCCCGGTGCCGGGCCATCCGGTGACGCGCGGCCTGCCCGAAGACTTCACCCTGACCGACGAGCCATACCTTGCCGAGATCTTTGCGGGTGATGTGACGCCGCTGCTGCATTCGGACGCGACCTATACGCGCGACCATTTCTTTTCCGCACACAATGCCGTGCACGGCGAGATGTATTCGCGCGAGGGATGGGAGCATGCGCCGGGAAGCAATCTGGTCGGCTGGGCGAAGGAGGCGGGGCAAAGCCGCCTCGTCTATCTGCAGCCGGGCGACGGGGCGGGGGCGTATGAAAACCCGCACTACCGCCGGCTGGTCAAGAACGCGATCCGCTGGACCGCGCGCCGCCTGTCCGACTGAGGCGGCGCGCGTCGCCGTTTACTGGGTGATCATCCCGCCATCGACGGTGAACTCGACGCCCGTGCAATAGGCGCTTTCGTCGCTGGCCAGGAACAGGTTCATGTTGGCGATGTTCTCGGGCTCGCCAAAGCGGCCCATCGGGATGCTGGCGACCAGCTGTTCGTAGATCTCGGGATTATCCTCCAGCGCGATCTTCTGCATGTTGGTCATGATCATGCCGGGATGCACCGTGTTCACGCGGATGTTGTCGGCCGCGCATTCCAGCGCCACGGTCTTGGAAAAGATCCGCACGCCGCCCTTGGCCGCGGCATAGGCGGCGGTGTTCGGCACGCCGACCTGCCCGACGACGGACGAGATGTTGATGATCGACCCGCCGCGCCCGATCCGGCGCATCAGCTTCACCGCGCGCTGCGTGCCGTGGAAGACGCTGTTGAGGTTGATGTCGCACTGGCGGTTCCATTCCTCGACCGTGTAGTCGGCGATGGGGCGCAGGATCGCGATGCCGGCATTGTTGACGATCACATCCAGCCCGCCGTGCTGCTCCTCGATATGGCCGAACACGTCGTCCCAGTCATTGGTGCTGGACACGTCATGCGCCATCGCCTCGGCCGATCCGCCCTTGTCGGAGATGATGTCCACCACCTTTTGCGCGCCCTCCCGGGCGAGGTCGGTGACGACGACATGCGCCCCTTCCTCGGCAAAGCGGATCGCGGTGGCGCTGCCCAGCCCCGGCATCGAGGCTCCGCCCGTCACCAGCGCGATCTTTCCCGTCAGTCTTGCCATGCGGATTGTTCCTTCGTGTCTGCGATCAGTAGCGCACGCCGACGGTCACGCCGTAGGTCCGCGGCTCGCGCGCCGAGGCGAAGGAGAACAGACCGGCCACGGTAAAGGCCGCGGTCGTCCCCCTGTCGTCCAGCAGGTTGCGCCCGAACGCGCTGACATAGGCTTCGGCATCGCCGATATCGAAATTGGCGGTGAGCGAGGCGTCGAGCAGGTTCTGCTGATCCGTCCGTACGCGCGGGTCGTTGCCGTTCACGATGACCGGGCCGTTCACCAGGTCGCCCGTCAACGGCCCCAGCGAGATCTGCTGGTCGTACTTGCCGATGAAGCGGTAGCCGACCGTGCCGACCAGCTCGCCGAAGCTGACCGGCTGGCTGTATTCCGCGCCGACCGAGGCGGTGACATCGGGGCTGTAGATCGGATCGTTGTTGGAATAGTCGAACGGCAGGATCACGCCGTTCAGCACGTTGCCCGCGATGAAATCGTCGAACTGCCCGTCCAGCAGGCCCAGGGTCGCATTCAGGCGCAGATTGGTCACCGGGCGGAAGCTGGCATCGGCCTCGATCCCCTTGATCGTGGCGGAACCGACATTGCTGGTGATGGTCTGGTTGCCCGTGGGGCCGCCGGGGATCGTGGTGTTCTGCTGCAGGTCGTTGTATTTCGAGATGAAGCCGGCGACATTGAATTGCAGCATGCCGTTCAGCAGGTCGAGCTTCGATCCAACCTCGTAGCTGTCGACCATTTCCGGCCCGAAGGGGGTCGAAGCGGTCTCGGCCGTGGCGGCACGCGGGCTGAAACCGCCCGAACGATAGCCGCGCGACCAGCTGGCATAGAACATCGCATCGGGATTGGGGCGCCAGTCGATCCCGACCTTGGGCGTGAACTTGCTGAAGCTGTCGTCGCCCTGGCCGATCAGGCCAAGCTGGGCAAAGCTGTTGCGCAAGGATTTTTCATCGCGCGTCCAGCGGCCGCCGAACGACAGGCGCAGGTTCTCGGCAAAGGCCCAGTTGAAGTCGCCGAACACGGCATAGCTCTTGGTCTTGCCGATGACGTTCTGGGGATTGGCGTCGAAGTCGATCGGATCGACATCGGGCGAGAAGCCGAAGACCCTTGTATACTGGTTCAGGTCGAATTCGGAGTTGAAATAGAACCCGCCAACCACATAGTCGAAGCCGTCGAACAGATCGCCCGCCGCGCGCAGTTCCTGGCTGAACTGCTTGTAGCTCTGGATACGGCGCGTGTAATACAGGTCGGTGGGCGTGGCATCGAAGTCCTGCGTCTGGTCCTCGCTCGACTTGCGTAGCCCGGTGACGGAGGTGAACAGGACCGGCCCGGTGTCCCAGTTCGCTTCCGCCGTGATGGCGGGCGCTTCATAGGTGCCGCCCGCAGGCTGGCCGAAGACGGTATAGAGGTCGTCGGTGGTATTGCGGTTGCACAGTTCCGGCGCGGCGAAGCCGCAGAACAGTTCGGTATCGTTGGTGATGACCGAATTGACGACGTCGAAATCCTGCTTCTGCTTCTCGACCGTCAGCAGCAGGTCGAAGTCGTCGGTCGGCTGGACCGCGATGGCGACACCGTAGTTCCGGTTCTTCGATCCGCCGCGGCGCTCGCCGGTTGCGCCGTCGCGGTAGAAGCCGTCGCTCTCGTTGTAGAAATAGAACGGCTTCACGCCGATGATGTCGCCGATCCCGAAGTTCAGCACGGCGCGCGCGCTATAGGTGCCGAACTTGGCATAGGACGCCTCGGCCTTGATGCCGGTCTCGAACGTGGGGCGGGTGCGGCGGATGTTGATCACGCCGCCGATGGTGTTTCGCCCGAACAATGTGCCCTGCGGGCCGCGCAGCACCTCGATCTGCTCGATGTCGAAGAAGTCGAGCAGCTGGCCGGTGTTGGTGCCGATGAACACGCCGTCGATGACGACGCCGACGGTCGGCTCCTGCGACTTTTCGATATCGGCATAGGTCAGGCCGCGGATCGACAGGTTCGCCGCCGCCGCGCCCGAGTTCTGCTGGGTGATGAGCAGGTTGGGCGCCTCGCCCTGAAGATCGCCGATGTTGAGCGAGTTCTTGTTTTCCAGCATCGCGGCATTGATCGCGGTGATGGCGACCGGCGTGTCCTGCAGCGCTTCCTCGCGCCGGCGGGCGGTGACGATGATGGCATTGGGATCGGTGCTGCCCTCGACCGGGCCGGCGGCGGGGGTGGGGCCCTCGGGATCGGGGACGAGGTCGGTATCCTGATTCGACGCCTGCGCACAGGCGGCCTGTGTGACGAACATTGCCGATCCAGCCAGCGCGGCGGCGGCAACGGCACGAGCAAATCCGGATGCCATGATCTTCTCTCCCTCTCCCGCCGGCGGTATCGTCCGCCGGTTCTGTTCATCTTGTCCTACATTTTGCTGGCAAGCGCCCACTATGCTTTGTGTCAGGTGCCAAGCGGCGGTCAGGTGCCGACCATGGCCGCCAGAGCAGACAGGAGAGATCATGCCCAGCAATCGCCGCTTCATCCTGCGCCGCCGTCCGCAGGGCGACCCCGTGCCCCAGGATTTCGAACTGGTGGAGGAGGCTATCCCCGCCCCGCCGCCGGGCGGCTTCACCATGCGCAACGTCTATTGCTCGCTCGATCCGGCGCAGCGCGGCTGGATGTCGGACGAGGAAAGCTACATGCCGCCGATCCCGCTGGGCGATGCGGTGCGCGCGACCTGCGTGGGCACGGTCCATGCCAGCGACCATCCCGACTATCCGGTGGGCAGCTGGGTGATGAACCTGAACGCGATCGAGGATTACACCCCGGTCGATCCCGGCCATTTCACCGCGCCGGTCGACGTGTCGCTGGTCGATAGCCCCTCGCGCTTCCTCTCCGCCATGGGGGCGGTGGGGCTGACCGCCTATTTTGGCCTGATGGAAGTGGCGAAACCGCAAGAGGGCGAGACATTATGCGTCAGCGCCGCGGCGGGCGCGGTCGGATCGGTGGTGGGCCAGATCGGCCGCATCATGGGCTGCCGCACCATCGGCATCGCCGGCGGCCCGGAAAAATGCCGCCGGCTCGTCGAGGATTACGGCTATGACGTAGCCATCGACTATCGCGGCAAGGATCATGACGCGCTTCGCGCCGAACTGGCCAAGGCAGCCCCCGACGGCATCGACATCGTGTTCGAGAATGTCGGCGGAGACATTCTCGAGGCCGAGATCTTCGAGCTGGCGAAGAAGGCGCGCGTGGTGCTGTGCGGGCTGATCAGCGAATATAACGCGGTGGAGCCGCATGGCCTCAAGAACCTGTGGCAGGTTATCGTCAAGGAAGCGACGCTGCACGGGTTTCTGGTCATGGACTACGCCCCCCGCTTTGCCGAAGGGGGCGCGCAGATCGCCGAGTGGATGCAGCAGGGCCGCATGCGCATCGACGAGGATGTGCAGGAAGGAATCGAGAACAGCTACGATGCGTTCATGCGCCTGTTTTCCGGCAAGAACACCGGCAAGCTGATCCTGAAGATCGGGTGAGGCGCCGAAAACGGCAAGGGGGCGGGCGGGGCTGCGCAAGCCCCGCCCGAACCGTCGCTAGAACTGCACGCGCTTGGTATAGCCGCCGTCGACCACGATATTCGCGCCCGTCATCGCCTTGCAGCTGGGCGATGCGACAAAGGCGATGGTGCGCGCCAGCTCGTCCCCGTCGGTCAGCCGGCCCATCGGGATCTTGGACAGGGTTTCCTCGTAGAACTCCTTCATGTTGTCGCGGATATAGGCCCAGGGCCCGTCCTCGCACATCACCGGGCCGGGGGTGATGCAATTGGCGCGGATGCCCTTGGCGGCCAGGTTCTGCGACAGCGCGGCGGCATAGTTCATCACCGCCGCCTTCAGCGAATTATACGGCTGCACGCCCATGAATTCCTCGACCGCGCCGGTCGAGCTCATGCAGATGATCGACGCCGCGTCGGATTTTTCCAGATATGGCATCGCCGCCTCGATCCCGCGGCGCATCGGCAATATGTCGGTCTTGAGGATGGTCTCCCACCCGTCGTCGGTGTCCTCGCCCGGATTGGCGGAGGTGAAGCTGATGAAGATGTCGCAGCCGCCAAGCTTGTCCGCGGCTTCCTTGACGAAGGCCGGAACCGCGCCCTTGTCGGTCACGTCCAGCGCCTTGGCATGCACGGTCACGCCGCTGGGCTTCAACTCGCCTACGACATTGTCGACCTTGTCCTGCGTGCGGCCACAGATCGCGACATGGCACCCCTCTGCCGCAAGTGTCTTGGCGACCTTGCGGCCGATCCCGCCGTTCGCGCCGATGAGGATGGCTTTCCTGCCTTTCAGCCCCAGATCCATGCGACAATCCTTTCCCTTTGGTGTGGTCCCTCGCGCGCGTTCGGCACGGGGATTTCGGTTCAGCCTTACCCTAGGCCCGTCAGCCCCGCCTTATCGACTGCACTTTTGCGCAGTCCTGCGCCCGGCACCCCCGGTGGTACGGACAGTGCAGGAACATGGGAGAAGCACGGATGACGAGACTGCAAGGCAAGCGCGCCCTGATCGTTGGCGCCAGCAGCGAAGGCAACATGGGACAGGTGATGGCGCGCCGCTTCATCAAGGAAGGCGCGGCGGTTACGGTCGCGGGCCGCAAGCAGGCCGTGCTGGACGATTTCGCGCGGGACACCGGCGCGACCCCGATCGCCTGCGACCTGACGCGCGAGGATAGCGTGAACGCGCTGGTCGAGCAGGCGCATGACGCGATGGGCGGCATCGACATCGCGGTGAACGCGACCGGCTGGGGCCTTCTGACCCCGTTCCTCGACAACACGCGGCAGCAGCTGGAAGAGATGACGGCATTGCAGCTGATCGGGCCGTTCCAGCTGTATCAGGCGCTGGTGCGCAGGATGGCGCGCTCGCGCGGCGGAGAGGGGGATCGATCATCCAGATCTCCAGCGCGACGGCGACCATCATGCTGTGGGACCATTCCGCCTATATGGGGACCAAGGCGGCGACCGATCACATCATCCGCTGCGTCGCGAACGAGTTCGGTCACGAGGGCATTCGGGCAAACTCCATCTCGCCCGGCTTGACCGAGACGCCGATGACGGCGGAGGCGGGGCAGGTGCCCGGGCTGCTGGACAGTTTCCTGCCCGGCTATCCGCTGGGCCGCTATGGCACCAGCGAGGACATTGCCGCCGCCGCCGTGTTCCTGGCCAGCGACGAGTGCTTCATGACGGGGGAGAACCTGCAGGTGAACGGCGGGCTGTGCCTGCGCGGCAATCCCACGCCCGAGCAGATGAAGGCCTCCATCGCCGCCGCCGCCGCCAAGGGGTAAGGGCGGCTAGGCGCCGGCCTTCTCGCTCTCGATCCGGGCGGCGACTTCGGCGCGCAGGCGGTCCTTGCGGATCTTGCCCGATGCGGTGCGGGGAAAATCCTCGACGAAGACGAAGCGTTCGGGGGTCTTCTGTTTCGCCAGTCCGCTGTCCTGCACATGCTGGCACAGCGCGGCGGTATCGGGCCGCTCGCCTTCGGGGATGACATAGGCGCACACGCCTTCGCCCAGCCGTTCGTGCGGCATGGCGACGACGCTGGCGTCGCGGACCTGCGGGTGGGTGCGCAGCACGTCCTCGATCTCGACCGCGCTGATATTCTCGCCGCCGCGGATGATCAGGTCCTTCTTGCGCCCGGTGATGGTGATCGCGCCTTCGGCCGACAGCACCCCCAGATCGCCGGTGCGGAAGTAGCCGTCCGCATCGAAGGCGGCGGCGCTTTGTGCTTCGTCGGCATAGCCCAGCATCATCGACGGGCCGCGCGCCAGGATCTCGCCCTCCGCGCCCGGCGGGACCGGATCGCCCGCATCGTCGACCATCCTGACTTCGTAATCCACCACCTCGCCGTCGGTGCGGGCGGCCAGCGCGGGATCGTCGGGCCAGCCGAAGCTGACCAGCGGCACCTCGCTTGCGCCGAAGACGCGGAACGCCTGCAGATTGTCGAACGCCGCATTGGCCGAGGGGATGAGGTCGGGCGGCACCGCCGCGCCGCCGCAGGCGAACATGCGCAGCGACGGCAGGCGCGTGCCCGCCCGGCGCGCGGCATTGGCCAGCTCGACAAGAAAGGGCGTGGCCGCGACCGTGCCCGCTACGTCGTATTTCTCGATCAGGCGCACAGCCTCTTCCGCGTTCCAGCTTTCCATCAGCACGACCCGCGTGCCCACGATCAGCGGCGATTCCAGCCCGTTGGCATAGCCCGACACATGGGTGACGGGCGAAGGCATGATCAGCGTGTCGCCCGCCCCGATGTGCCAATGTTCATAGCTTTTGCGCACGATATTCTCGAGCGTGTTGTGGCTGTGCAGCACGCCTTTCGGCCGCCCGGTGGTGCCCGAGGTATAGAGCACCAGCTTCACCCCGGTCGCATCGACCTGCGGCCGATATGCCGGCAGGCCGCGACCCTCCGCGACCAGCGCGGCGAAATCGTCCGGCCCGTCGCCGCGCACGGTGAACACATGCGCAAGGTCGGGCAGGTCCGGGCGAATGCGCGCGGCCATCTCGGCAAAGTCATAGCGGCGGAACTGCGTGCAGGTGAACAGCGCGCGCGCGCGGCAGTCGCCGAGCATCATCGTCACTTCGGCATCGCGGTAGATGGGCACGATGGGGCTGAGCACCAGCCCCGCGATGGCGCAGGCGAGGTCGATGATGGCCGCTTCGTGCCAGTTGGGCGTCTGGAACGCGACCACGTCGCCCGCCGACAGGCCGCGCGCGTGCAGCGCGTTCGCCAGCGCCTGCGCATCGTCCAGCCATTCGCGGCGCGTCAGCTGGCGGCGATCGTCGATCAGCGCGACGAAGTCCGGATCCTCGTCCACCCGCTCCCGCGCGAGATCGGCGATGGTCTTGCCCCGCCACTGGTCTGCGAAATCCGCAAGATGGCGCGGCAATCGCTCCAGCCAGCGCCAGGGCGCCTCCACTCGGTCCATCCTTCATGCTCCTTTCCCGCGTCCGTTCTCGCGCGAATGGCGGGCGGCGGCCATTGGCGGAAATAATAGGTGCGCCGCAAAGGGAGGCCTGTCTATTTCTCCAGCACCGTTACGTCGACCAGCGGGGTCACGTTGTAATCACGCCGCAGCCGATCCCTGATCGCGGCGGACAGGCGCGCGCGCGTGGTGGCGGCATCTTCCTGCCCTTGCTGCACATAGACGGTGACCAGCAGCGTGTTCTGGCCGCTGATGTCGGCGCGGGTGAATTCCGCATCGGCCTGGACCAGCTGCGCGATGCCGCTGTCCTTGACTACGGCCCGCGCGTCGGCGGTCGCCCGCTGCGCCTGTGACGAGCGCGTCAGGTCGGGCTGGTTCCAGAACTGCCAGGACAGCAGCGCGGCGCCGGCGCACAGCGTGACGATCCAGCTGGCATAGCCAACCCATGCCTTGCCCCGGTCATAGCGCGCGCCGGTGGGCGTCACGCCGTAGAGGCGAAAGACGATGGATCCTGCCAGGTTGATTCCGACCACCTGCAGCAGCAGGACGAAGGCGGCGGACTTGACCAGCCCCATCTCGCCAATCGCAAGCCCCATGCCCAGTATTCCGGCAGGCGGAGCGAGCGAGGCGGCCACCAGCATGCCCGTCGCCGCGCCGCTGACGAGGCTGGATCTGCTCCGACTGGGTGAGGTTGAGCGCGCCTGCCGCCCCGGCCACAAGCGGCAACAGGACCGCCACCGACGAACGCAGGCTCATCTCCACCATCAGCCCCGTGGCGATCTGCTGGCGCAGCACGATGCTGAGCACGAAGGCCACCGCGATGGTCACGGCCAGCGCCGCGAAATAGCGCAGCAGCGACTGGCGCAGCAGGTAAAGATCGCCGCGCGCGGTGGCGAGTGCGGCATTCATCGCCGGACCGGCAAAGGGCGCGATCAGCATGGCGGCGGTCAGCAGGAACACGACCTCGGTGAACAGCGCGATCCACACGACGACGCCCGCCGCCGCCGCATAGCTGAGAAAGCCGGTCCAGCTGCCGATGCTCTGCAGCCCGCTCAGGAAGATCTCGATCGGGCTGCGCGGCTGCACGTCCACGGCCTGGTCGGGGGCGTGGCTGGCGGGCGGGCGCAGCGCGATCACGCCGCGCGGCTGCATGGTGACGGCCAGGTCGGGGATGGCTTCCAGCCGGTCGAGCAGCCCTTCGACTTCGGAATTGGATACGTCCGCATGGACCAGCTGCAGCCGGGTGTCGCCGTCGCTGGCGTCGCCGATGGCGATATTGGTGCCCTTGTGCGCCCGCGCCATGCGCGCGGCCTCCTCGCCGTGCCCGTGGGGAACCCTGATGAGTAGCTGCCGCATGCCGTCTCCTGATGCCAGTACGCTCTTGAACCAACTGTCTGCTTATGAACCAAACGCGTCAGCGCGGATCGGTTGCCGAAAGCCGCCTTGGCGGGAGCGGGAGCGGATTTTGCGAGGCCGAATAGGTCTTGGCCGATCGGGGTTGGCCGATCGGCTTGGGGCACTATATCGGCCCTCGTTGCGTTAGGGGATAGCATGTCAGACCGTTCCAAAGTCCTGCTCCAGTACCTGCTGCCCAAGCAGGGGCTGACCCGGTTCGCCGGCCGGGTCGCGGGTGCGAAGGCCGGGCGGATGACGACGCGGCTGATCGACTGGTTCGTGCGCCGCTATCGGCGTGGACATGGACGAGGCGCGCGAATCCCGACATCGCCAGCTACGCGACGTTCAACGATTTCTTCACCCGCGCCCTGAAGACCGGCGTGCGGCCCATGGCCGATGCCGATTTCGTGTCTGCCCGGTGGACGGCGCGATCAGCCAGTTCGGCCAGATCGACGACGACCATATCCTGCAGGCCAAGGGCCACCGCTTCACCACGACCGCGCTGGTCGGCGGCGACGCGCAGCTGGCGGCGCAGTTTCGCCATGGCAGCTTTCGCCAATCTCTACCTGTCGCCCGCGCGACTACCACCGCCTGCACATGCCCTGCGACGGCACGCTGACGCGCATGATCTACGTGCCGGGCAGTCTGTTCTCGGTCAATCCGGTCACCGCGCGCGGCGTGCCGGGCCTGTTCGCGCGCAACGAACGGGTGGTCTGCGTCTTCCAGTCGCCGCAGCACGGGCCGTTCGTGATGGTGCTGGTCGGCGCCACCATCGTCGGCAGCATGGCGACCGTGTGGCACGGCGTGGTCAATCCGAAGCGAACCGGCAGGATTTCCGAATGGTCCTATGCCGACCGCGACATCTTTCTGCGCAAGGGCGAGGAGATGGGCCGCTTCCTGCTGGGATCGACCATCGTGATGCTGTTCGGGCCCGGCACCATCGCCTTCAACGAGAAATGGGCACCGGAACGCGCGGTGCGGCTGGGCGAGAGGATGGGCGACCGGCCCTCCGCCCGCTAGCGGCACTGGCGGAATACCGGGCAGGGGGGCGCAACCTCTCATTCCCGTCAGGTTGTTTCCCGGCCCGATAAGGGGCAGCCTGCGTGCCAAGCGGGAGTCCGATCAAGCGGACTTCCGATCAGAACACACCGGGAGAATACGATGGACCGCGCAGCACGCATCGGACATCTGGGCGAACTGGCCGAAACCATGATCGGCTATGTCGAGAACAAGACGACTTTCCAGGGCAAGGACACGATGACCGTGCCCGCCGCGTCCTATTGCGACGAGGCGGTGTACCGCGAGGAGATCGACAAGATCTTCAAGAAGCTGCCGCTGATGCTGGCCTTCACGGCGGAAATGCCGAACCCCGGCGACTACAAGGCGATGGACGCGGTCGGCATGCCGGTGCTGATCAGCCGCGACAAGGACGGCACGGTGCGCGCGTTCCTCAATGTCTGCTCGCACCGCGGCGCGCCGGTGGCCGAGGAAGGGCACGGCAATTGCGCGCGCTTTGTCTGCAAGTATCACGCCTGGACCTATGGCCGTGACGGGCGGCTGATCGGCATCAACGACCAGAAGAGTTTTGGCGATGTCGACAAGTCGCAGCGCGGGCTGAAGGAATTGCCATGCGAGGAGCGGCACGGGCTGATCTTCGTGTCGCTGGACCAGAACGGTTCGATCGACCTCGACGGCTATTTCCGCGGCTATCTGGACGATTTCAGGGACCTGGGCTTTGCCGACTGGCACTTCATCGGCAGCCGCGAGATCCATGGCGCGAACTGGAAGATCGCGTTCGACGGCTATCTGGAGGGCTATCACTTCCAGTCGCTGCATCCCGAGACGATCTTTCCGCGCACCCCGTCGAACACGATGCATTACGAGGGCTATGGCCCGTCGATGCGAATCAGCTTCCCGCAGCACGAGATCAGCAATCTGCTCAAGGACGTGCCCCGCGACAAATGGGGCACGCGCGAGAATTACGGCTATGACTTCGTGCGCATCCTGTTTCCCAACGTCTCCGTCTTCGTCGCGCCCGAGATCACGCAGGTCGCGCAGCTGTTCCCCGGGCCGACGCCCGACAGGAACCGCACCGTACTGAACTATCTGTGCCGCGAAGCGCCCAAGGACGACGAAGAGGCGGAGAAGCTGGAGCAGATGGTCAACTTCTTCCGCGACGTCACTTACGAGGAAGATTACGTCATCGGCATGGAGATCCAGAAGGGCCTGGAATCGGGCGCGCACGAGGAGCTGATCTTCGGCAGGAACGAGCGCGGGAACCAGTATTTCCATGAATGGCTGAACTGGTACATGGCCGAGCGATCCCTCCGCACCCGAACCGGTGATGTGACGGGGCGGGGCCGGTGACGATCACCCTGCTGTCGATCTTCGCCGCCGCGCGGGCATGAGCCACGAGGAATTCGTGGAGCATTACGAGAGCGTGCACGCCCGCATCGGCGAAAAGGTGATGTCGGGCTATGCCACGCGCTATGTCCGGCGTTTCCCACGCCTTTCGGACGCGAGGACGACGGCGCGGAGGCCGACGTGGTGATGGAGATGGACTTTCCGGACGAGGTCACGATGGAGGCGTTCTTCGCGTCGGTGCAGGATCCCGAGATCGCCGCCATGATCGCCGAGGACGAAAAGCGCCTGTTCGACAGCGCCAGCATGCGGACCTACCTGATCGACGAGCGGGAGAGCGAGCTGCCGCCCGTCCTCCCGCCCGCGCATCCGTCCTAGGCGGGGTTACTCGCCGCCCCCGCTCTATTCCCACTGGCCCGGCGTTCGTGGAAGATGCGATATTCGCGGCGGGTGAACACCCATTTGCCGTCGATGCGCGCCAGTTCGTCCTCGTAATGGCCGTTGCCGTGCACCGTTTCGCCGGTTTCCGGGATGCTGGTAGATCTCGATCGTCATGGTGGTGGCGCGGGCGGTGTCGCCGTCGACCTCGATCCGGCCGGGGTGGGCGAGATAGACCATCGGACGCTTCATGTCGTCGAGGCCATAGACCTTCATTGATCCGACCCAGGCATCGACGATGGCCTTCTTCCCTTCGAACCCGCCAAGGTCGGGATATTCGGGCAGCGCCCAATAGGCATCCTCCGCCCAGGTCGACGCCCATAGCTCGGCGTCGATGGTCATCACGGCATAGGCATAGGTCTCCATCACTTCGCGGATGGCGATCCGGTCTTCCAGCGGGCCGGTGAAGGGCATGTCTCTCTCCTGCTGCGTGCAAATCACCAGGGGTGGTGTTCGCCGTTCCACTTGAAGAAATCGCCGCTGTCGCCCAGCGTCAGCCCGTTGGTCAGCGCGTGAATGCCGCGGGCGCTTTCCTCGGGCGTGATTTCGGCATCCGGGCCGCCCATGTCGGTCTGGACCCAGCCGGGATGGATGGTGACGACGATGATGCCCCGGTCCTTCAGGTCGATGGCGACCGAGCGCATCAGCCGGTTCAATGCGGCCTTGGTGGCGCCATAGGCGTAATAGCCGCCCATCGGCCAGGTGCTGGCGGCCAGCTGGCTGGAAAAGTTCACCATCTTGCTGCCTTCGTGCATGCGCGGCAGGAACGCTTTCAGCACCGCGAGCGGCCCCTTGACCATCACATCGAACGCGCTGTCCCAGCCGTCCCAGTCGATGTCGGTTTCAAGCTCGTTGTTGGTCGGGCCGCTAACGCCGGCGACATTGTAGAGCACGTCGACGCTGTCATTGCCCGTCGCCTTGGCCGCATCGGGGATCGACGCCATGTCGCCTGCGTCCATCCGGTGGATCGTCACCTTGCCGCCCGATCCGTCCGCAAGCTGCGACAGCTCGTCCGACTTCATGGTGTCGCGCACCAGCGCGAACACGCGGTCGCCAGCCTGCGCATGTTGCTGCGTCAGCGAAAGCCCGATGCCTCGCCCGGCGCCCGTGATAAAGACATTGGCCATGTAGCCCCTCTCTCCTGAAGCTGCTCGGTTTTGCCGTACAGTGGTCGTGGGCCGGCCGCACGCGCAACTAGCCTTTCTCATAAGAGTCGCTCTGCCGGCTTTGCATCCTGGACAGGCGTCCGGCAGGCAGCAGGTGGCGTGATGCACGATCTTGAAGACCATGTGATGCTGGTCGCCGGGGCCGATGGTGATATCGGCGGGCCATCACTCCCGCCGGCAGGGCTGCCGGTTTACGGGCGGCGCATTAGGGGCCGACCTGGGCAGCGACCTCGCGGGCAAGGTCCTCGACCAGCGTCACCACCCTTTCCAGCACCGCATCGACAGCGCCTCGCCCAGCACCGCGCCATTTACCAGCAGGCCGGCATGGACCGCCTGCGTCAGATCATTGGCGATGCGCATCAATGCGGGTGCCTCGCGCCATTGCGGAAAGGCGTGATGCATCTCCTCCAGCCAGATTTCATCATACAGCCGCGCGGCGGGGACGAAGACGGCGGCC
>CAVVZE010000002.1:0-262175 GCA_963752785.1 uncultured Alphaproteobacteria bacterium
TTTCCTTCCATACACGCGAATGCGCCCGCAGCGACCCTGGTCGCGCGGCATGTCGTCATGCTGTTTGGGAGGAGTCGACCGCGCGTTCTTTGACTGCAAGCCAGGGAGGCGGCGCGGCCTTCGAGATGCAAAACATCAAGGCCGCAGGATGGTTCCCGCGGCCTTGTGTTTTTTTTGCCTGCGATAGTCGGTGGACCGCTCAATCCTCGCGCGGATCGACCTTGTAGTCCTTGCCGGCCGTCTTGTTGCCCTTCGCCAGCGCGAACACCACGCCCGACAGCGCGGCCAGCGCGATCAGGTTGGGCAGCGCCATGGTGGCATTGGAAATGTCGCCCAGGCGCCAGACCAGTTGCGACGGCTGCGTTGCGGAGAACCAGATCGCGATGCACCACAGGACGCGCCAGATGATGTGCAGCACCTTCTCGCCCCGCGCGTTCGAACCGGGGAGCCGGTCGTAGAGGAAGGTGATCGCGCGCTCGCCGTAATAGCTCCAGGTGAGAAGCGTGGTGAATACGAACAGGATCAGCGCGACCGACGCGACCAGCGTGCCCAGCGGGATATTGCCGATCAGCATCGGGAAGGCGGCGGCAAAGGCCGCGCTGGTGGTCACGAAGCCCGATTGCGCCGTGGTGCCAAGGTCCGACTGCCAGACATGGCGCACAGCCTCGCCATTATGGGTGAAGGGGCCCTCGACGGTCAGGATCACCAGTGCCGTCATGGTGCAGATGATGATCGTGTCGATGAAGGTGCCCATCATCGCCATGCGGCCCTGCAGCTGCGGATCGTCGGTCTGCGCGACGGCGTGGGCGATCGGGGTCGAACCCTGCCCACTCTCGTTCGAGAACAGGCCGCGCGCCACGCCCGCGCGCATCGCCATGATGATCGCCGCGCCTGCGAAACCGCCGCTGGCCGACTGGGCCGAGAAGGCGCCCGCAAAGATGCGGCTGAAGGTTTCGGGGATGTCGGCGATATTGATGACGATCGCGATGATTGCCATGATGATGTAGCAGACCGCCATGATCGGCACGATCTTCTCGGCAATGGAGCCGATCGACTTGATGCCGCCGATGATGACGATGAACACCGCGATGGCGACGATCAGCCCGCCCAGCCAGCGTTCGATCCCGAACAGTTCGTTGAGGCCGCTGGCCACTTCGTTCGATTGGATCGAATTGCCGGTGACGAGGCCGGAAAACAGCGTGCCGATCGCGAAGACCACCGCCAGCCATGTCCACTTGGGGCCCAGGCCCTGCGTGATATAGCTCATCGGACCGCCGCGCCAGTTACCCTCGGGCGTTTTCTCGCGATAGCGGATGGCCAGCGACCCCTCGGCAAAGCCCAGCGCCATGCCGATCAGCGCGGTGATCCACATCCAGAACACCGCACCCGGTCCGCCCAGCGCGATCGCGGTCGCGACGCCCGCCAGATTGCCCGTGCCGACCTGGCCCGAAAGCGCCGTCGACAGCGCGGCGAACGGGCTGATTTCGCCCGCGCCCTTGCTCTTGCGGCTTGAGAAGAGACCCGCGAACGCGCTGCCCAGCTTGACGATCGGATAGAAGCGCAGGCCGATCATGATGTACAGGCCGATGCCCAGCAGCATGAGCACCATGGGCGGGACGGGGATTACCTCAGCTCCCTCCCAGGTGCCGCCCCAGATGAAATCCGACACATTGGTGACGTGATCGATCAGGCCCGAAGGCGCTGTCTCTGCGCTCATAGTTAGGAAATTCCCCAGTCCAGCATGACAAATTAGTTGCAATGGCTACCTGTTGGATCGTGCGATGGCCAGCCGCAATGTCGATTGGCCCCCCGTTTCATGCGACCCGGCATGAGGTTCCCCCCGCGGATGCACTTGCACGACGGAGCGGGCGGGGCTATGTGCGCGATGTTTCCAGTCATCGGGAATTATCAAAGCTGTCTCCGACCCCCGGTCGGCGCAGCGATGAGCCGATGGCGAAAGGGCCCTGTCGGCAGGGCTTTACGATGAACAGGATTTGGAAAAGAAGGCATGGCCAAAACACCCGTGGCAAAGCCAGCAGAGCCCGCAAAGAAGCGCAAGACCTCTCCCGGCGAGTTCATTCGCCAGGTCCGGGCGGAGGGGTCCAAGGTCGTCTGGCCGAGCTGGGGCGAGACGGTGCAGACGTCGATCTTCGTCGGCATCATGATGCTGATCCTGTCGCTGTTCTTCCTGGGCATCGATTCGCTGTTCGGCGCGGTCATGCGCTGGTTGCTGACGCTGGCCGGATAGTTTCGGGACCAGATCCCGCACGAATGATTTCGCGGCCAAGGCGCGCCGCACTGGATTTGAAGGAAGACCAATGGCTCGCTGGTACATCATCCACGCCTATTCGGGTTTCGAGAACAAGGTGAAGGAAGCGATCCTGTCGGAAGCCGAGCGCACCGGCCTGGAAGCACTGGTCGAGGCGGTCGAAGTCCCGTCGGAAACCATCACCGAGGTGAAACGCGGCAAGAAGGTGCAGTCCGAGCGCAAGACCATGCCCGGCTATGTGCTGGCCAAGCTGGCGATGAACGACGACGTCTATCACCTGATCAAGAACACCCCGAAGGTGACCGGCTTCCTGGGCGCGAACAACAAGCCGCAGCCGATTTCGGATCGCGAGGCCGCCCGTTATTTCGGTGCGCGCGACGAGGCTGCCGCCGCGCCAAAGCGCGAGATCAGCGTCGATTACGAGATCGGCGATTCGGTCAAGGTGCTGGACGGCCCGTTCGCCAGCTTCAACGGCGTGGTGGAAGAGCTCGATTTCGACAAGAGCAAGGTCAAGGTGTCGGTCTCGATCTTTGGCCGCGCGACCCCGGTCGAGCTGGACTTCGAGCAGGTCGAGCTGGTCAAGTAGGGCCGGTCTGCAAACTGGCGGTGGCGCGGCGCGGGACGGCACGCTAAGCCTCTGGCCATGGGCGAACGCAAGAAAATCTGGACCGCCGCCCTCGTCGTCATCGGCGACGAGATCCTGTCGGGCCGCACGCATGACAAGAACATCGCGCAGGTGGCCAGCTGGCTGCAGGTGCAGGGCATCCGCCTTGCCGAGGTGCGCGTGGTGCCCGACGACAAGGGCGCCATTGTTGAGGCGGTGAACGCGCTGCGGCAGCGCAACGATTATCTGTTCACCACCGGCGGCATCGGCCCGACTCATGACGATATCACCGTCGATGCGGTGGCCGCGGCGATGGGAGTAGGCATCATCGTTCACCCCGCAGCGCGCGCTGCGCTGGAAGCCTATTACGACACCCGGGGCGGCCTGAACGATGCTCGGCTGCGCATGGCGCGGACCCCCGACGGGGCGGAGCTGATTCCCAACCGCTATTCGGGCGCTCCGGGCATTCGCATCGGCAACGTGTTCCTGATGGCGGGGGTACCCAATATTACGGCCGGAATGCTGGATGCGCTGACCGGCACGCTGGAGGGCGGCGATCCGGTGCTGTCCGAAACCGTCGGTTGCTGGATCGCGGAGAGCGAGGTTGCGGATCTGCTGCGCGAGGTAGAGGCTGCGCACGAAGGCGTGCAGATCGGCAGCTACCCGTTCTTTCGCGATGGGCAGGTGGGCGCGAATTTCGTCATCCGCTCAACCGATGCCGACCAGCTGGCCAGCTGCGTCCATACTCTGTGCGAAGGGCTGGGCGAAATGGGGCGCGAGTTTACGCCCGGCGGGATCTGAGCCGCTTCGCGGCGCGCTATTCCGTACCCGCGGGCGGGTTCTCCCCAGCCGCCCGGGCATCCGTTTCCTCATCGGCCAGCAAGGCGAAGCGGAACGGCTTTCCTTCTTCCGCGGCAATCAGCTCCGCGAGCGAACGGCGCGCGATCTCCGCGCGTTTCCCGCCGTGGGGATACGCCACGACCGGCGCGAACGCCTGGCGGGCCAGCTGGATCTTTCCGGTCTGTGCATACATGAAGCCCAGGCTCATCGACAGGTCCTGGTCGAAAGGCGCCAACTGCGTCGCACGGATCAATGCCTTCTGCGCATGTTCGCTGGGCTCAAGCCCGCGATCCGCATAGCTGCGGTAGAGATAGATGAGCGGCAGGGGGTTGTCGAAATCCAGCTTGTTCAAGCCGCCGAACGCGCGGATCGCCAGGCCATAGGCGGTCTTCTGGTCCTCGGCATCGTCGGCCTTGCGATAGAGGGCGAGCGCCTTTTGCAGATGCGCGTTCGCAACCTTGCCGTCGATGGCAATCGCGCGATCGGCGACGACGACAGCCTCGTCGTAATGGCCCGCGTCGACTTCGGCTTCGGCCAATGCTGCCAGCACGCGTGCATCACCCGGGTAACGTGCCGCGATTTCGCGGGCTTCGGGCAAAAGCTCCAGCGCTTCCTCGCGCGTGACGCCGCTTTGCGAACGGGCGACAACGGGCAGCATCTCGTCAAAGCCGTCGCTGACGCCGAAGACACCGACCGGGCGTATGGGCAGCAGGTCCGGGCTCAGGCGATAGGTGAGCATGCGGCGGCTGCGCAGATAGGCGTCGAGGTCGTTGTCCAGCCTGTCGAGGTCGCCGAACACGTCTTCGCCCGCCTTCAGCGGCGGGGTTCCGGATGCCACCACGCGCCAATAGGCGTTGAGCTGACCCTTGCGTTCCTCGGAAAGCCACAGATAGTGAACGAGGGTCCAGCTGCGGCCATAGAAATTGTCGTAGCGCCGGCCTCTTTTCTCGTCGTAGAGTGCGGGGTCCAGCAATTGCCGGATCGGCACCTCGACCGCGTATTGCGGTTCGCCGGCGCGATGGTTGGCCGGTCGGCCGATCTGCAGCGATCCGTCCCGCAGCAACCTGGTCGAGGCAAAGAACTCGGCCAGCCCTTCGGCCAGCCAGCGCGGCATGCCGAAGCGCGATGTCGAGGTCAGGAAATGGTGTGCGTATTCATGCAGCAGCACCGTCTGCGAGAAGTCGGGTTCGCTGCCTGACCGGCGCAGCCTGGGGACGAACGCGCGGGACATGCCGGCGCCCGGCCGGTAGAAGCCGGCGACGAAGCGGTCGTTTCCGCCATACGCCTCGCGAACCTCGCGCTCGTTTCGCAGGACGAAAATGGTGACGCGGTTGGACGGGCTGGGTGTTTCGGTCTGCTTGCCGGTCAGCCGCTCCATTGCAACGTGGTAGCGTTCCAGCATCTCGGCAAAGTGCTGGAGGTCGTCTTCGTGTCTTCGGCGTAGATGACGAAATGTTCGCTTTCCGCCTGCAGCTAGCGCGCCTGTGCCGGTGTCGCCATGACAATCGAAATCAGCGCGGCGACCCACAAGCGCATTCCATGATCCCCCATGCAATGCCGTGCCCCCCGCCGCGGCATGGACACGGCTGTATGGCCGAGGAATTACGAAATTGACAAGAGCGGTCGCGGCCATTGGCGCGTTCGGCAAGCCGCTCGTCCATGACAAGAAAGCCGGGAAGCGCGTGGCTCCCCGGCTCTCTGTACCGGTTCGGCGTTGATCAGGCGATCACGCGCCCTGCACCTCGGCGGTGTCGATCTTGAGGCCCGGGCCCATTGAGGACGAGACCGAGATCTTCTGGACATACTTGCCCTTGGCACCCGACGGCTTTGCCTTGATCACGGCGTCGACGAAGGCGTTGAAGTTTGCCTTGAGGTCGGCGTCGGAGAACGACAGCTTGCCGATTCCCGAGTGGATGATGCCGGCCTTTTCGACGCGGTACTGTACCTGGCCGCCCTTGGCGTCCTTGACGGCCTGCGCCACGTTCGGGGTCACGGTGCCCAGCTTGGGGTTCGGCATCAGGCCCTTGGGGCCAAGCACCTTGCCCAGGCGGCCGACGACACCCATCATGTCGGGGGTCGCGATCACGCGGTCATAATCGAGGTTGCCGGCCTGCATGTCTTCCATCAGGTCCTCGGCGCCAACCTTGTCGGCACCGGCTTCCAATGCCTTTTCGGCGTTGTCGCCGCGGGCGAACACGGCGACCTTGACGGTCTTGCCGGTGCCAGCGGGCAGCGACACCATGCCGCGAACCTGCTGATCGGCGTGACGCGGATCGACGCCGAGGTTCATGGCGACTTCCAGCGTCTGGTCGAACTTGGCGGTCTGCAGGTCGCGCAGCGTCTGCAGCGCTTCGTCAAAGCCGTACAGCTTTTCCGCGTCCAGCTTGTCGGCCAGCATCTTCTGCTTCTTGGTCTGCTTTGCCATCGGTTCAGCCCTCCACCACTTCGAGGCCCATCGAACGGGCGCTGCCCTCGATGATCTTCATGGCCTGGTCGATATCGTTCGCGTTCAGGTCGGCCATCTTCTGCTCGGCGATCGCCTGGACGTCGCTGCGCGCGATGGTTCCGGCCGAGATCTTGCCCGGCTCCTTCGAGCCCGACTTCAGCTTCGCGGCCTTCTTCAGAAGGTAGGATGCCGGCGGGGTCTTGGTGGTGAAGGTGAACGAGCGATCCGCATAGACGGTGATGACCGTCGGGATCGGCATGCCCTTTTCCATCTCCTGCGTGGCGGCATTGAACGCCTTGCAGAATTCCATGATGTTCACGCCGCGCTGGCCCAGCGCGGGGCCGATGGGCGGCGAGGGGTTTGCAGCGCCCGCGGGCACCTGCAGCTTGATATAGCCTTCGATCTTCTTGGCCATGGGGCCACTCCTTTTCACACTGTCGGGCCGTTCTGGCGAAGGACCCTCATGTTAAGCGGTCAGGCAGAGGCTGCTCGCCTCCTCCCGCAGGTTTCCCGGATAGTGTCGGGGAAGGCGCGCGCATAGGCGCTTTCCCAATTCGAAGCAAGTCGCCGCTCAGGCTGCCGCGTTCGGGCCGTCCCCCTCAGGCCGACGGCGCGGCGTAGAGGTCGTGCGCGTCGGCTTCCTCGACCACCACCTCGATGATGTCGCCCGCTTTCAGACCGGGATCGACGTCGCGGATGAAGACATGGCCGTCGATCTCGGGCGCGTCGGCCTGGCTGCGGCCGGTCGCGCCGATGTCGCCGTCCTCGTCCGCCTCGCCCACCTCGTCGATGATGACGGGGAGGATGCGGCCCACTTTCGCGGCCAGTTTGGCCGCGCTGATCCGCTCGGTCACTTCCATCAGCCGGGCGTAGCGTTCTTCCTTCACCGCCTCGGGCACCGGGTTCGGCAGGTCGTTGGCCTGCGCGCCTTCCACGGGTTCGAAGCGGAAGCCGCCGACGCGGTCCAGCTGCGCTTCCTCCAGCCAGTCGAGGAGATACTTGAAATCCTCTTCGGTCTCGCCCGGAAAGCCGACCACGAAGCTGGATCGCACCGTCAGATCGGGGCAGATCTCGCGCCATGACTTCAGCCGGTCGAGCACCTTCGCCTCGTTTGCGGGGCGCTTCATGGCGCGCAGTACCGAGGGGCTGGCGTGCTGGAACGGGATGTCGAGATAGGGGGTGACCAGCCCCTCGGCCATCAGCGGGATGACCGCGTCGACATGCGGATAGGGATAGACATAGTGCAGCCTTACCCATGGCGGCACGCCGTCCGCGGTGCGCAAGCCGCCCAGTTCGCGGGCCAGGTCGGTCATGTGGGTGCGGACCGGGCGGTCCTTCCACATGCGCTCCTCGTGCCGGACGTCCACCCCGTAAGCGGACGTGTCCTGCGAGATGACCAGCAGTTCCCTGGTCCCGGCGGCCACCAGCTTTTCGGCTTCGCGCAGGACGGCGTCGATGCGGCGGCTGGCCAGCTTCCCGCGCAGCTGCGGGATGATGCAGAACGCGCAGGAGTGGTTGCAGCCTTCCGAGATCTTCAGATAGCTGTAGTGCCGCGGCGTCAGCTTCACGTCGGGCTGCGGGATCAGGTCGACGAAGGGCCCGCGCGTCCATGGCGCAGCCTCGTGCACGGCTTCGACCACCTGTTCGTACTGGTGCGCGCCGGTGACGGCCAGCACCTGGGGGAAGCGGGCGCGGATCGTATCGGCCTCTTCACCCATGCAGCCGGTCACGATTACCCGGCCGTTTTCGGCGATCGCCTCGCCGATGGCTTCCAGGCTTTCTTCCTTGGCGCTGTCGAGGAAGCCGCAGGTGTTGACCAGCACCACGTCGGCCCCGGCGTAGTCCGGGCTCATCGCATAGCCGTCGGCGCGCAGGCGCGTCAGGATGCGTTCGGAATCGACCAGCGCCTTGGGACAGCCCAGGCTGACCATGCCGACCTTGGGCGAAGGCGCGATGCGGCTGGGGGGGATTCGGTTTCGGTTGCCATGGGCGCGGCCCCTACACCGCATCGCAGCGCCGCGCCAGAACGGGTTGCGCCGGTTACAAGGGCCGATAGTCCGGCAATTCTGTTCGGGAACAAACCCGCCTGCCACCTTTTCATTTATTGCCGCTATCGCTTACCCTTGTGTCAGCAATCGCGGGTTGCAGGCAAATTCCCCTGATGGGGAGCGGGAGATCGAATGGGACCGGTTGACTGGTTCGGCGGCATTCTG
The DNA here is from genome assembly GCA_963752785.1 of uncultured Alphaproteobacteria bacterium. GTDB lineage: Bacteria > Pseudomonadota > Alphaproteobacteria > Sphingomonadales > Sphingomonadaceae > Croceicoccus. Next base: position 8,373 of record CAVVZE010000002.1, read on the forward strand.
GCCGCGCTGGCGGCGCTGGCGGTGGCCGCTGCGTGGTACCGATTGTTCGCGCGGCCGCTGGCGGTCAGCGCGGGGCCGGGCGGGCTGGAAGTGCGGCGCAGGCCGTTCGCGACCATTGGCGGCACCTATGTGCTGATCCAGCTGTCGGCCTTCATGCTGGCCCATATGTTCGCGCGGCTGTCGGATCCGTCGAAATGGTGGCTCTATTTCATGATGAGCGGCGGGATCGCGCTGTTCTTCGTGATTCCGGCGCTGTGGACCAATTACCTGCACCAGCGGCACCCGCGCCGCATCGCGCTGATCGACGCGGGCTTCTGGCTGACCGCCTATCTGGCGATGGGCGCGGTGTTCTGGCTGCGCAGCCTGTAGGCGGCGGCGATGTCGAACTGGCCCGGTTGACACGCGGCAGGTTGACACGCCGCAGGTTGACAGGCCGCAGGTTGACACTGGCGACACATCCTACAACCGCCGTCACCCGGCGCAAACTCGCGGAAATGCGGGCGTTTCGCGCCGCTGGTTGACACCTGCGGGGGGCGGAGAAAAACGGACGTTGCGAAAGAGCGGGCCTGCCATGGCGGCAGACCCTCTCCCTATGTGATCGCGGCCGCTGTAGGACAGTAAAACCGCCCCGCATCCCGCGAGCCGGATCAGAACCGCATGATCGCGCTGGCGACCAGCTTCTCGCCGTAGTGGTGATCAAGCACCGGCGCGCGCAGGTCGCTGCGGTGGATGTCGGTGTCGCTATAGGTCAGCGCCAGCGACACGGGGGCGAAGTAATATTCGGTGCCCACTGCCCAGTCGGCATAGTCGCCCGCGGGCCGCAGCCGGGTGAAGCGGCCCGAGCCGTCGTCGCTGCCGCTGGAATGGCCGATATGGCCGTAGAACAGGAACGGCGTGGCGGGGATGCCGACCGATGCGCCCAGCCTGGCATAGAGATTGCTGCCGCCGATCGCGTCCTGCGAAGGCGCGAAGCTGCCCGACAGGTCGACGCGCGCGGGGCCGAGCGAAGCGCCGAGGCCCGCCTCGACCTCGCCATAGTTGAGATCGCCCTGGCCGCCCGCGAAGACATGGGCGACCGCGCCCGCGCGCCAGTCGATCAGGCCTTTGTAGGCCGAATAATTCGCCGCCAGTTGGAAACCGGCGTCGGCCCCGCCGTGCCGCGCTGCTTCTCGCAGGGTCACGCCCTGGGCGGACAGGCTGATCGAAGGGGTAACGGGCACGTCGATGGCGGCGCGCAGCGCAGGGTCGCCGTCGCTCCACGACAGGCCGCGGCTGCGGTAATCGGTGGTGGCTTCCAGCTCGACCGAGGGGATGCCCTGCGCCAGGGCGGCCATCGGCGCGGCGGTGGCGGCGAGCAGCGCGCCCGCGAGGATCGAACGGATGGGAAGGGGGTTCAAGACGGTTTACTCCGCAAAAAGGCAAAAGGCCTGCCGCCGACGATGCCGGCCCTCGCGGTGAGGTGCAGCATCGCGGCGACAGGCCTGATAAAGGGATTGCCCGGCCAGCCAAGGGGTCGGCTCGAGTTTTCCCGATGGACTAGCGCGCGCGGCAGCGCGGTTTCATCCACATGCAGCGGTCGATATCGGGCCCGAGGTCGGACGGGGCTTCGGCCCCCGGCGCATGGCCGCCATCCAGCGAGGAGGCATCCGGGAAAGAGGTCGATGCGCAGCCGGCCAGCATGGCCGCCGCAAGAAGCGAAGCGGTGATTTTCATGGGTTATCCTGTCCTGCGAACTTTGTTCTTGTCCCCTGTTGTTCTTTTTGCGGGGACGCAGGCGGATAGCGGGCGCGCCTTGCTGCGATATGGCGCGATTGTTACGAAACCTTGCTGGCGCGAATAATTCGTCCGGCTGCCGGGGTGCAGGCCGCTATTCCGCTTGCGCCAGACGGGGGAAGCAGGCCTCAGCCTCGACCGCGGTGGGGAACTGAGGGATCAGATCGGTCATGACCGAGTTGAAGCCCGCGTCGATCACCACGCGGTTCGACCCGGCAAAGCTCTTGCAGGTGGTGTTCGTCTGCACCGCCACGTCGCCAGCGACCAGCGCGATGCCATAGCCGCCCGCGCGGGCGATGGCGAAATCCTGCTGCGCGGCCTGGTCGTCGCAATCGGTGGAAATCGACATGCAGCGCACGGTCGAATAGGCGACCTCGTCCAGCGTGTGCTGGGTCCACAGCAGGCGGCCCGATTCGATCAGGCCGAACAGCATGACGACCAGCGCGGGGCCGAGCAGCGCGAATTCCACGGCCGTGCCGCCGCGTTCGTCACGAAGGAGCTTGCCGAGCATCATCATTCCAGCCTCAATGTGATGCTGCGCGATATCTGCCCATTTCCCACCAGGCGGCTGGGCACCACGACCGAGCTGTAGTTCACATGGGCGTCCAGCGTCAGGTAATAGCCCGCGCTGGTACCGCTGGCGCTGCAGACGGTGCCGCAGGACTGGGCGGTGAAGCTGCGATCGGCACCAAGGCAGGCGCAACTGCGCGACAGGTTGGTGCAGCTGCCCGCGGTGCCGTTGCAGCTGACCGATACGGCCAGCGCATTGTCGTTCGCCATTGCCCGGGCATAGGACGGCAGCGTGGTGAAGGCGACATTGTCCCGTGCGTCGAACGCGCTGATCGCGGTGGCGGACAGCGATTCGTCGACATGGCTGCGGGTGATGTAATACACCCCGAAATCCAGCCCCGCCGCGATCAGCACGAACAGGCCGACCGACCAGAGCGCGAATTCGACGGCGGCGACGCCGCTCTCGTCCTTGCGGAAGCGTTCGAGCAGGGGGCGTTTCATCATTTCACCAGCTTGACCGCGGTCTTGCCCGACCCGCTGTTGGACCCGTCGTAGGAGACGCAGGCGCTACCCGCGACCGCGCCGCCCGCGGCCTTGATCTTGCCCGCGATCAGCATGAAGCAGGTGCCGCCGCCATTGGTCGAATTGCCGCCGGTCATCGACACCTCGGTCGCGGGCAGGTGGACCGCGCCGCCGAAGATATTGTTCGATCCGCCGGTCCAGCTGGCCTTGCTGGTGGTGTCCGAATGGAACAGCAGGGTCGCGATCTCTCCCCCCAGTACCGACTTGGATGCGGCCAGCAGCTTCGTCCTTGCCCCGCCCGCCAGCTTGAGCGTGCCCGATGCGATGAAGCTGACGTCGCGGCCCGCCATGTACGTATCCTGCCCCGGCGGCGCCATATTGCTCGCCATTGAGGGTGGAGGTCTGCGGCCAGGTGGTGCCGCCGGTGCCATTCTCGAAATCGCCATCGATGGTGTAGCGGCCCGGTCCGAAGAAGGCCGAGCCCGCGATCTTGAGGTCGCCCGCGATGTAATGGTTGTTGGTCTCGCCGAAGACGATGCCGCTGCCGCCCTGCGTGTCGATGTCGCCGTGGGCGGAAAACGCGCCGTCGCCCATGAACAGGCGGGCGCTGCCCTCCAGCTTGATGGCATAACCCTGCTTGCTGGCGCCGATGTTGTATTCGCCGTCGCCGACGTTCAGCTCGCTGTTGCCGTTGATCTTGATGCCCTCGGCCACGACCAGGTCGCCGCCGCCGAGCAGCATGTTGCCGCCGCCGCCCAGGGTCAGCGACCTGAACGCGTGGTCGCCGGCGCCCATTTTCATGTAATGCCCGCCGCCAAGCGCCACGTCGCCGTTGATGACGACATTGCCGTCGCCCTTGGTGTTCGTGCCCTTGAACGCAGCCGTGCCCGAACCGATCCACAGCACGCCGTCGCCGATGGTGACGCCGCCGCTGCCCGTATCGAAGCCGCCGTTCACATAGAGGTCGCTGTCGCCGAAATCGACCGTCGAGCCGCCGCCATTGGCGAAGCCGCCGGAGATCGTGATCGTCGAACCGGATGCGAAAATGACCTTGTTATTGCCGCCGACGGTGAATTTCCTGATGTTATAGGTCCCCGCCGGAAGCACATAGTCGCCGCTGGTCCCGACCCGGTATGGTGCGGCGGCGGCATTGGGTTTCCAGGAAAAGTCGAAATCCTTGCCATCGGGCGTCACCGGATCCGACAGCGCGGGCAGCGGGTCGGCGTCGCCGATCTGCGCCACCGCGGCGCCAAGCTCGGTGTTGCTGGCCCATGGATCGGCCAGCGCGGTCGCGACATTGTGGCGGTCCTTGGCCGGGGGCAGCGCGCTGTTCCACTGCGGCACGTTGAGGCTGCCGCCATAGCGCAGCGAATTGGCGACGAGAGAGCCCGAATTCAGCGTGATGTCCCCGCTGCCCGAGATGATGTCGCTGGCAGCGATCGACTTGCCCTTCTGGTCGAGGTTGCCGATCGCCGCCACCGAGCAGTTGGGCGCATTGATCGACGCACCGCCGTTCACCACCAGCGAGGCGCTACCCGCGTCGAGCGCCAGGAAGCAGGGCGCGGCATATTGCGCGGTGGACGAGACGATCGCCGCGCTGTCCGCCGACACGGTATAGCTGCCCGAAAAGCCCAGCACCGATGCCAGCATGAAGGGGATGGGGCGCGAGACCGTCACCTCGATCGAGCTGTCGCCTGCTTCGGGATAATCGGTAAGCAGTTCGGCATCGACCGTGGCGCCCTCGACCCCGTTGGCCAGTGCGATCATGCGGGCGACCGCGTCGATGTCGATCGCGTCGTCGCGCTGGTATTCCATGGCCGTCGCCAGCGCCGCCATGTCGGCCACGCGCTGGTTCATGACCCGCTGCCCGTATCCCCGGTTGAGATCGAAGGCGAGGCCTACCGCGCCGATGACGACGGGCAGGCTGAGCGCCACGATGGTGTTCACCGATGCGCGGGCATCGCCGCGCAGCCGGGCGAGCATGCGCAGTGGCATGCGCATTGGCAGGCGGACTGGCACGCGGTTGGCGGACAGGTTTCGCGGCAGGTTCATGGGCCGCAGTCATACGCAAGATGTACTTTGCGGATGGTTGCGGATCATGGTGAACGATCGGTAAAGATCGGCGCTATCCTGCCACGATGCCTGTTATATCCATGACAATGTGAAGATATTGTTAAAAAGATAACAGTGCTGTCAGGGCAAGCGCGGATGTCGCGGTCAGAGTACCCCTTCGCCCATGTCGGGTGTCGGGCGGATCACCACGATCATGTCGCCTTCCTCGACCGCTTCGGCCTCCGGCTCCCAATAGCCGATCGCGCGGCCCCGGCGGTAGAGCCGCACGCCGATGCTGCCGGTGCCCAGATGGCGCAGCGGCTTGCCGACGTCCTCGGGCTTGGCCCGGCGTTCGATCAGTTGCACCCGGCCAGCGACGGAGGCGAGGTCGGCGAGGTAATCGGCGACATGCATCCCGCTGGCGCTGCCGGCCAGCAGCAGGCCGGTCATGCGCACGGGGTTGATCACGTTTGTCGCGCCCGCCTGCTTGGCCAGCAGCTCGTTGTCCGCCGCGCGGATGACGACGGTGATCGGCACGTTGGGCGCCAGGTGCCGCACCGTCAGCACGATCAGGATCGAGGCATCGTCGCGCCCGGCGCTGACCAGCACGGTGGCCGCGCGGTCGATCCGCACGTCGCGCAGCGAATCGTCGCGCGTGGCGTCGGCCTGCATGACATTGCAGCCCAGCCGCTCGGCCAGCGCGAGGCGTTCCTCGCTGTTGTCCATCACAACGATGCATTCGGGCTCGGTCCCGCGCGCGATCAGTTCGGCCACGGCTTCCGATCCCGACACGCCGAAGCCCAGCACGATGCAATGGTCCGTCAGACGGTCCTGGATGCGGTTCATGCGCCACTTCTCCCAGCTTCTCTTGATGACGAAATTATAGGCGGCGCCGACGAAGATGAAGATCACCATGAAGCGGATCGGCGTCACGATCACCGCCTCGACCAGCCGGGCCTTGTCCGACACGGGGGCGATGTCGCCAAAGCCCGTGGTGGTGATCGAGATCATGGTGAAATAGACCACGTCGAGAAAGCTGACATGGCCATCGACATTGTCGACCAGCCCGGTGCGGTCGAACCAGTGGATCAGCACGACCAGGAACACCAGCCCGATCGCCGCGCCCAGCCGGATGAAGACATCGGCCCAGACCGGCAGCTTCACGCGGCGGCGCAGCGGGCGGTGCAGGCGCAGCCTTTCGCGCCGGCGGCGCTGCGACGGCGATTCGGGCGCCGCCTTGTCGAGGGGCTGTTCCTCAGCCGCCATCGCCGTCCGCAAAGCGCGCCGCCAGCCGGTCGAGCGAGGCGTAATGGGTGAGGTCGAGCTGCAGCGGCGTCACGGCGATGAAACCGTCCTGCACCGCTTCCAGATCGGTTTCATGGCCGGGCGTATGCTCAATCGGTTCAAGGCCGAACCAGAAATAGGGAAAGCCGCGCGGGTCGGTGCTTTCGACCAGCGTGCCGCGGCCATAATCGTGAAAGCCCTGCCGCACCACGCGGATGCCCTGCACATCCTGTGCGGCAAGGGCGGGGAAGTTGATGTTGACCAGCGTGCGTTCGGAAAAATCCATGCCGACCAGCGGGCGCAGCACCTTGGCGCCCCAGCCGCGGGCCGCGGCGAAGGACACGTTCTCTCCGGCGGCTTCGTGGCTGTAGACCTGGCTGAGCGCGATCGAGCGCACGCCCGCGAGCGCCCCTTCGAGCGCGGCGGAAACCGTGCCCGAATAGGTGATGTCGTCGGCCAGGTTCGCGCCGCGATTGACGCCCGAGAGGATCAGGTCGGGCTTTTCCGGCATCACCTTGCGCAGGCCCATCGTCACTGCGTCGGTCGGCGTGCCGGTGACCGAGAAGCGCCGTTCGCCATGCTGGCGCAGGCGTACCGGGCGGGTGAGGGTGAGCGAATGGCCCGCGCCCGACATTTCCTCGGACGGAGCGCAGATCCAGATGTCGTCGGAGATCTCGCGCGCGATCGCCTCCAGCACGTCGAGGCCGGGGGCGTGGATGCCGTCGTCGTTGGTCAGCAGGATGCGCATCAGGCGCCAGGCTCCAGTTTGGTGAGGCCGCCCGTATAGGGATGCAGCGCTTTGGGGATGGTCACCGACCCGTCCGCCTGCTGATAGTTTTCGAGGATGGCGACCAGCGTGCGGCCCACGGCAAGGCCCGAGCCGTTGAGCGTGTGAACGAATTCGGTCTTCTTCGAGGGCTTGCCGTTCCCGTCGAGGGGCTTGAAGCGCGCCTTCATCCGCCGTGCCTGGAAATCCCCGCAGTTCGAGATCGAGCTGATTTCGCGGTAGGTGTCCTGCCCCGGCAGCCATACCTCGAGGTCATAGGTCTTGCGCGCGCTGAACCCCATGTCGCCCGCGCACAGCAGCATCTTGCGATAGGGCAGCTCCAGCGCCTCCAGCACAGCTTCGGCGGCGCGGGTCATGTCCTCGTGCATCTGCTCCGACTGGTCGGGGGCGGTGATGGCGACCAGCTCCACCTTCTCGAACTGGTGCTGGCGGATCAGGCCGCGCGTATCGCGCCCCGCCGACCCCGCCTCGCTGCGGAAGCAGGGGGTGAGGGCGGTAAGCTTCATCGGCAGCTGGTCGTGGGCCAGGATCTGGTCGCGCACCGCATTGGTCAGCGACACTTCGGCGGTGGGGATCAGCCAGCGGCCGTCGGTGGTGCGGAACAGATCCTCCTCGAATTTCGGAAGCTGCCCGGTACCGAAGGCGGCCTCGTCGCGCACCAGCAGCGGCGGGTTGCATTCGGTGAAGCCCGCCGCGCCCTGCATGTCGAGCATGAATGCGCCCAGCGCGCGATTGAGCCGCGCCATCTGTCCGCGCATGAAGGTGAAGCGCGCGCCGCTGATCGCGGCCGCCGTCTCGAAATCCAGACCGAGCGCGGGGCCGAAATCGGCGTGTTCCTTCGGCTCGAAATCGAAGCTGCGCGGCGTGCCCCAGCGGGCGACCTCGACATTGTCGTCCTCGTCCGCGCCGTCGGGCACGTCGGGCGCGGCCAGGTTGGGGAGCGCGGCCAGCACCGCGTCGAGCGCGTCGGCCTTTTCCTTCGCCTCGGCCTCCAGCGCGGGAAGCGTGTCCTTGAGCTGCGCGACCTCAGCCTTGAGCGCGTCGGCGGTGGCGCCATCGCCCTGTGCCATCGCCTTGCCGATGGCCTTCGATGCCTCGTTCCGGCGGTTCTGGCCTTCCTGCGCGCGGGTCTGCAGCGCGCGGCGATCCTCGTCCAGCGCGAGCAGGCTGGTCGAGGCGGGTTCGGCCCCGCGTTTCAGCAGGGCGGCGTCGAAGGCTGCGGGATTGTCCCGGACAAGGCGGATATCGTGCATGGTGGCCGCGGCTATGGCGAAAGCGGGTCGGGGCTGTCCAGTAGGGAATAATTCTTGCGCGCAGAAGCGGCCGCGCGAACGCCGATTTGGCGCGATACGGGAATTTGGGCAATATTGATGAAACGGCGCTGAAACCTGTCGATCCGCAGCCGGTTTCGTGTCTATCGGGGCGTAATTTTCACACCTGCCTGCAACGGAGCATCCCATGCGCATCGGCACTCCCCGCGAAATCAAGAACCATGAATACCGGATCGGCCTGACCCCCGAAAGCGTGACCGAACTTGTCTCCGCCGGCCATGAAGTGCTGGTCGAAAGCCAGGGCGGTCTGGGCATCGGCGCGGATGACAACGCCTATGTTCAGGCGGGCGCGCGCATCGTCGACGGGCCGGAGGAGATCTTCGCCAGTTGCGACATGGTGGTGAAGGTCAAGGAACCGCAGGCGGCCGAACGCGCCATGCTGCGCGAGGGGCAGATCCTCTATACCTATCTGCACCTGGCCCCCGATCCGGATCAGACCGCCGACCTGCTGAAGTCCGGCGTGACCGCCATCGCCTATGAAACCGTGACCGGCCCCGGCGGCGGGCTGCCCCTCTTGAAGCCGATGAGCCAGGTCGCGGGCCGCATGAGCGTCCAGGCCGGCGCCACCGCGCTGGAGAAGGCGCATGGCGGGCGCGGCACGCTGCTGGGCGGCGTGCCGGGCGTGGCGCCGGGCAAGGTCGCGGTGATCGGCGGCGGCGTCGTCGGCTGGAACGCGGCGCAGATGGCGGTGGGCATGGGCGCGGATGTCACCATCCTCGATCGCAGCCCCGAACAGCTTGAGCGGCTGGGCATGTATTTCGAGAGCCGCGCCAAGACGCGCTTTTCGAACAAGGCCAATATCCACGAGGTCGTCTGCGATGCCGACCTGGTGATCGGCGCGGTGCTGATCCCCGGCGCCGCCGCGCCCAAGCTGGTCAGCCGCGAGATGCTGAAGGACATGAAGACCGGCGCGGTGCTGGTCGACGTCGCAATCGACCAGGGCGGCTGTTTCGAGACGTCGCATCCCACCACGCATGATGATCCGACCTTCGTGGTGGACGGCATCGTGCATTACTGCGTCGCCAACATGCCGGGCGCGGTGTCGCGCACCAGCACCTATGCGCTGAACAATGTCACCCTGCCGCACGCGCTGCGCATCGCGGCGGCGTTCGACGCCGGCGACTGGCGCGACGCACTGCGCAGCGACCCCCACCTGGCCGAGGGGCTGAACGTCAGCGCGGGCAGACTGACCTATCGCGCCGTGGCGGAAGAGCTGGGCTATGACTTCACCCCGGTGGAGCAGGTGCTGGCCTGAGCGGAGGCCGGGCAGGAAGGAATTGAAGGAGCGCGTGAATTTCCCGAATGTTTTTGGCGAAGGGGCCATTGACACGAATCAAGCCGCGCCCTAGTTGCGCGCTCCTACCTGCAAGGCGGCGCACTGGCCGCTTCGCAAAAGTGCCCAGATGGCGGAATTGGTAGACGCACCGTCTTCAGGTGGCGGCGGGGGCAACCCCGTGGAGGTTCGAGTCCTCTTCTGGGCACCATTTTCTCGAAAATTCAGCGCTTTGTCGCACGAAACATCGCCCGCTTTTCAGCGGGCGATGTTTCATGTTGCGACCCGTCAGCGGTTCTCGCGGTTCACTTCGATGGCGGCCTGGACCAGCGCGACATAGCTGGGGGTCATGTTCACCACATATTCGTTCTGGCCCCAGAAGAACGGCCAGTTCTCCTGATTTTCCGGATAGTCGGGCTTGATCACCAGCACGCCGGGGACGACGCCCCCCGGGATGAAGGAGAAGTCCGCCCGGTTGTTGCCGTAGGCGACTTCCTTCGAGCGGGAGCCGACGGCTGACACGAAGGACAGGTTCGATGCCGGATGCGTGCCGTGGATATAGTCGAGCGCGCGATACACGCCCGAACCGTCCGTCAGCTGCGGGAACGCCTTGTGGATGGCGTAGTCGTTGAGGCCGCCCTGCAGGATCGCGCCATTGCCGGCCCAGCCGCCCGTGGTGATCGGCACGCCATAGGGGTTGGGGCCGGTGAACGGTTCCCTGGCCGACGCGATCTCGCGCGCGGATCTTTCGACCTGGCTGCGGAAGCTGGCGGGCATTTTCGGCAGGACGCTCAGCGCCGTGCGGATATATTGCGGCGCCTGTTCCGAAACTTCGGGCCACAGCTCTGCCAAGCGCCTTGCGTATTGCGGCTTGCCCGTGGTGTTCAGCAGTTCGGCGGCGGCGGTAAACTCCTCGCCCGGCAGCCAGCCGCCGGTGGTGTTGCCGTGGCTGTAGGTGAAGGGCGGCCGGGATTGTTCCTCCTGCCAGGTTTCCTCGGCGACTCGCAGCGCCTTGTCGGCGAGAGCGTCGTCGAAGCCCTTGAGCGAACGCGCGGCGGCGGCCAGCGCGGCGGCGGTGCCATAGTCAAGCGCGCTGGCGCGGGTGGTGAACACCCAGCGGTCATCGGGCGTGCCGCTGTGGGTCGCCGTGCGCTCGCCAAATTCCAGCGATTCGTCATAGATCAGCCCGTCGGTCTTGGACGCCGCGTCACCAAGGTGGGTGTATTGCGCCACGTCGGGCTCCACCACGCCGTGCACCGCATGGCCGACCGCGTCATACATCGACAGCAGGTAGAGCACGCCGTGCTTGATCTGCTGCTGGATGTCGGGCTGTCCGTCGGGAACGTGAATGTCTGCGCGGCGCAGTTCGTGATTGATCAACGTCTGGTCACGCTCGGGCCGGAACTGGTCCCAGATATGCGCCAGTTCGCGCACGACGGCATATTGCGTCTGGGTGCGGATGTCGAAATCCCCCGCGTCCAGCCAGCCGCCCACGGTCATGCCGGGGATATGCTCGCCGGGCTTGAACGGCGTGTCAGTGGTCGGCCCCTGGCGATAGAGGTCGATATGCTCGTGGTTGACGGGCGCCTGGCGCGCATCGTCGCGGTGCGGATCGCCGTGCCATACGCGATACGCCTCGTTCACCAGCATGTGGTCCATCTGCACCGGCATGTAGACGTCCATGCCCGGGTGCCACGCATTCTCGTACACATCCGTGTCGATGCGGAAGGGCGCGGTGCGCTGATCGCGATATTCCAGCGTGTAGAGGCCGGGTTCGCGCACCTGCGAGAAGTCGAAGGTCGCATATTTGTAACGCAGGTAATCGCCCCACGGCTGCGGCGCGCCGGATGCGGCGACGGTCTCGTTCCCCTGCGGGTCGATGCGCAGCAGGCGCACTTCGCCTGCCGGGGTGTCGCTGGCGTCCATTTCGATGACGGCGCGTTTTTCCTGCTGCGGAACATAGCCGAGTTGCGAGTGGCCGATCACCGGTTCGCGCACCCAGCCGGGGACGGCGTTGGGCGTCAGCGTCCATTCGGCGACGGTGCCGGTCTGGCCCGCGGGCAGCAGGCCGCGCACGACGAACCAGCCGTTCTGCGCCTGGTTGCGCCCGTCGTATAGAGCCAGATCGCCGCTGGCCGACTGAATGGTTACCCGGCGTGCCGGATCGTTGGGCGCCAGCACCAGGGTGCGGCCCGTGGCCATCGGCAGCGGTTCAGCGCCGGGGCCGATGTCGCGCCCGCTGGCGGCATTGCGTTCGCCGCCCGCGACCATGTTCGCGGCGGGATAGCGGGGGAAGGCGCCCGGCTTGCCGTCGGCGAAATAGCTCTGCCGGAAATAGGCCGAGGGCAGGAATTCGAGGTTCAGCCCCGCCTTGCCCGCCAGCGCCTGCGGCAGCGGTTCGTCGAGCAGTACGGTCAGCTTGACCGCATCGCCCGCTTCCTGCGCGACGATGCGGTAGCGGAAGTCGTATTGCGGATATTCCAGCGTGACCTCGACCCGGCCGTTGGCGACATCGACCTTGCGATCCACCATGCGGCCGATCGGATCCCACTGGCCGGGCGTGGCGGAGAGGCGCACGTCGCCATTGGTGGCGATGCGTTCACCCTGCTGGATCAGTTCGACGCCGCTGATCTTTGAGTTGGCGAACAGCCCGTCGTACCAGTTGGAGAAGACGAGGACGTTGGCGCCCGGCGCCTCGAAATATTCGCTTTCCGACAGGTCCAGCGTGTCGGCGTCCTGCGCGCCTGCGGGGCCGCCCGCCAGTGCCGCCAGCGCGGCGCCGCCAAGCAATATGCGTTTCCAGTCCATGATACTCTCCCGTTCGATTCTGTCTGTTATCTTTGTGGTAGCGCTACCATTTTTGGTGCGCAAGCAGCGCCGCTGGCCGAATTGCCCCGGTCAGCGGCGCGCAGCGTGTCTCAGTCTGCGGCCTTGATGAAGCCGTGCATCCTCAGCCAGTCGGCGAAGGCGTCGAACCAGCCCGTGCTGGTGGTCGTCTTGGGATACATGCCGAAACCGTGGCCGCCCTGTTCGTAGAAATGGAACTCGACCGGGCGATCCGCTTCCTTCCAGCTTTCGATCAGGCCAAAGCCCGCATTGGCGAAGAACGGATCGTCCGACGCCAGCGCGACGAACAGTGGCGGGGCGTCGGCGGGAACCGGGAAATCGGTGATCGGACCATAGATATTGCCCAGGAACGCGGGGTCCGCTTCCCCGCCGCGCAGTTCGGTCGCCATGGTCAGCATCGCACCGGCCGAAAAGCCGAGCATGCCGATGCGATCGGGATCGACGTTCCATTCGTCCGCATTCTGGCGGATCAATGCGAAGGCGGCGCGCGCATCGGCGATCTGCGGCGCGATCGCCTTCATCGTGTCCTCGACGTCGGGGCTGGGCGGGCGGGCGCCGGGGCCGAACATCTGGCGCATCGATTCCTCGAACCCCGCCATGTCGGCGGGAGTCTGGTTCAGCCGGTATTTCAGCACGAAGGCGGCGACGCCGCGGTCGGCCAGCGCGCGGGCGACGTCATAACCTTCATTGTCCATCGACAGCGTGCGAAAGCCCCCGCCGGGCGCGACCACCACGGCCGCGCCGGTCGCCTTCGCCGGATCGGGCAGGAAGGGGGTGAGCGTCGCCTTGGTCACGTTGCGGGCAAAGCGGCTGCCAAATTGGCGGTGCCAGCTTTCCGATGCCGCCGCGCCGGGGAGCGGCGGCGTGCCCAGTTCGATCGCGTCGGGCTGCGCGGGAATTGCGATCGGGGTCATCCGGTCGTCCGGTGGCGCTGCATCCTGCACCGTGCCGTCTTGCGCGAGGGCAGGGGCCGAAGCCCCCGTCGCCGCAAGTCCCGTCAGGGCCAGCGCGGCCATGAGCATGTGTCTGGTCTTCATGCGGTTTCCTCTCACCTCGTGATGCCGGGCGCGGCGGTCTCCGCGCCCGGCACGCGTTTCCTCAGCGCAAAGTCAGCACGACGACGGACTTGGCGGGCAGCGTGGCCGTTACCGTTCCGCGCGACACCTTCGCGCCGCTGAAGGCGCTTGGCGTCACCACCTCCGGCTGCTCGAAGCTGTTGTGCGCGTCCATGGCGCGAGCGGTCAGGATCTGGCCGCTGACGGTGGCGGGGGTTCACGCCGTCCAGCCCGACCGTCACCGGATGGGCATTGTTGGGATCGACATTGACCAGTGCCAGATGCACCTGACCGTCGGCGGCGCGCACGGCCGACACGCTGATCGCCGGGATCGACACGTCGTCCTTTTCATACATCGGCGAGGCGACCTCGACCGGCAGGGCGGTCGCGCCCTGCCACGGCTGGTACATGTCGAAGACGTGATAGGTCGGCGTCAGCACCATGCTCGGGCCATCGGTCAGGATCATCGCCTGCAGCACATTGACCATCTGGGCGATGTTGGCCATGCTTCACCCGGTCGGCATGCTTGGTGAAGATATTGATGTTGAGCGCGGCGACCATCGCGTCGCGCAGGCGTGTTCTGCTGATAGCAGGAAGCCGGGATTGCTGCCCGGTCGCGGATCGTACCAGGTGCCCCATTCGTCGACCGCCAGCAGCGACGTGCTTTTCGGGATCGTACTTGTCCATGATCGCGCTGAATGGCGAGTAATGAGCTCGTCCATCTCCAGCGTGTGGTCGAGCGTCGAGGCCCACTCGCTCTCGGGGAAGCCCAGCGCGGGGCCCTTGTCCTGCCCAGTCGCGTCGCGCGGAGCGGGTGTAGAAGTGCAGCGCCAGCCCGTCGATCAGCTTGCCGGCACTTTTCATCATCGTCTCGGTCCATTCGTAATTGGTCCGAGGGCGCCGCTGGCGATCTTGAGCATCTCGCCCGTGCCGGGCGTTGGCGAAGGTGATGAAAGCGGCGGTCAGGTCGGCGGCATATTCCGGGGTCATGTTGCCGCCGCAGCCCCACAGTCTCGTTGCCGATGCCGAGATAGTCCACCGTTCCAGGCTTCTCGTGGCCGTTTGCCGCACGCTCGCGCGCCAGTTCGGTCGTGCTCGGCGGGCGCGGTCATGTATTCGACCCAGTGCGAGCGTTTCGGCGGGCGTGCCGCTGCCGACATTGGCCGAGACATAGGTGTCGTGCGCCGAGCCGCTGGGCGAAGTCCATGAACTCATGCGGTGCCGAAGCTGTTGTCCTCGGTCACGCCGCCCCAGTTGGTGTTGATGCTTGACCGGGCCGATTCTCGCGCGGGCCGATGCCGTCGCGCCAGTGATATTCGTCGGCAAAGCAGCCGCCGGGCCAGCGCACCATCGGGCACGTGGATGTCCTTCAGCGCCTGCAGCACGTCGGTGCGATAGCCCTGGTCATTGGGAATCGGGCGAATCCTCGCCCACCCAGACGCCGCCATAGATGCCGGTGCCCAGATGCTCCATGAACTGGCCGAACACGTCGGGATGCACCTGCGCGCCGGGCTGGTCCGCCTCGACCGTGACGACGGCGCGGTCGCTGGCGGAGCGGGTCTGCGCCTGCACCGTGCCGGAAAACGGGGCCGCCGAAAGGGCAAGGGCAAACGCCATGCCCGGCAGGGCGCGCTTGCGAAACAGGGTGGCACGGGTCGTGGCGGATGCCGCTGGCATGGCTGTCACGGTAAATCTCTCCATTAACGCCGCCTGTTTTCGGCGACCTGATCCACTGCATTGTCAAACTGCAACTTGTAGGAGTAATAGAGGCGCAATCCGGCGGGTCAAGGCGGAACGCTCTTTCGGCGTGACGCAACGGGCTGCGAGCCGGTAATGCGAAAAAACTCGTCATGAATGCTTGGCCCCGGCTGGTGGTAGCGCTATCACAAGCCGCGCGGCTCGTTCAGAGGCTGACTAAGGAGATAGAGGATGCGGATCGGACTGGTTTCACTGGCGGCGCTGGGACTGATGCTGGGGGCATGTCAGAACCAGACGGATGTCGACACCATGGCAGAAGCGGGCGGACCCGCGGTGTCCCCCGACGGGCGCGAATATCTGTCGCAGCCGCTGGTGAGGGACATCTACACCGCCGATCCGTCGGGCCATGTGTTCGACGGCAAGCTCTATATCTATGCCAGCCACGACATCGATGCCGGCATCCCCGACGACGATCTGGGCAACCAGTACGCGATGCGCGACTACCGCATCCTGCGCATGGACCGGCCGGGCGGCGAGGTGACGGTCGGGCCGGTGGCGCTGGACGTGAAGGACGTGCCCTGGGCGTCGCAGCAGATGTGGGCGCCGGACGCGGCCTACAAGGACGGCACCTATTACCTGTACTTCCCCGCCCGCGACAAGACGAAGGACAAGAACGGCGTGGGCGCGTTCCGCATCGGCGTCGCGACCTCCAGCAGCCCGATGGGGCCGTTCAAGCCCGAACCCGAACTATATCAAGGGCAGCTACTCGATCGACCCGGCGGTGTTCACCGACGACGACGGCACCAGCTACATGTATTTCGGCGGCATCTGGGGCGGCCAGCTGCAGCGCTGGAAGAACGGCGTCTATGATCCGAACGGCTCCGACACCGACCTGATGCAGGACGACCAGCCCGCGATCTCGGGCAAGGTCGCGCGGCTTGGCCCCGACATGAAGAGCTTTGCCGGACCCGTGCGCGATGCGCTGATCGTCGACGTGGAAGGCAATCCGATCCTGGGCGGCGACCACGACCGCCGCTTCTTCGAGGCGGCCTGGGTCTTCAAGCGGGACGGCAAGTATTATTTCACCTACTCGACAGGCGATACGCATTATCTGAACTATGCGATCGGCGATTCGCCCTACGGTCCCTTTACCTACAAGGGTCACATTCTCGAGCCGGTGCAGGGCTGGACCTCGCACCATTCGATCGTCGAGTGGAACGGCAAGTGGTACCTGCTGTATCACGACACGCAGATGAGCAATCAGAACCACCTGCGCAACGTCAAGATGACCGAGCTGACGTTCAATCCGGACGGCACCATTCCCACAATCAGCCCGTTCAAGAACTGATGTTCCTGGGAATCGATATCGGCACGTCGGGCGTGAAGGCGGTCGCACTGGATGAAACCGGTGCGGTCGCCGGGCAGGGGACTGCCGCGCTTTCCGTGCAGCGGCCGCAGCCGCTCTGGTCCGAGCAGGACCCGGAAGCCTGGTGGCGCGCGACCACCGCGGCGGTGCAGGCGATCGACCCTGCCGTGCGGCGCGCGGTGCGCGGCATCGGCATCGCCGGGCAGATGCACGGCGCGACGCTGCTGGGGGCGGACGACCGCCCGCTGCGGCCCGCGATCCTGTGGAACGACGGCCGCTCCGACGCGGAGTGCGAGGAGCTGGAGGCGCAGGTGCCCGACCTGCGCCGCATCACCGGCAATATCGCCATGCCCGGCTTTACCGCGCCCAAGCTGGTCTGGGTCCGCAAGCACGAGCCCGAGATTTTCGACAAGGTCGAGACCGTGCTGCTGCCCAAGGATTACGTCCGCCTGCGCATGACGGGGGACAAGGCCTCCGACCTGTCGGATGCGGCGGGCACGCTGTGGGTCGATGTCGCGCGGCGCCGCTGGAGCGACGAGGTGCTGTCGGCCACGGGCCTGAGCGAAAGCGCGATGCCGCGGCTGTACGAGGGGAATGAGGTCACCGGATCGCTGCGCGCCGAGATCGCGGAGCTTTGGGGCATGCCGGTCGTGCCGGTCGTCGCGGGCGGTGGTGACAATGCCGCCGGTGCGGTGGGCGTGGGCGTCGTGTCGGACGGCGATGCGCTGCTGTCGCTGGGCACGTCGGGCGTGATCTTTGTCGCGACCGACGAGTTTCGGCCCAATCCGGCGCGCGCGGTCCATGCCTTCTGCCACTGCCTGCCCGAAATGTGGCACCAGATGAGCGTGCACCTGTCGGCGGCATCCTGCATCGACTGGGTGGCGCGGCTGACGGGCGCGGCGGGCGCCGCCGACCTGTTCGCGCGGGCCGAGGAGTCGCGGACCCGGCACGGGCAGCGAGATCTTCCTGCCCTATCTGTCGGGCGAGCGGACGCCGCACAACGATGCGCGGGTGCGCGGCGCGTTCCTCGGCCTCGACAACGATACCGATCCGGGCCGTCTGGCGCAGGCGGTGCTGGAAGGTGTCGCCTTCGCGCTGGCCGACGGGCTTGATGCGCTGCGCGATGCGGGCACCAAGGTCGAGAGCCTGTCGGTCATCGGCGGGGGCGCGCGGTCCGGTTACTGGGGCCGCATCATCGCCGCCGCGTTCGAGGTTCCACTCGTCTATCTGAAAGGCGGCGAAGTCGGCCCCGCGCTGGGCGCCGCGCGGCTGGCGCAGCTGGCCGTCGATGGCGGCACGCCTGCCGATGTCTGCACGCCGCCACCCGTATCGCACCGGATCGATCCCGAACCGGCGCTCGTCGACCGGCTCGCGCCGCGCAAGCATGCGTTTCGCGATGCCTATCCCCGTATCACTCCCAAGAGAGGTCTCTGATGTCCACCGCTTCCGATTATTTCGCCGAATTTCCGGTCATTGCCTACGAAGGGCCCGACTCGGACAACGAGCTTGCCTATCGCTATTACGACAAGAGCCGCAAGGTGCTGGGCAAGACGATGGAGGAGCATCTGCGCTTCGCCGTCTGCATGTGGCACACCTTCTGCTGGCCCGGTTCCGACGTGTTCGGCGCGGGCACGTTCGACCGTCCGTGGCAATCGCATCCCAATGGCGCCGAAGCCGCCGCGATGAAGCGCGCCACCGCGCTCGACTTCGTGCGCAAGCTGGACCTGCCGTTCTATTGCTTCCACGATGTCGACGTGATGGAACCGGCGAGCAATGTCGCCGAATACCAGCGCAATTTCGGAACCGCGGTCGACCACCTCGAACAGCTGCAGGGCGAAACCGGCCGCAAGCTGCTGTGGGGCACCGCCAACCTGTTCTCCGACCCGCGCTATGCGGCGGGCGCGGCGACCAGCCCGGACCCGGAAATCTATGCCTGGGCGGCGCTGCAGGTCCGCTCTGCGCATGGAAGCGACGCACCGGCTGGGCGGCAGCAATTACGTGCTGTGGGGCGGCCGCGAAGGCTACGAGACGCTGCTCAACACCGACCTGAAGCGCGAAATGGACAATTTCGGCCGCTTCCTCAGCCTGGCGGTCGAGCACAAGCACAAGATCGGCTTCACCGGCACCATCCTGATCGAGCCCAAGCCGCACGAGCCGACCAAGCACCAGTATGATTTCGACACCGCGACGGTGTACGGCTTCCTCAAGCGCTATGGCCTGGAAGACGAGGTGCGCGTCAACATCGAGGCGAACCACGCCACGCTGTCGGGCCACACCTTCGAGCATGAGATCGCCATGGCCAACGCGCTGGGCATCTTCGGTTCGATCGACGCCAATCGCGGCGACCACCAGAATGGCTGGGACACCGATCAATTCCCGAACTCGGTCGAGGAAATGACGCTGGCGATGATCGAGATCATCCGCGCCGGCGGCTTCACCACCGGCGGCTTCAACTTCGACGCCAAGGTGCGCCGCCAGTCGAGCGATGCGATCGACCTGCTGTACGGCCACATCGGCGGCGTCGACGTGCTGGCCCGCGCGCTGCTGAACGCCGAGCGCATCATCGAGGACGGCCGTCTCGATGCGATCCGCGACAAGCGCTATGCCGGCTGGGACGGCGATCTGGGCAGCAAGATCCATGCAGGCGGCACCAGCCTGGCCGACATCGCCGACATGGCGGTGCAGCAGAACCTGTCGCCCCGGCACAGCTCGGGCCAGCAGGAGCGGCTGGAGAACCTGATCAACCGCTTCGTCTGAGGCATTTGCGACCGCCGGTTTGGGCGGCGGTCAATCGGCGGCCCCGTCATCCATTCGGGTGGCGGGGCCGCTGCGCGTTTGTGGCGATGGCGGACGACGGGCGGAACCCGGCGGTTGCCGGTCCGTTGACTCCACGGGCGCGGCACGGCGGGGCTGGGCCCGCGGCGCGGAGTGCTGGCCTGCCGTTGCGCGGCCATGATCCTTCGCGCATGGAGAGGGCCTGATCATGCTCGGCCCGCTCCCGGTCCGCAGATCGGTTCGGCCCTTCCAGATGGCTGGCCGGGCAAATGGCTGACCGGGTCCGATGCCGAAGGCCGCCCGCCACCGCAAAGAAGCGCCGCCGTCCGGGAGCGGCGGCCCGCCTGAGATGGAGAATATCGATGAAATCAAGACGCACCTGGCTTCTGGGCTTGCTGGCCGTCATCCTTGGTGTCGGCGTTGTCCTGATCGTCTATCCGCTGGTGACGGCCAGCACGATCGAGGACGGACCCGGCCCCGAAACCCTGCCCGACGTCCCGACCCGGCTGGAGGTCACGGAGCCGCGGCTCCTGCTGCCGGCAGAGGCGGGTGCGCCGGCGCATATTTACCTTACGCTCGAAAATCACTCGCAGGACAGCATCCAGATCAGGTCGGTGGAGATCGAGCATGCCGACGATACGATCCTGGCCGATCCGTCGACGCCCGCCGTGCAGCGCGTGGCCACGATCGACGTCGGTCCCGGCCAAGTTGAGCGTTTCGGCCCCGGATCGGAATTCGCGATCCTGTCCGACTACGATTCGTGGGTCGTGCCGGGTGCGGACATCGACCTGCGCCTGACGCTGGCGGACGGCAGCAGCATCAGGATGCCGATCGAGGTGGAAAGCGCGGTGGCGCAGGGCGGCGAGATCGTCGGCCCGGACCTCGCTACCGAGCCTCGCTGACGGGACGTTCGCGACAGCACGCAAAAAAAGGGGGCAGGATTGCGCCTGCCCCCTTCTTCATTCGCGGGATCCGCAAATCCTACATCTCGTCCACGGCCTTGCTGACCAGCACGTTCACCGCGACGCGGCGGTTCTGCGCCTTGCCTTCGGGCGTGGAATTGTCGGCCATCGGATCCGCCTCGGCCATGCCGGTCGGGGTCAGCATGCGATAGGGCTTCCAGCCGCAGGCCTGCTGCAGATGGTTCACCACGCGGGCCGCCCGCTTCTCGCTCAGCACCTGGTTGAATTCCTGGCTACCGGTGGAATCGGTGTAGCCCACGACCAGCAGCAGTGCATTTTCCATGGCGTCGGCCTGGCTGGCGGTGTTGCACAGCAGGGCCTTGTCCTCTTCGGACAGGTTGTATTTGCCGGTGTCGAAGTTGACGTTGGTGACGTTCTTCACATTGTACTTGTCGATGTCACCGAAACGGCCACGCAGGGCTTCGGTCGCGGCAGCGTTCTGCCGGATCGCAAGCTCGTTCTCGCCAAAGCGCTGGTCGGTGGCGTTGTAGATCATGTTCGCGGTCTTGAGATCCTTGGTCTTGAGGTCGATCTCGCCCGCGACCAGGCCGCCGTCCCACTGCATCGTCTCGACCGAGACGGGCAGGCCGTTCAGCAGCTCGTTCGCTGCCAGTTTGTCCTTGTTGAGGCCGAGGAAGCCGCCGCTCGACTTGATGCGGGTCTCGTCCGTCACGGTCAGCACGGTCTTGGTGCCGTCCTCGGCAGTGATCTGGATCCGGTCGCCGCTGCGCGCGGAGATGATGCCGTCGAGATCGGGACCACGGGTCATTTCCGACATGGCGGGCATCTGCGGACCATAGGTGGTGCTGAGCGTGTCGCCCTGCGACGGGTCCTGGGCCTGCGCGGCCAGGCCCGACACGGGCAGGGCAAGCGTGGCCAGCAGCAGCATGGCTTTGGAAGATTTATTCAGGGCATTCATACAGGTCACTCCTTCAGTTCGTTCAGCCGACCATCGCGATGTAACAGGCACTGCGCCCGATCCCCCCGTGATGCGTTGTCCGACTTTCAGATTTCTTCACCCCTCGAAAAAACGGCGCACGGCATCGCTGCCGTACACGAGCGACCAAGCTGGTGTTTACCTTATGCTTGCCAATAGATGAACAGCTTTCGCCGACACCGTGCAGGAGTGGTCGGCATGACCGACCTGTGCGACGAATTGAGGCAAGATGATGGCAAGCTCACCTCGCCGCAGCGGCCGGCAGCATGGCAAAAGACTTGCTGAAAGGTGATTCCCGCCCCCTGATCCTCCCGGCACGGATCGAGCGGGGAGACGAGGCCGGATGAGTGCTGCCGATGATGCAGCCATCCATGTCATCGCGGTCTTTCCGGCGAGGATGAGGATGGTGGGCGCGGCAAGGATTGAACTTGCGACCCCACCCGTGTGAAGGGTGTGCTCTACCACTGAGCTACGCGCCCGCTGACGCCCGAAGGGGATCAGAATCACCCTTGCGTCGGCAGAGGCGCGCCTTTGCCAGAGCGGGAAGCCGTTGACAAGCACCCCGTTAAAGGTAGAGGCCCCGACGCCATGACCGAAGAGAACAACTCGCCCGATTCCGCGCCCGAAACGGCGGCGCAGGAAGCCGCTCCCGCCAGCACCGCTCCCGCCACTACCGGGCCGGATGTGCCGCCCGATCACCTCGCAATCGATCCGCGCAGCAAGCATTTCGACGGCGACGTGCTGCGCCGCGGCGTCGGCATCCGCTTCAAGGGCACGCAGCGCACCAATATCGAGGAATATTGCATTTCCGAAGGCTGGGTGCGCGTGCAGGCGGGCAAGACGATGGACCGCAAGGGGCGCCCGCTGACCATCAAGCTGAACGGCCCGGTCGAGGCATGGTTCGAGGATCTGGGCGAGGACGCTCCGGTCGCGAAAGCGGGCTGACCAGTCACCGCAGCTGCGCAATTGTGTTGCAAGGTGGCGGGATAAGCGCCACCTGACGGCCATGCTACCCCAAGTCGTTATCATCGGACGCCCCAATGTGGGCAAGTCGACCCTGTGGAACAGGCTTGTCGGCAAGAAGCTCGCGCTGGTCGACGACCAGCCGGGTGTGACGCGCGACCGCCGTTTCGGCGATGCCGAGCTGCTGGGGCTGAAGTTCCAGATCGTCGATACCGCCGGTTGGGAGGACGACGATCCCGCCAGCCTGCCGGGCCGCATGCGCGCCCAGACGGAGGCGGCACTGGTCGGCGCGGCAATGGCGCTGTTCGTGATCGATTCGCGCGCCGGGCTGACGCCGCTGGACGAGGAAATCGCCCGCTGGCTGCGCGGGCAGAGCGTGCCCGTCGTGCTGGTCGCCAACAAGGCCGAGGGCAGGGCGGGCGATGCCGGCCTTTACGAGAGTTTCGCGCTGGGCTTTGGCGATCCGGTCGCGCTGTCCGCCGAACACGGCGAGGGCGTGGCCGACCTGTTCGAGGCGATGCTGCCGATCCTGGATCCGCTGCAGCCCGAGGAAGAGATCGCTCTGGAGGATGACGGCGAGGAGAAGCCGCTCGGCCCGCTGAAGCTGGCGATCGTGGGCCGCCCCAATGCGGGCAAGTCGACGCTGATCAACCGGCTGCTGCAGGAAGACCGGCTGCTGACCGGGCCGGAGGCGGGGATCACCCGCGATTCGATCACCATCGACTGGCACTGGACCGATCCGCGCACCGACGAGGCGCGCGAGGTCAAGCTGATCGACACCGCCGGCATGCGCAAGCGCGCCCGCGTGACCGACAAGCTTGAGCGCATGGCCGTGGCCGATGCGCGCCACGCGGTCGATTTCGCCGAGGTGGTGGTGCTGCTGCTCGACGCGACGCTGGGGCTGGAGCACCAGGATCTGAAGATCGCGGCGCACGCGGTCGAGGAAGGCCGCGCGCTGATCGTCGCGATCAACAAGTGGGACGTGGCGGCGGAGCCTTCGTCGCTGTTCAACGGCATCCGCGCCGCGCTGGACGAAGGTCTGGCGCAGGTGCGCGGCGTGCCGCTGGTGGCGGTATCCGCACGCACCGGCAAGGGCACCGACCAGCTGCTGCAGGCCGCCTTCGACATTCGCGACCAATGGAACCGCCGCGTGCCGACCGCGGGGCTGAACCGGTGGTTCGACGACGCGATGGCCGCCAATCCGCCGCCAGCGCCCGGCGGCAAGCGGATCAAGCTGCGCTATATCACCCAGGTCGGCGCGCGACCGCCGCGCTTCGTGATCTTTGGCACCAGGCTGGACGAGCTGCCCGAAAGCTATCGCCGCTATCTGGTGAACGGCATCAGGCGGGAATTGGGCTTTGGCGCGGTGCCGGTGCGGCTGATGCTGCGCAGCGCAAAGAATCCATACGCCAGCAAGGACTAGAAGCGAGCAAGGTTCAAGTCCCGGCGCCGCCCGTCAGGGTCCGTCCCGGCAATGGCGCGTCATCTCGGGCGAGTTGAGATGCGCGCGCAGCGTTTCGCTGCCGGGGGACCATTGCGCGGTCGGATCGACACGCAAGGCGCAGACCAGGGCCAGCGCCTCGGCATTGCCCGCCAGTATGTCATAGGCGGGAAGGCCGAGCACGGTGACTTCCTGCCCGCGAACGCGGCCATCGACCCGGCCTACGAATTCCTGTTCGGGACCGCTGATCAAAAGAGCGCCTGTCGCCGGATCGGTCGTTACCTCGGTCGGGGCATCGGCGGTGAAGGCGAGCCAGATCGCCGCGGCCACGGTGATGGCCAGCAGCGTCATGGCCAGGATCATCGCAGCCCTGAACCGTTTCTGCCGCCGGATCTTCAGCGGTGCGCCGGTCGCCGTCACAGTGCCCCCGCCCCGGACCATCGTAGCTGCCCTAACCTTCGTCGCCGTCGCCGGCGGGCCGGCTTTGCAACTGCACGTAATTGTGCAGGCCCATGCGCTCGATCATCTCGAACTGGGTTTCGAGGAAATCGACATGCTCTTCCTCGCTCTCGAGGATCCGCTCGAAGATTTCGCGGCTGACATAGTCGCGCACCTTTTCGCAATATTCGACGGCGTCGCGCAGCAGCGGAATCGCCTCCATCTCGAGCGCGAGGTCGGCCTTGAGGATCTCCTCGACCGTCTCGCCCACCTTCAGCTTGTGGATCGCCTGGAAATTGGGAAGCCCGTCGAGGAACAGCACGCGTTCGGCCAGAACGTCGGCGTGCTTCATCTCGTCGATGGATTCGTGGCGTTCGTAATCGGCCAGCCTGCGCACGCCCCAGTGGTGCAGCGTGCGGTAATGCAGCCAGTACTGGTTGATCGCCGTCAATTCGTTGGTGAGTGCCCTGTTCAGGTACTCGACGACTTTGGGATCGCTTTTCATCGCGCAATTCCTCGCTCTCGAAGGGCCGGCCTGTACCGGTCATCGCGAAGCGGGAGAATGCTTGCAAGCATAAACGCCTGTTGCAAGGCGTTTGAAATAGCAGGATCCGGAAAATGCCAAGAAAGGATTGGCGGCGATCAGGCAGCGCAGGCGCGTTCTTCGATGCAGATGTCGGCCGCTTCGTCGAGGCACTGGCGGCACTGCGGCTCGACGCCCATGCAGCGATAGACCTCTTCCGCGTCGCCGGGACAGCAGCGGGCGGCGGCCCGCAGGTCGCCTTCGCGCACGGCATTGCAGATGCAGATGATCATTGGCGAATGGTCCTCTCTATCCTTGCGAATCACATCTAATGCGAACTGCTCTCAAAAGCAATAGCATTGCGAGTGAATTGCAAGAGCGCCTTGATCTGCTGCGAGCAACCCTTGACGAAGACGCGGATGCAAACCCGCCACGTAGCCAATCGTGGAATCTTGCCGGGGATTAACCCAAAATTAGGTTTGAAGGACAAGATTGGGGGTCGACCGAAATGTTCAGGGGGATTCTTGGTGCGCGTTCTCGCATTGGCTTCACAAAAGGGTGGGTCCGGCAAGACCACGCTGTCCGGCCATCTGGCCGTTCAGGCTCAGCGCGCCGGCGCCGGTCCCGTCGTGCTCATCGACATCGACCCTCAGGGATCGCTGGCGGACTGGTGGAACGAGCGGGAGGATGAATTTCCCGCCTTCGCCCAGACCGCCGTCGCGCGCCTGGCAAACGACCTTGCCACGTTGCGGCAGCAGGGCTTCAAGCTGGCGGTCATCGACACGCCTCCCGCTATTACCATGGCGATCCAGTCGGTGATCTCGGTCGCCGAGCTGGTGGTGGTGCCGACCCGTCCCAGCCCGCATGACCTGCGCGCCGTGGGCGCCACCGTCGACATATGCGCCCGCGCCAACAAGCCGCTTGTATTCGTGGTGAACTCGGCGCTGTCCAAGGCGCGCATCACGTCCGAAGCAGCCGCGGCACTGGCGCAATATGGCACCGTCGCTCCCGGTGGTGCTGCATCACCGTACCGATTTCGCCGCATCGATGATCGATGGCCGCACCGTGATGGAGATCGACCCGCACGGTCGTTCGGCACAGGAAATGGAACAGCTGTGGGCCTTCCTGGCCGAGCGGCTGGAGAAGAATTTCCGCCGCAACGTCTTTGCCGGGCAGCAGGGTGCCGCGCCCATCGTGGGCACGCCGCGCACCGGCGGCGGCTTTGGCCGCCGCGCGGCAGGCTCGTGATCGGGAGGCGATGATGAACAATATCACCATGAACGCCATGCCGGCGGGATTGCTCGCCAAGAAGGGCGCGGCCAAGCCTGCCATGCGCCGCCAGTCGCAGGTTCAGCAGGCCGGGTTCGGCGCCAATGCGAACGGGCTGTCCGGCTGGCTGACCGGCGCCGAGGACGATTGCGGCTGGAACGACATGGGCGACACGCCCTCGCACGGTTCGGCTGGCAGCGTCATCGGGCTGACTCCGGTCAGTGACAAGGCCGATTCGCTCTACCTCCACGCCAGCGGGGACGACTGGGACGAGGCCGAAGGTTATGACGAGGACCAGCGTGCCGAGCCCGGCTGGACACCCACGGCGCCCGCGCAGGGAAGTCAATCCGCCAATCCCGTGGGCGCGATGCAGAGCCGCCTGCGCGATGCGACGACGCCTGCGCCGCAGCCCGCCTTCACCGACGGTTCGGCGGCCAGTTTCGAGCAGCCCGCCTTCACCCGGCCCGAGCCTGTGCTGGAAGAAGCCGAATCGCCGATTGGCCTGCTGGGTCATGTCCGCGCCATGCTGGCGCATCTGGCCGCGATGATTTTCGGCCGTGGCCCCGTGCTGGTGGTGCACCCCGATCACACGCTGCGCGAGAAACTGGCCAGTGCCGCCGCCCGAGAGGGATGCAGCGAAACCGAGATCGCCGAGCGCGCGATCACCCGTTATGTCGAGACCACGCCCAGAAGCGGCTTTACGTCGTCGCATGTGATGGGCAACGCCTGACCGCGAAATATAGGTAAGGACCCGATGATGAAGACCCGTTTCCGTCACAAGGCCCTGGTGCTCGCGCTCGCTGGCGCGGCCGTCATGGCGCTGCCCGTGGCCGCTCCCGCCCGCGACAATGCCGAGAAGGCAGAAGCGGCCCTGGCCAGGGAAAATGCCGACAAGGCGGTGTCCTATGCCGAGCGGGCGGTGATCGAGAATCCGCGCGATCCCGCAACGCGCGTGCTGCTGGGTGAGGCCTATCTGAAAGCGGGTCGCATGATCGCGGCGCGCGATTCGCTGGCTGCCGCGGTGGAACTGGGCGACGCCAGCCCGCGCACCGCGCTGATGCTGGCGCTGGCGCAGGTCGGCGCGGGCGAACCGCGCCTCGCCATCGGCACCATAAACATGCAGGGCAGCGCGATTCCGGCTGCCGATCGCGGCCTTGCGCTGGCGCTGGCGGGTGAAACCGCGCGGGGCGTCGAGATCATCTCCTCCGACATTCGCGCTGGCAACAACACGCCCAAGACGCGGCAGAACCTGGCCTATGCCTTCGCGCTGGACGGCCGCTGGCGCGAGGCGCGCGCCATGGCGGCGCAGGACGTGCCCGCCGACCAGATCGGCGACCGCATGACCGAATGGGCCAGCACGGCCCGTCCGGACCTCTACGCGCAGCGGGTCGCCGCT
Source organism: uncultured Alphaproteobacteria bacterium (assembly GCA_963752785.1). GTDB lineage: Bacteria > Pseudomonadota > Alphaproteobacteria > Sphingomonadales > Sphingomonadaceae > Croceicoccus. Next base: position 35,575 of record CAVVZE010000002.1, read on the forward strand.
CTGATGGGGGCCGAAGCGGCCGAGGATCGCGGCATGCCGCAGCAGCTGGCTCTGGCCAATTCGGCGCCCGTTGCTCCGACGCCGGACTAAGCCAGCAACGGCTCCCGCTCCGCAGCTGGCCGCAGTACCTGCACATCGTTCGGCGCCTCCGCCTGCGCCGGAGAGCGTTGCGACGACGGCGAAGGCGGACGATGCCGAATTGCCGCCGGTACAGCAACAGGGCCCACCAGCGGCAGCTCCCGTTCGCGCATCCTCGACCGTATCGCTGGCGGTCGTACAGCCCGCGCCTGTTCCGCCGCCGTCATCGTCGCCGCGCGAGAAGCCCAGGCCGGTCGTGGTCGCGTCGCTGCCGCCAAGTTCCGCGCATGCCGAACCAGCGCGTCCCGCAACCGCAGAAGCTGCACCGGTTGCCGCCAAGGCCGCGGCCGAACCGGTGCGCATGGCCGCTGCGCCTGGGCCCAAGCCTGCACCCGGACCCGCGGCGAAGCCCGCGCCCCGGTCTGCCGCAAAGCCCGCTTCGCGGCCCGCCGCCAGCCCGCAGCTTCCCGTTCCCGGGTCAAGCGGGACGCATATCGCGCAGCTTGGCTCCTATGCCAGCCCAGAGCAGGCGCGGGCCGGTTGGAAGGTCTTCCAGTCGCGCTATGCCAATCTGAAGGGGGCGCAGCCGGTGATCACCAGGGCCACGGTGGACGGCAAGGACTACTGGCGCGTTGCAGCCGGGGGGTTCGACCGGCAAGGCGCGAACGCCATGTGCTCTGCCGTGAAGGCGAGCGGCAATGGCTGTATTCCCATCGTCCAGACCAATGGCGCCAACAGCGCGAACAAGGCGCGGCTGGCCAAGGTCGACTGAGTTTCCGGTTCCTTGAGGGAAGGGGCGCTGCAGATGTCTGCAGCGCCCCTTTCTTCATTCCGGCTGCTGTTCGACGACGCGCATCAGCCCTTCCTGCGCGGTCGAGGCGATCAGCTGGCCATCGCGCGTGAAGAACAGGCCGCGCCCGAAACCGCGCGCATCGCCCGACCACGGCGAATCGAGCGCATAGAGCACCCAGTCGTCGATGCGCGCATCGGCATGGAACCAGATCGCGTGATCCAGGCTGGCGGCCCGGAATCCGCCGCGCCACCAGGCCCGGCCATGCACCGCCATCGGCGCCGACAGCAGCCCATAATCCGAAATATAGGCAAGCACGAGCCGGTGCATCGCGGGATCGGCGGGCAGCGGCGCCTTCATCCGGAACCAGAAGTAGGCGTGACCCTTGTCGTTCAGCCTGCCATCCGGGGAAATGGGCGGCATCCGGATTTCATAGGAGCGGTTGCGGCGGAGTGCGGCCATCGCCTTGATCGGGCGGCCCAGGCGGTTCATCACCTCTTCCTCGGTCTCCAGATCCTCGGGCATGCGCACGTCGGGCATGCGGCATCTGGTGTGACAGGCCTTCCTCCCGCCGATGGAACGAGGCGGTGAGGTTCAGGATCGGCACGCCGTTCTGCGCCGCGATCACGCGGCGGTTGGAAAAGCTGCCGCCGTCGAAATCGCGCGCGACCGAGAATTCGATGCGATAGTTCTCGTCCCCGCCGCGCAGGAAATAGGCGTGGAGCGAATGGGGGCGGCGTGACGGATCGACCGTGTTCTGCGCCGCGGCCAGCGCCTGGGCGACGACCTGCCCGCCATAGATCCGTCCGACCCCGCCCGGCTTGCGATGGCCCAGGAAATGGTTGTCGGTCTGCTGGTCCAGGGTGAGCAGGCGCACGGTGGCGGCGATCTTTTCCTCGTCGCTCATCGTGTCGGGCAGGGGGTTTTCGTCTTCTTCCATGCTTTTCGCATGGCCCCGCAATGCCTCTCCGTCAATTCCCGCAGATGCGAAGAACCCCGCCCGGGCAGCGCCGGACGGGGTTCCTGCGTCCTGGCGCGATCAGCCCGCCAGCGCCGCCAGCAGCAGCAGGGCGACGATATTGGTGATCTTGATCATCGGGTTCACCGCCGGGCCCGCCGTGTCCTTGTAGGGATCGCCAACGGTATCGCCGGTCACCGCGGCCTTGTGCGCCTCGGATCCCTTGCCGCCGTGATTGCCGTCCTCGATATATTTCTTGGCATTGTCCCACGCGCCGCCGCCGCTGGTCATCGACAGCGCGACGAACAGACCGCCCACGATCACGCCCAGCAGCAGCGCGCCCAGCGAGGCGAAGCCGTTCTGCGGTCCGGCGACCAGGGTGATCACGAAATAGACCACCACGGGCGCCAGCACCGGCAGCAGCGAGGGAACGATCATCTCCTTGATCGCGGCCTTGGTGACAAGATCGACCGTCCTGGCATAGTTCGGCTTCGACGTGCCCGCCATGATGCCGGGATCGGCGGCGAACTGGTCGCGCACGTCCTTGACCACGTCGCCCGCCGCACGGCCCACCGCGGTCATGCCCATTGCGCCGAACAGATAGGGCAGCAGCGCGCCCAGCAGCAGGCCGACGATGACGTACGGGTTTTCAAGGCTGAAATCGACGTCGAGCGTGGGGAAGAAATGCGCCAGGTCGGTCGTATAGGCCGCGAACAGCACCAGCGCGGCAAGCCCCGCCGATCCAATCGCATAGCCCTTGGTCACGGCCTTTGTGGTGTTGCCCACCGCGTCCAGCGCATCGGTCTTGGCCCGCACATCGTCGTCCAGCCCCGCCATCTCGGCAATGCCTCCCGCGTTGTCGGTGACGGGGCCATATGCGTCCAGCGCCACCACCATGCCCGCCAGCGCCAGCATCGCCGTCGCCGCATAGGCGATGCCGATCAGCCCGGCGAACTGATAGGCGATGATGATGCCCGCCACGATGACCAGTGTCGGCAGGGCGGTCGATTCAAGGCTGATGGCCAGTCCCTGGATCACGTTGGTGCCATGGCCCGTCTCCGATGCCTTGGCGATGGAGCGCACCGGGCGGAAATTGGTGCCGGTGTAATATTCGGTGATCCAGATGATCAGGCCGGTGATGACCAGTCCGACCATCGAGCACCAGAACAGGTCCCATCCGGTGAAACCCGCGATCTGCGCGGATAGTCCTTCCTCGGCAATATTGCTGCCATCGACGATTTGCACGACCTCTCCGATGGTTTCGCCCCCGATCAGCGCGTTCATGTCGCCCAGCGCCAGCTGCATCATGAACCAGATCGCCGGGACCGACAGCACGGCGGTGACGAGGAAGCCCTTGTACATGGCGCCCATGATATTGGTGCCTCCGCCCAGCCGCACGAAATAGGTGCCGATGATGGAGGTGAGGATGCAGGCGCCGCCAATCAGCAGCGGCAGCACCATCAGATTGCCCAGCAGTGCGCCCGCCGTATCGGCGAGCAGCAGGGCGGTCAGCACCATGGTCGCGCCGACGGTGACGACATAGGTCTCGAACAGGTCGGCGGCCATGCCCGCGCAGTCGCCGACATTGTCGCCCACGTTGTCGGCGATCACCGCGGGGTTGCGCGGATCGTCCTCCGGGATGCCGGCCTCGACCTTGCCGACGAGGTCGGCGCCGACGTCCGCTGCCTTGGTGAAGATGCCGCCGCCCAGCCGCGCGAAGATCGAGATCAGCGATGCGCCAAAGGCCAGCGCGACCAGCGCGTCGACGACGGTCCGGTCATCTCCGCCCACGCCATATCCGGCGACGGCGGTCAGGTACCAGTAGAACACCGCGATCGCCAGCAGGGCGAGGCCCGCCACCAGCATGCCGGTGATCGCGCCCGCGCGGAACGCCAGCGTCAGCCCCTCCTGCAGGCCCTTTTGCGCTGCCGCCGCCGTGCGCACGTTCGAGCGGACCGAGATGTTCATCCCGATGAAGCCCGCCACGCCCGACAGCACCGCGCCGATCACGAAGCCGATCGCGCTGATCGCGCCGAGGAACAGGCCCACGATAACCGCGACGATCACGCCGACGATCGCGATGGTCGTGTACTGGCGCTTCAGATAGGCCTGTGCGCCTTCCTGGATGGCGCCGGCGATTTCCTGCATGCGCGCGGACCCGGCGTCCGCGCCCAGTACTTGTCTGCTGGTGACGAATCCGTAGACGATGGCCAAAAGGCCAAGTGCAATTGCGACCGTGACAAGACTCACTTCGCTTCCCCTCCAGATAAAGATCGCGCCCTTTTCGGGCGTCGCGGTGGGAAAGCTACACGCTAAACGATCCTGCGCAAGCAGGCATTGTTCATGCGGGGGACAGCTTTTTGCCCGGTCGCCGCAATATCAGGTGCCGTGGCTGTAACCGAGCGCCAGTCCGGCGGGTGGCGGCGATCCGTCGAGCAGCAGGGGATGTGCGCCGCGTGGGCGGACGGTGCCGATGCGAGTGGCCTCGACCGGGCAGGGCGTGCCTTGGGGCAGGGTGAACAGCAGTTCGTAGTCGTCGCCCCAGCTCATTGCCTCGTGCCTCCGGCGGGCGAGGGCGGGATGCACGGGCACCAGCCGGGTCTCCAACGCGATGGTCGTGCCGCTGGCACCGGCCATGCGCGTTGCATCGAGGAGCAGCCCGTCGGACAGGTCCATCATCGCGCCCACGATTGGTGCGAGCGCCTGCCCCTCGGCAAGACGGGGGTTGGGGCGGCGATAGGGCGCGGTCAAGGCATGGTCATCGCTGCCCGCCTGCAGCGCCTCGAACCCCGCCAGTGCGCCGCCGCACTGGCCGGTGATCCACAGGGCGTGTCCCGGCGCAGCATCGGCGCGGGAGGGCGGCGGATCGCGTTGCGGCTGGCCCAGCGCGGTCAGGCCGATGACCTTGGGCGCATCGGGAAAAGGGGCGGACACCGTGTCGCCGCCCAGCAGCGGCGCGCCGAAGGCTGTCAGCGCCTCGCCAAGCCCGGCGAGAAAGCGCGTGTTCCAAGTCTCGTCGCCCAGCATGAAGCTCAGCAGCAGGCCGACCGGACGGCATGTCTTGGCGGCAAGATCGGACAGGTTCGACGCGACCAGCTTCCACGCAACATCGGCGGGGTCCTGATCGGTCAGCCAGTGCACGCCCTCCACCATCGTGTCATGGGTCGCGACCAGCGCGCCAGTGGCATGCAGGACCGCCGCATCGTCGGCCAGCCCGCGCGCGCCGGGATCGTGCGCCAGCGCGCGCAAGGCGGCGATGAAGCTCTCTTCGCCTGAAGGTCCGCTACCGCTCAGGCCCGGACGTTCCGTGCGATCGCGTCCAGCAGGCCGTTCACGAATTTCGCCTCGCGCGGTTCGAAGAAGGCGTGGGCGACATCGACATATTCGGTGATCGCCGCAGCCTTGGGCACGTCGGGCCGGGCCAGCAGCTCGTAGGTGCCGCAGCGCAGGATCTGCACCATGGTCTTGTCCAGCCGGGCCAGCGACCAGCCCTGCGCCAGCCTGTCGCTGATCATCAGGTCGATCTCGTCCCGGCGGGCGTCGACGCCCTTTACCAGATCGTCGAAGAAGGCGACCTCGGCATCGGCATATTGCTCCTCCTCGATCTCCTTGCCCAGCCGGTGCTGGTGAAACTCGTCGAGCAGGCGCGCGAGCGGCGTCCGTTCCATGTCCATCTGGTACAGCGCCTGCACTGCGGCAAGGCGGGCGGCGGAGCGGGATTGCGATTTGGCGGTCATCGTTTGGTCCAGTCCGGTCCCAGATAGTCGCGCTTGCCGATCGGAACGCCCAGCTGGCGCAGGATGTCATAGGCGGTGGTGGCGTGAAAATAGAAATTGGGGACGGAGAAGGTGAGCAGGAAGCTTTGTCCCGTGAACGGGACGGCGAGCTTGTCGCCCATGCGGAACTCCATCGCGGTTGAGCCGACCTCCTCCATCTCCGCCTCGGTCAGGTCCGACAATTCCTGCCGCGCGTCGGCCAGCATGGCGCGCATCGCGGCGAAGCCGCGCGGCGGCTCGCTGCGATCGGGCGAGAACACGCCCGCGCGGATGCCGGCCAGAGCGCCGACCGAATGCGTCACGGTCGATTTCACCTGATAGGCGAAGTCCAGCATGTCGGGCGTGATGCGCGCGCTGCAGACATCCTCCTCGCTGCGGCCCTGCTCGGCGCACCATGCCTCGGCCTTGCCGATCAGATGGTCCATGTTGGCGAGCATGCGCAGGAAGCCGGGGATGGTGGCGGCGTGGAGGGAGAGGGTCATTTCGTGTCTCCTTGCAGGCGCAGCGATACCGAGCGGGCGTGGGCGTAAAGCCCCTCCGCCTCGGCCAGTGCGACGGCGGCGGGACCGATGGCGGCCAGCGCAGTCTCATCAAGTTCGATGAAGCTGGTGCGCTTCATGAAGTCGAGCACCGACAGCCCGCTGGCGAAACGCGCGCGGCGTCCGGTGGGTAGAACGTGGTTGGGGCCTGCAACGTAATCGCCGACCGCTTCGGGTGCATGGCGGCCGATGAACACGCTGCCCGCATGGCGGATCGCTTCCAGCAGCGGTTCGGGATCGGCGACCGCCAGTTCGACATGCTCCGCCGCCAGCGCGTTGGCGAGCGCGGGCGCTTCGTCGAGCGAGGCGACCTCTATGATCACGCCGTGGTCGCGCCAGCTGGCCTCGGCCACGCGGCGGGTCGGCAATTGCGCAAGCTCGACGCCGACCGCATCGGCTACCCGGTCGGCGAAGTCGTTGTCGTCGGTGATCAGGATCGATTGCGCCATCGGATCATGCTCGGCCTGGCTGAGCAGGTCGGCGGCGATGTGGCGCGCGCGATTGTCCTTGTCCGCGATGACCAGGATCTCGCTCGGCCCCGCGACCATGTCGATGCCGACCGTGCCGTAGAGCTGGCGCTTGGCTTCGGCGACCCAGGCGTTGCCGGGGCCGGTGACGACATCGACCGGCGCAATGCGCTTCGTCCCATAGGCCAGCGCGGCGATCGCCTGCGCGCCGCCGATGCGCCAGATCTCGTCCACTCCGGCCAGATGGGCGGCGGCCAGCACCAGATCGTTGACCTGCCCGCCGGGCGTGGGCGTCGCGATCACCAGCCGCTCGACGCCTGCCACGCGTGCGGGGATCGCATTCATCAGCAGCGAGGAGGGATAGGCCGCACGTCCGCCCGGCACATACAGCCCCGCCGCATCGACCGGCCGCCAGATCGCACCCAGCCGCACGCCCTGATCGTCGCGATAATCGCGGCGCGCGGGCAATTGTTCGCGGTGATAGGCGGCGATGCGCTTCGCCGCGGTTTCCAGCGCCTGCCGCAATTCAGGGGCGAGCGCGTGGAAGGCTGCTTCGCAGGCGTCCTTCGATATGCGCCAGTCGTCCTCGCCAGCGGGGGTCCATTTGTCGAAGCGCGTGGTGTAGTCGGCCAGCGCTTCGTCGCCGTCGGCCTTTACCCGGCCGATGATATTGGCGACGTCGCGGCTGACGTCGTCATCCGCCTCGCGCCTGTCGGCGACGATGCGGGCAAAGGCCTTCGCAAAGCCGGGGTCGCTGGATTTCAGGCGCTTCATTCAGGCGGCCCCGACGGTTTCAGGCATCGGCTGCGCGGCCAGCGCGCGGAACTTGTCGATCAGCGGGCCAAGCCGCGCGCTATCGGTCTTGAGAGCGGCGCGATTGACGATCAGCCGCGCCGAGACGGGCAGCAGTTCGGCGGTTTCGACCAGCCCGTTTTCCTTCAGCGTCTTGCCGGTGGAGACGAGGTCCACGATCCGGTTGGCAAGGCCCAGCATCGGCGCCAGCTCCATCGCGCCGTTCAGCTTGACGCACTCGGCCTGGATGCCGCGCGCCTCGAACCAGCGGCGGGTGAGGTTGGGATATTTGGTCGCGACCCGCAGATGGCTGGTGCTGCGAAGTTCGGTCGGCGGCGCGTCCTTTGGCTCGGCGATGGAGAGGCGGCAATGGCCGATGCCCAGGTCCACCGGCGCATAGAGGTCGGCATAGTCGAACTCCTCGATCACGTCCGAACCGACGATCCCCGCCTGCGCCGCGCCATGCGCGACGAAGGTGGCGACATCGAAGGCGCGCACCCGGATCAGGCGGATCGACGGATCCTCGCAAACGAAGGACAGCGAGCGGTTCTTCTTGTCGTGGAAGCCCGCCTCGGGCACGATTCCGGCCTGCGCCATCACGGGCAGGGCTTCGTCGAGGATGCGCCCCTTGGGCACGGCGAAAGTGAGCGGCTGGGTCATGACAGCCGCGACTTAGGCGCGCAGGATGCGGCTGGCAATGGGCGTTACCCCTGGGTGCGGCCCAGAAACCGGTCCATGGCCGCATTGACCGCTTCCGCGTGTTCCCAGACGACGAAATGGCCCGCATCGGCGATCCGCTCCACGGTCAGGTCGCTGACGTGATCGCCAAGCCGGTCGAGATTGGCGGGGCGCAGAGCATGGTCCTCCATGCCCCAGACGACCAGCGTGGGGATCGTGATTGCCGGTACGTCGATGGCCTTGGCGTCGGCTGGCACGGCAAAGGGGGCATCCATTGGCGGCACATCGATGGTGGATGCGCGGTACCAGTTGATCATGCCCAGCGCGCTGTCAGGATCGGACCAGTCCTGCAGCAGCGCGGCCTGTTCCTCCGGCTCCGGCTGGGTAGATGATCCGCGGTCCGGGAAGGCCTTGGCAAGCAGGGGCAGCAAGCCGCCTTCGCGGATCAGCGGGTCGTTGGCCATGTCGCGGAAGATGCGGATGTATTGCGATGCCGCGCGCTGGTCCCGGTCGATGTAGAGAAGGCGCTGCATCACGGCGGGGTGCGGCGCATTGGCGATGATCGCGCGCGTCACGCGGCCTGCGTAAGGGCTGTGCGACGAGGGCTGCCCCGCCATTGCCACGGCCCACGCTATCGCGCCGCCCCAGTCGTGGCCGACCACGGTGAACTCCGCCACGCCCAGCGCATCGGCCAGCGCGAAGACATCGCCGACCAGCAGATCGGCGCGGTAATTCTCCGGCCCGCGCGGTCTGGACGAGTGGCGATAGCCGCGCTGGTCGGGCGCGATGCAGCGATAGCGGTCCGTGAAATGCGGGAACTGGTGCCGCCAGGTGCGGTGCGATTCGGGAAAGCCGTGCAGGAACAGCAATGCGGGGGCATCCTGCGGCCCGTCGTCCCGAACCTGCAATTCGATATTATTCCCCAGATCCACCGTTTTCATGCGTCAGCCCCATACCCGGTCTTCTTTCAGGGATAGCTGACAGTCTTTGGCTGGTCCGGCAAGGGGATGAATTCCTCCTCGTCGCCCGGCACCTTGGCGAACTTGCCCGCGCGCCAGTCTTCCTTGGCCTGGTCGATCCGGTCGCGCGAGGACGAGACGAAGTTCCACCAGACATGGCGCCGGGTCATCGCCTCGCCGCCCATCAGCACGACGCGCGCGCCTTTTTCGGACCGCAGGGTCATGGCGCGGCCGGGGCGCAGGACAGCGAGCTTGAACATGTCCAGCCGCTCGCCATCAACCTCGGCCTCGCCCTCGACCAACAGCAGGGCGCGTTCGTCGGCATCCGCCTCGATCGGCATTGCGCCGCCGGGGGCGAGGACGATGTCGGCATTGATCGTGGCGGCATGGCAGGTGGTCGGCGCGGTCGCGCCCCACAGGCTGCCCATGATCACGCGGGCCTTGGCGCATGTATCCTCGACGAGGGGCAGGTCGTCCGCCGATACGCTTTCGAAGCCCGCGTCGATTTCCTCCTTCGCCTCGGGCAGGGCCAGCCATGTCTGCGTGCCGAAGATTTTGCCGCCCGCCTCGCGTTCCGACTGGGGTGAGCGTTCGGAATGGACGATCCCGCTGCCCGCCGTCATCAGGTTCACCGCGCCGGGACGGATCGTGGCAAAGCTGCCCAGCGAATCGCGGTGGTCGATCGCGCCCTGCATCAGATAGGTCACGGTCGACAGGCCGATATGCGGGTGGGGCCGCACGTCAATGCCGTTGCCGATGTCATATTGCGCGGGGCCGAACTGGTCGATGAAGACGAAGGGGCCGACCATGCGGCACTTGGCCTGCGGCACCGCGCGGCGCACTTCGAACGCGCCCAGATCGTGGCTGACGGGATCGACCGTGAGGGCGATGGCGGTTTCGGGGTTCAGCTCGCTCATGCTGCGTCCAGCTCCGGATAATGGCGGAAGATGCCGTCCTCGTTGAAGTCCTGGCACCGGTCCGATGCACGATAGGCCGCGATCGCGGGCAAATCCACGAAGGCATCGCGCAGCGCGTGCAGCTTTGGGTAATCCGCCTTCACCGCCGTCATGCGCCTGGGGAACATGTAGTGCAGCCCGTCGATCAGCAGCGCGAGCGAGCTGTCGACATGGGTCCATTTCTTGCCCAGCACGAAGGGCCCGCCGTTAAGCCCGGCGGCGCGCTCGAAATGGCCGAGGAACTTGGGGATACGGTCCTGGCGGAACTGCGCGGCGGCGCGCTTCGCCTCGTCCTTCTGGTCGGCGTACCAGGCGCCGCTGCCGACCGGATGATGCACGTTGTGCACCTCGGCCACGATGTCGGTGATCGTCAGCTGCAGCTGGATCAGGCCAAGGTCGGTCTTCGGGTCATCGCCGCCCAGACCGTGCCGGTCCGCCAGCCATGTCAATATATGCGCCACCTGCGCGACCGCGACATCGCCGTCGACCAGATAGGGCGGCGCGAAAGGCGCGAAGCCGGCGCCTTCCTCGCGCTTTTCCATGTCGGACAGCAGCGCTTCCACCCCGTCGTCGCGGGCGGGTTCGCAATAGGGGATTGCTGCCGCTTCCAGCGCCAGCCGCACGAATTCGCCGCGTCCCGGCGGCCCCGGCCAGTAATAGAGGCGATAGACCATCATGCACGCTCCGGCAGCGGTTCGGCGGGGGCCAGCGCCTTGATCGCGAAGGCATGGACCCGCTGGCCGGGAATGTCGCCCAGCGCGGCCAGCACCTTGCGCTGGCGCTGCAGACGGGAGGCGCCCTCGAAAGCGTCGGCGCGGATGATGACCGAGAAATGCGATTCGCCGCTGCCGTCGTCGCCCGCATGGCCCGAATGCATCGCGCTGTCGTTCGACACGACCAGCGTTTCGGGATGGAATGCATCGGTCAGAAGCTGGCGGATTTCGCCTTCGATCGGTCCGGATTCGGGCATGGGCTGGCTTTCGTGTGAAGTGCGGGGGTTCCATTTGGGGCGCGCTGCCATCATCTCAAGGGCAATGAAGCACGACAGGTTCCACGGACGATTCGAGAATGAGGGGCGCGCATGCGATGCGCCGGGTTGCAGCGAGGCAGGCGAATTCCGCGCGCCGGGCCGCCGCGCGTCGGGATTCGACGGGCCAGGCGACTGGCGCTGGTTCTGCCTCGAGCACGTGCGGGCATTCAACGCAGGCTACGATTTCTTCGAGGGGATGAGCGCGGACGAGATCCTGGACGCGCAATCGCCCGCCTATGGCTGGGGAGCGGGAGGGTCGAAGGGCCGCAACGCATTCACCGCCACCGCGGGGATCGACGGCATGCCGCGCTGGGCCGATTTCGACGATCCGCTCGACGCGATCTCCGCCCGCGCGCGTGGCATCAAGAGCCGCGCGAGGCAGGGCTGGGAGCGCGAGGCGCGCGCGCGCGATGTCGGCCTGTCGGGCGCGGACCGCGAGGCGATGGACGTGCTGGGCCTGTCCTATGACGCGGACCGGCCTGCGCTGCGCCGCCGCTATTCGGAACTGGTGCGGCGCTATCACCCCGACCGCAACGGCGGCGACCGGAGCCACGAACAGCGTCTACAGAACGTGGTCGACGCCTATCAGCACCTGAAGAAGGCGCGGCAGTTCGGCTGAAGTCCGGCGTCAGCCGTCCTGCGCCTCTGCAATCAGCGCGTTATCGGCATCCTTGGCCGCGCGATAGGCGTCGCGGGTTCGCAGCCGCTCGGCATAGGCATGGAAGGCGGGTCGTTCGGGCAGCGTGTCGAAGACAAGCCCCCAGTCCACGGCGGAGCCGACATAGACATCGGCCATGGTGAAGCGGTCGCCGCAGACAAATTGGTGGTCCGACAGCCACCATTCCAGCGTGTCGACGGTCAGGTCGTAGTGGCCGAACCCGGCCATCATCGAGCGCCCCTCGGGCACTTCCCAGCCCATCGCGCGCGCGGTGATCGCCTGTTCCAGCGGGCCCGCGGCAAAGAACAGCCAGCGGTAATAGGCGCCTCTTTCGCGCGGGGTGGGCAGCAGCGTCTGGCCCGGCGCGATCTCGGCCAGATAGTGGCAGATCGCGGGCGCTTCGCTGACCGTGACGTCACCGTCAGAGGTGTGGTGGATGATGGTCGGGATCTTGCCCATCGGGTTCGCGTCGAGCAGCGCCTGCGGCCTGGCGTTCCAGTCTACGAGCACGGTCTCGAAGTCGACGCCCGCCTCGCGCAGCGCCCAGTGGGCGATCTGGCCCCGGCTCATCGGATTGTGGAAGAAGCTGATGTCGGCCATGCATCAGTCCTTTTTCGGAGCGAGAAGGCCGAAGATCGTGCCTTCCGGATCGTGGGCCATGACGATCACCTCGTCGCCCGGCACGTTTTCGGGACCGAAGATCACGGTTCCGCCGTTCTGCTCGACCGCGGATCGGCCGGTGTCGATATCTGGCACGCGGAAATAGAAGCGCCAGCCCGGCGAGCTCCCCTCCATCGTGGTCATGGCGGCGCCGATGGTCCGGTCCCCGGCCTTGAGGAAGACATAGTCGCCCATGTCCCGGCCCATGTTCATCCGCTCGTCAGTGTCATAGCCGAAGATGTCGCGATAGAAGCCGAGCGCCGCTTCCAGATCGGGCGTGATCAGCTCGTTCCAGCCGCACCGGCCATCGTAGCCCCCGCCAGCGGCGAAGACGTGACTGTCCATGTCGTGAAAGCCGCGCATGACATAGAACGGGTTGCCCTGCGGGTCCGCGACAAAGGCCATGCGCCCCACGTTCTCGATATCGGTGGCGGGCATCAGGACGGAACCGCCGGCGGAAGCGATGCGCCGGACGGCGTCATCGACATCGCTGACGCAGAAATAGGCCGCCCACATCGGACGCGCGCCGCCTGCAAGCATTTCCGGGGAAAGCTGCATCATCCCGCCCACGTCCTCATGTTCGCCCCCGCCGGCGTCGCCACGCTTGATGAAGCTGTAGGCGGGCGCATCGTCCATGCCCGCATCGGCAAGGCGCCAGTCAAGCACCGCGGTATAGAACGGCGCCGTCACGCTGCGCTCGGCGGTCATCAATTCGTACCAGATCGGCTCTCCGACGGGATTGGCCATGGCCTTGTCCTTTCCTGAGTGGTCAGCGGCCCAGTTCAAGCACGGGCGAAAACCCGCCAAAGATCATGCGCTTGCCGTCGAACGGCATATCACCCATCTGCGCGAAGATCGGATCGCCCTCCATCGCCTGTTCGGCAGCCTCGGCGGCGGCGCGGTCGGGCCAAATCACCCACGGGAACACGATCTTCTCGCCCGGTTCGGCCGCCACGGCGCGGCGGAAATCGGTGTGCTTCCCATCCTCGACCCGTTCTTCCCATGCCTCCATCACCTCGACCGCCCCATGCTCCATCAGCCAGCGGTCGAACCGATCGGCGACTGCAAGATAGGCATCCCTGTTCGCATCGGGGACGGGTATCACGAAGCCCTGGACATACATCATGCATTCTCCATCCGGGGTGCAAAGCGATCGTCGAAACCGGCCAGCTGGTCGGCCAGCGCCTGTCGGAAGGCGGGGCGTTCGGTGCCGCGCTGCATGTAAGCGACGAGCGAGGGGTGGTCGCCAAGCGTGTCCATCGACGCGCTGCTGCGCAGGACCGACACCATGGCGATGTCGGCAATCGAAAAGTCGCCTGCCAGCCAATCGCGCGAACCCAGCGCTTCGGCGACGGCCCGGTGCCGCCGATCGAGGTTCTTCAGCGCTTCGGGGCGGCGAAGGTCTGCCCATTCCTGCCCGGCGTTGAAAATCTCGATGGCGGCAAGCTCGTTCTGCACCGGCTCCACGCTGTTGTAGGCGGCGAACAGCCATGACAGCGCGTCGGCGCGCGCCTGTCCGCCAGCGGGCAGCAGTCTGCCGGTTGTTTCCGCCAGGTGGAGCAGGATCGCGCCGCTCTCGAAAAGATGGATGCCGCCGTCGCGCAGGACCGGCACCTGGCCGAAGGGCTGCTCGCTGCGCCAATCGTCGGGTTTGTCCACCGGGCTGATCAGCCGCTCGCGATAGGATACGCCGGCCTCCTCGCAGAACCAGCGGGCGCGCAGGTCGCGCACGAAACCGCGCGCGAAGGGGGGAACCCAGTTGTAGCCGGTGATCTCGATCGCGGAATCGGTTGCGATGGGCATGTCGATCCTCCGTCCCCGTGTCCGCCGCGCCTGCATCGCGACTCGGTGGCACCGGTGCTGACTTGCGAGTCGTGGCAGCGCAGATTACAAAAGGCAACTATGAAGTTTCGAGATGAAAGTAGTGTCCGGCGGGAGGCGGCTGGCCGTCCTGCCCACGGGCGCTGGTACCAGGATGCCTGCGCGGCCAGCTTTGCATTCGAACTGATCGGCGAACGCTGGTCGCTGCATGTCATGCGTGAACTGATGCTGGGGCCAAGGCGCTTTTCCGACATTCGCGCAGCGCTGCCCGGAATCAGCGCCAAGGTGCTGACCGAACGGCTGGTGCGGCTGGAGGAGCTGGGCGTGCTGACCCGCCGCAAGCTGCCGCCGCCCGCCGCCGTGCAGGTCTATGAGCTGACCGAGTGGGGTTATATGGCCGAGCCGGTGATGCAGGAGCTGGGCCGCTGGTCGGTACGCTCGCCGCTGCACGATCCGGCGCTGCCGCTGACTGCGGTTTCGGCCATGTTGTCGCTGCGCACAATGGTCGTTCCGCGCCGGGCGGCCGCGCTGGCGGCGCGGATCGGCTTTGCGTTCGGAGACGACCGCTTCATGGCCGAGCTGGCCGGCGGGTCGCTGGCGGTACGCCGCGCCGACGATCTGGCAGACGCCCAGGCGATCTTTCGCGCGCCGGCCGCGGGCGCGATCCTGCCGCTGTTCTATGGCAAGCGCGACCCGGACGAGGTCGCCGCCATGACCGGACTGACGATCGACGGCGACCGCGATCTGGCCCTGCGGTTCGCCGAAATTTTCGCACTGCCGCCCAAGATCGCCCCTTCGGACGGCGCTGCCGGGCACTAATCGCGGTTGCAGCAAGGCCTCGCCCCGTATAACCGAGGGGCGCGATGAACGAGATGATCCAGAACACCAACAGCCACGAAACGCTGATGCAGGCGCCCGACACCCAGGTCGACGTGCGCGAGACCTTCGGCATCGATATCGACATGAAGGTGCCCGCCTTCTCCAAGGCGGATGAGCGCGTGCCCGATACCGACGACGCCTATGTGTTCGATCCGGACACCACGCTGGCGATCCTGGCGGGCTTTGCCCACAATCGCCGGGTGATGGTGCAGGGCTATCACGGCACCGGCAAGTCGACCCATATCGAACAGGTCGCCGCCCGGCTGAACTGGCCCTGCGTGCGGATCAACCTCGACGCGCATATCAGCCGCATCGACCTCGTCGGGCGCGACGCCATCGTGCTGCGCGACGGCTTGCAGGTGACCGAATTCCGCGAAGGGCTGCTGCCCTGGGCACTGCAGACGCCGACCGCGCTGGTGTTCGACGAATATGACGCGGGCCGCCCCGACGTGATGTTCGTGATCCAGCGCGTGCTGGAAACCGCGGGCAAGCTGACGTTGCTGGACCAGAACCGCGTGATCCGGCCCAATCCGTATTTCCGTCTGTTCGCTACCGCCAACACGGTGGGGTTGGGCGATACCAGCGGGCTGTACCATGGCACGCAGGCAATCAATCAGGGCCAGATGGACCGCTGGAACATCGTCGTCGGGCTGAACTATCTGCCCGAAGAGACCGAGGTCAGGATCGTCCACGCCAAGGTGCCTGACATGGACACCGACACGCTGGCCAGGATGGTGCGCACCGCCGATCTGACCCGGCAGGGCTTCATCAACGGCGACATTTCCACGGTGATGAGCCCGCGCACCGTGATCAGCTGGGCCCAGAACGCGCAGATCTTCGGCGATCTGGGCTTCGCCTTCCGCCTCTCGTTCCTCAACAAGTGCGACGAGACGGAGCGCATGCTCGTGGCCGAGTATTACCAGCGCGTTTTCGGCGTGGACCTGCCCGAAAGCGTCGTCGGCCGCGCCTGAGCGGCGCTGCGAACCGGCGATTCCGCTCGATGAACGGCACTTGCGTGTGTTCGCAGGGGGCCTAGCCTTTGGCGGGTGATGCCGGTTCAACATCCTGTCGACTACCCGCCACCGCTCATCGCCGCGAAAGATCGCGGCTGCTAGTGCCGCGCCCGTGAAGAACAGCGATTTCCTTTCGCAGGCCCGCGACCTGCTTGCCAGCTCGCGCCGCAACCGCGGCGCGGAGCCCGATGCGCTGGACGAGGAGTGGTACCGGACCGAAGCCGACCTCGAACTGGACGGGCTGGACGGCGACAATTCGCTGCCCGAGCCGCGCGGTCCGTCGCTGGCCGGACGCGCGGGAAAGGGCTGCCTGTGGCTGCTGGCGCTGCCGTTCAGGCTGGCCTGGGCCTTCATCAAGTGGCTGGCGATCGGATCGGTCGTGGCGGTGCTGGCGATCATCGTCTGGCTTGCCCTGACCAAGCCGGTCGAACGCACGCTGGAACCCCACGGCGATCCCTATGTGCTGGTCAGCCAGAAGGGCGAGCCGATCGCGCGCGGCGGCGACGTCGTGCTGGCCCCGGTCGAGGCGGAACTGCTTCCCGACCATGTCGTCAACGCCTTCATCGCGACCGAGGACCGGCGGTTCTGGTCGCACTGGGGCATCGACCCGCGCGGCATGGCGCGGGCGTTCGTGTCGAACCTGTTCTCGGGTACGCGGCAGGGCGGGTCGACGATCACCATGCAGCTGGCCAAGGTGACCTATTTCACCCACGACCAGACGATGGGCCGCAAGCTTCTGGAGATCCCCACCGCGCTGTGGCTGGAGGCATGGCTGACCAAGGACGAGATCCTCGAGCGTTACCTGTCGAAGATCTATTTCGGCGACCGCAGCTATGGCATTCGCGCGGCCTCTCTCCGCTATTTCGACAAGGCGCCCGAGGCGCTGACCCCGGCGGAGGCGATGGTGCTGGCGGGCCTGCCCAAGGCGCCCAGCAATTACGCGCCCAGCTTCCACCCGGAGGCCGCGCGCAAGCGGGCGTCGGTCGTGAAACAGGCGATGATCGCTGCCGGCTATCTGACACCCGCCGAGGCGCGGTCGATCGGCCCGGCGCAATTCCGCCTGACGCGCGAACGCGAAATGCCGCGCTATGCCCATTTCACCAACTGGATCCGGCAGGAGGCGCAGGAGCAAGGCTATGACGCCGATGCGCGAATCATCCCGACCACGCTCGACGTCGACGTCCAGCGCGCAGCAGAGGCGGCGGTGAAGGCGGTCGACGTCGGCGATGCCGAAGTTGCCATTGTCGCCATGCGGCCCGACGGGGCGGTGCTCGCGATGGTGGGATCCAAGGACTACAACGAGAACCAGTTCAATCACGCGCTGGCGGGGCGGCAGCCGGGTTCGACCTTCAAGATCTTCGTCTGGCTGGCCGCGCTGGAATCCGGCATGACGCCCGATACGATGGTGGCCGACACGCCGCTGCCGGGCGGGCCGCGCAATTCGGGCGGCAAGTACGACGGCAATATTACGCTGGAACGTGCCTTCACCAAATCCAGCAATGTCGCGGCGACCCGGCTCTACGAAGGCATCGGCGGCGAGGCGGTGGTCGATCTGGCGCGGCGCTTCGGCATTTCGGCGCAGCTGGATCCCAATGACACCTCGATCCCGCTGGGCACGGCGGATGTGTCGCTGCTGGAGCTGACGGCGGCCTACGCGGGCGTGGCGCGCGGCGAGTATCCGGTGGTGCCCTATGCGGTGATCGATGCCGACGGGCAGTGGATCGACCATTCGGGCAAGTACACGCTGGACCCGCGCGTGCGCCGCCAGATGGCCGACATGCTGCGCGAGACGATCAACGACGGCACCGGCCGAGCGGCAAAGCTGGCGATCCCGAACTTCGGTAAGACCGGCACCAGCCAGCAGAATCGCAATGCGGTGTTCGTCGGCTGGGCGGGCGGCATCGTCGCAGGCGTATGGGTCTATGCCGAAGCGGACGACACCGACCGCACCGGCCTGTCGGGCGGCGATGCCCCGGCGCGCATCTGGAAAGCCTTCATGCAGCGCGCGGTGCCGGGAGCCTGACGCGCGCTATCCGTTCGGCAGGACCAGGAATTTCTGGCCGGTCTTGCGCGCGTTATAGATCAGCACCGCATCCTTCTGCAGCATCTGATCCAGCGTGATCCGGTCGCTGTATTGGCTGGCGAAAGTGGTGGTCAGCTCGCTCAGCACCCGCTTTTGCATGCGGCCGCGCACCTCGTTGCCCGCGTTCTGCAGGAAGGGGAACAGCAGCCAGCCGCTGACGTCCCAGGTAAAGCCGAAACCGCGCGACAGCTTCGTCGGCCCGGTGTCGAGCGAACCGTAGATATAGACCTTCTTCTCCGCGCTCGACCCATAGCGGCTGAATTCCTTGCCGCGCGTCGCCTGCGCTTCCATCGCGGTCAGCATGTCGCTGGCCATGGTGCCGCCGCCGATCGGATCAAAGCCCAGCATCGCGCCGGTCTCCTCCACCGCATCGGCCAGCCGTTTGATGAAGCCGCCTTCGGTCATGTCGATGACGTGGGTTGCGCCAAGGTCCTTGAGCAGCTTCACCTGGTCCGCGCTGCGCACGCATATTGACCAGCGGAATGCCATCGGCGAGGCAGATCCGGACCAGCATCTGGCCCAGATTCGACGCGGCGGCGGCATGGACGATGCCGGTATAGCCATCCGCCTTCATGGTTTCGGTAAAGCCCAGCGCGGTCATCGGATTGACGTAGCTGGAGGCGGCCTGTTCGGCAGTGACATCGTCGCCGACCGCGAAGGCCATCGACGCATCGCATGTCGCATAGGTGCCATAGGCCGCGCCCGGCACGCAGGCGACGCGCTTGCCCATCAGCGCCTGCGCGGCGGGATCGTCGCCCACCGCCACCACGGTGCCCGCGCCCTCGTTGCCCGCGGGCATCGCCTTGCCGTGGCGGGCGGACATGGCGCGCGTGACATTACCGGGCATCTGCGCGACCAGCCTGGCCGTCGCCGAATAATCGGCATTCTCGACATCGGCGGAGGCGAACAGCAGGCCGAGGTCGGACGGATTGATCGGCGCAGCCTCCATGCGGACCAGCACGTTGCGCCCGGTGGGAGCGTCCCAGTCCCGCTCGGCAAGCCTGAGGGTCAGCGTGCCATCGGCATCCAGCCGGGTCGTCAATTGCCTGCCGTCGAAACTCATCGCTCACTCTCCATGATCATTGGCCGTTATAAATCGCTTCCATGAAATATAGGCCCTGCGGCGGGGCGTTGTAACCCAGCGCGGCGCGGTCCTTCGCCGCCAGCGCATCGGCCATGTCCTGCTCGCTCCACCGCCCCATGCCGACCAGCGCGAGGCAGCCGACCATCGAGCGGACCTGATGGTGCAGGAAACTGCGCGCCGCGGCGTGGATCGCGATCTCCGGACCCCACGCGCCCTCGACCGCCACGACATCCAGCCGGTCGAGCGTCTTCACCGGGCTGGCCGACTGGCAATGGGCCGAGCGGAAGGTGGTGAAATCGTGCAGCCCCACCAGATGCTGCGCCGCGCGATGCATTGCGGCGGCATCGAGTTCCTGCGGCACCTGCCATGCGCGGCTCTTCAGCAGCGCGAGCGGAGCGCGGCGGTTGACGATGCGGTAGAGATAGCGCCGCCCGGTGCAGGAAAAGCGGGCGTGCCAATCCTCGTCCACCGCTTCGCAGGCGGTGACCGCGACCGGATCGGGACGCAGCTTGGCGTTGATGCCTTCCATCAGGCGGAAGGCGGCGATGTCCTTGGCCACGTCGATATGCGTGCGCATCGCGACCGCGTGGACGCCGGTGTCGGTGCGGCCAGCGGCATGCATGCGTACCTCTTCGCCCGTAATGGCCTGCGCGCGCTTCCTCGACCGATTGCTGAACGGAAGGACCGTCGGCCTGGCGCTGCAGCCCGAAGAAGGCGGAGCCGTCATATTCCAGGGTAAGCGCGAAACGGGTCATCGGCAGCGCGTCACCGGATCTCGGTGCCTGCGGGGATCGACTTGCCGCGCAGCATGGCGGCGGTTTCCATGGCGGGCTTGCCGGCGCGCTGGACGATGGTCGGGCGCAGTCGCGCCGAAACCGCAGGCGATGGTGAGGTCGTCGTCCAGCGTCGTGCCCGCGACGCCTTCGCGCCCGATCACCTCGGCGGCGAGCACGCGGATGCGCTCGCCCTCGAACTCGAAGAAGGCGCCGGGGCGGGGGGCGAAGGCGCGGACCTGCCGTTCCAGCAGTGCCGCACCGTGCGTGAAATCCAGCCGTGCTTCCGCCTTGTCGATCTTGGCGGCGTGGGTCGCGCCGAACTGGGGCTGCGGCTGCGCGCGGCGGCGAGGCAGGTCTTCCAGCACCTCGACCATCAGCTCTGCGCCCAGTGCCGACAATTCGCCGGTCAACTCACCGGCGGTCTTGTCGTCGATGCGGGTGGTGCGGGTCAGGATCATCGGCCCGGTGTCGAGGCCCTTTTCCATCTGCATGATCGTCACGCCCGTGGTCGGGTCGCCCGCCAGGATCGCACGCTGGATCGGCGCGGCCCCGCGCCAGCGCGGCAGGATCGATGCGTGGACGTTGAGGCAGCCGTATTCGGGCGCTTCCAGCACCGCGACGCGGCAGCAGCAGGCCATAGGCCGCGACCACCGCAACATCGGCGTCCAGCGCGGCGAAGGCGTCCTTTTCCTCCTGCGGTTTCAGCGATGGCTGGGGTGCGCACTTCGATCCCGTGCGCCTCGGCGGCGAGATGCACGGGCGAGGGCTGCAGCTTCCTGCCGCGGCCCGCCGGACGCGGAGGCTGGGAATAGGCGCAGATCACCTCGTGCCCGGCAGCGATCACCGCTTCCAGCACCGGCACGGCGAATTCGGGCGTTCCCATGAAAATGATGCGCATCGGGTTCGGACTTTCCGGAAAGAGGCGCAGTCCCTATCTGCCCACCCATGGCATCGCAAGAGATCGAAGCACTCGCCGGCGCATTGGCGCGCCTTCCCGGGCCTTGGGCCGCGTTCGGCACGGCGCGCGGTGCTGTGGCTCGTGAAGCGGCGCGAATCGGACCTGCCGCGCCTGCTGGAAGCGCTGGCGACCGTGCAGGATCTGCTGGTCGAATGCGACATCTGCGGCAATGTCGACACGAAGAACCCGTGCGGCATCTGCACCGATCCGCGCCGCGATGCGCGTTCGCTATGCGTGGTGGAGGAGGTGTCCGATCTGTGGGCGCTCGACCGGTCAAAGCTGTTTCCCGGCCGCTATCACGTGCTGGGGGGCAGGCTGTCCGCGCTGGACGGGATCGGGCCGGAGGATCTGGCGATCGGATCGCTGATTGGCGCGGATCGAGACGGGTGATGTCGACGAAGTGGTGCTGGCGATGAATGCCACGCTGGAGGGTCAGACGACCGCGCATTACATCGCCGAGCGGCTGGAAGGCCGCCCGGTGCGCATCACCCAGCTGGCGCACGGCCTGCCGGTGGGCGGAGAGCTCGATTATCTCGACGAAGGCACGCTGGCGCAGGCGCTACGTGCGCGTCGTCCGGTCGGGTGAACGCAGGCGGATTGCGACGAATCGTTGCCGGAAACGCGTTCCGTCCCTAAATAGGGATGATGGCTATCCGTGAAATTCTTGAAGTGCCGAACCCGCTGCTGAAGCGCGTGTCGGACCCGGTCGAAACCTTCGACGACGAGCTGAAGCAGCTGGTCGAGGACATGTTCGAGACGATGTATGACGCGCCCGGCATCGGGCTGGCGGCGATCCAGGTCGGCGTGCCGCTGCGCGTGCTGGTGATCGATCTGCAGCCCGACGATCCGGATGCAGAGGCCGAGGTCTGCAACCATGGCGGTCACGAACACACGCACCAGCCGACGAAGAAGGAGCCGCGGATCTTCATCAATCCCGAAATCCTCGACCCGTCGGAAGAGGTAAAGGCCTATCAGGAAGGCTGCCTGTCGGTCCCCGACATCTATGCGGAGGTCGACCGCCCCGCCACCTGCCGCGTGCGCTGGCAGGACCTGGAGGGCAAGACCCACGAAGAAGACATGGACGGATTGATGGCCGTGTGCATCCAGCACGAGATGGACCATCTCGAACGGCATCGTCTTCATCGACCATTTGTCGCGGTTGAAGCGCAACATGGCGATGAAGAAGCTGCAGAAGATGCGCGCAGCGGCGTGATTCGTTCTAGCCCCTCAAACGGCGGGCGGGGCGCATTCGCGCCCCTTGCCTTCCTCGCACCGGCTCGGGCGCGCGTTCGCGCTTGCGGGTGTCGCTTCGCGCCCCGAGCCGGCGACGATTGACGTCAGTTCTTCTTAAGTGACCGCCTCTTCGTGCAGGTCTTCCATGGCGGCCTTGCAGTCCCGCGCGCATTCTCGGCACATGCGGGCGCAGCGGCGGCAGTGGTCGTTGTCGTGCTTCTCGCATTCCTCGGCGCAGGTCTCGCAGGCCTTGACGCATAGCGCCAGCATCGCACGGATAACCGAGCGGTTCTCGTCCGTGCGGCGGCTGGCCACACGGTAGGTCGCCTCGCAGATGTCGCTGCAATCGCTGCACAGGCGGATGCAGCGGGTCATGTCCATCTCCTCGGCATTGCAGGCGTCGGCGCAGCTGTTGCAGATCGCGGCGCAGTACATCGCGTGCTTGACTGCAAGACCCAGCCTTTCGTTATAGTCGCTGCCCACGGCCGGGTGTTCGGCAATCATCTTTTCGATCGACATGTTCGTTCTCCTTTCCCCATCAGCGGCAAAGTGGGGGATAGGTTCCGAAACGGATCGAACCGGCGTTGCGCGGGCGACGCCGTTCCGCCTATGTTCCCGGCATGGATATGCTTGCTCTTGTTCTCGTGATCGTAGCGCTGGCCGTGGGTGCCGCGCTGGGATGGTTCTTCGGGTCGCGGCCCGTGGCCGAATGGCGCGCGCGTCATGCGGAGCGGGATGCCGAGGCGAAGGCGCTGGACGACCGGTTCCGCAGCGCCATTGCCGAGCTTGCGACGATGAGCGAGCGGGCGGAGCGCGCCGGAATGCTCGATGCCGAGATCAAGGCGCTGCGGCAGGAAACCGATGCGCTGCGCGTGAAGATCGCGGAAGCCGAGCGCGACCGGCACAATCTTGCGGAGCGCGAGAAGCTGCTGGTCGAGGCGCGCGAGGCATTGGGCAAGGAGTTCGAGGCGCTGGGCAACAAGGCGCTGGAGGGCGCGCAGGCCCGCTTCCTCGAACGCGCGAACGAGCGGTTCGAGGCGAGCGAGAAAGCCAATGCGGAGAAGATCCGCGCGCTGCTGTCGCCAGTGGGCGAGCGGCTCGACACCTATCGCAAGCAGGTCGAGGATCTGGAGGCAAAGCGGGTGGATGCGTTCGGCCAGCTGTCCGGCCTGATCGAGGGAATGCGCAAGGGCCAGGAAGACGTGCGGCGCGAGGCTGCGCGGCTGGGCAATTCGCTGCGCAACGCGCCCAAGGCGCGCGGTCGCTGGGGCGAGCAGCAGCTGAAGAACGTGCTCGAGCATTGTGGCCTCGCCGAGCATACCGATTTCCACCTGGAGCATTCGATCGATACCGAGGAGGGACGGCTGCGACCCGACGCGATCGTGCGAATTCCGGGGCAGAAGATGCTTGTGATCGACGCCAAGGTGTCGCTCAACGCCTATCAATCGGCGTTCGAGGCAGAGACCGATGAAGCGCGCGAGACGGCGCTGGCGCAGCACGCGGCATCGATGCGCACCCACGTCCAGCAGCTGGGCGCAAAGGCGTATCAGAGCCAGTTCGAGGAAGCCCCCGACTATGTCGTGATGTTCGTGCCGGGCGAGCATTTCGTGGCGGCCGCGCTCGAAACCGATCCGACCCTGTGGGACTTCGCGTTTGCGAAGGGCGTGTTGCTGGCGACGCCCACGAACCTCGTGGCTATTGCACGGACCGTCGCACAGGTCTGGCGTCAGGACGGCCTGGCGAAGGAGGCCAGGGAGATCGGGCGCATGGGGGGCGAGCTGTACGACAGGCTGGCAGTCGCGGCCGAGCACATGAAGCGCGTCGGCTCTGGCCTTGAGACGGCAGTCAACAATTACAACAAGTTCGTCGGTTCGTTCGAACGGAACGTCCTGTCCGCAGGCCGCCGCCTGAAGGACAAGCATATCGAGATCGGCAAGCGCGAGATCGACGATGTGCCGCAGGTTGAGAGTTCCCCGCGCTATGGGAACAGCGATGTGCCCGTCTTGCCTCAGGGCGACAATGCTGCAATTGCGCAGGCTTCGCCCCGGGACTGAAACGGAATACGGATTCTAAGACGCGATGAAACTCCAGATTGCTGGACTGTGCAGCCTTGCCCTTTTTTTGAGCGCCTGCGGGGATAGCCCCGCCGATGAAGCGCCTGTCACCGAGCCCACCGCCCCGGTCAGCGAAGCGCCTTCGCTGGCAGAAGCGGCCGCCTCTGCCCAAGGGCCATTCGCGCCCAAGGACGATTGCGGCGAGCTTTACGGCTTTGACAGTTTCCGCGGCCAGCTTCGCCGCGCCATTACATTTCGGAACGTCGACAGCCTGACCGCGCTGGTCGATCCGGACGTAAAGCTCGACTTTGGCGGCGGCAGCGGGATCGACGAGCTGAAGGCGCGCCTCGCCGACAATCCCGAGCTGTGGAGCGAGATGAGCGATGTTATCGCGCTCGGCTGCAGCGCCGAGGGCGATACGGCTGTTACCCTGCCCTGGGCCTTTGCCAACCTGCCCGAGGGAACCGACGCGACCACGACCTATCTGGTGACCGCAAATGACGCACCCGTCAGGGCAGAGGCGGCCGACGCGGAAGCCAGCAATGGCACGATCAGCTGGGATCTGGTCACCGTCAGCGAAGCGCCTGCCGAGGATGCGGAGTTCGTTCAGGTCAGCACGCTTGATGACGAGACGACCGGCTATGTCGCGGCGGACAGCCTGCGTCCGATCACCGATTACCGCATCCTGGCCAATCGCGGCGACGATGGCTGGAAGGTGACCGCCTTCGTCGCGGGCGACTGATGTGAATGGAAGGCGTGCCGGGCGGACGATCTGCCCGGCACGTTCCTGCGCAGCACTTCAGCGCAGTGCCGCCAGTGCTTCGTAGGCCAGCACGGCTCCGGCCACGGCTGCGTTCAGGCTGTCCGCGCGGCCCAGCATCGGAATGGTGACGCGCAGGTCGCAGGCCATCTCGTACTCTTCCGGCAATCCGCGCAATTCGTTGCCGACCAGCAGGAAGCAGGGCGCCGCATAGGGCGCGCCGCGATAATCGACCGCGTCGCGCAGCGATGCGGCCACCAGCTGCCCTCCCGCACCGCCGCGCAGCCATGGCAGGAACTCCTCCCAGCGCGCTGCGGCGAGCGGCACGGTGAAGATCGCGCCCATGCTGGCGCGCACCGCCTCTACCGAAAAGGGATCGGCGCAATCGTCGATCAGCACCAGCCCGCCCGCGCCCACGGCATCGGCGGTGCGCAGCATGGTCCCCAGATTGCCCGGATCGCGCAGCGCCTGCGCAACCAGGAACAGCGGTGCGGCCGCCCGGTCCAGCCGGCCGAGCGAGGTGTCGAATTCGGCGAAGACGCCGCACACCGCCTGCGGATTGTCCTTGCCGGTGATCTTGGACAGCGCGGCTTCCGACATGGCGAGAACCTCGCCGCCCGCATCCTCGACCGCCGCAATCAGCGTGTCGAGCAGCGGGTGCGGATCGCGCCCCTCGGCCATGGCCAGCATTTGCGGCAGGCGTCCGCTTTCGCGCGCATCGGTCAGCAGGCGCAGCCCTTCGGCCAGGAACACGCCTTCGCGCCGCCGGTGCTTCTTGTCGCGCAAGGACCGCAGATATTTGACAGTGGGATTGGAAAGGCCGCTGATGGTCTTCATCGGGTTAAGCGCCGCAGGTGAGCGAGCAATCGCTCACTCCTCTCCGAACCGGTCCTCGACCAGCGCGACCAGCGCCGCCATCGCCTCCTCGGCAGCGGGGCCGGATGTGCGGATCTCGATTTCGTCGCCCTTGGCCGCGCCCAGCATCATCAGCCCAAGGATGGAGCCGCCCGCAGCCTCGTTCCCGTCGCGCGCGACGCGCACCGTGGTGCCTTCGGGCAATTGCGCCACCGCGCCCACGAATTTCGCGCTGGCCCGCGCGTGCAGGCCGCGGCGGTTCGTGATGGTCACCTTGCGGCTCAGCATGTCCGCGGCGCCATCCGGGCCGGCAGAAGAGCCGCCGGGATCGCTCATGCGTCCTGGCCCAGGAACTCGGATGCGACGGTGATGTAGTTGCGCCCGGCATCGCGCGCAGCGGCGACGGCGTCGGTCACGCTCATCTCCATGCGCGCGCCGGCCAGGCGAATCAGCATCGGCAGGTTGATCCCGGCGATCACTTCCACCTCTCCCGTGCGCAGCAGCGAGATGGCGAGATTGGACGGCGTGCCGCCGAACAAATCGGTCAGCACGATCACGCCCGCGCCATCGTTCACTTCCTTGATGGCGTCGGCGATTTCGCTGCGCCGCGCTTCCATGTCGTCGTTGGGGCCGATGCAGACCGGAACGATCCGGTCCTGCTTGCCCACCACATGTTCCATGGCAGCGACAAATTCCTGCGCCAGGTCACCGTGGGTTACCAGGATGAGGCCAATCATGTCAGTCCTTCTAAACAGCCAAAACCCACTATGGCCTCACCCAAATTTACGCCGCCTTGCTGACGTGCGCATTCTTGTCGAATCGTCTGTGCCGAGCAGCCAGTTACCGCCCGCCCGCATGCGTGCAACAAAGGTTACCCCGCGCGGGACCCGCCTTCGACCAGATCACTTGCACCAATGTCAAGATTGCGATGCAGCACGCCGGGATTGTGTCCCGTTTTGCGCAACTCGTCCGCCATGCTTTCGGCGCTGAAGACCGAGCGATGCTTGCCGCCCGTACAGCCGAATGCAACATGGAGATAGCTTTTTCCCTGCGCCTCGTAGAGCGGCACCAGCGACAGCACCAGGTTGCGGATGCGTGCGAAATTCTCCTGCCACGCCGGGTCTGCCGATATGTGTTCGGCGACCGGCGCGTCGCGGCCCGTCAGCGGGCGCAGTTCGTCGACCCAGTGCGGATTGTCGAGGAAGCGCATGTCGAACACCAGATCGGCCAGCGGCGGCATCCCGCGCGCAAAGCCGAAGCTGGAGACGGTGATCGTCATGCCTTGCGGCGCGCTGGGGGCGAACAGCTCGCGGATCGTGCGGCCGAGGTCATTGGCCGAGAAACTGGTGGTGTTGACGACCACATCGGCCCAGCGGCGCAGCGGTGCCATCAGCTCGCGGTCGGCGGCGATGCCCGCGGCCACGGGCCGTTCGCCTGCCAGCGGGTGGCGGCGGCGCGTCTCGTTGTAACGGCGCTCCAGCTCGTCCGAGCCGCAGTCGAGGAACAGCGTGGACAGCGCGATATCCTCGCGCCGGGCGAGCGCATCGACCTCGGCGATCACACGCTGGGGGTCGAAACCGCGGGTGCGCGAATCGAAGCCGATCGCCAGCGGATGGCTTTGCGCCGAATCGCGGTCATGGCCGGGGCCCGGCGCAGTGGAGACGAAGCGGGGCAGCAGCCGGACCGGGAAATTGTCCACCGGCTCCCAGCCCAGATCCTCGAGCGCGCGCAGGGCGGTCGTCTTGCCCGCGCCCAGCAGGCCGGTGACGAGCAGGATGCGCGTCGGCTTGCTGCCGTTGGCGTCTTCGTCGTGGTTCCGGGGCGAGTCGCTCGTCATCGCGGGCCGCTATCGCGCAATGTGGGCAGATTCGGAAGCCCGTGCACCTTCAGCGCCCATTCCGCGCGCAGCCCCAGCACCGGCGTGTCGGGCCAGAGCGCCAGCGAGGGGATCGCAAGGCCGCAGAAGTTCCGGCTGCCCGCTCCCTCGACATGGCGCGGGGCGCTGCGCGTAAGGGTAATGGCCAGCGCAACGGGGGCGGGGCCCGCCCGCATCGTCACGATCCCGACGTTGCGAATCTCGAGCAGGCCGCGGGTATTGGGATGCGGAAACGCCCAGAGCGTGCCATCGACATCGGCCAGCAGCACGCCATCATCGCCCACCAGCACGCCCCCGCGATCGATCAGCGCCAGCGCGAGGCTGGTCTTGCCGCTGGCCGGTTCGCCCTCGATCAGCAGCGCGCGCCCGTTCAGCGCAACGACGCTGGCCTGGTGGGCAATGGCATGATCGGGGACGGGAACCAGCGTCATGATCGCGCATCGCCCTCCAGCGCGGGCAGGGTGATGACGAATACCGCGCCGCTTGCGCCGTCCTCGCGCCCGCGAACGACCAGCGTGCCGCCATGGCCGGTCACGATGGAACGCGCGATGGCCAGCCCCAGGCCGGAATGCTTGCCGAAGCTTTCCGGTTCGGGCCGGTGTGAGTGGAAGCGTTCGAACACCGCCTCGCGCTCTTCCTCGGCGATGCCGGGTCCGTCGTCGGTGACGGTGACCTCGACCGTTTCGCCCAGGTCGCGGAAGGCGATCGCGATGCGACCGCCATGGGGGGAGAAGCTGGCGGCATTGTCGACGAGGTTCTCGAACACGCGCTCAAGCTGCGCCTCGTCGCCCCGGACCATGGTGGCGCTGGTGGGCGCGCTTTCGACCACGAACTTCAGGTCGCGTTCGGCGCTGATGCGGGCGGCGGCGGTGCGCCCGCCGATGACGTTGCGGGCCAGCGCCAGCAGGTCCACCGGCTCGAACGACGCGCGCGACAATTCTGCGTCGAGACGGCTTGCCTCGGCAATCTCGGTGATCAGCCGGTCGATGCGGCGCAGGTCCGCCTGCGCGATTTCCGCCAACTGGTGACGCAACCTGGGGTCTTCCACCGTTTCCAGCGTGTCGAGCGCGCTGCGCAGGGACGCGAGCGGGTTCTTGAGTTCGTGGCTGACATCGGCGGCAAATGCCTCGCCCGCGTCGATACGGTCGCGCAGCGCCTGGGTCATGTCGGATAGCGAGCGGGCGAGATTGCCGATCTCGTCCTGCCGTTCGGGCAGGCGGGGAATCACGACGTCGCGCTCGCGCCCGGCGCTGACCCGCGTTGCGGCGCGCGACAGGGTGCGGACCGGCTGGACGATGGTGCGCGCAAGGAACAACGACAGCTGGATCGAGAAGATCACTGCCAGCGCCAGCAGCAGCAGCAGGGTCTGGCGCGCGGCGCGGATCGCGATGGTGATGTCGGTCGCGTTGCGCATGGTCAGCAGGGTTTCGCCCTGCGCGCCATAGGGAGCGGCCGCCGTGATGACCGGCGTGCGGTCCGGCGCATAGCGCAGCATCACCGTGCCGGCGCGCGCCTGTTCGGCGACGAACACCTCGGGCCATTGCGCCTTGGTGGTCGGATCCATGTCCTTTCCGGGGTCATAGGGCGGCACGGGGGGCGCCATCACAAGAAAGTCGACGATCCGGTCCATCGTGCGCGCCAGCGCGTGGGTCCAGTCCTGCTGTTCGGGATCGGCGAAGGAGAAGGCGGGCTCGCCCACGACGAAACTGTCGGTCTGCAGCGACCCTTGCGAATCGAAGGTCCGAAGCCGCAGGCGCTGCTGGTCGCCGATGCGGGCGAGCAGCGCAGCATGTTCGCTGGCGGGCGCCTCTGCCAGCGCATTGGCGATGATCTCGACTTCCGAGCGGGCGAGACGCGAGCGTTCGGCAACCAGCTGCTTGCGATTGGTGTCGAGCACGAACAAGCCGCCCAGCACCAGACCGACGATCAGCAGGTTGACCGCAAGGATTCGCGTGGTGAGCGAGAAACGCCGCGTCCAGAACAGCGGATCGGGTGCGTCGCCTTTGCCGGTCCGGCCAGTCTCGCCCGCCAGCGCTTCGCGCTCGCCATGCGGATCGGGCGGCCCGCGCGGGTCGTCCTTGCCGGGATCGCGATGCGGATCAGTCCCCCGCAAAGCTGTAGCCCGCGCCATAAAGCGTGGAGATGCCGGAAAACTCGCGGTCGACCTGCCGGAACTTGCGGCGCAGGCGCTTGATATGGCTGTCGATGGTGCGGTCGTCGACGAAGACGTCGTCCTGATAGGCGGCGTCCATCAGCTGGTTGCGCGTCTTCACCACGCCCGGCCGCTGGGCCAGCGCCTCCAGAATCAGGAATTCGGTCACGGTGAGCGATACCGGATGACCGTCCCAGGTGACCCGGTGGCGTTCGGGCTCCATGGTCAGGCGGCCGCGGGTGATCAGTTCGGCAGGCGGCTGGCTGGCATCGCCCGACAGCCGATTCATCACCAGTTCCTCGCGCCGCAGCAGCGCGCGGATGCGCGCGATCAGCAGGCGCTGGCTGAAGGGCTTGGCGATATAATCGTCCGCGCCCATGGCGAGGCCCAGCGCCTCGTCCTGCTCGTCGGTCTTGGAGGTGAGGAAGATCACCGGCAGCGAGGATTTCTCGCGCAGGCGGCGCAGCAGTTCCAGCCCGTCCATGCGCGGCATCTTGATGTCGCAGACGGCAAGATCGGGCGGATTCTCGACCAGCGCCTCCAGCGCGGCGGAGCCATCTGAATAGACCCGCGTATCGAACCCTTCCGCCTGCAGGGCGATCGACAGCCCGGTCAGGATATTCCGATCATCGTCGACCAGGGCGATAACATGCGCCATAAAAACAACCTTTTCGTCGCGATTCTCGCGCGCCGCAACACGCGCGCCGCCGTCCCTGCCTCCGCTTAGCCAATTCGCGCGCGCCAGCCAAATGCCCGCTGCCGCAACGCGGTGACAGCATGGCGCGCCCGGTGCCATATAATCCTTTGGGATCATGACCCCAATGGAAGCGCAACCGGCCCCGGGCGGCGATTCGTGACAGGGCCGGGCAGAAGGTTTGACTCTGCCGGGAATTGTGAGCATCTGAAAATCCATAAGAACGGGGCGGCGGATATCTGTCCGGCGACCCCGGAATCATCCCGAGAGGATTGCATTCACAAAATCGCGCCTGCGCCGCGCGGCTGGCCCCGTCTGGAAGGGGTTCTGAAGGAGAGCAACGTGCCGCTGAAAACTCCCTTGTCTGAACAGGGCATCACCACGAATGCCCGCATCTTCGACAATCTGGGCCGCGCCCAGCTGATCGAACATGCACTGGCCAATGGCGAAGGCAGGCTGGCCGCCGATGGCCCGCTGGTGGTCGATACCGGCCGCTTCACCGGCCGCAGCGTCAAGGACAAGTTCGTCGTCAAGGACGAGATGACGCAGGACACGATCAACTGGGGCGCCATCAACCAGCCGATGAGCGCCGGAGCATTTCGCGAACCTCAAGGCGGATTTCCTGGAAGCGCTGAAGGGCGAGGAAAAGCTGTATGTCGCCGACCTGTTCGGCGGTTCGCAGCCTGAACTACCGGGTCAACGTGCGCGTCATCACGCAGCTGGCCTGGCATTCGCTGTTCGTGCACACGATGCTGGTGCGTCCCACCGCGGAAGAGCTGGCCGGTTTCACCCCCGAATTCACGATCATCAACCTGCCCAGCTTCAAGGCCGACCCCGAGCGCCACGGCAGCCGCAGCGACACGATGATCGCGGTCAGCTTCACCGAGAAGCTGATCCTGATCGCCAACACCGAATATTCGGGCGAGATGAAGAAGGGCGTGTTCGGCGTCCTCAACTACATGCTGCCCGAACAGGGCGTGATGCCGATGCATTGTTCGGCCAATGTCGGCGCGGACGGCAAGACCGCGATCTTCTTCGGCCTCTCCGGCACGGGCAAGACGACCTTGTCCGCCGACGCCAGCCGCACGCTGATCGGCGACGACGAACATGGCTGGTCGGACACGGCGGTCTTCAACTTCGAGGGCGGCTGCTATGCCAAGATGATCGACCTGTCGGCCGAAGGCGAGCCCGAGATCTACGCCACCACCAAGATGTTCGGCACGATCCTGGAAAACGTCGCGATGGACGAGGATACGCGCGAGCATCGACTTCACCGACACCAGCAAGACGGAGAACACGCGCGGCGCCTATCCGATCGATTTCATTCCGAATACGTCCGAGGAAAATCTGGGTCCGGTGCCCGCCAATGTCATCATGCTGACCGCCGATGCGTTTGGCGTGCTGCCCCCGATCGCGCGGCTGACGCCCGATCAGGCGATGTATCACTTCCTGTCGGGCTACACCGCCAAGGTCGCGGGCACCGAAATCGGCGTGACCGAGCCCGAGGCGACCTTCTCCACCTGCTTCGGCGCGCCCTTCATGCCCCGTCACCCCAGCGTGTATGGCAACCTGCTGAAGGAACGCATCGCGCAAGGGCGGGGCGCAGTGCTGGCTGGTCAACACCGGCTGGACCGGCGGCAAGTACGGCACCGGCAACCGCATGCCGATCAAGGTGACCCGCGCACTGCTCAACGCCGCGCTCGACGGATCGCTGGGCGAAGCCGAGTTCCGCAAGGACCCGAACTTCGGCTTCGAGGTTCCGGTTGCGGTTCCGGGGCGTCGACAGCACGATCCTCGATCCGCGCGCGACATGGGACGACAAGGACGATTACGATGCGACCGCGCACAGGCTGGTGCAGCTGTTCGTCGACAATTTCGCCCAGTTCGAAGGCCATGTCGACGAAGGCGTGCGCAAGGCAGCCCCGACCGCCGCGTAATCGACCGACGCCAGAATGAAAACGCCCCGGGCCTTGGCGGTTCGGGGCGTTTTTCGTGGCCTCGCCAGTGTAGGATCGGCCGCTTTCACCTGGCGGCCGCGTAATGGGGGCTGGTCGAGGGCGATGGCGGGGTCTATGCGCTGCCCGCATGGCCGATGTCGCGCTTTCCCTGATGGTCCTTTGCGCCGCGGTGATGACCGTGGCGGCGTTCTTCGCGTTCCGCCGGGGCGACCGGAAGCAGGGAGCGCTGATGCTGGTGCTGGCCGCCGTGCTGGCAATCAATGTCGCGATCTGGACCGTGCCCGGTCCGGGCGAGACGCTGAACGACGCGTCGCAGCGCGCGGACTAGCTCCCGACCCTCTGCCCGCCCTTGAACAGAGCGACGGCGCGGCCCTGCACCGGCTGCTTGTCGAACGGGGTGTTGCCGGCGCTGCGCTTCCATGCGGTTCGAATCGACGATCCACGGGCGGTCGGGATCGATCACGGCGATGTCGGCTTCCAGACCTGCCTCCAGCCGTCCCGCCTCGACCCCCAGGATGCGCGCGGGGTTCACGCAGAGCAACTCGCACAGGCGCGGCCATGTCGATCACGCCGTCGCGCACGAGGCTGAGCGTCAGCGGCAGCAGCGTTTCCGCGCCCGCCATGCCCGGGCGCCGCATCGGCGAAGGGCAGGCGCTTGTCCTCCGGCCCGCGCGGGTCGTGGCCGGATGCGATCACGTCGATCGTGCCGTCGGCCAGCGCCTCGCGCACCGCCTGCCGGTCCGCTTCGCTGCGCAGCGGGGGCGACAGGCGGGTGAAGGTGCGGAAATCCGGCCGTCGCGAGGTCGGACAGCATGAAATAGGCGGGCGTCACGCCGCAGGTCACCCGCACCCCGCGTGCCTTTGCCGCGCGCACGAGGTCGAGCCCCGCCGCGGTGGTCACCTGCCGGATATGAAGATGCGCGCCCGCCATTTCGGCCAGCGCGATGTCGCGCGCGATGGCCAGTGCTTCCGCCTCGGCAGGGGCGCTGGGCAGGCCGAGCCGCGTCGCCATCTCGCCCGCCGTCGCCACCGCCTCGCCGGTCAGCCCGGCATCCTCGGCATGGGCGATCACGGGCAGGCCGAGCATCGCGGCATATTGCATCACGCGCAGCATCATGCCCGAATCGGCGATCCATCTGCGGCCGGTGGCGACACGGCGCGCGCGCCTGCTTCCTGCATCAGGCGCCAGCTCGGCGAAGTTCCGCTCCGGCCAGACCGCGCGTCGCGGCGGCGATGCGGGTGGACCCAGAGATCGGGCTTGCCGTAGCTGGCGGCGAAGCGGACCCGCGCCGGATAGTCCAGCGGCGGGTTCTGGTCGGGCATCAGCGCGGCGCGGGTGATGCCGCCGAAGTGGAACGCGGGCTTGTCGATCTCGAACACGCCAAGATCGACGAGGCCGGGCATGACGAGCTTGCCGCTGGCGTCGATGCGTGCGGTCGCCGGATTGCGCCGGCGACATCGCCGACCGCGACGATCCGGTCGCCTTCGCAGCGTATCGATCCCGCAGCAGGGCCGCCGCTGCCGGTAGCAGCAGCCTGCCGCCGGTGATGGTCAGGGGTTCGCGCGGGATCATAGCGCATTCCAGCCCTCGACACCGCGCGCACGCCGGGTGAGCACGTCGAGGCAGGCCATGCGCATCGCCACGCCCATCTCCACCTGCCGCGGTGATCGCCGAGCGTTCGAGCATGTCGGCGACCGACTGAATCGATCTCCACGCCGCGGTTCATCGGTCCGGGGTGCATCACCAGCGCATCGGGCGCGGCGCGCTTCAGCCGCTCTGGCGTCAGGCCGTAACAGATGGCGATATTCGCGCGGCCGAGGGGATGAACGGGCCCGGCCATCCGCTCGATCTGCAGGCGCAGCATCATGACCACGTCGACGCCTTCGATGGCGGCGTCGAAATCGTGATAGGGCGCGACCTTCATCTGCTCGATCGCGGCGGGCATCAGCGCGGGCGGGGCGCAGACGCGCACTTCGGCACCCAGCGTCGTCAGGCAGCAAGATGTTCGAGCGCGCCACGCGGCTGTGCAGGATGTCGCCGCAGATCGTGATCTTCAGCTTCGCGAATTCGTCGCTGAGCGGACCGGCATCGCTGCGCAGCCAGAGCCGCATGGTCAGCGCGTCGAGCAGCGCCTGGGTCGGATGCTCGTGCTGCCCGTCGCCCGCGTTGAGCACCGGGCAGTCTACCTTGTCCGCGATCAGCTGCACCGCGCCCGGACTGACGCAGTGGCGGATGACGATCGCATCGGCGCGCATGGCGTTGAGCGTCGTCGCCGTGTCGATCAGCGTCTCGCCCTTTTTCACGCTGGACTGCGCGGCGTGCATGTTGACCACGTCGGCGCCCAGCCGCTTGCCCGCGATCTCGAACGACAGCAGCGTGCGGGTCGAGTTTTCGAAGAAGGCGTTGATGATGGTCAGGCCCGCCAGCGCGTCGGCATGCTTGGCGGGCTGGCGGTTGAGCCGGACCCATTGTTCCGCCTCGTCGAGCAGGTAATGGATCTCCCACGGGGCCAGCGGCGCGATGCCGATCAGGTCCTTGTGCGGAAACGCATTGCCACCGGCGGGATAGCGGTTGGAGGAAGGGGTGGGCGCATCGCTCATCTTGAGACCGGGCGTCTAATTGCCCTTTCGCGTTCCGGCAAGGGCGATGGCGCAGGCTGACGCCTCTTCGGCGTGTTTCGCATTTGCGAGATCGCCCGCGGCCTCTTAACTAGCGCGCAAATGCCGGGCGCTCATGGTCCGTGCTGGAAGGAAATGCATCATGGCGTTCGCGCGCAAGGTCTGGAAGCTGCTGGTCGCCATCAAGGACGGGCTCGCCCTGCTGCTTCTGCTGCTGTTCTTCGGCGCGCTGTATGCGGTGCTGACCTTTCGCCCGACGGCTGCTGCCGTCGAGGATGGCGCGCTGCTGGTCGCGCTGGACGGGGTGGTGGTGGAGGAGCTGGCGCCGGCAGATCCGTTCGCCATGTTCCTGTCGACCAGCACGCCAATCCAGGAACACCGCGCCCGCGACGTGATACGCGCGATCGAGGGTGCCGCCACGGACGAGCGGATCAAGGCGGTCGTGCTCGACCTCGACTATTTTCTCGGCGGCGGGCAGGTGCACATGGCCGAGATCGGCAAGGCGCTGGACAAGGTGCGTGCGGCGAAGAAGCCCGTGCTGGCACATGCGATCGCCTATACCGGCGACAGCATGCAGCTGGCCGCCCACGCCAGCGAAGTGTGGGTCGATCCGCTGGGCGGCGCGCCCGTGGCGGGGCCGGGCGGGACCTATCTGTTCTTCGGCAACATCGCGGAGCAGCTGAAGGTCAATGTCCACGTCTATCGGACGGGCGAGTACAAGAGCGCGGTCGAGCCTTACACACTGAGCGGCTTTTCCGATGCCGCGCGCCGCGACATCGAGGGCACTTACGGCAATCTGTGGGAAAACTGGCTGGACGGCGTGACCAGGGCGCGGCCGCAGGCGCAGGTGCGGCAGGTCGCGCTTGATCCGGTCGCCTCTGTCCGCGCGGCGAACGGCAATGCGGCGCAGGCGGCTGTCAGGACCGGCCTTGCCGACAGGATCGGCAGCTACGAAGATTTCTCGCTTCGCATCGCCAGGCTGGTGGGCAAGGATCCCCGTGCGCCCGACGAACCACAGAGCTTTGCGCACACGTCCTACCGGGACTGGGTGGAGGCGGTTGCACCGCCCAGTGAAGGGCGGGCAGTCGGCGTTGTCACCGTGGCGGGCAGCATCGTCGACGGCGAGGCTGGACCCGGCACGGCGGGCGGGGACCGCATAGCCTCGATCCTCGACGAGGCCTTGCAGGACGATCTGGCGGCGCTGGTGGTGCGGGTCGATTCGCCCGGCGGGTCGGTCACGGCATCGGAACGCATCCGGCAGGCGATCCTGCGCCACAAGGCGCGCGGCATCCCGGTCGTCGTGTCGATGGCAAACGTGGCGGCCAGCGGCGGTTATTACGTCTCGACACCGGGCGATGTCATATTTGCCGATCCGTCGACCATAACCGGATCGATCGGCGTTTTCCTGGCCGTTCCCAGTGCCGAGGATGCGCTGCCCGAATGGGGCGTGACGACCGATTCGATCCGCACGACCCCACTGTCGGGGCAGCCCGACCTGCTGGGCGGGTTCACGCCCGAGATGGACGCGATCCTGCAGTCGCAGGTCGAGCATAGCTACGACCTGTTCCTGGGACTGGTCTCCGACAGCCGCGACATCAGCCGTGCACGGCTGCGCAGCGATATTGCCGAGGGGCGGACATGGGCTGGCGGACCGGCGCGGCAGGTCGGGCTGGTGGACCGTTTCGGCAATCTCGACGATGCGCTGGCCTATGCGGCGCAGCGGGCGGGTCTGGGCGCGGGCGAATGGCACGCGCAGTTCCTCATGGAGGATCTTGATCCGTTCACTGCGCTGCTGCAGTCGATGACCGCTCCGGAAGAAGCCGTGGAAGAGGGTGACATGCTGTCGGTGATGATGGCGCGGCGCGATCTGGCCGCCGGTCGTTCGCTAACCGATCTTGCCGGTTTGCTCGACCGGCCGCGGATTCAGGCACGCTGCCTCGCTTGTCCGCCAACTATCACGGCATCGCGGGATGTGAAGCCGGCCATCTGGCGGTCCTTGCTTGCACGGCTGGCGCTCTAGCCGCACGGCCGACCCTCCGTCAGTCGGGCGGCATGGGCGTTTCGGGCAGCGCCGGGTCGGGCTTGTCGTAATCGGGCGTCGGCGTCTCGAACTCGTCGGGCCGCTCGAATTCGCCGGGCGCTTCATTGGGCGAGGGCGTGACCGGCGTTTCGGGCGGAGCCGCAGGCTCGATCGTGTCGGGCGAGGGGATGTTCGGTTGTGTAGCCATAAGCGGGAAACGCGCAGCAAGCGCGAACGATCCATGGGACCGCCGCGTCAATCCGCCAACGCGCTTGCTCTTTTGCCGCCTGTCCGATAGAGGCCCGCGAGCCTGAAAATCCTGTCCGCTGGTCGGCACAGGGCAACGCGGGCGTGGCGGAACTGGTAGACGCGCCAGATTTAGGTTCTGGTATCGCAAGATGTGGGGGTTCGAGTCCCTTCGCCCGCACCAGGCTCGCCGCGCATTGATCGCGGCCCTTTGTCGTCCGTGCGGCTCCCAGAGAACGCAACACAGCGACGCCTGAAAGAGACATCATGCAGATTTCCGAAACCAAGAACGACGGGCTTGCCCGCGCCTATACCGTCAAGATCCCCGCCGGCGAGATCGCCGACAAGGTCAGCGCCGAGATCAAGAAGATCGCGCCGCAGGTCCGCATGCCCGGCTTCCGCCCCGGCAAGGTGCCCGCCAACCTGGTCCGCAAGATGCACGGCGAGGCGATCCACGCCGACGTGCTGAACAAGACCGTGCGCGAAAGCGTCGACAAGGTGATGGCCGAGCACAAGCTGCGTCCCGCGATGCAGCCCGCCGTCTCGCTCGGCGAAGACTATGAAGAAGGCAAGGACGCCGAGGTCTCGATCGAACTGGAAGTCCTGCCTGCGATCGACGCCCCCAAGACCGATGGCCTGAAGCTGGAGCGCCTGGTCGTTCCCGTCAGCGACGAGGCGGTGGACGAGGCGGTCGCCAAGTTCGCCGAGGGCCAGAAGAGCTTTGTCGATGCCAAGAAGACCCACAAGGCCGGCGAAGGCGACCAGCTGATCATCGATTTCGTCGGCAAGCTCGACGGTGAGGAATTCGAAGGCGGCAAGGCCGAGGACGCTCCGCTGGAAATCGGCGCGGGCCGCTTCATTCCCGGTTTCGAGGAGCAGCTCACCGGCGTGAAGACCGGCGAGGAAAAGACGATCACGGTCACCTTCCCCGAGGACTACCCCGCCAAGCACCTCGCCGGCAAGGAGGCCCAATTCGACGTCACCGTGAAGGCGGTGAAGGTCCCGGGCGAGACCAAGATCGACGACGAGTTCGCCAAGTCGCTGGGCCTTGAAGGTCTCGACAAGCTCAAGGAACTGCTCAAGGCGCAGCTGGAGCAGGAAACGGCTGGCCTCACCCGCACCCAGATGAAGCGCCAGCTGCTCGACGCGCTGGCCGCCGGTCACGATTTCCCGGTTCCCGGCCAGATGGTCGATGCCGAGTTCGAGCAGATCTGGCAGCAGCTTCAGCACGAAGCGAGCCACGAGGAAGATCCCGAAGCCGCGATGAAGGAGATTGAGGCCGAGAAGGACGACTATCGCAAGATCGCCGAGCGCCGCGTGCGCCTGGGCCTGCTGCTGTCGGAAATCGGCCAGGCCAACGGTGTCGAGGTGTCGAGCCAGGAAATGCAGATGCTGGTCCAGCAGGCGGCACAGCAGTACCGCCCCGAAGATCGCCAGCGCTTCATGGAATATGTCCGCTCCGAGCCGATGGCCGCTGCCCAGCTGCGCGCGCCGCTGTACGAAGACAAGGTCGTCGACTTCCTGTTCGACCAGGCCGAAGTGACCGAGCGCGAAGTGACGCGCGAGGAACTGCAGGCCGCGATCGAGGCCGAGGAAGGCGCCGAGGCCGAAGCGAAGCCCGCCAAGAAGGCACCGGCAAAGAAGGCGGCTGCCAAGAAGAAGGCGGACGAGGCTGAAGGCGACGATGAGGCCAAGCCCGCCGCCAAGAAGGCACCGACGAAGAAGGCTGCTGCCGACAAGGCTGACGACGCCGACACCGAAGCGAAGCCTGCCGCGAAGAAGGCGCCTGCCAAGAAGCCTGCCGCCAAAAAGGCCGCTGACGACGGCGAGGCCGAAGCGAAGCCCGCCGCGAAGAAGGCGCCTGCCAAGAAGCCGGCGGCCAAGAAGGCCCCTGCCAAGAAGGCCGACGCCGAATAATCTGTTTCGCCTACCGATGATATTGGAAGGGCCGCGGGCGAAAGCCTTGCGGCCCTTCTTCTTTGGCTAGAAGGCGACTTGTGCCAGCTCCGCACTACGGGCCTGTTCATAGGCGGCGCCTGCTTCCAGCACCTTTCGGTCCTGCCAGCGGTCGCCCAGGAAGGACAGTCCGACGGGCAGGCCCCGTACATGGCCCATCGGCACTGTCAGGTGCGGCGTTCCCGCGATTGCCGCCAGGTTACCGATGCCGATCCCGCCCGCGAAATTGTCGCGCAGGACCGTATCGGTCAGCCACGCCGGCCCGGCCGTGGGCGCGACCAGCAATGAAACGTCATTGTCCGCCATGAGCTTGGCCAGCCCCTCGTCATAGGCGAGGCGCAGCGATGTGGACCGCGCTTCTGCAAGATCCGCATCGTCGATCATGGTCTCTGCCAGATCGAAGATCGACTGGTCGAACAGCGCCATTTCGGCGTCGGCATTCGCCTTGTTGAACGCGATAACCTCGGCAAGGCTGCGGACGGGGATGTCGGCAGGCGAACCCGCCAGGTAGGCATTGAGGTCGCTGCGCAGTTCATGCAGCAGCACCGTGAACTCGGCTTCGCCAAGTGCATCGGGATCTTCATAGTCGATATCGACGAGCACGGCGCCTGCCGCGTCGAGATCGCGCAGGGCACGATCGAACAGGACGGACACGTCCGGATTATCTCCCACCTGATTGCGCATCACCCCGATCCGCACGCCTGACAGGCTCGCACCGCTCATTTCGTCTGCCAAGCCGGCAATGTGCGCATCCGCCTCTGCCGTAGCCGGGTCGGCAGGGTCGCTTCCGGCCATCGCCGCCAGCAGAAGCGCGGCATCCTGGACCGAGCGGGTCATGGGCCCTGCCGTGTCCTGCGAATGGCTGATCGGCACGACATGGGTCCGGCTGACCATTCCGACCGTCGGCTTGAAACCCACCACGCCATTGACGCTGGCCGGACAGGTGATCGAACCGTCGGTTTCGGTGCCGATCGCCGCCCATGCCAGCGACGCCGCGACGGCCGCTCCGCTGCCGGAGGACGATCCGCAGGCATTGCGGCCCGCAAGATGCGGATTGCGCGTCATTCCGCCCACTGCGCTCCATCCGCTGATCGAGCGGAACGAGCGGATGTTGGCCCATTCCGACAGGTTGGTCTTGCCCAGCACCACGCCCCCCGCTTTCCGCAGGCGGGCGATCAGCGGCGCATCGCGGCCCGTTGCGTTATCCTTGAGCGCCAGACTGCCAGCCGTCGTCGGCCATTCGCGGGTTTCGATATTGTCCTTCACCAGCACGGTCCTGCCCGCCAGCAAGGTGGCTGGGCCGGCGGCGGCAGCCTGCGTCGCTGCATTCCGGTCATAGGCGATCACGGCATTGAGCGTGGGCCCCGCATCATCGATCTTACCAATGCGGGCCGCATAGGCCTCGGCGCAGGCTGCCGCGCCGTGGCAGCGCGCCGGATCGGCTGCGGCCGGTTCGGGTCTGTCGGCAACCGACGCGCAGGCAGGCAGGAAAAGGGCCAGTGCGGCAGACAGTAGAAGGGCGGAGGGGCGCGGGTAGGTGCGCTGTTCTGGATGGAGCATCGACCCAGAGCATCGCGCGGCTTCAAGCGCATGGCAAGTGGCTACACCGCATGCCCCTGCGCTGCGCCGCGGGACCGCAGAGCGTCCCGCCAGCGTGCAATCGCGCCTGTGCTGGCAAAGGTCGGTGGAGGGCACGGGAAACGGGGTTGAACAACCGCTGGCCAAGCCCGACATAGGCGTTCCAGATTGCATAGAGGATTTCATGAATCAGATCGGGAACATGCGTATCGACCCAGTGACCGGCGCGCTCGTGCCCGTGGTCGTCGAACAGACCAGCCGCGGCGAACGCAGCTTCGATATTTTCTCGCGCCTGCTGCGCGAACGGATCGTCTTCGTGACCGGACAGGTCGAGGACCACATGGCATCGCTGATCGTGGCGCAGCTGCTCTTCCTGGAATCGGAGGACAGCACCAAGGACATCTCGATGTACATCAACTCGCCGGGCGGTGTCGTCACGGCGGGCATGGCGATCCACGACACGATGCAATACATCAAGCCGCGCGTGTCGACCGTCTGCATCGGCCAGGCCGCGTCGATGGGCAGCTTCCTGCTGGCTGCGGGCGAGCCGGGCATGCGCATCGCGCTTCCCAGCGCACGCATCATGGTGCACCAGCCCTCGGGCGGGGCCCAGGGCATGGCATCGGACATCGAGATCCAGGCGCGCGAGATCCTGCGCATTCGCCGCCGAATGAACGAGCTTTACGTGAAATACACGGGCAAGCCGCTTGAGGAGATCGAGCGCGCAATGGACCGCGACACCTTCCTCGAGGCCGAGGAAGCGCGCGAGTTCGGTATCGTCGACAAGGTGTTCGTGTCGCGTGCCGATGCGGCAGCCAGCGAAGGCTGATCGTTTCGGGCCGGGCCGGCGGGTCGGCAACATTTCGCCGGCCGACCCGCCTGCACGGCAAATCGCGGGTCATGGCTACAAAGGGTCATGTGCGATCATCAGGTCGAAGCATGGCCTTCGCACTCAAGCCTATGTATCTTTTAATCGGATATACAGCGCGTTGCATTTATGCACTGTATGGCAGGGTGCTGACGCGCCTGCGGTTGATTCTCTGTGACAGCCGCTTAAATTTGAGATTGGCCCGAATCTTCGGGCGCTTTACGAGATAAATATGACCAAAGTTAGCGGATCGGACAGCAAGAGCACACTGTACTGCAGCTTCTGCGGCAAGTCGCAGCACGAGGTGCGCAAGCTGATCGCCGGACCCACCGTTTTCATCTGCGATGAATGTGTCGAGCTTTGCAACGACATCATCCGCGAGGAAACGAAGGCGGGCATCGCGGGCAAGAAGGACGCGGGCGTCCCCCCTCCGATCGAGATCTTCCAGACCCTGAACGATTACGTGATCGGGCAGGATCGGGCGAAGCGTGTCCTCTCGGTCGCGGTGCACAACCATTACAAGCGGCTGCGTCATTCGAACAAGTCGAGCGATGTGGAACTGGCGAAGTCGAACATCCTGCTGGTGGGTCCCACCGGTTCGGGCAAGACGCTGCTGGCCCAGACGCTGGCGCGCACCTTCGACGTGCCGTTCACCATGGCCGATGCCACAACCCTGACCGAAGCCGGTTATGTGGGCGAGGATGTGGAGAACATCATCCTCAAGCTGCTGCAGTCCTCCGACTACAACGTCGAGAAAGCGCAGCACGGCATCGTCTACATCGACGAGATCGACAAGATCACGCGCAAGGCCGAGAATCCCTCGATCACGCGCGACGTTTCGGGCGAAGGCGTGCAGCAGGCGCTGCTCAAGTTGATGGAGGGCACCACGGCCTCTGTCCCGCCGCAGGGCGGCCGCAAGCATCCGCAGCAGGAGTTCCTGCAAGTGGACACGACCAACATCCTGTTCATCTGCGGCGGTGCGTTCGCGGGACTTGAGAAGCTGATTTCCGACCGGCTGCAGAAGCGTTCGATCGGCTTCGGCGCACATGTCTCCGATCCCGAAAAGCGCAAGGTTGGCGAGCTGCTGTCGAAGGCCGAGCCGGAAGACCTGTTGAAGTTTGGCCTCATCCCCGAGTTTGTGGGTCGTCTCCCGGTGATCGCGACGCTGGAGGACCTCGACGTCGAGGCGCTGGTCAAGATCCTGAACGAGCCCAAGAACGCGCTGGTCAAGCAGTATCAGAAGCTGTTCGAGCTGGAAGACGTGCAACTGACCTTCACCGATGACGCGCTGCAGGCGATTGCAAAGAAGGCGATCCAGCGCAAGACCGGCGCGCGCGGACTACGTTCGATTGTAGAGGCGATCCTGCTGGACACGATGTTCGACCTGCCGACGCTGGAAGGCGTGTCCGAGATCGTCGTGGACAAGGATGTGGTGGACGGCCGGAAGGAGCCTGTGCAGGTTCTGAAGGGCAAGGAAGCCGCTGCCTAAGACCTGCTGGCACACAGGAAACTGAAAAGGCCGGGGGCAATACTCCCCGGCCTTTTTTGTGCCGAATGATCAGACGACCCCCGGTTCCTCGAGGGCGCATCCGGCATCTGGCGACAGCTCAACCTGCAAGGTGGCATGATGGATGCCGAAGTCATGGTCCAGCCGGTGCGCCAGTTCGTGCAGAAAGGCGTCTCCCGGATGGCCGCCGGGCGTCACCAGATGGGCGGTCAGCGCGGTTTCGGTAGTGCTCATCGGCCAGATGTGCAGATCGTGTACTGCCGCGACTCCCGGCTGTTCGAGCAGGAACTGGCGCACGCGCGGCATTTCGATATTGTCGGGAACGGCCAGCAGGCCCATTTTGACGCTGTCTTTCAACAGTCCCCAGGTGCCAATCGCGATGATCGTCACGATCACGAGGCCGCCGACGGGATCGATCCACAGCCATCCTGTCAGCGCAATCAGGAATCCCGCGACGACAACTCCGGCCGAGACTGCGGCATCGGCCGCCATGTGCAGATAGGCACCGCGAATATTGAGGTCGTCATTGCGCCCCCGCATGAACATCAGCGCCGTCGCCGTGTTGATGACGATCCCGATGCCTGCCACGATCATGATCGCACCGGGTTCCACCGGGGCCGGGTCAAACAGGCGGCGCACAGTCTCGATCGCTATGGCGCCAAGCGCCACCAGCAAAAGTGCCGCATTGCCCATCGCAGCCAGTATCGAACTTGACTTCAGCCCATAGGTGAACCGCTCCGACGGAGGCTTGCGCGATGCTGCGCTGGCTGCCCATGCTATCAGCAGCGACAGCACGTCGGACAGATTGTGCCCGGCATCGGCCACGAGAGCCATGGAGCCATACCAAAAGCCAGCCCCGGCCTCGATAGCGACGAAACCGGTGTTGAGTATGACGCCGATGGCGAAAGCCCGATCAAAGCTTTTTGGCGCATGATCATGAGCGTGCCTGTCG
Source organism: uncultured Alphaproteobacteria bacterium (assembly GCA_963752785.1). Classification (GTDB taxonomy): domain Bacteria; phylum Pseudomonadota; class Alphaproteobacteria; order Sphingomonadales; family Sphingomonadaceae; genus Croceicoccus. Next base: position 79,858 of record CAVVZE010000002.1, read on the forward strand.
TGGCTTCCAGAGGGGTGGTTCTGCGCCGGAGCGTGCGAATGTTCATGGCCAATTCCCATGCTGCCGTTGTAGCGAAAGCGACGGGCGGCGAAAGACCCCAGTTCATGCGTTGCACAAATGCCGCAATGCACAATAAATCTGGCTTGCGGCGAAAATCTGTTTCCGCAGAAGCCGTGCGATGATCCTTTGAAAAATCAAGGAAAACAACAGATTTACAGCGATGTGCCGGGATCTCTGCTCGTCTTAAAAGTTGCGGTTGTAACTTGCTCGTCATGTTACACGCCTTATGGCGCAGCGCAGCAAGGTCGCAGTCCTAGCGCGCCCTGCCGTTTGCACACCACTCAGGGACACAGGTTCACCCATGAAGAAATTTCTTCTGCGCAGCACCGCGATCGTCGCCATTGCCGTGCCCGCCGCCGCTCACGCACAATCGACCGGCTCGATCGACTTCGAGGACGAGATCATCGTTACCGGCGCGCTTTCGACGGATGTCGGCGGCGTGGAAATCCCGGATACGCCCAAGGCCAAGCAGGTGCTTAACGAGGAGATCATCCGTCGCCAGCGGCCCGGCCAGACCGTCAACGACATCGTCAATCTGGTGCCGGGAGTCAGCTTCCAGAACAATGATCCCTGGGGCTCATCGGGTGGCGGCTTCACTATCCGCGGATTTGGTGCCGATCGGGTATCGCAGACGCTGGACGGTCTGCCGCTGAATGATTCGGGCAATTACGCGCTTTACACCAACCAGCAGGTCGACTCAGAAATTCTGTCGAGTCTGTGAACGTTAATCTTGGGGTGACCGACGTGGACAGCCCGACCGCCTCGGCTTCGGGCGGCACGATCAACATCCGCACGCGCGTACCCAGCGACCACTTCAAGATCACGACCACCATGACGGTCGGAGATGTGCTTGCCGAAGGCAGCTACAGCGACAGCCTGTACATGCGCGGTTTCGGGATGATCGACACCGGCGACATTACCGGTTGGGGCACGAAGGCCTTTCTTTCTGCCAGCTACCAGACCTATGGCGTCCCCTATAATCCGTATGGCAAGGTCGACAAGACCCAGCTCAACGGGCGCATCTTCCAGGATATTGGCGTCAATGGCGACTTCGTCTCGGTTGCCGGCCACTGGAACGTCAACCGCAACAACTTTGCCGGTTCCGAAAGCCTGAGCGACCTGCTCGGTTACTACGATGGGGAATTCTCGAAGCGTGACCGCTTCACCGTCTATGACAAGGAAGACGAAGCGGGCTATCCCTGCACTGTCGAAGCCGGTCTGGTCTATCAGGGCGGTGGCGTGAATGGCGTCTCGGAACGCTATGACGACAGCAACGAGTGCGGCGAACCGTTCTATCGTCGTTACAACCCCTCCGACACCGGCAACATCCGCGGTTCCTCGCGTTTCACGCTTTCCGATGCGCTTATTCTGACTGTCGATCCAAGCTATCAGTACGTGAAGGCCAATGGTGGTGGCCCGGACGATCCGCGTGAAGCATTTTTCACGGTAGATGGAGTGGGCTACACCGGTGCATTCAACGGCGGATATTACTTCGGTCGCGACTTGAACGGCGATGGCGACCTGCTTGACCGCATTTCAGGTAACGATCCCAGCCAGACCCGGACGGATCGCTATGGCGTCGTTGCCAACCTGATCTACGATATCAGCAATGATCACAGTGTTCGCGTCGCCTACACCTGGGATCGTGCGCGCCATCGCCAGACGGGTCAGATCAGCTACATGCTGCGGAACGGCGAACCTGTCGATGTCTTCGCGATCGACAACCCAATGCTGGATGTGAATGGCAACGAGGTAAACAAGCGGGATCGCTTGTCCTATGCGATCCTGCATCAGGTTTCGGGTGAATATCGCGGCCGCTTCGGCGACCTGACTGCAGTTCTGGGCCTGCGTGCGCCGTTCTTCACGCGTGAGTTGAACCAGAACTGCTACACCACCTCGGCCAGCGGCTTTGTGGACTGTCCCAATCCCGGCCAGGACCTGACTGCCTATGAGGCAGCCAACCCTGACCATGTCGCTCCGCTTGAGCGCACCTACAAGTACGACGACATCCTGCCCAGCATCGGCTTCACCTATGACCTGACCGGTGCCGCTTCGGTGTTCGCCAACTACTCGAAGGGGATCTCCGTCCCTGGGACCGATCCGCTCTACGATTCGCTCTATCTGCGTGAAGCCGTGGCGCGGCCGGTCCCGGAAACGACCGATAGCTTTGATGCAGGTCTGCGTTTCCAGCAGGGCCGCTTTACTGCGCAAATCGCCGGCTGGTACACTCGCTACAATGATCGCCTTGCCACTGCCTTCGATCCGACGGCGAACAATGGCGATGGTGAGACTGTGTATCGTAACCTCGGCCGGGTTGATAAATACGGTATCGATGGTTCGATCGCGTTCCAGCCGACTGGAAACTCGCTGCTCTACATCTTCGGCTCGTATCAGGATTCAGAGATTGATTCCGATACTGTCGGCGGCATTTGCGGTCTCGACCGCGATGGTGAAGTCGAGAACACCGAGTTCGGCTGTACCGCCGAGAATATCGGTGAGCAGTATATCCTTCCCACCGCCGGAAATGCGGAGTCCGGTGCGCCGAACTATTCCTTCGGTGCTCGCGGCCAGATCGCCTTTGGTGATCTTGAACTGGGTGCGCAGGTCAAGCGGACCGGCAAGCGTTGGGTGAATGACATCAACACCGAACGCGCTCCTGCCTATACTCTGGTCGATTTCGATGCCCGCTACAACATTGCGGAATTTGCAACCGGGGGTAATGTTGCGCTGCAGCTGAACATTACCAACATCTTTGACGAGTATTACATCGGATACTTCGGCGGCTCGTTGAACGATTTCCCGTTCGCGCAGATTGGCGCACCACGTGCGGGCAGCCTTTCGATCATCATCGGCTACTGATCACTTCGATCACTGCAGTATGAAAAGGGGCGCGGAGGATTCTCCTCCGCGCCCCTTTTCTCGTCTTGGTAGATGTTCGCCCGATCAGTCGTCCACGCAGGCGTCCAGCCCCTCGTTCGCGACCACGTTGATCCGCGCTGCGATCGTGTTGCCATGGCGGCGCAGCCAGCCGCTGGGATTGACCACCGCGCGTTCCTTGGGAAGCGGCAGGGCGGCTGCCATGCGAGCCGCCTCGCTGCGGCTGAGGCTGTCGGCAGGGTGCTGGAAATAGCGCTGCGCTCCCGCCTCCGCGCCATAGGTCCCGATGCCGGTTTCCGCGACGTTGAGATAAACCTCCATGATTCGCCGCTTGCCCCAGACCTGTTCGATCAGGAAGGTGAACCAAGCTTCCAGCGCCTTGCGGGAATAGCCGCCGCCTTGCCACAGGAAGACGTTCTTCGCGGTCTGCTGGCTGATCGTGGATCCGCCGCGGATCCGGCCGCCCTGCGCGTTGCGCGCCATCGCGCTGGCAATGGCCTCGGCATCGAAACCATCATGCGTGCAGAATTTCAAATCTTCCGCGCTGATGACGGCGCGAACCAGGTTCCGGTCGATGTTGTCGAGCGGTTCCCAGTCCTTGGTGATGCCGTTCTCATCCATCAGCATTGTCGCAGTGACTGGCACCGGAACGAAACGATATATGATGGTGAGAAGAAAGCTTATCAGCACAAACAGTGAGATCAGCTTGAACAGGATGAAGAAAGCGCGGCGGACCATGCTCGCGGTTCTAGCGCATCATTATTTGCGACAAAATGGGGGAGTTTGCGCGGCATGCCTCAAGCGCAGGAGGAGGCCGGCATGCTGCAAAAGCTGGCGGGCAGCCTGATCGCTGCCCGCCAATCGATTCCAAGTCAGGCTAGTTGCGGCGTGCGTTCACCGGCAATGCGCTGCATCGCCTTCTGGATCTTTTCGAACGCACGCACCTCGATCTGCCGGATGCGTTCGCGGCTGACGTCATAGACCTGCGACAGTTCCTCCAGCGTTTGCGGATCGTCAGTCAGCCGGCGCTCGGTCAGGATATGCTTCTCACGGTCGTTCAGCACGTCCATCGCTTCCAGCAGCATGTCGTGGCGGACCTGCTTTTCTTCTGCTTCGGCGACCGTCTCGTCCTGAAGCGGGCGATCGTCGGTGAGCCAGTCCTGCCACTGGCCTGAGCCTTCCTCGTCCGCGCGCATCGAGACGTTGAGCGAAGCATCGCCGCCCATCATCATGCGCCGGTTCATGTTGACCACTTCCTGCTCGGGCACACCCAGATCGGTCGCGATCTTGGCCACGTCCTCGGGGTGAAGATCGCAAATCCTCGTAAGCCTCGAGGTTTTTCTTCATCCGGCGCAGGTTGAAGAACAGCTTCTTCTGCGCGGCAGTCGTGCCCATCTTCACGAGCGACCAGGACCGCAGGATGAACTCTTGAATCGAGGCCTTGATCCACCACATAGCGTAGGTGGCGAGGCGGAAGCCGCGATCGGGCTCGAACTTCTTCACGCCCTGCATCAATCCGACGTTGCCTTCAGAGATCAGGTCGGAGACGGGCAGGCCATAGCCGCGATAGCCCATGGCGATCTTGGCCACGAGTCGCAGGTGGCTGGTGACCAGCTGGGCTGCCGCCTCAGGATCTTCGTGTTCGGCATAGCGCTTGGCGAGCATGTATTCCTGCTCAGCCGTAAGCACCGGGAATTTCTTGATTTCCGACAGGTAGCGGTTGAGGCTCTGCTCGCCGCCGAGGGCCGGAACGGTGGGTCTGGTGTTCGTCACGTCCTGTAACCTTTCCTTGCGTCGGCCAGAGTCGCGGGACCCCGTATGGGCATCCCCAATCCATGGCCACATCATCTGTATAGGCGCGTTTTCCCCGCTTTTCCCGCCTAATTTCTCACTTTGAACGAGCGAGTTCTTCGATCAGTTCCGCCATGTCGCGCGGAATCTGGCTGGAGAATTGTATCCTTTTGTCGCTGGCCGGGTGAATGAAACCCAGCATGGCCGCATGAAGGGCCTGGCGGTGAAAGGATAGCCGATTGAGAATCGGTCGGAATCGGGAATCGGGGCGCCCATAGACAGGGTCACCTATTAGCGCATGACCGATTGACGACATGTGAACGCGGATCTGGTGGGTTCTGCCTGTCTCCAGCGTGCATTCCACCAGCGCTGCGCCGTTCAGCGGTTGCAGCGTGCGAAAATGGGTAATCGCGTGCTTGCCCCGGCTGTCGCCGTCATCCAGCACCGCCATCTTCTTGCGGTCCTTGTTGCTGCGCCCGATCCGCCCCTCGACCGTACCCGATGGCGGCATCGGCCTGCCCTTGACCACCGCGCGATAGGCGCGGTCAATCGAGTGATCGGCGAACTGTCGGGCCAGCCCCTCGTGCGCGATATCGGACTTGGCAGCGACCACAAGGCCGGACGTGTCCTTGTCGATCCGGTGCACGATGCCGGGCCGCGCCACGCCGCCGATGCCCGACAACTGACCGGCGCAGTGGTGCAGCAGCGCATTGACCAGCGTGCCGTCCGGATTGCCCGCGGCGGGATGCACCACCATGCCCGCCGGCTTGTCGATGACGATCAGGTGCTCGTCCTCGAACACGATCGTCAGCGGTATGTCCTGCGGCGCGGCCTCGGCCGGAGCGGGGGCGGGGACCGCAATGACGAAAGGCGTCTCGCTGCCAGCCTTCGCCGATCCCGAGGTCACAACCTGGCCGCCCAGCGTGACCGCGCCGTCGGCGATCAGCGCCTTCACCCGCTCGCGCGAGAGGCCGCTGGCGTGGCTTAGCGCCTTGTCCAGCCGTTCGCCGGGCGGCACGATTCCTTCGATCGATTCCGCGCCTTCATCTTCGGCTTCATCATCCGCAATGGCGATTGTGCTGTCCCCCATGCTAGGGAAGATGGGTGCCGTTTCTAAGCGTGACAAGAACCGTCGTGGACGCCATGGCCGCCGCCGCGCGCCGGGCCGCTCCCGAAGAAGCCTGCGGCCTGCTGCTGGGGCGAGGGCCGAGGGTCGACAGCTTTGTCGAGACAGCCAATGTCGCAGCCGATCCGCGCCGCCATTTCGAGATCGACCCCGTCGACCTCCTTGCCGCCTGCCGGGCGGAAAGGGAAGAAGGCGGGCTCGATCTGATCGGGTACTTCCATTCCCATCCGGCCGGGCCGCCCCGACCCTCTGCAACGGATGAGGCGCAGGCCGCGCGTGATGGCAAGGTCTGGGCGATCGGCACGCCGCAGGGCACCATCGGCTGGTTCATCAGCGGTCCGGAAGGTTTCGAGCCGCTTGAGCCGCAGCTGGCACCCGGACCGCCCGAAAACTGACGCCGTCCAGCCCATTCCCCGGGGAGGGGCGCCAATCCGCTTTCTTGGGGCGGCCGATGCGGTTATGGCGGCGTTTCACGACCGGAAAGCGCTGAAAGCCTGTAATGACTGCCGAATTCCATCCAACTGACCAGCCTGATCGCCTCTCGCCTGTGCCACGACCTGTTGTCGCCGGTGGGCGGCATGGCCAACGGTATCGAGTTGCTGGTCGACGAAACCGATCCGAAGATGCGCGAGCAATGCATCGATCTGCTGGCGCAGGGCGCGCGGCGGACGGCCACGCGGCTGCGGTTTTTCCGCCTGGCGTTCGGCGCGGCGGGCGGGTTCGATGCGCAGCTTCCCGCGGCGGAGATCGAGGAGCTGGTCCGGGCGCAGGCCGCCGAGGGCCGCGACATCGAGGTGCAATGGGCCGTATCGGTCGGCGAACTTTCGAAATCGGCGGCCAAGGTCCTGCTCAACTATGCTCTGATCGGGATCGATGCCCTGCCGCGGGGCGGCACGCTGGCGATTGCGGCGGAGGAACGGAACGCCAGCTACGAAATTGCGGTCCGCTCCGAAGGCAAGCGCATCGCCTTTGACAAGGACATCGGCCGCGCGCTGGAGGGAGAGATCGCGATGGACATTCTGTCCGCCCATACCGCGCCTGCCATGCTGGTGCGGCTGATCGCGCAGGATTGCGGCGGCGGGGTGCAGCATGCGCTGACCCCGGACGGTGCCAACGGCGGTGCGCTGGTGCTGGGCGCCATCCTGCCCCGTGGCTGACGGGATGGCGAGACCGGGCGACGACCTGCCGCAGGTCCGCGATTGCCCGTCGCCCAATTTCAACGAGCGCGCCCTGCCGATCAGCATGGTGGTGCTGCACTATACCGACATGCCCGATGTCGAGGATGCCATCGCCAAGATGTGCGATCCCGATTCGGCGGTCAGCGCGCATTACTGCATCACGCGGCAGGGCGAACTGGTCCGGCTGGTGGATGAGGAACGGCGCGCCTGGCACGCGGGCGTGTCCTACTGGCGGGGCAATACCGACGTGAATTCGTCCAGCATCGGGATCGAGCTGGACAATCCCGGCCATACCTGGGGGTACCAGCCCTTTACCGGGCCGCAGATGGAAACGCTGTGCATCATGCTGGCCGACATCATGAAGCGGCACGACATTCCGCGCGCCAATATCGTGGGCCATTCCGACGTGGCCCCGCAGCGCAAGACCGATCCGGGCGAATTGTTCGACTGGGCCTATCTGGCAAAGCACCGGCTCGCGCTGCCAAGGCCGAATATCAGGCTGGGCGATCCGTTCGAGAATGACGGCGCGTTCTATCTGGCGCTGGAGCGGTTTGGATACGACATTGCCGATGGTCATGCGGCGGTGCGGGCGTTCCAGCGGCGGTTCCGGCCCGAATGCGTCGACGGCATCGTCGACGGAGAGGTTCGCGCCATGCTGTTCGCGCTGTTGCTGGACCGCGATAGGGGTGTCACGAGATAGGGGCATCATGCGCTGGTTCCGCTTGTGCAAACCGCGTTTCCCGCTAATGACGCGCTTGCGCCGGGGAGCCGGGCAGCCGCGTCGGGGCAACCCGTACGAGGAAAGTCCGGGCTCCACGAAACAAGGATGGCGGGTAACGCCCGCCCGGCGAGGAAACGGCCGTCCGCATGGGCGGCACGTCCGAAGCCGAGGGACAGTGCCACAGAGAGCAATCCGCCGATGGCCTTAACCGGCACAGGCAAGGGTGAAAGGGTGCGGTAAGAGCGCACCGGGGACGTGGCAACACGGACCGCATGGCAAACCCCATCCGGAGCAAGACCGAATAGGGGCGGCGCGCCCGGCCGAAAGGCGCAGGGCAGGGGTGTTTCGCCCCGTGACCGCCCGGGTTGGTTGCTTGAGCCTTGCGGCAACGCAGGGCCTAGATGAATGGCTGCCCTTGCGGGGCTGGTGTTTGACATACCGCCCGCATGACAGAACCCGGCTTACAGGCTCCCCGGCGCAATCCTGAACGATCACGTTGACACAGGCGACATGTCCTACAGCGGCTGTCACCTGGCGCAAAGACGCGGACTTGCGACGTTTACGGCGCATCGGTTGACACTCCGGGAGGGACGGGAAATCAACGGTGTCAATGAGCTTGGCGGACTGGATTAGGCCGCTTGCGACGTTCTACAACCCGGGAGCCGTGTAGGACAGCAAACAGGCCGGTCAGGGGCGGATCACATAAGCTGCCAGCGCGCCATGGAGAGCGGTGGACCCGCCAGATCGAACCCCGGAATTCCAACAGCCGGATCTGCCTGCTTCCAAATTCGGAAAGATTATACTAGAGCCCAATTCTAGTATTTATCTACGATCCGGACTGGAGAGTTGTTTCCGTGACATTCCGCCAGATGCCTGCCTTCGTGTCGCTATGCTGCGCCGCCATGCTATCGCTGTGCATGCCGGCAACCGCTGCCGCTGGCGATACTATGACTTCCCAAGCCAGCGCTCATGCCGAGACACAGCTTCCGGCGATTGTGGACGGTCAACTGATGGTCGATGGGAAGCCCTATCTCGCCTTGGGAGGAGAGGTGCACAACAGCAGCTCCTCCGATCCTGCATACATGGCCAGGGTCTGGGATCATCTCGATCAGATGAATGTCCGGACGGTCGTCTCCCCGATAGACTGGGCTCTGACGGAACCGCAGGAAGGCGTGTTCGACTTTTCACGTCTCGACGCACAGATTGCGGAAGCGCGTGCGCGGGACATGCGGATCGTTCTGATCTGGTTCGGTGCGTACAAGAATGCCGCCTCGACCTACGCTCCGGGATGGGTCCGTGCGGACCGGGGTCGTTTCATGCGCGCGCGGATCGAAGCGAACCTGCCGCAGGCCTTCACCTATGAAGGGGCAATGCCCAAGCCTGTGCTGTCGGTATTTTCCCCCGCGCTGCTGGAGGCCGACACCGCTGCCTTCACGGCGATGCTAAGACATCTGGCAGAGGTCGACCCTGACCACCGGGTCGTGATGGTTCAGGTCAACAACGAATCGGGCATGCTGGGCGACAGCCGCGACCGATCCGAACTTGCCGAGGCGGCCTGGGCCAGCCCGGTGCCGCAGGCTTTGCTGCGCTACATGGCGGCGAACCGCGCGAGTTTGAAGCCGGAACTTCGCGAAGTCTGGGCGCGGCAGGGTAGCCGCACGAGCGGCACGTGGGAGCAGGTTTTCGGGACGGACTGGCAGGCCGATGAAATTTTCATGGCATGGCACTTCGCCTCATACATGGAAGAGATGGCGAAGGCCGGAAAGGCAGTGATGCCGCTGCCGATGTATGCCAATGCATGGCTTGGTCCCCAGGATGGGCAGCCGACTGCCGGGAAATACCCCAGTGGCGGCCCGACGCGGCGCGTGCTGGATGTCTGGATGGCGGCGGCACCGTCGCTGGACCTGCTGGCGCCGGACATCTATGTGCCGGGCGCCAAAGCGGTGCTTGCCAGTTACGATCACCGCGGCAACCCGATCTTCGTGCCCGAGGGCCAATTCGCCACTGGCGACATGATGTGGGCGATCGGGAACCATGATGCCATCGGCTTTTCGGTCTTTGGCATCGAGGAGGGCCGCACGGGCAGTCAACTCGCCTCTGCCCTGGCAATTCTGAACCCGATGACGGAGATCATCACCCGCGCGCAGGCCGAGGACCGCATTGCCGCAGTGCTGATGGAAGACGATCAACCCGCAATTCTGAACCTTGGCGGTTACGAGATCACCCTGCGGCAGACAGATCGCCTGTTTACCCGGATGCTCCTTGACGCAGGGGTCACGGCGCCGCAGTTCGATACCGCCCGACCCAGCGAAACCGAAGGCCCCGGCGCGCGGCCCGCACCGGCAGACGCGCGCCCGTTCGGCTTGATCATCGACGAGGGGAACGACAGCTTCCTGATGATCGGCCAGAATTTCACGGCGGATTTCGCAAGGAACGGAAAACTGGCCGAAGGCGATCACGTCGAGGAAGGCCGGTTCGAAGCCGGGACATGGCAGCCGGGCCGCGTGCTGAACGGCGACGAGCGGCTTATGCTCCTTCCGATCGACCGTATCGGCATGGTCCGGATCCGGCTGCTGCCTCCTCTCAATTGAACGGGACGGCCCCGTGAAGGCAGGTGCATATGATCGAGAATTGCGTCTGCAAGCGCAAACGCTGAAATCCCGCACCTTTGAAGCAGGCTTTCCAGCGTGAGCGGCAAGGGGTGCCGCTGACCGGCGCTGTGCGACTGACTGGCAGGGAAAGGTGGGGGTTTCTGTTGCTACGTACCCCCGGACGCCCGGAATCCCTTCTGTTGCCCGGTGGGTCCAACCGCGCTTTAGCTTTGTAACGTCAGGGCGTTAGCCCCTAGAATTACGCAGCGAGAGCGAGTGCTTCGTTATCGTTGGCACTTGTGGGTTTTTGAGCCTTTAACGGGTTACTCAGCCCGGGCGAAAACAGTGCCTTTCAACACACGTCGATCCTGGTTCGGCCCCCTATACCAAGCCCTCGATAACAGGGGGTTTGGTGGAGCCGCCGGGTACTGCCCCCGGGTCCGCTGTGCCTATTGCACACCGCAATTTATCGCCATAGCCGGTCGAAACCGGCACGACCCATATAGCGATCCGGAAATTAATGTGAAGTGAGCGCGCGAAAAATGCCGCGCGCCCCTGCTTCCGGCCGGCGGCGTCAGACGTTGGCCGACGCCTTGAGCTGGTCGCGGATCTCCTTGAGCACGTCGAGCTGGGGATCGGTGGGCACCGACGGTTCTTCCTTGGTGTTGTCGGCCCTGACCATCTTTTCCTCGATCTCTTCCATCACCCGGTTGGCGCTGCGCACCAGCAGGAACAGGGCAAAGGCGATCAGCAGGAAGTTCACGATCTGGGTGATGAGGTCGCCGTAGCCGATGACCGGCACGCCTGCCTCCTTCAGCGCGGCGAAGTCGGCGGGGTCGCCGGTGTAGTCCGCCGGGAGGCCGCCCAGCACGACGAAATGGTTCGACCAGTCCATCGTGCCGAAGATCCAGCCCAGCAGCGGCATGATGACGTTGTCGGTCAGCGATGTGGTGATCTTGCCGAAAGCCGCGCCGATGACGACGCCCACCGCCAGGTCCAGCACATTGCCGCGCGCGATGAACTTCTTGAATTCCATGAGCATGAAGCTGCAAGTCCCCTTCCGTTAGCCAGGCGCGCAGATTTAGCGGTGATTGGCCGCGCGGCAATGTCATTTTGCCGCATCGTGCGCTCTTGTTGAGCGGGCGCGCCGCCCTATACTGTGGGCATGAGAGGGAGCGCGCGTGGCCGCGCGGTCCCGCCGACCAGAGGGGAACCGAACCGCCATGGCCACCAATCGTCCGATCCGCCTGCTCGTCATGGGACTGCTAGCCGGCATGCTGGCCGCCTGCGGCATCAATTCCGTGCCCACTGCCGAGGAAGAGGCCAACGCGCGCTGGGCCGACGTGCAGAACGCCTATGACCGGCGCGCGCAATTGCTGCCGAACCTCGCTTCGGTCGCCAGCAGCGCGAGCGAGCAGGAGCGCGGCATACTGACCGACGTGATCGAGGCGCGCAGCCGCGCGACCAGCATCCAGATCAGCGCCGACGACCTCGACGATCCGGCAAAGATGGCCCAATACGCCGAGGCGCAGGGCCAGCTTTCGCAGGGGCTGGGCCGGCTGCTCGCCAATTTCGAGGCCTATCCCCAGCTTCAGTCGATCACCAACTACCAGATGCTGCAAAGCCAGGTCGAAGGCAGCGAGAACCGCATCAATATCGCTGTGCGCGACTATAACGAGGCGGTGCGCGAATATAACACCACGATCCGCACCTTCCCCGACATCATCGGCGCCAAGCTGGTGCATGGCGCGGAGCCGATGGTCCCGTTCGAGGCGGTGACGCCCAATGCCGAGCAGGCGCCCGACCTGGGCGAGATGCTCTGACATCAACGCCATGCCGACCGGCGACATATGGCGGCACAGGCTGCGGCACTGGCGCTGGTTCACGCTGGCGTTCGTGCTGACCGCCGGGTTCATGCTGCCGTGGAGCGGCGGGGCGTTCCGCTATGTCGGCGACGACGCGGACGGGGCCGAGGAATCGTTCATCGCATCGGCCTATGCGCAGGGTCTGGACCAGGTCATCGACCCGATCGGCCTGTTCGATGCGCAGGAGGCCCAGCGCCTGTCCGCCGCGGTGGACCGGGCGCGTGAGCGCAGCGGAGCGCGTTTCGTCGTGCTGACGACGCGCGGTCTGCGGGGCGAAACGTTCGAAAGGTTCACCAGCCGGTTCCATGGCGGCTGGGAACGTGCGACAGGGCATAATGATGCGGCGATCGTGTTCATCTCGCCCAGCGACCTGCTGCTTGGCATATCGACCGGCCACGATCTGCCGATCCGACCCACCGATGCGGAGCGGCAGGCGATCGTCGACCGGATGAAGCCGCTGGCCAGCGAAGGCCGGTTCGAAGCGGCGATGATGACCGGAATGGAAGGGATCGAGGAACTGCTGGCGGTTCCGGACAGGACATGATGCGCTTTTTCACAACGATCGGCCTGACGCTGGCCGCGCTGGCCGCGCCGCTTGGTTCGCCTGCCGCCATGGCGCAGGAATTTCCGAAGCTGACCGGGCGCGTCGTCGATGCGGCGGACATCATCCCCCCGGCCGAGGAAGCCGCGCTGGCGCAGAAGCTGCAGGCGTTCGAGCAGCGCACCGCGCGGCAGTTCGTCGTGGCCACCGTGCCGGACCTGCAGGGCTACGACATCGAGAGCTATGGCTATCAGCTGGGCCGCGCCTGGGGGATCGGGAGCGAGGAGAACGACGACGGCACGCTGCTGATCGTCGCTCCGAACGAGCGCAAGGTGCGGATCGAGGTGGGCTACGGTCTCGAGCCGATCCTGACCGACGGGCTGTCGTTCCTGATCATCAATCGCCAGATCCTGCCCCGCTTCAAGCAGGGCGACATGCCTGGCGGGATTGCGGCAGGGGCGGATGCGATCATCCAGCAGCTGGAACTGCCGCCCGAGCAGGCCGCGCAGGTCGCCGCCGCCGCCAACGAGCAGGCGGCGCAGGCGCGCGAGGGCGACGGCATCAACATGTTCGAGGTGATCTTCCTGCTGGTCTTCCTGTTCTTCTTCGTCATTCCCGTGATCCGCGGGATGCGCGGCGGACGGCGCTATCGCGGCGGCGCGCCGGTCATCATCTGGGGCGGTGGCGGCTGGGGCGGCGGTTCCGGTGGTGGCGGCTTTGGCGGGGGCGGCTTCGGGGGCGGCGGCTTTTCGGGCGGCGGTGGCGGCTTCGGCGGCGGCGGTGCGAGCGGGGGCTGGTAACATGACTGGATTCGGCACTCCCAAGGCGATCTATCTGGGCGAGGACGATCACCGCCGCATCACCGCCGCGGTGGGCGAGGCGGAGCAGCACACCTCGGGCGAGATCGTGACGATCCTGACCGAGAAATCGGACGATTACCTCGATGTCGCGCTGTGCTGGGCTGCGGCGGCCTCGCTGGTCGGGCTGGCGGCGCTGGCGGTCTTTGCCGATTTCTACATCGGCCTGTGGGACCGGCTGACGAACAACTGGGGCGCGGAGCACACGCCTGCCGAGCTGTTCTGGATGGCCGGGCTGTTCGCCGCCTTCCAGTTCGCGGCGGCGATGATCGTGCAGGCGTGGTGGCCGTTCCGGCTGATCCTGGTGCCGGGGCGGATCAAGACGAAGCGCACGCACGAGCGCGCGGTCTCGTTCTTCAAGGTGGGGGCCGAGCGGCGCACCCATGGCCGCACCGGCATCCTCATCTATCTGTCGATGCGCGAGCACCGGGCAGAGATCGTCGCCGATGCCGCCATCGCGGGCAAGGTGCCCGACGAGGTCTGGGGCGAGGCGATGATCGACATGCTGGGCGAGCTGAAGGAAGGGCGCACTGCCGCTGCCATGGTTTCGGGCGTGGAGCATGTCGGCAAGGTGCTGGCCGAGCATTTCCCGCGCGCCCATGACGACGAGAACGAGATCCCCGATCGCCTGATCGAACTTTGAGGCCGGAGCTTCCAGGGAATACCATGACTGCAGACCGGGACGCACCCGAACAGATCGCCTGGCAAGGCAAGTGGATCGTCGCCAAGCAGCGGGGGCGCTGGGAATATGTGTCGCGCGCGCGCTCGATCCGGGCGGCGGTCGTGCTGGCGGTGGAGGACGGCCACGTGCTGCTGGTCGAGCAATATCGCGTGCCGGTGGGCAGGAACTGCATCGAGCTGCCCGCCGGGCTGATCGGCGACGACGACAGCGCGCCGGACGAGGATCCGCTGGCCACCGCTGGGCGCGAGCTGGAGGAGGAGACCGGCTACCGCGCCGCCTCGCTGGAAGATGCGGGCGAGTTCTGGTCCTCGCCCGGCATGGTGAGCGAGAGCTTCACGCTGGTGAAGGCGCGCGGCCTGACCAAAACGGGCGAGGGCGGCGGCGTCGCGGGCGAGGACATCATCGTCCACCGCGTGAAGCTGGCCGAGATCGAGGGCTTCGTCGCCCGCGCCCGCGCCGAGGGCAAGGCGGTGGACGTGAAGCTGCTGCTGCTGCTGGGCGGCGGTCTGCTGCGGGACTGAGCCCCTTCGCCTGAGGAGAATGGCAGGCGTTGGCGAGGCGGCACCGATACGGCGCGAGCGCAAGGGCGAAGGTGGCGGCGGCCATGCTGGTCGTGCTGATCGGCCTGGCGGCGTGGCAGTCCGGCGTGCTGGACGGCATTGGCGCGCTGTTCGTGCTGCCTGTGCCGGGGTCGGCGCGGGGCTGACCTTTGGGGCAGGCTTTTTCCATTGGCAGGACGCGCGCATTGCCTAAACTCGCGCGCAACATTCCCTGAAGGAGAGAATCATGCGCTTGAAGCTGCTCGTCGCTGCCATGGCCCTGGCCACGCCTGCCGCTGCCATGGCCGATCATCACGCCAATCCCGCGATGGAGGCCGCGCTGGCGCAGGACAATCGCGCCGAGGATCGCGCGCGCGACGAATATCGTCATCCGGCCGAGACGCTGGCCTTCTTCCAGGTGCAGCCGGGGATGACGGTCGCCGATTTCATGCCCTCGGGCGGCTGGTACACGCGCGCACTGGTGCCCTATCTGGGCGCTGACGGACGCTATATCGGGCTGAACCCCGATCCGGCGCTGGTGCAGGACGAGGGCGGCAAGGCCTATGTCACGAAAATGGGACCGCGGTTCGCCGAGCAGAGCCCGACGTGGAACCTGTCGGGCGCAAAGGTCGATCACATGACCACCGGCGAAATGACGGGCGCGCATGCGGGCACGGTCGACCGCGCGCTGATTTTCCGCGAGATGCACAATCTCAAGCGGTGGGGCGTCGACGGGGCTGAACTGGACCGTATCCATACCTTGTTGAAGGATGACGGCATGCTGGGCATCGTCCAGCACCGCGCGCGCGCCGACGCGCCCGATGCGTATGTCGACGGGTCCAAGGGCTACCTGCGCCAGCAGGACGTGATCGACACGGTGGAAGCGCACGGCTTCGAACTGGTCGGGTCGAGCGAGATCAATGCCAATGCCAAGGACCCCGCCAACTGGGAAGGCGGCGTCTGGTCGCTGCCGCCCAATTACAGCGGCGCAGAGGACGAGGCGACCCGCGCGGCCCGCGCCGCGGTGGGCGAGAGCGACCGCATGACGCTGCTGTTCAGGAAGCGCGGCTGACCCGCCGGGAGCAGCGCCGCCGCCGGGGGTAGCGGCGCTGCCGGGCTTCGATCAGCAGGGCCAGGCTTCGCTCAGTAGGGGATGCCCCAGTAGCCATAGATCTGCGAGGCATAGGCGCGGTCCCATGCGACGTTCCGATCCTCGGGCAGCGTGGGGCTGGCCTTCAGCGTGTCCTCTTCCGCCGAGAGGACATAGCCGCCGAGCCCGGTGTCGTAGTCCAGCGCTTCCCACGGCACGGGGCGATGTTCCGCGCCAAGGCCCAGGAAGCCGCCGAAGCTCATCACCGCATATTCGACGCGGCCATTGCGCTTGCCGACCATGAAGTGGTGGATCTTGCCGATCTTCTCGCCGTCGGGGCGATAGACGGCGGTGCCTTCCACGCGGTCGGACGCGATCAGGTCCTTGCCCTCGTCGCGCTCCATCGCATGTCCGGAATCGACCAGCTCGCGCACGGAGCGGTTGCGGTCGGTGCCGGTGCCGGTACGGCCGATGCCGGTGTCGTCGGTGGTATGGGCCATGGTCATTCTCCCTTTTTCTGGGTGATGAAGACGGCGCCGGGGGGGCCTGAGATCGTGCAGACGGCTCGCGGCGTCATCCTCTATCAGCTAGAGTTGCGCAGAGCGTGTCCGGTTCCGGAAAAACGTACCGCGGCGGCCCGGTTTTCAGGCGGCGAGCGGAGGGGCTGCCCCGTCCTCCAGCACGGCGCCGAGGGCGGCGACGAACTGGTCGGTCGCGGCGTCCCAGCTGAAGCTGGCGCCATAGGCGGCGCAGTCCGCCCGGCCGGCGAGCAGGGCATGGGCGATGGCGGTGTCGAGGTCGTCGTCCACCGCGCCGATGGTGCGGGGCAGGTCGCTGTCGCCGCCGCGCCCCCGGGGGCCGACGATGTCGATCGGACCCTGCACCGGATAGCCCGCGACGGGCACGCCGCAGGCCAGCGCCTCCACCATGACCAGGCCAAAGGTGTCGGAGCGGCTTGGAAAGACGAAGCAATCGGCGGCGGCGTAGGCGCTGGCGAGTGCTTGCCCCGTCAGCCTGCCGGTGAACACGGCAGTCGGATAGCGCGCCTTCAGCCTGGCCAGAGCGGGGCCGTCGCCCACCACCACGCGCGTGCCCGGATGGCGCGAGCCGAGGAAATCGTCCAAGCCCTTTTCGGGCGCGACCCGCCCGGCATAGAGCAGCACCGGGCCGGGCAGCGCGCGCAGCCGCGGGTCGGGCAGGGTGTCGGCATGAAACAGTGCGCCATCGATGCCGCGCGACCATGGCGCGACCGGGCCGATGCCGCGCGCGGTCAGTTCGCCGCGCAGCGTGGGAGTGGCGGCCAGCACTGCACGCGAGGGAGCGTGGAACCGGCGCAGTATCGGCCAGAAGCGCTCTGCCGACAGCCCGGTGCGGACGGCGGCGTAATCGGGAAAGCGCGTGTGGAAGGCGGTGGTGAAGGGCATGGCGTGGCGGCGGCACCAGCGGCGGGCGGCCCAGCCGATCGGCCCTTCCGTGGCGATATGGACGAGGTCGGGGCGAAACCCCTCGATCAGTCGGGCGACGCGCGCGCCGGGCGCCATCGCCAGCCGGATCTCGGCATAGAAGGGCATGGGCATGTTCACGAACCGGTCGGGCGTGACCAGTTCGACCAGATGGCCGCGCGCCCGCAGCCGGGCGGTGGTTTCCTGCAGCGTGCGGACCACGCCATTGACCTGCGGGGTCCAGGCGTCGGTCGCCAGCAGGATGCGCCGGGGCATCGGGGTCATGCGGCTGCAGGCTCCGGGGCGGGCCGGGCCACGGGCTCGCGTTCCTGCCGGGCTTCGCGGGCGATCCGTTCGCGTTCGCGCATGTCGGCGGCGTGGTCGATGATCCGCATGGCGCCGTCTGCATCCTCTACGATGGCGGTGCAGCTTTCGACCCAATCGCCGTCGTTGTAATAGGTGACGTCGCCGATCTGGCGGATCTCGGCGCAGTGGATGTGCCCGCACACCACCCCGTCGACGCCGCGTTCGCGCGCGGCATGGGCGACCGCTTCCTCGAAGTCGCAGACGAACTGGACGACGTTTTTCACGCGGTGCTTGAGATAGGCCGACAGCGACCAGTAGGGCAGCTTGACCAGGCGGCGCACCCGGTTGAGCCAGATGTTCGATTTCAGCAGCAGCGCATAGGCCTGATCCCCTGCGAAGGCGAGCCAGCGGGCGTAGAGCACGACCCCGTCGAACGCGTCGCCATGCACCACCAGCAGGCTGCGGCCATCGGCGGTGGTGTGGATCACCTCGTCCGCGATCTCGACCCCGCCGAAATGCATTCCGGCATAGCTGCGCAGCATCTCGTCATGGTTGCCCGCGACCAGGATCACGCGCGTGCCGCGATGCGCCATCTTCAGTATGCGGCGCACGACCTCGTTATGCGCGTCGGGCCAGTACCAGCCCTTTTTCAGCCGCCAGCCGTCGACGATGTCGCCAACGAGATAGAGGGTCTCGCACTCCACTCCCGACAGGAAGTCGATCAGCAGTTCGGCATTGCAGCCCGGTGTGCCCAGGTGGACGTCGGAAATATAGACGGTGCGATATTTCCGCTTGGGCCTGAAACCGCGCGGTTCCGGCAAGTCGAGCCAGTCGGGCAGGGTGCCCGGCACGGCGACGGCACTATCCGCCTGTGGATGCGTGAAAACATTCTTCCGCATGTCCGGTCCCCCGTAATTGCGCGCCGGCGTGGACGCCGCCTTGCGCCTACTGACGTTTCCTCTCTATCAACGCGGTCATGCCCGCTCGTTGTTTCGGTTCGGCGACGGTGTGACAGCGGCGTGACGGCGAGCGGGGTAAAGCTGTGGAAAAGCTGGGGGCATGGTGTGAGCGGACTGGGGAGGCTGTGGTGAATTCCGCGCCGGGGGTCCATCTATCGCAGCGACCATGCTGACCAGCCTTCAGATCCGCAATATCGTGTTGATAGAGGCGCTCGACCTCGACTTCCGGGCGGGGCTCGGCGTGCTGACGGGCGAGACGGGGGCGGGCAAGTCGATCCTGCTCGACGCGCTGGGGCTGGTGCTGGGCAACCGGGCGGAAACGTCGCTGGTGCGCAGCGGAGAGGACAAGGCCAGCGTCACCGCCACCTTCGAATTCGCCGCCATGCCCCCGCTGCTGGCCGAGGCGCTGGAGGATGCGGGGGTCGAGATCGAGCCGGGCGAGCCGCTGCTGCTGCTGCGGCAGGTGAAGGCGGATGGCGGGTCCAAGGCCTTCGTCAACGGGCAGCCGGTGGGCGTGGCGGTGCTGCGCTCGCTCGCGCCCGCGCTGGTCGAATTGCACGGGCAGCATGACGACCGGGGGCTGGTGAACCCGCGCGGGCACCGCGAACTTCTGACCCGCTACGCCGGGATGGACGAAAGCCGCGTGGCCGAGGCGTGGGCTGCATGGCGCAAGGCCGAGGATGCTTTGGCACAGGCGAAGCACGTCGCCGCCGATGCGCAGGCGGAGGAAGAGCTGCTGACCGCGCATGTCGAAGAGCTGGAGAAACTGGCGCCCGTGCCGGGCGAGGAGGAGGAACTCGCGCTTGCCCGCGCCGACATGCAGAAGGGCGAGCGGCTGGCCGACGATCTGTCGGATCTGGGCCATGTGTTCGCAGGGTCCGACGGGCCGCTGGCGCAGCTCCGTTCCGCCGCGCGCAAGCTGGACCGCATTGCCGAGGATCATCCCGCGCTGGGCGAGGCGCTGGCCGCGCTGGACCGAGCGCTGATCGAGGGGGGTGAGGCAGAGGAAGCGCTGAACCGCGCGAACGAGGCGCTGGCCTTTGATCCGCAGGTGCTGGACGAGACCGAGCGCCGCCTGTTCGACCTGCGCGCCGCCGCCCGCAAGCACGACGTCGAGGTCGACGCGCTGCCCGCGAAGCTTGAGGCCATGCGCGAGGCGCTGGACGCGATCACCCATTCGGGCGAACGCATCGCCGTGCTGGAGCGCAAGGCGTTTGACGCGGGCGCGCATTACCATGCCGAGGCGGAAACGCTCTCTGCTGCCCGGGCCGAGGCCGCGCGGCGGCTGGACAAGGCGGTGGCGGCCGAGCTTGCGCCGCTCAAGCTGGATGCCGCGAAATTCCGCACCGCGGTGCAGCGCCTGCCCGAGGAGCGCTGGGGCCCGCATGGCATGGACGGGGTGGAATTCCTGATCGCGACCAATCCGGGCGCGCCCTATGCGCCGCTGGCCAAGATCGCGAGCGGCGGCGAATTGTCGCGCTTCATCCTGGCGCTGAAGGTCGCGCTGGCCGAGGAGGGCGGCGCAGCGGTCATCATCTTCGACGAGATCGACCGCGGCGTCGGCGGCGCGGTTGCCAGCGCGATCGGCGACCGGCTGGCGCGGCTGGCGGGCGGATCATCAGGGGGCGCGGACGGTGCGGCGGGGCAATTGCTGGCCGTCACCCACAGCCCGCAGGTCGCGGCGCGCGGGGGCAGCCATTACATGATCGCGAAATCGAGCGACGGCACGGTCACGCGCACCTCGGTCCGCATGCTGGACGCGGGGCAGCGTGTCGAGGAAATCGCCCGCATGCTGTCGGGCGCGGAAATCACGCCCGAGGCACGGGCGCAGGCCGAACGCCTGCTGGAAGGGGTATAGGCCGATGGACGAGCAGGCCCGCAGGACGCGGATCGAGCATGGCGGCTTTCTGATCTTCCTGGCCGCGATCACCGTGCTGCTGGCGGTCATTGCCCGGCCGTTCCTGACGCCGCTGTTCTGGGCGGTGCTGGCCGCGATCATGTTCCAGCCTCTGTATCGCCGCGTGCTGCGGAACATGGGCGGCAGACGCAATCGCTCTGCCGCGCTGACGCTGCTGGTGATTACCGTTGCCGTCGTCATCCCGCTGATGATCATCGGCGGGATGATCGTGGACCAGGCGACCGGCATCTATCTGGCGATCCAGGAAGAGCAGCTGGATGCGAGCGAATATTTCCGCTGGGCGTACGATTCGCTGCCGCTGCGGCTGCAGATCATGGTCGACAATTCGGGCTATGGCGAGTTCGAGCTGCTGCAGGCGCGGCTGCTGGAACTGCTGCAGCAAAGCGTCGGCATGATCGCGGGCAAGGCGCTGGAAATCGGCGGCGGGGTGCTGGGCTTCGCGCTGGCGTTCGCGGTGGGGCTCTATGCCGCGTTCTTCCTGCTGCGCGACGGAGAGCAGCTGACGCAGGCCGTGAAGTCGAGCCTGCCGATGCAGCCCGACATCGCCGCGCGGCTGGTGGAAAGCTTCGTCTCGGTCACGCGCGCGACGATCAAGGGATCGATCGTGGTCGGGCTGGTACAGGGCGCGCTGGGGGCGATCACCTTCTGGATCGTGGGCCTGCCCGCCGCGCTGCTGTTCGGCCTGTTGATGGCGATCTTCTCGCTGCTGCCGGCGGTCGGTACCGCTATCGTGTGGGTGCCCGCGGCGATCTACCTGCTTGCCACCGGCGCGATCTGGCAGGGGCTGGTGATGATCGGGTCGGGCGTGCTGGTGATCGGGCTGGCCGACAATGCGCTGCGGCCGATACTGGTCGGGCGCGACACCGGGCTGCCCGACTGGGTGATCCTGGTCACGACGCTGGGCGGCATCGCGGTGCTGGGCATCACCGGCATCGTGGTCGGGCCAGTGGTCGCCGGGCTGTTCATCACCGGCTGGACGATCCTGCGCGAGCAGCTTCGCGGCGAAGAGGTCTAGTCCTCCACCTTGCGGACGGTGATCATCGTCACCGGCTGCGCCAGCATCTGCCCCTTCATCCAGCCTTCGCCCTTTTCCGGGTCAAGCGGGGCGTTCCAGATCGCCTCGACCACGTCCATGCCGCCGACCACATGCCCGAACGCAGCATAGCCGGCGCGGCGAGCGGGATCCTCGCTGCCCGGATCGGCGTCGAGGCCCGGCATGTCGGACAGCAGGATCGACCAGTCGCCGGTGGCGCTGCCCGGCTCCAGCATCGCCATCGAGATCGTGCCCCGCTTGTGGGTAATTCCGGTCTGGTCGGTCGATTCGTGGGCGATGGGCGGCAGCACGCGGTCGGGATAGCCCTGCGCGCCGCCCTGGATCAGGCCGTTGGGCTGCTCGCCCCAGTCGAGTTGCATCGCGCGGTAGAATTCCGCCCCGTCAAAGCGCTTTTCCGCCGCATAGCGCAGGAAATTGGCCGAGGTGATAGGCGCGCGTTCGGTTTCCAGCGCCACGGTGATGGTGCCCAGCGCGGTTTCGATCGCGACCAGCTCGGTCTGCGGGGCAAGGCTCGTGTCGCTGGCGGTGGCGGCCTGCGGCGTGCCCTGCGCGGCGGTGGCGGCGGGGGTGGGCACCGGCTGGTCTTCCGCGGGCTGCGCGGCGGCGGGCAGGGCAAGGAACAGGGCGAAGGCGAGGGGCATCATGCGGATCATGGCCCGACTATCGCGCCCCCGGAGCAGGGGCGCAAGCGGGCAGTGCATGACCGGGCCACCCGACGAACGACATAGCTGTCTCGACCGGCGACATGGTTGGGGCGCATCCGGCGTTTACAGCTGTAGTCGAATACGTTTACACTTGTAGTCGAACTTCAAGCCACGGGAACGATCCATGTCCGATACCGCCGCCGACCGCATTTCCGAAGCCGAGCAATCGGTGCTGGAAGCGCTGTGGGACGCAGGCGAGCCGCTGACCGCCTCGCAGGTGGCAGAGCGTGTGGATGCGGAAAAGGGCTGGAGCCTGGCCACGGTCAAGACGCTGCTGTCGCGGCTGGTCGCCAAGAACGCGATCGCGACCGAGCCGGATGGGCGGCGCTTTCTCTATACGCCGCTGATCGGGCGCGAGGCTTTTCTGGGCAGCGAATCGCGCCGCCTGCTGGACCGCCTGTTCGGCGGGCGTGCGGCCAGCCTGTTCGCGCATCTGGCCGAAGCCGAAGCGCTGAGCGAGCGCGATTTGAACGAGATCGAGGGATTGCTGAGGGAGCTCAGGAAATGATCGGGGACGTCGCCATTCTGGATTATGCCGTCGATACGCTTGTGGGGACCGGCGTGCTGATCGCCGCCGCGCTGCTGCTGCGCCGCCCGGTGGCGCACTGGTTCGGGCCGCGCGCGGCCTATGCGCTGTGGGCGCTGCCGCTGGTCCGGCTGGTGATGCCGCCGCTGGTTCTGCCCGCGTGGATGCGGCCCGCCGAAGAGGTCGCGGCCGATGCCGCGCCGGTTGCCGCAAACGTCCCGCTGTTCGCCGACAAGGCTTTCACTAATGGGGCGCCGCCGGTGCTGCCGCAGGCCGATCTGGCCGCCATGGGCGATCCTGCGCCGTCGCTGATTGCGCCCGACATGCTGGTCGGATCGCTGGTGTTCGTCTGGCTGGCGGTGGCGCTGGCGTTCCTGGCGTGGCGCTGGTCGTCGTATCATCGCATGCGCCGCATGCTGCTGAAGGGCGCGCGTCCGGTGGGCGAGTGGGAAGACATCCGCCTGGTCGAGACCGATGCCGTCGCCGCGCCCGTCGCGTTCGGCGTGCTGGATAAGGTGATCGCCATGCCGACCGGCTTCATGGCCGACCTCGACAGCGCGGGCCGCGACCTCGCCATCGCGCATGAAATCGCTCATCACCGCGGGCACGATCTGCTCGCCAATATTGCCGCCCAGCCCTTGCTGGCGCTGCACTGGTTCAATCCGATCGCGTGGCTGGGCTGGCGCGCGATGCGGCGGGACCAGGAAGCCGCGTGCGATGCGCGGGTCATGGATTTGCATGCCGACGGGGGGCGCGATGTCGCCATCCGCGCGCATTACGGATCGGTGATCGCCGCCTCGGCACGCGAACAGAACCTCGCACTTGCAGCCCCCATGGCCGGATTTCGGGAGATCGGGCCCCTGTTGGGCGAGAAAGCCATCGTCCATCGTCTCAGGAGTTTAGCCATGTCCCCCTCCCGCCTGCGCCGCCGTACCGGCATCCTGCTGATCGGTGCCGGAGCCTGCATCGCCCTGCCGCTGACCGCGTCGATTTCCTATGCCGAGACGCAGGTCGCGGAGGTGCCCGCCCCTCCATCCGTCCCGGGCGTGCCCGCCGTGCCTCAGCCGCCCGTGCCCCCGTCCGCGCCTTTCGCGCCGCAGCCGCCCGAGCCGCCGCTGCCGCCCGAGCCCCCGATGCCGCCCGAGCCCCCGATGCCGCCCGAGCCCCCGATGCCGCCAGAGCACGGCGTTCATTCCGACGGCACGCACAGCTGGATCTTCGAGGAACAGCGCGAGCTGGAAGAGGAAGATGCCGACATGGTGCAGGAACAGGCCGAACTGCGCGAGGAGATCCGCATGCTGCGCCGGGACCCTGACATGAGCCGCTCGGAGCGCGCCCGTGCCGAGCGAGAGTTGAGGCGCGCCGCTGCCGAGCTGGAACGCTCGCGGGCCGAGATCCGCCGTTCGGCCCGCGAGACGATGCGCGCCGCCGCCGCTGCGCCCCAGGTGCAGGAAATCGTTTCGGCCGACGGCAAGGTGCGGACCATCCGCGTCAGCCAGGTCGGCCCCGACGGCAAGAGCCGCATCGTGCGGGAACATGTGATCGACGAAGCCGCCATCGAGCGCAGCGCCATGCACGCCGCCATTGCGGGGGTCGAAGGCGCGCGTGTCGCGATCGCCTCGAGCGGGGCGATGTCGGCCGACGTAAGGGCCGAGGTGCTGGCCGAGCTGGATGCCGAACTGGCCGACATGCGCCGCGAGCTTGCCGAGTAGAACCGTTCGGTTCTCATTCAATTCATCGCTGAAACAGCACGGTTCGTCTCTCCATCCTGAATGGGGAGACGACATCCGTGTCTGACATCGAACACACGCAATCGCCCGGGCGACAACGTTCGCCGGGCATGAAGCTGCTTTTCGCATTGCTGGTCGCGGGCGCGCTCGCGGTGCCGCTGATGATGGTCTACGCGCTGGTGTGGGACCGGCAGGACCAGTCGCATGTCGCGCGCCAGACGATCACGCAGGGCTGGGGCGGCGCGCAGGTCGTGACCGGCCCGGTGCTGGTGATCCCGTATCGCGAGACGGTCAGCGAAAACACCATCGTCGACGGCAAGCAGACGTCCAAGCTGTCCACCGTGACGCGCGAGCTGTTTCTTTCGCCGGTGGAGCAGGACATTGCCGCCGTGCTCGACCCGCAGCGCAAGCAGAAGTCGATCTATGCGACCGTGCTCTATAACGCAGGGCTGAAGGGCACGGCCCGCTTCGTCATGCCCGCCGATCTGGAGCGGCAGGGGATCGATCCCGCCAGCCTGATGCCGCAGCGCGCGGAGCTGCGCTTTGGCGTGTCCGATCCGCGCGGGCTGCAGAGCGAAAGTGCGGTGACGGTCAATGGCGACACGCTGGCGGTGCGGCCCGGCGGCGGCCCGGCGGCGACGGGCGGCGCGGGTTTCCACGGTTTTCCCGACTGGGACGGCAACGCGCCGCTGACCGTCGCCTGGTCCTATGGCCTGCGTGGCAGCGAGACGATCAGCCTGGTGCCGCGCGGCGGCAATACCGAATGGCAGGTCGCCTCGAGTTGGCCGCACCCCAGCTTTTCCGGCAGTTTCCTGCCCGGCGATCCGGCGATTTCCGATGGCGGGTTCCAGGCGTCCTTCGCAATTCCCGACCTTGCGCTGGGGCAGGGGCTGGCGATGACCGGCGACCTGGAGCCGCCGGTGGTCGGTCCCGGTTCGGTCGACAACATGGCGCCGGGCGGCTCGCAGGCGCGGGTCGCCACCATCGGGCTGGTCGAGCCGGTCGATCTCTACAGCCGGATCGACCGGTCGGTGAAGTACGGCTTCCTGATCATCGGCTTCACCTTCCTGACCTTCCTGATGTTCGACGTCGTGGCAGGCGTCAGGGTGGCGGCGGCGGAATATCTGCTGACCGGCGCGGGGCTGGTGCTGTTCTTCGTGCTGCTGCTCGCCTTTGCCGAGGTGACGGGCTTTACCATCGCCTATCTGCTGGCCAGCGCGGCCATCGTCGCCCTGATCACCGCCTATAGCGCATCGGTGCTGAAAAGCTGGAAGCGGGCGCGGGTGATGGGCGGGCTGCTGGCGGGGCTCTATGCGCTGCTGTTCGTGCTGCTCAGCCTTGAGGCATGGTCGCTGCTGATCGGATCGCTGCTGCTGTTCGCGGCATTGGCGGGCGTGATGTACGCGACGCGCAACATCGACTGGTCGGGCGTGGGCCGACCGGCGCAGGTGTGAAGGAGGGGCGCGGGCGGCATGGCGGTCCGCGCCCCTTTTCCTATTCCTCGGCCGAAGCGCTCGCGGGTTCGGGCGGCACGGTCGTCGGCCCTTCCGCCAGTGGCCTTGCGGGCGACTCGCAGCCGCGCTCGAGTCCGATGCCTTTCAGGAAACCGCGCCGGACCGCCGCCGCCATGACCAGCTCGCCAAGGTAGCGTTCCCGTGCCTTCGCGCCCGAAATCTCGCGCACCAGCCCGCGAAAGGGGATCAGCCCGCCGACAATGTCCTGCGCCATCTCGCCCGCCGTGTCGGCGCCCTTGGCGATGTCCGATCGTTCCTCGCGCGGGACGTCCATGTCCGGACCCAGCATGATGTCGATGTCGGAGATCGCCTTGGCGATGACCGCGCAGTCGGTCAGCCCGCCGGCGGAGTAGGGATGGTTGCCGATGTCGACCAGCAGCGGCGGGATCTCCTTCTTGTCGAGGTTGAGGTCACGCAGCGGCTGGAGGGGGATCTCCTCCACCTGCACGCCTTCGTCGCCGACCTGTTGGGCCTGCGCGTGGGGAATTGCCGCGGCGGCCATCGCCGCCACGCAGATCGCGCCTATCCCAGAAGCGCGGAAAATGTGTCGCATTGATCCTCGTCACCGGTTCTGAGACCGCGTTGCAGCCATTCCATGCGCTGGGCGCTGGTGCCGTGGGTGAAATTGTCGGGGCTGACGCGCCCCTGCGTCAGCGCGTCGTCGCCGATGGAGGATGCCGCGGTCATGCCCTCCTCAATGTCGCCGGGCTCCATGAGGTTCCGGTTTTTTGCCGCCCAGACGCCCGCGTAGCAATCGGCCTGCAGTTCCATCGCCACCTGGATGCGATTGGCCGCGCCGGGGCTGCGCTGCTGCAGCTGGCGCACCTGCGAGGCCTGTCCCGTCAGGTTCTGGACGTGGTGCCCGTATTCATGCGCCATCACATAGGCGCGCGCGAAATCGCCGCCCGCGCCCAGCTGCCGGCCGAGCTGGTCGTAGAAGCTGGTGTCGATATAGATGCCCTGGTCGCTCGGGCAATAGAACGGCCCCATCGCGCTTTGCGCCGCGCCGCAGCCCGACCGTCCGCGCCCGTCATAGAAATTGAGCGTGGGCCGGGTGAACTGGATGCCCGCCTGCTGGAACAATGGCTGCCATGTCTCGTCCAGCGAGGAGAGCGCGGCGCAGCTTTCGCGGCTGTAGGCGTTGACGCTGCAGCTTTCCTCCACCGTCTGGCCGCCGGTCTGCACCGGGGCACTGGAACCGGACTGATCCACCATGCCCAGCGTGGCCATCGGGTCGAGGCCGAAGACGAAATAGCCCGCGATCGCCAGTACCACCGCGCCGATGCCCAGCTTGCCGCCGCCGCCCATGCCGCCGCCCATGCCGCCGCCCCTGCCGCCGCGCTGGTCGCGGACCCGGATGTTGCGGGAAAAATCATTGAGCCGCATCGTTACCCCCGTAGATATGGGCCTGAAGACATGAATGCTGATTCGGTTTTCCGGGCATGACGCCCGAACCCATGCAGACACACACCCAGTTCGCTGACACATCAAACATCAATGGAGACCGAAATGTTCCTTTCCGGCAAGACCGCGCTTGTAACCGGTTCCACTTCGGGCATCGGGCTCGCCTATGCAAGGGCGCTGGCGGCGGAGGGAGCGAACCTGGTCATCAACGGCTTTGGCGACGAGGCGGAGATCGAGAAGGAGCGGGCCGCGCTGGAATCGGCAAGCGGGGCCAGGGCGATCTTTGCAGGCGGCGACCTGACGACGAGAGAGGGCTGCGAAAGCCTGATGCGGGCCGGGCTGGATGCGTTCGGCACGGTCGACATACTGATCTGCAACGCGGGCATGCAATATGTCGCGCCGGTCGACGAATTCCCGGTCGAGAAATGGGACCAGATCATCGCGCTGAACCTGTCGAGCGCGTTCCATTGCTCGCGCCTTGCCATCCCGGGTATGAAGCAGAAGGGCTGGGGCCGCATCATCTTTACCGCCAGCGCCCATTCGCTGACCGCCTCGCCGTTCAAGTCGGCCTATGTCTCGGCCAAGCACGCGCTGGCGGGGTTGGCCAAGACCATCGCGCTGGAACTGGCCGAGCAGAACGTCACCG
Source organism: uncultured Alphaproteobacteria bacterium (assembly GCA_963752785.1). Taxonomy (GTDB): domain Bacteria; phylum Pseudomonadota; class Alphaproteobacteria; order Sphingomonadales; family Sphingomonadaceae; genus Croceicoccus. The sequence goes on from CAVVZE010000002.1 coordinate 107,979, forward strand.
CCAACTGCATCAGCCCGGGCTATGTCTGGACGCCGCTGGTCGAGGACCAGATTCCTGACACGATGAAGGCGCGCGGGATGACGCGCGAGCAGGTGATCAACGAGGTGCTGCTGGAGCGCGAGCCGACCAAGAAATTCTCGACCGCGGAGGACATTGCCGCGGTCGCGCTGTTCCTGTGCGGCAAGGCGGCGGACAATATCACCGGGACCAATATCTCGGTCGATGGCGGCTGGACGGCGCAATAGGGCGCGGCTGCGCGGTCCGCATCAGTGTTCCGCAGGGGTGCAATAAATGCACCATAGCCCTCTAGCGGAAGGGGGGGCATCTGGTTACATGGGCCGCCACGATTCCCCCTCACGCATATATGAAGGCAGGCAAGTCCCGTGGCGAACCGCATCACATCCGAAATCCCGCTGGGGCTGACCTTTGACGACGTTCTGCTGCGTCCGGCGGAATCGAACATCGTGCCCAGCATGGCCGATACCCGGACGCGGATCACGCGCGACATCGCGCTGAACATCCCGATCCTGTCGAGCGCGATGGACACGGTGACCGAGGCGGACATGGCCATCGTCATGGCGCAGATGGGCGGCATGGGGGTGCTGCACCGCAATCTGACCATCGACGAGCAATGCGCCGCCGTGCGGCAGGTAAAGCGGTTCGAAAGCGGCATGGTGGTGAACCCCATCACCATCGACCCCGACGCGACCCTGGGCGAGGCGCGCGCGATCATGCAGGCGAACCGCATTTCCGGCATTCCGGTGGTCGAGGGGTCGGGACGGCTGGTCGGCATCCTCACCAATCGCGACGTGCGCTTTGCCGCCAATGATTCGCAGCCGGTGAAGGAGCTGATGACGGCGGACGACCTTGCCACCGTCAGCGCCGACATCGGGCAGGAGGAAGCGCGCCGCCTGCTCCACCAGCGCCGGATCGAGAAGCTGCTGGTGGTGGACGACGCCTATCACTGCATCGGGCTTATCACCGTCAAGGACATCGAGAAGGCCGTGACCTTTCCCGATAGCACCAAGGACAGCGCGGGCCGCCTGCGCGTGGCCGCCGCCTCGACCGTGGGGGACAAGGGTTTCGCGCGGACCGAGGCGCTGGTCGATGCGGGCGTCGATGTCGTGGTGATCGACACCGCGCACGGCCACAACAAGGATGTCTCCGCCGCGGTCGAGCGAGTGAAGAAGCTGTCGAACAGCGTGCAGGTCATCGCGGGCAATGTCGCCACGGCCGAGGCAACGCGCGCGCTGATCGGTGCGGGCGCGGACGGGATCAAGGTGGGCATCGGTCCCGGTTCGATCTGCACGACGCGCATCGTCGCGGGCGTGGGCGTGCCGCAGCTGACCGCCGTGATGGAAAGCGCCGAGGAAGCGATGAAGAGCGACGTGCCGGTGATCGCCGATGGCGGCATCCGTTCGTCGGGCGACGCGGCCAAGGCGATCGCAGCGGGCGCGTCGACGATCATGGTCGGATCGATGCTGGCCGGGACCGAGGAAGCGCCGGGCGATACGTTCCTGTACCAGGGCCGCGCCTACAAGAGCTATCGCGGCATGGGCAGCGTGGGCGCGATGGCGCGCGGATCTGCCGACCGCTATTTCCAGCAGGACATCAAGGACCAGATGAAGCTGGTGCCCGAAGGCATCGAGGGGCAGGTTCCCTACAAGGGCCCGGCCAAGGATGTCGTCCACCAGCTGGTCGGCGGGATCAAGGCGGCGATGGGCTATACCGGCTGCGGCGATATTCCATCTATGCGGCAAAAGGCCGAGTTCATCCGCATCACCAATGCGGGGCTGTCGGAAAGCCATGTCCACGACGTGACCATCACGCGCGAGGCGCCCAACTATCAGGGCCGCTGAGGCGGCGGCGGTGGCATGGGAAGCCCGCCTCGCCTCGGCCTTCGGGCTGGACGATGCGGGCTGGGACCGGCACGCCAATCCGTGGAGCGGGTGGAGCCGGCTGGTCACCGGGTGGCCGGTGATCATCGCGGTCGGCTGGAGCCGGGTCTGGATCGGCTGGTGGGCAGTTCCGGTGGGCTTGCTCGCCGCGATCTGGCTGTGGCGCAATCCGCTGAGTTTTCCGCCTGCGCAGGGCGACAGCCACTGGATGAGCCGCGCGGTCTGGGGCGAGCAATTGTGGATCGCCCGCAGGGGCGTTGCCGAGGCGGGGCTGGCGGTGTGGAAATTCCATGGCTGGAACGTGCTGGCCGCACTGGGAGCGGCGGTCGCCATATACGGGATCGTGATGCTTGACGTGATTGCCTGTTTCTCTGGCGCGCTGGCCAGCTTCTTCGCCAAGATCGGTTTCATCGCGCGGTGCGAGACATTGTACCGCCGCGCGGTTGCCGTTCATCCCGACTGGCGGCGCGGGCTTGATCAAGGGGAAGCCGCGCCATGACGCCTGCCGCACGCGTCCAGGCCGCGATCGAATTGCTGGACGGCATCATCACCGCCGCGCGCGAGGGCGGGGCGCCTGCCGACCGCCTGGTGGCCGACGGGCTGCGCGCGCGCCGCTATGCCGGGTCGAAGGACCGCCGCGCGATCCGCGAGCTGGTCTATGGCGCGATCCGCGCCTGCGGGCCGGTGCCCGGCAATGGCCGCGCCGCCATGCTGCGACTGGCCGAGGTGCAGCCCGAACTGGCCGAAGCGTTCGACGGATCGCCCTATGGCCCGGCGGTCATCGGTGCGGATGAGAAGGCAGCGCAGGGCGGGGTCGCGCCCGCATGGCTGGCCGAGCGGCTGGCGGCATCCGATGTCGCGGGCGAAGAGGCCGAGGCGCTGCTGGACCGCGCCCCGCTCGACATTCGGGTCAACGCGCTGAAGGCTTTGCGCGACACGCTGGAACTGCCGGTCGCGGGCGAACCGCTGCTTGCGCGGAATGTGCTGCGCCTGCCCGCGGGCACGCCGGTCGAGGGGTGGGACGCCTACAAGGACGGGCTGATCGAGGTGCAGGACGGCGGCAGCCAGCTGGCCTGCATGGCGGTCGGCGCGCAGCCGGGCGAAACGGTGATCGACCTGTGCGCGGGCGCGGGCGGCAAGACGCTGGCGCTGGCCGCCGCGATGGAGAACGCGGGTACGCTGGTCGCCTGCGACACCGACCGGCGGCGGCTAGGCAACCTGCGTCCGCGTGCGGAGCGGGCGGGCGCGAGCATCATTACCGAGATCCTGCTGAACCCGGGGCGCGAGATGGATGCGCTGGACGACTGGCGCGGCAAGGCGGACGCGGTGCTGGTCGACGCGCCGTGCAGCGGCACCGGCACCTGGCGGCGCAATCCCAAATCGCGCTGGCGGATCACCCCGCAGGAGATCGATCGGCTGACGATGCTGCAGTTCCGCCTGCTGGAAATGGCGGCGGGCCTGCTGCGCCCCGGGGGGCGGCTGGTCTATGTCGTCTGCTCGCTGCTGGACGAGGAAGGCGCACGGCTTTTCGACCGCTTTACCGCGGCTTGCCCGGACCTGCGGGCCGAGCCGGTGGCATTCGCAGGGCGCCCGAGGGGGCAAGGCGTGCGGCTGACGCCGTACCGCGACGGCACGGACGGATTTTTCTTCGCGCGGGCGGCGAAGGTCTGATAGGCTGGCTGCCTATGGCTGACGTCTCGGCAAGATCCGGCCCGCCAGCGGCACGATACGCACCGCGGCACGCGGAACCGGCGCCGCCGGACGGCAGTTATCGGACCACGCCCCCACCGCGGGGCTCCACGCCTATGGAGCTGTTGATGCGCTATTCGCCCCTTGCCCTTGCCTTGTCCCTTGCCGTCGCCGTCACGGCCAGCACGGGTTTCGGGCAAGCGCCGCAGACCGACGATGCGCGCGTCACCGAACTGCTGGCGATGGGCCGCGCCGCACTGGCCTCGGGCCATGCCGATGCCGCGACCGACCGGTTCGAGGCGGCGCTGGTGCTCGATCCCGGCTATGCGCCGACCTATCTGGAACTGGCCGAGGCTGCGCGCATGCGGGGCATGCAGGGGCAGGCGATCCATTACTACCGCGAGGCGCAGACCCGCGATCCCGGCAATCTGCAGGCGATCGCGGGCGAGGGCGCGGCCATGGCCGAGAAGGGCGCGACCGCCAAGGCGGAGCAGAACCTGGCCAAGCTGCAGAGCCTGTGCGGCACCAATTGCGCCGAGGCGGGGGAACTCGCCGCCGTGATCGCGCGCGGCCCGCTGCCCCAGGTGAAGTCGGCGGAGGCCAGCACGCCCGAAGCGATCGGCCCCGATTCCATCGGCAAGCCCGCAACCGAGCAGAACTGACCCGCGCGGGCCGGTCGGCGACCGTCAGACGACGACCCGCAGATGACGACCGTCAGATCAGACCGCGGAATTCCGCCAGCACCTGCTCGTACACCGGGCGCTTGAACGGGATGATCAGCTCGGGCAGCAGATCGGGCTCGATCCAGCGGTATTCCTGGAATTCGGCAGGATCGTGGGCGGACAGGTCGATATGTTCGTCCCCGCCGGTGAAGCGCATCAGGAACCAGCTCTGCCGCTGGCCGATATATTTGCCGCCCCACAACTTGCCGTGCAGATGCGGCGGCAGTTCGTAGAACAATTCCTCGCGGGTGGTGGCGATCAGCTCGACATGGTCGCGCGCGATGCCCGTTTCTTCGTGCAATTCGCGGAACGCCGCCTCGTGCATGTCCTCGCCCGGATCGACGCCGCCCTGCGGCATCTGCCACCAGTCGCCTTCCTTGGTGTCGATCCGCTTGCCGACGAACACGCGCCCCAGATCGTTGACGATCATCATTCCGGCGCAGGGACGGAACCGGGAGGGATCGCGATCGGTGTCGGAAGGTGAAGTCATGGCGAGGCGTTCCGCTAAGGCTGGCCCGGTAAGGCTGGCCGGGTGGGCGATATGGTGCAGGCCAGATAGGCCCTTGCGCAAGCGCCCTGATATGGCGCAGCTTGCGGGGATACAAAGTATTTCTCGATTGTAACCTTATCGGGGCCTGCCCGGTTCATGTGCACGAGGGGCGCCTCCGGGCAGACCGTCCGCAAGGGCGGGACGGCTGCACGGGAAGAGGGCCACAGGAAGAGGGCCACAGGAAGAGGATAGGCTATGGCAGACACTGGCAGTCCCGCACCGGCTCGCGAAGCCGTTACCGTTCGCTTCGCCGGGGATTCGGGCGACGGGATGCAGCTGACCGGCGGACAGTTCACGCTGTCGACCGCGCTGGCGGGCAACGACCTGGCCACCTTTCCCGACTTCCCGGCCGAGATCCGCGCCCCGCAGGGCACGCTGTTCGGCGTGTCCGCTTTCCAGATCAACTTCGGATCCACCGCGATCGAGACGGCGGGCGACGCGCCCGACGTGCTGGTCGCGATGAACCCCGCCGCGCTGAAAGTGAACCTGGCGGCGCTGAAGCCCGGCGGGCTGATCATCGCGGACAGCGGCGAGTTCACGCAGCGCAACCTCGACAAGGCGAAATACAGCGCCAACCCGCTGGAAGACGGCAGCCTGGCGAAATGGGACCTGATGGCATTCGACATCAGCGCGCAGACGCTGGAGGCGGTGAAGCCCTATGGACTTGGCAACAAGGAGGCGCTGCGCTGCAAGAACATGTGGACGCTGGGGCTGGCGCTGTGGATGTTCGACCGCCCGCGCGGACCGATCCGTGACTGGCTGAACGCGAAGTTCGCCAAGGCGCCCGACATTGCCGCCGCCAATATCGCCGCGCTGGATGCCGGGCATGCCTTTGGCGAGACGGCGGAGATTTCCGGTCCGCTGCGGCAGGTGCATGTCGACCCGGTAGAGAGCGAGCCGGGTCTTTATCGCACGATCACCGGGGCGGAGAGCGTGTCGCTGGGGCTGGTCGCGGGCGCGCAGCTGGCCGAATTGCCGATGTTCTTCGGCGGCTATCCGATCACCCCTGCCAGCGCGATCCTGCATCACCTTGCCCGCCTGCGCGAATTCGACGTCACGACGTTCCAGGCCGAGGACGAGATCGCCGCGATCTGCGCCGCCATCGGCGCGAGCTATGCGGGCCATCTGGGCGTCACCAGCTCGTCCGGGCCGGGCATCGCGCTCAAGGGCGAGGCGATGGGCCTTGCCATCATGACCGAGCTGCCGTTGGTAATCGTCAATTCGCAGCGCGGCGGGCCATCGACCGGCCTGCCGACCAAGACCGAGCAGTCCGACCTCTATCAGGCGGTCTATGGCCGCAACGGCGATGCGCCCATGCCGGTGGTCGCCGCGCGCAGCCCCGCCGATGCGTTCGAATGCGCGATCGAGGCGTGCCGCATCGCGGTGCAGTACATGACGCCGGTGATGCTGCTGACCGACGGCTATATCGCCAATGCGGCCGAGCCGTGGAAGGTGCCCGATCCCGCGAATTTCGAGCCGTTTCCGGTGCAGTTCCTGACCGAAAAGAACGGCGAGGGTCCGGATGGCGAGGAAGTGCTGCTTCCCTACAAGCGTGACGAGACTGGCAGGCGCCCCTGGATCAAGCCCGGCACCCCCGGCCTGATGCACCGCATCGGCGGGATCGAGAAGGACGCGCTGACGGGCAATATCTCCTACGATCCGGCGAACCACCAGGCCATGACCGACACGCGCAAGGCCAAGATCGACGGCGTCGTCGGTGCCCGATCAGGAGGTCGTGCCTTGGCAAGGACAGCGGCAAGCTGGTGCTGGTCGGCTGGGGCAGCACCTATGGCCCGATCCACCAGGCGGTGCGCCGGGCCAGCAAGCGCGGGCTGGACGTCAGCCATGTCCATGTCCGCCATGTCTGGCCGCTGCCCAGGAACCTTGGCGCGCTGCTGAAGGGTTTCGACAAGGTGCTGGTGCCCGAGATGAACACCGGCCAGTTCAAGACCGTGCTGCGCGACCAGTTCCTGGTCGATGCGCAGCCGCTGACCAAGACCAGCGGCCAGCCCTTTGCCATTGCCGAGATCGAGGATGCGATCTGCGACGCGCTTGGCGAACCGCGGCCCAGCCAGATCGGCGGCGAAGTCGCCGTGAACGACACCCAGCTCCCGACTCCCGAATCGGTCGAGCAGTAAGGACCCGCCTGATGAACGAACTGACCAAGATCGAGACCACGCTCAAGGACTGGGAAACCGATCAGGAGGTGCGCTGGTGCCCCGGCTGCGGGGACTACGCGATCCTGAAGGCGGTGCAGCGCACCCTGCCGCAGATCGGCGCGGACCCCGCCAAGACCGTGTTCGTCAGCGGCATCGGCTGTTCCAGCCGGTTTCCCTATTATGTCGAAAGCTATGGCTTTCACACGATCCATGGCCGCGCGCCCGCTTTCGTGACCGGCATCAAGCTGGCGAACCCCGAACTCGACGTCTGGATGGTGACGGGCGACGGCGACGGCATGTCGATCGGCGGCAATCACACCATGCACCTGCTGCGCCGCAACGTGGATTGCCAGATCCTGCTGTTCAACAACGAGATCTATGGCCTGACCAAGGGGCAGTATTCGCCGACCAGCCGCCGCGGCACGACCAGCCCGTCCAGTCCGGTGCGGCAGCGTCGACCGCCCGCCAACCCCTGCGCCTTTGCGCTGGGATCGGGCGCGCGCTTCGTGGCGCGCGGCTATCGACGTATCCAAGGACCTGCGCGACGTGCTGGTGGCGGCGCATGCGCACAAGGGCGCGGCCTTTATCGAGATATTCCAGAACTGCATCGTCTATAACAAGGACGTGTTCGACGACTTCACGCAGAAGAAGGTCGCCGCCGAAACGCAGGTCTGGGCCATTCACGGCGAGCCGCTGGTGTTCGGCGCGGGCAAGGACAAGGTGCCGACCAAGGGGCTGGCCCGCGACGTCGAGAACATGACGCTGAAGGTTGTCGATATCGTCGATGGCGACTGGCAGGCGGCGGGGGTGATGGTCCACGACCAGACCAACCGCAGCCTGGCGCATATGCTGGTCGAACTGGAATTCGGCCCGTTCCCCATGGTGCTGGGGGTTATCTACGACGATCCGCGTCCTACCTATGACGCGGCCATAGCCGAGCAGATGCAGGCCGCCCGTACACAGGGTAAGGGCGATCTGGCGGCACTGCTGGCAAAGGGCCAGACCTGGACGGTTTCAGGCACAGCACAGGACCCGGTTTAACCTATGTCGATCCTTTTCACCCCGTTCACGCTGCGGGGTCTGACGATCCCCAATCGCATCGCCATGGCGCCGATGACGCGCAATTTCTCGCCCGGCGGCGTGCCCGGCGCGGACGTGGCCGAATATTACCGCCGCCGCGCGCAGGGCGGGGTGGGACTGATCATTTCCGAAGGCACGGTGGTGAACCGGCCCGAGGCGCGCAACGACCAGGGTATTCCGTTCTTCCACGGCAGGGACGCTCTGGCCGGGTGGAGCAAGGTGGTCGATGCCGTGCATGGCGAGGGCGGGCTGTTCGCGCCGCAGATCTGGCACACCGGGCTGGTGCGCGAGCAGAATCCCGACAAGCCGCGCCCCTCCACGCCCGAGGGGCCGTCGGGCCTCTATCGTCCCGGCGAACCATACGGCCAGGCGATGAGCGAGAGGGACGTGATCGACACCATCGCGGCCTTTGTCGAATCGGCACGTGCGGCGGCGGAAATGGGCTGCGATGCGGTGGAACTGCACGGCGCGCATGGCTATCTGATCGACCAGTTCTTCTGGGCGGGGACCAACCAGCGCAGCGATGCATGGGGCGGCCCGACGCTGGCCGACCGCACGAAATTCGCCGCCGAAATCGTCCGCGCGGTGCGCGAGGCGATCGGCGATACGCCGCTGATCCTGCGCATCAGCCAGTGGAACCAGCAGGACTATACCCGCCGCCTTGCCCCGACACCCAGCGAGCTGGAAGCATGGACCCGTCCGCTGATCGATGCGGGCGCCGACATGCTGCATTGCTCGCAGCGCCGGTTCTGGGAGCCCGAGTTCCCCGAGATCGACGGCGAGAACGGGCTGAACTTCGCCGGCTGGGTCAGGAAGCTGACCGGCGTGCCGACCATGAGCGTCGGTTCGGTCGGGCTGTCGGACGATTTCTTTGGCGCGTTCAAGGACCAGAAGACCGAAGCGAACACCGATCTGGGCCAGCTGGAACGCCGCATGGAAGCGGGCGAGTTCGACATGATCGCGGTCGGCCGCGCGCTGATCGCCAATCCCGACTGGGCCGCAAAGTCCGCGAGGGCAGGCTGGGCGAGCTGGACGGCTATCGCACGGAAATGCTTCAGGAACTTGCCTGACGCCTCTTTCTGGACAAAATTTGAACAAAATCGCCGCTCGTCTGTTGATTGGGTAACTGGCGCCACAAATCGGCGCCCCCGATGAATTGGAGAAGAGTGTATGAGAAAGCTGATGTTAACGGCGCTTGCCAGTGCCGCAGCCCTGAGCCTTGCGGCCTGTGATAGCGAGAATGTCGAGAATACCGCGGTCGACGATGTCGACGAGCTGGTCGACAATGATGTCAACGATGTCGGCTACCCGGTCGGCGGCGAACTCAATCCGGACCAGCAGACCGCGTATCGACGCGATGGACCGGCAGGCCATCAGCGACGAACTGGACATGAACTACGATGCGATCCGCACCGAGCGGGTCGCCAATGCCGATCTTGCGGCAAGCGGCAGCATGGGCGGATCGGATACGATGGATTCGTCCGATTCGATGAGCGGTTCGGATTCGACGGGCAGCTCGGGCGGCGACGCGATGAGCGGCAGCGGATCGATGGACAATGCATCGTCCGGGTCGGGCATGTCGGACCTGCCGCCGCGCAGCGCGATGGATTTCCAGTGGCTGGACCGCAACAATGACGGCAAGATGTCGGTCGCGGAATATGCGATCTGGGCGGTGCCGGTGGCACCCGGCGATCCCGCCCCGAACGACGCGAAGAAGCCGTACATGACCTCGGAAGAGATCAACCAGGCGGGTCAGACGTTCTTCTACTTCGACCAGGATGGGTCGACCTATCTCTCGCCGGAGGAATTCACCATGGCGCGCAATTCGGCCATGACGCCTTCCTGATAATTTAGCGACCGAAGATGACGGCGGCACTTCCCCAAAGGGCAGTGCCGCCGTTTTTCATGAGCGCCATATTGCCGCAAGGCGAGGGGCTTGCCATCAGGCGGCGATGGACAATCTGACGCATGGCCTGATGGGCGCATTGCTGGGGCAGGCGGGGCTGAAGCGCAGGACGGGGCTGGCGATGCCCGCGCTGATCTTTGGCGCGAACCTGCCCGACATCGACGCGGGCTGCGTGGTGTGGGGGACAGAGAGCCTGGCCATGCGGCGCGGACTGACGCACGGGCCCATCGCGTTGGTGCTGCTGCCGCTGGCGCTCGCCGGGTTCCTGTGGTGGTTCGACCGATGGCAGGCGCGGCGCGGCACGCGGCCCGATAAGCGGCTGCCGGTGCGGTTCGGCTGGCTGTTCGTATTGGCCTTCTTCGCTTGCCTCACGCATCCGGCACTCGACTGGATGAACGTCTATGGCATTCGCTTGCTGGAGCCGTTCTCGCACCGCTGGTTCCACGGCGACGTGCTGTTCATCATCGACGTCTGGCTTTGGGCGATGATGGGGCTGGGCGTGTGGCTGTCGCTGCGGCGCGAGAAGCGCGGCGGCGAGTGGCGGGTCCCGGCGCGGGCGGCGATCGCCGGGGCGCTGGCCTATATCGGTGTGAATGCGATGATCACGGCGAGCGAGGAAGCAAGCTGGTACGATGTGGCCGAAGTCGTCGCCCTGCCGGTGCCGATCGCCTTCTGGGATCGGGATGCCGCCGTCCGCACCATGACAAGAGACTGGCAACCGGCACACTGGACCGTGGCGGGATGGTCGGTGCGCGAAGCCGACCGCTGCCGCCTGCCCGATCCACGCATCGCCGGCGCGGGCCGCCCCGATGTCGGCGCCTTCCTGTTCTGGAGCCAGGCGCCGTTCGCCCTGCGCCGCGAGCAAGGGGGCATCGCCATTCATGACGCGCGCTTCTTCTTCGGCCCTTCACGCGGCAATTTCGTGGTCGAATTGCCCGAAATGCCATGTGTCCCGTTGGCTTCGGAATAGGAACCGCACCGTGCAAAGCGCCGTTCACCCATCATGACCGCCCCGCATATCGTATGGCTGCGCCGCGACCTGCGCCTTGCCGATCAACCCGCACTTTACGCCGCTGCCCACGAAGGGCCGGTGATCTGCGTCTATGTCCTCGACGACGAGGGGGCGGGCAATCGCGCCATGGGCGGCGCCTCCCGCTGGTGGCTGCATCATTCGCTGGAGGCGATGGACCGCGCCCTGGGCCAGCACAATGCAAGGCTGATCCTGCGGCGCGGCGATGCGGCGGACGAGATCGCGAAGCTGGCCGAGGAAACCGGCGCGGCCGCCGTCCACGCCATTCGGCACTACGAACCGTGGTGGAGGAAAGCGCAGGGCAGGCTGGCCGAGCGGCTGGACCTTCGCCTCTATGACGGGAACTACCTGTTGCCGCCCGGCACGGTGACGACAGGGTCGGGCGATCCGTACAAGATCTACACCCCCTTCGCCAGGGCGGCGCGCCAGTGCCTGCCGCAGCGCGAGGTGCTGGACGCGCCCAGCCTGACGAGTCCCGCCGAATGGCCTGCCTCCGACGATCTGTCGGACTGGAACCTTCTGCCGACGAAGCCCGACTGGGCCGCCGGTTTCCGTGAAACGTGGGAGGTCGGCGAAGACGCGGCGCAGGCGCAGCTGGAGGATTTCACCAGCCGCGTGCACGATTACGAGGCCGACCGCAATCTGCCCTCGATCGACGGATCGTCGCGCCTGTCGCCGCATCTGCACCACGGCGAAATTTCGCCGATGCAGGTCTGGGAGCGCCTGTCGGGCTACACGGGCGAGGGGGTGGAGACCTTTCGCGGCGAACTGCTGTGGCGCGACTTCACGCAGAACTTGATCTGCCAGTTCCCCGCCTATCCGTCCGAAAGCTATCGCGATCTGGGCGGCGAGAAATTATGGCGCAATCCCGATCGAGGCCATCTGATCGCCGAAGAACTCGAGGCATGGCAGCAGGGCCGTACCGGCTATCCGATCGTCGATGCGGGCATGCGGCAGTTGTGGCAGATCGGCTGGATGCACAACCGCGTGCGGATGATCGCGGCCAGCTTCCTGGTCAAGCACCTGCTGATCGACTGGCCCACGGCGAGCGATGGTTCTGGGACTGCCTGGTCGATGCCGATTACGGCAACAATGGCGTGAACTGGCAATGGGTCTGCGGGCACCGGGGTCGATTCCAACATGTTCCCGCGCATCATGGCGCCGCTTTCGCAGTCGGAGAAATTCGATGCGGGCGACTATATCCGGCAATTCGTGCCCGAACTGGCCGATCTGCCCGGCGACCAGATCCACGACCCGGACGACGATCATCGCCCGGACGACTATCCGGCCAGGATCATCGAACACCGCGAAGCGCGGGAGCGGGCGCTTGCGGCCTATCGCGAGGCCAAGGGGGGATAAGGCGGCATCCCGCTTGCCCGCTGCAGCTGCGCTGCATATCTCTGCCTGTATGGAGAGGCGGGGATTGCATCTGACCGAGGCTGCGGGCGAGGACCGGGATTCGACCGGGCTGCTCGCGCGCGTGAGTTCCGGCGGACAGGCCCGGATCCTGCAGCGGATCGACCGAGGGCTGGCCACCGGATCGATCACCGCGCGGCTGCCGAGCGGCGAAACCCGCGTGCTGGGCGGCAAGCGCAGCGGGTTCGACGCGGACATCACGGTCCACGACTGGCGCTGCGTGCTGCGGCTGGCGACGGGCGGATCGGTGGGCTGGTACCGTGCGTGGGAAAAGGGCGAGTGGTCCAGCCCCGATCCGGTCAAGATCTTTGCGCTGTTCATGGCCAATGCCGAAACGCTGGGCAATGCGGGCCGCGCCAAGGGGCCCTGGCGCATGGTCTCGCGACTGTACCACCGGCTGCGGCGCAACACGAAAAGCGGATCGCGGGAGAATATCGCGGCGCATTACGACCTGGGCAATGATTTTTACACCCCCTGGCTGGGCGGCACCATGGCCTATTCCAGCGCGATCTGGCGCGATGCGATGACGCTGGACGCCGCGCAGCAGGCCAAGATGAACGCGATGGCCAGACGGATCGAGGGCGCGCCGGGCCCCGGCGTGCTGGAAATCGGCTGCGGCTGGGGCGCCTTGTCGGCCCTGCTGGCGCAGCGCGGGCACGAGGTGGAGGCGATCAGCCTGTCGGACGAACAGCTTGCCTTCGCGCGTGAGGCTGCGCCCGAGGTGGAGTTCCGCAAGCAGGATTACCGCGATGTCGACGGCCGTTACGACGCGATCGTCAGTGTCGAGATGGTCGAGGCGCTGGGCCGCGAATACTGGCCCGCCTTCATGGATTGCATCGCGCATAATCTGAAGCCGGGCGGGCGGGCGGCAATCCAGTTCATCTCGATCCGCGACGAGCTGTTCGAGCATTATGCCCGCAGCGCCGATTTCATCCAGACCTACATCTTTCCCGGCGGCATGCTGATCCGCACGAGCGAGTTCCGCCGACTGGCCGAGGCGCGAGCTCTGGAATGGCGGGACGAGGTGCGATTCGGTCAGGATTACGCCCGCACGCTGGCCGACTGGCGGCTGCGGTTCGACCGCGCGGCGGAGCAGGGGCGCCTGCCTGCAGGGTTCGACGATGCGTTCACCCGGCTTTGGCGCTTTTATCTGATGTATTGCGAAGGCGGCTTTCGCGGCGGCGGGATCGACGTGCACCAGGTGACGCTGGTGAAGCCGGCCTGACGCGGCAGCGGGTGTTCCGCCGGGCGAGGGAGGGAACCCGGCGGAACGAAGCGAGATTCAGACGACGCTGCGCTGCACGCTGCCTTCGCGGTAGCGCGCGACGATATCGTCGTAGATCACGGGGCTGAGCAGGTTCTGGAACGCGCAACCGACCAGATTGCTCTGCCACCAGATGACTTCGCACTGCAGCGCTTCCAGCCCCGGCAGCTTGAGCCAGCACAGCGATCCGATCGACAGCCGGTTGACGCATTGCGCCGAAAATCCGCCCAGAGACAGATCGTTGACGGTGGTGGCAAAGCCGTGACCGCCCGTGGGCCGCAGCGTGGCGGGAATCGCAACCCGCAGGCGCGGGGCCGAGCGGTCTTCCTGCGCGGCCTGATAGTACCGGCCGGTCGTGTTGTAACGATCCCTGGTTCTGAATTCGGTCATGGCCGCTGTCCTTCTCGCACAACGAAACGATGGCCCGATACCGGTTGGTTGGGTTCAGACCGTTCCTGATCGGGACAGCATAGTCAAAACGAGGTTATTTTTTGGTTAAGAACCAGCCTCTACGCGAAATTTATTCCCGTTGACGAAGCCGCCTCTTAAAAGCCGGAGAATTTCGTCCGCAACGACTTCCGGAGCCTTTACCGTGTTCGGATCCTCACCGGGAAAGGCGCGTGCGCGCATGGCCGTCCGGGTGGCGCCCGGATCGACGATGGCGGTGGTGATTCGCGACACCTTCGCATTTTCCTGCGCATAGCAGGACAGGAGCGTGTCGAATGCCGCCTTGGATGCGCCATAGGCACCCCAGTATGCGCGCGGGTTCGCTCCGACCGAGCTGGTGAGGCCGATCACCTTGCCGGCATCGGCGGCCTTGAGCATCGGGTGGAACGCGGCCAGCAGGGTCTGCGTGGCAAGCACGTTCACCGTCAGCGCCTGCGAGAACTGCCTGGCGTTGATGTCGGCAACCGGCGTCAGTTCGGGCAGGTTGGCAGCTGCGATGACCAGCGCGTCCAGCTTCTGCCAGCGGCCCGACACCGCCGATGCCAGCCGCGCCACCGCATCGGGTTCCGCCAGGTCGAGCGGTGCGATGGTCGCGCTGCCGCCCGCCGCGTGGATCTTTTCCTCGACCGCTTCCAGCGCGCGGTCGTCGCGGGCGGTCAGCACGACATGCATGCCCGCCGCTGCCAGCGCCAGTGCGGTCGCCTCGCCAATGCCGCGCGATGCGCCGGTGACAAGGCCAAGCTGCCCGGCAAGCGGGCGTTCTTCAGTTTGTTCGCTCATCGGATCAGGCAACCTTTTCCGGCTTGCCGGGGGCCAGGTTCAGCTGGCCCGAATGGGTCTTTTCGGCCAGATCGGTAAGCCGCGTCGGATAATCGCCGGTAAAGCAGGCGTCGCAATATTGCGGGCATTTCGGCTTGCGTTCCGCCTCTCCCACCGCGCGGTAGAGGCCGTCGATGGAGACGAAGGCGAGGCTGTCGGCCTGGATGAAGTCGCGCATCGCGTCCATGTCCATGCGCGCGGCGAGCAGCTTGTTCCGTTCCGGCGTGTCGACGCCGTAGAAGCAGCTGTGCATCGTCGGCGGGCTGGCGATGCGCATGTGCACCTCGGTCGCGCCGGCGTCGCGCATCATCTGCACGATCTTGAGGCTGGTGGTGCCGCGCACGATCGAATCGTCGATCAGCACGATGCGCTTGCCCGCGACCAGCGCGCGATTGGCATTATGCTTGCGGCTGACGCTGTTGGTGCGCGCGCCGTCGGACGGCTGGATGAAGGTGCGCCCAACATAATGCGAGCGGATGATGCCCAGTTCGAACGGCACGCCCGATTCCTGCGCATAGCCGATGGCGGCAGGCACGCCCGAATCGGGCACGGGGATGACCAGATCGACGTCGGCGGGCGATTCCATGGCCAGCTGCTGCCCGATCGCCTTGCGCACCGAATAGACCGATTGCCCCGCCGAGATCGAATCGGGGCGCGAGAAATAGACATGCTCGAAGATGCAGGGGCGCGACGAGGTCTTGGTGAAGGGCCGGTGGCTGGTGGTCCTGCCGTCAAGGTCGACCTCGATCAGCTCGCCCGCCTCGACCTCGCGGTCGAACACGGCGCCCACGATGTCGAGCGCCACGGTTTCGGACGCGAACACGACGGCGCCCTTCCCGTTCTTTTCGGGGATATGCCCCATGACCAGCGGGCGGATGCCCAGCGGATCGCGGCAGGCGATCATGCCCGCGGGGGTCGAACAGATCAGCGAATAGGCGCCCTCCAGCATGCGCAGCGCATCGACGAACTTGTCGAGCAGCGTGGGATAGCGGCTGGTCGCGACGAGGTGGATGATCACCTCGGTATCGGCGGTGCCCTGGAAGATCGCGCCGCGCCGGACGAGATCGCCGCGCAGGTGCATCGCGTTGGAAATATTGCCGTTATGCGCGATCGCGAACCCGCCCGAGGCCAGCTCGGCATAAAGCGGCTGCACGTTGCGCAGCCCGATGCCGCCGGTGGTCGAATAGCGCACATGGCCGCATGCCATGGTGCCGGGCAGTTCGGCCATCGCCTCGCCCGTGCCGAAATTCTCGGCCACGTGGCCATTGCCGCGCCGGACGTGGAATTCCTGCCCGTCAAAGGATACGATGCCTGCCGCTTCCTGCCCGCGATGCTGCAGGGCGTGGAGGCCAAGCGCCGTGACGGCGGCCGCGTCGCGCGCGCCGACGACGCCGAAGACGCCGCATTCCTCGCGCAGGGAATCCCCATCCTCGTCATGAAAGGGATGGTGGACGAAGTCCGTGGACATCATGCCTTCAATGTTCCGCTGTATAGCCTGTGGCCCGCACGCGGCTGCCCTAACAGATGTGGGCGCCGTCGTCATGCGCGCCATGTGGCGATGTTTCGTTTCGATTACAACCGGAGTCTTTTGTTGCCCCGCATGTCGCGCGCCTTGCCGGGGTCCGGCGGGCCGTGCATGCGGCGACGTCTGGCAGGTTGCGGTTTTATGGCGTCTGAACGCTTCCTGCGGCCGCTGCGCCCGGCACCGCTGTCGTGCCGCCTATTGCCACCTGCCCCCTATTGCCACACGACCACGCGCATCCTAGTTCAGCTTCCTCTCATCCCGGCCCCGTCATGGGCGCGCCAGCAGAACCGCCAGTTTCCTCCATCCGGAGCCGCCTTCTTGATACTTTCCCCCTTCGAATGGACCATCGCCAAGCGCTACATGCTGCCGGGCCGCGGCGAGGCGTTCATCGCGATGGTCGCGGGCATCAGCCTTGTCGCCGTGATGCTGGGCGTCGCCGCGCTGGTCATCGTGATGAGCGTGATGAACGGCTTTCGCGCCGAGCTGATGGACAAGATCGTCGGCCTCAACGGCCACGCCATCGTGCAGGGCTATGGCGGGCGGCTGCCGCAATGGCAGGACGTGCTGAAGGAAGTGCGCGAGACGCCGGGCGTCACCCGCGCCTCGCCGCTGATCGAACAGCCGCTGCTGGCCACCTATAACGGCCGGGTGGAGGCCGTGCTGGTGCGCGGCAACATGCCCGAGGACATCCAGCGGCTGGCCGACAAGAAGGTGCTGGGCAACCTGGGCGCTCTGCAGCCCGGTGCGCAGAAGGTGGCGATCGGATCGCGGCTGGCGCAGAACCTGGGCGCGCGGATCGGGGACACGATCACCATCATCAATCCGCAGGGCCGCTCAACGCCCTTCGGCACCGTCCCGCGCGAGATCGGATACGAGATTTCCGCCATCTTCGAGATCGGCATCTACGATTACGACCAGGCATTCGTGGTCATGCCGATCGAGGATGCGCAGACGCTGCTGCTGACGGGCGACCAGATCGGCATGATCGAGATCACGACCGACAACCCCGACACGGTGGGCGAGACGCTGGCTCCCATCCGGGGACGCCTGCAGGGGCAGGCGATCGTGTCGGACTGGAAGACGATCAACTCCTCGCTGTTCGAGGCGCTGGCGGTCGAGCGCGTCGCCATGTTCGTGGTGCTGTCGATCATCGTGCTGGTGGCGGTGTTCAACATCCTGTCCAGCCTGATCATGCTGGTGCGCGCCAAGACCCGCGACATCGCGATCATGCGCACGATGGGCGCGACGCGGCGGTCCATCCTCAAGATCTTCGTCACCGCCGGCTTCCTGATCGGCGCGCTGGGCACAGGTGCCGGGCTGGCGCTGGGCTTCGTGGCGCTGGCGTTCCGCCAATCGGCGGTGCGCGCGCGTGGAAGCGGTCACCGGGCAGGAATTGTGGGATCCGTCGATCCGCTTCCTGACGACCCTGCCCGCGCGCACCGATCCGGCTGAGGTCACCACCATCGTCATCATGGCGCTGGTGCTGTCGTTCCTGGCCACGCTTTATCCCGCCTTCAAGGCGGCCAGCACCGATCCGGTGCAGGTGCTTCGTTATGAGTGACCCCGTGAGAAACCGGCCAATGCACCCGCCAATGCACCCGCCAGTGCACCCGTCGTCGTCCTGTCGAACCTGACCCGCAGCTTCGACGCAGGGCGGCGTCACCATCGACGTGCTGCGCGGCATCGACCTCGAAGTCATGCCGGGCGAGATCGTGGCGCTGCTGGGCCCGTCGGGTTCGGGCAAGTCGACCATGCTGCAGGCGGTCGGCCTGCTGGAAGGCGGCTTTGGCGGCGAGATCACGATCTGCGGACGATCGGCCGAAAAGTCGAACGGCGATGCGCGCACGGCGCTGCGGCGCGAGCATCTGGGCTTCGTCTACCAGTTCCACCATCTGCTGCCCGATTTCGACGCGCGCGAGAACGTGGTGCTGCCGCAGCTGGTCGCGCGGCGTTTCGCGGCGCCGAGGCGCGCGAACGGGCAGAGGAACTGCTGACCGCGCTTGGCCTGGGCCAGCGGATGGACCACCGGCCCAGCCAGCTTTCGGGCGGCGAGCAGCAGCGCGTGGCCGTCGCCCGTGCGCTCGCCAACAGGCCGCAGCTGGTGCTGGCGGACGAGCCGACCGGCAACCTCGACGAGGCGACGAGCGACCGCGTGCTGGACGAGTTCCTGCGGCTGGTGCGCGGGCAGGGCAGCTCGGCGCTGGTCGCCACGCATAACGAGCGGCTGGCCGCCAAGATGGACCGCGTCGTGCGGCTGCATGACGGGAAGCTGGCCTGACGCAGCAACTTGGAACGATCATCGCGCCATTCGCGTTGATCAGATGAACCGCCCGCCGGCATCTGCAAGCTGATTTGCAGGCCGGGAGGGCAGCCCGTGCGAGAGAGAATTGATATGAGCCCCTCGACATTCCAGGGCGGAACCGATCGCCCCACCGGCATAGACTGGAACGACCATGCGTCGATCCACCGCCGCCCCAATGGCAACAAGAGCGACATGCTGCGCGGTTTCCAGATCATCCGCGACGGCACCTTTGCCGAGATGGTCCGCTTCGTCGCGGCCCTGCCCGAACACGACCGCAAGGACCTGGTGATCCAGAAGTCCGGCGACCGGCTGTTCGAACTGGGCGAGATCATGTCGCTGGCGCGGAGCGACGACCTGCCGCCTGTCTGACGGCGGCTTTCCCCCAACCTGTCCACCGCCCGCAACGCGCGGGTCTTGGCCGCGGCGCGCGGCATCGCCATAAACGTGGGCATGGCCTCATCGCGTCCGACTCTCGCCCGCTATATTCCGCTGCGCGTCCTTTCCAGCTACTCGATGCTGGAAGGGGCGATCGATCCCAAGAAGCTGGCGAAGCTGGCCAAGGATCGCGGCTTTCCGGCCATCGCCATCTGCGACCGCAACGGGCTGTACGGTTCGATCGCCTTCGCAGGCGCGTGCAAGGAGTCGGCGTGCAGCCGATCATCGGCACGCTGCTGGGCGTGGCGCGGCCCGATTCGGCCAAGGAGAGCGGCGGGGGCCAGAACGGCGATCCGGCGGTCGACTGGCTGGCGCTTTACGCGCAGGACGAGCAGGGCTATGACAATCTGTGCCATCTGGTGTCGAAGGCGCATCTCGAACGTCCGCTGGAACTGGAGCCGCATGTCACGCTGGCCGATCTGGCTGGCCGCACCGACGGGCTGATCTGCCTGACTGGCGCGGGCGAGGGCGCTCTGGCCCGCCTGTTCGCGCATGGCCAGAACGAGCGCCGCGAACCGCTATGCCGATGCGCTGATCCCGCATTTTCCCGGGCGGCTCTATGTCGAGATCGCGCGCAGCGGCGCGCCGAACGAGCGCGAGAGCGAGGAAGCGCTGATCGATCTTGCCTATGCGCGCGACATGCCGCTGGTGGCGACCAATCCCGCCCTGTTCGCCGAGGCGGGCTTCCACGCCGCGCATGACGCGATGCTGTGCATCGCCAACAGCACCCATATCGATGCCGAGGACCGCCCCCGCGCGCCCCGCGACGCCTGGGTCAAGCCGTCGGAGCACATGGCGGAGCTGTTCGCCGACCTGCCCGAGGGCGTTGGCCAACTCGCTGGTGATCGCGCAGCGCTGCGCGTTCGCGCCGCCCTATCGCAAGCCGATCCTGCCCAGCCTTGCCGGCGATTTCGAGGGCGAGGCGAGGGTGCTGGCCGAGGACGCAAGGCGCGGCCTGGCCAGGCGGCTGGAAGCCTATGACGACCTGACAGACGAGCAGCGCCGCGAATATGAGGAACGGCTGGAATTCGAGATCGGGATCATCACCCAGATGGGCTTTCCCGGCTATTTCCTGATCGTTGCCGACTTCATCAAATGGGCCAAGGACAATGGCATTCCGGTGGGGCCGGGGCGCGGTTCGGGCGCGGGCTGCGCGGTGGCCTGGGCGCTGACCATCACCGATCTCGATCCGCTGCGCCTGGGCCTGCTGTTCGAACGCTTCCTCAATCCCGGAACGCGTGTCGATGCCGGACTTCGATATCGACTTCTGCGAAACCCGCCGCGGCGAGGTGATCCGCTATGTGCAGGCGAAATACGGCCACGATCACGTCGCGCAGATCATCACCTTCGGCAAGCTGAAGGCCCGCGCGGTGCTGCGCGACTGCGGGCGCATCCTGCAGATGCCCTATGGCCAGGTCGACCGGCTGTGCAAGATGGTGCCCAACCATCCCACCGATCCGTGGACGCTGCGCCGCACGCTGGACGGCGCGGCGGATTTCCACGGCGAATACAAGCGCGACGGCGATGTGAAGCGGCTGGTCGATCTGGCCATGCAACTGGAAGGCCTGCCGCGCAACTCCTCCACCCACGCGGCGGGCGTGGTGATCGGCGACCGGCCGCTGGCCAGCTGGTCCCGCTCTACCGCGATCCGCGTTCGGACATGCCGGTGACGCAGTTCGACATGAAGCATGTCGAAAGGAGCGGGCTGGTGAAGTTCGACTTCCTCGGCCTCAAGACGCTGTCGGTGCTGCGCAAGGCGGTGGACCTGCTGGCGCGGCGCGGGATTGCGGTCGATCTCGACGCGCTGGCGTGGGACGATCCAGGGCGTTTACGACCTGCTGAAGCGCGGCGACACGGTCGGCGTGTTCCAGCTGGAATCGGAAGGCATGCGCCGCACGCTGGCGGCGGTGAAGCCGACCAATTTCGAGGACATCATCGCGCTCGTCTCGCTCTATCGCCCCGGCCCGATGGACAACATCCCGCTGTTCGGCCAGCGCAAGAACGGGCTTGCCGAGATCGAATATCCGCACCCCAAGCTGGAAGGCATTCTGGCCGAGACCTACGGCATCTTCGTCTATCAGGAACAGGTGATGCAGGCCGCGCAGATCCTGGCGGGATACTCGCTGGGCGACGCCGACCTGCTGCGCCGCGCGATGGGCAAGAAGGTCCAGGCCGAGATGGACGCGCAGCGCAGCCGCTTCGTCGAGGGCTGCAAGGCGGTGTCCGGCATCGAGGCGAAAAAGGCGAACGAGCTGTTCGACTTGATCGACAAGTTCGCAGGCTACGGCTTCAACAAGTCGCACGCCGCCGCCTATGCGCTGCTCGCCTATCAGACCGCCTGGCTCAAGGCGCATTACCCGCATGAATTCTATGCCGCGTCGATGTGTTTCGACATGCACCAGTCGGAAAAGCTGTCGATCTTCGTCGACGACATGCGCCGCGCACGGGATCGCGCTGGCCGGCCCGTGCATCAACCATAGCGAGGCCGAATTTACCGTCGAGCAGACCGAGGAGGGCCATGAGGTCCGCTATGCGCTGGCGGGCCTGCGCAATGTCGGCGAAAAGGCGATGGACGCCATCGTCGCCGAGCGCGAGGCGAGCGGGCCGGTTCGCCAGCCTGAAGGATCTGTTCGAACGCCTGCCCGCCGGATCGATGAACCGCCGCCAGCTGGAGGCGCTGGCCGCCGCGGGCGCGCTCGACGCGCTGGAGCCCAACCGCGCGCAGGTCACCGCCAATGCCGAACTGCTGCTGGCCGTCAGCCGATGCCGCGGTGCGCGAAAAGGCGAGCGGGCAGGCCGCGCTGTTCGGCGGCGAGGATCATGCGCAGGCCGATCTGCGGCTGACCGAGTGCGAGCCGTGGCCGCGCAAGGAGCAGATGGCGAAGGAGCGCGAGAATTTCGGCTTCTATTTCGCCGCCCATCCGGTGTCGCAATGGCGCGCGGTCGCCAGCGCCAATGGCGCGCGCAGCCATGCCAGCCTCATGGAAGGCGGCGTGGCCGAAACGCCCGGTGAACCGCAGAAGGGCCAGCGCGGCGGCCTATGGTGGATCTGGCAGGTCAAGCGCGGTCATGGCCGCGCTGGTGGAAAGCGTGAACAAGCGCAAGACGAAGCGCGGCAAGGATTTCGTGATGGCCGAATTCTCGGACCAGACCGGCAAGTTCTCGGCCAGCTGTTTCGAGGAAGCGCTGGTCGAGCCGTTCCAGAAATGGGCGGCGGAGGGCGAATGCGTGCTGCTGAATGTCGAACTGGACCGGCCCAATCCGGACGAGCCGCCCCGCATCACCGTGCGCGGCGCACGGCCCCTGGCCGAAGTGACCGGCAGCGCGCGCATGGAACTGACGCTGACAGTCGCGAGCGAGGCGGCATTGCCCGAACTGGCGCTGGCGCTGCCTGCCGATGCCAAGGCGAACGGCGAGGTGGTGGCGACGCTGCTGCTGGGCGAGGGGCGCCATGCCCGCATGCTGCTGGGCCGCAATTTCGCGCTGGACGGCGAGCTGACCGACCGCATCAGCGAGATCGCGGGCGTGTCGAACGTGGCACTCAAGGCGCGCGCCGTGCCGCAAATGAAGCTGGTCGCCTGACGCGCTTTCGGCGCGCGCTACGGAAAAAATCTGTGCAAGTGCAGCAAGCCTCTTGATCGGGTGCGCGCTGCGGATTAGTGGCGATGATATGTTATATCATGCACGAACTGCTCGCCGCCTTTTCCTCCTGCTCGGGGCCGCCGGATGGCTGATGCCAATGGCCGTCCATGCCCAGCAAGCCGATGCCCGGCAGGCTGATGCCCCGCAGGCCGATCCGCCGCCGACAGGCGATGCCGGGGCCGATGACGACTTCCACGGGCGCGACATCGTCGTGACCGGCTCCGGCGTGGGCAGGCTCGACGTGCTGGCCGGGACGTCGGTGGTCGAGGGTGTCGACCTGCAGCGCGAGATGGCGGGCCAGATCGGCGATGTCCTCGCCGACCTGCCCGGCGTCTCCGCGACCGGTTTCGCACCCGGCGCCTCGCGACCGGTGCTGCGCGGCTTTCAGGGCGAGCGCGTGCGCGTGCTGACCGACGGCATCGGCGCGATCGACGCGTCGAACACCTCGGCCGATCACGCGGTCACCATCGACCCGCTGACCGCCGAGCGGATCGAGGTGCTGCGCGGCCCCGCCAGCCTGCTCTATGGCAGCTCTGCCATCGGCGGCGCGGTCAACGTGATCGACCGCCGCATCCCGCTGCGCATTCCTGAGGAGCCGGTCCATGTCGATGCGACCGCCGCCACCGACACCGCGTCCGACCTGCGGCAGATCGGCGGGTCGGCCGACGCGCCGCTGGGACGCGAATTCGTGGTCCACGTCGATGGATCGTGGCGCAAGACGGACAACCTCGAGATCCCGGGCTTTGCCGCCAGCGACGCGCTGCGCGCCGAACTGCTGGCCGACGCGGCCGCGCACGCGGACGAACCGGGAGAGGCCGAGGAACTGATCGAGGCTGCCAACAGGCGCGGCATCGTCGAAAATTCGGATACCGAGACCTGGTCGGCAGGTGCGGGCGTCGCGTGGATCGGCGAGCGTGCCACGCTCGGCATCTCCGCCGGCCTCTATGACACGTTCTATGGTGTGCCGCTGCGTCCGGGCGCGGGCCATCACCACGAGGACGAAGGCGGTGCCGGACCCGATGAGCACGAAGAGCACGGCCACGAGAGCGTCGACATCGACCTGCGCCAATGGCGCGCCGACCTGCGCGGTTCGCTGTCCTTCGACGATGGCCCCTTTGCCGAGGCGCGGACGCGCTGGGGCGTGACCAACTACACCCATACCGAACTGGAGAACGGCGAAACCGGCACCGTCTTCGACGTCAACGGCGTGGAGGGGCGCGTCGAACTCGTCCAGCGCGGCGGGTTGCTGGGGCCGGATGGCGGCGGTTCGATTGGTGCGCAATATTACCGGCGCAAACTCGACGCGACCGGCGCTGAGGCCTTCGTTCCGCCCAGCAAGACCAGCCAGTTCGCGCTGTTCACGCTGCAGGAGCACGAATTCGATGCAGTGACGCTGGAACTGGCGGGCCGCTACGAACATGCCGAGCAGGATGCGGACGGCTTTGCCTCGCGCAGTTTCGACAGTGTTTCGGGCGCGGTGGGCATCTGGCACGAAACGCCCGCCGGCGTGCGCTTCGGCCTCAACGCAAGCCGCGTCGAACGCGCGCCCGCGGGCGAGGAACTCTACGCCGACGGACCCCACCCTGCGACCCAGCAGTTCGAGGTGGGCGATCCCACGCTTGGCACCGAAAAGGCGCTGGGGATCGAAGCCTATGTACGCGGCGCTTTCGGGCCAGCGACTTTCTCGCTCACCGGATTTGCCACCCGGTTCGACGACTACATCTATCTCGCCGCGACCGGCGAGGAAGAGGACGATCTGCCCGTGTTCCAACAGATGCAGCAGGACGCGGACTACATCGGTTTCGAGGCGGAGACGGCCTTCCCGCTCGTCCGGCTGGGCGAGGTCGCCCTCGGCAACGAGATCTCGGCCAGCTATGTCCGCGCGGAACTGGATGACGGATCGGCCGTGCCGCTGATCCCGCCGCTGTCGGCGCGCTATGCGCTGACGGCAAAGACGCGGCAGCTGGAGGGGCGGGTCGATGTCGGCCTCTATGACGACCAGGACCGCATTGCCGCCTACGAGACGAAGACCGACGGTTTCACCATGATCGATGCCTCGCTGGCATGGAAGCCGTGGCGCGGCAACCGCAACCTGACCGTCATCGGGCAGGTCGACAATATCTTTGATGTCGATGCGCGCCGCCACTCCAGCGTGACCAAGGACTTCGTGCCGATGGCGGGCCGCAATTTTCGCCTGAGCGTGCGCGTCAGCCTGTAACGGAGCGCCGCGATCCCCCTTTGACAGCCGCGCCGCCGCACGGCAGCCTTCGTCCATGTGCAATCTCTATCGCATGACGAAGGCCGCCGACGAGGTGGCGCGGCTGTTCGGCGTTGACGTCCCTGCCGGCAGCAATGTCGGCGAGGAGGTCTTTCCCGGCTATCCCGGCCTCGTCCTCGACGGTGCGGGGATGCGCGGCATGACATGGGGTTTTCCGCTGGCGGTAAAGGGCAAGTCGGGCCGGATGCTGAAGCCCAAGCCGATCAATAATGCGCGCAGCGACCGGCTGGACAGCTTCATGTGGCGCTTCAGCTTCATCGAGCGGCGCTGCCTGATCCCGATGACCGCCTTTGCCGAGGCGGAGGGGCCCAGCGGCGCGAAGACGCGCAGCTGGTTCAGCCTGCCCGATCAACCGGTCTTCACCGCGGCGGGCATCTGGCGGCAGAGCGACGAGTGGGGCGCGGTCTATTCCATGGTGATGACCGATGCGGCCCCGATCTTCGATGGCACGCACGACCGTTCGCCCGTGCTGGTGGATCCGGACCGGCGCGCGCAATGGATGCAGGGTACGCCCGCCGAGGCGCTGGCGCTGTGCGAGCCCTATGCCGGGCCGATGCAGGTGGACCGCACCGCCGAACCGCGGGTCCAGCGCGCCGCCACTGCCTGAGCGCCTGTCAGAACAGCGCCAGCTGCCCGTCGAGCGAAGGCGGGCGGAACCGGCTGCAATCCAGCGCGGGCTTCTGCTGCGGGATCGCGCTGCGCTTCAGCGCCAGCCGGAAGCGCGCGTGCACCATCTCGGCCCACGCGCCCCTCGGCCTGAACCTCTCGTGGAAGCGATGCTCGTTGTCGCGCCCGCCGCGCATCATCCTGCACCAGCGCCATCACCTTGGATGCGCGGTCGGGGTAATGCACGTCCAGCCATTCGCGGAACAGGGGCGCAACCTCGTGCGGCAGGCGCATCATGATCCAGCCCGCGCTGATTCACCCCGCGCCTCGGCCAGCCGGGCCACCGTGCGCTTCGATGAACTCGTCGGTGATCGCGGGGATGACGGGCGCGATCATGCCATGCGTCGGCACGCCAGCCTCGGCCAGCCGCGCCAGCGCCGCCAGCCGCTTTGCGGGCGAAGGCGCGCGCGGTTCCAGCGTCTGCGACAGCCGCGCATCCAGCGCTGGTGACCGAGATGCCGACCGCGACCAGCCGGTGCCGCGCCATTTCCTCCAGCAGGTCGAGATCGTGCAGCACGCCGGTCGGACTTGGTGGTGATGGTGACCGGGTGCGCGCGCCTCGAGGCACAGCTCCAGGATCTGCGCGCGTGATGCGGTAGCGGCCCTCGATCGGCTGATAGGGATCGGTATTCGTCCCCATCGCGATCGGGCTGCGGTGCGTAGCCGGGCTTCGCCAGCGTCTTGCGCAGCAATTCGGCGGCATCCGGCTTGGCGAACAGCTTGGTTTCGAAATCCAGCCCGGGCGACAGATCGTGATAGGCATGGGTGGGCCGCGCGAAGCAGTAGATGCAGCCATGCTCACAGCCGCGATAGGCGTTGATCGAGCGGTCGAAGCCGATGTCGGGCGAGCTGTTGAAGGTCAGGATGGAGCGGGGGTGTTCCTCGGTAACGGTGGTCCGCCGCCGGCCGCCGCGCCGTCGATGCGCCTCGACCTCGTCCAGCCAGTCGCCGTCGGCCCGCCGTTCGGCAAGGCCGAAGCGCTGCGGCACTGCATTGCTGGGCGCGCCGCGGCCGCGCTCGACCTCATGATGCGCGGATGATGGGCAACTCGACATGTGGCGATGTTACGAGCCGAGAAAGAACATAACAAGAACCTGTGGATTTGTTCATCCAGCCCGCCTATTGCCGCCACCATGCAGGCGCACGGACCGTTTCAGTACCAGGTTGACGAGGATCTGGTCGTCGAAGCCATGCGGCGGCACATGTTCCGCAGATTGACCGGAGGCCTGGTGGGCAAGCTCTTCCTTGTCGTGCTGGCCGTGCTGGCCCTGCTGCTGGTGCTCGATCTTGCGCTCTATGGCCGGCTGTCGGCTACAGCCGTCGCCTTTGTCGTCGTCATTCCGGCGGCGTTGCTGATGATAAACCTGTGGCTGGTTCCGCGGCTGGCGCGCCGCCAGTTCCGGCAGAGTGCGGCCCTGCGCGCGCCTTCGACCGTCGCGTGGGATGGCGAGCTTATCCATCTGGCATGCGACAGGGGCAAATCGGCACATCCCGATCGCCGAGCTTTATCGCTGGGACAGGACCGAGAGGGCGATCATGCTTTACCAGACCGAGATGATGTTCAACCCGGTGCCGAAGTCCGCCATGGGCGAGGCAGCGGACAGGCTGATCGCACGGCTCGAGGAAGCGGGGGTAAAGCGCAACTAGCGCCCGCGCAGGTTCACCGCTCCCTGCAGGCGAGGCATCAGCTCGACGAAATTGCAGGGCCGGTTCCGGCTGTCGAGCTGTTCGGCGAGGATGCCGTCCCACCCGTCCTTCACCGCGCCGTTCGATCCGGGCAGCGCGAAGATATAGGTGCCCCGCGCCACCACCGCGCAGGCGCGCGATTGCACCGTGCTGGTGCCGATGGTCTTGAGGCTGAGGCAGCGGAACAACTCGCCAAAGCCCGGGATGTCGCGCGTCTTCACCCGGTCCAAGCGCCTCGGGCGTGACGTCGCGGCCGGTCAGGCCGGTGCCGCCGGTGGTCATCACCGCGTCGATCGTCTCGTCCTCGATCCAGCGGTGCAGTTCGGCGGTGATCAGCTCGGCATCGTCGCGGATGATCGCGCGCTCGGCCAGTATGTGGCCCGCGGCCGCGATGCGGTCCGCCAGGATATCGCCGCTGGTGTCGTCTGCTCGGGTGCGCGTGTCGGACACGGTCAGCAGCGCGATATTGATCGGCTTGAAGCTGCGGCTTTCGTCAATCGCCATGATGCTGCCTTCAGCCTCCGCTCAGCACGGTGGAGGAGGTCACTTCCTTGCCGTGCATCGCCACCGCATCGCTGCCGGCGACGCCGGGGAAACGCGGCCACAGGTTCTGGGCATAGGCCTCGCGCGCGTCGGAATCGCGGCCCAGCCTGGCGCTGGTACATCCAGTAATTGGTGCATCACGATCGCCACATATCCGCGCGTTTCCCAATAGGGGATCGATTCCATCCACAGCAGCGGATCGCCCTGCGCGTTGATCTCGGTATTCCAGCGCTGCACCGGCGACAGCCCGGCGTTATACGCGGCCATGATCTTGGGCAGGAGGCCCTGCGTGCCGCTGGCGTCGCGCAGCATTTCCAGGTGCTTCTGACCGTAACTCATGTTCGTAGCCGGATCCTGCAGCGACGCGGTGCTCTGCCCCAGGCCCAGCCCGGCGTGCTGGCGGGCAGTGACCGGCATGATCTGCATCAGCCCGACCGCGCCGGCGGGGCTGATCGCCTCGGGCGGAAGTGCAATTCCTGCAGCGCGTGCGCAAAGGCGAGGGCGGGATCGACGCGCCAGCCGTCCACCGGCTGCCAGCGCGTCAGCGGGTAGCGGGTGGCGGGATCGGGCTTCGTCCCCGGCGGCGCGGCATAGGCCATCGCCAGCTGCGTGCCGGGCAGGCCCAGCGTGCGC
Organism: uncultured Alphaproteobacteria bacterium; assembly: GCA_963752785.1. Lineage (GTDB taxonomy): Bacteria > Pseudomonadota > Alphaproteobacteria > Sphingomonadales > Sphingomonadaceae > Croceicoccus. The sequence continues at coordinate 136,669 of CAVVZE010000002.1, forward strand.
GCCAGCCGGGCGAGCGGCTGGTATTGCTGCGGACTGCCGATCTGCGCCTGGTGGCGCAGCACCTCGTCGGCCAGCCCCTCGCGCCCGATCTCGACCAGTGCCACCGCGGTGCGGACATTGGGATTGGCCGCCAGCGTGCTCCAGTCGCCGCGGTCGAAACCGCCGCCCGCCTGGATCGGGGGCAGGCGCATGCCCAGCTGTTCGGCCGCCAGCATGCCGTACAGCGTTTCGGAATAGCCCGCCGCGCTGCGCAGCGCGGGGGCGGCTTCCTCAGGCTGGCGGCAGCGGGTAAAGCTGCGCGCGGCCCAGTAATGGGCGGCGGCGCGCAATTCCTGGTTGTCGGCGCTCTGCGCGGCGCGGGTGAAACCGTCGGCCGCCAGTTCGCAATTGTTCAGCCGCCACGCGGCCAGCCCCGCGACCCACCAGCCTTCGGCCACCCAGGGGCCGGTTCCGCCATTGGCGACATTGCGGCCCAGCGCCAGCGCGTTGTTGTCGTCATTCTCGATGTAATAGCTCCACGCCACGCGCTGGCGCCATTCGGCCCGCGCGCTGGTGGACAGGCCGGCGTCCACCCCGTCGAGCAGGATGCGCGCGCCGCCGGGATCGTCGTTGCTGATCCGGTCGAGGATGTCGGTCGCGATCGACTCGGGCATCGAACCGTCGCCCACCGAGCGCGGACGGGTGCGCTTTTCAGGCGCGCGGATCGACACCAGGCGCTGCGTGCCCGGCAGGCTGGGTGCCGATTCCAGGCCCCGCTTCAGCGCCAGCCGCCCGATCTGTCCCGCCTGCGGCAGGTCGGTGCCGCGCGACAGCCATGCATTCAGCGCAGGCAGCTCGATCTTGGGCGAGGTGGGCGCAAGGTAATATTCGGCCAGCGCCAGCTGCGTCAGCGGCCCGTCGGGCTTTTGCGTCAGCATGAATTCGACCTGCGCCCAGTTCTCCGCATCGATCTGGCGGAACACCTCGGCATAGAAGGCGCGGTCCTCCTCGCTCAATTGCGGGGGGATCTGCGCCGACTGCTCGACCGATGCGATGGCGTTGGCGACATTCGCCTGCGCCGGTGCGGTGCCGACCGCGACCAGCGAAAGAAAAGAGATAAGGGACCCGGTCAGACGCCGGGACAGAGTGGCAGCCATGGATCAGCAATTCCTTCTTGCCTGTTCCAGCCAGCGCAAAAAACGGGTGCTTTCCCGCGCCCGAGGGTAAAAGACCATATCCGGCAAAGGGTGAATCCGCAGCGCGATTTCGTCAAGCCGCGCGCGAGAGCCCGAGCCAGCGCCCCCACCAAAGCGCCTTTGCCTGCGGCCTGCGGCGCATGACCGCCAGTGGATAACTTGCCAGCAGCGGAATTTCCCGCGCTTCCCCGCCGGTTTGCAGGGTGATGGAACCCTGCGCGGACCCGGCGTCAAATCGCTCCGGCATCAGCAGATCGACCAGTTCGCCGCCAAAGACCACCACCATCTGCGGGGCCGCCAATGCGACGTGATGCCGCATCAATGCGCCCAGCCCCTCGGCATGAAGCGTGCGCCAGTCGGCGGCGGGCGTGTGGCGAGGCAGGGCAGGGGCGAGATAGCAGTCAGCGCGGGTCAGCCCCGTCGCTGCCAGCATCGCGTCCAGCAGCCGCCCGTCCTCGCCCGACAGCAGCGCGCCTCCATCGTCGGGCGCGGGATCGGCGACGAGCACCATCAGCCTTGCGCCCGCTTCGCCCATCGGCGCGACGCGGCTCGCGACCGGTCCGGCGTCCAGCAGCGGCTCGCTCATCCACCAGTCGCGGAACGCTGCCAGCGTCGCGGGCCAGTCCAGTTCGGGACCGCCGATCCTCGGCGAGGGCGGCTGCTGCGGCGCAGCCGGGCGAGGCCGGAGCTTCTGGCCGGGCGGTGCATCGCCTTCGCGGGCTTGCGGGGTTTCGGCAGGCGGCGCCCCCTCGGCCAGCCAGTCGCGCGGATCGTCATCGAACGCCATGTCGACGCCCGCTTCCGCCCAGAACGCGGACCAGCTTGCGACCAGGGCCGAATTGTCGCCGCGCGATGCTGTCAGGTCGTTGGAAGAGGTCAAGGCGCTGCCCGTATGGGAATCCGATTTTTCGCCGTCACCCTTGACCACGCCGCGTTCTGCAATCAAGTCCTGATGCAAGAGAGCACACGGTCTGTTCCAGCGCCGACAGACCTTGCCACAAGAGGGAGCCTGTCATGTCCGAACGCAAATCCATGCCCTATGATGTCGTCATCGTCGGCGGCGGCGTTGCGGGACTGGCGGCGGCGATCCGCCTCAAGCAGGTGAACGAGGCGCTGGATGTCTGCGTCCTTGAGAAGGGATCGGAGATCGGCGCGCACATCCTGTCGGGCGCGGTGGTCGATCCGCGCGCGCTGGACGAACTGCTGCCCGACTGGCGCGACGACGGCTGCCCGATGGCCGACACGCCCGTAACCGACAACATGCACTGGTCGCTGACGCGGGGCGGCAAGTATTCGCTGCCCGAGATCATGCTTCCGCCGTTCATGACCAACGACGGCAATTACACCGGCAGCCTCGGCAATCTGTGCCGCTGGCTGGCCGAAAAGGCCGAAGCGCTGGGTGTCGAGATCTTCCCCGGCTTCCCCGCGGCCGAGATCCTGTGGAACGACGACGGCTCGGTCAAGGGCGTGGCGACGCGGCGACATGGGCGTGGCCGCCGATGGCAGCCACAAGCCCGACTACCAGCCGGGCATGGAACTGCACGGCAAGTACACGCTGTTCGCCGAAGGCGCGCGCGGGTCGCTGACCAAGCAGCTGAAATCGCGCTTCGACCTGGAAGCGAATTGCCAGCCGCAGACCTATGGCCTGGGCATGAAGGAATTGTGGGACATCGATCCCGAAAAGCATGTTCCCGGCCGGGTGATCCACACGCAGGGCTGGCCGCTGTCCGAAAACGACGCGTGGGGCGGCGGCTTCATCTATCACCAGGCGAACGGCCAGGTCGCGCTGGGCTTCGTGGTCGCGCTCGATTACGCGAACCCCTATCTCTATCCGTTCGAGGAATTCCAGCGCTGGAAGCAGCACCCGGACATCCGCAAGATCCTGGAAGGCGGCAAGCGCGTGTCCTATGGCGCGCGCGTCATCAACGAGGGCGGCTGGCAGTCGGTACCCAAGCTGACCTTCCCCGGCGGCGCGCTGATCGGCTGCGCGGCAGGCTTCGTCAACGTGCCGCGCATCAAGGGCAGCCACACCGCGATGAAGTCGGGCATGCTGGCGGCCGAAAGCATGGCTGCCGCCATCGCCGCCGACCGCGCCAATGACGAGGTGTTCGAGTACGAGACGCCGCTGCGCCGCAGCTGGATCGCGGAGGAGTTGAAGAAGGTCCGGAACGCCGAACCGGCGGTCGCCAAGTTCGGCGGCGGGCTGGGCACCGTGCTCGCGGGCGTGGACATGTGGATGCGCACGTTCAAGATGGGCCTGCCCGTCACGATGAAGCACCACCGCGATTGCGACAAGCTCATGCGCGCGGACCTGTTCAAGCCGATCGACTATCCCAAGCCCGACGGGGTGATCAGCTTCGACCGGCTGTCATCCGTGTTCCTGTCGAACACCAATCACGAGGAAGACCAGCCCTGCCACCTTCAGCTCAAGGATCCGGAGGTTCCGACTGAAGATCAACCTGCCGGTCTTTGCCGGACCTTCCGCACGCTACTGTCCGGCAGGCGTGTATGAATTCGTCGGGCGTGGAAGAGGGCGATCCCAAGTTCGTGATCAACGCGCAGAACTGCGTCCACTGCAAGACCTGCGACATCAAGGACCCGACCCAGAACATCAACTGGGTCACTCCCGAAGGCGGTGGCGGACCCAATTATCCGAACATGTAGGGGCACGCCCGGTTTGAAAGCCACCGCTTACGCCAAGATCAACCTGGCCCTGCACGTGCGGGGCCGGCGGGCCGATGGCTATCACGATATCGAGACGATCTTCGCATTCGTCGACGTGGGCGACGTGCTGTCGGTGAGGACCGGGCAAGCCGAGGACCGGCTGCAGGTCGTGGGCGAGTTCGCAGGCCAGCTTGGCGGCTCGCCGGTGGGCGACAACATATTGATGCAGGCGCTGAACGCGTTTCGTCGGCCCGCTGACAACGGAACGGGCGGCTGGCACGTCACGCTGGAAAAGAACCTGCCCGTCGCCGCGGGGCTGGGCGGGGGCAGCGCCGATGCGGGCGCGCTGATCCGGCTGATCTGTGATACTTACGGCTGGCCGGACGACTGGCAGCAGCGCGCCGCAAGGCTGGGCGCCGACGTGCCAGCCTGCGTCGTCAGCCGCACCGCGCGCGGCACCGGCACGGGCACCGATCTCGACGTGATCGACAGCGAGCTGACCGGCATGGCGGTGCTGCTGGTCAATCCCCGCAAGCCGCTGGCGACCGGGCCGGTGTTCAAGGCGTGGAACGGTCTGGACAAGGGCCCGCTGTCCGATGGCACCCTGCGCGAGATCGTGCCCAAGGCGCGCAACGATCTGGAAGACGGCGCGCGGGCTCTCGTCCCCGTGATCGGGCAGGTGGTCGGCGCGCTCAAGGCCACGCAGCCGTGGCTGGCCCGCATGTCGGGTTCGGGCGCCAGCTGCTTCGCGCTCTATGAAAACGAGGAAGCGCGCGATGCCGCCGCCGCCGAAATCGCGACACGCCACCCCGACTGGTGGCAAATGAGCGGGACGCTTCTATGATCGAGGAAACCGAAAGCTGGCGCCGCATCGGCACGCCCGTCCATGGCGGCATCGTGCTGGTGTCGGACCACGCATCGAACCGCGTGCCCGAAGGGATCGAGCTGGGCATTACCCAGGCGCAGCTGGATGATCACATCGGCTGGGACATCGGTGTCGCTGCGGTGGCCGACCGCATGGCCCGCCGCCACCAGATCGCCACGCATCTCGGCAATGTCAGCCGCCTCGTCGTCGACCTCCACCGCGAGGAGGATCACCCAAGGCTGATCCCCGAGGAAAGCGACGGCGTCCTCATTCCCGGCAATATCGGGGCCGACCGCGAGGGGCGGCTGAAGCGCTTCTACCACCCCTATCACGACGCGATGGAGGAGTGGCTGGAGGCCGCAGCGCCCGGCCTGATCGTCTCGCTCCACAGCTTCACCCCCGCCATGGCGAGCGATCCCGAAAAGCAGCGCCCGTGGCAGGTCGGCCTGCTCTACAACGAACAGGGCGAGGCGGCGGCCCATGCGATGCGGCTGTTTCGCGAATACGGGCTGACGGTGGGCGACAACGAACCCTATTCGGGCAAGCAGCTGAACGCCACGATGAACCGCCACGGCGAGGCGCATGGCCGCCCCTATCTGGCGATCGAGGTGCGCAACGACCTGATCCGCAACGAGCGCGAGCAGGCGCGCTGGGCCGACATCATCGCCGATGTAGCGAAACGCACCGACGAGCTGCTGAAGCTGTAGGCCAACCGCAGCATTGGGGCGGGACAAGATTTCTTGCTTCGGTTACAGTGCCGCCTGCGCTAATGGCGCCGCTGAACGTGCCTGACGCGCAACAAAACACCACCGGAGTCCCCGACCATGCCTGCCTATCGTTCCCGCACCACCACCCATGGCCGCAACATGGCGGGTGCGCGTGGCCTGTGGCGCGCGACCGGCATGAAGGACGAGGATTTCGGCAAGCCGATCATCGCGATCAGCAACAGCTTCACCCAGTTCGTTCCGGGTCACGTGCATCTGAAAGACCTGGGCCAGCTGGTCGCGCGCGAGATCGAGGCGGCGGGCGGCGTCGCAAAGGAATTCAACACCATCGCGGTCGATGACGGCATTGCGATGGGTCATGACGGCATGCTCTATTCGCTGCCCAGCCGCGACATCATCGCCGACAGCGTCGAATATATGGTCAATGCGCATTGCGCCGATGCCATCGTCTGCATCTCGAACTGCGACAAGATCACGCCCGGCATGCTGATGGCCTCTATGCGCCTCAACATCCCGGTGGTGTTCGTCAGCGGCGGACCGATGGAGGCGGGCAAGGTCGTGCTGAAGGGCAAGGAGCAGGCGCTCGACCTGGTCGATGCGATGGTCGCCGCCGCGGACGAAAGCTATACAGACGAGGAAGTGACCGCGATCGAGCGCAGCGCCTGCCCGACCTGCGGGTCGTGCAGCGGCATGTTCACCGCCAATTCGATGAACTGCCTGACCGAAGCGCTGGGCCTGTCGCTGCCCGGCAACGGGTCGATGCTGGCCACCCACGCCGACCGCGAGGCGCTGTTCCGCGAGGCGGGCCGCCTGATCGTCGATTTGTGCAAGCGCTATTACGAACAGGACGACGAAAGCGCGCTGCCGCGCAACATCGCGTCCCATGCCGCATTCGAGAATGCGATGAGCCTCGACATCGCGATGGGCGGGTCGACCAACACGGTGCTGCACCTGCTGGCCGCCGCGCACGAGGCGAAGGTCGATTTCACCATGGAGGACATCGACCGTCTGTCGCGCCATGTCCCCTGTTTGTCGAAGGTCGCGCCCGCCAAGTCCGACGTGCACATGGAGGACGTCCACCGCGCGGGCGGCATCATGGCGATCCTTGGCGAGCTGGACCGCGCCGGCCTGATCAACGGCGATTGCCCCACCGTGCACAGCCGGTCGATGAGCGAGGCGATCGCGCGCTGGGACATCACAAGGACCAATTCGGACAGCGTGCGCAATTTCTATGCGGCGGCGCCGGGCGGCGTGCCGACGCAGACCGCCTTCAGCCAGAACCGCCGCTGGGAATCGCTCGACACCGACCGCGACAATGGCGTGATCCGCAATGCCGAGAACGCCTTTTCCAAGGATGGCGGGCTGGCGGTGCTGTTCGGCAATATCGCCCGCGACGGTTGCATCGTGAAGACCGCCGGCGTCGATGAGAAGATCCTGAAATTCACCGGCCCCGCCCGCGTCTACGAAAGCCAGGAAGCCGCCGTCGTCGGCATCCTCGGCAACGAGGTCAAGGCGGGCGAAGTCGTGGTGATCCGTTACGAAGGACCGCGCGGCGGGCCGGGGATGCAGGAAATGCTCTACCCGACCAGCTATCTGAAGTCGAAGGGGCTGGGCGCGGCCTGCGCGCTGGTCACCGACGGGCGCTTTTCGGGCGGCACCAGTGGCCTCTCCATCGGCCATGCCTCGCCCGAGGCGGCGGAGGGCGGCGCGATCGGGCTGGTCGAGACGGGCGACACCATTGCCATCGACATTCCCGGCCGCACTATCGACCTGATGATCAGCGACGCCGAAATGGCTCGCCGCCGCGCCGACATGGAGGCGAAGGGCGACGACGCGTGGAAACCTGTCCACCCGCGCCCGCGCAAGGTGTCCGACGCGCTGCGCGCCTATGCCGCGATGACCACCAGCGCCTCACGCGGGGCGGTGCGCGACGTCGACCAGCTCTATCGCCGCTGAAGAGGCTGCGGCGATGCATTACCAGCCGCACCCGATCGCGCCCGATCAGGTGCTGACCGCCGCGCAGATGCGTGATGCGGAACAGAGGCTGATGGATGCGGGCACCGATGTCCACACGCTGATGCAGCGGGCCGGACGCGGCGCGGCTGAATGGGTCTGGCGCATCGCCAGCGGCGCGCCCGTCACCGTGCTGTGCGGCCCCGGCAACAATGGCGGCGATGGCTATGTGATCGCCGAAACCCTGCGCGAGCGCGGCTTTCCGGTGCAGCTGGTGGCCGCGCTGCCGCCCGGCACCGATGCGGCGAAACGCGCGGCTTCGCTTTATTCCGGCCCCATCGTCGATGCCGCCGAGGCAAGGGGCACGGTGCTGGTCGATGGCCTGTTCGGCAGCGGCCTGAACCGCGAAGTGACCGGCGTGCTGCGCGACATGCTGCACGAATTGTCGGCGCGGCATCACCGCCGCATCGCCATCGACCTGCCCAGCGGGGTCGCGACCGACAGCGGCGAACTGCTGATCGACGACTTGCCGCATTACGACCTCTGCATTGCGCTCGGCGCGTGGAAGCCCGCGCATTTCCTGATGCCCGCAATGGCCCATTGGCGGCAGACGCGGCTGGTCGATATCGGCTGCGATACCGAACCGGGCGGAGCGCGGCTGATCGGCAGGCCCGCCATCGCCGCGCCCGCTGCCGACGCGCACAAGTACCGCCGCGGGCTGGTCGCGATGGTCGCTGGTCCAATGGCGGGTGCGGCGCTCCTGGCCTCGCGCTCGGCGGCGCTGGGCGGGGCGGGATACGTCAAGCTGCTGGCGCAGGAGCCATTGCATAATGCGCCCGCCGACCTGGTCGTTCTGCGCGCACCGGGCGCGATGCCGCTGCCGCAGGCCCTGTCCGACGATCGCATCGCCGCGGTGCTGTGTGGTCCCGGCCTCGGCCGCGACCACCAGGCGCGCGAGCGGATGGAAGCGGCGCTTGGCTGCGGACACCCGTTGGTGCTCGATGCCGATGCGCTGACCCTGCTGCAGCTGGCTGACCGCGCGGATCGCACTGATCGCACTGGGCCGCTGGTGCTGACCCCGCATGAGGGGGAGATGGCCGCGCTGGAGACATCATTCGGCCTGCCGGGCAAGGGCACCAAATGTTGCCGCGCACTGACGCTGGCGCAGGCGGCGGGGGCCGTGGTGATCGCCAAGGGCGCCGACACGCTGGTCGCCGCGCCTGATGGCCGGGTCGCCTATGCGCCGCCGTCGCCCAGCTGGCTCTCAGTGGCAGGTACGGGCGATGTGCTGGCGGGGCTGGTCGCCTCACGCCTTGCGGTGACGGACGATGCATTCCGGGCCGCGATCGAGGCGGTGTGGCTGCATGCCGAGGCCGCCCGGCGCACCGGTGCCGATTTCACCGCCGCGATGCTGGCGGAATCGGTGCGCGATGCTATGTGCGCCGCCCTATGAGTATCATTATCCGCATTGCCGCCAAGGGCGATGGCCAGACGCAGGACGGGCGCTTTGTCGCGCTGACTGCCCCAGGCGACCATGTCGCGCCCGATGGCACCATCACGCCCGGCCCGCATCACGCCCAGCCGCCCTGCCGCCATTTTCCGCGATGCGGCGGCTGTCAGCTCCAGCAGCTGGACGAGGATAGCTGGCGCGATTTCGTGACCGACCGCGTCGCCAATGCCGCCGAGGGGCAGGGGCTGACACCCGAAACACTGGAACCCGCCGAACTCTCCCCGCCCCGCAGCCGCCGCCGCGCGACATTGCATGCCGAGGCGCGCGGCAGATCGGTCCGCATCGGTTTTCGCGAGGAACGCTCGCATGACATCGTCGACATGCAGCAGTGCGAGGTACTTGCGCCCGAACTGTTCGCGCTGGTCGCGCCGCTGCGCCGCCTGATCGCCGGCTTTGGCCGCAAGCGGCTCTCCGCCGACGTCCAGCTGACGCTCTGCGACCAGGGTGCGGACTGCAACATCACCGGCTACACGCCCGAAGGGCTGGCCGAGACGGAGGCGCTGATCGCCTTCGCGCAGCAGAACGGCCTCGCGCGGCTGACCTTGAACGACGGCTATGGCCCCGAAACGCATTGGGAGCCGGAGCCCGCGACCGTCACCCTGTCGGGCGTGCCGGTGGCGCTACCGCCGGGCAGCTTCCTGCAACCCACGCGCGAGGGCGAGGCCGCGCTGGTTTCCGCCGCGAGCGAATGGCTGGCGGGCGCGAAACATGCCGCCGACCTGTTCTCCGGCCTCGGCACCTTTGCTTTCGCCCTGTCGGCCAAAAGTTCATCAGGCGGCGCAAAGGTGCTGGCCGCCGAAGCCGCGCGCGACGCGCATCTGGCGTGCAAGTCGGCGGCGGGCATCGCGCAAAGGCAGGTCTTTGCCATGCACCGCGACCTGTTCCGCAACCCGCTGCAGGCGGATGAACTCGCCCGCTTCGACGCGGTGCTGCTCGACCCGCCGCGCGCCGGGGCAAGGGAGCAGGTGGCGCATCTGGCGCAAAGCGCGGTGCCACGCATCTGCTATATCAGCTGCAATCCGTCGAGCTGGGCCAAGGACGCCGCCGCGCTGGTGGCGGGCGGATACCGCCTCGTCAAACTGCGCCCGGTGGGGCAGTTCCGCTGGTCGACGCATGTGGAACTGGCCAGCCTGTTCGCCAGGGATTGATCGGCGCGAACAGATTTCCTGAACCGGCACCTGTTCGTCGGGGATTGACCGGCGCGATCAGCCCAGAACCGACAGGAATGCCCGGATCGCCAGCAGCACCAGCGCCAGGCTCGACACCACGAACAGCGCGGCGCGCACCGACACCACGTTGAACTTCGCCTGCCAGATCGAATGGGCGATGCGGATCACGACATAGAACCACGCCAGCCCGGCATCGTACCCCGTCGCTCCGCCCAGCGAGAGGATGATGCAGGCAGCATAGAACACCGTCGGCTGCTCCATCAGGTGGTCGTAGTTCTGCGCCACCCAGTCCTTTGCTTCGGGCGCGACGCGGGCGATATCTCCGCCGATCGCGCCCGGCGGCATCCTGGCGACATTGATGCCGTGCTGCCGGAACAGCCCCATCCGGTGCACCAGCATCCAGAAGAACATCACCATCGTCCACACCACCAATGCGGCGGCGGGTATCAGCACCGACTTGTCAGCCATCACGGCCCCCTGTTTTCCCCGTTGGCGGGACAGTGCCGCCGACGGCCTGTGCTGTCAAAACCTTTGATTTCGCCTCCTTCGCCGCGCTGCTGTCGCTTGCGTGTCACCGATGCGGGTCTATATCGGCGCCTTCATGGATTTATCGCCCCGCGACGCCGCGGGGCACGTTTCAAGGAGATGCGTTGTGGGCAAGGTTCTGGTGATCGGCGCGGGCGGGGTTGGCTCGGTCGCGGTGCACAAGATGGCCCAGGTTTCTTTGGGGAATAGCGGATATCTTCTCTGAAATCGTGCTGGCCAGCCGCACCGTGTCCAAATGCGACGCCATCGCCGCCAGCGTGAAGCAGCGCACCGGCGTCGACCGTGCCGACCCATGCGATCGACGCCGAGGATGTCGCGGCCACGACCGCGCTGATCGAACAGGTAAAGCCCGACCTCGTCGTCAATCTGGCGCTGCCCTATCAGGATCTGACGATCATGGATGCCTGCCTGAACGCCGGCGTCGCATTACATGGACACCGCGAATTACGAGCCCAAGGACGTCGCGAAGTTCGAATATCACTGGCAGTGGGCCTATCAGGACCGGTTCAGGGACGCGGGGCTGATGGCGCTGCTGGGCTCCGGCTTCGATCCCGGCGTGACCAGCGTGTTCGCGATGTGGCTCAAGAAGCACAAATTGAAGACCATCCGCCTGCTCGACATCCTCGACTGCAATGGCGGCGATCACGGTCAGGCCTTCGCGACCAATTTCAATCCCGAGATCAACATCCGCGAAGTGACCGCGCCCGCGCGGCACTGGGAGAACGGCGAGTTCGTCGAAACCCCCGCGATGGGCGTCAAGCAGACCTTCGACTTCGAGCAGGTCGGCGAGAAGACGATGTACATGATGTACCACGAGGAGCTGGAAAGCCTCGCCAAGCTTCGTGCCCGAGATGGAGCGCGCGCGCTTCTGGATGACCTTCGGCGAAGAATACATCAAGCACCTCACCGTGCTGCAAAACGTGGGCATGACCCGGATCGACCCGGTCATGTACGAGGGGCGCGAGATCATCCCGCTGCAGTTCCTGAAGGCGGTGCTGCCCGAACCCGCCAGCCTGGGCGAGACGACCAAGGGCAAGACTAATATCGGCGACATCGCCACCGGCGAGGCGCTGGACGGATCGGGCGAAAAGACGTTCTACATCAAGAACATCTGCGACCATGAAGACGGCGTATGAGGAAACCGGCAACCAGGCGGTCAGCTATACCACCGGCGTTCCGGCAATGATCGGCGCGGCCATGATGCTGACCGGCAAGTGGAGCGGTGAGGGCGTGTTCAACATGGAGCAGTTCGATCCCGATCCCTTCATGGACATGCTGAACGAACATGGCCTGCCCTGGAGCGTTGAGGAACTCGACGGGCCGCTTCCCTTCTGATGGGGGAAGGCATCACCGGACCGCACCCGATCCTGTTCGTCCATGGCGCGCTGGGCGATGCGCGCACATGGGGGCCGGTGCTTGACGCGCTGCCCTGGAATGTGGACGCGCGGGCGATCACGCTCTCCTATTTCGGCACCGCGGCCTGGCGCGGCGACGGCAGCGATTTCGGCACGGAGCGTCATGCCGCCGATCTCGAGCAGTTCATCGACGCGACCATGGATGCCCCCGTGGTCGTGGTCGCCTGGTCCTATGGCTGCCATCCCGCGCTCCTGCTGGCGATGCGGCGCCCCGACCTGGTCGCGGCGCTGGTGCTTTACGAACCGGTGATCGGCAGCTTTATCGAGGATGACGAGCTGCGCCACCGCTTCGGCGCGGATGCCGCCGCCTGTTTCGGCCCCGTCGCCGACGTGCTGGCGCAGGAAGGGGAGGAAGCCGCCGCCCACCGGCTGTTCGACAATGTCGGCGAGCCCGGCTTCATCGCCGCTATGCAGCAGGACCGCCGCCGCATCGCCTTGTCCAATGCCCGCACGGTTCCGCTGGTCACGGGCAAGGGAGCGCCGCCGACGAAGATCGCCGCCGACGATGTGCGTGCGCTCGACCTGCCGCTGATCGCCGCGATGGGATCCGAAACCCGACCCGCCTTTGCCATACCCACGCGCGTGCTGGCCGATGCCGCACGGCACGGGCGGCTTGAAGTGGTGCCCGGCGCAGGCCATCTTCTGCCAGAGAGCGATCCGGTACGATTTGCCGGATTGCTGACCGCATGGCTGGCGCAGCAGGACACCGGCGCGCGCTGAACGACAGGAGAGGGCATGAAGGCAGCATGGTCGGCTTTGGCGCTGGCAGGCGCAATGGCACTGGCCGGATGTTCCGCCCAGTCCCCGACCGCCAATCCGACCGCTGCCGAGCGGCCTGAACTGCCGCGCGACATGGCCTCCGCTATGCCCGCACCCGATGCTGCTGCATGCAAGGCGCAGGGCGGCATGCTCGACCGGCGGGGCAGGGCGCAGGTGCTGATGTGCGTGCATCCCTATCCAGACGCGGGCAAGTCGTGCACCGACAACCAGCAATGCGCGGGCAAATGCGTAACCGCGCCCGATGACGGTCCCGACGGCCGGATCGTCGGCACCTGCCAGGCCGACGACGCGCTGTTCGGCTGCTATGCCGAGGTGGTCGACAGCAAGGCGGTGCGCGCCATGTGCATCGACTGACCCCGCGCGCAGAGGAGAAACGGCCATGACCGATTGCAAGCCAGCCGGCTATCCCGCGATCTCGCCCTATGCGGTGCTGGACGATCCGGAGGCGTCGCTTTCCTTTGTCGAGGCGCTGTTCGGCGGCAGGCGCCTGCGAACGATCAAGGGCGACGATGGGCGCATCCGTCATGCCGAGATCCGTATCGGGGAAACGGTGCTGATGATGGGCGAGGCAAGCCCCGAATGGCCCGCGACCGCGACGCATCTTCACTTCTACATGCCCGACATCGACGATATGTGGCACCGCGCTCTTTCGCTGGGCGCGGAGCGCGTGCAGGAGCCGATGCAGCGCGACGACGGCGACTACCGCGGCGGTTTTCGCGATCCGGGCGGCATTACCTGGTGGATCGCCTGCATGGGCGCCCCCGCTACGAAGGACAAAGATTGATGGAAACCCGCGCCGGCGACCCCGGAGCCTTTGCCGATTTCGACCTGACCCTCGTGGACAGTCCGGCCTTCGTGGTCGATGCCGCCAAGCTGCGTTCGAACCTGCGCGTGCTGGCGGACATTCGCGACCGCTCGGGCTGCAAGGTATTGTCCGCGCTGAAAGCCTTTTCGATGTGGTCGGTCGCGCCGATGATCGGCGAATATCTCGACGGGGTGTGCACCTCGGGCCTGTGGGAAGCGATGCTGGCGGGCGAGCATTACGACGGCGAGATCGCGACCTTCTGCGCGGCCTACAAGGAAGAGGACATGGAGGAGATCTGCCGCCTGTCCGATCACGTCATCTTCAACACCCCGATGCAGCGCGAACGCTTTGCCCCCATCATAGAGGCCGCCCGCAATCGCGGCGAAACCTTCGACATCGGCCTGCGCGTCAACCCGCTCCACCCGGAGGGCGAGGTGCCGCGCTATGACCCCTGTGCCCCGCATTCGCGGCTGGGCTTCCCGGTCGACCAGCTGACCGAGGAGCATGTCGAGGGGCTCGACGGGCTGCATTTCCATACCTTGTGCGAACAGGACCTGGGGCCATTGAAGCGCACCTGGGAAGCGCTGCTGCCGCATATCGAATATGTCATCCCCGACCTCAAATGGCTGAACTTCGGCGGCGGGCACCATATTACGCGCAGCGACTACCAGCGCGACGAGCTGGTGCAGTTCCTGATCGACGTGCGCGACATGACCGGGTGCGAGATCTATCTCGAACCGGGCGAGGCGGTGGCGCTGGATGCGGGCATCCTCGTCGGCACGCTGCTCGACACGCACTGGAACGAGATGCCTCTGGGCATCACCGACATCTCGGCCACCTGCCACATGCCCGACGTGCTGGAAGCGCCCTATCGCCCCGCCATGCTGAACGAGCGCGATGACGTCGAACCGATCCGGCTGGGCGGCCCATCATGCCTCGCGGGCGATGTCATCGGCGACTACGGCCTGCCCGAGGGGGCGGAGGTGGGCACGCGTTTCGCGTTCCTCGACCAGGCGCATTACTCGATGGTCAAGACGACGACGTTCAACGGCGTGCCGCTGCCGTCGATCTGGCTGTGGGATTCGGAAAGCGGTCTGCTCGAGAAGGTGCGCACCTTCGGCTACCGCGATTTCCGCGACCGATTGAGCTGACCTGCCGACCGCACAAGCAGGAAAATGGGGCAGCCCGCGCCCAAGTACTCATGCGGACTGCCCTGCTTCGGATCCTGCAGGCCGTGCCCGGAACAGCGGTGGGGTACTGTTTCGTGCCACGAACCGGGGCGAACCGCGCTTGAAGGACCGCCCTCGACCGCCTGCAGGACAGGCGCCGCGTTCACGATGCTTGCAGGGTGCGGACCAGATTTCCGCAACTGCCAAATTCCCTGCAGCGTCCCGCGACAGCTTCTGTTGTCACGCGATCGGCCGCGGATTTGAACATGTACCAAGGGGCACGTGATCGCGGCGCGCTGACCCGTGCGCTAGCGGAATTCGTTCATCGTCTCGGCCAGCCTGGCCAGCGTGCCGAACTGTTCGATGGTGCGCGCCACCATCTGCTCGTCCATCCCGGCGTCCATCTGCCCGCTCTCGAACATGTTGCTCGTGCGTACCGCGATCACCATGTCGCCGCGCTCGTGCCGTCCGTCGAACAGGGCGCAGATGTCCTTGCCCGCAAAGCTGCTCTCGATCTCGATCAGCCGTTCGACATAGGATGGATGGATCAGGTAGCGCGCCTCGACCGGGTCGGTGGTCCAGGCATCGAAGCGGTCCTCGAAATCGGGATGGACCACCGGCACCGCTTCGAAACGCTCGCCGTCCAGCTTCACCGCATCCTTGCGCCCGCCCAGCAGGCCTGTGTGCTGCCCCTCGCGCAGCAGCAGCGTGCGCGAATGGATGCCGCGGCCATATTGCATGGTGATGATCGCGCCGCGAAACACTGTGACCCAGCGGCGGTTCTTGCCGCTGCCGCGCCGCTCCTCCAGCTTCGCCTCGTGCAGTTCGAAGCGGTGTCCCGCGATCTCGCCCGACCAGTGATCCTCGAACCGGGTACGGTCGTGGCGCGGCACCATGCCCAGCGCCTTGGCACGGCGAAAGCCGGTTCCGGGCAGCGTGTCGGTCGTGAAGGTCAGGCCCAGCGAGCGCGCAATGGCCTGGTTGATGCCGGTTTTCACCGACTTGCGCGCCGCATTCACCGGGCCGCGCGTCCAGCCCCATGCCAGCGTCAGGACCACGCCGGTCCCCGCCATCTTGACCTGTGCGCCGACCGGCAGCGCGATCCACGCGATCAGCAGCACCGGGGCCAGCACCAGCGCGGCCATCCAGATCCGCCGGAACGCCTGCGCCTGCGCCTCGCTGCGCATCGCCTTCTGTTCCTGCAGCCAGCTGCCCAGCGGACCGGCCATCAGGGTGCGGGCCTGCGGCAATTCGATCATCGTCCCCTCCGGCGCGCCGGGCGAGGCGATGGCCCGCCGCTATTTCGGCGCTCTTTCCATGTCGCCACCGACTGCCTAGGCTGCGCGGCGGATCGGCAAATCGCAAGGGGGAATTGCGGGCGATGGCGGGCTGGATAATCGTTCTGATCGTGCTGGTTGTGGTCGCGGTGCTGGTGATCGGCATCTATAACCGCCTGGTCTCGCTGCGGCAGACGGTGCGGCAGGGCGTTGCCGACATTGATGCGCAATTGCGGCAAAGGCACGATCTCGTGCCCAACCTCGTCAGCACGGTGAAAGGCTATGCCGCCCACGAATCGGATACGCTGGAGGCGGTGATCGCCGCCCGCAACCGCGCGGCGGCAGGCGCGCCCAATTCGGGGGACGAGGAGCAGCTGGCCGTGGCGCTCAGCCGCCTGCTCGCGCTGCAGGAGGCCTATCCCGACCTGAAGGCGAACAGCAATTTCCAGCAATTGCAGAGCGAGCTGGCCGATACCGAGGACAAGATCGCCGCCGCGCGCCGCGCGCTGAACGCCGCCGTGTCGCGCTACAACACGGGGATAGAGAGTTTCCCCGCCGTCCTCTTCGCGGGCGCGCTGGGGTTCCGCCACGCCGATTTCCACCGGCTCGACGATTCGGAAGTCGGCACCGTGGACCAGGTTCCGCAGGTCCGGTTCTGACCCTCGCGCGCCGTCCGCGACACGGCTGATCGAACACAAAATCCGCCCTGCCGCGCTTTCGCTGGCGGTGCGGAAACCGTGAAATTACCTTGCGTTTTCGTCACTGGCGCTTATATGCGCCCGCTCCGCTGCCCCATGGGGACTTCCAAACCGCAAGGCAGCTCTTGTCGAATGTTACCTCTGGGGGTCCCTTGAATTGTCCATTTTTCCTGACGCAACTGCTGTAGCCCGCGCTTTGTCGCCGGACGAACCGGTTATTCTGAACCGCCCGCATGCGGCGCGGCGGGCCGCGCAGTTCTTCGTCCAGAAGTTCCCCGGCAAGGTGCTCTACGCGGTCAAGGCGAATCCCTCGCCCGACCTGCTGCAGATCCTGCACGAAGGCGGCGTAACTCATTACGACGTCGCGTCGATCGCGGAAGTGCGCCTCGTGCGCAGCACGCTGGGCGCGGACGTGACCCTGTGCTTCATGCACCCGGTCAAGACCGAGCGGGCGATTGCCGAGGCCTACTTCGACCACGGTTGCAAGACCTTCAGCCTCGACAGCCATGACGAGCTGGACAAGATCGTGCGCGCCACCACCCGGGGCGGGGTGGAGGCAAAGGACCTGCGCCTGTGCGTGCGCCTGCGCGTGTCGTCCGAATATTCCGAGCTTTCGCTCGCCGCCAAGTTCGGCGTCGACCTGATCGACGCGCCCGCCCTGCTTCAGGCCGTGCGTCAGAAGGCTGACTGGCTGGGCGTGTGCTTCCACGTCGGCTCGCAGGCCATGACCCCCTTCGCCTATGTGCAGGGGCTGGAGCGCGTGCGCGCCGCGATTGCCGAGGCCAGCGTCGTCATCGACATGATCGATGTCGGCGGCGGCTTCCCCTCGGTCTATCCGGGGATGGAGCCTCCGCCGCTGGAGGATTATTTCTCGGTCATCCACCGCCATTTCTACGAACTGCCCATCGCCTACAACGCCGAGCTGTGGTGCGAACCGGGCCGAGCGCTGTGCGCGGAATACAACTCGATGATCGTGCGCGTCGAGAAGCGGCGCGAGAACGAGCTGTTCATCAATGACGGCGCCTATGGCGCGCTGTTCGATGCCGCCCATATCGGCTGGCGCTTCCCCGTGCGCCGCGTCGCCGGGCCCGAGAATGACGCCGAAATGGCCGATTTCGCGTTCTACGGTCCGACCTGCGACGATGCCGACTATATGGAAGGCCCGTTCCCGCTGCCCGCCGACATGCGCGCGGGCGACTATATCGAGGTCGGGATGCTGGGCGCCTATGGCGCGGCCATGCGCACCGCGTTCAACGGCTTCGGCGACGGCCCGGTGGAAACCGTTTCGGACGAGCCGATGAGCAGCCTCTATCGCGGCGACCGGGCGGATCCGCGCGTTTCGGATAACGTTATTTCGCTGCGCTAGGCACAATGCTATTTCGCTGCGCTAGGCCGGGTCATCTCGCTGCGTCAGGGCGGCGGGTTTGCCAGCAGATATTCCGTGCCGCCCCGCCACGTTCCGGCGGGGTGGCACAATTTTGCCGCAATCTCGGAAACATTGCGCCGTTCACCCGTTGGAAAGGTTCCGGAAACACGAAAGCGTCCTTGGCCGCTCGTCGCGCTGAAGGTCGTGCAACAAAAGGAACCCCACTATGAAAAAGCTGATCATGCTCGCCGCCGTGCCGACCGTTCTGGGCCTTGCAGCCTGCGGACCCGATTCCGCGGTCGAGGAACGGGGCGATGCGTTGGAAGAACGCGCTGATGCGGTTGAGGACTACGGTAACGACCAGGCCGCCGCGCTCGAGGAGATGGCCGACGAGGCTCCGACCGATGCGCAGGAAGACGCCCTGAACGCCCGTGCGGAAGAGATCGACGACATCGGCGACAATCGCGCAGACGCGCTGAACGAGCGCGCCGACGAAATGGAATGACCGCACGCGGCCGCGAAGCGACAAGCGCTTCGCGGCCGCCGCTCTTGGCACGGCCCCCGTGGCCGCGCCTGCAGGCAATCGCCGGCGCGGGGCAGTACCGGCTTCCATTGCGCGAGCCGCTGTCTTGCCCATTCGCCTGGCAATGCGGCAGGCATTCGCGCAAGAGCTATCTCCCGATACAGATCGCCCGATCACCGGATCCGCCGGTTCCGCAGCGGCTTCGCGCCGCCCCGCATGCGGTCAATTCGGCGCCGCCAGCTTCATCAGCACCACGCCGCCCACGATCATCACCGCCGCCAGTATCCGAAGCGGGCTGACCGCCTCGCCCAGAACCGCGATCCCAAGCACGAAGGCGCCCACCGCGCCGATCCCCGTCCAGACCGTATAGGCCGTACCCAGCGGCAGGCTGCGCATGGCGACCGCCAGCAGGATGAAGCTGACCGCCACCGCCCCCAGCGTGACCAGCGATGGACCGAGGCGGGTAAAACCCTCGGACTGTTTCATGGTAAAGGCCCAGACCACTTCGAACAGTCCGGCAAGCAACAGAACGAACCACGCCATCCGGCAGCCTCCCTAGTGCTGCCGGGCCGTCCCGGTCTTGAATGCCCTGTCTCGGTGCTGGAACGTGGTCACAGCAGAGCCTGATCTAGGGCAGGGGCGCGGGCGGGGCAACCGCACCGCGCGCTAACGAAGCCTTAGCCAACGCGGCGCTATGGCGACTGCCATGAGTGTTTCCGCCGCTTCGCTTCCCGCCCGCCCATGGATCCCCGCCTTGCTGTGCCTCGGCGCGCTGGTGCCCGCGATCCTCGTTCCCGCCTTTGGTTTCCTCGCCTCGCTCGCGCTGATGGTGGCGGTGCTGACGGTGATGAAGCCCGCCCGCCGCACAGCGCTCTCGATGGTCTGGAAGAAGGGCTGGATGTCGGTGCTGCTCGGCATCGTGGTGGGCGGCGCGCTCGCCGTCTCGATTGCCGAATTCGTCCGCCCGCTGGTCGAGCAATGGCTTGGCAAGGGGGTCGATACGGCAGCCCTCGCCGCGGTGGCGGGCAACTGGCCGGTCTTCCTGGTGACGCTGGTGGTCGCGCTGGCCAGCGCGGCGGCAGAGGAAGTGCTCTATCGCGGCTATGTGATCGGCTGGGGCGCCAGGATATTCGGCCGGGGCGGGGTGCCGCTGCTGGTGCTGATCTCGGCCGCGGCATTCGGCGCATCGCACAGCTATGGCCCGTCGGGCGCGGTGGTCACCGGGCTGATCGGGCTGGCGCTCGGCGTGCTGTACCAGCTGTGCGGACGGCGGCTGCTGCCCTGCGTGGCCGCGCACATGACATTCAACATCATCGGATCGGTCGCCCTGTTCCTCGCCTGATCGCGGTGCTAACCCCGTCCGCAAAGATGGGAGACTAGCCGAAGATGAGCCTGCCCGACTGGCTGAAAAGCCGCCTGCAACTGCCCGCGATTGCCGCGCCCATGTTCATCGTGTCGCAGCCCGATCTGGTGCTGGCAGAGTGCCGCAGCGGGATCGTCGGCTCGTTTCCCTCGCTGAATGCGCGCGGCGACGGCGTGTTCGAACAATGGCTGCAGCGGCTGAACGCCGAACTGACCGACAATGACGCGCCCTTCGCGGTGAACCTGATCGTCCATCGCAGCAATGCGCGGCTGCAGACCGACCTGGAACTCTGCGTCAAGTACAAGGTGCCCATCGTGATCTGCTCGCTGGGCGCGCGCGAGGAAGTGAACGATGCGATCCATTCCTATGGCGGGCTGGTGCTGCACGACGTGATCAACGACAAATTCGCGCGCAAGGCGGTGGAAAAGGGTGCCGACGGCGTGGTCGCGGTGGCGGCGGGCGCGGGCGGCCATGCGGGCACGATCTCGCCCTTCGCGCTGGTGTCGGAAATCCGCGAATGGTTCGACGGGCCGCTGGCGCTGTCGGGTTCCATCGCGAACGGGCAGTCGATCCTGGCGGCGCAGGCGATGGGCGCCGACGTCGGCTATATCGGCAGCGCCTTCATCGCTACGCAAGAAGCCGTGGCGGTGCCCGAATACAAGCAGATGATCGTCGACAGCCGGTCGGAGGACATTGTCTATTCCAACCTGTTCACCGGCGTCCACGGCAACTATCTGCGCGGCTCGATCGAGCGGTCGGGCATGGACCCCGACAATCTGCCCCAGTCGGACCCAAGCGCGATGGACTTTGGTGGCAGCAAGGCGTGGAAGGACATCTGGGGCAGCGGGCAGGGCGTCGGCTCGGTCGACGCGGTCGTGCCGGCGGCGGACCTGATCGCGCGCTTCAAGCGGGAATATGCGGCGGCAAAGGCGCGGTTGGTGGACGGTTAGCTAAGAGTGCCTGAATAGGGTCGAATAGCCAACCGGACCGATAGACACGCCTTGAATGGATCGGGGTTCTGGTCCTGGCGGTGCCAGACCTCAATTATCTCGAAATATTCGAAGTGCCCGCCCGCATCCTCCGAGAGGTACTCGCCAGCGCGTGGTAAAAAATCGAAGTCAGCCACGAAGAGAGGTTTATCAGCCTCTCCCTCGAACACCTCGACCCTGGGCATCGGTCAGAAATTCCCAGCAGCGCCGGTCACGCCGCCTTGCGCAGCTCCAGCTCCAGCCGGTCCCAGATCTCGACCAGCGCGCCGACCAGGTCGCGCATCATCTGTTCGGTGTGCGCGGCCCGGGCGTGAAGCGCAGGCGTTCGGTGCCGCGCGGCACGGTGGGGAAATTGATCGGCTGCACATAGACGCCGTATTCGGCGAGCAGGATGTCGCTGATCTTCTTGGCCCGCACCGGATCGCCCACCATCAGCGGGACGATATGGGTGGTCGAATCCATCACCGGCAGGCCCGCATCGCGCATCACGTCCTTGAGCGATCGCGGCGGCTGCCTGCTGCGCGTCGCGCTCCTCGCTCGACGCTTTCAGGTGGCGGACCGATGCCAGCACGCCCGCGACCAGCACCGGCGACAGCGAGGTGGTGAAGATGAAGCCCGGCGCATAGGAGCGGATGCAGTCGATGATGCGCTTGTCGGCCGCGATATAGCCGCCCATCACGCCGAACGCCTTGCCCAGCGTGCCTTCGATGATGTCGATCCGGTGGGCCGCCTCGTCGCGTTCGGAAATGCCGCCGCCGCGCGCGCCATACATGCCCACGGCGTGCACCTCGTCGATATAGGTCAGCGCGTTGTACTTGTCGGCCAGGTCGCAGATCGCGTGGATCGGGGCGACGTCGCCGTCCATCGAATAGACGCTTTCGAACGCGATCAGCTTGGGCGTCGCCTCGTCCTCGGCGGCCAGCAGCTCTTCCAGATGCGCGAGGTCGTTGTGCCGGAACACCCGCTTCTCGCAGCCCGAATTGCGGATGCCCGCGATCATCCTGGCATGGTTCAGCTCGTCCGAAAAGATCACGCAGCCCGGCAGCAGCTTGCGCCAGCGTGGACAGCGTCGCGTCGTTCGAGACATAGCCGCTGAGTGAACAGCAGCGCGCCTTCCTTGCCGTGCAGGTCGGCCAGCTCGTATTCCAGCTCGACGTGGTAATGCGTGTTGCCGCCGATGTTGCGCGTGCCGCCCGAACCCGCGCCGACATCGTGCAGCGCGCTTTCCATCGCCTCGATCACCTTGGGGTGCTGGCCCATGGCGAGATAGTCGTTGGAGCACCACACGGTGATCGGCTTGGGCCCGTTATGCCCGGCAAAGCAGCGCGCATTGGGATAGGCACCCTTGTTGCGCAGGATGTCGATGAACACGCGGTAGCGGCCCTCGGCATGCAGCCGGTCGATCGCCTGGTCGAAAATCTGGTCGTAATTCACGTCGTATCGCTCACCTGTGGGGTTGCGCCTGGCAGGATGGCACGAAGCGTCCCTGCCGGGGTTTGCCCCCGCGCGCATTGCGCCAGATCAAATTTGCGCGCCGCGCCGGTACACGGTCCAAAGCTGCGGCCCGAACCGATCCTTGTCGAAAAAGCCCCTACTGCATTGTCCACAGCCATGCAAAGCATGATTGGCGGCTACAGCACCTGCGGTCCGGCCCAGCCCGCGCCGTTCCAGCGCGGGTTTCAGCGGCGACAGCCCCGGATCGCTGCGCGTGAACAGCGCCAGATCGGGCCGCGAGCGTGCGAAAGCCTGCCCCTGCGTCAGCGAGGCGATGCGCCGCGCGATGCCGTCCGATCCGTCGACCAGCGCGACCCCCGGGCCGAATGCCCGCGCCAATTCGTCGGCCAGCAGCGGGAAATGGGTGCAGGCGAGCACCAGCGTGTCGATCCGCTCGCCTCCCGGCATCGCGCGCATGGCCGACGCGATGTCGTCGATCACGGCGGGATCGACCGGTTCGCCGCGCAGTTTCGCCTCGGCCGCGCCGACCAGCGCGGGGGCGGCCAGGCGCAGCAGCGTCTTGTCCGAGGCGAATTCGCGCCTCCAGCCGGTCGACATAGCCCTGCCGGATCGTCGCGCCGGTGCCGATCAGGCCGATCACGCCGGTCCGCGTCATGGCGGCGGCGGGCTTGATCGCGGGCACGGTGCCGACGATGGGGATGTGCAGCACGTCGCGCACCATGCCCAGCGCGATCGTGCTGGCGGTGTTGCAGGCGATGCAGGCCAGGCGCGGCTGGAACCGTTCGGTCATGCGGCCCAGCAGCCCCGCGACCCGCGCGGCGATCTCCGCCTCGCTCTTGTCGCCATAGGGAAGCCCCGCATTGTCGGCGGCATAGATCACCGGCGCCTGCGGCAGGATCCGGCGCAGCGCGTCCAGCACGGTCAGCCCGCCGACCCCCGAATCGAACACCAGTACGGGCGCGTCGGGGCGGATCGTCGGGGCGGTTTGCGTCATCGGCCCGGTCCATGCTGCAGCGCGCGTGAATGCGCAAGATGCGCGCTGGCCACAGCTACGGCGCCGCCCGCGCTTGAGCCGCATCGGCCAAGCGGCTAACGCGATGCTTCAGCTTTGCGGAGTGCGCCCCCAGTGAACATGATCGACCTGCTGTCCGCGCTGGTCTTCGGCTATGTGCTGGGTTCGATCCCCTTCGGCGTGATCCTGACCCGCGTGGCGGGCGCGGGCAATCTGCACGAGATCGGATCGGGCGGCACCGGCGCGACCAATGTGCTGCGTACCGGACGCAAGGGGCTGGCGGCGGCGACACTGCTGCTCGACCTGGCCAAGGGGCTGGTGGTGGTGCTGATCGCGCGCGCCATCTGGCCGGGGACCGAGCACTGGGCGGGGCTGGCCGCCATCGTCGGGCATTGCCTTCCGCTCTGGCTGCGTTTTCGCGGCGGCAAGGGCGTGGCGACGCTGATGGGCGTGGCGCTGGGGCTGGCCTGGCCGATCGGGCTGGTGTTCGCGGTCGTCTGGCTGGGCGTGCTGGCGATCACCCGCATCTCCAGCGCCGGGGGCATGAGCGCGGCCGTCGCCGCACCGATCGCCGCCGCCGTGATGGGCTGGCCGCACTATGCGCTGGCGCTGGGGATCATGGCCGCGCTGGTGCTGTGGCGGCACCGCGCCAATATCCAGCGGCTGATGGCGGGCACCGAACCGCGCATCGGCAAGAAGCAGGCCTAGAGCGTCCGACCACTCGCCATGCCGATCAGCCAGGAAGAAGCCTTTGCGCGCATTCGCCTGCTGCGCTCGCCCAATGTCGGCCCGGTCAGTTTCCGGCAATTGCTGGCGCGCTTCGGCAACGCGGTCGCCGCGCTGGAGGCGCTGCCCGACCTGGCGGCGCGCGGCGGGGGCAAGCCGCAGCCCGCGCCCGAAAGCCTGGTTCGAGAGGAGATCGCTGCGGTCCGCGCGCGCGAACGCGCGCTATCTGTTCCACGACGACCCGGCCTTTCCCGCTCTGCTGGCCGAGATGCACAATGCCCCGCCGATCATGACCATCCGGGGCGATCTGGCGCTGCTGCGGAAACCGGCAGTCGCCATCGTCGGCGCGCGCAATGCGTCGGCGCGCGGCGATCTCGCTGGCGCGGCAGTTCGGGCGCGAACTGGCGGAACAGGGACGGCTGGTGGTCTCGGGCCTGGCGCGCGGCATCGACGCCGCCGCGCATGAAGGTGCGCTGGCAGCCAAGGAGGCTGGGGCGCGACCGCAGCGGTCATCGCCAGCGGCATCGACGTCACCTATCCGCCCGAACATGCCGATCTGCAGGAACGCATCGCCGCCGAAGGCCTGCTGATCGCCGAACAGCCCGCCGGAACCCAGCCGCAGGCGCGCCACTTTCCCAGCCGCAACCGCATCATCGCCGGGCATGGCGGCAGGCACCGTGGTGGTCGAGGCCGCGCCCAAGTCCGGCAGCCTGATCACCGCGCGCATCGCGGCCGAGGCGGGGCGCGAAGTGATGGCAGTGCCCGGCAATCCCCGCGACGCAAGGGCGCGCGGCTGCAATTACCTGATCCGCGAGGGCGCGATGCTGGTGCAGGGGGCCGAGGACATCGCCGAACTGCTCGACAGCTTCGCCGGCGCCCCGCGCAGCCGTTTCCGCGAGGAGACGCCTGTCTTCGCCCATCTACCGCAGGGCGAGATGGCGGAGCCTGTTGACGAGCCTGCCGACATCGCCGCGCTGATATCCGCCGCGCCGGTCAGCGTCGACGAGTTGATCCGCACCAGCGGCGCGGCCCCCGCCGCGGTTCAGCTCGCGCTGCTGGAAATGGAACTGGCGGGGCGCATCCAGCGCCATGCGGGCGGGCGGGTTTCGCTTGCGTGAGGGGCGTTAATCGCCTTGACGGGGCCGCAGACCGGTCCCCATTTTCGCGCGTATACGCGTAAGGGGCCGAAAGACACGCCGGCCCGCATCGGGAAACCTTGAACTGACATGCAACTCGTCATCGTAGAATCGCCCGCCAAGGCGAAGACCATCGAGAAATATCTGGGATCGGATTACAAGGTCCTGGCCAGCTATGGCCATGTCCGCGACCTGCCGCCCAAGGACGGCTCGGTCAAGCCGGACGAGGGCTTCGCGATGGACTGGGAGCTGTACGGCGACAAGCAGAAGCAGGTGCGCGCCATCGCCGACGCCGCCAAGAGCGCGGACCGCCTGATCCTCGCCACCGACCCTGACCGCGAAGGCGAAGCGATCAGCTGGCACGTGCTGCGAACTGCTGCAAGAAGCGCAAGGCGCTGCCGAAAGAGGTGCGAGCGCGTCACCTTCAACGCGATCACCAAGCGGCGGTGACCGACGCGATGAAGAAGCCGCGCGAGCTCGACCGCGACCTGATCGACGCCTATCTCGCCCGCCGCGCGCTGGATTACCTGTTCGGCTTCACCCTCTCGCCCGTGCTGTGGCGCAAGCTGCCCGGCGCGAAATCGGCGGGCCGCGTGCAATCGGTCGCGCTGCGCCTGATCGTCGAGCGCGAGCGCGAGATCGAGGCTGTTCACCCCGCAGGAATACTGGTCGGTCATCGCCCAGCATGGAGCATGACGGCACCGGCTTCGACGCGCGGCTGGTGAAGTTCGAGGGCAACAAGCTCGAACGCCTGTCGCTTGGCGAGGAAGGCATCGCGATCCGCGCCAAGACCGCGGTGATGAACGGCGCCTTCACGGTCGAGGAGGTCGACACCAAGCCGGTCAAGCGCAATCCCGCGCCGCCGTTCACCACCTCGACCCTGCAGCAGGAAGCCGCGCGCAAGCTGGGCTATTCGGCCAGCCACACCATGCGGCTGGCGCAGGGCCTGTATGAGCAGGGCGCTGATCACCTACATGCGGACCGACGGCGTCCAGATGGACCCCGGCGCGATCAGCCAGGCGCGCAAGGCGATCAGCGACCGCTATGCCAAGTCGATTCCGGGGGCCATTATCTGCCCGAAAAGCCGCGCCAGTATCAGACCAAGGCCAAGAACGCGCAGGAAGCGCACGAGGCGATCCGCCCGACCGACTTCACGCAACCGCGCGGCGGCAGCGGCGATGCGGCCAAGCTTTACGACCTGATCTACAAGCGCGCGCTGGCCAGCCAGATGGCCGCCGCCAACCTGGAACGCACCAGCGTCACCCTGCGCGACGGCACCGGGCAGCACGAGCTGCGCGCTACCGGCCAGGTGGTGAAGTTCCCCGGCTTCCTCGCGTTGTACGAGGAAGGGCTCGACCAGAAGAGCGACGACGACGATGAAGGCCTGCTGCCGCTGATGAAGTCGGGCGACCGTCCGGCCAGGAAATCGGTCGACGCCAACCAGCATTTCACCCAGCCGCCGCCGCGCTATTCCGAAGCCAGCCTGGTCAAGCGGCTGGAGGAACTGGGCATCGGGCGCCCCTCGACCTATGCCGCCACGCTGCAGGTGCTGAAGGACCGCGACTATGTCCGGACCGAGAAGAACCGCTTCTTCGCCGAGGATTCGGGCCGGCTGCTGACCGCCTTCCTCGAACGCTTCTTCGAACGCTACGTCGCCTACGACTTCACCGCCGGGATGGAGGACGAGCTGGACGACGTGTCGGGCGGCCGCGCCGACTGGCACACCGTGCTCGACGCGTTCTGGCGCGACTTCAAGCCCAAGTCCGACGAGGTGATGGAGCAGAAGCCCAGCGACATCACCGTCGCGCTGGACGAGTTCCTCTCCGATTATCTGTTCCCCCCGCGTGAGGACGGCCTCGCCCCGCGCGCCTGCCCGCAATGCATCGCCGAAGGGCGCGAGGGCGGCGAACTGCACTTGCGCGGCGGACGCAACGGCGCGTTCATCGGCTGCGTCAACTATCCCGAATGCAAGTACACCCGCCGCTTCGGCCAGCCGGGCGAGGATGGCGAGGGCGCGGACACCGAGATCGGCAAGCACCCCGAAACGGGCGAGCCGATCGAGCGCAAGACGGGCCGCTTCGGCCCCTATATCCAGATGGGCGAGGGCAAGGAGGCCAAGCGCGCATCGATCCCCAAGGACATTCCCGAACTCGACCTGGAATGGGCGGTCAAGCTGCTGTCCCTGCCGCGCATCGTGGGCGAGCATCCCGAGACCGGCAAGGAGATCGAGGCCAATATCGGCCGCTATGGCCCTTATCTGCGCCATGACGGCAAATATGCGAAGCTGGCGGGCACCGCGGACGTGTTC
The DNA here is from genome assembly GCA_963752785.1 of uncultured Alphaproteobacteria bacterium. Taxonomy (GTDB): domain Bacteria; phylum Pseudomonadota; class Alphaproteobacteria; order Sphingomonadales; family Sphingomonadaceae; genus Croceicoccus. The sequence goes on from CAVVZE010000002.1 coordinate 164,298, forward strand.
GACACCGGCATGAACGCGGCCGTCACCCTGCTGGCCGAGGCGCAGAACCGCGGCGGCAAGGGCGCGCGCGCCGCGGCCGAACCGCTCAAGACCTTCGGCGAGCACCCCACCAGCGGGGGCGAGATCAAGCTGCTGGCGGGCCGCTATGGCCCCTATGTCACCGACGGCACGACCAATGCCACGATCCCGCGCGACATGAAGCCCGAGGACGTGACCGCCGAGGATGCGGTCCGCCTGATCGACGAACGCGCCGCCAAGGGCCCGCCAAGAAGAAGGGCGCCGAAGAAGAAGGCCGCGCCCAAGAAGGCCGCGGCCAAGAATGCGGCCGCGAAGAAGACCTGCCGCCAGGAAGGCCCCGGCGAAGAAGAAGGCCACCGCCAAGGCCGACGACGCGGAGGGATGATCGCGCGGCTGGGTCGCCGGGGGCGGAACGTTTCGCCGCGGCCCGCGTCTTTTCCGCATGCCGCAGATGCGAATGGATGATGGCGTGGCCGATGCCGCGATAGACCCTGCCCGGAAAAAGACCGCAGCCCAGCGCGCGGAAGGCGAGGGGCTGCCCATGCCCCGCCGCTTCTGGGCGATCATCGCGGTCAGCTTCGGCACCGCGCTGTTCGTGCTCGATTCGGTGATCGCCAATGTTGCGCTGCCCACCCTGTCGCGCGAACTGGACGTCAGCGAAGGGGCGGTCACCTCGGTCGTCACGATCTATCAGCTGGTAATGGTGATGGGCCTGCTGCCCTTTGCCAAGCTCGGCGACCGGATCGGGCACCGCCGCATCTATCAGATCGGGCAGGTACTGTTCTGCGCCGCCTCTGCATTGGTGTGGTTCATCGACAGTTTCGCCATGCTGCTGGTGCTGCGCGCATTGCAGGCGCTGGGGGCCAGCCTGGCGCTGGCGGTCTCCTCGGCGATGATCCGCAACATCTATCCCGATGCGAAGCTGGGCAGCGGGCTCGGCATCAATTCGGTGGTGGTCGCCTCCTCCGCCGCGCTGGCGCCGACGCTGGGGGGCTATATCGTCGCCCATCTCGACTGGCAGTATGTCTTCGTGGTCGCGGTGCCGCCCGCGCTGGTGTCGCTGGTGCTGGGGCGCAGCCTGCCCAATGCGCGCCCGGGCGCAAAGCTGGACGGCGTGGGCAGCGTATGGAGCGCGGTCACCGTCGCGCTGCTGATCGGCGGGGTGCAGCTGGCCGCGCATGGCGGCACGCTGGTGCCGGGCATCGCCGCCTTCGTGCTGGGTGCGGTGTCTGCATGGCTGCTGGTGCGGCGTGAACGGCAGCAGGACCGGCCCGTGCTGCCCGTCGACATTCTGGCGCTGCCCGCCGTCGGCCTGTCCGCGCTGGCGGGCGCGGTGGCGTTCTGCGCGACCGGGCTGCTGACCGTGTCGCTGCCCTTCATCCTGGAACAGAAGCTGGGTTACACGCCCGATCAGGTCGGCCTGCTGCTGCTGCCCTTTCCGCTGACGATGCTGATCTTCGCGCCCTTCACCGGCTGGCTGTCCGACCGGGTTGCCCCGACCAAGCTGGGGCTTTTCGGCCTGGCCGATACTGATCGCCGGCTTTCGCGTCCTTCATCTTCCTGTCCGCCGGTGGCAGCTATGTCGATGTGGCGTGGCGGCTGGTCACTTGCGCCATCGGCTTCGCCTTCTTCATGCCGCCCAATTCGCGCCTGCTGATCGGCAGCGCCCCGCGTGAGCGCGCGGCGGCAGCGGGCGGCGTGCTGTCCACTTCGCGCCTGTTCGGACAAGCCAATGCGGCGGCGCTGGCAGGGCTGATGCTGGGTCTGGGCCTGGGCCTTGGGCCGGTGCCGTTCTATGTCGCGATCGGCCTGTCGGTGGTGGCGGGGCTGTGCTCGCTCACCCGCTATCGCACCATCGTGGCGCGGCGGCGACTGGCCGCCTATGCCGAGATCGGGACCTAGGCTATTTCACCCAGTCGAGCCCCAGCACCTCGTAGAGTTCGCGGTCCTCGGCCCAGTTCTCCTGAACCTTCACATGCAGGAACAGGTGCACCTTCTGGCCCAGCAGCTTCGACAATTCCTCGCGCGCGGCCTCTCCGATGGCCTTGATGCGCGCGCCGCCCTTGCCCAGCACGATCGGCTTCTGGCTTTCGCGGCCCAGCACGATCTGCTGGCGGATCTCGACAGAACCGTCCGCCCGCTCGACATAGGCTTCGGGCCGGATCGCGCTGTCATAGGGCAGTTCCTCGCGCAGCTGCAGATACAGCTGCTCGCGCGTGATCTCCGCCGCCAGCAGGCGCTGCGACGCGTCCGACACCTGGTCTTCGGGGTACAGCCACGGGCCTTCGGGCATCAGCGAGGCGAGATGCGCCTTCAGCTCGTCCACCCCGTCGCCGGTCAGCGCCGAGACGAAGAAGATCTCGTCGAACTTCGCCTGCGCGTCGAGGTCCTGCGCCAGCACCAGCAGCGCTTCCTTCTTCGAGGCGTCGACCTTGTTGATGACCAGGATCCTGCGTTCGGGCCGCTGCGCCAGCGTCTCGATCAGCGGCATCAGCTCGTGCCGGCGCTGCTTGATCGGATCGACGACCAGCAGGATCGCATCCGCCTCGTCCGCGCCTTCCCACGCGGCATTGACCATCGCGCGGTCCAGCCGCCGCCGCGGCGCGAAGATGCCGGGCGTGTCGGCCAGCACGATCTGGGTCGGCTCGCCCGCGGCGTTTTCGGCCAGCGCGATGCCCAGCAGCCGCGCGCGCGTCGTCTGCGCCTTGGGGCTGGTGATCGCCACCTTCTGCCCCACCAGCGCGTTCACCAGCGTCGACTTGCCCGCATTGGGCGCGCCCAGCACCGCCACCACGCCGCAGCGTGTGCCGGTTCCCGTCGCTGCAGCGCCGTCGTTTGCACTCTCGTCCATAATTCCTATCCGTGACGCTCGATAAAGCGGGCCGCCGCGTCGGTTTCGGCCTGCTGTTTGGAAATGCCCGTGCCGGTTTCCTCGCCCACGCCCTTGACCGTGACCCGCACGGTAAAGCGCAGGGCATGGTCGGGGCCGCTGCGTTCGACCAGCTCGTATTCCGGCATCTTGCGGCGATTGCCCGCGGCCCATTCCTGCAGGGCCGACTTGGGATGCTTGGACTGGCCCGCGCGCCCCTCGACCGCGTCGGCCCACCAGCGGCGGACCAGTGCGCGTGCGGTGTCGAATCCGTGTTCAAGGAAACAGGCGCCGATCAGCGCCTCGATCACGTCGCCCAGGATGTTGTCGCTTTCCAGCCCGCCGTCGGCGCGCGCCTGCTTGCCCAGCCGCATGTGCTCGGCCAGCCCCTCTGCGCGCGCCGCCTTGGCGCAGGCGGTGCGGCTGACCAGCGCGTTCAGCCGCTGCGACAGCTTGCCCTCGGACCCGTCGGTCTTGTCATACAGCCATTCCGCGATGGTCAGGCCAAGCACCCGGTCGCCCAGAAATTCCAGCCGCTGGTAGTCGAAACTCTCGCCCGTGCTGCCATGGGTCAGCGCCGCGACCCACAGCGCCTCGTCGCGCACGGGGGCGCCGGTCTGCGCCTCGATCCAGTCGCGCGCTGCCTCGTCCAGTGTCGCCTCTTGCTTCGTATCTCGTGCCGCCATGCCCTATGCTGCCATCCAGCCTGTCAGAACGTCTCGCCGATCCGGTCCCAGCGAGTGGCCTGGAACCACGTCCACGGCAGGAACCAGTTGGCCGAACCGTCGGTCGAGAACATGGTGACCTGCGCCTTGCCGACCAGGTTTTCCATCGGGACCATGCCGATGCCGCCGCCGATGCGCGCGGGAAAGCGGCTGTCTTCCGAATTGTCGCGATTGTCGCCCATGGCGAACACATGCCCCTCGGGCACGGTGAACACCGGCGTGTCGTCCTGCGGCGTGTCGATCAGGTCCAGCACCTGATAGCTGCGGCCCGACGGCAGCGTCTCGACATAGCGGGGATAGCGGCAGAAGCGGGTGCCCGCGACGCCCTGTTCCTCGAACCGCATGTCGATGCAGGGCGAACCCCGGCCCGACGCGGCGGCGGCGTCCAGCATGTTCTGCGTGACGGGCAGCAGCAGATCCTCGATCCGGCGCTTGGGGATCGCCTGGCCGTTGATGAACAGCTGGCCGCCGCGCATCTGGATCTGGTCGCCCGGCAGGCCGATCACGCGCTTGATATAGTCGTTCGCCTGATCGGGCGGCGCCTTGAAGATGGCGACATCGCCGCGTTCCGGCGTGCTCGGCAAGGATCCGCCCCGGGATCAGCGGCAGCGAGAACGGCAGCGAATAGCGCGTGTAGCCATACGACCATTTCGACGCGAGCAGGTAATCGCCGATCAGCAGGCGCGGCAGCATCGATTCCGACGGAATGTTGAACGGCGAGAAGATGAAACTGCGGAAGATGAACACGATCACCGCCAGCTTCAGCAGGAAGACGGGAAAGCTGTCCTCCTTCTTCTCCTTCTTCGCGGGCTTCGTATCGGCGGGCCGGGCGAAGGGATCGCCTGACGGCGTCTGGTTCTCGGGCGTGGTGGCGCCATTCTCGCTGGAACCGGAAATTTGCATGTAACCTGTTTTCGCCTGCCGATGGTCTGGTATCGCAGCGCGGCATAGGGCAGGAAGCGCACGGCGGCCAAGCGAAACCTTGCGGCCCGCCCAATTCAATCGACCAACCTTAGTTTCACCCGATCAAACACGTCATCAGGGGACCGACATCACCATGACCGACGCCTCCGCGATCCGCGACCGCCTCCGCGCCCTGCCCACGCCCACGCTGAAGGAGCTGTTCGCCGCCGATCCGCAGCGGCTGGACGGCGCTGACGGGCCGGATCGGCTGGGGCGAAGACGCGACCGCGGGCTCGATCCTGTTCGACTGGTCCAAGACCCATCTGGACGACGCGCATCTGGCCGCGTTCGAGGATCTGGCCGCAGCGATGGATTTCGCCGGCCGGCGCGACACGCTGCTGACCGGCGGTATCGCCAACCCGACCGAAGGCCGCGCCGCCCAGCACACCGCCGAGCGCGGCATCGGCTCCGACGCCGCGGTCGAGGAAGCCGACGCGCTGCACCAGCGCATGAAGCTGCTGGTCGAGGCGATCCGGGCGCAGGAACTGGGCGAGGTCAGGCACCTGATCCATATCGGCATCGGCGGATCGGCGCTGGGTCCCGGCCTGCGCGCTCGCCATGCTGGCGCGCGACATCGACGCGCCGCTGATCGACGTGCATGTCGTGTCGAACATCGACGGCATCGCGCTGGAAGACGCGATGCACGCCTGCGACCCCAAAACGACGATGATCGCGGTCGCCTCCAAGACCTTCACCACCACCGAAACCATGACCAACGCGGAAAGCGCGCTCGACTGGCTGAGGCAGAGCGGCGTCGCCGATCCCTATGGCCGTGTCGTCGCGCTGACCGCCAGCCCTGAAAAGGCGGTGGAATGGGGCGTCGACGAAACCCGCGTGCTGCCCTTCAGCGAGACGGTGGGCGGACGCTATTCGCTGTGGTCCTCGATCGGCTTTCCCGTCGCGATCGCGCTCGGCTGGGACGAATTCGAGGCGATGCTGGCGGGCGCGCAGGCGGTCGACATCCATTTCCGCGACGCCGACGGCCGCGCCAACCTGCCCTTGCGCGCCGCCTTTGCCGACCAGCTCTACACCCGGCTGCGCGGCTGCCAGACCCGCGCGGTCTTTGCCTATGACGAGCGGCTGAAGCTGTTTCCCGACTACCTCCAGCAGCTCGAGATGGAATCGAACGGCAAGCTGGTGACGATGGACGGCAAGCCGGTGGACGGTACGACCGCGCCGATCACCTGGGGCGGGGTGGGCACCGATGCGCAGCACGCGGTGTTCCAGCTGCTGCACCAGGGCACGATCACTGTCCCGGTCGACTTCATCGCCAGCATCGCGCCGGGCGATGCGCTGCCCGACGAACATCACCGCATCCTGCTGACCAATTGCTTCGCGCAGGGCGCGGCGCTGATGGCAGGGAAAGGCAGCGACGATCCCGCGCGCAGCTATCCCGGCAACCGCCCCAGCGCGACCATTCTGTGCGACGACATGGACGCCGCCACGCTGGGCGCGCTGATCGCGTTCCACGAACACCGCACCTTCTGCAACGCGGTGCTGATGGGCATCAACCCGTTCGACCAGTTCGGCGTCGAACTGGGCAAGCAGATCGCGAAGGAGATCGAGAGCGGCAAGGGCGAGGGTTTCGACCCCAGCACCGAGGCGCTGCTGGAAGCTGCCGGCCTGAAATAAACGGGGGCGGGGCGGCAAGGCTTTGCAATGTGCGCCAAACCGCCCATATCGCCCCGACCAAGCAGGAGCGATCGATGAGCCATACCCCCGACACCGCCTATGACTTCGACCTCTTCGTAATCGGCGCGGGGTCCGGCGGCGTGCGGGCCTCGCGCGTGGCGGCCGCCCATGGCGCGCGGGTCGCGGTGGCCGAGGAGCACCGCGTCGGCGGCACCTGCGTGATCCGCGGCTGCGTGCCCAAGAAGATGCTGGTCTATGGCGCGCATTTCGCGGAAGACCTGGAAGACGCGCAGCAATTCGGCTGGACGGTGGAGAACGCGACCTTCGACTGGAAGAAGCTGCGCGACACCGTGCTGGACGACGTCACGCGCATCAGCGGCCTCTATACCCAGACGCTGGGCAATCACGATGTCGACGATCTTCGACGAACGCGCCGAATTGGTCGACGCGCACACGCTGAAGCTGGCCAGCGGCAGGACCGTGACCGCCGACAAGATCCTGATCGCCACCGGCGCGCGCCCGCGCGTGCCCGATTGTCCGGGGCACGAGCTGGGCATCACCAGCAACGAGGCGTTTCATCTGGACGAATTGCCCAGGCGCATCCTGATCGCGGGCGGCGGCTATATCGCCAATGAATTTGCCGGCATCTTCAACGAGTTCGGCACCAAGGTCACGATCATCAACCGGTCGGACAAGCTGCTGCGCGGCTATGACGAGAGCCTGCGCGACCGGCTGCTGCAGATCTCGATGATGAAGGGCATCGACTTTCGCTTCAACGCCGAGTTCCGCGGGATCGAGAAGACCGAGGAAGGCTGCCTGCGCGTGTCGATGACCAATCACGAGGACATGGAGGTCGACTGCGTGCTGTTCGCCACCGGCCGCGTTCCCAATGTCGAAGGGCTGGGGCTGGAAAACGCGGGCGTCGAGCTGGGCGAGCGGGGCGAGGTGAAGGTCGACGATGCCTCGCGCACCAACATCGCCAATATCTACGCCGTGGGCGATGTCACCGACCGCGTCCAGCTGACCCCCGTCGCCATCCGCGAGGGGCAGGCCTTCGCCGACAGCGTGTTCGGCGGCAAGCCGACCAGCGTGTCGTACGACTGCATCCCCAGCGCGGTGTTCAGCCATCCCCCGCTGGCAGGCGTGGGGATGACCGAGGGCGAGGCGCGCAACAAGGTCGGCGACGTCAAGGTCTATCTCGCCGATTTCCGCCCGATGAAGAACGTGCTGGCGGGCCGCAACGAACGCGGCCTCTACAAGATGATCTGCGAGGGCAATTCGGGCCGGATCGTCGGCATCCACATGATCGGCCCCGACGCGCCCGAGATCATGCAGGCCGCCGCCGTCGCGGTGAAGGCGGGGCTGACCAAGGACGATTTCGACGCCACCGTCGCGATCCACCCCACCATGGCGGAAGAGCTGGTGCTGCTGAAATAACGCTCAGGCGGAGCGGCTGCGCCGCGGGCTAGATCCGCGTCATGTCCAGCCAGCGGTCGTCGCCCAGCCAGTTCTTCGCGAACGCGGCCTCGGCGGCCATCGCCTCGGGCGTGTGGCCCAGCTTCCTCTCCGTCCGCGCCAGGCCATAGAGGGCCAGCGCGCTGTTGGGCGCCTCGAACAAGGCGGCGCGAAAAGCCTGCCGCGCCTCCTCGTACCGCCCCGCCTGGTAATAGGCCGCGCCCAGCGACTGGCTGACGGGATAGTACCAGAAGGGCGGCTCCATGTAGGGGATCGCCTTCTGCATCTCGGCTGCGGCGGTGAAGTGCCGGATCGCCCCCGCCGACCGCTCCTGCGCCAGTGCCATGCGGCCCCGCGCGACCTCGGCGGACAGGCGGATGATCAGCGGTGCCGGAAAGCCGGCTCCCTCCATGCTGGTCGCGCCTTGCGAATTCGCCAGTTCCTCGAGTGCGGCCAGCTCGCCTGCAAAGCCCTGTTCGTCGCCTTGTCCTGCGTTGGCCACTGCCCGCGCGTAATGGCGCATCGCCTCGACGTAATCGAGCGGATGCGCCTGCTGCGTCAGCGCCAGGATCGCGGCCGGCGAACCATATTGCGCCTGTGCGAAGTAAGGCGCGGCATAGATCGCCTGCACCCAGGGCAAGTCGCGCCCGGTGTCGATATCCAGGATCGACTGCAGCCGTGCCGTCTGGCTCGCCACTGTCTTCACATCGCCCAGCATCTGCGCCGATGTCAGCAGGAAATCGACATTGTGCGGGTAATAGCCGAACCGCACCAGCGCGTCGTCCCCGGCCCTTGCCAGATAGGCCTCGTCCGCGGCGACCGCCGCCCGGTTCACCGCCAGCGAATCCGCATAGCGCCCGACGCGGTAGTAGATGTGCGAGGGCATGTGGACCAGATGGCCCAGCGCCGCCGGGCCGCTATCGCGCAGCCGGTCCGCCGCCGCCTCGGCCTTGGCCGGTTCGGGCAGTTCCAGCAGATGGATATAGAGGTGCGATGCCTGCGGATGCCGCGGAGTGCGCGCCATCACTTTTTCGATCAGCGCGACGGCTTGGGGAATGCGCGGCTGGGCGATCCCGGATTCCAGGTTCCAATAGTTCCACGGCGTGGTGTTCATCGCCGCTTCCGCCGCCAGCACGGCCAGATCGTCGCTGGCGGGCGCCTGCCGCGCCAGCGCCAGCATGGCATCGGCATAATCCGCGTCCAGCGCCGCGCGGTCGGACGCGGCATCGCCGGAATAGCGCCGCGACTGCGCCTCGACCAGCGCGGCGACCAGCGGATCGGCCCCGGCGGACAAGCTGCGCGCCTTGTCCAGCGCCGCCAGCGCGGCGCGGTTCTGCTCGTCGTTCATGGCCGCATTGATGTTCGGCCCGTTCGCCATCGCCTCGCCCCACCAGCACATGACGCAATCCGGATCGACCTGCTGCGCATGGCGGAACGATCGGATCGCGGCGCGATGGTTGAAGCCATAGGCCAGCGCCATCCCCTGCTCGAAATAGCGGCGGGCCAGCGGGTCGATGCCGCCCAGCGGCAGGTCGGTCGCGGCCAGACCGGGATAGAGCCCGATGGCGGTGTCGCCGCCAGCCTGTGCCATCTCCTCGGCCAGCTTCAGCCTGCGTTCCAGTGTCGATCCGGAAAGGTCGAGCCCGCGGCAGGCCAGCCTGCCGGCCCGCGTCGGGTCCAGTGCCGCCATCGCCTGAGCCGGGAGCGCCTCGTTCGCGCCAAAATCCGGGCTATCCGTCGCCGATCCGCCGGACCCGCCGATTGCAATCAGCAGCGCCGCGGAGAGAGCAAGCCTGTGCTCCATGATCCACCTCCAGCGCGACCCGCCTTGAAGGCCCTTACATAGCAGATTTGCCGCCGATCAGCGAGCGCGGAGCGGCCGCCGGTTTGGCGCTGTCCTACAGGGGCGTCTCGCGCTAGGCATCTGAACCGCGGCTCCTTGATCTCGTTCGTTTTTTCCAGACCCCCATGGTGTCAACCAAGGGCCGGAATCCCGCGCAATCGCGCGGCTTTCGGCCAGGTTACAGCCGCTGTAGGATGTGTCGCCTGTGTCAACCGGCCCGCGCGCCGGACCGACTCACCCGAAGCGATAGGGCACCACGCCGCGTCCGCCCGGATCGACCACGATGGCCCTGTCGCCCGGCGGAAAGGCGCGCTGGTCGCAGTTCTCGCGGGGGCACAGTCGGCAGGAAATGCCGATGGGCATCGCCGCGCCGCGCGCCGCCACGTCCAGCCCGTCGGCATAGATGAAGTCGGCGGCGTCCTTCGCCTCGCACCCCAAGGCCACGGCATAGCGGCGCGGCGGGCGGGCATAGCTGCCCGACGGCTTGACCAGCCCCTTGGCCATCGAGACATAGCGAACGCCGTCGGGCGTCTCGGCCAGCTGGGTCAGGATGCGATCAGGGATCGCAACCGCCTCGTGCACGATCCACAGCGGGCACGCCCCGCCAAAGCGCGCGAACTGCAGGGGCGTCGCCGAATGCCGCTTGGTGATGTTCCCGGCCATGTCGACCCGGCAGAAGAAGAAGGGAATGCCCCGCGCACCGCCGCGCTGCAGCGTCGAGAGCCGGTGGCACGCCTGCTCGAAGCTGACGGCAAAGCGCTGGCGCAGGCGGTCGATGTCATGCCGCTCGGCCAGCGCGGCGGTCCGAAACCGCTCATAGGGCATCAGCAGGGCCCCCGCCGCGTAATTGCCGAGGCCTATCCGCAGCAATTGCCGCGCTCCGGGCGAGGCGAGGCCGGAATGATTGGTGACCTGCGCGATCTCGTCCGCCAGGGCGATCCCGGCCAGCTGCCATGCCAGTTGGAACCGCCGCGTCTCGGCAGGCTGCGCAGGATCGAGCGTCAGTGCGCGCCGCTCCGCGTCATAATGCCGCAGCCCGCCTCCCGCTTCGCCTACCGACAGATCCAGATCCCGTGCGAAGGCCAGCAGCGCGGCCTCTGTCGGAGAGGGCGCATCCCCGGCAATCCTTGCCGCCAGCGCCTCGGCCCCGCGGTCCAGCGTGTCGATGTAATTGCCCGCGCCGTGGAACCAGTCGCGCACTTCCTCCCACGGCAGGCGACCCGACTGCGCGGTTTCGCCCGACTCCAGCGCCTCGTCCAGCATCTGCAGCCGCTCCCCCGCCTGGCGGTAGGCGGCATGCAGCGCGACGAAGCGGTCGGCGAGATGCGGCTGCTGGCGCACCGCGCGTGCGGCGGCATCCTCGCCCAGGGGCTCAGCGAAAAGCGGGTCGGACGCGGCGCGGCGCAGCGCCTCGGCTCTTTTGTCCGAACTGTCGCCGCCCAGATCGTCGAGGCGCAGGTCGAACTGCCGCGTTAGCGCGGCGATCAGCGGCGCCGTCAGCGGCCGGTCGTCGCTTTCCAGCTGCGAAAGATAGGAAACCGAAATGCCCAGCGCCCTGGCCATTTCCGCCTGCCGCATGCCGCGCCGCGACCGCAGCGTGCGCAGGATCTTGCCGGCAAAAAGGCGCTGTGGGCGGTCCATGGATGCCGGATAGGCGGGCACGGCGGTTTTGCAAAACCTTTGGATCGGATTTTGCAAATTCGCATTGGACTTGCAAAGTGCCGCCCGCGATAGGCAATCTGGCAAGGATGGCGGCGCCTGCCGTCCCTGACTGCAGAACACACTGCACGCAGAACACATTGGAAGAGGCTCCCGTCCGCATGTCCGCCAATATCGCCGAAGTCGAACGTCGCCGCGCCGCTGCCCAACTGGGCGGAGGCCAGAAACGCATCGATGCCCAGCACGCCAAGGGCAAGCTGACCGCGCGCGAGACGGCTCGACGTGCTGCTCGACGAAGGCTCGTTCGAGGAGATGGACATGTATGTCGAGCATAATTGCGTCGATTTCGGCATGGACGAGCGAAGATCCCCGGTGATGGCGTGGTCACCGGATCGGGCACGATCAACGGGCGGCTGGTCTATGTGTTCAGCCAGGATTTCACCGTGTTCGGCGGCTCGCTGTCCGAACGCCATGCGCAGAAGATCTGCAAGGTGATGGACGCCGCGATGAAGGTCGGCGCGCCGGTCATCGGCCTCAACGATTGCGGCGGCGCGCGCATCCAGGAAGGCGTCGCTTCGCTCGGCGGCTATGCCGAGGTGTTTCAGCGCAACGTGCTGGCATCGGGCGTGGTGCCGCAGATTGTCGCTGATCATGGGGCCATGCGCGGGCGGCGCGGTCTATTCGCCTGCGATGACCGACTTCATCTTCATGGTGAAGGACAGCTCCTACATGTTCGTGACCGGCCCGGAAGTGGTCAAGACCGTCACGAACGAGGTGGTCACGCAGGAAGAGCTGGGCGGTGCGTCGACCCACACCACCAAGACCAGCGTGGCGGACCTTGCGTGCGAAAACGATATCGTGGCCCTGCTGCAGGCACGCGATTTCATCGATTATCTGCCGCTGTCCAACCGCGACGAGCTGCCCGAACGTCCCACCAGCGATCCCTGGGACCGGCGCGAGGACAGCCTCGACACGATCATCCCGGCATCGGCCAATCAGCCCTATGACATGCACGAAGTCATCCGGAAGACGGTGGACGAGGGCGATTTCTTCGAGATCCAGCCCAGGCATGCGGGCAATATCATCTGCGGCTTTGGCAGGGTCGAGGGGCGCACCGTGGGTGTCGTCGCGAACCAGCCCATGGTGCTGGCAGGCGTGCTCGACATCAATTCGTCGAAGAAGGCAGCGCGCTTCGTGCGGTTTTGCGATGCCTTCGGCATTCCAATCCTGACCTTCGTCGACGTTCCCGGCTTCCTCCCCGGCACCGATCAGGAGCATAACGGCATCATCAAGCACGGCGCGAAACTGCTGTTCGCCTATGCCGAGGCGACGGTGCCCAAGATTACCGTGATTACCCGCAAGGCATATGGCGGTGCCTATGACGTGATGGCGTCAAAGCATTTGCGCGGCGATCTCAACTATGCATGGCCTACCGCCGAAATCGCGGTGATGGGCGCTAAGGGCGCCGTGGAGATCATCTTCCGGCAGGACCGCGACGATCCAGAAAAGATCGCGGCCAAGACCAAGGAATACGAAGATCGTTTCGCCAATCCGTTCGTGGCCGCATCGATGGGCTTCATCGACGAGGTGATCATGCCCCACTCCACCCGCCGCCGCATCGCGCTGGGCCTGCGCAAGCTGCGGGGCAAGGAGCTGGAGAATCCCTGGAAGAAACACGACAATATCCCGCTGTAAGGGAGTGATGATCGATGGGTAGCTACACAGCCAGAGTGCGCTGGGAGATATCGGACGGGGAAAACTTCCCGACGAACAGATACAGCCGGGCCCACACATGGAGTTTCGACGGCGGGCTGTCGGTTCCCGGCAGTGCGGCTCCCGGCTACCTGCCCGCCGAGCTGATCGACGAGAGCGCGGTAGACCCTGAGGAAGCGCTGCTTGCATCGGCGGCGAGTTGCCACATGCTCTACTTCCTCGCCTATGCGGCGAAAGCTGGTTTCTCAGTCATGAGCTATGAGGATAATCCCGAAGGCAAGGTCGAAAAGAACGCGGCAGGCGATCCATGGGTGTCGGCAATCACGATGCATCCCGACGCCGTATTCACCGGAGACAAGCGGCCGACTGGCGATGAGATCGATGAGCTCCACCACCGCGCGCACAAAAGCTGTATCATAGCCAACAGCCTGAAGAGCGCGCTGACCATCCAACCAGTTTACAAGGGTTGAACGATGAAACTCGGACGCATGAACCACCTCGGCTATGCCGTGCCGGACATGACCGCCGCAATTACCCACTACCGCGAAGTGATGGGCGCTTCGGTGGTGACCGAGCCGTTCGACATGCCCGAACAGGGCGTGAAAGTCTGTTTCGTCCACACCCCGGAGAGCAGGGGACCGAGGGCACGCAAGTCGAACTGCTGTCGCCCCTGGACGAAAACTCTCCCGTGGCCGGTTTCATCGCCAAGAACCCGCTGGGCGGGCAGCATCACGTCTGTTTCGAAGTGCCCGACATCGCCGAGGCGCGCGCCTATTTCGAAGGGATCGGCAAGCGCATCCTTGGCCCCACGCGGATAGGGGCGCACGGAACCCCCATCTTCTTCGTGCATCCCAAGGACATGATGGGCATGCTGACCGAAATCATGGAAACTCCGGGAGAGGCGCACTGATGTCCGACGTTCTCAAGACCGAGCGCGAGGGCGATGTCGTCACGCTGACAATCACGCGCGATCACCGGATGAACGCGCTGACCTCCACCCTTATAGTGGAATTGCGCGAAGCCATGGTCGCCGCCGTGCAGCAGGGCGCCCGCGCCATCGTGCTGACTGGAGAAGGGAGGGCTTTCTCATCGGGCGCGGATCTGCAGGGTGAGGGCAAGGATGCGCTCTCCCGCGACCTGAGCGAAGAGATCGAGAAATCCTATAACCCGCTGGCCCGTGCGATCGCGGACCTGCCAGTCCCGTTTATCGTGGCGGTCAACGGACCGGCAGTCGGCGCAGGCATGGGGTTCGCGCTGGCGGGCGATATCGTGATCGCGGAACGCTCTGCCTACTTCCTGCTGGCCTTCGCCAATATCGGCCTCGTCCCCGATGCGGGGGCGACGTGGATGGTCGCGCGTTCGGTCGGCCGCGCCCGCGCGCTGGAACTGGCGCTGCTGGGCGAGAAGATCCCGGCAGAGGATGCCAAGGCCATGGGCCTGATCGCCCGCGTGGTCGACGACGGCACATCCGTGGCCGAGGCGCAGGCCCTTGCCAGGAGGCTGGCAGCGGGACCCAGCAAGGCGCTGGGCCTGATCCGCAAGCAGGTGGCCTATGCGCTGGATCATCATTTCACCGAAGCACTTGCAGAAGAGGCGCGCAACCAGCGCGAGGCCGGTTTCAGCGAAGATTTCGCCGAAGCCGTCCAGGCCTTTCGCGAGAAGCGTAAGCCGGCCTTCAAGGGCCGCTGAGGAACGACATGACCGACAAGACCCTGAACGACTGGAAAGTCCTTGCCGACAAGGAGGTGAAGGGCCGCGACCTCACCTGGCACACGCCAGAAGGGATCGACGTCAAGCCGCTCTATACGCAGGCCGACGTGACCGACTGGGATCCCGGCCTGCCCGGTTTCGCCCCGTTCACGCGCGGTGTGAAGGCATCGATGTATGCGGGCCGTCCATGGACGATCCGGCAATATGCGGGCTTCTCAACGGCAGAGGAATCGAACGCCTTCTATCGCCGCAACCTCGCCGCGGGGCAGAAGGGCCTGTCGGTCGCGTTCGACCTTGCCACCCATCGCGGCTATGACAGCGACCATCCGCGCGTCGTGGGCGATGTCGGCAAGGCGGGAGTCGCCATCGACAGCGTCGAGGACATGAAGATCCTGTTCGACCAGATCCCGCTCGACCAGATGAGCGTGTCGATGACGATGAACGGCGCGGTGATCCCGTGCCTGGCCTTCTACATCATCGCGGCGGAAGAGCAGGGCGTTAGCCCCGACCAGCTGACCGGGACCATCCAGAACGACATCCTGAAGGAGTTCATGGTCCGCAACACCTATATCTATCCGCCGGAACCCAGCATGCGGATCATCTCGGATATCTTCGCCTATACGGCGGACCATATGCCGAAATTCAACTCGATCTCGATCTCCGGCTATCACATGCAGGAAGCCGGTGCGACGCAGGTGCAGGAACTGGCTTTCACCATCGCCGACGGCATGGAATATGTGAAATATGGCGTGGCCAGCGGCCTCGACATCGACAAGTTCGCCGGACGGCTAAGCTTCTTTTTCGCCATCGGCATGAACTTCTTCATGGAAGTGGCCAAGCTGCGCGCCGCGCGCACCTTGTGGCACCGCGCGATGACGCAACTGGGCGCGCAGTCCGAACGCTCCAAGATGCTGCGCACCCACTGCCAGACCAGCGGAGTCTCTCTGACCGAGCAGGACCCCTACAACAACGTGATCCGCACCACCGTCGAGGCAATGGCCGCGATGCTGGGCGGCACGCAGTCGCTCCACACCAACGCGCTGGACGAAGCCATCGCGCTGCCCACCGACTTCAGCGCCCGCATCGCCCGCAACACGCAGATCGTGCTGCAGGAAGAAACCGGCATGACCAATGTGGTCGATCCGCTGGGCGGCAGCTATTACGTCGAGGCGCTGACCAAGAACCTCGTCGATGAGGCGTGGGCCATCATCGAGAAGGTCGAGGCCGAGGGCGGCATGGCCAAGGCCGTGGCAGCGGGCTGGCCCAAGGGCATGATCGAGGAAGCGGCCGCGGCCCGCCAGGCACGCGTCGACCGGGGCGAGGACGTGATCGTCGGCGTCAACAAGTTCCGCCTGCCCGAGGAAGAGCCGATCGAGACGCTCGACATCGACAACACCGCGGTGCGCCAGTCGCAGATCCGGCGGCTGGAAAAGATGCGCAGCACGCGTGACGAGGCGAAGTGCCAGGCCGCGCTCGATGCGCTGCGCGAAGGGGCGAAGGGCGACGGCAACCTGCTCGCGCTTGCCGTCGATGCGGCGCGCGAACGCGCCAGCCTTGGAGAGATTTCCGACGCGATGGAGGCCGCCTTCGGCCGCTATGACACCATGCCGAAGCCGGTGAAGGGCATCTACGGCGCCGCCTATGCCGAAGACAGCCGCTACCAGGCCGTGGTCGAAGGCGTCGCCGCCGTCGAACGCCGCATGGGTCGCAAGCCGCGCGTCATGATCGCCAAGATGGGGCAAGACGGCCACGACCGCGGCGCGAACGTGATCGCCAGCGCATTTGGCGACATGGGATTTGACGTCACCACAGGCCCGCTGTTCCAGACCCCGCAGGAGACGCTGGAAATGGCGCTGGAACGCGACGTCGACCTGATCGGCGCCTCCAGTCTTGCGGCAGGGCACAAGACGCTGATCCCCGAACTGATCCGCCTGCTGAAGGACGCAGGGCGCAGCGACATCAAGGTGACCGCAGGCGGCGTGATCCCGTCGAACGATTACGAGTTCCTGCGCAACGCAGGCGTACAGGGTATCTACGGCCCCGGCACGAACGTAGTGGAAGCAGCCGCCGACGTGCTGCGCCTGCTGGGCCACAACATGCCGCCCGCCGATCTGGACGAGGCTGCGGAGTGAGCTATGCCGATGATGGCGATGGGGAAGCACGTCCGAGGGCAGTGGGTTGTCTGGGCTTGGGCCTTGGATTGGCTGCCGTGAACAGCTTTCTGCTTTTCAACGCGGCGATGGGCGACTGCGCACCGAATCCCGATGGGTCGGGATGCGAGAATGATCCATTCGTGCGCTTCCTCATGTTTCCGGGTTTTCTAATCGTAACTTTCCTGATTTTCGTCGTGGCTGCATGGCGTATGGGAAAGGCTGAGAGATAGCCGATGTCGCTTGGCTTCTCCGTCGAGACACTGCTGTCTGACGCACGGGTGTCGGGCCCCCTGCGCATGGGACTGGTGCGTCTGGCCGAGAGCGAGTGGCTGGCTGCGGGCCCTGATCTGGGGTCGCGTAACGCAATGTTCGACGCTCATCCCGAAGCTGTGCAGGTACTACCCGAGGCCCGCGCTGCCGAGGTGGAACTATGCGACATGCTGGGCGTCTCCGGCGGGCTGGAACAGGCCGCCCGCGCGCATTGGGAAGACTTCTGCCTGTTGACTCAGGATGCGCCGGGTGCGAACTATCGCCTGACGGCTGCGGCGGTGGCGTTTCCGACGGATTGGCAGCTTTCGGAAAAAATGGGTAAGCCGATCGCCGCCGTGCACGAACCCATCGATGGCTATGCCGAGCAATTGTCCGCTGGAGTCGACCGGTTCCTCGACGGGCTGCGCGCACCGCATATTTTCGGGCGCACCAATGCCTTCGTCATGCCCAACGGCCTGTGGCGCTATCTCCCTACCGACGATCCGGCAGAGCGCTATGCCCATGTCACGCCTGAAAACGCGGGCCAGACGCTCTATGTCCGTTGCGAGCGCGAGACCCTGCGCCGCCTGCCGAAATCGCAGGCCATCGTCTTTACCATCGGCGTGCATGTGACCCCTCTAGGCAGCCTGTCCGATGCGGGCGTTGCGCGGATCGCCGAAACGCTCCACGGTTTCGACGCGGGCGAGGGTGACCGCCGCTCCGCACCGCATTATGCCCACGCGCTTTCGGCCTACGCCAAGACGCGCCAGAGGAAAGCCGCATGACCATTATCGCTCCCACCCCCTCCAAGGCCCGCAACGACTGGACCCGCAAGGAAATCGCGGCCCTGTTCGATCTGCCCTTTACCGAGCTGGTCTTTCGCGCCGCCGAGGTGCATCGCGCGCATCACAAGCCCAACACGGTCCAGCGTTCGACCCTGCTGTCGATCAAGACGGGCGGCTGCCCCGAGGATTGCGGCTATTGCAGCCAGTCCGTTCATAATGACAGCGGGTTGAAGGCGACCAAGCTGATGGAAGTGCAGCAGGTTCTGCAATCCGCCGCGCAGGCCAAGGACATGGGCAGCACGCGCTTCTGCATGGGTGCGGCATTCCGCAATCCCAAGCCTCGCGACATGCCCGTGCTGACCGAAATGGTGCGGCAGGTGAAGGCGATGGGCCTCGAAACGTGCATGACGGCGGGCATGCTAACGGGCGAACAGGCCGCGCAGCTGGCGGACGCCGGCCTCGATTACTACAATCACAATATCGACACGGGCCCTGAATATTACGAGCGCGTGGCCACCACTCGCAGCTTGGGCGACCGGCTGCTGACGCTGGAACATGTTCGCGCCGCCGGCATCAACGTATGCTGCGGCGGCATCGTTGGCATGGGCGAAACCCGCGAAGACCGCGTGGGCTTCATCCACGTACTGGCGACAATGGAGGTTCATCCCGAAAGCGTCCCGGTCAATGCGCTGGTGCCAGTCAAGGGTACGCCGCTGGGCGACATGCTGGCCGATACACCAATGGCCCAGATCGACGAGATCGAGTTCGTCCGCACCGTCGCGGTGGCGCGCATCACCATGCCCGAAAGCATGGTCCGCCTGTCCGCCGGGCGCGAGAGCATGAGCGCCTCGACACAGGCCTTGTGCTTCATGGCGGGCGCGAATTCGATCTTCAGCGGCGAGCGCCTGCTGACTGCGCCGAATGCGGGCGACGACAGCGACGATGCGCTGTTCGCGCGGCTCGGGCTGGAAGCGATGGCTGCCCCGCATGCCGAGAATGCGCCCTGCACCAGCAGGCCTGCCGAGGCGGCCGAGTGATAGCAGCGTTCGTCCTGCTGGCGGCTGCTCAGGGGCTTTGTACCGATGCGATCACGCAGACGGAGCTGAACCTCTGCTCCGCGAAGGAGTACGAGGCCGCCGATGCCGAATTGAACGCGGCGTGGCGCGAGCTGCGGGCAACCGCGAAACGGCGCGGCATGTTCGAAAGCGTGCTGAGCGCCCAGCGTGCATGGATCGTCTTCCGCGACGCGCATTGCAAGGCGGTCGCGGCGCCATATGCGGGCGGGTCGATCGTGCCGCTGATCGTCAATCGCTGCCTCGCCGACCTGACAGAAACCCGGACTGCGCAATTGCGCGCGCTTGCCGAGACAAACTGACCGAGAGAGGAAGTCGCCAGTGTTCAAGAAGATCCTGATCGCAAACCGGGGCGAAATTGCGTGCCGCGTGATCAAGACCGCACGCCGCATGGGCATTGCGACCGTCGCCGTCTATTCCGACGCCGACGCGCGCGCACCCTTCGTGCAGATGGCGGACGAGGCGGTGCACATCGGCCCGGCGGCGGCTTCGGAAAGCTATCTGGTCGCCGACAAGATCATCGCGGCGGCCAAGCAGACCGGCGCGGAAGCTGTGCACCCGGGCTATGGCTTCCTTTCCGAACGCGCCAGCTTCGTCGAGGCGCTGGCGGCAGAGAACATCGCCTTCATCGGTCCGCCGGTGAACGCAATCGCCGCGATGGGCGACAAGATCGAATCGAAAAAGCTGGCAAGGGAAGCGGGCGTGAACGTGGTACCCGGCTTCGTGGGCGAGATCCGCGATACCGACCACGCGGTCGAGATCGCGAACGACATCGGCTATCCGGTGATGATGAAGGCGAGCGCGGGCGGTGGCGGCAAGGGCATGCGTCTTGCCTATAGCGAGAAGGACGTGCGCGAAGGGTTCGAGGCGACCAAGCGCGAGGGGCTGAACTCGTTCGGCGACGACCGCGTCTTCATCGAGAAGTTCATCGAGAACCCGCGCCATATCGAGATCCAGATCCTGGGCGATCAGCACGGCAATATCCTTTATCTGAACGAGCGCGAATGCTCGATCCAGCGCCGCCACCAGAAGGTGGTCGAGGAAGCGCCTTCGCCCTTCGTCACGCCCAAGATGCGCAAGGCCATGGGCGAGCAATGCGTCGCGCTCGCAAGGGCGGTCGGCTATTTCAGCGCAGGGACGGTCGAACTGATCGTCAGCGGCGCTGACAAGACGGGGGAGAGCTTCTACTTCCTGGAGATGAACACGCGCCTGCAGGTGGAACATCCCGTCACCGAGGCGATCACGAAGATCGATCTGGTCGAGCAGATGATCCGGGTTGCCGCCGGCGAAGAGCTGGCGATGACGCAGGACGACATCGGGATCGACGGCTGGGCCATCGAGAACCGCGTCTATGCCGAGGACCCCTACCGGGGGTTCCTGCCCAGCACTGGACGGTTGGTGCGCTACGATCCGCCGGTCGAGGGCTGGAGCGATGACGGCGCAGGTAACGGACGCCGGGGAGTCGAGGGCATCCGCGTCGACGACGGCGTTTATGATGGCGGCGAGGTATCGATGTTCTACGACCCGATGATCGCCAAGCTGGTAACCTGGGCTCCAACGCGGGACGAGGCTGCGGATCTGCAGATATCCGCGCTGGACGCGTTCGACATCGAGGGGCTCGGCCACAACATCGACTTTCTCTCGGCCGTGATGCAACATCCGCGCTTCCGCAGCGGCGAACTGACGACCGGCTTCATCGCCGAGGAATATCCGGACGGCTTCAGCGGGGCCCCGGCCGACGACACGCTGGGCCGCAAGCTGGCCGCAATGGCGTGCTTCATTGCCGCCGCGCACGCGGATCGGGCCCGCCGGATCGAAGGTCAACTGGGTAACCGCCTTTCGCCGCCCGCTGATTGGGTGGTGGAGATCGCTGACACGAGGCACGAGGTGACCCTGACCGGGGATGCGATCACCGTAGATGGCGCAAAGATAGACATCTCGATGGAATATACGCCCGGGCAGCGCCTTGTCAGCGCTGTGTTCGACAGTGACGAAGAGGGCGAGGGCGGCGAGCCGCTGACCGCAAAGATCGAGGTGATCGCCGCAGGCTTCGCCCTGACAACGCGCGGTGCGCGGCACAGGCTGCGCGTGCTACCCGCCCATGTCGCACGCTATCAGAAGCACATGATCGAAAAAGTCCCGCCCGACATGTCGAAGTTTCTCGTCTGTCCAATGCCGGGTTTACTGGTAGCGCTGAATGTGGTTGAGGGTGACAAGGTCGAGCAGGGACAGCCGCTGGCCGTGGTAGAAGCGATGAAGATGGAAAACATCCTGCGCGCCGAGAAATCAGGCACGGTCAAAGCGGTCAACGCAAAGGCCGGGGATTCGCTGGCGGTCGATGCCATCATCCTCGAACTGGAATAGATGCACATCGATCAAAGCGTCAGCACGCCTTCGGCCGATCCGATCACCTTCGACGATTTCCTGAAGGTCGATATTCGTGTCGGAACGGTAGTGGAGGCGCGGCCATTCGAGAAGGCGCGCAAGCCCAGCTTGATCCTGCACATCGATTTCGGTCCGGCCTTGGGCGTGAAGAAGACGAGCGCGCAGATCGCCGCGCTCTATGCGCCCGAGCAACTGATCGGGCGGCAGCTCGCGGCAGTGGTCAATTTCCCGCCGCGCCAGATCGGGCCGCTGATGTCAGAGGTGCTCACGCTGGGGTTTGCCGATCAGGAAGGGCGCGCCACGCTCTTCTCTCCCGACAATCCGGTGCCCGACGGTGCGCGGCTGCTGTAGGTCTACCGGGCGGCGGGTTCGCGAGCCTCGATAAACCAGCGGTCGCGGCCTTCGAGGCCGATAGCGGTGAGCCTGCCCGAGCGGAACGCACCGGTATCGATGCCGATGCGATCGGGACGGTCGGCGCGGGGGCCGATTTCCACCTCTTCGCGGATGGTGTGGCCATGCACGACGCAGACATCCAGCGGGGCATCGTGGCTCAGGAACGGCTCGCGGATCCAGCGAAGGTCGCGGCCCACCTGCTCCTCCAGCGTGACGGCAGGATTGATGCCGGCATGGACGAACAGGTAGTCTCCGATCCGGACCATGTCCTCCATCGCTTCGATGAACTCGATATCGGACAACGGCACCGCCTCGCGCGCCAGCCGGGCCAGATCGCTCAACGACGCGGTGCGGTAGACCTTGAGCGGGATGGGATAGCTCAGCAACGTCTCCCTTCCGCCGACGCGCAGAAAATGGCGCAAATTCTCGTCGCTGTCGAGCGCGCGTAGCATCATCTCCTCGTGGTCGCCCATAAGCATGCGGACCTTTCGTTGCGCCGCAAGGTCGCGTGCACGTGCGATGACGCCTGCGCTGTCGGGACCTCGATCGATCAGGTCGCCAAGAAGGATGATCGTGGTGTCCGCCTCTGCTCGCGCAGCATCATCCGCTTCGATGGATGCGATCAGCTCTTCGAAGAGATCAAGCCTGCCGTGAATGTCTCCGACGGCATACACCCGCTTACCCTGGGGAATGGAAGGACCCTGCAGCGGCTTGCCGCGCTGGCGATCAAGAATGTCGCGAAAGAAATTCATGCATTTTTGCCTTTGACCCAGCCTAGTTAATGTTCGCTGAATCCTGCGGCAAGGCGTCCACAGCTGGCGATCGCCACTTTTTGCAGGCAGGTCATATCAATGCGCAAAAACGCATATCGTTGCAAGAAATCCACACCGAAGGGCTGGATCGACACACGAACTGAAGATTCGCCTTGTGCAGTGCAGCAAGTGACTGCAGGCAGACACAGCATGTCCTCGACACGCGCCGACAGAATGGCGCGGCGAGCGATTGTCAGGAGGGGCGAGGATCCTTGGACAATGATGAGGGAAAAACATGAAGAATCTTCTCCGCGCCGCAACGGCGGCCTCCGTGCTCGCAGGTTCGGCCCTGGTTGCGGCACCGGCGTTCGCCCAAGACCAGAGCGATATCTCAGTATCCGCTAACGTCGCGATGGTAACGGACTATCGCTTTCGCGGTGTCAGCTATTCGGGTGGCGATTTCGCTATCCAGGGCGGTTTCGACATCGCTCACTCCAGCGGCTTCTATGTCGGCACATGGGCCTCGTCGCTCGATGATCAAACGGCTGGTTACGGCGACACCGAACTCGACATCTACGGCGGTTACAGCGGCGCGATCAGCGATACGCTGTCATTCGATGTCGGCATGCTCATCTATATCTACCCCACTGCAGCAGGGACCAACAACGATTACTGGGAACCATATGCCTCGGTGACCGCGGCCGTCGGGCCTGCGGAAGTGACTGCCGGCGTCGCCTATGCGTGGGAGCAGGATTCGGTCAGCAGCTCGTTTGCCGATGATAACCTGTACCTGTACACCGATGTCGGCTTCGGCATTCCCGAAACGCCCGTGTCGGTCAGCGGCCACCTTGGCTACACCGACGGTTCGTTCTCGTCACCGACCTATTTCGGTACCAGCGACGACACGACGTCATTCGACTGGTCCATCGGCGCCTCGATGGCGGTCTTCGGCCCGCTCGAAGTCGGCGTCTCCTATGTGGGTGTCGAAGGCAAGGCCAACACGGTGCGCGACAACTACATCACCGACGACACGATCGTCGCGACGCTGTCGGCGAGCTTCTGATCATCTGATTTCTGCCACAAGGTCGGGATCATCAGCGGCCTGCATTCCCCGCGGATGCAGGCCGCCCTGCATTGCGGACCGGCGAGGGGACGGCTTCGCAGCTGCCCCCTCTTGGAATGCGGCATGGCAGTCCCTAGCTTCGCGGCATGACCAAATATCTGCACACGATGATCCGGGTTTCCGATCCCGACGCCACCATCGACTTTCTCAAGCTGATCGGTCTGGAGGAAATCCGCCGCATGGAGAGTGAGAAGGGGCGTTTTACACTGATCTTCATGGCTGCCCCGGGGCAGGAAGACTTGGCGGAAGTGGAACTGACCTACAACTGGCCGGCAGAAGACGGTTCGGAGCCTGAGACCTACACCGGCGGGCGCAATTTCGGCCACCTGGCGTTTCGCGTCGACGATGTTTATGCCACATGCCAGCGCATCATGGATGCGGGTCACATTATTCACCGCCCGCCGCGCGACGGCCACATGGCTTTCGTCAAGACTCCCGACGGCATATCCATCGAATTACTGCAGGACGGCTACCTCGAACCAGCCGAGCCTTGGGCCAGCATGGAAAACACCGGCACCTGGTAACGCCTTCGCACTGCGCAGGACAACTCATGCGCTCTGCTTGCGGCGCGCGCGTTGCCCCGCTAAAGCCCTGCGCAAGGGGACCGTCGCAACAAGCTTTCGCGCGACCGTGCATCGGGAATGCGGGTCCGCGGACGGGGTAATCGATGGTCGCTATTGCAGGCGGATTGGGCCCGCTTCTTTCCGCTGCTGAAGCCGTCCGGCTCGAACTTCTCCTGTTCTCGGGTTTCTGGTTCGTTATCGGGGCCGTTGACGAGCTTGCCATCGATGTCGCCTGGCTTTGGCTGAAGCTGACCGGGCGAGCTGCCACCCGGCGCCTTCACACGCCTCTGGAACCGTCGCTGACCGGCCCCATTGCACTATACGTTCCCGCATGGCGCGAGGCGCGGGTGATTGGCCCGATGCTGCGCCACGCCCTTGCCGCATGGCCGCATGAGGGCTTACGGGTCTACGCGGGCTGTTACGTCAACGATCCCGACACTCGTACGGCAATCGAATCTGCCGGCATCTTGCCGGATGGCTCCTCCGATCCGCGCCTTCGTGTCGTCGTGAACGAGAAACCGGGACCCACGACCAAGGGGGACTGCCTGAACCGCTGCTATGCCGCCATGCTGCGCGACGAGGAGCGCGAGGGCCGGAAGTTCCGCGCCATCCTGCTGCATGATGCCGAGGATCTTGTACATTCACAGGCCCTGTCGCTGATCGATCGTGAACTGGACAGCGCGGATTTTGTTCAGATACCGGTCCGCCCGGAACGCCATGACGCATCGCAATGGGTGTCGGGACATTATTGCGACGAATTTACCGATGCCCATGCTCGTGAAATGGTCGTGCGCGCCGAACTTGGCGCGGGGATCCCGGCTGCCGGGGTCGGCTGTGCTTTTTCGCGTAGGGCGCTCGATCGCATCATCGCCCGGCGCGGGTCTGATGCCGGACCGTTCGACCCCGGCGCCCTGACCGAGGATTACGAACTCGGGATGCTGATCGGGAGTGCTGGTACGGACTGCAAGGGTGGTCGCTTCGTGCGCGTACGGGCTTCCGACGGATCGCTGATCGCCACCCGCGCCTATTTCCCGCACCGCCTTGATGCCGCCGTCAGGCAAAAAGCGCGCTGGGTGCAGGGGATTGCGTTCGACGGCTGGGAGCAGCTTGGGTGGAGCCGAAGCCCGCTGGAGTTCTGGATGCGGCTGCGCGACCGGAGAGGGCCGCTTGTGGCGATAGTCTTGTTCGCTGCCTATCTGCTGATCGCCCTGACCCTGATCCTGCGGCTGGCCGAAGCTGCGGGCGTCTACGAGCCAGCGCGGCTGCCACCGCTCATCTATTGGGTGCTCATCTTCACCACGCTGGCATTCGCCTGGCGAGGGATCGTTCGCTCCATCCTCGTGGCGCGAGAATATGGATGGAGCGAGGGATTGGCAGCGATCATCCGCATTCCGGTCGCGAACGTGATCGCCATCATGGCGGCGCGGCGAGCGCTGGGACGCTATGTCGCAGATCTCAGGGGCAAGGGGAAAGTCTGGGACAAGACCGAGCATGACCGGCATCCGGCAGAAGCGAAGCCGGCCGGATGACGATCCCCACCGCCAGGCGCGGGCAGCCGCTCGTCGCCATGACTGGGCTGATGGGCGGGTGGGTGGCGCTTCGCGTCATGCTTCCGGGCATCGAGGTCATCGAAGTGCCGGTGCCGTCAAACGTCGCCGAGCGGGTTGGACCGCCGGAACAGGTTCCGATAAAGCCGGAACCGAAAAAGAAGGAAGCGACCGCCGAGCCCGCGGATCGCCAGCAAATCTTGCGACCGGCGCCTGAACCTCTGGCTCTTGCTGCGCCGGCCCTGACAAGCCAGCAGCTTTCCGCGACCCGGCAGACCAGGGTGCTGCTGCCGCAGCGCCCCGAGCCGCTGCTTTCTCCGCTGGCCCCTCCCGCGCCTCCTGCGCGGACGGACCCCCCAGGCTCTCCGGCATCGCTCCGCCTCTTGCCATTTTCCGCAGCGCAGGCGCAGGATGGCAGCAAGCGCTGGTCTGCCGACGGTTGGTTCTTGTGGCGTAACGGCAGCAGTTCGGCGGCGGCAGTGCCCGGTGCAGCCAGCTATGGTGCGAGCCAGGCTGGTGCGGTGCTGCGCTATCGCCTGTCGCATGCAAGCGCCTTGCAGCCGCGGGCCCATCTGCGCATGACCAGCGCAATCAACAGCACCGACCGTGAGGTTGCGGCCGGCATTGGCATCCAGCCGCTGAGCGGGATACCGATCGAAATACTGGCCGAAGGGCGGCTCGGCACATTTGCCGGCGATGCTCAGGTCAGACCGGCAGTCGTCGGCGTGTTCGGACCGCCCGCACAGTCGCTCCCGCTCGATCTGACGGCGGAACTTTACGCGCAGGGCGGCTATGTTGGCGGGGAGGATCCGACCGGCTTTGTCGACGGTCAGATCCGGGTGACGCGTGCAGTCGCTATCGGCCCCGTCCAGCTACAGGCGGGGGCCGGCATCTGGGGCGGGGCTCAGGAAGGCGTTGAGCGGATCGACGCCGGACCGACGCTATCCATCAGCGCGCCGGTCGGCGCGGGGGTTTTCGCGCGTGCCAGCCTTGACTGGCGCGAACGCGCTGCCGGGGATGCACAGCCTGGGTCGGGGCCCGTGGTGACGCTGTCTGCCGGGTTCTGAAAGCGTCCGAACCGTGCGAAGGGACGATTAGTTTGCACATTCCGCAAGGGCCATGCAGACATCCCCTCACGCTTGCTGCATAAGGCGATCCAGCATGTCGCTGCTTCGCCGCCGGATTTCCTGACCCCGCCATGGACGTTTACCTTCCCATTGCGAATCTATCGGTAAACGGCCTTGTCATCGTCCTTCTCGGCGGTCTGACGGGGCTGCTTTCGGGCCTGTTCGGCGTAGGCGGCGGTTTCCTCACCACCCCCTTGCTGATCTTCTACGGCATTCCGCCTACGGTAGCGGCTGCGTCCGCGGCAAGCCAGGTGACCGGTGCTAGCGTTTCCGGCGCGATCTTCCATGCCAAGCGCGGCGGGGTCGATTACCAGATGGGCGCCATGATGGTCGGCGGCGGCATCGTGGGGACCGGCATCGGCGCGCTGCTATTCCGCCTGCTGGAATCCATCGGGCAGATCGACGTGGCAATTGCCATTCTCTATGTGGTCGTGCTGGGCAGCGTCGGCATCAAGATGGCCATGGAATCGGTGCCGGAGCTGCTGTCCGACCGGTTCGAGCGGCTGAAGCGTGCGCCCAGCAAGCGGCGACACCACCCGTTCGTCGCCAGCCTGCCCGGGCGGTGGCGGTTCTATAAGTCTGGCCTCTACATCTCTCCGCTTGCGCCGGTCCTGCTGGGTATGGCGGTCGGGACGCTGACGATGCTGATGGGTATTGGCGGCGGCTTCCTGCTGGTGCCGCTGATGCTTTACGGCTTGGGTATGAGCGCGGCTGTGGTCGTGGGCACATCGCTTTTCCAGATCCTTTTCACCACCATCGCGACGACCATGATGCATGCACTGACGACCAATGCGGTCGACATCGTGCTGGCGGCGCTGCTGCTTCTTGGATCGGTGTCGGGCGCACAAATCGGTGCGAAATTTGCCTTGGATGCACGGCCGGAGTTTTTGCGCGCCGTTCTTGCTGCCATTGTGCTCGCCGTCGCGCTGCGCATGGCGGTGACGCTGACGTTCCGGCCGGGCGAGATCTTCACCGTGTCGCCGCTATGATGCGCATCGCCTGCATTGCTGCGTGGCTGGCGGCTTCCCTTGTCCTGATGCCCCCCGCTTTGGCACAGGGCCGTGATCCGATCCTGATTCCGGAAATATCGCAGCACGAAGTGGTGGTGAGGCAGGGTTTTACCGGTGCGAACCTGCTGCTGTACGGTGCGGTGCTTCAGCCGGACGGCAGCCGCGCCGCGGGCGATACGCCCTATGACATCGTGGTCGTGCTGAAGGGCCCGACCGAGGCGATCAACCTGCGCGAGAAGCGGCGCATCTGGGGCATGTGGATCAACGCCGATTCCGCGCAGTTCCGGTCTGCGCCCTCCTATTACGCGGTCGCCTCTTCGCGCCCGCTGCCCGAGATCGTGGATACACGCACGGCCGCCATCTACGAGCTTGGCCTCGATTCCCTTCAGCTTTCGCCCATCGGCGCGATCCGGCCAGACGAGGTATCGCGCTTCGTCGCGGGTCTGGTTGCGAAGCGGGTCGCCAACGGTCTTTACGTGCAGGCCGAAGGCGCCGTTACCATCAGCGAGGGCGTGCTCTACCAGGCACGCATCCCCTTGCCCTCCAGCGTGCTGACCGGCGAATACACGGCGGAGACTTTCGCGATCTCTGACGGGCGGGTGATCGCCTCCGCGACGAGCGAAGTGACCGTCACGAAGCGCGGTTTCGAACGCGCGGTCGAGATCTGGTCCGAAGAATACAGCATGATCTACGGCTTGATGGCGGTCGCGCTGTCGGTCTTCATGGGCTGGGCCGCGGGCCGGCTGTTCGCGCTTGGCTGATCGCGGCTTTGCGCCCGGCTTCTTAGCACCGCATTAACCCTGCCTCCCTAAGCTGCGTGGCGAATGCATCGGGCCGCCGCGGTTGGCGGCCGTACAGCGAGGCGCGGCAATGAACGACCACACTTCCCGCTTTTCGGGCCGACCCCTTTCAGGCAATCCCGAGTTTCAGCGGCGATCCCCATTCGGCCGCTCTCAGGATCCCGGTGCACCCCAGGATTCCGCCAACTCCGGGCCAGAGGAGCGGCGCGGTGATCCCTCGATGTCGCCCGCGATGGCGCGGCTGAACCGATTCCGCAACGCTGCGCCCGAACCCGATCCGGAGACGCTGAAGCCTGCCCGTCCGCACGTGCCCCCGGCAGCGGCGTCCGAATTTCCGCCCGCTCCGCCGCGGGAAGACCAGATCGTGCGCGATACCGCTGTGCCTCCGCCGCCGCGAGGGATGAGCGAGAAGGATGCGATCCACCGCCCGGTCGAACCGCCGCGTCCCCCGGTCGAGGAGTCCGAGCCGCAAGTGATCCGCCGCGCGCCGCCGCGGCCCGAACCCGCTCCAACGGCTCCGGACGCCGAAGTGGAAGCGCTGCGTGCCGCCGAAAGGACCGAACCGGCGGGCGAGGGTGCTGGCGAAGCTGTCGAGCGCAGGTCCGGCCAGGCGTCCCGACCCATCGGCGAGGTGCTGGACATCGCCGGATCAATGTCACGGGTCATGCTGCAACGCGACCGGCTGATCGAGTGCCGGCAGGACAGCGATCCGACCGTGCAGCTGGCGGGCCTCGTCGGCTCGCAGATCAAGGTCCGTGTTGGCCAGATCTGGCTGCTGGCCAGCGTGCGCACCCAATCGCTCGACCGCAGCACCGGCCAGATCATCGCCGAGATCGACTTCCTGGGCGAAGGGCAGGAGGAGAAGCTGACCGGCCGGGTGCGCAACTTTACCCGAGGCATCACCAACTACCCGATTCCGGGCGCGGAGGTCTATGCCGCGACCAATCCCGACCTGGCCCAGATCTATGCGTCGGACGGGCGGGCCAATATCCAGATCGGCAAGGTGTTTCCGACCAAGGAAATCCGCGCCGGCCTGTATATCGACGCGATGCTGGGCAAGCATTTCGCCCTTCTGGGATCGACCGGTACCGGTAAGTCGACCAGCGCCGCGCTGATCCTTCATCGCATCTGCGAGGCTGCGCCGGAGGGTCACATCGTGATGATCGACCCCCACGGCGAATATAACGCCGCGTTCCGGGGCTTTGGCGAACTGCTCGACGTGTCGAACCTGCGGATGCCCTACTGGCTGATGAACTTCGAGGAGCACTGCGAGGTCTTCATCAATTCCGAAGGGTCGGACCGCATGGCCGACATGGACATCCTTGCCCGCTGCCTGCTGCGGGCGCGCGGCAAGAACAAGATGGCCGGCGGGATGAGCAAGCTGACCGTGGACTCGCCCATTCCCTACCTGCTGTCGGACCTGACCAACGCGATACAGGAAGACATGGGCAAGCTGGACAAGGCGACCAATACCGCGCCGTTCCTGCGGGTGAAGGGCAAGATCGAGGAGATCAAGGCCGACCCGCGCTACCAGTTCATGTTCTCTGGCATGCTGGTCGCCGATACCATGACCGACGTGATCGGGCGCATCTTTCGCATGCCGACCAATGGCAAGCCGATCTCGATCATCGACGTGTCGGGCGTGCCTTCGGAAATTACCAGTACGGTGGTCGCCATGCTGAGCCGCATGGTGTTCGACTTTGCCATCTGGAGCCGCGACGAGCAGACGAGGCCGATCCTGCTGGTGTGCGAGGAAGCGCACCGCTACGTGCCCAACGAGCGCAATTCCGACGGCAACTCGGTCGGCAAGATCCTGTCGCGCATCGCCAAGGAAGGCCGTAAATACGGCATCAGCCTGGGCCTGATCACGCAGCGTCCGTCGGACCTTGCCGAAGGCGTGCTGTCGCAGTGCGGCACGATCCTGGCCATGCGCCTCAACAACGAACGCGACCAGGATTTCGTGAAGGCCGCCATGCCCGAAGGCGCGCGCGGGTTTCTGGCCAGCATCCCGGCGCTGCGCAACCGCGAATGCATCGTCTGCGGCGAGGGTACGGCCATCCCGATGCGCGTCACCTTCGACGACCTGGAGGAACGCAAGCGTCCGGCATCGGAAGACCCGCTGTTCAGCGAGCTTTGGTCCAAGTCCGGCGGCGAGGAGGACGCGGTCGAGCGCACCGTCATGCGCTGGCGAGCCCAATCTCGCTAGATACGCGCCTGCCCGGCCTTGCGCCGGGGCCGGTTTGGTTGACACAGGCGACACGTCCTACAGGGCGTGTCACCTGCCCTTGCGTCCAGGATGTCCGCGGGTTTCCGACCATTGGTTGACACCATGGGGGTGCGGGAAAAATCGACGTTGGGAAAGAGCGGTGCAGGCAGGCGGTCTAACCCCGCGGAGCGATGTAGGACAGTAAAAGCACCGCCCGCCGCGCCCCGGCCACGGGGGCGGCTGGCGCCTCGCGGCCCGGCAGGCTAGAGCAGCGCCATGATCGCGCCCGCCAATCAACGCCCGAACCGCACCGGCGGCGCCGGATGAAAGGCGAGATCCGCTCCAACTGGTCGCATGCGATCCTTGTCTGCCGCAAGTGCAGCCGCAAGCAGGTGAAGAAGGGTGCCGGCTTTGGCGGCGGCAAGGGGCGGCTGGCCAAGGCGCTGAAGAAGGAACTGGGCGCCATGGGCCGGGGAGGGGGCAAGGGACGCAAGGCGAAGCTGGGTATCGTCGAGGTGCCCTGCCTGGACATCTGTCCCAAGCGCGGCGTGGTGCTGGTCGATACGCGCACGCCGGACCAGTGGCGGATCGTCGGCCCCGGCGCGGAGCTGGGCGAACTGGCGCGCGAGCTGGCGGGCGTCGAGGATTGAAGGCGCTGCGCAGCGAGGGAGGGCTTGTCAGCGTGCGCGGCGGGGCGGCTGCGCGGCGGGGCTTGTCCGTGCGCGGCGGGGCTTGTCGCTGCGCGGCGGGGCTTGTCAGCTGCGCGGCAGGGCTGCCATGGGCGCGGGCACGTCAAAGCGCTTGAAGGGGCCGCCGTGTTCAAATTCCTGATATCGCGGTCAGCATCGCTGCTGCCGCAGCCGGCGGGCGGCCATCTGGGCTGGCTGCGCGGCGCGGTGGGCGGCGCGCTTGCGATTGCCACGGCGGGTCTGCTGACGATGTTCGCTTGGGGCCGGACGGCGGCGGCTTTCCGCTGCTGGTCGCGCCGATGGGCGCGTCCGCCGTGCTGGTGTTCGTCGTTCCCGCCAGCCCGCTGGCGCAGCCATGGTCGGTGATCGGCGGCAATATGCTGTCGGCCGCCGTCGGCCTTGCCGTCGGACATGCCGTTGGACAGGCGCTGGGGGCGCCCGTGCTGGCAGGCGCGATCGCGGTCGGCACCGCGATCGCGGCCATGGCGCTGGCGCGCTGCCTGCATCCGCCGGGCGGGGCCTGCGCCCTGCTGTGCGCGCTGGGCGCGGCGGGGCCGGAGGCGTGGGGCTGGACCTATCTGTGGCCGATCGCTCTGAATGTCGCGGCCATGGCGGGGGCGGGCTGGCTCTACAACAATCTCACCGGGCATCCCTGGCCGCACCGTGCCGCAGTGCCGGCCGGCCCGCCGCACCCGCGCCGGCGCTGGATCATACCCACGCCGACATCGAAGCCGTGCTCGCCGAATGGACCGAGGTGCTGGATGTCGACGTGGACGATCTGGACGCGTTCTACCGCGCGCTGCAACGCCATGTGGCGAGCAGGCGCGGGTAGCGGTTCGGATAGTCAGAGGCGGAAGCTGATGAAGTCCAGGATTTCCGCCGCGATGTCGACGTCGCAGCAGCTTTCGATCCCCTCGAAACCTGGGGAGCTGTTCGCCTCGCAGATCTTGTAGCCATCGCCGTCGAACAGCAGGTCGATGCCTGCGATGTCAAGGCCCAGCAGACGCGCGCTTTCCAGCGCGAGCCATTCGGCGTTGCGGTCCGGGGTGAACGGCACGACTTCGCCGCCGAGCGAGAAATTCGCCTTGAAATTGTCATTGACCGAACGGCGCTCCATCGCGGCCACCACGCGTCCGCCGATCACGAGGATGCGGATGTCGCGGCCCGCGGCTGTCCGCGATGAATTCCTGGAAGATCAGGTTGGCGTTGGACTGGGTGGCGCGGATCAGCTCCATCAGATCCTCGAAATTCTGGCGGCCTTCGCACAGGAACACGCCGCTGCCCTGGCTGCCGCTGAGCGTCTTGACCACCACGGGGAAGCCCAGCTTCCTTTCGACCAGCCCGACATCGATCGGGAAACTTGGCCAGCATCGTCTTGGGGATCGGCAGCTTGGCGCGGCCCAGCAACTGATGGGTGAACAGCTTGTCGCGCACCGTCTCTATGGACAGCGAGGTGTTGAAGGTCGGCACGCGCAGCCGTTCGAACTGGCGGATGACCGACAGCGCGAAATAGGTCGTGCCTGCGCCCATGCGGGGCAGCAGCACGTCGGGCAGGTCGACGACGGCGGAATCGACCATCAGGCTGCGCTCGGTCGCGGCGGTGACGAGCAGTTCGAACTGCTCGGGCTTGAACACCTCGATCTCGTGGCCGCGCTTTTCGCCGGTCTCGATCAGGCGTTTGACTTCATAGGCTTCGGGCTTCAGCGCGGCGGCCGAGTCCTTGTACAATATCCAGCTTTTCATGGGGTATGCTCACGCAGGGGCGGTCGCCGGCCAATAGGCCGCGACGAAGACAATTTAGGGACAGTTTGGAGAGCGGCGGGTGGAGTCGCCGATTTGCTGAGGGCCGCGCCCCTTACGTCCCGCGCGTGTCGCCGTAAAGATGGATGTGCAGCCGGTCGGTCATGCGCAGCCCGTGTTGCATCGCCAGCGGGGCGAGCCAGCGCATGCGGTTGTAGAGCGTGGCGGAATCGGTGCCTTCGGGCATCAGCTGCAGGCGGCTGGGGTGGATGCTGTATTCGCGTTTCAGATTAAGGACTTCCGTCAGGTCCGTCCGGCGTCGGCGATCACGAATTTGAAAAAGGCGCGCTGGTCGGCGGCATAGGCGTGCAGCCGTTCGGGGATCAGCGCGAGGGTCGCGCTGTTGCCGCTATGCGCCAGCTTGGGGCTGACATTGTACTGGTCGATAAGGCCGGTCCAGCGCCTGCGGAGCCTCGACCGTGCCGTTGGTCTCGATCTCGACATGCAGACGGGGGCGGATTTCGCGCAGCATGGCGATCAGCTTGCTCAGCGCGGATGCCTGCAGCAGCGGTTCGCCGCCGGTCACGACCAGCCGTTCGGGATCGAGCGCGAGGATCGCCTGCGCCGCATCGCCTTCGTCCATCGCGATCTGGTTCGCCTTGCGCGCAAAGCTTTCGCCGCCGCGATGCGGGCGATTGTCGCCGGTGAAGCGCCAGGTATAGGCGGTGTCGCACCATACGCAGGCCAGGTTGCAGCGCGACAGGCGCACGAAGACGCTGGGCCGCCCGCTGGACGGCCCTTCGCCCTGCAGCGAGGCAAAGATTTCCGGCTCGCCCGGAGCGTGTTCGGCTCGGTCGTGGCGAGGACGATCGGCAAGCCGCTATCCCAGCCGCGCCAGCGCCGCCGTCAGCCGCTCGACCTCGGCCGCATGATGTGCGTGGTCGGCGCGGGCCTTTTCGACCGCTTCGGGCTTGGCGCGCTCGGTGAAATTGGCGTTCGACAAGCGGCCTTCGAGCGACTTGGCTTCCTTCTGCGACGCGGCCAGCGCCTTTTCGAGGCGGGCCTTTTCGGCGTCGATGTCGATCAGCCCTTCGAGCGGGATGACGAAGGTGTCCTCACCCGCCGTGACCTGCATGGCCGCGCCCGCGGGGGCATCCTTGAAGCGTGACCGAAGACAGCCGCGCCACGCGGTCGAGCGCGGCGGGGTTGGCGGCGATCGCCTGCTTCGCCGTGGCGCTGGGCTGCGGCGAGGAAGGCTTCCAGCTTCGCGCCCGGTGCGAGGCCGAGTTCGTTCTTGGCGCCGCGCAGCGCGGTGGTGAGCGCGATCAGCCAGTCGACCTCAGCCTTGGCGGCGGGGTCGATGGCGGCCTGCGGGTCGGGCCATCTCGCGGTGATCAGCGGATAATGCTGCGCGGTCGCCCAGCTTGGACCACAGCTCTTCGGTGATGAAGGGCATGAAGGGGTGCAGCATGACGAGGATCTGGTCGAGCACCCAGCCGGCGACGGCCTTGGTCTCGTGCATCCATCTGCCCCTTGATCAGTTCGAGATACCAGTCGCAGAAATCGGTCCCAGACGAACTGGTAGATGGTGTTCGCCGCCGCGTCGAAGCGCAGCGCGGCCATGGCCTCGTCCAGTGCGCGCGAGCGTTCGCCACGGTTTCGCCGATGATCCAGCGGTTGACCGCGCTGGTCGCGTGCAGGCGCGGCGACCTGCCGGGATGCGCCGATGCCGTTCGCCTCGCAGAAGCGGGCGGCGTTCCACAGCTTGGTCGCGAAGTTGCGGTAACCCTCGACCCGCTTTTCGTCCATCTTCACGTCGCGGCCCTGGCTTTCCATCGCGGCCATGAAGAAGCGCAGCGCATCGGCGCCATATTGGTCGATCAGGCCCAGCGGGTCGACGACATTGCCCTTGGACTTCGACATCTTCGCGCCGTCGGCGGCGCGCACCAGGCCGTGCAGGTAGAGGCGCGGCCACGGCGCCTCACCCATGAGATGCATCCCCTGCATCATCATGCGCGCATCCCAGAAGAACAGGATGTCAAAGCCGGAGATCGAGCAGCGAGTTCGGATAATGCTTGCGGACAAGAGCGGTGTCGTCGGGCCAGCCGAGCGTGGCGAACGGCCACAGCGCGGAGGAGAACCAGGTGTCGAGCACGTCGCTGTCGCGCGTCAGCGCCACGCCGCCGCCCGCCAGCTTCTGCGCCTCTTCCTCGGTCTCGGCGACGAAGACGCTGCCGTCCTCGGCATACCACGCCGGGATCTGGTGACCCCACCACAGCTGGCGCGAGACGCACCACGGCTGGATGTTCTCCATCCAGTTGAAGAAGGTCTTTTCCCAGCTTTTCGGGACGATCTCGATCCGGCCGTCCTTCACCGCCTCGATCGGGCCTTTCGCGAGCTTTTCGGCATCGACATACCACTGGTCGGTCAGCCAGGGTTCGATCACCACGCCGCCGCGGTCGCCGTAGGGGGTGGCGATGGTGCGCGGTTCGGCGTCGTGCTCGGTCTCGTTGCCCTCCTCGTCCTTCGTCGACATGCGGGATCAGGAAGCCCGCCTCCTTCATCCGCTGCACGACCAGCGTGCGCGCCTCGAACCGGTCGAGGCCGAGGAATTCGTCCGGCACCAGCCCGTCGGCGGTCTGCACCACGCGCGCCTTGCCATCGAGCATGTTGAGCATCTCGCCCGCCGCGATGCCCGCGCGCTTGCCCACCTCGAAATCGTTGAAATCGTGGCCCGGCGTGATCTTCACCGCGCCCGAGCCCAGTTCGGGATCGGCATGTTCGTCCGGCGACGATGCGGAAGCGGCGGCCGGTGATCGGCTGCTCGATCTCCTTGCCGATCACGCTGGCGTAGCGCTCGTCGTCCGGGTGAACGGCGACGGCCATGTCGGCCAGCATCGTCTCGGGCCGCGTGGTCGCGACCTCGATATAGTCCTGGCCGTTTGCCAGCGTCACGCCGTCGGCCAGCGGATAGCGGAAGTGCCAGAAGCTGCCCTGCACCTCGCGCGTCTCGACCTCGAGGTCCGAGATCGCGGTGCCCAGCGCCGGGTCCCAGTTCACCAGCCGCTTGTCGCGGTAGATCAGGCCCTGGTTATACAGGTCGACGAAAACCTTGAGCACCGCCTTGGAAAAATGCTCGTCCATGGTGAACTGTTCGCGCGACCAGTCCATCGAACAGCCCAGGCGGCGCAGCTGGCGGGTGATCGTGCCGCCCGATTCCTCTTTCCATTCCCAGACCTTGGCGATGAAATCCTCGCGGCTCATGTCGGTGCGCTTCACGCCCTGCGCTGCGAGATTGCGTTCCACCACCATCTGCGTCGCGATGCCCGCATGGTCGGTGCCGACCACCCACAGCGCATCCTTGCCGCGCAGCCGTTCGTAGCGGATCACGATGTCCTGCAGCGTATTGTCGAGCGCGTGGCCGATATGCAGGCTGCCGGTCACGTTCGGCGGCGGGTTCACGATGGTGAACGCCTCGGCATCCGGGCGGTCGGGGCGGAACAGGCCGTTTTCTTCCCAATGGGCGTACCAGCGCGCCTCGATCTCGGCGGGGTCGAAGGTCTTTGGCAGGTTTGTCGTCATGGTGTCAGCATCGCTCATGCGCCGCGCTTTGCCAGCGTGCAGGGCGGGGGGCAAGCACCAGAAACGCGCCTGTCGCAGGGGGTAAGCCCTGTGCGCCGCCACGCCGATGTCGGCAGACGCTTGTGAGCGGGCGGTTTTTCGACCATGACCCCTGCCATGCGCGAGTGGGCGGAATTCGAATTGCAGGAGGGCGAGGGCGGCCCCGTGCTGGTGGTGACGGGCCCGCTGACGGTCTCGTCCGTGGCGCCGCTCGACAATCGCCTGCGCGAGATCGATTCGCTGCACGCCATCGATATTTCCGCCGCTACCAATATCGACACCGTCGGCGCGTGGGTGGTGATGCGCGCGGCGGGCGAGCTGGACGCGCGCATCGACGGCGCAAGCGACAAGGCCAGGCGCCTGCTGGGCGCGGTCGAGGCCTGTTCGAGCAGCGCCGACATCACGCCGCCGCGGCGGAACGTCGCGGGACGCGTGGCCGAATTGGTGGGCGAGAAGATGTTCGGCTGGGCCGGCGGCGTCGTCGGCGTCGTCGATTTCCTGGGTGCCTCGGTGCTGGCGCTGGGATCGGTGATCCGCCATCCGCGCCGCTTTCCGATGACCGCGCTGGTCCGCCAGTTCGAGCTGGTCGGCGTGTCGGCGCTGGGCATCATCGGCTTGATGAGCTTCCTTATCGGCATCGTGATCGCGCAGCAGGGCGCGGTGCAGCTCGCCCAGTTCGGTGCGGAGATCTATACCATCAACCTGACCGGCCGGCTGGCCTTCCGCGAGCTGGGCGTGCTGATGACCGCGATCATGGTCGCGGGCCGGTCGGGCAGCGCCTTTGCCGCGCAGATCGGCACGATGAAGCTGACCGAGGAAGTGGACGCGATGCGCGTGATCGGCGTGTCGCCGATGGAACGGCTGATCCTGCCGCGCATTCTGGCAGCGGTGCTGATGATGATCCCCCTTGGCTTTTTCGCGTCGGTGCTGGCGATCATCGGCGGCGCGTTCATCGCCAATTTCGCGCTCGACATCCCGTTCTTCACCTTCCTGCAGCGGATCCGCGAGGTCGTGCCGCTGACCGACGTGTGGGTGGGGACGGTCAAGGCGCCGGTGTTCGGGCTGATCGTGGCGCTGGCGGGCTGCTATCAGGGGATGCAGGTGTCCGGCAATGCCGAGGAAGTGGGCAAGCGCACCACCATGGCGGTGGTGCAGGCGATTTTCGTGGTGATCGTGCTGGACGCATTCTTCGCCATCTTCTTTACCGAAATCGGGTGGGGCTGATGGCGAGCAAGCGCGCAAGGGACCTGATCGAGCAGGCGGAGGACGACGCGAACTTCACGCCGCCGACATTCGACGGCGACTATCCGATCGTGATCGAGGACCTGACCAATGCGTTCGGCCCGCAGGTGGTGCACGAGCATCTGTCGCTGAAGGTGAAGCGGGGCGAGATCCTGGGCGTGGTGGGCGGATCGGGCACCGGCAAGTCGGTGCTGATGCGCTCGATCATCGGGCTGCAGACGCCGACCGCCGGCAAGATCGAGGTGCTGGGCCGCGACCAGACCGATCCCGACAATCGCGACGATGAAAGCATTCGTTCGCGCTGGGGCGTGCTGTTCCAGGGCGGGGCGCTGTTCTCCACCCTGACGGTGGCCGAGAATGTCGAGGTGCCGCTCAAGCAGTTCTATCCCGAGATTTCCGAGAAGCTGCGGCACGAGATCTCGCGCTACAAGGTGGTGCTGTCGGGACTGCCCGCCGAGGCGGCGAGCAAGTATCCCTCGGAACTGTCGGGCGGCATGAAGAAGCGCGCCGGGCTGGCGCGGGCGCTGGCGCTGGATCCCGAATTGCTGTTCCTGGACGAGCCGACCGCCGGGCTGGACCCGGTCGGCGCGGCGGCGTTCGACCGGCTGACCCGCGAGCTGGCCGATACGCTGCGGCTGACGGTGTTCCTGATCACCCACGACCTCGACACGCTGCACGCGATCTGCGACCGGGTGGCGGTGCTGGCGGACAAGCAGGTGATCGCGGTGGGCACGATCCCCGAACTGCTGGCGACCGACCATCCGTGGATCCAGGAATATTTCAACGGACCGCGCGGGCGCGCGGCCGAGGCGTCGTATGCGACCTCGCGGGACAATCGTGAAAACAGGCCTGACAACAGGCGCGATGCGGGTGCGATGGACAAGACAGGTCCCGAGAGGGCATAGGGGCAGGCAACGATGGAAACGCGGGCAAATCATATCTGGGTGGGGGCCGTCACCCTGCTGCTGCTGGCAATGGCCGCCGCCTTCATCATCTGGATCGCCCGGCTGAACGAAGGTGCGCAGAACGAATACGACATTTTCTTCAAGCAATCGGTCAGCGGCCTCGCCCGCGGGTCGGAGGTGGCCTATGCGGGCGTGCCCGTCGGCAAGGTGACCCGGATCGAGCTGTGGGAGAAGGACCCCGAATTCGTGCGCGTGCGCGTCACAGTGGACGAGGATGTGCCCATCCTGCAGGGCACCACCGCGACGATCCAGGGCAGTTTCACCGGCGTCTCGACCATCCAGATGGAAGGCGCGGTGCGCGGCGCGCCGCCGATTACCGAGCCGGGACCCGAAGGCGTGCCCGTGATCCCCACCAAGCGCGGCGGGCTGGGCGAACTGCTGACCAATGCGCCGCTGCTGATGGAGCGGCTCGCCAATCTGACCGAGCGGCTGACGATGGTGCTGTCGGACAAGAACCAGGAATTCGATCGAGAGCATCCTGCAGAACACCGACGTGATGACCCGGAATCTGGCCGAGGCGAGCCCGCGCATCGACCAGACCATGGCCGAGCTGCAGGCGACCTTGCGGCAGGCCACGGAAACGCTGGCCGAGTTCGAACAGGTGGCGCAATCGACCGACAGGCTGGTCAATGGCGAGGGGCAGTCGCTGGCCGACCAGCTGCGCGAGACGCTGCAGAGCGCCGAGAGCGCGATGACCGCGCTGGAAGCCACCGTGAACGACGTCCGTCCCGCCGCGCAGCAGCTGTCGTCCAGCACGCTGCCCGAGACGGAGGCCGCGATCCGCGACCTGCGCGCCACCACGCGGGCGCTGCGCAAAGTGACCGAGAAGCTGGATGATGACGGTGCCAGTGCCTTTCTGAACAGCCAGCCCCTGCCGGAGTACGAGCCGTGAGGCACCTGATGCGTTCCCTGACCCTTGCGCCGCTTGCGCTTTCGGCCATGCTGCTGTCGTCCTGCGTCTCGATCGGGGCGGGAGGCGAGCCGCCCGAACAGCTGATCACGCTGACCGCGCGCAGCAGCGCGCCGGCCGGCGCCGCCGCCAGCGGCGCGGCCAATGGCGCGATCTTCGTGTTCGAGCCCGAGGTCGAGGACCGGCTGGACGTCAACCGCGTTCCCGTGCTGATCGACCCGTCGAGCGTCGCCTATCTGCAGAACGCCTTCTACGTCGACCGTCCAGCGCGGCTGTTCCAGTCGCTGCTGGCCGAAACGCTGCGCGCGAATACAGGCGCGCTGGTGATCGAGGGGAACGATCCGGGCCTGCCCAACCGCACGCGGCTATATGGAAGGCTGGTCGAGATGGGCTATGATGCGCAGGCCATGGCGGTGACCGTCACCTATGATGCGGTGCGCGTGGATCCCGAGGGTAACGTGAACTCGCAGCGCTTCTCGCATACCGTGCCGGGGATCGCGGCCGACACGGTTCAGGTCGCGCCCGCGCTCAACGATGCGGCGAACGAGGTGGCCGCATCGGTGGCGCAGTGGATGAACGGGTTTCGCTGAAAGGCCAGTCAGGCCTTAGCCAGGGAAGGGATTGCCCTTCAGCACGCCTGCCAGATGCGCGGCATTCGATGCCACCATGGCGGCGGTCTGGGTGATCTTGTCGGGCACCTGCTTCAGGTCCTTGAAATCGGTCGATCCCATCGCTTCGCCGACCCAGTAGCAGTTCGCGACCGGCGGAATGGTCCAGCCGGTATCGTTCAGCGACTGGAAGATCTGCGAGGATGCCCAATGCGCGCCATCCTCGTTCCCGACGATGCAGCAGACCGCCAGCTTGCCATAGCTGGGCATGCGGCCCTGGTCGTCGGTTTCGGACAGGAACGCATCCATGCGTTCCAGCACGCGCTTGGCGACCGAGCTGATCTGGCCCATCCAGATCGGCGTGCCGAAGATCAGTATGTCGTGCTTCAGGATCTCCTCGCGCAGCGCTGGCCAGTCGTCGCCGTCGCCTTCGTCGGAGGTGACGCCCGGCAGGATATTGTGCGCGGCGGCGCGGATCGTCTTCGTGACCTTCACGTCATGCTCGGCGAACGCCTTCTGCACGACCTGGATCATCGAATCGGTGGACGAGACGGTGCTTTCGTCGCTTTTCAGCGTGCAATTGATGGCAATGGCTGTGGGCATAGAGGCTTCTCCTTTTCACCGGAGAAGCGGGCGGGCAGCGCTAAGGTTCCGCCTTCGGGGCTGCCCTAAGTTCAGGCCGATCAACGTCCCGTGCCAGCCGGGCGAAGCGCTGCGCCAGCGCGAAAGCCGCGTGCGCGTGCGTCGCGGCGGGCGAGCGCTTCGGCTTCCCAGCCCCATTGCTGCGCCTGCCAGTCTTCCTCGAGATTGGCGGCGGCGAACAGCGTGTCGGCATCCTGCGCGCCGTCCAGCGCTGCCAGCGCGGCGATCAGCGAGGCGGCCAGGCTGGCCAGATTCTGCAGCGCGGCCAGCGTGAAGCTGTCCATCTCCTCCAGCTCCTCGGGCATGCGGGCGCGGGTGGCGGGGGGATGCGGCGCATAGGTGATGCCGGTCACGCGCGCGAACCGGCTGTCCAGCGCCTTTTCCGCGGCGGCGACCAGCGGTTCCCAGACCGCTTCCTGCCGCTCGCGCAGCGCATCGCCGTCATCGGCGCGGTAGCACAGCGTATCGGTCTCGGCGAAAGGCATGACGGCCGCGATCGCGCCGGCCGGATCGGCGGCGACCCGGTCGATGGCATAATCGGCCATGTCGCGCAGCGGGAAGCTGGCGGGATCGAGCTTGTCGCCCTGCGCGTCCCATTCCCCGGCCAGCGCCTGCGCCAGCGCGCGTGTCGGCACGATCTGCGGGGCGCCGCCCTGCGTCTTGAGCGCGCGCCCGTCCAGCAGCACCTGCCAGCCGCCAGCGGCCCTGCCGACGGTCACATCCTTGTAGAAGCGCTTCATGGCTGGCGCTCGTCCTGTGCGGCCTTGCGGGCCAGCGCCTCGCTGTTCCAGCCGCGCGCCATGGTGCGGGGCACGACCAGCGCCTCGGCCAGTCCGGCGACCAGCAGCACGAAACCCAGCCAGCGCGGCAGCCCGTCGGGCCAGGGAATGTCGGCCGCCGCCGCCAGCAGGCCATAGACCGCAAGGGCGACGCCGCCCATGCGCGCCAGCTGCATCGCGAAAAATCGCCCTGCGGCGGGATCAGCCATGGGTCACCTTCAGCATGGCGGCCAGTTCCTCGACCGTGTCGGCGACGCGGTCGGCACCGGTCGCCAGCAGTTCCTCGGCATGGTGATAGCCCCAGTCGACGCCGATCGCGCGCACGCCCGCGGCGCTGGCCATGATCATGTCGAAGCTGGTGTCGCCGATCATCACCGCGTCGGCGGCACTGCGCTCCGGTCTCGAACAGCACGGCGCTGATCATCGCGGGATCGGGTTTCGACGGATGGTCGTCGGCGGTCTGCAGGCTGCAGAACAGATCGGCGATGCCATGAGCCTGCAAGGCAGTGGCGCAGGCCGCGCTGCGACTTGCCGGTCGCGACCGCAAGCTGCCAGCCATCTTCATGCAGCTGCCGCAGCAGGGGTGCGATGCCTTCGAACAGCGGCTCGTCGTATGCGTCCCAGGCGGCGATGTTCGCGAAACGCGATGCGATAGCTTTCGGCCAGCATCTCCTGCTGCTCCGGCGTGCTTTCGGGCAGCAGCAGCGCCATCGCCTGCGGCAGCGACAGTCCGACCGCGCGGCGGATCAGCGCGCGGGGCGGCGCGGTCAGCGATGCGGCGGCAAACGCCTCCTCCATTGCCTCGCACACGTTGGCCTGGCCGTCGACCAGCGTGCCGTCGCAATCGAAGATGGCGATCCTGCTCATTTTCCGCGCGGTTTCCGCGGCGGTGGCTTGGCCGACGGGCTTGGGGCTGCCCTTGCCCTTCTTGACCCGGCCCTTCTTCACCGGCGCGGCGGCGGATCGCTTGGTCGTCGGCTTGCCGGGCTTGGGCGAGCCGGTGGTACGCTGACGGCGCTCGCCCCGGCGTTCCTTGCGCATGTCCTTGGCGTGGCGGCGCGCGGCGATCTTCTTCTCCTCGCGCGAGGGCGGGGGCGGGCCTTCCTCGGGCAGGGCGTCGCTGGCGCTCTCGTCGAAGCCAAGCTGTTCCAATGCTGGCCGCGAAATGGTCGGGCAGCGGCGCGGTGACGTCCAGCGGCGTGCCATCGGGATGGTCGATGATCAGGCGGCGGGCATGCAGGTGCATCTTGCGGCTGATGCTGCCGGTCAGGAACGCGGCCTGCCCGCCATATTTGCCGTCGCCCACGATGGGATGGCCGATCGCGGCCATGTGCACGCGCAGCTGGTGGGTGCGGCCGGTCAGAGGCTCGAGCTCGACCCAGGCGGCCTTGTTGCCCGCGCGGTCGACGACGCGATATTTCGTGCGGGCGGGCTGGCCCTCGGGATCGGGCATCATCTTCTCGCCCCCGGTGCCGGGCTGTTTCGCCAGCGCAAGGTCGATGGTGCCGGCCGAAATGTCGGGCACGCCCGTCACCAGCGCCCAGTAGATCTTCTTGGCGCTGCGGCCGGAAAAGCGCTTTGAAAAGAACGCCGCGCTGCCGGGCGTGGCGGCGGTCAGCAGTACGCCGACTGGTATCCTTGTCGAGCCGGTGGACGAGGCGCGGGCGGGGGACCTTGCTGTCCTCCTCGGGCACGAAGGCTTCGAGCAGGCGGTCGACGTGGTGCTTGGTGCCGGTGCCGCCCTGCGTGGCGAGGCCCGGCGGCTTGTTCAGCACGATGGCGGCGCGGTCGCGGTGGAGCACCATCGCGTCGGCCTCCGCCAGCTCGTCGTCGGTCAGCTGGATGCGCTGGCGCTGCGGGGCGCCTTTGCACGCGCTTTCGCCGCCGGGGGGCACGCGGATTTCCTGGCCCGCCTCGACCCGGTCCTCGGGCTTGGCGCGCTTGCCGTCGACGCGGATCTGGCCGGTGCGCGCCCAGCGCGAGATCGTGTTGAAGCCGATCTGCGGCAGGTGCCGCTTGAACCAGCGGTCCAGCCGGGCGCCGTCGTCGTCATGGCCCACGGTAAAGCGGCGGATCGTGTCTTCGGGTGCAGGCATCACAAGGTCCCTCGTGCAAATGTCAGTCCCGCGACCAGTCCCGCAAGACCCAGCACCAGAGAAGCGACGATATAGATGAGTGCCAGCCCCGCTTCGCCGCGCTGCCACAGCAGCACGGTTTCCATCGAGAAGCTGGAGAATGTGGTGAAGCCGCCCAGCAGGCCGACGCCCAGCAGCAGGCGCCATGTCTCGCCGCCGCCGGCGGACGATGCATCATGGCGGGCAAGCCAGCGCAATCAGCACGCCCATCGCCGCGCTGCCCAGCGCATTGGCCGCCAGCGTGGCCCACGGAAAGGCCAGCGCCTGCCGGGCGCGAGATGCGCGACCAGCCGGCCAAGCTGAAAGCGCAGCACCGCGCCCGTCCCGCCGCCAAGGGCGACGAGCAGCGAAGCGGCAGAATTGTGAAAGCGGCATGGCCATGGCGCCATCGGGTGTAACTTGGGTTATGTCGAAGCGGAAGACCTGGCGCGGCAGCCTCCCCTATGCTGTGGATTTGCGTCCGATGCCCCTTTTGTGGTAATAAGGCAACAGTTGGTGGATGCATCGGACCGATTCTCCCGCTAAGCGAGCTTGCTTTACGGGGAGGGTGCT
Organism: uncultured Alphaproteobacteria bacterium; assembly: GCA_963752785.1. Lineage (GTDB taxonomy): Bacteria > Pseudomonadota > Alphaproteobacteria > Sphingomonadales > Sphingomonadaceae > Croceicoccus. The sequence goes on from CAVVZE010000002.1 coordinate 208,934, forward strand.
GGTAGCGGCTCCGCCGGTTCAGGCCGGTCCCGACGGGATTCGGCCCCTGCAGTATTTTAACGAGATCAATCGGTGCTCGCGGGCGATTCGCTTCCTGCCGGTGCCGTGACAGAAACCGAGGTAACAGCGTTTTATGCAAATCATCGTTCGCGATAACAATGTCGACCAGGCCCTCCGTGCACTCAAGAAGAAGCTGCAGCGCGAGGGCGTCTATCGCGAGATGAAGCTGCGTCGCCACTTCGAAAAGCCCAGCGAGAAGCGCGCCCGCGAAAAGGCCGCCGCCGTTCGCCGCGCCCGCAAGCTGGAGCGCAAGCGGATGGAACGCGACGGCGTTCGTTAAGAACAACGGGTGCGGCGCGGTCGGGCGATCCGTTTCGCTAGCCGCTTGAACCTTGTCGCCGCATACAGCCAAAGGGGCGCGGGAACATCCTTCCCGCGCCCTTTTTGCATCTCTTGACGGAAAGCGCATCGAATCATGACGGAAATCACCCGCGTCCCGCTCCAGCCGATTGGCAAGGGTATCCTCTCCAAGCTCTGGATCGGTATCGCCATCGCGGTGCTGCTGGCCGCGGGCGCCGCATGGGCGACGCGCTATCAGGGGCTGGAGGTCGATCGTCCTGTCCGAAGGCACCGGCGCTTCGCCGACGATGGAGGACATCGTGAACGTCAATTACGAGGGCAGGCTGGCCGACGGCACCGTCTTCGATTCGGCGGATGGCGCGATCTTTCCGGTGGCGGGCGTGGTGCCGGGCTTTTGCCAGGCGCTGCAGCAGATGAAGCGCGGCGGGCGAGTACGAAGTGTTCATCCCCGCCGAGCAGGCCTATGGCGCAGAAGGCGCGGGCGACCGCATCCCTCCCAATTCCGACCTGACCTTCACGGTCGAGCTGATCGATTTCCGCTCCGAGGCCGAGCTGCGCGCGATCCAGCAGCAGATGCAGCAGATGGGCCTTGGCGGCATGGCGCCGCCGCAGGGTGCCGCTCCCGCCGGGCGTGCCCGCCGGACAATAAGCCCGCGGATAAGCGCCGGGCACCGACAACAGGTGCTTGGCATGGGCGCGATGGCAAGCTAATCGCGCCGCCATGTCTGTCGATAAAGCAACGGTCGAAAAGATCGCCTCGCTGGCCCGCATCGCCCTGCGCGACGGGGAAGCGGAGGCGTTCGTTCCCGAACTCAACCAGATCCTCGACTGGGTCGAACAGCTTGGCGAGGTCGATGTGACCGGCGTCGAGCCGATGACCGCGGTCATTCCCAACACGCTGCGCCTGCGCGACGACGTGGTCGATGCCGACCCGCTGACCGGCGGCAACCGGCGCGATGACGTGCTGGCCAACGCGCCCGCCGCCGAACACGGCTTCTTCGGCGTGCCCAAGGTGATCGAATGATGAGCGATCTGACCGAACTGGGCGTCGCGGCGATCCGCGACGGCGTCGCCGACGGCGAATTCACCGCGGTCGAGGTGGCGGAGGCGTTCAACGCCAATGTCGCGGCGGCGAGCGAACTCAACGCCTTTATCGTGGCGACGCCCGAGGCGGCGGTCGATGCGGCGAAGGCGGTCGATGCGAAGCGGGCCAAGGGCGAGCCGCTGGGCAAGATGGGCGGCGTGCCGATCGGCATGAAGGACCTGTTCGCCACCAAAGGCGTGCAGACCACCGCGGCCAGCCACATTCTTGAAGGGTTCACCCCGCAATACGAATTGACCGTGTCGCAGAAATTGTGGGACGCGGGCGCGGGCATGCTGGGCAAGCTGAACCTCGACCAGTTCGCGATGGGATCGTCGAACGAGACGAGCTATTTCGGCAATGTGATCAGCCCGTGGCGGCGCAAGGATGGCGGCAATGCCGCGCTGGCTCCGGGCGGATCGTCGGGCGGTTCGTCCGCGGCGGTCGCGGCGCGTCTGGCACCGGCGGCGACGGGCACCGATACCGGCGGTTCGATCCGCCAGCCCGCGGCCTTTACCGGCATCACCGGGATCAAGCCGACCTATGGCCGCTGCTCGCGCTGGGGCGTGGTGGCGTTCGCGTCCATCGCTCGACCAGGCGGGGCCGATGGCGCGCGACACGCGCGACTGCGCGATCATGCTGGAGGCGATGGCGGGTTTCGATCCCAAGGATGCGACCAGCCTCGACATGCCGGTTCCCGAATGGGAAGCGGGGCTGAACCCCGACATGAAGGGCAAGCGCATCGGCATCCCGCGCGAATACCGCATGGACGGCATGGACGAGGATGTCGCGAAAAGCTGGGACGAGGGCATCGCGTGGATGAAGGATGCGGGCGCCGAGATCGTCGATATCTCGCTGCCGCACACCAAATATGCGCTGCCCGCCTATTACATCATCGCGCCGGCCGAGGCGTCGTCCAACCTCGCACGTTATGACGGCGTGCGATATGGGCTGCGCGATCTGCCTGATGGCGCCGGGCTGCAGGACATGTATGCCGCGACCCGCGCCGACGGTTTCGGGCCGGAGGTCAAGCGCCGCATCATGATCGGCACCTATGTGCTGAGCGCCGGTTTCTACGACGCCTATTACAACCAGGCGCAGAAGATCCGCACGCTGATCGCGCAGGATTTCGCGGCGGCGTTCAACCGGTGCGACGTGATCCTCGCGCCCGACCTGCCCGACCGCGGCCTTCGCGCTGGGCGAGAAGACGAGCGATCCGCTGGCGATGTATCTGAACGACGTGTTCGCCGTGCCCGCCAGCCTTGCGGGGCTGCCGGCGATGAGCGTTCCGGCGGGGCTGAACCGCGAAGGTCTGCCGCTGGGCCTGCAGATCATCGGCAAGGCCTTCGACGAGCAGGGCGTGCTGAACGCGGGGCTGGCGATCGAGAAGGCGGCGGGTTTCGTGGCGACGCCGGACCGGTGGTGGTGAACCTGTCGCCGGAATATACTCTGGCGATGGCATCGCTGAACGCCTCGCTGCAGTCGATCCGGATGATCGCGAGCACGGGCCTCGTTTCGCCGCGCGACGTCGATGTGTCGCTGGAGGGCGTCGCCCGGACGCTGGAGCATCTGCCGGACGAACTCTCGTCGCGGATCATGCCGATCCTCGACAAGCAATTCGCCGCGATCAAGCGCGCTGCCGAACTGAACTGGGACGAAGAATGAGCGAATATCGTATTCACGGCGCAACGGGCGAGTGGGAGGTCGTGATCGGCCTTGAGGTCCATGCGCAGGTCACGTCGCAGGCCAAGCTGTTCTCCTCGGCCGCGACTGCGTTCGGGGCAGAGCCCAATACGCAGGTGTCGCTGGTCGATGCTGCGATGCCGGGCATGCTGCCCGTGCCGAACCGCGAATGCATCCGGCAGGCGGTGCGCACCGGCATGGCGATCGACGCGCAGATCAACAAGTGGAGCCGGTTCGACCGCAAGAACTATTTCTACGCCGACCTGCCGCAGGGCTACCAGATCAGCCAGCTCTATCACCCGCTGGTGGGCGAAGGGCACCTGGACATCGCGCCGGACGACAAGGATCCCGAGAACACCAAGCGGATCGGGGTCGAGCGCATCCACGTCGAGCAGGACGCGGGCAAGCTGATGCACGACCAGCATCCGACCATGTCCTATGTCGACCTGAACCGCAGCGGCGTCGCGCTGATGGAGATCGTGTCGAAGCCCGACATGCGCTCGCCCGCAGAGGCGGGTGCCTATGTGCGCAAGCTGCGCTCGATCCTGCGCTATGTGGGTTCGTGCGACGGGAACATGGAGGAAGGCTCGATGCGGGCCGACGTCAACGTGTCCGTCCGCAAGGCAGGGGAAGAATTCGGCACGCGGACCGAGACCAAGAACGTCAATTCCGTACGCTTCGTGATGCAGGTCATCGAGTACGAGGCGAACCGGCAGGTCGACGTGCTGGAATCGGGCGGCAAGGTGGATCAGGAAACCCGCCTGTTCGATCCTGACACCGGCACCACGCGCACCATGCGGTCAAAGGAAGACGCGCACGATTATCGCTATTTCCCCGATCCCGACTTGCTGCCGCTGGAGCTGGACGATGCGTTCCTGCACGATTGCCGGGAATCGCTGCCCGAACTGCCCGACGCCAAGCGGCACCGGTATGAAAGCGAGCTGGGGCTGACCGCCTATAACGCGAACCAGCTGACTGCCGATGTCGACGTATACAAGCGGTTCGAGGACATCCTCGGCGCGACCGCCGACAAGACCGGCAAGCCCGAGAAGGACGTCGCCACGCAGGTGGCCAACTGGGTGCTGTCGGTCGCGCCGGGCGTGAAGAATGCCGCCGAGGGCGCGGTCGAGGCGAACGACACCACGGCTGGCAACGCCGCGATCCTGGCGCTGGCGGCGGCGAACACCGTGTCGGGCGGGCAGGCGAAGGAGATCTACGAGATCGTCCTGAAGACCGGCCGCGAACCGGACGAGATCGCCGAGACCGAAGGGCTGAAGCAGAACAGCGACACGGGCGCGATCGAGGCGGTGATCGACGAGGTGCTGGCCGCCAACGCGGACAAGGTCGCCGAATATCGCGGCGGCAAGGACAAGTTGTTCGGCTTCTTCGTCGGCCAGACGATGAAGGCGATGAAGGGCAAGGGCAATCCCGCCGTGGTGAACGAGGTTCTGAAGGCCAAGCTGGGCTGACCTTCCGCGCCACGACGCGGCCTAATAAAAAGGGGCGCCGGTCACATCCGACCGGCGCCCCTTCTGATATCGGCCGAAGGCGCGGGCGATTACTCTGCCTTGTCGCCCACGGTTGCGGTTTCGACGGGCAGGCCGAGCTGTTCAAGCTGCGGGCGCACCGTGGCGGCATCGCCGACCACCACCCAGACGAGGCCGTCGTCCAGGTTCTGCTCGCGGGCGACCTGATCCAGCGTCGCCGGCGTCAGCGCAGCGTATTTGCCGGGCAGCAGCTCGTAGTAATTGTCCGGACGATCCAGCTCGATGATGTTGACGAGGCCCGACAGCACGCCGCCGCTCGTCTCGAACGTACCGGGCAGGCCGCGCACCTCGCCGTTGACGGTGCGGACCAGCTCGTCCTCGGTCACGCCGCTGGTGGTGAGGAAGCTGTCCATCTGCTGCCGCAGGGCGGCGATGGAATCGCCGGTGCGGTCGGCCTGAACCGGGGCATAGACGGCAAAGGCGACCTGCTCCTCGGGCGAGACGAGCAGGCTCTGCACCCCGTAGGACCAGCCCTTGGTCTCGCGCAGGTCGGAATTCAGGCGGGACAGGAAGCTGCCGCCCAGCACGCTGTTCGCGGCATCCAGCGCCACCAGATCGTCGGTGCCCTTCTTGTCGATCACCTTGCCGGCAAAGATCATCGACTGCGGCGAAGCGGGCCGGTCGATCAGGATCACGCGCGGCTGCGGTGCGGGGATGGCCACGTCGAAGTTCTTCTCGGGCGCAGGGCTTGAGGGACGCGCCCAGTTGCCGAACGCCTGATTGGCGAGAGCGGTGACCTGCTGCATCGTCACGTCGCCCACGACGTAGAGGCTGGCCTGGTCCGGCCGCAGCCAGGTCGAGTGGAAGTCGCGCAGATCCTGTGGGGTCAGCTCTGCAACGACGCTCGCCTCGCCCAGACCGCTGGGCGGCACGCCATAGGGATGGGCCGGGCCATAGATCGCGGGCATCAGCACCTTTTGCGCGACCGACAGCGGCTGCGTGTTCTCGGCATTGATGCGGTTGAGCTGCTGGCTGCGGACCCGCTCAAGCTCGCTGGCGTCGAAGGCCGGGTTGCGCACGTAATCGGCCAGCAGCGCGAAGCTCTGCCCCAGGTTCGGTTCCAGCGCCGACAGGGTGAAGATCGTGTCGTCGCGATTGGCGCTGCCGCTGATCGAGGCGCCGAGGCGTTCCTGCGCGATGGCCAGTTCGGTGGCGTCGAGCGTGGTGGTGCCCGCGTCCATCGCCTGCAGCATAAGGGACTGAGTGCCCAGCGCGTCCTTGGGATCGGCGGCATTGCCCGCGTCGAAGCGCAGCTGCGCGGTGACCATCGGCACGCCTTCGCGCTGCGCCAGATAGATCTCCATCCCGTTGTCCAGCACGGCGCGCTGGATATCGGGGAAGTCGAGCGGCTGCAGATCGCCCATTTCAGGGAGCGACGAGCGGTCGGGATCGGCCTGCGGCGCGGCGACCACGGGGCCGGTCATGCTGCCGGGCTGCCAGTAATACTCGGGCGTGCGCATTGCGGGCGCATTGCCGGTGACATAGCCGCCGCGATTTTCGCCCCCTTCCTGGCGCGTGCCGGGCAGCACGGTCAGCTTGAACACCGGGCGGTCCAGCCAGCGGGCCGCGGCCTGCTGCACTTCCTGCGGCGTGACCGAGGCGATGCGGGCGAGGCGCTTCTTGTAATATTCCGGATCGTCCGAATAGAGCAGGCCCTGCGCCAGCGTCGGCGCCTTGCCGTCGAAGCCGCCCAGCGTGTCGAGGCCGCGGATCTCGGCGGCGGCATATTGCGTGGCGGCACGCTGCAGCTCGTCCTGCGTCGGGCCGTTGGCGATCAGGTCGGCGATTTCCGCATCGAGCGCCTGTTCCAGCCTGGCGAGTTCGACGCCGGGTTTCAGATCGGCATAGACTTCGAACTGCCCGCCCTGTGCAAAGGTGTTCGCCTGCGCCACGACCGATACGGCGAGCTGCTTGCCGCGCACCAGCTGGTTGTCGAGGCGCGAGGAGGCGAGGCCGCCCAGCACGCGTGCGGCCATTTCCAGCGGCACGCTGTCCTTGCCGTTCAGGCCGGGAATGGCCCACATGCGATAGATGCGCGGGGTCGAGACCTGATCGTAGATCACCTTGGTGACGGGGGCGTCCAGCGTGGGGACGGGCGAGACCACGGGCTCGACTTCCGGCCCGGCGGGGATGGCGCCGAACCAGCGGTTCACCTTCTGCTTGGCGGTTTCGACGTCGATGTCGCCCGCCAGCACCAGCACCGCATTATTGGGGCCGTAATGACCGGTGAACCAGCTCTTCACATCGTCCAGCGTGGCGCCCGAAAGATCGTCCATCGAGCCGATGGTCGAGTGGTGATAGGGATGACCGGAGGGATAGAGCGTCTCGAGCTGCTCGTATTCCACCATCCCGAAAGGCTGGTTGTCGCCCTGCCGCTTCTCGTTCTGGACAACGCCGATCTGGTTATCGAGGTTCTCCTGCGTCACAGCGCCCAGCAGGTGCCCCATGCGATCGGATTCGAGGAACAGCGCGGTGTCGAGCGCGCCGGTCGGCACCGTTTCGAAATAGTTGGTGCGGTCGAACCAGGTGGTGCCGTTGAAATCGGTCGCGCCGACCTGCTGCAGCGGTTCGAAGAAATCGCCCGGAGCATTTTCCGATCCGTTGAACATCAGATGCTCGAACAGATGGGCGAAGCCGGTCTTGCCGCGCGGCTCGTTCTTGGACCCGACGCCGTACCAGACCGACACCGCGACCACCGGGGTCTTGCGATCTTCGTGGACCAGCACGGTCAGGCCGTTTTCCAGCGTGAACATCTCGTACGGAATATCGACGCCCGCGATCAGATCCGACAGCGGAGCGGGCGCGGCCTCGGCCGTGGCGACCGGCGCGGCCTGTTCGGCATGGGCAAATTGGGTGGGGGCGGCCATGATCGAGAGGGCCGAGGCGGCGCTGAGCAGCCTGGTGTTGAGGCGCATGTTGTCTCCAGTCCGAAATGGCGCGCGCCCTGGCCTTCCCGGCATCCGTTGGGAATGTGCCCGCCCGCGCAGATGGTTGCCATTGTTACCGAAAGGAACTCCGGTTTCCAGTCAATTACCGACATTCGTCGAGCGGAATCGCATTTTCATCGATCCGGGCCGGGCGCGGCGGGCTTGAAATTGCTCCGTGCTGTCCGAAATGCGTGCATGGTTATTGCGTCGCCGCATAAAATCCGGCGCGGAAGGCTTGTGTTGCAAATTGGCAACACTATCTTGTGGTGGATCGAAGGTGCCGCTGTTGGGCCTTCGGCGTCAATTGGCCTGTTCAGGCAATAAGGGGGCGATAAATCCCATGAATCTCGATAAGTTCACCGACCGCGCAAAGGGCTTCCTGCAAGCCGCGCAGACCGTGGCGATCCGCATGAACCATCAGCGGATCAGCCCGGCGCATATTCTGAAGGCTCTGCTGGAAGACGGCGAGGGCATGGCATCGGGCCTGATCCAGCGCGCGGGCGGCAATCCCGGTTTCGCGCAGGCAGAGGTCGACGTGGCGCTGGGCAAGATCCCGGCGGTGTCGGGCGGCGGGGCGCAGCAGACGCCCGGCCTCGACAATGATGCGGTGCGCGTGCTGGACCAGGCGGAGCAGCTGGCGACCAAGTCGGGCGACAGCTATGTCACGGTCGAGCGCCTGCTGCTGGCGCTGACGCTGGCGACCACGACCTCTGCCGGGCAGGCGCTGAAGGCCGCGAACCTGACGCCGCAGGCGCTGGAGGCCGCGATCACCGAGCTGCGCGGCGGTCGCAAGGCCGATACCGCGAGCGCGGAGGAAAGCTATGACGCGCTGGAGAAATACGCCCGCGACCTGACGCAGGCCGCGCGCGACGGCAAGCTGGATCCGGTGATCGGCCGCGACGAGGAAATCCGCCGCACGATCCAGATCCTGGCGCGCCGCACCAAGAACAACCCGGCGCTGATCGGCGAGCCCGGCGTCGGCAAGACCGCCATCGCCGAAGGGCTGGCGCTGCGCATCGCCAATGGCGACGTGCCGGATTCGCTGAAGGACCGCCGCCTGATGGCGCTCGACATGGGCAGCCTGATCGCGGGCGCGAAATATCGCGGCGAGTTCGAGGAGCGGCTGAAGGCCGTGCTGGACGAGGTGAAGGGCGCCGAAGGCGACATCATCCTGTTCATCGACGAGATGCACACGCTGATCGGCGCGGGCAAGTCGGAAGGCGCGATGGATGCGGGCAATCTGCTCAAGCCTGCGCTCGCGCGCGGCGAGCTGCACTGCATCGGCGCGACCACGCTGGATGAATACCAGAAATATGTCGAGAAGGACCCCGCGCTGCAGCGGCGCTTCCAGCCCGTCTTCGTGGGCGAACCGACGGTCGAGGACACGATCTCGATCCTGCGCGGGCTGAAGGAGAAGTACGAGCTTCACCACGGCGTGCGCATCACCGACGGCGCGATCGTGGCGGCGGCGACGCTGTCGAACCGCTATATCTCGGACCGCTTCCTGCCCGACAAGGCGATCGACCTGATGGACGAGGCGGCCAGCCGCATCCGCATGGAGGTGGAGTCCAAGCCCGAGGAGATCGAGAACCTCGACCGCCGGATCATCCAGCTGAAGATCGAGGAATCGGCGCTGGCGAAGGAAAGCGATTCCGCGTCGCAGGACCGGCTGGCCGCGCTGCGCGAGGAACTGGCGAACCTGGAGCAGCAGTCGAGCGAGCTGACCACGCGCTGGCAGAACGAGCGCGACAAGATCGCCGCCGAGGGCAAGGTCAAGGAAGAGCTGGACGCAGGCGCGCATCGAGCTGGAGCAGGCGCAGCGCGCGGGCGACCTCGCCAAGGCGGGCGAGCTGTCATACGGCAAGATCCCGGCGCTGGAAAAGCAGCTGGCCGAAGCGTCGGCGCAGTCGCGAAAACGCGCTGCTGCGCGAGGAAGTGACCGAGGACGACATCGCCGGCGTCGTCAGCCGCTGGACCGGCGTGCCGGTCGACCGGATGATGGAAGGCGAGCGCGAGAAGCTGCTCAAGATGGAGGAGGTGATCGGCACCCGCGTCATCGGGCAGGAGCAGGCGGTGCAGGCGGTGTCCAAGGCGGTGCGCCGCGCGCGCGCGGGCCTGCAGGATCCGAACCGGCCGCTGGGCAGCTTCCTGTTCCTGGGCCCCACGGGCGTCGGCAAGACCGAGCTGACCAAGGCGCTGGCCGAATTCCTGTTCGACGACGACAGCGCGATGGTCCGCATCGACATGAGCGAGTTCATGGAGAAGCACGCGGTCGCCCGGCTGATCGGCGCGCCTCCGGGCTATGTCGGGTACGAGGAAGGCGGCGTGCTGACCGAGGCGGTGCGGCGGCGGCCGTATCAGGTCGTGCTGTTCGACGAGGTCGAGAAGGCGCACAGCGACGTCTTCAACGTGCTGCTGCAGGTGCTGGACGACGGCCGGCTGACCGACGGGCAGGGCAGCGTGGTCGATTTCTCGAACACGCTGATCATCCTGACGTCGAACCTGGGCAGCCAGTACCTGGCCAACATGGACGACGGGCAGAAGGTCGAGGATGTCGAGCCGCAGGTGATGGACGTGGTGCGCGGCCATTTCCGCCCCGAGTTCCTGAACCGGCTGGACGAGATCATCCTGTTCCACCGGCTTGGCGCGGAGCACATGGCCCCGATCGTCGAGATCCAGGTCGAAGCGGGTGCAGAAGCTGCTGAAGGACCGCAAGATCGTGCTGGAGCTGACCGATGCGGCCAAGCGCTGGCTGGGGCGGGTCGGCTATGATCCGGTCTATGGCGCGCGTCCGCTGAAGCGTGCGGTACAGCGCTATCTGCAGGATCCGCTGGCCGATATGCTGCTGGGCGGGCAGATCCCCGACGGATCGACGGTCAAGATCGACGAGGGGGACGGAGCGCTGAACATCGCCGTCGCCTGACCCTTTCGCGGGGTCGGCCAATAAAAAAGGGCCCCGGTTTTCGCCGGGGCCCTTTTCGTATTCAGGCTTGGCGATCGATCAGAAATCGACCGAGGCGGCCACCTTGAAATAGCGTCCCATGATGCCGTCGAAATAGGTGACGACACCGCCGCCCGCGGGCGAGGGGAAGGGCGCGTTCACGTCGAACACATTCTCCATGATGAAGCGCATGGTGAGCCGATCGGTGGCCTGCAGCGAAACGCCTGCATCGACCATGATGAACTCGTCACGGGTGGGGTATTCGTACGCATCCGCCGGTGCATCGGGGTCGACCTGGGCCTTGCCGATATACTGAACCTGCGTGAAGGCGCCGAACGTCGCGTTCGAGTAGGTGAGCGACGCCGTCCCCTGATGCTTCGAATAGCCGATGGAGGAGCGAAGCGTGGTCAGATCGCCCGTACCGACCTGCTGTTCCAGCTTGTCGATATACTGATACGAACCGCGCAGCAGCAGGCTGCTGCTTGCGCCCAGGAAGGGCGTGTCGAAGCGGTAGTTCAGATCGGCGATCAGGCCCTGGTAGTCATACGACGCGGCGTTGAGATAGCCGGTCCGGATGAACTCGACCTGCCCGGCGGCATCGCGATCGATCTGGTCGCATGCCGAGTTGGGGAACGAGGTGCCGTCATAGCAGGCCTCGAGCGTCTGTTCCGCATCGACGCTGACGATCGCGTCCTCGAGCGAGATGTCCACCCAGTCGACCGACAGGGCGAAGCCCGGCAGGAAGGTGGGGTTGAGCACCGCGCCGATGGTCCAGCTGTCGGCCTTCTCGTTCTCGAGCTCGGTATTGCCCGACAGCGAACCTTCCGTGGTGAAGTCCACGATGTTCGACGTGAAGTCCGCAGGCAGGCCAGCGGCCGCGCAATTCGCCTGGCGGTTCTGCGGATTGGGACCGCTGTCACGGAAGCGCGCGTCGCACGGATCGTCCGCCGTGGTGAAGATCGCGCTGGTCGGGTTGAACAGCTCGGTGATCGCGGGCGAACGGATCGAACGGGTGAAGTTCCCGCGGATCGTGATGTCCGGAACCGGCTGCCAGCGGCCGCCTGCCGTCCACGTGATGTCCCCGCCGGCCAGCGAGTTGTCGACGTAGCGGATCGCGCCCTTGGCTTCGAGCAGGTTGACGAACGGAATGTTCATGCCGGGGGAGACGACCGGGATCAGCAATTCGCCGAACACTTCGTCGGTGTTGTACTGGCCCGAGACCCGGTCGATCGGGATCGAGCGGCCGTATTGCGTGCGATCGCCGTTCGGATCGTCGGGATCGACGGCACCAAAGAAGAACTCGCCCGGATCGAAGTCGGCCAATTCGTCGCGGTGTTCGTAGCCCAGCGCAAAGGCCACGCCGCCGCCCCAGATGTCGAACAGTTCGCCGCTGAGCGAAGCGAGGATGTCCCACTGCTCGTTCAGCGCCGTGGGGTTGGCGATGGTGGTGATGTAGTCCGACACCGCCTGGCTGTTCTGGTTGCCGAACGGATTGAACGGTACGCAGGTGGAGCTGACCGTCTGGATCGGCGAGGCCGCCGCATCAGCGGGGCAACCGGCCAGCGCATTCTCAAAGTTCTGCTGGACCAGTTCGCGGCTCTTGCCCTTGGTCTTCGACCGGCCGTAGAGGCCGCTGACTTCCCAGCTCAGGTCGCGGCCGGCGAGCGTGAAGTCACCCTCGAAGCCGCCGGCACCGCGATAGACCTCGACCGTGGTCGAGCCGAGACCCGAGATGAGGTCGGTGTTGGCGCGGCCGAGATAGAAGAAGTCCTGCCCATCGGGAAGCTGTGCCTGGATGGTCGCGCGTGCCTCGTCCGACAGGAAGGGGTTGTCGATCGGGATGATCAGGTTGCCATCCGGGTCACCGGCGTCGCCGAACAGCCAGGTGTTGTACACGGGCTGCGCACGCAGTTCGGTGCCCTTGGAATTCGCGTACTGGAATTCGGCGAATGCGCGAACATTGTCGGTCAGCTCGTAATTGACGCCGACATTGCCGAGATAGCGCTCGACCGGCGACAGCAGGTTGGAGAGCGGAACAAGGCTGAAGCCATTGCCGCCTTCCGAGTTGACCAGTCCGTGCCGTTCACCGAAGTCCAGCGGGACGAGATTGCCACTGCGGTCGAACACGAGCGTGTTGCCGGCATCGTCGACAATGCTCAGGTTCAGGCCCGGCGCTCCGAGGGGACCGAGATCGCCCGGAACGATGTCATCGATCGTCGGCGCGCCGTACTGGCTGAGAACCGGGATCCGGCGATCCTCGATCAGCTCGTTGTTGAACGGGAAGTCGGGATCGTTGGGCGTGGCATAGAAAAGGCCGCGCGCGGTGCGCTCGCGGTCCGAATAGAGCAGGCCCTCGGTCTTGTTGTATTCGAAGGCCGCGATGATATTGCCGCGCCCGTCGGCAAAGTCGGTGCCCGCCAGCGCGTTCAGGCGGTATTCCGGTGCGTCACCCTCTTCCGAGATGCCGTATTGCGCGTCGAGGCGCAGGCCGTCGTAGCTGTCCTTGAGGATGATGTTGACGGTGCCGGCGATGGCGTCGGAACCATAGATCGGGGCGCCGCCGACGGCGATCGTCTCGATCCGGTCGACCATCAGCGTCGGAATGGTGTTGAGGTCGACCTGCGAACCCGCAGCCACCGGTCCGAAGATCGAGGCGGTGTTCGAGCTGACATAGCGGCGGCCGTTGACCAGCGTGAGCGTACGCTGCGAGCCGAGGCCGAAGAAATTGATGAAGGTCTGGCCCGAGCCGAAGCTGCCCGACTGGCCGCCGACCGGGTTGTTGGCGGGCGGACCGAAGGCGGGCTGATCTTCCAGGATCTCGCCGATGTTGGTGATGCCGCGCTGTTCGATCTGTTCCGATCCGACGACGATCGAGGGTTCGATCGTGTCATAGTTCGGGCGGCGGATGCGCGAACCGGTGACGACGATGGCCTGGTCGGCGGGCTGCGCCGATTCCGTGGTGATCTCGGTGTCGTCGGCCATGTCCTGCGCCATCGCGCCAGAAGGAATGGCGGCGGCCATGATGGCGACGCCAGCGAGCGAACTGGTTGCAAACAAACGTTGCCGATTGATTGGCATCTTGGTTTTCATGGATCGTTCCTTTTCCCCTTGGCAGCCCCGGTCGGGCTCGTCCGGTCAATCGCCATGCCTTCGACGAGACGATACCGTCCGCCAAGCCAGAGCGAGGAACGATGCATTCAGCCGATGGGTCCGCCGAATGGAACCCGACTAGTCTCAATTAAAACGATTTTCGATCAGATGTTGCATGGGTGCAACATCACTGCACCCGGCTTCCCTTGGCGCCCATCCGGCCGTTCACGCGCACCCAGTATGAGCCGAGGGCTGCCTTCTCGAACTCCACGCTGTCGCCGACCTTCGGTTCGCGGAAGCGGGCAGGCGCGTTGCGGACTTCCCAGACGGCGTCGCCTTCCGCGATGGTGATGCGCCAGGAGTCCTCGCCGATCCTGCTGACGCGCGTGATCGTCGAATTCAGCTTGTCCAGCGCTTCCACTTCCTCGCCGTCCTCGTCCCTGCCGCCGAACAGCGTGATCGTCGGCAGCGAGAAACCAAAGGCATTGCGGCGCGTCTTCTCGATTTCCTCGGTGCGGACCAGGCGGACCTGTCCCTGGTCGAATTCGGCCAGCAGCCTGGCGCTGACCGCATCGAAGCAGGCGAGGCGCGGACCATCGCCGGCAATCGCGCTGCATTGCCGCATCCTCTCGACGATCGCGGGATCGCTCGCCGGGGCCGCGGCCTCCTGCGCTGCCGCAATCGCGGGCAGAGCGCAAGCCGCGAGCGGCGCGAAGGCCAGGGCCAGCAGCGTCTGCACTTGTTTCTTCAGCACGGTTCTGCCCCCTTTGATCCGGGAAATCATGCGCCCAGGCGCTTGTGGTCATGGCACAAAGCCCGCGAATGTCCAGCGCGGGCGGCCTGTAACCTAGTTGCAACAGTAACCGCGCGATTCGCTGCGGCGCAGTGATTCTCGTTGCAGTTGGAACCAGTGGCCACTTACTCACCCTCCACGGACTCGATCCGCCACAACCATAGAGCAGGCGCAACAGCGCCGTATCACTCAGGGGAAATTCATGTCCAATCGTCTGACCAAGGCGTCTCTGCTTGCAGGCACCATCATGGTCGGTGCCGTCGTAAGCACGCCGGCCCTCGCGCAAGATGTCGTCGAAAACGAGCCGGCGCTGCAGGCAACTCCGGCTGCCGAAGGCGAGTACATCGTCGTCACCGGTTCGCGCATCCAGCGTCGCAACGTGGAAAGCTCGGCCCCGGTTGCCGTCGTTTCCGACGAGGAATTCTCCCTGTCGGGTACGGTGAACGTCGAGAACGTCATCAACACCCTGCCGCAGGTCGTTCCGGGCACCACCGCCTTCTCGAACAACCCCGGCAACGGCACCGCCACGCTGAACCTGCGCGGCCTGGGCGAACAGCGTACGCTGGTTCTCGTCAACGGTCGCCGCTGGATGTCGTATGACGTCTCGCAGGTCGTCGACCTCAACACCATTCCCTCGTTCCTGATCGAATCGGTCGACGTCGTGACCGGCGGCGCCGGCGCCGTCTACGGTTCGGACGCCCTTGCCGGCGTCGTGAACTTCCGCCTCAAGAACGTGCAGGGCCTCGAAGTCGGCGGCCAGTACAGCCTGACCTCGCGCGGCGACGGTGCACGCTACAACCTGAACGCCGCCCTCGGCAGCGAATTCGCCGATGGCCGCGGCAACGCGACGGTCTTTGCCGAATACTACAACCGCAAGTCGCTCTTCCAGGGTGACCGCAAGTTCTCGAACTTTGCACTCGGCGGCGAGACCTTCGGCGAGCCCCTGCAGCAGTTCGGTTCGTCCACGATCCCCTACTTGCGCTTCAATGCTCCGGGTTCGGTGGCCATCGATGCCAGCGACGATCCGGCAACCCTGCCGCTGGGCGAAGGAACCGTCCTCGACGATGCAGTCTTTGCTACCCCCGGCGTTGCAACTGAGCGCATGGGTGATCTCTACAACTATGCCCCGGTCAACTATCTGATGCTCCCGCAGGAGCGTTACCTGATCGGCGGCTATGGCGATTACGAGATCGGCGATGGCCACACTGCCTATACCGAAGTGTCCTACGTCAACAACCGCGTCGATTCGGCCCTGGCCGCGACTCCGGTGACCGGCACTTATCTGGTCGACATCGAGACGGCGTCGCAGTTCGTCGATGCCGACACGCTGGCTGCCCTGCAGCAGCTTGACGCGAACGAGACCGCTGCCAACGCAGCGCGTCTGGCTGCCGGCCTCTCTGCGATTGCCGGTGCCGAGGAAGGCGTCGTCAGCGCCTCGCTGCAGCGCCGCGTGATCGAGACCGGTCTGCGCGAGAACCTGGACGAGCGTAACGCATTCCGCCTGGTCGGCGGCCTGCGCGGTCCGATCAACGATTATGTCAGCTACGATGCCTATTACATGTACGCTCGTACGCGTAATGCACAGGTGCAGCAGGGCAATATCTCGCGCTCGCTGTTCCAGGCTGGTCTCGACGGCACCGGTACGCCGATCAACATCTACGGCCTGAACACGCTGACGCCCGGCATGGTCGACGCGATCTCGATCCAGGCCCAGAACGGCGACGTCTCGTCGATCCAGGTCGCCAGCGGCGTGATCAACGGTACGTTCGGCGACTTCGCCCTGGGCGCTGCCGAACCGGCCGGCTTCGCAGTCGGTGCGGAATACCGCAAGGTGGCTTCGCAGTTCATTCCCGACACGGCGCTGTCCTCGGGCGACGTCATCGGCTTCAACGCCGGCGATGCCACCGAAGGCGGCTACGATGTGAAGGAAGTCTTCGGCGAAGTCAGCATCCCCTTCGAAACCGAAAGCGGCATGCGCTTCGTGGTCGAAGGCAAGGGTCGTTACTCCGACTACTCGCTCGAAGCAGTTGGCGGCGTGTGGTCTTATGCCGGCGGCGTCGAGTTCGCGCCGATCCGCGACATCAAGCTGCGCGGTCAGTACCAGCGCGCGGTTCGTGCACCGAACGTGTCCGAGCTGTTCGGCGGCCAGTCGATCGGCTTCCCCGCCGCGACCGACCCCTGCTTCAGCCAGGCCTATCTGGACGCCAATCCCGGTGCCGCAGCGGTCTGTACCGCGACGGGCGTTCCGGCTGGTAACCTCGGCAACGCGGCATTCCAGCTGAACCCGCAGATTCCTGCGCTGTTCGGCGGTAACCCGGACCTGTTCGAGGAAACGTCGGAAAGCTGGACGGCAGGTGTCGTGCTGCAGCCGCGCTTCGTGCCCGGCCTGACGGTGACGGCGGACTACTTCAACATCGTGATCGACAACGCCGTCGCGAGCATCGACCTGCCCACCGGTTTCGACCTGTGCTACGGTCAGGTGCAGGATGCGAGCAGCCCGCTGTGCGCGACCTACTTCAATCGTAACGCGGAAGGCTCCTTCGACGTCGAAAACACGCCGCTGGTATCGACCGCCAACATCGCCAAGCTGGGCGTCAGCGGTATCGACCTCGAGCTCGATTACGTCACCACGGTGCCGTTCTCGCTGCTGACCGATGCAGGCGAGAGCGACTTCAACATCTCGTTCCTGGGAACCTGGACCGACGAGGCTTACTTCGAGCCGATCGCCGGACAGGACCGCGTCGAGTGCGCCGGCAACTTCGGTCTCAACTGCGGTGAGCCGACGCCGGAGTACAAGTGGACGAGCCGCTTCTCGCTGATCGACGGCCCGCTGACCACTTCGGTGCGTTGGCGCTACCTGAGCAGCGTTCGCGACGACGAGCCTTCGGTCGACTTCGCCGAATTCAACGGCACCGAGAAGATCGGATCGTACAGCATGATCGACCTCACGCTGGCGTATGCCGTGAACGAGACGTTCGATCTGACCTTTGGCGTGAACAACCTGTTCGACAACCTGCCGGGTACTCCGGAGTTTGACGAGAACGGTATTGTCAGCAACAACCCGAAGGATCTGCTGGGCGACAACCAGGAGCAGGCGAACACCTATCCGAGCACCTATGACGTGCTGGGCCGGGACTTCTTCGTCGCTGCGACCATGAAGTTCTGATCTTCGATCGCTTGAACTGAGGAAGGGGCGGTGACCGGAGACGGTCGCCGCCCTTATCCTTTGGTTCCGGCGGTCTGGCGCGTGTCCGCTGCGCCGGGCCTGTGAGGGTCGCTAGGCGGCGGTAACGTCGAAGGCGACGGTCATCCGGCGGCCAGAGCCAAATGGCGTGGTGCCGTGATAGAGCGTACTGGGAAACAGCGCGAGATGTCCTGCACGCGGCCGGAGCACTGCCAGTGGGCCAAGCTCGAGCCGCAGGTCGGCAGGCGGCCGACCGAGTTCGAGCAGCGCCTCGCCGCTGTCCGGATCCAGCGCGGGCAATTCCAGGTAGAGCGCCGAGGACACGATTCCCTGAGGATGGATATGCCCGGTGTGGTGATCGCCTCCGCCTGCGAGGCGCACCGACCACGACCCCTCGATCCGCCACGGCTGATCGCGCCAGCACAGCATCGGGTGGGTCTCGTCGGCGGGGGGCAGGCCCGCCCGGTGTACCTCCAGCGTGGCGCGGATCGCATCGGCCAGTCGCCGCAATTCGGGCTCCATCCGGTGAAACAGCCGGCCGCGCGTCTGCGTGCCGCCGCGCAATGACTGGCTGAGCGGGAAGACCGATTCGTCATGCAACTGGTGCAGCATGCGCGCCGCTTCGGTCACGACTCCGCCATCGCCCTCCAGAGGGCGAAGCGCATGGAGTCCGGCCTGTTCGTGCAGCCATTCGGCGCGCTTGTCATCCGTCAGCCGCCAGACGATGCCGCGCAGGGCCCAGGCGCCGATATCCCATGGCTGATCGGCCAGCGCGTTTTCCAGAAGCGCTTCCGCGCGCTGGTACTCGCCCCGCCTCAGACGATGCCGCGCTTCGTGCAGGCGGCGTTCGAAACTGTTGCTCCCCAGCTTGCTGAACAGCTGCTCGGCAGCCTCGTCGTCGCCCGCCGCACCGGCATAGATCGCTTCCAGCAGCGCCAGCCGCTCTTCCTGATCTGGCAGGCGGCGGCGCGCTGCGCGCACGATTTCTGCCGCTTCGGCATTCCGGTCGATCCCGGCGAGCAGCTCTCCGTGCAGCACGACGACACTCGTGTCTTGCGGAAGCCGCGCGCTGGCCTCGGCCAGATGGCTGGTGAAATCCTGTTCCCCCGCCGCAAGGCGTAATTGCGCCAGAAAGCGCAGCCCATCGTGCCAGCCGGGGGCCTGCGCCACCAATTGCTCGGCAATGGCGCGCGCGTTTGCGCGATCGCCGGCCGCGTCGAGCGCCTGAGCCTTGCCGAGCCACGCATTCGGATCGGCACCATGGGCCAGCAGCGCACGGTCGAACCGCGCCGGCGCATCGCTCTCCGCCCGCTCCAACGCAAGGCGCGCCCGGCCATGCAGCGCCACAGCCCGCCCGGGATCGAGAGCGAGCGCCTGGTCGAAGGCCAGCGCTGCTTCGTCAAGTCGATCGACGGCGCGCAGCGCATTTGCGCGGGCCGAATGGAACCGCGGATCGCGCGCACCAGCCCTGGCATGATCCTCGAGCAAGGCGGCGGCCTGCTGCGCGCGTCCGGCCCGCGTCCATGCGATCGCAAGGTTGATGGCAAGGTCCAGCGAACCGGGCCGCGCCGACAGCGCCTGGTCGAACAACTCGGCCGCCGCCGCCGCGTCGCCGCTGCGCATGTGAAGATTGCCTGCCGAATTCAGCAGGTCGGCATGTCCGGGATGCTGCGCCAGTGCCGCGCGATATAGGGCCATTGCCCCGGCCCGGTCACCGCCGCGCTCGGCGGCCACCGCCCTCTCATGCCATTGCTGCGGCGCCAGGTCCTGCGGCGCTGCGCTCACCTGTCGCGAACCCATCCGGTGATCGCGAAGCGCTGAGCGGGGGCGAACGGCGGGACATAGCTGACCGCATGCGATTGCGGCACGGCGAACAGGTTCAGCGTATTGAACCGCGGTCGCCAGCCTTCGATAATGTCGCCGTCATCGTCCAGAAAGGTCAGATAGCCGCCCCAGTCGGGGTGCCATTCGTCGCCTGCAAGATTGAGCACATAGGCGACGCGCCATCCTTCGGCGACATGGCTGTCGATGTGGCGACCCAGGAAGTGGCCGGGGCCGAACAGGGTCGCCTGCGCATCCGCCTTCACCAGCGTATCGATCCCGGTGATGTCGCGCACCAGTCCCAGAAAGTCCGGCGTGTTGAGATATTCCAGCAGCATGTCCTGAACGCTGTCGGGCGACCAGCGCTCCTGATAGGCGGTCAGCATCGGATAGCGCGCGAAGCGGCAGGCATAGTCACCCGCGGCTGCCGCCTTGTGCGAGGCTTCCATGATGTGGCGCGCCCTGGCCTGTCCGTCGGGGGTGCGCAATTGCGGTGCCTCCACCGCTTCCGGGGCGGCGTGTGTCCCGGCCTGACCGGCCATGCCCCAAGGGGTGTGAGCGGCAAGAATATTGCGGATTTCCGCTGCCGTGGCTTCTGTTAGTACGTTCCTGACTTGCACCCGGCCGTTACATCTGTAACGATCAGCGAAAGCACCGCGGTCCAGCGAGGGGTTCAGCCTGAATAGTTCCTTGGGCACTTTGTCGGCGACCTTTCTTTCGCGTGCTGCGCCTGTCGTTAGGCGCAGCGAGGATGCCTTGGCAAGCGGTCGCGCCTGGGTGAGTGAATTGGCGGAGGGGCCAGTGAAAAGTTCGATTGCGGTTCGGCCAGCTTGCGGCATCACCGGATGCAGTCCGTCGTGAGCCCGGCCCTGTGTCTGTCGCGATTCCTGCCCTATCGGCTGTCGATCACGTCCAACGCGATCAGCCAGCGCATTGCGGTGGAATATCGCGCGCGGTTCGACCTGAAAGTTCCTGAGTGGCGAGTGATGGCGGTGCTGGGCGATGTCGGCCCGCTGACGCAGCGGCAGCTGGTCGGAGCGACCTTCATGGACAAGGTGGCGGTCAACCGCGCCTGCAAGGTCCTGGTCGATCAGGAGCTGGTCGTGCGCACGCCCAACGATCTGGACGGGCGTTCGCATCTGCTGGAACTGACCGAGCAGGGCCGGGACATTCACGCGCAGGTGATGCCGCTGGCCGTAAAGATGGAAAAGGAAATCCTCGCCTGTCTCAGCTCCAGGGAGCTGCGCGAGTTCAGCAATACGCTGGACAAGCTGTTTGCGCAGGTGCGCGACATGGACCCCGAGGGCGAGGAGTGATGCGCCCGGCCCATTGATGCTGGGGCGGCCAGTGAAGCCTGCAGGCGCATCTTCCCTTTGCGCCAATGGCAGGGCCGGTGCGGGGCGCCTGGTGCTGTCGACCGGATGATCGAAAGGGCGGCGCCGGCTTGTGCGGGGCCGCCCTTTTCGGTGCCGGTCGCCTTGGCTCCTCCCTAAAGCATTGCGTCCGAGATGGAGCAGGCCGCGGGGCCCAGGATCACGATGAACAGCGTCGGCAGGATGAACAGGATCAGCGGCACGGTCATGATGGCGGGCAGGCGCGCGGCCTTTTCTTCGGCGCGCATCATGCGTTCGTTGCGGAATTCCGCCGACAGCACGCGCAGCGCCGAGGCAAGCGGCGTGCCGTAGCGTTCGGTCTGCACCATGGTCGTGGTTACGCCCTTCATCGCTTCCAGATTGACGCGATAGGCCAAATTCTCGAACGCCATGCGGCGATCGGTCAGGAAGGACATTTCAATCGACGTCAGCGCGAACTCGTCGGCCAGTTCCGGATAGGCACGGCCCAGTTCGCGGGCAACGCGGTTGAAGGCGGAGTCGACGGTCAGACCCGCCTCGGCGCAAATGACCAGCAGGTCGAGCGCGTCGGGAAGCCCCTTGCGGATCGCGTCGGTGCGCTTGTTCACGATGTTCTTGAGATAGATGCCCGGGCCGTAATAGCCCGCCGCCAGGCTGGCCGCAAAGGCGGCGAGGCGCTTCATCGGGCCCCAGTCGGGATAGGTGTCGGTCCAGTAGATCAGCACAGCCGCGACCAGACCGAACACGATCGGGAGGATCACCCGCGCGGCGACCACGACATAGGCCAGCTCCTTGCGACGGATGCCGGCCTGCATCAGCTTCTGCTCGATCTCCTTGATCTGGCTGTCCTGCAGCATCGAGAAGCGACCGAGATAGTCGCGCACCTTGTCGGTCAGGTCGGTCTTGCGGCGCAGCGTGCGGCGCTTGACCTGCGCTTCGGTCATCAGGCCGAGCTTCAGCTCCTCGCGGCGGGCGTTCAGCGACTTGACGCGCTTGGCCATGGGATCGCGCACGGTCAGCGCGGCATAGATCGCCATCATGGTGGCGAGCGCCGCTATCCCCGCCAGGATCGATCCGACAAGAATGACGTCAACGCCGAGGAGGGTGGGGCCGGTTGTCTGCATGATAAGTCTCGTGCCTTTTCCCGATCAGATCTCGAAATTGACCATCTTGTACATGACGAAGGCACCGATGCTGATCCAGCACAGGCCGAACATGCCGGCGACCATCAGGCGTTCGTCGACGAAGAAGCCGCCAAGATATGCGGGGTTGAGGATGTAGACGATGGTGAACACCAGGAAGGGCAGGGCGCCGACGATATAGGCCGATGCCTTGGCTTCCGAGCTCATCGCGCGGATCTTCAGTCGCATCTGGATGCGCTTGCGCAGAACGTCGGCAAGATTGGCGAGCGTTTCCGCGAGGTTGCCGCCCGTCTCGCGCTGGATGGCGAGCGAGATGCAGAAGAACTTGAATTCGGGAATGTCGAGCCGGTCCGCCGTTTCCTGCAGCGAATCGTCGAGCGACTTGCCGACTTTCACCCGGTCGGTGATCGCCTTGAATTCCTCGCCCACCGGGCCGGGAATTTCGGTCGAGACCACCGCCAGCGTCTCGGTCACCGGAAGGCCCGAACGCAGGCCGCGCACCAGCAGCTCGATTCCATCGGGAAAGCGCGCATTGAACATGGCCAGACGCTTCTTGATCTGACGGCCGACGATGAAATGCGGCAACCCCATGCCGATCACCGCTCCGCCCGTCAGCGCCAGCAGCGGGGCGCCGGTCTTGATCAGGATCGCCACCGCGACGGCCAATGCAAGGCCGCCCGACACATAGAAATAGGTCGCGACCGTCCAGTTCTTGCCGGTGCGATGCAGGCGCAGCGCCAGCGCGGCGATCTTCGAATCCGAGCCTGCCGCATGGCGCACCCGCGGCTTGCGCGCCGAGATCGCCTTCTTGAGCTGCGCCTCGACCCGCGCCTCGGCGCTTTGCGAGTGGCGGTAGCGGATCTGCTGCAGCCGCTTGGCCTGCTGGCGCGACGAGGCCGAGCCGTAGAGGGCGAAAAAGGCGATGCCCAACACCAGCATCATGCCGATGACGACAATGAAAATCTGCGCAAACTGCATCGCCGTGAACCTCCGGTACCTAAATCAAGCTGATGCCGCGGCCCCGCCGCGAAAGGAGCGGGGCCGCAGGCATCAGGCCTTCTGCCTGGTCTTCGCCTTCATGGCGCCCAGGCCGAACTTCTCCATCAGCGATCCGCCGCCAGCGGCATGGCTGTTAACCGGGGAAGCCTCGTCGCCATTGACCGACATGATGCTGCGGGCCAGGTCGCGCAGCACGGCCGACGCCTTGCTGGCGCGGTTCGCGTCCACGAACACCTGCCCGACCTTGGCGGCCTGCGTCGCGGTCTTGACGTCTAGCGGCATCAGGAAGTCGATCTTGCGCTCGATCGAGGCTTCGAAATCCGCCTTGCTGATCTCGCCCGCGCCGCCGGTGATCTTGTTGGCGACAACGATCGGCTTCATGTGCGAAGCGTTCGTCGCCACCCACGAGAGGATGCGGATGGCATCGCGCGCCCCGGCCAGCGACAGTTCGGTCGCCAGCACGAACACGTCGGCATCGGCCAGAACATGCGGAAAATTGATCAGCATGTTGCGCGGCAGGTCGACGACGGTCATGTCGAAAGCCTGGCGGAACTCTTCCTCAAGCTGCACGAAGGCGCTGCCGTCCGTCATCAGCGGCGAGTGGATCGGGGCCTCGGACGAGAGGACCGACAGGTTGTCGTTCGCCCGCACCATTGCGCGTTCAATGAACAGCCCGTCGATGCGCGAGGGGTTCTCGATCGCGTCGGAAAGCCCGCGGCCCGGTTCGAGGTCCATCGTCAGCGCGCCGGTGCCGAAATGCACGTCGAGGTCGAGCAGCGCGGTCGGCAGCTTGTGCTCGGCGCTGAACAGCCAGGCGAGCGATGTCGCGATGGTCGATGCGCCGACCCCGCCGCGAGTCCCCACCACGGCGGTGATGATGTGGTTGCGCGCGGCCGCCGCATCCGGATTGTGCCGCGGCGCATTCAGCACGCTTTGCGCCTGCAGCAGCGAATCGCGCAGCGCTTCCTCGCTCAGCGGCTTGAGCAGATAGTCCTGCAGCCCGCTGGCGGTGAGGTCGCGGTAGAGGCGCACGTCGTTGATCTGGCCGATCGCGATCACCACCGTGCCGGGTTCGCAAACTTCGGCCAGCGCGTTGATGTCGGACAGCGGGTCGCCGCATTCGGACAGGTCGACCAGCAGGATCTGCGGGCTGGCCGAGACCGAGAGCGTCTGCACCGCGTTGCGAAGCCCGCCCATGTTGCACTTCTCGTGCGGCATGTTGAGGTTCGAGACGGTGGTGCGGACCACTTCCATGGTGGCTTCGTCGCTGACGAAGGCGGCAAACGGATCGCGCTCGCCCATTCCGGATGACATCTGGTTCATCTTAGCTTCTCCTTCGCGATTCCCTAGCTACCGCTACCGCTGCCGCCGCCGCTGCCGCCGCCGCCGCCCTGCTGGGTGGAGATGGTCGGGAGACCGCCTTCGCCCGTGGGTGCCTGCTGGCGATAGCTGTCGATGGCCTTGGTCGAGCTCATCACCACGGTTTCGCCCGTGCCCTTCTGGCCTGCCAGCAGGTCCTCGGGATTGGCGACCATGGCAGCGAGATTGGCGTTGACCGCACAGCCATAGCCGTCGCTGGTGGCGTTGTTCGGATTGAAATCCGTCTTGTCGGTCCACATCGGGCAATTCTCGACCGCAGCGGTGCTGCGGGTCACGACTACGCGCGCGACGCCCGGACCGGCCTGCCCTTCGGTGACGGGGGCCGCCTCGGCCAGGATGATGCCCTGCCGGTCGGCCAGTGCCATCAGGTCCGCGCGCGCGGCGGGGCCGATATTGGTGGTGTCGACCGACACCTTGTCGCCATAGGAGATGTCCATGGCATCCCACCATCCCGCAAGCCGGCTCTGTTCGCCGACCGGGATGCCCGATGCGCTGGTCATCACGTCGAACACGTAATTGGTGCGCGACACAACCGGCTGATGCTGGGAATAGAGGGTACGGTTGGAAGCCACGCCGCCGACGCAGCCCACCAGGCCGGCCGAGGCGCCGAGCAGAAGCGCGGCGGTCGCCGCCTTTCGCGCAGTTGCGTGCGCAGTGCTGGTCTTGATCATCTTGGTCACCTTGCTGCTCCCGTCCATCAGAAGTTGAAGCCGGGCCTGGCGTCGCCGGCGTCGGCGCTGCGAACCGGGGCGGATTGCTGCGGAACATCGTTCATGCCGACCACGGGGCCGGCCGGGGCCGCCTCGCTGGCGCGGGGCATCGGACGGCGCTCGCCGCCCGTCTCGCCGTCGGACTGCATGCCAACCAGCTGGCCCAGCACGGTCGGGTTCCTGTAGCCATCGGTGGGCAGGGCGATGTCCCTGGCATCCACGGGTTTCACCAGATAGGGCGTCACAACAATCACCAGCTCGGTCTCGCCGCGGCGGAAGCTGGTGGAGCGGAACAGATTGCCCAGGATCGGCAGGTCGCCGACGCCCGGCGTCTTGTCGATGGTCTGGTTCGAATAGTTCGACAGCAGGCCGCCGATCATGAAGCTCTGGCCCGAACCCAGCTCCACCGTCGTTTCCGCGCGGCGGGTGGTGAGGGCGGGAACCTCGAAGCCCTCCAGCGTGACCGAACCTGCGCTCGACAGTTCCGACACCTCGGGACGCACGCGGATCGAGATGCGGCCATTGGCCAGCACGGTCGGCGTATAGGCCAGGCTGACGCCGTATTTCTTGTATTCGATGGCAACGGTGCCCAGCCCCTGGCTCATCGGGATCGGAAATTCGCCGCCCGCCAGGAACTCGGCCGTTTCGCCCGACAGCGCGGTCAGGTTCGGCTGCGCCAGCGTAGTGACGAGGCCGTCCTGCTCACCCAGGTCGAGCGCGCCTGCAAGGTCGAGGCCGAGGAACTTGCCGAAGCCGGCGATCGTGCTGCCACCGCCCGCGCCGGTGACGAGGCTGGTGCCGCCGGAGGCTGCTGTCCCGCCAGTGAAAAGGCCGCCGCCGGGCGTCCATTTCGGCAGGAAGCCTTCACGTCCCTGCGTCACGCCGAACTTGAAGCCGCCGGTGCCGTCGAAGGTCGACAGATTGACGCCGATGGCGCGCACCAGCGTGCGGCTCACCTCGGCGAAGCGCACCTGCAGGTTGACCTGCAGCGGGGTGGCCAGTTTCAGGCGGCTGATCACGTTCGTGCCTTCGCCCACGAAGGCGGAGACGAGGCGCTCGGCCTCTGCCGCGTCTTCAGGTGCGGCGACGGTGCCGGTCAGCAGCACGGTATTGTTCATCGTCGCGGTCGAGATCTTCGCCTCGGGCATGGCAAGGCCCAGCATCTGGTCGATGCTGTCGATATTGGTGCCCACGCGGATGTTGGCCGACCAGATGATCGCGCCGCTGGCGTCGCTGGCATAGACGGTCGTCTCGCCGCCCGACTTGCCGAACAGGTAGATCTGGTTGGTCGACTTCACCTGCACGTCGGCGATGCTTTCGTCGGCGATGAAGATGTCGGCCATGCGGCCGCCCACGTTGACCAGCTGGCCCCGGCCGATCGACAGAAGGATCTGGTCGGCGGGCGCGGGCATCGTCTGGGCCGTGGCGGTGGTCGCGGTGCCCAGCGTGCCGATCGGCGCCAGGGCAGTGGCAGCGAGCACAAGGCCCGAAAGCATGCGGCGTTTCATTCTATGTCCCCCCTTGGACATGGCATGGCGATTCGTGGTCACGGCGTGTCTGTTCCCGTCCTCGAGGTTCACTGAGCCGGTCACTTGCCGGCCGGCACGATGACGGTGTTGTTGCCGCGGCTGACCCGGACGGTCGGCCCGCTCGGGCGGACGGCGGCGGCAGGCGCGGCCGTGCCGGCGACCGGTGCGGGATCGGCGTTCCGGTTTCCGGTCGGCATGTAGCGCGACTGGAAGCGCGAGACGTCGCCGCCGGTCTGGAAGGTGGTGCGGCCTTCCTGCGGACGGTTCATCGCCAGCTGCAGGATTTCCTCTTCCTCTTCGGGCGTGGCGCCATCGGGCACGACCACCTCGCCCGAGGCGATGGCGCGGTCGAGTTCGGCGCGATTGTCGGCGATCGAGCGCAGCGCGAGGCTGATCGTGCCGACTTCCTGGGCGACATAGATCTTCTCGGCGATGCGCGGGGTGGCTTCCAGCGTGACGGTCCGGAAGCTCTTCACCACGGTCTTGCCTTCGACCTGCTCGGTCTCGGTCGACTGGTCCGTGGCAAGCACGCGCAGGTTGCGCAGCACGGTCTCGGTTGCGTTGAAGCCGGGTTCGTCGCGCCCGCCGCCAATGGCCTGCGTCAGCAGCAGGTCGACGCGGTCACCGGGGAACACGAAGCCCGCGACGCCGGTCTTTTCCGAAACGGTCACGGTCACGGCGCGCATGCCCGGCCCAAGCGCCGCGGCCAGGAAGCCCCGGTCGCCCGGCTGCACCAGCGTGCCCTTGGTCAGCGGCTGGCCGGCGGTGACGGGAAAGCGGGCGACGGTGCCGAGCAGCTTCTGCATGTCGGCCTCGCCTTCGAGGAAATAAGCGTCCTGCACCATCTCCTTGGGCCACATCTTGAACTGCAGCGCGTCGGCGGTGATGATGGTGCCGACGGGCAGCGCACGCTGGGCGACCAGCACGCGCGGACCTTCGGGCTCGGCCACGGCGGCCTCTGCCGTGGGGGCGCTGCCCCCGGCGAACATGCTGCGCGCCATCAGCGCGGTCCCCACCGCGACGACCAGCGCGATTGCAAGCAGGATCAGCTTCTTCTTGTCCATGGCTCCAAAGCCCCTTCGTCAATCGAAACGGGGATTCTCTCCCCAACTCGTGCTGCCAAACTCACCGGCAATGGTTAAAATCAGGTCAAGGCGACCCGCTCATCACGCAAAATTCAACGAATTCGCAGAAATCGCGGGGCCGTAACGCACCGCGAACATCACCAGCATCGCCAGCGCCGCCGACACGCCATAGGGCGTGGCACGCGCATCGACCGCGCGACCTTCGCGCCGGGCACGGCGCACGCCGCGCAGCACGACGAGAGTCGCGAGGCCGTTGACCACCATCGTCAGCAGCACCACCATCAGGAACAGCGAGGGTTCGAGCCACAGCGCCAGCGCCGTGAACAGCTTGACGTCGCCGCCGCCCATCTGCCGGATCTTGAACATCACCGCGGCGAAGGCGAACCAGCCCGCGGCCATCGCCAGCTGGATCGCAACGCCGGGCCAGAGCGACAGGCCGCTGGCCCACCAGAACAGCGGGGCGGCGAGGGCCAGCGTGCCGGTAAGCCGGTTGGTGATCCTGCGATGGCGCAGGTCGGTGATCCCGGCGTAGAGCACTGCGATTGCCAATGCGGCAAGCAATCCGTAAGCGATGATCTGCGTGTTCATGTCCAACCGGTTCCCCCTGATCAGGGGCCGGTCTAAAGCGCAGGACTTACCAAACAGTAACCATGCCCGCGAAGATGCCGTTACCCAAGTGAACCCGCTTTCTTGACCCAGTCCCCGCCTGCAACGTCCGCCCTTTCGTCGGCCGATCCGGCAGCGGCCCGCCGCGCCATTCCCGCCCACGCGCGAGAATCGGTGTGGCATGCCGCCGACGGACATGACATTCGCCGCATCGACTGGCCCGTACCCGCGCAATCGCGCGGTTTTCTGCTGTTCCTGGGCGGGCGGGGCGATGCGTATGAGAAATATCTCGAGACGCTGGAATACTGGTTCGGCCAGGGCTGGCAGGTCACCGCGATCGACTGGCGCGGGCAGGGCGGATCGGGGCGGCTGGGCGATGATGACGCGACCGGTCACATCGGCGATTTTTCGCACTGGATCGACGATCTGCGCGGCTTCTGGCGTGACTGGAAGGCCGAGTCGGACGCGAATCGGTCATCATCCGGCAAGCATGTGCTGATCGGTCACTCGATGGGGGGGCAGCTTGCCCTGCGCGCCGCTGCCGAGGGCGTCGCCGATCCCGACGCGTTGGTGCTGGTCGCCCCGATGCTGGGCTTTGCCGGGCCGCCGCTGGCCCCGTGGATGTGGCACGCCGCCGCCCGGGGCATGGCGGCGCTGGGGCCTGCCAGCCGCCCCGCCTGGAAGATGGGCGAGAAGCCCGGCCAGCCCGCCGGGGCGCGGCAGGCGATCCTGACGCACGACGCCTCGCGGTACGAGGACGAGCTGTTCTGGCGCGAGGAGCGCCCGCAATTGCGGCTCGGCGCGCCGAGCTGGGGTTGGGTCGAACGAGCCGCCGAATCGATGCGGCGCACCGCGCGTGCCGACATGCTGGCGCGGGTGGCGGTCCCCGTGCTGATCGTCTCGACCCGTGCGGACCGGCTGGTCAGCGCCCGCGCCATTCGCCGCGCGGTGCGCCTGCTGCCCGATGCGCGCCTGCTGGAATTCGGATCCGAGGCCGCGCATGAGATCCTGCGCGAGAGCGATTCCGTGCGTGATCGCGCGCTTGCCCGCATCGACGCCTTTCTTGCAGGGGAAGCTGCGGTAGAAGGCCGGTGATGGGGAACGACTGCGAAATTGCGATCGTCGGTGCGGGCATGGCGGGCGCCAGCCTGGCCGCCAGCCTGGCGACCAGTCAGCCGGGCGAGGCTTCGGTCATGCTGCTGGAGGCGGAAGACGCGCCGGGCTATCACGCGACGGGCCGCTCTGCGGCATTCTGGGAAGAGACCTATGGCGGTCCGGCCATCTTCCCGCTCACCGCCGCCAGCGGGCCAATCCTGCGCGAGGGCGGCTTTCTGACGCAGCGCGGCGTATCTGCATATCGGCAGGCGGCAGGACGAGGCGGCGATCGAGGGCTTCGCCGAGCGGTTCGGCGCGCTGGGAGCGCAGATCGAGCGGCTGGGCCGCGAGCGGCTGGCCCGGCTGGTGCCGGGGCTGCGCCCTGAATGGGTGCTGGGCACATGGAGCGAGGCCTGCGCCGACATCGATGTCGCCGCGCTGCACGCGCATTTCCTGAGCCTGGCGAAGGCGAACGGCGCAAGGATGCGGACCCGCGCCCGGCTTGTCGCCGCGCGGCGCGAGGCGGACGGCTGGCGGCTGACCCTGGCGGATGGCGGCACGTTGTCGGCGCGTGTCATCGTCAATGCCGCGGGCGCCTGGGCTGACGAAGTGGCGCGCATGGCGGGCGCGCGGCCCATTGGCATCGCGCCGCTGCGCCGGACCGTCGTGCAATTGCGCTGCCAGCCGCCCGCGCCTGCCGATCTTCCGCTGGTGCTCGACATTGGCGGGAGCTTCTATTTCAAGCCGGAGAACGGGCGCCTGTGGCTCAGCCCCCATGACGAGACGCCGTCGCCCGCCTGCGATGCCGCCCCCGACGAGATCGACGTGGCGCTGGCGATCGAGCGGCTGGAGCAGGCGGTCAATTGGCAAGTGGAAGCGGTGGAGCGCAAATGGGCGGGGCTGCGCAGCTTTTCGCCCGATCGTGCGCCCGTCTATGGGTTCGATCCGCAGGTGCCGGGCTTTTTCTGGTGCGCGGGACAGGGCGGTTTCGGCATCCAGACATCGCCAGCCGCGGCGGATCTGGCCGCCGCCATGCTGCTGGGCCGCGAGCCGGTCGGCCCTGCCGCGGGGATCGACCCGGCGCCGTTCCGCGCCGACCGCTTCTGACGCCGCGGGCTTTGCAACCGGCCTGTCCGACCGTTCACGACGTCAATTGCAGCCGGCCCAGTGCGCTGCGCGGCGAGCGGGCCGGAGTGCCCGGCCGCCACCGGTAACGCGCATCGGAGACCAGCGTGGCGAGATCGAAATCATAAAGATGCCAGCGACGCGAAACCTGGGCCAGTTCGCCGGTCAGCGCTTGTTCGGAACCCAGTTCGTAGCGCAGCCGCCGGCTCGCGGGATCGTATTGCATGCCGCCGATGACACGCTGCGAACCGCCGGGTTCCAGTCGCCCCGCGTCGAGCCGCAGCGGAATGCCGGTAAGCGGGTCGATGTCCGCGGTGACATAGGCGGCATCGGTGCAGGGGGCGGCGATCTTGACCACCTCTACCCGGTCAGCGGAAGGCAGGAAGACGAGGATCGTTTCCGGCAGCGATCCGTCACGGTTACTGCGGACATATTCGTACAGATGCCCGTCGTCCGGCGCCACTGGCGTCATGCCCGTGCATCCGCCCAGCAGCGTCGCGGTGAACAGAAATACCCTCATCGCCCGCCATCTCCACTGTAAGCCAGCCGCCACCGCAATTTCGGTGCAGCTACCGCTGGTGCAGCTACCGCTGGTGCAGCTACCGCTAATGCCTGGTTTCGCTGCCTTGCTCCATCGCAGGCGGCTGGTCCCGCGCAATGACCCGGCCCAGCGTTGCCCGCTGCACCAGCACGCTGAACAGCACGGCGGCGAAGGTGGCGGCCAGCAGCAGGTCGCGGGTCTGCCCTTCGGGAAGCGACAGGGCCAGCGCGATGGAAATCCCGCCGCGAAGGCCGCCCCACCACAGGATGCCGAAGGCGCCCGAACCTCCGGGCTTGCGCGAGGCGGGCAGCAGCCCTCCAAGCAGCTTCAATGCCGCCGCCCTTGCGGCCAGCGTCACCGGAATGGCCGCCAGCCCCAGCAGAGCGTGCGGCACGCCGGGGACCAGCGCGATCATCTCCAGCCCGATCAGCAGGAACAGTACCGAGTTCAGCAGCTCGTCGATCACTTCCCAGAACTTGATGACATAATCGCGGGTGATGTCGCTCATCGCGAAGGTCATGCCGTAATTGCCGATCAGCAGCCCCGCCGCCGCCATCGCCAGCGGTCCGGAAATATGCAGCGCGCTGCATAGCGCGTAGCCGCCCATCACCACCGCCAGCGAGATCGTGACCTCAAGCGCGTATTCGTCCATCGACCGCATGGCCAGGAACCCCAGCGCGCCCACCACCAGCCCACCAGAATGCCGCCGCCTGCCTCTTGCAGGAACAGCCGCGCGCCTTCTGCCAGCGAGAAATCCTGCCCCGTGACGGCGGCGCCCAGCAGGATGGTGAAGACCACGATGCCCACCCCGTCGTTGAATAGGCTTTCGCCCGCGACCGTGGCCTGCAGCCCTTCCTCGACCTTCTCCTCCTTAAGAACGCCCAGCACCGAAACGGGATCGGTCGGCGCGATCAGCGCGCCGAAGACGAAATACCAGATCGGGGCGACCGGCAGGTTCAGCAGCAATCCGATCCCCCACATCGCCAGGCCGGTCAGCACGGTGGAGATGATGACGCCGACGGTGGACAGCAGCAGCACCGGCAGCCAGCCGGCCCGCAGCCGGTCGAGATCGACGTGGAGAGCGCCGGCGAACAGCAGGAAGCTGAGCATCCCTTCAAGCAGGGTGGTGGTGAAGTTCATCTCCTCAAGCAGGCGGGCGACCGTGTCGTCCAGCGTGACCGCCGGCACGAACGCGTCCGCGATCAGCAGCCCGATCGCCGCCAGCGCGCCCATCACGGTCAATCCGACCACGTGCGGAAGGCGGATGAAATGATGGTTGAACCACCCGAGCAGGGCGGAGGCGACCACCAGTATGGCGGCAAGGTCGAACGGGCTGAGTGCGCTGGCGGTTACATGCATGATGAAGGGTTAGCGAAAAAGCGGCCATAGGCATATGGCTGCGGATCGCGGGCGCCCCTGCAATGCGGCTGGTATCCGGCTTTCCGGTTCGCAAGAGTCCGCACAGGCCGCCGCGGCATCGCCATCACGCCCGCGCGGTCAGCGCCGCATCGCTGGCCAGCTGGTCGGCGCGTTCGTTCTCGGGGTGGCCGTCGTGCCCCTTGACCCAGTGCCAGTCGATCCGGTGCGGGCGCGCGGCGTCAAGCAGTTCGCGCCACAGATCCTCGTTCAGCACGGGCTTTTTCGCGGCGGTCTTCCAGCCCTTCTTCTGCCAGCCGAACACCCATTTGGTGATGCCGTCGATCACATATTTGCTGTCGGTGTAAAGCTCGACCTGACAGGGCCGCTTCAACGCCTGCAGCGCGCGGATCGCGGCCGTCAGCTCCATGCGGTTGTTCGTCGTCGCGGGGTGCGATCCGGACATCTCCTTCTCGGTCTCGCCTTTTCGCAGGATCGCGCCCCAGCCGCCGGGGCCGGGATTGCCCTTGCACGCCCCGTCGGTAAAGATCTGGATCTCGGCCATGCTCAGTCCAGCGCCTCGAACAGCGCGGCGCCCTGTTTTCGGTAGAAGCCGTGGCGGCGCAGGAAGGCCAGCGGATCCTTTCTGGTCACCATCGCATCGGCGGGCGTGTTCAGCCAGTCATAGGCGCGGGTCAGCAGGAACCGCAGGCACGCCGCCTGCGCCAGTGCGGGAAGGGCGGTACGCTCTTGCGCTGCGGGCATGCGGACCGAGCGATAGCCATCGAGCAGCGCATCGCCGATCGCGCGGTTGAACCGGCGGCCGTCGGGCGAAAAGCTCCATGCCGCATGAGTCACCGCAATGTCGTAGGCCATCGGCCCGGTGCAGGCGAAGTAGAAGTCGATCATGCCCGACACATCGTCGCCGACCAGCAGCACATTGTCGGGAAACAGATCCGCATGAATGGTGGACACCGGCAGGTCGCCCGGCCAGCCGGCGATCGCTTCGTCCACGTAGGCGGGCACGGCTTCCAGCGCGGGGTCGATCTCGCCCCAGCGGCCGGCGCAGGCGCGCACGAAGCCGCGCCAGGCATCGGGACCCATGCCGTCCTTGCGGAACCCGTCGAAATTCTGGCCCGCCAGATGTACCTGGGCCAGTGCCGCGCCGACCGCATGGGCCTGTGCGGGCGTGGGGTCGTCGGCGCTGACGCCGGGCAGGAACTCGATCAGCGCCAGCATCTTCTCGCCTTGCGGGGTGTCGATGGTGCGCCATGCCGCGCCATCCGCATCGTGGATCGTGCGCGGCACGGGGCAGCCCGCCGCCGCCAGATGGTCGAGCAGGTTGAGGAAGAAGGGCAGGTCGCGCGTGTCGGTCCGCTCTTCATAGACGGTCAGGATGAAGCGCCCGGCGCCGGGCGTTCCGCGGGTTTCCAGCAGCCAGTTGCTGTTCGACACCCCCTCGGCGATGCCTTTGGCGGACACCAGCTCGCCTACGCCGAATTCGGCGACCAGCGCGGCCATGTCCTCGCTGTTGATGCGCGTATAGACAGCCATGTGCAGCGGATCAGTCGGTCAGCTGGCGGGGCAGCTTGAACACCATCTTTTCCTCGGTGGTGGTCACGACCTGCTCGTCCACCGTGCGGAAGCGGGCGAGGTGGTCGATCACTTCGCGGACCAGCACCTCGGGCGCGCTGGCCCCGGCGGTCAGGCCGATCGCGCCGACGCCTTCCAGCCATTCGGGCCGGATGTCCGCGCCGCGCTGGATCAGGCGCGCATCGGTTCCCATGCGTTCCGATACCTCGACCAGCCGCAGCGAGTTCGAGGAATTGGATGCGCCGATCACCAGCACCAGGTCGACCTTGGGCGCCAGCACCTTGACCGCCGCCTGCCGGTTGGAGGTGGCGTAGCAGATGTCCTCGGCCTTGGGCCCGACGATCTGCGGATAGCGCTGTTTCAGCGCCTCGATCATGGCATGGGTGTCGTCCACCGACAGCGTCGTCTGCGTCAGGAAGGCAAGCTGGGTGCCTGCCGGGAAGTCCAGCTTCGCCACGTCCTCCTCGGTCTCGACCAGCGTCATGTCGCCCTTGGGCACCTGGCCGAAGGTACCGATGACCTCGGGGTGTCCGGCATGGCCGATGAAGATGATGTGGCGCCCGGCCTCGACCTGGCGTTCGGCCTGGCGGTGGACCTTGCTGACCAGCGGGCAGGTCGCGTCGAGGTAATCGAGACCGCGCTGCTCGGCATGGGAGGGGACCGACTTGGGCACGCCATGGGCGGAGAACACGACCGGCACGCCGTCGGGCACCTCGTCCAGCTCCTCGACGAAGATCGCGCCCTTTTCCTTCAGGCTGTCGACCACATAGCGGTTATGCACGATCTCGTGCCGCACATAGACCGGTGCCCCGTATTTCTCGAGGCTGCGTTCCACGATCTCGATCGCGCGGTCGACGCCCGCGCAGAAGCCGCGCGGCGCTGCCAGCAGGACCAGCAGGGGAGG
Organism: uncultured Alphaproteobacteria bacterium; assembly: GCA_963752785.1. Taxonomy (GTDB): domain Bacteria; phylum Pseudomonadota; class Alphaproteobacteria; order Sphingomonadales; family Sphingomonadaceae; genus Croceicoccus. Next base: position 243,778 of record CAVVZE010000002.1, read on the forward strand.
GCGAGTGTCCGCGGCCGTCTGCGGCGCGGTGTCGATGTGCGGGGTGGTCATGCCTTGGCCTTTAGCGCCAGCAGGGGGCAGGCGTAAAGCGGCGGTAAAGGTCGAGCGCTCCAGACGGGTTCCCCCGCCATCCGTCGTGCGGCCATCTTCAACCCGGCGTTGCCCTCGGGCATGGCTGCGGCTAGGGCAGGCGGGATTTTGCAAACGATGCGGTCCGCTTTGATGGGCCGCCCGGAAACTGGCCACGGATACAGGCCCGCTTTTCAGGCAGAAGGTTTCGCCGCCGATGAACTCTCATTTTCGTTCCGCCGTCCGTAACGCGCTTTTGCTGGGAGGCGCGGCCCTGTTGTCGGCCTGTTCGGGGGAAGGCGATCTGGTGATCCAGGAAGGCGTGGGCGTCACCGCCGTGCGCTCGCGCTGCCCCGCGGTGGGTATCCCGGCCTATACCGGCGACATCACCACCTTCAGCCAGCCGGGCGACACGACGCTGGCGTCGCTGGACGTGACGGCGACCATCACCAACCTGCGCGCGACCTGCGACGACACGGGCGAACGGATCTATTCCGAGGCCAGCTTCGACGTGCTGGCGAGCCGGCGCGATGCCGGTGCGGCCCGCAGCGTGGAGCTGCCGTTCTTCGTGACCGTGCTGCAGGGCGGGACCACCGTGCAGTCAAAGCGCGTGGGCACCGTGACCGTGAACTTTGCCGAGGGGCAGGAGCGCGCGCAGGCCAGTGCGAAGGCGGGCGCCTTCATCAATGCCGCCGCCGCGACCCTGCCCGAGGATATTCGCGAGCGCATCACCCGCAGGCGCAAGGCGGGGGATCCCGATGCGGCGCTCGACCCGCTGGCCGACCCGGAGGTCAAGGCCGCCGTGGCACGCTCGACATTCGAGATGCTGGTCGGCTTCCAGCTGAGCGAGGCGCAGCTGGCGTATAACGCCACGCGCTGAACGGCAGGCAGCCAAGAGAACTCCTTCCCACTCGCGCCAATCCCCGCTAGGCGCGCGGCCATGACCGAGCAGACGACCGACAAGACCCTGACGATCCACGCCGCCATCTCCGCGGCGGTGGACAAGGCCCTCGACGCGATGGAAGTGGCGGGCGCGCTGCCCGGCGGCCTCGACCGCGCCAATGTCACGGTGGAACCGCCGCGCGATCCCTCGCATGGCGACCTTGCGACCAACGCCGCCATGGTGCTGGCCAAGCCTGCGAAGACCAATCCGCGCGCTCTGGCAGAGGCGCTGGCCGCCGAGCTGTCGAAGGAAGCCGACATTGCCGCTGCAGAGATCGCGGGGCCGGGCTTCATCAACCTGCGCATCGCGCCCAGCGCATGGGAAGCGGAACTGGACGCCATCGCCGCGCTGGGCGATGCCTATGGCCGCTCCTCGATGGGCGCGGGGCAGACGGTGAACATCGAATATGTCTCGGCCAATCCGACCGGGCCGATGCACATGGGGCATTGCCGCGGCGCGGTAGTGGGCGATTCGCTGGCAGGCCTGCTGGAATATGCCGGCTTTGCGGTGATCCGCGAATATTACGTCAATGACGCGGGCGCGCAGGTCCAGACGCTCGCCCGCTCCGCGCATCTGCGCTACCGCGAGGCGCTGGGCGAGAATATCGGCGCGATCCCCGAGGGGTTCTATCCCGGCGATTACCTGATCCCGATCGGCAAGGCGCTGGCTGCCGAATTCGGCGACCGGTACGCGGATGCACCCGAAAGCGAATGGCTAGCGCTGTTCCGCATGCGTGCGGTCGACGCGATGATGGACATGATCCGCGCCGATCTTGCCATGCTGGGCATCCACCACGACCTGTTCTCGTCCGAAGCCAAGCTGCAGGCGGAGGGCAAGCCCGAAGTGGCAGAGACGTTCCTGCGCCAGAAGGGCCTGGTCTATGACGGCCTGCTCGAAGCGCCAAAGGGCAAGACGCCCGAGGATTGGGAGCCGGTGGAACTGCCGCTGTTCCGCTCGACCCAGTTCGGCGACGACCAGGACCGGCCGATCAGGAAGTCGGACGGGAGCTGGACCTATTTCGGCGCGGACATGGCCTATCACTTCCAGAAGGCGCAGGGCGCGGACGCCCTGATCGACATCTGGGGCGCGGACCATGCGGGCACGGTCAAGCGCATCAAGGCCGCGGTCGCCGCGCTGACCGGCGCGGAGCATGGCCAATCGAAGCCCTTCGACGTCAAGCTGGTGCAGATGGTGCAGCTGCTGCGCAATGGCGAGCCGGTGAAGATGTCCAAGCGTTCGGGCAATTTCATCACCATCGCCGACATGGTCGAGGAAGTGGGCAAGGACGTGGTGCGCTTCACCATGCTGACCCGCAAGCCCGAAGCGCAGATGGACTTCGACTTCGCCAAGGTGGTCGAGGCGTCGAGGGACAATCCCGTCTTCTACGTCCAGTATGCGCACGCCCGCATCGCTTCGGTGCTGCGCAAGGCGGCGGAAGCCGGGCTGACCGACAAGGCCGAGGCGGCGCGCGCCCAAAGCTGGGGCGACGACGGAATCCTTCACAGCGACGAACAGGTGCTGATGAAGCAGGCCGCGCAGTTCCCGCGCGTGGTCGAACAGGCGGCCCGCGCGCGTGAGCCGCATCGTATCGCCTTTTTCCTGATGGACCTGGCCGCGGCCTTCCACGCGCTGTGGAACCAGGGCAATGACGATCCGGCGCGCCGATTTATCGTGGAAGACGACATGGTAAACACCGGGGTCCGGCTATATCTTGCAAGACAGATCGGGCAGGTTATCCGCAACGGCCTCTCGATTCTGGGGGTCGAGGCAGCGGAGCGACTCTAGGCAATGGTTCCACAGGTCAGCCAGGGCGGTGAGGGCGAGGCGCAGCTCGCTCTCGACGAGGCCGACCTGCGGCTGCCGTGGCTGGAGGCAGCGGACGAGGATGGCGACGAGGGGCTGGACTGGTCCCGCGTCGGCAGGTTCGCCGGCTTCTTCGCGGGGTTCGTCCTTTTGGCCGCGCTGGCGATCTGGCTGCTGCGCGACTGGCAGCTTGCCCCGCCCGAAGGCGACGGTTCGGTGATCGCCGCGCCGGAAACGCCCTACAAGGTGCGGCCCGAGAACCCCGGCGGCAAGACCTTCGCGGGCACCGGCGACACCAGCTACAAGATTGGCGAGGGCATCGAGCGCGAGGCGCGGATCGCGCAGAAACAGCCCGATCCGGAAGCCCCCCTCCCTGCGGCAGAGGAAACGCCCGAACCGGCCCCGGCGCCCAAGCCGCAAATTGCGGGCGTGGGCGTGCAGGTCGGCGCCTATTCGACCGAGGCGGCGGCGCAGAAGGGGTGGCAGACGCTGACCCAGCGCTATCAAAGGCTGGGCGATTTCGACCGCCGCATCGTCGAAGGGCGCGCCGATATCGGCACCGTGTTCCGCCTGCAGGCAGTAACGGGCAGCGTGTCGTCGGCCAATGCGCTGTGTTCCGAGCTGAAGGCGAACGGGATCGAATGTCAGGTCAAACGCTGATTTGGGGATAAGGGGCGCGGGCTCTGGGCCCCGGCTTGCGCATCCCTGCGATTTCCGCGAATCTGCTGCCCTTATGACCCCCGCCATATTCGGCCTATCCGGCACTGTGCTGACCGACGACGAACGCGCTTTTTTTCGCGCGGCCGATCCGGCGGGCTATATCCTGTTCGGCCGCAATTGCGAGAACCCGGAGCAGATGCGCGCGTTGACCGACGACTTGCGCGCGATCGCGGGGCGGGATGATCTGCTCATTACCATCGACCAGGAAGGCGGGCGCGTCGCGCGGATGAAACCGCCGGTATGGCCGAAATATCCGCCGCAGGGGGTGTTCGACCGGCTGTACGATGTCGCGCCGATCTCGGCGATCGAGGCGGCGCGGGTGAATGCCGAGGCGATCGGGCTGGACCTCGCCGAAGCGGGCCTCAACTGCGATGCGCTGCCCCTGCTCGACGTGCGGTGTGAAGGCGCGCATGACGTGATCGGAGACCGGGCATTGGGCCATGATGCCATGCGCGTCGCCGCCCTCGGCCGGGCCGTGCTGGAAGGGCTGGAGGCGGCGGGTGTCGCGGGCATCATCAAGCATATCCCCGGTCATGGCCGCGCCTGCGCCGACAGCCACAGGGAAATGCCAATCGTCACCGCGAGCGAGGCGGAGCTGGAACAGGACATCGCCCCGTTTCGCGCCCTGCGCGGTGCGGCCATCGGGATGAGCGCGCATGTCACCTATTCGGCGTGGGACGCGGACCACCCCGCTACGCAGTCGGCACGGGTAATAGGCGATGTCATCCGTGGTCGCATCGGCTTCTACGGCCTGCTGATGAGCGACGATATCGACATGGAAGCGCTGTCCGGCTCTGTCGCCGAACGTTCGGTGAAGGCTCTGGAGGCGGGCTGCGACCTGGTTCTGAATTGCTGGGCGAAGATGCCCGACATGGTCGCAACGGTGGAGGCCTGCGGCGAGATTGCACCCGATGCGCGCGGCCGCCTTGACGCGGCGATGCAGGGCAAGGGCGCGCGGCGGTTCGAGGGGGCCGGGCGCCGCGCCGAATGCATCGCCAAGCGCGATGCGCTGCTTGCGGCGGCAGGGATCGACGCATGATCGTCGACGGCGCCGAACCCGGTCATCTCTGGGGTGAGGGGCAGGACGGGTGGACGGATGACGCGGCGGCTCCTGTCCCGAATGACGAGCGGCTTTATGTCGAGCTCGGCAGCTGGGAGGGCCCGCTTGATGTGCTGCTCGACCTGGCGCGGCGGCAGAAGGTGGACCTGCGCCGCATCTCGATCCTTGAACTGACCGACCAGTATCTCGCCTTCATCGACCGTGCGGGTGAAATGCGGCTGGAGTTGGCCGCCGACTACCTCGTGATGGCGGCGTGGCTGGCCTATCTCAAATCCGCGATGCTGCTGCCCAGGGAGGAGCAGGAGGACCCCAGCCCCGAGGAACTGGCGCTGCGTCTGCAGCTGAGGCTCGAACGGCTGGCGGCGATGCGCAATGTCGCGGCGCGGCTGATGGCGCGCGACCGGCTGGGCCGCGACGTGTTCGCGCGCGGCGCGCCCGAGGGGCTGCGTGTGCTGAAGAAGCGGGCCTGGCAATGCGAATGGTACGACCTGGTGCAGGCATACGGGCAGGTGAAGGCCCGCACCGCACCCGTCGTCCACATGGTGCGCGACCGGGCGGTGATGACGCTGGAGAGCGCCCTGTCGCGGGTATCATCGATGCTGGGCGTGTCGCTTGACTGGATGGAATTGCGCCAGTTTCTGCCGCCCCATGCCGATCCGCGGCTGCGCAGGTCGGCGCTGGCCAGCAGTTTCGTGGCCGCACTTGAACTGGCCAAACAGGGCAGGGCGGAGATCGCGCAGGAGGAGACATTCGGTCCGCTGAGGCTGCGCGCGCTTGGCCGCGAAGCGTCGCGCCAGTGACCGGCGGCGGCGTTCCTGACGATCTGGTGCGCGCGGTCGAGGCGGTGCTGTTCGCAGCCGAAGCGCCAATGACAGCGGTGGAGATCGCCGAACATCTGGGCGGCGCCGACGTGCGCGATGCGCTGGCGCAGCTGGCGGCGCATTACGACGGGCGAGGGGTGGAGCTGGTCAGGCGCGGGTCCCGCTGGCATCTGCAGACTGCAGCCGACCTTGCCCATCTGCTGCGGCGTGAGCGCGAGGAGCCCAAGCGCCTGTCGCGCGCGGCGACGGAATGCCTCGCCATCATCGCCTACCACGAACCCGTCAGCCGCGCCGAGATCGAATCGATTCGCGGTGTCCAGACGGCCAAGGGCACGCTCGACGTGCTGATGGAGGCAGGCTGGGTGCGCGCCGCCGGCCGGCGCGAGGTGCCGGGACGACCCGTGATCTATGCCACCACGCCCGAATTCCTGACCCATTTCGGGCTCGCCACGCGCCGCGATCTGCCCGGACTGGCCGAATTGCGCGCCGCCGGCCTGCTGGAACCGGTCGAGGATGCTCTGGAGCGCGAAATGGTAGACATTCAGGAGACCGCAAAGGAAAAGCCGCTAGAAGAAGGCGAAACCGAAGCCTCTCTGGATATGGGCGACGAATCGGCCTAAATGAGAAGCGCACTCTCGTATCAAGTGAGAAATTGAAATGAATGTTGGACCCTGGCAATTGCTGATCGTCGCCATCGTGATCCTCGTGCTCTTCGGGCGCGGGCGGATCTCGGAAATGATGGGCGACTTCGGCAAGGGCATCAAGAGCTTCAAGCAGGGCATGAACGAGGAAGCGCGTTCGCCGGAACGGATCGACCACCAGTCGCCCGCCCCGACGACGAGCGAGAAGACGGCTGCGCCGACCGCGAGCGCGACAAGCGCACCGGCCGCGACGGGCGATTCCGAAAAGAGCAGCTGAGCCGCCACGGCGGGTTGTTGCGTTAGGACGCTTTTTTCATGTTCGACATCGGCGCGATCGAATTGCTGATCATCGTGATCGTCGCGGTGGTGGTGATCGGCCCCAAGGATATGCCGCTGGCGATGCGCACGGCGGGACGCTGGATCGGCAAGATCCGGCGCGTGTCGGCGCATTTCCGATCGGGCATCGACGCCATGGTGCGCGAGGCCGAGCTGGAAGAGATGCAGGCCGAGTGGAACAAGCGCAACGCCGAGATCATGGCCAGGCATCCCGAGGCGGTTCGCCCCGCGCATGACGGCGAGACGCCCGCGCTGCCGCAGCCGGCCGGCTCTGGCTCGGTCGGGGGTTCCCAAGCGCCGCCGCCCGCAGTTGCCGAGGATCCACAGATGGAGCCGTATGATCCGCCGGCAGCACCGGAACCGGCGCCTGCGCCAAGCAAGGCGGACCACTGACGCGCCATGTTCCGCATATCCGACCTCGACGAAACCAAATCGCCGCTGCTCGAACATCTGATCGAGCTGCGCAATCGGCTGCTGCGCTGCCTGCTGACGCTGGTGGTGGCCTTTGCGATCTGCCTGCCCTTTTCAGACGATATCTTCGGCATACTGGTGCGCCCGCTGACGCAGGCGTTTCCCGACGGGCAGGGGCGGCTGATCTATACCAAGCTGTACGAGGCATTCTTCGTCGAACTGAAGGTGGCGGTGTTCGCTGCCTTCTTCATCTCGTTCCCGGTGATCGCCAACCAGCTGTGGCAATTTGTCGCGCCGGGGCTTTATGCGAAAGAGAAGAAGGCATTTCTGCCGTTCCTCTTCGCTACGCCGATCCTTTTCACTGCCGGGGCCGCGCTCGCATATTTCGTGGTGATGCCCAATGCCTTCCGCTGGTTCATCGGCTTTCAGGGCGACGCGGGCGGCATGCAGATCGAGGCGCTGCCCGGAACGGGCGACTATCTGGCGCTGGTGATGCAGTTCATCCTGGCGTTCGGCATCAGCTTCCTGCTGCCCGTACTGCTGCTGCTGCTCAACCGGGCGGGGCTTGTCAGCCGCGAGGCGCTGACGAAGGCGCGGCGCTATGTGATCGTGGCGATCGTCGCGGTTGCCGCCGTCATTACCCCGCCCGATCCGGGGTCGCAGCTTGTGCTGGCAGTGCCGCTGTACCTGCTGTTCGAAGGCTCGCTGTTCCTGATGCGGATCACCGAGCGGCGTCAGGCGCGCGAGGCGAAGGCCGAAGCGGACGCGGCGGAACGCAGCAACGCCGAGGCATAGACCGGTCAGAGGAATCCGGCGCGAGCCGGCCGATCGTTCGGCTGCCCGTTCCTTGTCCTGCTGTTCTGCGCCCGATGCAGGGATGCGCGCGCACGCCAGGCAAAAGCGCAAACGAAAAGGGCGGAGCCAATGGCCCCGCCCTTCGAATTTGTCGTTGACGAAAGATCAGACGCTGATCGGGTCGTCGTCATCGCCGTCGACGGCGATGTAGATGCCGACACCGATCAGCACAGCTGCGAGAACAGCGAGGATCGGCGAACCGCCGCCCATTTCGCTGGTTTCTTCAGCCGGAGCAGCAGCGCGCTGATCAGCCTGGGCTGCAGTGGCGGCGACAGGTGCCGAAACGAGAGCCAGCGCGGTAGCGGCAGTGGCCATCTTGCGGAGGATCATAAGCTTATCTCCTTTTTCGCTCAATTCTTCTCAGATTCGAGCGGGCTAACCCATCCCCGAACCGAATACTCAATCATGACACGCAGCTATGTCCCCCATGCTACAAATCGATGACACCGGCCAGCACAAGGCGTGCTCCTCCGGATTTGCACCGTGAAAATACGACTACGGCATCAACTGTCAACGCCGTTGATGGATCCGGGCGCATCTGCGGAACCATTTTCTTGTCTTTCGGCAAGGGATTGCCGCATTTGCGCAACAGCTTTCGACGGCCTGGACCTATTCCCCTCCGAAGACCCGAGCGCCTGCCAGCCACGTCTCCTCCACCTCGATGTCCCGCAACTCGCCTTCGGGCACCATCAGGGGGTCGGCGCTGACGAACAGAAAGTCCGCCCATTCGCCCGGCGCAAGGCTGCCGAAGCGTCCCTCGGCCTTGGCGGCATAGGCGCCCGCGGCGGTAAAGCCCGCAAGCGCCTGTTCGCGGCTGATGCGTTCCTGCGGCATCCACCCGCCAAACGGCTGCCCAGCGGCATCCTGGCGCGTGACGGCAGCGGCTATCCCTGCGAACACGTCGACCGGCTCGACCGGCAAATCCGATCCGAAAGCCACGGGCGTTCCGCTTTCGATCAGCGAATGCCAGGCATAGGCGCCCAGCAGCCGGTCCGGGCCCAGCCTCGCCTCCGCCATCAGACGGTCCGAAGTCTGGTGGATGGGCTGGACAGAGGCAATCGCATCGAGCCGGGCAAAGCGCGGCAGGTCGGCCGGATCAACGATCTGTGCATGCTCGACCCGCCAGCGGCGGTCGCCGGCATAGGTTTCGCGCAGCTCGGCAATGGCGTCCAGCACCTCGCGATTGGCGGCATCACCGATTGCATGCACCGCGGGCTGGAACCCGGCCATGGCGGCCCGGCTCATCAGATTGCGCAATTGCGTGCCGGTCTTCAGCGGCAGGCCCCGCTCGCCGGGCGCGTCGGCGTAATCCTCCAGCAGCCATGCGCCGCGCGATCCCAGCGCCCCGTCGAGGTAGAGCTTCACGCCCCCCAGGTGCAGCCGGTCGCCGTAGAGCCACGGTGTGGGTTCGGCGCCCGCGATGGTCACCATCTCATCCAGGCCGCCCGCATAGCCCATCACCCGGATCCGCAGGCGCCCCTTGTCGCCCGCGCGGCGCAGAGATTGCCATCCGTCGATCGTGGTGCCCATGTCGGCCACGGCGGTGATGCCATGTGACAGCAGCATCTGCTGCGCCTTTTCCAGCGCGAGGTCGCGTTCTTCGGGCCGGGGTTCGGGGACAAGGCTGGCAATGGAATCCATGGCATTGTCGACGAACACTCCTGCCGGGGCGCCGCCATCGCTCCGCAGGATGCGCCCCCCTTCGGGTTCGGCGGTTTCGACACTGACTGCAGCCGCGGCAATGGCGGCGCTGTTGGCCCAGCCCGCGTGCCCGTCGGCGCGCATCAGCCACACCGGGCGGTCGCCGACTGCCGCGTCGAGGTCTTCGGCTGTCGGGAAGCGGCCAAGCCCCCATTTCTCCTGGTTCCAGCCACGTCCGATGATCCATGCGCGGTTCGGATATTGCGCCGCATATTCGGCAATCTTCGCCTGCGCCTCGGCCAAAGTGGCGGTGTCGGACAGGTCGAGGATCATCGCCGCAAGACCCGTATCGATCAGGTGCAGATGCGAATCGATGAAGCTGGGGATCAGCACGCGTCCGTCGCCGTCCAGGCGGTAATCGACGTCCTTGGGCAGCTTGTCGCGTCGCTGGTAGAGCTTCTCCACACGGCCTTCGTCGTCGATCAGCATGGCGGCAAAGCGCTCGACCGTTCCGTCGCGGTCGAAGCGCATGCCGTTCACATCAGCGATCAGCGTATTGGCCAGCGCGGGTGCAGGTTGCAGGGCGGCAAGGATCAGTGCGGCAGGGGCCAGTGCGGCAGGGGCCAGTGCGGCAGGGGTCAGGGCGGCGGAACGGGCGGCGGCCAGCAGGCGGCCAGCGGGCAAAACGGGTGCGGTCATGCCGCCGGGGTCTAAACCGCATTTGCAAGCGGCGCCATATCCGATAGGGGCTTTGGCCCATGTCCCAGCTTCAGACCGACGCCGCCGCGAGCGCGCGAACCGACCTGCCCTTCGATGCCGATGACGTTCGCGCCGCCGCGCAGCGCATTGCCGGACAGGTGGTGCGCACGCCCATGCTGAAGTCGCTGACGCTATCGCAGATTTCGGGCGCGGAGATCTGGCTGAAGTTCGAGAACCAGCAGTTCACCGCCGCTTACAAAGAGCGCGGCGCGCTGAATGCCCTGTTGCAATTGACGCAGGAGCAGCGCGAACGCGGTGTGATCGCGGCTTCTGCGGGCAACCATTCGCAGGGGCTGTCCTATCACGGCACGCGGCTGGGCGTGCCCGTCACCATCGTGATGCCGCGCACCACCCCGACCGTGAAGATCATGCAGACCGAAAGCGTCGGCGGCCAGGTCGTGCTGGAGGGGGAGACGTTCGACGATGCCTCGGCCCATGCGCGCAAGCTGGAAAAGCAGCTGGGGCTGACGTTCGTCCATCCGTTCGACGATCCCTTCGTTGCGGCGGGGCAGGGCACAGTGGGTCTGGAAATGCTGGAGGACCAGCCCGACCTCGACATGCTGGTCGTGCCGATCGGCGGCGGCGGGCTGATCTCGGGCATTGCGACCATCGCGCGCGACATCAATCCCGGCATCGGCATCGTGGGCGTGCAGTCCGCGCTCTATCCTTCCATGTTCGCGCGCATCAAGGGCGAGGAACATGTCTGCGGCGGCGATACGCTTGCCGAGGGTATCGCCGTCAAGGCGCCGGGCGAGATCACCTCGCGCGTGATTGCCGAGCTGGTCGACGACATCCTGCTGGTGGACGAGGCTGCGCTGGAAAATGCCGTCTCGCTGCTTTTGCAGATCGAGAAGACGGTGGTCGAGGGCGCAGGCTCTGCCGGGCTCGCCGCCGTGCTGTCGAACCCGGACCAGTTCCGGGGCAAGAAGGTCGGGCTGGTGCTGTGCGGCGGCAATATCGATACTCGGCTGCTGGCGAATGTGCTGCTGCGCGACCTGGCGCGGTCCGGGCGGCTGGCACGGCTGCGCATCACGCTGCAGGACCGGCCGGGCGCGCTCTACCGCGTGATGCACGCGTTCGACGAGCATAACGTCAACATCATCGAGATCTATCACCAGCGCATCTTCACGACGCTGCCGGCCAAGGGCCTGATCACCGATATCGAGTGCGAGGCGCGCGACGGTGCGCAGATCGACGGGTTGATCGCGGATCTGAGGTCCAAGGGCTATCAGGTAGCACGGTCGAACTGGCCTGAACGGCTGTGCGGCGATTCGCTGTTCGATCGGGCGCGGTGCCGTTTCCGCGGGCCGCCGGCCTTGCGACAAGGCGGGCTGAGCGGCGGAAAATCGGCGAAATTGCGTCTTTTTTATCAATTCGTAGTTAACGGTCTTTAATCTTTGCGCCGCGGCAGGCATATAAGGCTTACGCGCGGCATGGCTGGCTTTTTCCTGGTCGCCGCCTGCCGCGCGGTGCCCATTTTGGCTTTCATCGGTCGGGCAGTCCGGAACATCAGTCGACCACCGGATCGACGGTTGAGAGGTACAGGCCCAGTTTCGTGTCCGCACCCGTGAGGTTCCCCCGCTTTTACGTGACCGCCCCGGCTCCGTGCCCATATCTGCCGGGTCGTCAGGAGCGGAAGGTCTTCACGGAACTCGCCGGTCCCGATGCCGATGCCCTCAACGATGCGCTTGGCCGGATCGGCTTTCGCCGCAGCCAGACAGTCGCCTATCGGCCCAGCTGTGCGGGTTGCAACGCCTGCGTATCGGTACGCGTAGTGGCAGAGGAATTCGTTCCTTCGCGCACGCAGACAAAGACGATGGCGAAGAACGCCGATCTGGTCGCATCGGCCTGTCGCCCATGGTCGACCGTCGAGCAATATGAACTGCTTCAGCAATATCTGAAGGCCCGCCATCCGGGCGGCGGCATGTCCGCGATGGATTCCATGGATTATGCCGACATGATCGAGCAGACGCCGGTCACTTCATACGTCGTCGAGTATCGCGAACCCGATGTGGGCGGGCGTCCGGGGCGGCTGGTCGGAGCCTGCCTGACCGACCGGCAGAACGACGGTCTTTCAATGATCTATTCGTTCTACGATCCCCATCATCCCGACCGATCGGGGCTTGGCAATTACATCATACTCGACCACATTGACCGCGCCGCGAAGGCCGGTCTGCCCTATGTCTACCTGGGCTATTGGATCGAGGGTTCCTCGCGCATGCAGTACAAGATCCGTTACCGGCCTCTGGAACGGCTGGGTCGCGAGGGCTGGGAACGTTTCGATGCGGGCAGGCAGGATTCGCTTATTGCCGCGACGGTTACGCAGCCGCGCGCCGAAAGCGACAGGGAGCAGGTCGGCACCAGCAAGGACGGTATGCCCTGCGCACAGGACAAGTATCGCATCTTTGAAGGCTGACGCAGAAGCGCATCGCTTCGAGACCGTGCGCATTCTCGACAATCCGGACCACGACGTGGGCGCTGCTGCTGGCGGGCGCGACTGTGTCGCTTGCGCCCGCGATCGCCGATGCGCAGAGCCTGGAGGCTGATCCCGAGCTGGAAGCGCTCATTCCCGATGCGGCCGTGGCCGATCCCGAAGCCTGGGCGATGGACACCGAGGCGGCCAGGACCGCGGTGCCCGAGGAAGTCGACCCGATGCCGCCATGACCGATACGGGCTTCTCGCTGCCGTGGCCCGAAGAGACCGATCTCGACGTCGAACTGCAGGAGATCGAGATCGACCCCGACTCCGAGCAGTTGCTAAGCCGCGAAGCGGGCGGCCCGCGGCGGACCTGGCGCTTCCCGGCATGGCGGAGCGCGGGGGCGAAGGCGATGCGGACGAGGAAGCGCTGGTCGAGACGCGCTTGTCGAAGCGGATCGTGCTGAGCCACCCGGCCTCCTTCGCCGAATTCGGCCAGTTCGACGAGTTCATCGCCCGGTTTGAGGGGCTTTCGGACATCGAGACCCTGCGCGACGACGACGACAACTTCGCCCAGCTCGCCAATCGCGCCGAGGAGGACGCCGCCCTCCTGTCCGACATGCTGGCGGTCTATGGCTTCTACGATGCCGATGTGCGCCACCGGGTCGAGACTCCGCCCGCGGGCGAGGGTTCGGGCGAGGACGGCGCCGTCGTGGCAAGCGACTCGCGCTATGTCTTCACCATCGATCCGGGCGAACGCTATCGATATGGCGAAGTCGCGGTGCCGGGGCTGGACGCGGCACGCGGTGATTTCGCCGATCTGCGCGCTGCTTTCGAGATCCGGACCGGCGACTATATCCAGGAGGACCGCATCGTTGCCGAGCGCATCGACCTGGGCGTCGCATTGGGCGAGACGGGCTATCCCTTTGCCGAGCTGGGCCAGCCCGACCTGCTGATCGACCACGCAGCCGACGAGGGCGACCTGACGCTGCCGGTCACGCCGGGCGGCAAGTACCGCTTTGGCGAGGTCGTCAGCAGCGACCCCGCCTTCCTGTCCAGCAGGCACCTGTCGGAAATCGCGCAGTTCGACACCGGCGAGATATACCAGGCCAGCGGCGTCGACGACCTGCGCCGTGCGATCCTCAGCACCGGCCTCGTATCCTCGCTGTCGGTTACCCCGCGCGAGGTTGCGCCGCCGGCCGAAGGGGAGCCGGGCACGGTCGACATCGACGTCGCGATCACGCAGGCGCCGCTGCGCACCATTGCGGGCGCGATCGGCTATGATACCGGGCGCGGCATCCGGACCGAGGTAAGCTGGGAGCACCGCAACCTCTTCCCGCCCGAAGGCATGCTGCAACTGCATGCCATTGCGGGCACGCAGGAGCAGCTGGCGGGCGCGACCTTCCGGCGCAATAACTGGCACGGGCGCGACCGCGTGCTGACGCTGGACGTCTTTGGCAGCACGATTGACCGCGATGCGTACGAGGCGCGCACGCTTTCGGGCGTCGCCAAGTTCGAGAAGCTGTCTACCCTGCTGTTCCAGAAGGAGCTGGCCTGGTCGATCGGGCTGGAATTGGTCGCCACGCAGGAGCGCGAAGGCACGCTGGGCGGGCAGACCGGCCCGCGCGAAACCTATTTCGTCGCCGCGCTTCCGGGCGAGGTGATCTATGACAAGAGCGACGACCTGCTCGACCCGACGCGCGGCTGGCGGGTGTCGCTGTTCGCATCGCCCGAACTGTCGGTCACCAGCGGAGATCAGTCGACCTATCTGCGCAGCTGGGCCGAAGGGCGCTATTACCAGCCGGTCAGCGACAGGCTGGTCGTCGCGGGCAGGGCGAAATTCGGCACCATCGTCGGAACCGGCATCTCGAACATCGCCCCTTCGCGCAGGCTTTATGCGGGCGGCGGCGGATCGGTGCGCGGGTATGGCTACCAGCAGATCGGGCCGCAAGGACGAGCTGGGCGATCCGACGGGCGGCCTCTCGCTCAGCGAGTTCTCGCTGGAGGCGCGCTACCGCACCGGGCTGTTCGACGGGGCGATCTCGATCGTGCCCTTCATCGATGCGGGCACCGTCGCCAACGACAGCTCGCCAAGGCTGAACGGCATGCAATATGGCGCGGGCGTGGGCCTGCGCTATCACACGAACTTCGGGCCGCTGCGGTTTGACGTGGCCACTCCGCTGAACCCGCGGCCCGACGATGGCCGCATCGCGGTCTATATCTCGCTGGGGCAGGCGTTCTGATGGTGCAGGACCACGACCCCGCCCGAAGATGAGCCCGTGGCCGAGGCGGAAGCGCTGCCCGCTGCGAAGCCGCGCCGCGACTGGGGCCGGTACTGGCGCATCCGCATCGCGGCGGGGCTGATCGCGCTCGTCGCCTTGCTGGGCCTGGGCGCGGTGCTGATCGACAGCCCGATCGGCCATCGCTTCATCGCCAACAGCCTTGCGTCCTATGCGCCTGCATCGGGCCTGCGCGTCCGGATCGGCCGGATCGAGGGATCGCTGCTGAGCGAGGCCGAACTGACCGACGTGATCCTGTCTGATCCCAAGGGTGAATTCCTGCGCGTGCCCAGGGTGAAGCTGGACTGGCGTCCACTGCACTGGTTCACCAGCGGGCTGGACGTGCGCACCCTGATCGCGCGCCGCGGCCATCTGCTGCGTGTGCCCGAACTCAACCCCGGCGACCCCGACGCGCCGATCCTGCCCGCGTTCGACATACGGATCGACCGGCTGATCATCGACGATCTGCGCGTCGACGAAGCGGTGGCGGGCTTTGAGCGGACCGTCGATTTCGCAGCGACCGTCGACATCACTGACGGGCGCGCGAAGATCGGCATGTTCGGCGCGCTGGGGGAGGAGGACCGGCTCTATGCGCGTCTGGACGCAGACGAGGGCGGCGACGTGCTCGAACTGCTGGTCGATTACAACGCCCCGGCGGGCGGCTTGCTGGCCGCCATGACCGGCGCCGAGGAAGATCTGCAGATCAACATCGGCGGCGACGGGCGCTGGACCGACTGGAAGGGCTATGCCCGCGTTCGGCAGGGCGGCGGCACGCTGGCCGCTATGACGCTGACCAAGCAGGGCGATGTCTATGGCGTGCTGGGGCAGGTCAGGCCCGACGGCTATCTGTCCGGCATCGCGGCAAGGGCCGTCGGCGACGTGCTCAACGTCAATGCGCGCGGCACGTTCGAGGACAGCGTTATCGATGGCCGCTACGTGCTGGTCGGCGAGGGGATGGAAGCGCTGGCGCGAGGCGCGATCGACCTGAACGCGAACCGGCTCGACGATTTCGGCGTCAGGCTGCGCGCCAGCGATCCGGGTTTGCTGGGGCCCGATCTGCGGGCGCAGGGCTGCAGGCACGGCTTGGCCTTGAGGGCGATTTCCGCCAGGACCTGGCCATCGCCTATAGGGTTGAGGCCGCGCGCATCGGGCAGGGCGCGACAATGGCGCGCGACGTGACGGCAACCGGCGTCGCGAACTGGAACGGATCGCGCTTGCGGGTCCCGCTGACCGCCACGGCCAGCAGCATCGCCACCGGCAGCGCGATGATCGATCCGCGGCTGCGCGGCGCAAGGCTGACCGCCACGCTGACCTATGGCGGCGACCGGCTGGTCGCTCCCGATATCGTGTTCAATTCATCGGGACTTGGCGCGCGGCTGGCGCTGGACGGCAATGTGCGGCAGTCGCGCTATCGGCTGAGCGGACCGGTGATCGCCAATGGCGTCATGCTGAACGGGCTGGGCAGCGCCAATGCGCGGGCGCAGGTCGATGCGTTGATCGGCGGGCCGCGCGGATGGAGCGTGACCGCCAAGGTCGATGGCCGCATGACCCGCGTAACCAATGCCACGCTGGAAACCTATGTCGGCGCGCCCATCGCCTTTACGGCTGATATTGCGATGGCATCCTCTGCGCCCATCCTGATCCGCAGCGCGCGGCTCGACGCGCCCCGGCTGGATCTCAGCCTGTCGGGCGAACGGGCGGTGGACGGCACAGTCAGCCTGTCGGGCGAGGGGGTCCACGACCAGTTCGGCGCCTTCACCATCGACGGGCGCGTGGACGGCGAAGGTCCGCATGCCGAGATGGTTTTCGCCAATCCGCTGCCCGCGGCGGGGGTGACCGACCTGCGCCTCACGCTTGCCCCGCAGGAAGACGGCTTTGTCATCGACGCCGAGGGGGAGTCGATGCTGGGACCGTTCGCGGGCAATATCGGCATCGCTTCCGCCGAGGGCGAACCGCTGCGCATCGCGGTCAACAGCTTCACCGTGAGCGATACCGGTCTGTCCGGCGATCTTGTGGTCGATGGCGGCGTGACGGGCGAGCTTGCCATCAGCGGAGGCGGCGCGGAAGGCACCATCTCGCTCGCACCGCAGGCCGCCGGGCAGGGGTTCGAAACCGATATCATCCTGCGCGATGCCAGCTTCCGCGGTGACCCGCCGATCACCGTGCGGCTGGCGCATATCCGCGCCAGCGGCGTGCTGGGCGAGGCAGCGACCATCGACGCCGCCATCAACGCGCAGGGCATCGCGCGGGGCGAGATGTTCGTGGGCCGGTTTGCGGCAGAGGGCCGGCTGGAGAACGGCGCGGGCAGGTTCAAGGCATTCGTGGCGGGTCGGCGCGGCAGCCGCTTCTTCCTGCGCATGGCGGGCGAGGTCACGGGCGACCGGATCGAGGTCGCCGCGCGCGGCCGCTACGCGGGAGAGGCCATCTCCATGCCGCGTGCGGTGGTCCTGCTGCGCGACGATAGCGGCTGGGCACTGCAGCGCAGCCAGATCGATTTCGCGGGCGGGACCATTCAGGCGGAGGGCCGATTCGGCAATACGACCGAAGCAAGCGTCCGCGTGGTCGACATGCCGCTCGACGTGATGAACCTGTTCGTCGACGATCTCGACATCGGGGGGCGGGCTTCGGGCGTCGTCGACTTCCTGGATCCCGCGGGCGCGCCTCCCACGGGCAGGGTGCGGCTGCTGTTCGCTGATCTGACCCGATCGGGCCTGGTGCTGACTTCGCGCCCGGTCGACCTGGCCGTGGTGGCCGAACTGGCGCCCGGTTCATTCGAGATGCGCACCATCATCCGCGAGGATGCGAGCCGCCACGGCAGGCTTCAGGCGCGGATCGCCGATCTTCCTGCCGAGGGCTCGCTGATCGAGCGGCTGATGACGGGGTCGCTGTTTGCACAGCTGCGCTATGGCGGGCCCGCCGATGCTTTGTGGCGGCTGACCGGGGTGGAGCTGTTCGACTTCACAGGTGAAGTGCGGATCGCAGGCGACATGCGCGGCACGGTCCGCCATCCGCAGATCCGCGGCACCCTGCGCGGCGAAGACCTGCGGCTGCAAAGCTCGCTGACGGGCACCGATGTCACGGATATCTCGGTCGTGGGCACTTTCGACGGGTCGGTGCTGCGCCTGCCGCGCTTCAGCGGCGTATCGGGCAACGGCACGGTGACGGGCAGCGGATCGATCGACCTGTCGCAGGTATTCGGCGACGGCGTCAGCATGGACATCCGCCTTGCCGCGAACGAGGCGCGCATCCTCAACCGCGACGACATGGCGGCGGTCGTCAGCGGACCCATTCGCGTGGTGGCGCGCAACAATGTCGGCGTGGTCGCGGGGCGGCTGGACATGGTCTCCGGCCGCTGGAAGCTTGGGCAGGCGAGCGTCGTCGAAAGCCTGCCCAGCATCCCCCGGCGCGAAATCAACCTGCCCGCCGACCGCCAGACGCGCCGCGCCCGCGGCAGGCCGTGGCGCTATCTGATCGACGTGCAGGCGAACAACCGCTTTACGGTCACCGGCATGGGGCTGGACAGCGAGTGGGGCGTCGACGTGCGGCTGCGCGGAAATACCGATACGCCGGTCCTCTACGGGCAGGCAGACCTGGTGCGCGGCGGTTACCAGTTCGCGGGCAAGCGTTTCGACCTGACGCGCGCGC
>CAVVZE010000003.1:0-102644 GCA_963752785.1 uncultured Alphaproteobacteria bacterium
TCTTGCATCGACCCGGCTGCATGCTCGGTTGGAGAAGGGGGCATCCCGATGCATTGGGCGCAATGACGCCATGCGATCAAGCCCGCACTTCACCCGGCGCGGTCATTTGTTGGCTCGACCTGGCGTTTATGCCCCCATCGTCCGGGTTTCATACCCCTAAGGTTCGGGCACTGCTCCGTTTTCGCATCCGCAACATGAAGATGGTTAATATAGTTTCCGGTTGGCCCATCACGGCGTCGGGAAACGGAATGTACGGTACACATGAAAGCCCAGGCTGAGATCGTCCTACTCCGTTCCGGGAGAAGAGCGGGTTTGCCTGCCCGAAGGCATGGTCAGGCCGCCGCTCGTCTCGATCATCGTCACCAACTATAATTACGCTCGCTTCCTGCCTGCCTGTCTGAGATCGATCGCCGAACAGACGCATGAAGCGGTCGAGGTAATCATCGTCGATGACGCTCTCGCAGGACGGCTCGATCGACGTCATGCGGGAGTACATGGCCAGCACCGATCGGGCGGCGGATTGGACGCTGGTCGCGCTGAAGCAAAATGGCGGCCAGATGAACGCCTTTGTCGAGGGGTTTCGCCGGTCGAGCGGCGCCTTCGTCGTTTTCGTCGACGCCGACGATACCCTGTTTCCCGATTTCGTCGAAATCCATCTGGCCGCCCATCTGAACAGCCATACCGCAGCCGCCCTGACCTGTTCGAACGAAGTCCAGATCGACTGCGAGGAAAGGCTGCTGGCAGGCACTTTCGAAACTGGCACCGAACGCCCGCGGCACACGCCCGCCTGTCGTCGGACTCTGGACCATCGCTGCACGGCGATCGCCCATTGGGACGACCGTGGAGCTTTGATGATCGTCCCGGCTATAGCCGGATCCGCGAACCGCTGGCCTATGTCCGCCCCTCGGAAAACATGCCGATGAAATGGCTGTGGAGCTCGACCAGCGCGATGATGTTCCGGCGCGGCGCCCTCGTGCCGGTGCTGACCGACAATATCCGTCATATTCGCCTCTCCGCCGATTTCTACATGACCAACATGGTGCACATGCTGGGCGGCACCCTGCTGATCCAAGAAACACTGGGATGTTACCGCCGCCACGGCACGAACGGTTTCGCGCTGAGCCAGATCGTCGGCCGCGGACCAACAACGGCGACCATGTCGCCGGACTCGGCCCAAAGGAAATGTCGCGGCTGATGCAGAGCGAGATCCTTGCCCACTGGGACGACTACCAAGGTCATGGGCGAAGCGCGGCTGCAACGCATGATCGCTTCGCTGATCCCGTTCGCAGATTGCCAGCCGTATCGGCGAGGATCGGTTTCCGGCCCCTGCAAATCGTGCGGTTCATGGCGATCTTCACGGGGTGCTATTCGCGCCGCGTGGTGCTCGAAAAGAAGATGCAGTTGAGCGGCCAGTAACCCCGCCGCCGCCAGCGCACCGCCCCAAAGGACTTGAACATGAACCTGACTGCGAAACGCGTGCTGGTGACCGGCGGCGCCGGATTCCTCGGCGCCATCTGTGCGAGCGGCTGGTCGCGCGCGGGCGACGAGGTGCTGTGCGTCGACAATTTCTTCACCGGCGCCGAAGCGCAATGTCGCGCCATCTGCATCGACAACCCGCATTTCGAGCTGATGCGCCACGACGTGACCTTTCCGCTCTATCGTCGAGGTCGACGAGATCTACAATCTCGCCTGCCCGGCATCGCCGATCCACTACCAGCACGATCCGGTGCAGACGACCAAGACCACCGTGCACGGCGCGATCAACATGCTGGGGCTGGCCAAGCGCACGAGGCGCGCGCATCCTGCAGGCCTCGACCACCGAGGTCTATGGCGACCCGGACGATCCATCCGCAGACCGAGGACTATTGGGGCAACGTCAACCCGATCGGCCTGCGCGCCTGCTACGACGAGGGCAAGCGCTGCGCCGAGACGCTGTTCTTCGACTATCACCGCCAGCACGGCCTGCGAGATCAAGGTCGCGCGCATCTTCAACACCTATGGCCCGCGCATGCACCCGAACGACGGCCGCGTCGTCTCGAACTTCATCGTGCAGGCGCTCACGCGGCGAGCCGATCACGATCTACGGCGACGGCAAGCAGACCCGCTCGTTCTGCTATGTCGACGATCTGCATCGACGGGCATGATGGCGCTGATGGCGACGCGGCCTGAAGTCACCGGGCCCGTCAACATCGGCAATCCGGGCGAATTCACCATCCGCGAACTGGCAGAGGAAGTGGTGCGCCAGACCGGCGGACGCTCGCGTTTCGCGCACAAGCCGCTGCCGATGAACGATCCCCGCCAGCGCAAGCCCGACATCAGCCTCGCGAGACAACTGCTCGGGTGGGAGCCTGCCACGCCTCTCGAAGAGGGACTGGTGCCGACCATCGCCTATTTCCGGGATCTGATCGCACGTGCTGATGGGTCTCCCGGCGGGTTTGCCGAACCGGCCCGCATGGTCGTAAGGGCCTGACCCTTCGGCGCCCGCGCGGCGCGTTCGGGGGATGATCTATCTGGAATTGGCTGACCGTCAGCGCGGCGGGCACTTGGACGATGCTGGCAGCGGCCGCGCTTGGCATCGCGGCGATTGCATGGCTCGGCGACTGGCGCCGGGCGCGCAGGGCCGCACCCGACGCCGTCGGCTGCATGCCGTGGACCGCCGTGTTCATGGCGGCGTTGCTGGTGGCGGTGGTCGCCGGATCGCTGGCGCTGCTGACGTGGCTGTCGCCCTAGGGCGCGGTGCCGCTTACAGGCAGGCTTGCAGATAGGCCTGGTCGAAACCGAATTGCCGCGCCTTTTCCAGCGTATAGGGCCTGAGGCCGGTCGAGCGGTATTCGCCGATGATCTTGCCGTCTTCGCCCTCGTCCAGATATTCGAACTTGAACAGGTCCTGCGTGACGATCACGTCGCCCTCCATGCCGATCACCTCGGTGATGTTGGTGGTGCGGCGCGAACCGTCGCGCAGGCGCTTTACCTGCACGATCAGGTCGACCGAATTCGGCGATCTGGCGGCAAATGGCTTCCTTCGGGATCTTGATGTCGCCCATCAGGATCATGTTCTCCATACGGCCCAGGCATTCGCGCGGGCTGTTGGAGTGGAGCGTACACATCGAGCCGTCGTGGCCGGTGTTCATCGCGGCGAGCAGGTCGAAACATTCCGCGCCGCGGATTTCGCCCAGGATGATGCGGTCGGGGCGCATGCGCAGCGCGTTCTTGACAAGGTCGCCGATGGTGATGGCGCCTTGCCTTCCAGGTTCGGCGGGCGCGTTTCCAGCGGGAGCCAGTGCGGCTGCTGCAGGCGAAGTTCGGCCGCGTCCTCGATCGTCAGCACGCGCTCGCCCGGGTCGATCATCTTCGACAGGGCGTTGAGCATGGTCGTCTTGCCCGAACCGGTACCGCCCGAGATGACGATGTTCATGCGGCTGGCGCCCGCGATCTTCAGCGCGGTGGCCATCTTGTCGTCCATCGAACCGAAGTCGCGCAGCATGTCGATGGTGATCGGCTTTTCGGAGAACTTACGGATCGAGATCGCCGTGCCGCTTGCAGCGACAGCGGCGGCACGATCACGTTGACGCGGCTGCCGTCCTTGAGGCGGGCGTCGGCCAGCGGCGTGGTCTGGTCGACGCGGCGGCCGACCTGGTTCACGATGCGCTGGGCGATCTGGAACAGGTGATTTTCGTCGCGGAACTGGATCCTGGCGAGCTGCAGCTTGCCCTTCTTCTCGACATAGGTCTGCTGCGGGCCGTTGACCATGATGTCCGAGATGTCGGGATCGTTCAGCAGCTCCTCCAGCGGGCCGAAGCCCAGCAGCTCGTCGACCAGCACCTTTTCCAGCGCGAACTGCTCGCGCCGGTTGAGCGTGATCTTGAGCTCCTGCCAGCACCTCCATGATGATCGGGCGGAATTCTTCCGACAGCTCTTCCTTGGTCAGGGTCGAGGCGGCTTCGGGATCGACGCGTTCCAGCAGGCGGGGGAGCACCTGCTCCTTGATCTTGTGGACGCTCGCCTCGAACCCCTCCGGCCCCTTGTCAGGTTCGTTGACCGCGTTGGACCGCTCTGCCAGCCGGGCCAGCGCCTCGTCATTGGCGTCGGGCTTGTGTTCGGGAAGCGGCGGAAACTGTTCGTCCATGCCCGGCGGGGGAGGGGGCGTGGTGCGCAGCGGTTCGGTGCCGCCCTTCATCGGCCGCGCCACCCCGAATGCGGGCCGCTGCCCCATGCCGCCCATTCCGTTCTTCCGGCCGAAAGCGTTCATCTACTCAATCCCTGCATCAAAGCACGCGACGCGCAGCTGGCATGAATGGCGCGTTGCCGTTCACCAATTGCTGACAGGGTTTGGTGAATAAGGCGGAAACCTTGATTTTGTTTTAAGAGTTGCGGCCCGCCGCACGCGGCCTGCGCAGAAGGCGGCCCGCGCAACACGTCTTTGCGCCAAATTAACCTTCATTGTTGATCACAGGGTTCGGTCGCAGCCGGATTACAGGTGACTTAGTGCTCAATAAATTGAAACCAGCCATGCCACGATTCGAATTGCTCAGGGCATTTCCCGGCAAATGGGTGTTCTGGTGGGTGCTGGTCCCGAACATGGTCGTCATCGCCTTGTGGCCGATCGGCGGTCCGAACATGAGCGCGGGCATCTTTCTGGGCGGAATATTCGCCCTGTTCGTCAGCCAAAGCCCGAGCCGCATCATCAGGTCGATCGGCGTGGTGCTTCTGTTTGCCTATCTGCTTGCCGAGTACATTGCCAAATCTTTCGAACTTGGGATCAGCAAGGTTCTTCGATCCCTCGACTATCTGCGCGAGGTCGACATCTTCGAAGCGCCGGAGTATGTAGCGGCGGCCCTCGTACTCGCGCTCTCGCTGTTGCTGGCCGTTATCTATGCACCCCGGACCGAGAAGCTGACGCAGTTTCAGCAAAAACTTCTTGCGGTCGCGGCATTCTCCATCCTTATCAACATAGATCTGGTGGTTACCGCCGAAACGCGAGGTTCGTACAAGGTTTCCGCGCCGCCGGGAACGCCCATCTCGTCAGCTGTTTTGGAGACAGGAATTGACCCCGACACGCTGAAGTCGCGAAACTTGGTAGTTATCATGGTGGAATTGCTTGGCGTTCCCAAGGACAGCCACGACAAGGCGATCATGGATCGTATATGGGATCCGGCAAGGTGGAGCGACCGCTACGATGTCCGGCGTGGAACAACGCCTTACTTCGGCTCTACCACCAACGGGGAACTGCGCGAGCTATGTGCAGTCTGGGCCGATCATACGAACTACGATTTCGGAAACGCCCACTGTCTTCCCCAGAAGTTCGTCGACAGCGGCTTCGAGACAATCGCCATGCACAGCTTCATTGGCAACTTCTTCGACCGCAAGGAGTGGTATCCCCGGATCGGCTTCCAGCGGACGATCTTCGCTCGGGATCTGGTGGCCCTGGGAGCGGCGCCATGCAGCGGCGTCTTCCCGGGAGCGTGCGATACGGATGTTCCGAAGGTCATCGCCGCTGAATTGAAGAAGGGCGGGAAACGCAAGCTGATCTACTGGTTGACCGTGAACGCCCATCTGCCCATCGGTTCGAGTACGGATCTCAAGACGGATCACTGCGATATCGGTGAAGCCGCATGGCAAGACAGATTCCCGATGCTCTGCCGCAGCTACAAGGTTCATCAGCTTGTGGCGAACGCCATTACAAGGCAGATCATGGATCCCGGTTTCCCGGATGCAGATGTGCTGATCGTGGGAGACCATATGCCGCCGTTTTTCCAGCGATCCATCAGAACGCGCTTCGATGCGGTCGACGTGCCGTACATCTATCTTGAATGGCGTCATGAGAATTAAGCGGGACAGCGCCGGGTCCGGTTGGGATCACCCGTCGACGGCGGGCGACGATGACGCCGGGCTGCCCTGCTGCTGGCTGTGCGAGCGCCCCCTGGGCGAGCGGGTGGAGCGGCATCACCCCGTGCCGAAAAGCCGCAAGGGGCGCGAGGTGGTCGACGTGCATCCGATCTGCCACCGGACGCTGCATGCGCGTTTCAGCAATTCGGAACTGGCGCGGCTGGGCGGCGACGTGGCGGCGATCAGGTCCGACGAAGAAATCGCCGCGTTCCTGCGCTGGATCGCCGGCAAGCCCGCCGACTTCCACGCACCCACGCGCAAGAAGCGCTGAACGATCTGTCAGGCCAGCCGCAGGAGACGCTGCAGCAGGCCGGGTTTATCCAGAGGCTGGATGCGGCCATAACGCTGGCGCCGCAGATTGGCGTCGGTAAATGGCCGCGGACAACTCCACTGGTCCTTGCCCGATTGGTGGAATGTATATCTCGACATGCTCGTGCCCCCTAGGCAGCCGAATGGGTGGATGATCGCTTAAGGGGCCCTTTAAGACGAGCGCGAGTTATGCGGTTTCCTTCCGCAGACTTATCCACAATCGTGCGTGTGACAAAGGTTAGCGAGTGTCCCGCAGTCGGTCCGACACTCTTGTCAGCAAGCCCGGCCAAACGATTGGCGGCGCTGGATTGCGGGAGCGGGCACAACCGAACGGCCACACCGGCGCCGAAAACGAAAAGGCCCGCACGGGGGCGGGCCTTTGTCATCTTTTCTACAAGCCGGATCCCGGCGACTCGGCGCTGAGGCCGAACTAGTCCTCGACGTGCTCGGCCAGGACGGTCAGGCCGTTGTCGCCCACCTCGGCAAAGCCGCCCGATATGGTGATGACCTCGGGCGCGGCATTGGCGGTCCTGTAGACGCGCATCTGGCCGTCCGCGATGGTCGACATGAAGGGGGCATGCCCTTCCAGGACACCGAACGCACCCTCGCTGCCGGGGACTTCCACCATGTGGACGTCTTCCGAGCGGACCAGCCTGGCCGGGGTTACGAGTTCGAAATGCAGCGCCATCGTTTCAGCTTTCAGTCAAATTCGTGAAGGAGAGGGCGGAAGCACCTGCCTCCGCCGTCTCGATCGTGCTTTAGGCGTCTTCGGCCAGCTTCTTGGCCTTCTCGACCGCCTCGTCGATGCCGCCGACCATGTAGAAGGCCGCTTCGGGCAGGTGGTCGTATTCGCCTTCGACCACGGCCTTGAATGACTTCACCGTGTCTTCCAGCTGGACGAACTTGCCCGGGATGCCGGTGAAGACTTCGGCCACGTGGAACGGCTGCGACAGGAACTTCTGGATCTTGCGCGCGCGCTGGACGGTCAGCTTGTCCTCTTCCGACAGCTCGTCCATGCCAAGGATGGCAATGATGTCCTGCAGCGACTTGTACTTCTGCAGCGTCTCCTGAACGGCGCGAGCCGTCTCGTAGTGCTCGGTGCCGACGACGCGGGGTTCCAGAACGCGGCTGGTCGAGTCCAGCGGATCGACCGCGGGATAGATGCCCAGTTCCGAAATCGCTCGGTTCAGCGTGGTGGTCGCGTCAAGGTGAGCGAACGAGGTGGCCGGCGCAGGGTCGGTCAAGTCATCGGCGGGCACGTAGATGGCCTGCACCGAGGTGATCGAACCCTTGGTGGTCGAGGTGATGCGTTCCTGCAGCGCGCCCATGTCGGTCGACAGGGTCGGCTGGTAGCCCACGGCCGAGGGAATACGGCCGAGCAGCGCCGACACTTCCGAACCCGCCTGGGTAAAGCGGAAGATGTTGTCGACGAAGAACAGCACGTCCTGGCCTTCCTCGTCGCGGAAGTATTCGGCCATGGTCAGGCCGGACAGCGCCACGCGGGCACGTGCGCCCGGGGGCTCGTTCATCTGGCCGAAGACCAGCGCCACCTTCGACCCTTCGGAAGTGGCATTGCCGTTCTCGTCCTTGGCGATGACGCCCGCGTCGAGGAATTCGTGATAGAGGTCGTTGCCCTCGCGGGTACGCTCACCCACGCCCGCGAACACGGACACGCCGCCGTGGCCCTTCGCGATATTGTTGATCAATTCCTGGATCAGCACGGTCTTGCCCACGCCCGCGCCGCCGAACAGGCCAATCTTGCCGCCCTTGGCATAGGGAGCGAGCAGGTCGATGACCTTGATGCCGGTGACCAGGATGGCCGCTTCGGTCGACTGGTCGATGAATTCGGGAGCCTTGGCGTGGATCGGCGCATACATGTCCGAGCCGACCGGGCCCATCTCGTCGATGGCTTCGCCGACGACGTTCATGATGCGGCCCAGCGTCTTCGGGCCAACGGGGACCGAGATCTGCTTGCCGGTGTTCATGACCGGCTGGCCGCGTGTCAGGCCATCGGTGCCGTCCATCGCGATGGTGCGGACGGTGTTCTCGCCCAGGTGCTGCGCGACTTCGAGGACGAGGCGATTGCCGTTGTTCTCGGTTTCCAGAGCGGTGAGGATCGCGGGCAGCTCGCCTTCGAACACGACGTCGACGACGGCGCCGATGACCTGGCTGATCTTGCCCTGTGCGGGGACATTGGACGTGCCCGAAAAGTCGAGCGAGGGTGCGGTGGCCATGGTTGTTTCCTTGCCTGTGACTTAGAGCGCTTCCGCGCCAGCAATAATTTCAATAAGTTCGGTGGTGATCGCGGCCTGGCGGCTGCGGTTGTACTGGATGGTCAGCTTCTGGATCAGGTCGCCGGCGTTGCGCGTGGCGTTGTCCATCGCGGTCATCGACGCGCCCTGTTCCGACGCATTGTTCTCAAGCAGCGCCTTGAAGATCTGCGTCTTCAGGTAGCGGGGCAGCAGCGCCTCGAGAAGTTCCTCCTCGCCGGGTTCGTATTCCACCACCGCGTCGCTTTCGCTCGCCACGCCCTCGGGAGCGGCGACCGGGATGATCTGCTGCTCGGTCGGGATCTGGGCCAGCGCCGACTGGAAGCGCGAGTAGAACAGATGCGCCACGTCGAACTGGCCATCCTCGTACATGCCGACCAGCTCGTCCGCTATCTGCTCGGCCTCGTTGAAGCCGGGCTCGCGCACCTGCGTGGTGTCGAACTGCACGCCGATCCGGTCCGGATAGGTACGACGGATCACCGGGCGACCCTTGCGGCCGACCAGATAGAATTCGACCTCCTTGCCCTCGGCGATCAGCGACTTCGCCTTGACCAGCGCGGCCTTGACGATGTTCGAATTGAACGCGCCCGCCAGACCCTTGTCCGAGTTTGCGACGACCAGCAGGTGCTTCTGGGTCGATCCGGTACCGGCAAGCAGGCGCGGGGCCTGGTCGTCCTTGCCGACCTTGGACGCGAGGCTGGCCATCACGCCCGTCAGCCGCTCGGCATAGGGGCGCGCGGCTTCCGCCGCGGCCTGCGCCTTGCGCAGCTTCGCGGCGGCCACCATCTGCTTGGCCTTGGTGATCTTCTGGGTCGACTTGACCGAGTTGATCCGGCCCTTGAGTTCCTTCAGCGAGGCCATTTCGGCTCCCTCAGCTCCGTGTTCTCTTGGGGCTCAGGCGAACTGCTTGGCGAAAGCGTCGAGCGCGGCGACGGTCTTGTCCTTCGTCTCGCCCTCGAACTTCTGCGTGGTGCGGATCTCTTCCAGCACTCCGGCATGCTGCGAACGCATGAACGACGAGCATCTCTGCCTCGTACTCGGTCACGCGGTCGACGGCGACGCTATCGATATAGCCATTGGTGCCCGCGAAGATCGACACGACCTGCTCCTCGAACGGCATCGGCGAGAACTGCGGCTGCTTGAGCAGCTCGGTCAGGCGCGCGCCGCGGTTCAGCAGCTTCTGCGTCGAGGCGTCGAGGTCGGAGCCGAACTGCGCGAAGGCCGCCATCTCGCGGTACTGCGCCAGCTCCAGCTTGATCGAGCCCGCGACCTTCTTCATCGCCTTGGTCTGGGCGGCGCCGCCGACGCGGCTGACCGACAGGCCGACGTTGATGGCGGGGCGGATGCCCTGGAAGAACAGGCCGGTTTCAAGGAAGATCTGGCCGTCGGTGATCGAGATCACGTTTGTCGGAATATAGGCCGACACGTCGCCCGCCTGCGTTTCGATGATGGGAAGCGCGGTCAGCGAACCGGCGCCGTTTTCCTCGTTCATCTTGGCCGCGCGCTCCAGCAGGCGGCTGTGCAGGTAGAACACGTCGCCGGGATAGGCTTCGCGGCCCGGAGGACGACGCAGCAGCAGCGACATCTGGCGATAGGCGACGGCCTGCTTGGAAAGGTCGTCATACACGATGACGGCATGCATGCCGTTGTCGCGGAAGAATTCGCCCATGGCGCAGCCGGTGTAGGGCGCGAGGAACTGCAGCGGGGCAGGCTCCGACGCGGTGGCGGCGACGACGATGGAATATTCCATCGCGCCATTTTCTTCCAGCTGCGCGCACGATCTGCGCGACGGTCGAGCGCTTCTGCCCGACGGCGACATAGATGCAGTAGAGCTTCTTGCTCTCGTCGTCGCCCGCGTTGACTTCCTTCTGGTTGATGAAGGTGTCGATGGCGACGGCGGTCTTGCCGGTCTGGCGGTCGCCGATGATCAGCTCGCGCTGGCCGCGGCCGACGGGGACCAGGGCGTCGACGGCCTTGAGGCCGGTCTGCACGGGTTCGTGCACCGACTTGCGCGGGATGATGCCCGGGGCCTTCACCTCGACGCGCGAACGCTTGTCGGCGACGATCGGGCCCTTGCCGTCGATCGGGTTGCCGAGCGCGTCGACGACGCGGCCCAGCAGGCCGCGGCCCACGGGCACGTCCACGATGGTGCCGGTGCGCTTGACGCTGTCGCCTTCCTTGATCGCGGCGTCCGAGCCGAAGATCACGACGCCGACATTGTCGGCCTCGAGGTTCAGGGCCATGCCCTGGGTGCCGTCGGCGAATTCGACCATCTCGCCGGCCTGGACCTTGTCGAGGCCGTGGATGCGGGCGATGCCGTCACCCACCGAGAGGACGGAACCGACCTCGCTTACCTGTGCTTCGGTGCCGAAGCTGGCGATCTGGTCCTTGATGACCTTCGAGATTTCTGCGGCGCGGATTTCCATGGGTCTAATGCCTTTTCCTGGGACCTTTTACGGTCAGCCCTTCATGGCCTGGGCGAGGGAGTTGAGACGGGTGCGGATCGAGCTGTCGATCTGGCGGCTGCCGATCTTGACGATCAGCCCGCCAAGGATCGACGGATCGACCTCGGTACGGATCTTTACATCGCGGCCTTCGCGCGCGGTCAGTTTCTGGGTCAGCGTCATGACCTGCAAATCGTTCAGCGGGTGCGCGCTGGTGACATCGGCGGTCACCTCGCCGCGCTGGGCGGCGGCGATGGTGGCGAACGCGCGGATCATGTCGGGCAGGCTGGACAGGCGGCGGTTCTTGGCCAGCACGCCCAGGAAATTCTTGGTCAGCGGCGCGAGGTGAAGGTAATCGGCGACGCCCGCCATGGCAGAGCCCGCCTGCTTGCGGCCGATCTCCGGGTCCTTCAGCAACGCGGCAAGGTCGCCCAATTCGGCAATCGCCGAACGCAGCCTTTCAAGGTCGTTCTCGACCGCGGTGACCTGATTCTCGTCCACTGCCAGTTCAAACAGTGCCGAGGCGTAGCGCCCCGCAAGACTGGCCGTGATGCCGCCCGTATTCTCCACGCTTGTCCTGTCCTCATGCATGCCGTGAAAACGGCCAAACCCCCCGGAACGCATCTGCCGAAATATCGCCGCCTGATCGTCAAGTAGCGCAAATGCCCGGCACGCGGGAGGCGTCCGTCACGGCGGCGCGCCTAGCAATGAAACCGCCACATGACAACCGGCGCGCGCGGTGTTTTGCGGGGTAGCGCTATCTTTGCACGGTGCCGCCTGCCGGCTTTGCCGCGATCTGGCGCAATTCAGCCATTTTCCTCGATCTGGCTGTCCACCGCGCTGGCCGCCGCCTCTTCCGCCGGGGTGATCTCGCCCGGCTCGCAGCTATAGACCAGCCGCTCGTTGGGGCTCTCGGGCAGCAACTGGCGAATCGCCTGCTGCTGGTCGCCCAGGTCGCGCGCCGCATCCTCGCCCGCGTCGCAGGCGGGCGCCTGATAGGCGGCCCGCGCCTCGCGCGCGGCGCTCATGGTATTGAGGTCGAGGAAAAAACGGTCGCTGCGCAGCATGCGCGTCGCCGGGTCATAGTGAGAGACCGAGACGGTCTGCTCGTTGCCCGGCACCATGATCCGCGTCCAGCCGTCGGAGGAGATGCCGTACTGGGTGCGCCCGTTGACGCAGCCGTCCTCGCTCCACTGCAGGGCGATGTCGTTGCTGCTCGACACGGTGACGCGGCTGCGGTCGGGAAGGAAGCGGCAGATGAAGCGCCCGCGATCGACGCCGGGCGAGGGCAGCTTCGCTTCTCCGCGCGCAGTCATCGCGCTGCGCTGCGCATCCTCGCCCCTCGTCACGATGTCGGCAACCGACGGCCGCGCGATCCACGCCGCCAGCGCCGCCAGCAGCGAGAAGCCGGCAAATGCGCCCGCCGCCACGGCCTGTTCGCGGCGCTGCTTGTCGAGCAGGTAGACGCCGCCAAGGCCGCCCATCATCGCCAGCACCACCATCAGTCCGGCCAGGCCCATCAGCGTCTCGCGCTCGTCGATGGCGTCCAGTTCGGCCATGCGCGCGGCCTTTTCGGCGGCCAGGCTGCGCTCGTTCGCGGCGGCGGCGATGCGCGCGCGCCGGTCCGCATCCTCGCGCAGCGAGCGGGCAGCCTCCTCGGCGTCCAGATCGGCGAGCGAGCGGCACTCGCTCGCGGTAGTGCGCGGGGTCACCCCGGCGGCGCGCAGGAAAGGCGCCAGTTCGCGCATCGAAACCGCGAAGTAGAATTCCGAATCGCTGCCATTGTCGCTGATCGTGCCGAACGCGTTCACGCCCACGACGCGCCCGCACGGATCGAGCAGCGGACCGCCCGAATTGCCGACGCCGATGGCTGCGGTGTGCAGGATCGTATCGTAATCCGCCGATGTCCGCCCCGCCGACACCTGCCCGCGCGTCTTCACCGGCGGCTGCGGCGAGGTAAGCCCGTTGAGCCCAAGCCCCAGCGCCTGGTCGACATTGGCGGGATAGCCCACGGCATAGACGTCCTGCCCGTCCTCCACCCGCCCGGAATAGAGCGTGGCGACGGGCAGCGAGGCGTCCTCGGTCAGCTCGACCAGCGCGAGGTCGACGTCCTGCGCAACGCGCACGATGCGCGCGAAATAGCCCGTGCGTCCCTGCGCGGGTACGATGCCGAGGCGCAGCCGGTCATCCTCCATCAGCGGGGCGAGGACATGGGCGTTGGTCACGATCAGCTTGGGCGTGATGGCAAAGCCGGTGCCGTGGCCGATCACGTCATATCCCGACGAATCGCGCATCACGATCACCACGCGCACGACCGAGCGGGCGGCGGCGTTGATGTCGGCGGTATCGGCGCGCGCAGCGGGCGCGCCGCCCAGCAGCGACCCCGCGGCGACCATCGCCAGCAGCAGCGCCGCGGCAAAGCCGCGCGCCAGCCGCGCGATGCGGCGCCCGATCGTTCCGAAACTCTTCCCAGCGTCCATGGCTGCGGGCCTTAGCGGCTTTCGGATCGCCATGGCAGGGGGTATCTGGCGGCGTCCCACAGGGTTTTCGCGTGGCCGGTTGCAGTTTGATCGCGGCTTTCGGGATGCGGCCCGCGCGCCAAGCGGCTAGAACGGCTCTCATGACGCAGGCCCTGTCCCTTTCGCTGCCCGAAGCAGAAGCGCTGGCCGCCTTCGCGCGCCGCGACCGCAGCTATGACGGGCGCTTCGTGGTGGGGGTGCGCACCACCGGTATCTACTGCCGCCCCAGTTGCCCGGCGCGCAGGCCCAGGCCGGAGAATATGGCGCTGTATCCGGATATTCCTTCGGCGCAGGCGGCGGGGCTCCGCGCCTGCAAGCGCTGCCTGCCCGACGACGCGATGGAGGACCGCGATGCGGTGCGCGCCGCGCTGGATGCGATCCGGGGGCATGGCGGTCCGGTGACGCTGGCTTTGCTGGCCGGGCGGACCGGCTATTCACCCGACCACCTCGCGCGCATATTTCGCCGCTCCGTTGGCCTCAGCCCCGCCGGTTATGGCCGCGCGCTCAGGCTGGAGCGTGCGCGCGACGCGCTGGGAAAGGAACCGAACGTGACCGATGCGATACTGGAGGCAGGCTATGAAACCCCCTCGCGCTTTTACGACGAGGCGAAGGACCGGCTGGGCATGACCCCCTCGGCATGGCAGCGCGGCGGGGAAGGGGTGACGATCCGCTGGACCGTGGTGTCCACCACGCTGGGCGACATGCTGGTCGCGGCGACGGACAAGGGCATCTGCCGCCTGTCGTTCGGCGAGGGTTTGGAGGCGCTGGCCGCCCGCTTTCCACGCGCGGAACTGGTCGAGGGCGGCGAGATTTTCGCTGGTCTGCTCACCCGCGTCATCGCCGAGGTCGAGGCGCCCGGCAGCGATCCCGACATCCCGCTCGACGTCAAGGGCACTGCCTTTCAGGAACGGATCTGGGCCGAATTGCGCCGCATCCCGGCGGGCGAAACGCGCAGCTATGCCCAGCTTGCGGCAGCGGCGGGCCGTCCGAAAGCCGTGCGCGCGGCGGGAAGCGCCAATCGCGCGAACAATGTCGCGGTGCTGATCCCCTGCCACCGCGTGGTGCGGTCGGACGGCAGCGTCGGCGGCTATGCCTATGGGCCCGAGATCAAAAGCGCGCTGCTGGAACGCGAGAAGAAACGCTAGTCCCGCGCCCAACCCTTGCTGGCGGGCACAAGCGCGTCCAGCACCTCCTTCGCGCTATCCAGATATTCGCGCCGCCGGTCCTCATCCATTCGGTCCCAGGTCGCATAGACCCGCGCCACCCGGTTGTTCTGTTCGAGCAGCTTGCGGTTGCGGACCATGAAATCCCAGTAGAGCGGGTTGAACGGGCACGCCCCTTCGCCGGTCTTCTTCGACACCGAATAGCTGCATTTCCGACAGTAATCCGACATCTTGTTGATGTAGTTCCCGCTCGCCGCATAGGGCTTGGTCGCCAGCCGCCCCTTGTCGGCCCACAGCGCCATCGCCGCCACATTGGGCAGTTCGACCCATTCATAGGCGTCGGCATAGACCACCAGGAACCAGTCCTCGACCTCCTGCGGTTTCATCCCGGCGATCAGCGCGAAATTGCCCAGCACCATCAGCCGCTGGATATGGTGCGCATGCGCATTCTCGCGCGTCGAACGCACCGCCTCGGCCATGCAGAGCATCTCGGTTTCGCCGGTCCAGTAGAATTCGGGCAGGGGGCGACTGCGCGTCCAGCGCGTTGGCCTCGGCCAGTTCGGGCATTTCCAGCCAGTACATGCCGCGGATATATTCGCGCCAGCCGATGATCTGGCGGATGAAGCCCTCCACCGCGTTGATCGGGGCCTTGCCGTCCGCCCACGCCTGCTCCGCGCGGCGGCAGCATTCGACCGGATCGAGCAGCCCCAGATTGATCGACGTCGACAGCAGCGAGTGATAGAGGTCGTCCTCTCCCGTCACCATCGCGTCCTGCCAGGTGCCGAAATCGGGCAGGCGGTCGGCAACGAAGGCAGCCGCGCCTGCTTCCGCCTGCGCCGCCGTCACCGGCCAGCCGAAATGATCGAGGCTGCCGAAATGGGCGTCAAAGCGGCGGGCGACCATCTCGATCACCTCTTGCGTAACACCGTCGGGCTCAAATTTCGGCGCGGGCGGCGGGTCCATGTGCTTGTCGGGTGAGGCGCGATTGTCGTGGTCGTAGTTCCATTGCCCGCCCGCAGGCTCCTCGCCCTCCATCAGCAGGCCGGTCTTGCCGCGCATCTCGCGGTAGAAATTCTCCATCCGCAGCGTGCGCCGACCCTGCGCCCAGCCGATGAATTCGGGGATCGAGCACAGGAAACGGTCGTCGGGCAGGATGTCCAGCGGGACGTCCAGCGGGCCCTTCAGCTCCTGCATCGCCTTGCTGCACCCGCCATTCGCCCGCCTCGACAATGCGGATTTCGCGCGCGTCGGTGGCGCTCGACTGCGCGCGTGATTTCGCCGGTGAAGCTGCCGGCTGTTCCCCTCGTCCCCCAGCGCGATGTAGTCGACCGTCCATCCGCGGTCCCCAGTTCGGCGGCGAAATGGCGCATGGCGGACAGGATCAGCGCGATCTTGGCCTTGTGATGTTTGACGTAGGTCGTCTCGTCCCGCGACCTCCATCATCAGCACGACCGCATCCGCCTTGTCGCAGCCTTCCAGCGCTGGCAAGCGAATGGGTCAGCTGGTCGCCCAGGATCGGGATCAGGACGGGGCCGGGCATTGTTGCTTGCTGATCGCTGCCGGTCAGTCTCAGCAGCGGTTCCACGCCCGGCTCGGCCTTGGCGCGGGCGGACCGGTAGGCGGGGCGCTCGCCGATGCGCTGCAGATAGGCGCGGGTGGCCGGGTAATCGTCGAGCGAGAACTGCCCGAACGCGCGGCCCGTGGTCAGCGACCAGATCATCATGATGTCGGCGGTGGTCAGCGCCTCGCCGCCGAAGAAGGGGGCATCGCCAAGCCGCTGTTCGACCATCGCCCAGGCGCGCGCCTTGCGGTCGCTCATGAAGGCGGGGACGCTGTCCGCCCCCATCATGGGCCGAGATCTCGATCATAGGAAATCGGCATCATGGACCCGTTGGCGAAATGGAACCAGAACAGGTGATCGGCGAAATCGGCGCTGTCCTTGCCGGGCGCCAGCCTGCCGCCGCCGTGGCGCGCGATGAGTATTCGCAGATCGCCGCGCTTTCGCCCAGCACCAGATCGCCGTCGGTGATGACCGGCGCGATGCCCATCGGGTGCAGCGCCTTGTACTCGTCGGGCGCCAGCCGGTTGTCGCTGCGCCGGTCATAGAGCTTCAGATCATAGTCGATGCCCAGTTCCTCGCACAGCCAGACGATGCGTTCGGATTGCGATATGCGCAGGTGATGGACGGTCAGCATGATATGGTCTCTCCCAGTTGATGAGGTCAGACGAAGCTGTAGGGGTCTATGTCCACCCCAACGCGCACGCCCTGCGGATGATCCAGCGGGCCCAGCCAGTCGCGAATTGCCTGCTGCAGGGCGGCAGAGCGGCGCGCATTGATCAGCAGGCGATAGCGATAGCGGCCGCGCAGCATCGACAGCGGCGCAGGGGCGGGGCCATAGACCGCGATATCGTCCAGCCGCGGGGCGCTGCCGCCGATCTTGCGGGCGGCTTCGGCGGCTTCGGCCTCGTCCTCGCTCGACACGATGATCGCGGCCCAGCGGCCGAAGGGCGGCGCGCCCGCGTGACGACGCGCATCGCTTTCGGCCTCGTAGAACGCGTCGCGGTCGTATGCGGCCAGTGCGGCGATGACGGGCGCTTCGGGGTGGCGGGTCTGGATCAGCACTTCGCCCGGTTTGGCGGCGCGGCCCGCACGGCCCGCGACCTGCGCGATCTGCTGATAGCTGCGCTCCGCCGCGCGCAAGTCCCCGCCTTCGAGGCCGAGGTCGGCATCGACCACGCCCACCAGCGTCAGTTCGGGGAAATGATAGCCCTTGGTGACAAGCTGCGTGCCTACGATCACGTCGATCTCGCCCGGCCTGCGCGGCATCGACGAATTCGCCGATCTTGTCGGGGCTGGAGAGCGTGTCACTGGTGACGACGGCGGTGCGCGCATCGGGGAAGATCTCCGCCACCTCGTCCGCGATGCGCTCGACGCCGGGGCCGCAGGCGGCAAGGCAGTCCTTCTCGCCGCATTCTGGGCAGGCTTCGGGGCTGGTGACCTGATGGCCGCAATGGTGGCAGGCAAGGCGGCGGGTCAGCCGGTGCTCGACCAGCCACGCCGAGCAATTGGGGCACTGGAACCGGTACCCGCACTGGCGGCACAAAGTCAGCGGCGCATAGCCCCGGCGGTTGAGGAACAACAGCGATTGCTCGCCCCGTTCCAGCCGCTCCTCCATCGCCTTGACCAGCGAGGGGGCGAGCCAGCGGCCGCGCGGCGGGCTTTCCTCGCGCAAATCGAGGATGCGGATATCGGGCAGGACCGCGCCGCCGAAACGGGCGGGCAGGTCGATCTTTTCGTAAACGCCCGCCTCGGCCATCTGCAGGCTTTCCAGCGCGGGGGTCGCGCTGGCGAGGATGGCGGGGATCTGCTCGAACCGGGCGCGCATCACCGCGACGTCGCGCGCGTTGTAGCGCACCCCGTCGTCCTGCTTGAAGCTGATCTCATGCGCCTCGTCCACGACGATCAGGCCAAGGTCGCGGAACGGCAGGAACAGCGCGGACCTTGCGCCCACCACGACGCTCGCGCCGCCTTCCGACACCTGCCGCCACGCGCGGCGGCGGTCGGACTGCTTCTGCGCGCTGTGCCAGACGGTGGGGGCCACGCCAAAGCGCGCCTCGAACCGTTTGAGGAAGTTCTGCGTCAGCGCGATTTCGGGCAGCAGCACCAGCACCTGCCGCCCCAGCCGCAGCGCCTCGGCCACGCCTTCGAAATAGGTCTCGGTCTTGCCCGATCCGGTCACGCCGTCGAGCAGCATGGGCGCGAATTTGCGCGCCTTTACCGCATCGACGAAGCGGTCGGCGGCTTCCTGCTGGCCGTCCGACAGGTCGGGCGGCGCGTGATCGGGGCGGGGCGCGGGCGAAGGGGCGGTCGATCGCGACCTCGACCGCTTCGAGGCAGCCCGCATTCACCAGCCCGCGCAGCACCGCTTCGGACACGCCCGCCAGATCCGCGAGTTCGCGCACCGTGCCCTGCTCGCCCTCCAGCGCCGACAGCGCCGCGTCGCGCTGCGGCGTCATGCGCGGCGGCATGCGCGCCGGTCAGCCGGTATTCGGTGATCGTCCCGCCCCCGCGCAGCGCCGCGCTGGACGACAGCGCCATGCGCGCCACGCTCGCCATCGAGGCGATGTAGTAGTCCGCCGTCCACTCGATCAGCCGCCGCAGCGGCGCGCGCAGCGGCGGCACGGGCAGCGCGCCCAGCAGCGGGCGCAGGCGCGCGTCCGGAACCTCGGCGCCGGGAAGCCGTTCGCTTTCCCACACGATGCCAGTCACCTGGCGCGGTCCCAAGGGCGCGACGACCACACTGCCCGGTTCCACGGACATGCCGTCGGGCACGCGGTAATCCAGCGGCCCTAACGCGGCATTCATCACGAGGAGACGGACGCGGTTCATCTTGCGCCCCATATGGCGGCACGGGCGCCCCGATGACAGGGTGAAGGAGGATTTGAATATGGATAAAGCCGTGATGCCGCCTGAAAATAGTGCCAGCCGCCGCCGATTTCTGGGGCTGGCAGCCTTGGGTGCGGGCGCGCTGGCCCTGCCGGGCTGCGCCTCCTATGGCGGCTTTTCCTATACCGAGGCGATCCGGCGGCTGCTGACCATCGCCTCGCAGGACGCTTTCGAGCAATTGCTGGCGCCGAACGGTTTCTACGACACGCAGCTGGCACAGCTGACCGCGAACGATCTGCTGGGCAACCGCTCAGGCGCGGTGGCGCGGATCCTGGGTTCCGGCATCGTGCGCGACCGGCTGATGCGCGAATTCAACCAGGTCGCGGCCGAGGGTGCCTATCGCGCCGCGCCGGTCGTGGCCGACACGATCCGCCTGATCGGGTTCAAGAACGCGGTCGACCTGTCACCGGCGGGCCGACCGCGGCGACCAGCTTCCTGCGCCAGAACATGGGTCAGCGGCTGATCGAGGTGATGCTGCCCGAAATCGGCGATGCGCTCAGCGTGGTGAACGACCCGGTGCTGGGGCCGGCGCTGTCCGAACTGGCGGGCGTGAACCTGCAGGGCGTCGCCAATTCGCTGACCCGCAATACCGAGGAACGTGATCTGGAACGCCATTGGCGAGGCCGAGGCCGAGATCAGGCGCGATCCGTATGCCACAGACGATCCGCTGCTGATCGGCGCGTTCGGCGTGCGATGAGACGGCTGCTGCTGCCCGCGGCCGCGCTGCTGGCGCTGGCGGCCTGCGGCGATGACCCGGCCGCGCCGCCGGAGGAGAGCGCATCCGCTGGCGCCATGTCCGAGGCGCCGCGGCCAGCCGCCGCGCCCGATGCCGAGCGCCATCCCGACGGCACCTTCGTCCATGCACCGGACTGCGCGAAGCTGCCCGCGCCTGCCGCCGCGATCTGCCTGCGCCCGGTCCTCGTCGCGGGCGAGGCGAACCCCGACCTTTCGGTCGAGACGGCGCGTCTGGACGTGGACGGCGACGGCAGGCGCGACATGATCCTGCGCCGCCGCAGCAAGAACGATTGCGGCCCGGGCGGCTGCGCCACCTTCGTGCTGTTCGACCGCCCCGGCGGCTATGTGCTGGCCGATCCGCCGATCAATGCCGACGGGCCGGCAGAGCCATGCCGGAACGATGGCGAGCCGGGCGTGCGCTTTCCGCTGGCGGGCGCGGATGCCGGCTGCATCGCGGTCGATCCGGGTGTTTGAGTGGCGACTCGTCGGGCGCGGGGGGTTCCTTCGTTCGCCGCTGGCGCATATAGCCCGACGAAACGGCGGCGAATGACTCGCCGCCGACGCGCACCAGACTGGGAAGCCACGATGAAATTCTTCGCCGATACTGCCGATACCGCCGAAATCGCCGAGCTGGCCGCGACGGGCCTGCTGGACGGTGTGACCACCAATCCCAGCCTGATCGCCAAGTCCGGCCGCGACTTCATGGAAGTGACGAAGGAAATCTGCGGCCTGACCGATGGTCCCGTCAGCGCCGAGGTCGTCGCGCTCGACCACGAGACGATGATGAAGGAGGCCGAGGTGCTGCGCAAGATCGCGGACAATGTCTGCATCAAGGTGCCGCTGACCATCGACGGGCTCAAGACCTGCCGCGCGCTGACGAACGAAGGCACCATGGTCAATGTGACGCTGTGCTTCTCGGCCAACCAGGCGCTGCTGGCGGCAAAGGCGGGCGCGACCTTCGTGTCGCCTTTCCTGGGCCGTCACGACGACAATGGCTTCGACGGGCTGTCGCTGATTTCGGACATTCGGCTGATCTATGACAATTATGTCTTCGAGACGCAGATCCTGGCCGCGTCGATTCGCCATCCGGTGCATGTGCTGGAATGCGCGAAGATCGGCGCGGACGTCGGCACCATGCCGCCCAAGGTCATCAAGTCGCTGGCCAATCACGTTCTGACCGACAAGGGCATCGAGGGCTTCATGGCCGACTGGGCCAAGACCGGCCAGTCGATCCTGTAAGGCGCGCAAAGGGCTGACGCTTGGCAGAGGAATCGAAGCTAGACCGTTTTCGCACCGCGTTGACCGGCACGGCCCGCGCCGTCGCCGAAAATGCCGAGATCGAGGTCAGCTGGACATCGGATACGCCTGCGCAGGTGGGCAATTCGGTGCGCGTTCCCATGCCCGGCCGCAAGCTGGAGGCCGGCCCCGTAGCCATCGCGCGCGGGGTGGCCGACAGCTTCGCGCTGAAGCAGCGGCACCATGACGCGCCGCTGCACAACCGGATGCGCCCGTCGGACCCGCTGGCGCGGCAGGCGTTCGACGCGGTCGAGCAGGTGCGCTGGGAAGCGATCGGCGCCAATGCCATGGCGGGCACGCGCGCCAATCTCGCAGCCTCGCTGGACAAGCGGCTGGCGGCCGATTTCGATCGTCCGCGCCGAGCGGGCCGAGGATGTGCCCATCGCCACCGCGCTTGCCCTGATGCTGCGCGAGCACCTGACCGGCGAGCCGGTGCCGGAGGCCGCGCTGGATGGGCTGAACCTGCGGCGCGAGGCGATCCGCTCCGCCATCGGCGACGATTTCGACACGCTGGCCAGCGCGATCACGGACCAGCGCGCGTTCCAGAAGCTGTCGCTCGACATGCTGCGCCACCTGGAAATGGTGGAAACGGATCTGCAGCCCGACCTGCCCGAGGACGAGGGCGACGAGGACGAAGGCAGCGAGAGCGAGCAGGACGACACGCCCGAGGAGCAGCCCTCGGACCAGCAGCAGAACCCGCTGGACGCAGCCGCCCAGCCCGAAGACGGCGAGGGCGAGGACGGCGAGGACGACGGCGAGTTCGACGCCGACGGCGATTTCGATCCGGGCGAGGGCGACGAGGAGGGCATGATGCCCGTGCGCCCCAATCGCCCGTGGACCGAACTGCCCGACGATTTCGACTACAAGGCCTTCACCACTGATTTCGACGAGATCACCGGCGCCTCGGAACTGTGCGACGAGGAAGAGCTGACCCGGCTGCGCACCTATCTGGACGCGCAGCTGAAAGGACTGCAGGGCGTGGTGACCAAGCTGGCCAACCGGCTGCAGCGCCGGTTGATGGCGCAGCAGAACCGGTCGTGGGATTTCGACCAGGAAGAGGGCCTGCTCGATGCCGCGCGGCTGGCGCGCGTGGTGGTCAGCCCCGGCTCCTCGCTCAGCTACAAGATGGAGCGCGACCAGGAGTTCAAGGACACGGTCGTCACCCTGCTGATCGACAATTCGGGATCGATGCGCGGGCGGCCGATCAGCATCGCCGCGATCAGCGCCGACGTGCTGGCGCGCACGCTGGAACGCTGCGGCGTGAAGACCGAGATCCTCGGCTTCACCACCCGCGCGTGGAAGGGCGGGCAGAGCCGCGAGCAATGGCTGTCCAGGGGCAAGCCCGAGACGCCGGGCCGCCTCAACGATCTGCGCCACATCGTCTACAAGCAGGCGGACGAGCCGTGGCGGCGCGCACGCCGCAACCTGGGCCTGATGATGCGCGAGGGGCTGCTGAAGGAAAACATCGACGGCGAGGCGCTGATGTGGGCGCATTCCCGCCTGCTCGCGCGGCCGGAGGATCGCCGCATCCTGATGGTGATCTCGGATGGCGCGCCGGTCGACGATTCGACCCTGTCGGTGAACAGCGCGGGCTATCTGGAGGCGCATCTGCGCCGGGTAATCGAGTGGATCGAGAAGAAATCGCCGGTCGAGCTGATGGCGATCGGCATCGGCCACGACGTCACCCGCTATTACCGCCGCGCGGTCACGATCATGGATGCCGAACAGCTGGGCGGCACGATGATCGAGCAGCTGGCGGGTCTGTTCGAAGGCGACTGAACGCCGGAAGTTGCAGGAACTGCCCCGGATGCGACGGGGGGGTGTGGCGACCGGGACAGGTCCTGCCTGGTGATTCTTAGCCTGCCGGCATGGCGCCCGCAGTCAGGGCGATCACGGTCCGGTCCGGCCCACTTGAAGCCAGTCGAGCTTTCTCCATGCCGACCAGCCTTGCGTTCAGTACGCGATAGGCATTGTCGTCACGGGCGGTGATGATGTTCGCCTGCACGGTGCCGCGGTCACTCGCCGCGCCGGGTACATCGGGAATGCCCTCCAGCCGCTCGATCGAGCGGACCGCCTGCCGGTCGAGCCAGCTGTCGCCGGAGCGATGGAACACGCGGGCGTTCACCGCCTTGCCGTCCTGCACTTCGAAGCGCACCTGCACCAGGCCGTTCGGCATGCCGTCGCGCGCTGATGGCCGGATCCGAAGCAATTCGCGGTCGAGATCCTGCGAGACATCGCTTGCCCATTGCGTAGAGGGCGTGTTGGCATCGACGAGAATGGGTGCGTTCTTCCCTTGCTTGGCGAGTGTCGGTGCCGCTCCGGTCAGAAGTATTACTACAGCGGTACTTGCTAATATCTTTTTCATCGGTCTATCCTTTACTTTAAAGGCATAACCGGCCGACAGGCAAAATCGCTGTCATGCGACCCCGTTTGACCTTTGCGATCGTGACGAGTGGTCGGTCTTGAACAATCCCATACTGCTCAGTCCCGCGGCGCTTTTTGCGCCGCTGTTACAAACTGTCAAAGACAATTAGCGGTACAGATATTATGTTATGCGAAGTCGTAACAAGCTGACCTGCGCGCGCGTTGTCCAGCGTTCGCGTGGCAGCTTTCTGCCGCAAGCTAAACATAAAGCAATTGCAGCTTTTCGCTGCTGCCGTTCGACTCGAGATGCACCGCCTCGACCCGCGCATCCGTCCGCGGCGCTTGACCTTGCCCCCGCCGCGCGTCAGGCACCGCGCCATGACCAGCACCGCGCTCACCCTGTTCAATTCGCTGACCCGCCAGCCGGAAGCCTTCGTCCCCGTCCACGCGGGCGAGGCGCGCGTCTACAGCTGCGGGCCGACCGTCTACAACTACCCGCATATCGGCAACATGCGCGCCTATGTGTTTGCCGACGTGCTGGGCCGGGTCCTGACGTGGAAGGGTTACAGGTTGACCCATGTCATCAACATCACCGATGTGGGCCACCTGACCGACGATGCGGACCGGGGCGAGGACAAGATGGAGAAGATGGCGGCGGCCCGCTCGCAGTCCATCTGGGACATCGCGGAACATTACACGCAGGCCTATTGGCATGACGTCGCCGCGCTCAACATCCGCCAGCCGGCGCGCTGGACTGTCGCGACCGACTACATCGACAGCATGATCTCCTTCGCCCAGCGGATCGCGCCGAAGCATTGCTACGAACTCGACAGCGGGCTCTATTTCGATGTCTCGACCGTGGCCGATTACGGGCGGCTGGCGCGCGCGGTAACGGAGGA
Organism: uncultured Alphaproteobacteria bacterium; assembly: GCA_963752785.1. Taxonomy (GTDB): domain Bacteria; phylum Pseudomonadota; class Alphaproteobacteria; order Sphingomonadales; family Sphingomonadaceae; genus Croceicoccus. Next base: position 24,333 of record CAVVZE010000003.1, read on the forward strand.
GGGTCCGGAAAACGATCACGCCCGGATCGAGGCGGTCGAGGGCAAGCGCAATGCCGCCGACTTCGCGATCTGGCGCAAGACACCGGCTGGCGAAACGCGGCAGATGGAGTGGGACTTGCCCTGGGGCCGCGGCGCGCCGGGCTGGCACCTGGAATGCAGCGTGATGAGCGGCGAGGTGCTGGGCTTTCCCTTCGACATCCACACCGGCGGCATCGACCACCGCGAGATCCACCACCCGAACGAGATTGCGCAGAACCAGGCGTATGTCTTCAACTGCGGGGACGGGGGTTGCGGCGGCTTGTCAGAACTCCGTCAATTCGGGCGCGCGCATCTGGATGCACAACAACTTCCTTGTTGAGCGGTCGGGCAAGATGAGCAAGTCCTCGGGCGAATTCCTGCGCCTGCAATTGCTGATCGACCGGGGCTATCACCCGCTGGCCTACCGGATGCTGTGCCTGCAGGCGCATTACCGTAGCGAGCTGGAATTCAGCTGGGAGGGCCTCGGCGCGGCGCTGGTGCGGCTGAAGCGCCTGCTGGCGGCTGCGCGCAATGCGACGGATGCGGTGGAGGACGGCGCCACCTTGGCCGGGGCGCAGGCGGCGGTCACACATTCGAAGCTGATGCCGCTGCTGGACAGGTTCGACGCCGCGCTGTCCGACGATCTCAACACTCCGGCCGCGCTGACCGTGCTGGAAGAGGCAGTGGCGGTGAAGAAGGTCGATGCGGCGCAAAAGGGAGCGCTGATTGCCGCGATGCTGTCCGCGCTCGGCCTGCCGCTGGCGGATCGCGAGGCGCTGCGTATCCGGCCGAAAGACGCGCAGATCACCGAAAGTGAGATCGAAGACATCCTCGCCCGCCGCAAGGCTGCCCGCGCGGACAAGGATTTCGCCATGTCGGACGCGCTGCGCGGCGAACTGGCGGCCAAAGGAGTCGAGGTGATGGACGGCGACCCGCTGGGCTGGGAATGGAACCTTTCCCCCTGATGCACCCGATCTGCCGCAGCATCGTGGAATTGCCCGACGCGGCGATCGAGCGCGTGACGTTCTACACGCGCGATGAACTCACCACCGACCTGATCTGCCTTGAAGTCATCGCGGCATCGGGGTCTTTCCCGGCGCACGAGGAGATGAACGGCTGGAGCGAGGCGATTGGCCGCCTTTCCCGCATGAGGGGCTTTGACCTGGCCTGGTTCGAAAAAGTGTCAAAGCCCGCTTTCTCCGCCTGCTGCACGACTGCCTGGCCTCCTTCAGCCTGACCCTGGTCAATCCTCCAGCAGCAGCAGCTCGACCTGGACCCGCAGCCTAGGTTCGGGGAGCATCTCGTGTTCGACCTTCACGATCTGCGCATCTGCGACCAGCTGGCCCGGAATGGCGAATTCGTGGTCGGGCAGGCGGGCCAGCAGTTCCTCGCCCCCCTCGACAGCGCCGCTGCCGGTAAAGCACAGGCTCATCGTGTGGCGCGTGCCGGCAAAGGTGATGCTGGCCCAGGGCATCTCGCGGTGGATGGTCACCGCGCCGAGACCGCCGGACAGCGCCAGCACGGCCTCCTCCAGACGTTCCGATGCGGAACGGCGCGCGGTGCGGGGCGCGCGGCGGGCGGCGAAAGAGGGGTAATCAGCGCGCATTGGGCATCTCCAGCTTGTATTTGTTCATGAAATGTTCCACCCGCAGGATCATGCGGCGACGCGGTTCGCGGCCATTGCGCAGGTCATGCACCAGCCGCGGGTCACGCGCTGCCATCCGTCCGAACTTGCTGGCAGGCATGCCGGTGCTGCGCAGGAATTTCTCGATTTCACGGATAAGCACTTGGAACTCCCTGTTTCTCGAATCGCCCCGTAGGAACACCTATCGGGTCGCAGGAGAAATCCTACTTGTCTAGGAAAAATCTTTGATGTAGGAATGAGGAATGGTTAATAATCTCACACTCGATCCGGCCCGCGAAAGGCTGATGGATCTCGCCGAGCGGCGGGGCGTCAGCCTGGCTGCGCTATCCAAGCTGATCGGCAGGAATGCCAGCTATCTTCAGCAGTTTATCCGCAAGGGCAGCCCGCGAAAGCTGGAGGAGACCGACCGCGCCACCCTCGCGCGCTTCTTCGGCGTGGGAGAGGACGAGCTGGGCGCGCCCGAGGTGGAGGAAATTTCCCCCGTGCCCGGCAAGGTCGCGGGAAAACTCCCGCCCTCCCGGTCGCAGTGGGTGGACGTGCCGCGCCTTGCGCTGGGCGCCTCGGCAGGACCGGGCGCGGTGGCAGAGGATGACGCCCCTGTCGGCCACCTGCGCTTCGCCCAGGGCTGGCTACGCGAACTGGGTCTGACCCCCGGCGCGCTGTCGGCGCTGACGGTGGCGGGCGATTCGATGGAGCCGACGCTGCGCGACGGGGACGAGATCCTGGTCGCCCGCGCCGATTCGGATCCCGCGGGCCGTCTGCGCGATGGCATCCACGTGATCCGGCGCGACGGCGTGCTTCAGGTAAAGCGCCTGCAGTTCGGCACCGGGCAGGCTGCGGTCATCTCGGACAACCATGCCTATCCATCGGACATGGCGGTGCCGCTGGACGAACTGGACGTGCTGGGCCGCGTCGTGTGGAAGGGCGGCCGGGTCTAGCTGGCGGCGGCGGTTGGCGCGGGCCTCATGCCTCCGTCGAACATCAGCGCCAGCGCCCTGCTGCGTTCGATCACCAGCCATGCGCCATAGGATATCGCCAGGGTCAGCCCCATGACCGCCAGCGCCTTCACCAGCGGCGGCAGCGCAACATACTGCCCGGCGAAGACCAGGCCGCAGATCACCGGCAGGTGGAACAGATAGATCACGAAACTGGCGGCGGTAAACCGCTGCACCACGGGTATCGGCCGATCGAACAGATGCGCCGCGATGCTGATCAGCAATTGCGTCATCAAAAGCGCCGCGAATGTCTCGATAAAGCGAAACAGGGCGGGGTGGACCATCTCCTTGGTGATGATCGCCAGCACTACCGCCAGCGACGCCAGCACCACCACCGCGTGAGAATAGCGCATCACCCGCTCCACCGCCTCGCGGCTGCGCTGCAGGAAGCAGCCCAGCGCGAACCACGGCGCATAGATGATCGTCTGGTCCAGCCGCAGGATCTCCTGCAGCAGATTGGTGTTGAGGCCCCAGATGTAGAACGATTCGACCGCCAGCGCTTCCCACAGGCCGACGACGGTGGCCAGCAGCAGCAGCGCCGCCACCATGTGCCGCCCGACCAGCCGGTCCGCCCAGCCCGGCAGCCGCGCGCCCGCGAAATCGCGCTTCAGCGCCGCCAGCGCCGCGATGGCGCAGCAGAAATACAGCAGCACGATGATGAACCACAGGTGCCGCACCCAGTACCCGCCCGATTTCGACGAGTTCTCCACCCAGCTCGCCACCGCCTGCGAATAGGGCAGGTTCGAGATTTCGCAGAACCAGTTCATCGCCGGCACCAGCAGGATGATCGAGGTGACGAGCGGGATCGCCAGCCGCCGGAACCGCCCCTCCAGCCAGGTGCCCGGCGCGCGGCGCGCCAGCAGCATCGCCGCGAAATAGCCCGCGATCAGGAAGAATGCGGGCATGCGGAACAGGCTGATGAAGCGGGCCAGTTCGATGAAGCCGGTGACGCCTTCGCCCGATTTCACGATCCACTGCCGCCCGGCCATATAGGACAGCGCCACGTGATAGGGGATGCCCAGCAGCATCAGCACCGCACGCAGCGTGTCCCAGAAATGTTCGCGCGCGGGGCGGGCGTCGCCCGTCGCGGCTGCACTGGACAGGGTGTTCGCGCGGTTCATCCGTTCTTCCATGCGCGGAATCGCCCGCTCGTCAATGGGTGTGCGGCTGTCCGGTCGATCTCCGCGCCTTGCAATCGTCCGCCGCTCCGGCCATTTCGTCACGCATGACCGATGCCACGAACGCCGCCGATCAGCCCGCGATGCGCGCCGCCATCATGCCCGTCACCCCGCTGCAGCAGAACTGCTCGCTGATATGGTGCACCAGGACGATGAAGGGCGCGCTGGTCGATCCCGGCGGCGATCTCGCCAAGCTGAAGGCAGGCGTGGCGAAGGCGGGCGTAACGCTGGAAAAGATACTGATCACGCACGGCCATCTCGACCATTGCGGCATGGCGGGCGTGCTGGCGAAGGAACTGGACCTGCCGATCGAGGGGCCGGAAGAAGCCGACCGCTTCTGGATCGCGCGGCTGGACGACGACGCGGGTCGCTGGGGCGTCGAGGCGCAGGTGTTCGAGCCCGACCGCTGGCTGAAGGACGGCGACACGGTCACGGTGGGCGAACTGGTGCTGGATGTCGTCCACTGCCCCGGCCACACCCCCGGCCATGTCGTGTTCGTCCACCAGCCCAGTCGCTTCGCCTTTGTCGGCGACGTGTTGTTCAAGGGCAGCATCGGCCGCACCGATTTCCCCATGAGCGACCACCAGAGCCTGATCGACGCCATCACGCAGAAGCTGTGGCCGCTGGGCGACGACATCACCTTCGTACCCGGCCACGGGCCCGTCAGCACCTTTGGCGCGGAACGACAGACCAATCCCTTCGTTGCCGACATGGCGCTGAAGCAATAGCGTTTTCACGGCGTCGCTTCGGGACGGTTGCCCCGTGAAGGGCAGGGGGGAATAGTTCGACCACATGGCGCTGCTGATCTTCTACATCGCCCTCGCGCTATGCGTGTCCTTCCTGTGCTCGCTCCTCGAATCCTCGCTGCTGACGATCACCCCCTCGCAGGTGCGCACGGCGGAGGAGCAGGGCGCAGGCTGGGCCGGGCGTGTCAAGCGGCTGAAGGATGACATCGAACGCCCGCTCGCCGCGATCCTGACGCTCAACACCATTGCGCACACCATGGGCGCTGCGGGCGCGGGCGCACAATATGCCGCGCTTTATGGCGGAGGCGGAGAGGCCGTGTTCGCCGCGTTCCTGACGCTGGCGATCCTGGTGGTGACCGAGATCATCCCAAAGACCATCGGCGCGCGCTATGCCCGCGCGCTCGCGCCGTTCTCGGCGTGGATCCTGCCGATCATGATCACCTGCCTCGCGCCGCTGGTCTGGGCGTCGCGCCAGCTGACGAAGATCATCACCATGGGCCGGGCCCAGGACGTTCCGCAGCACCGTGAGGAGATCCTGGCCGTCGCCAGCCTGGGTCACGCCTCGGGCCAGATCGACAGCAGCGAAGTGCGCTTCATGAAGAACATGCTGCAGCTGGGCGCGCTGAAGGTGTCCGACGTGATGACGCCGCGCACCGTCGTCTTCACGATGAGCCGCGCCGCCACGCTGCAGGAGGCCGCCGACCGCATCCGCGAGGTGCCCTTCACCCGCATCCCCGTCTATGCCGACACCGCGGACGAGATCACCGGCTTCGTCATCAAGCACGAGGTGCTCGCGCTGCTGCTCGATAGCGGGCGCGATGGGCGGGGCGAGCAGGGTATCGAGCCGCTGGTCCGCCCGTTGCCGCGCGTGCTGGACGAGCAGGGGGTGGACCGATTGTTCCACCGGCTGATTTCGGAACGGCACCACATCATGGCGGTGTCGGACGAGTACGGCACCTTCCTGGGCCTGGTGACGCTCGAGGATGTGCTGGAGACGATCTTCGGCTTCGAGATCGTGGACGAGCTGGACGAGGTCACCGACCTGCAGGAATATGCGCGCGAACTGTCGCGCCGCCGCGCCGCGGGCACGCATGCAGATGGCGCGGGCGCCGGCAGGTCATAGTCATTCCTTAACCGGACCGGTGAGACAGTTCCGGACAAACGTTCGGGGCGGAGATGGCGATGTTCGGATTGTTCAGGGAAAGACTGGCACCGGAAGGACCGGTCGAGTTCGGCGTCCATGAAGAGATCGAGCGTCCGGCGCAGGACGTCTACCGCCTGCTGGACTGGGCCGACGACGCGAACGCCAAGCGCGGCGAGGGGCATCAGGTGCTGCCCGGTGACGCGGCAGGGCAATGGCGGCTGATCATGACCGGGATGGAGGATGTCACCTATCACCTGTCCGTCACCGACGAGGAGCCGGGCCGCGCCTACGGCTATCGCTGCCTGCCGGAGCCGATGGTCGGGCGGCTGGTCTCTTCGCACGAGCTGTTCCGGGTCGAATCGCTGGCGCCGGATCGCTGCCGGGTCACGCTCGAACTGAAGGCCCGCTTCGCTTCGGGCATGACCGAAGAGCTGTTTGCGCAGCATGTCTCGATGATGTCGGTGGCCTGCCACAGCAGCCTTGCGCGGCTGAAGATCCATGCCGAACAGGGCGCGGAGGCGGCACGCGACGCCGAGATCGTGTCGGCGCGCTGCTTCCGCGTGGAAGGCTGAGAGCGGATCATCGTTCAAGCCGCGCCTTGCTTTTCATGTCAGAATCGCTAAAGGGCGCGCCTTCGCCGCAAACTTGCGTCTTGCTGCCGGTGGGCCTTGCCGTTCGCCGCTGCTTGGCCTAGTGCGGCCCGCAAATATCGATCTATTTTTTAAACAGGTGCCGAAATGGCTGTTCCGAAGAGAAAAGTATCCCCGCATCGCCGTGGCAATCGCCGGGCGCATGACGCGCTCAAGCCCGCAGCGTTCCACGAATGCTCGAACTGCGGCGAACTGAAGCGTCCGCACAATCTGTGCGATGCCTGCGGCCACTACAACGGCCGCGAAATCGTAGCGGTCGGCCTGTAAAAGACCGACCGGCCGGAGAGTAGGATGAGTCTGCCGCGTATCGCCGTCGATGCGATGGGCGGCGACGAGGGCGTGCGCGTGATGGTCGAAGGCGCTGCGCTCGCGCGTCGCCGTCACGATCGCTTCAAGTTCCTGCTTGTCGGTGACGAGACGCGGATCAAGGCCGCGCTCGACGATCATCCCAACATGCGCGGCGCGTCGGAAATCCTCCACGCGCCCGAAGTCGTGTCCGGCGATGAAAAGCCGACGCAGGCGCTGCGCCGTGCGCGCAAGACCTCGATGGGCATGGCGATCGACGCGGTGAAGCGCGGCGAGGCCGGCGCCGCCGTGTCCGCCGGCAATACCGGCGCGCTGATGGCGATGGCGAAGCTGTCGCTGCGCACCCTGCCGGGGATCGACCGCCCCGCGCTGGCCGCGCTGATGCCCACTCTGGGCGAAACCGACATGGTCATGCTCGACCTGGGCGCGAACACCGAATGCGATGCCCGCAACCTGGTGCAGTTCGCGGTTATGGGCGCGGCCTATGCGCGCATCGCCAGCAACCTGGCCGAGCCGCGCGTCCGCCTGCTGAATATCGGAACCGAAGAGACCAAGGGCACCGGCACGCTGCGCGAGGCGTCGGACACGTTGCGCGCCGCGCAGCACCAGCTGGCTTTCAGCTTCGGCGGCTTTACCGAAGCGGACAAGATCAACCGCGGCGAAACCGACGTGGTCGTCACCGACGGCTTTTCGGGCAATATCGCCTTGAAGGCGGTAGAGGGCGCGGCGCGGTTCGTGACCGACCTGCTCAAGGAAGCGTTCCAGTCCTCGCTGCGCTCCAAGATCGGCTTCCTCGTCTCGCGACCCGCGACCGAACTGCTCAAGCATCATCTTGATCCCAACAACCATAATGGCGCGGTCTTCCTCGGTCTCAACGGCGTGGTGGTGAAAAGCCATGGCAGCGCCAATGCCAAGGGCGTGGCCAATGCGGTCGCCGTCACCGCGCGGCTGCTGGAAGAAGACCTGATCGAGCGTATCAAGGCGGACCTGGCCGAAAGCGGGCTGGCCGCCAAGGGCAAGGCGCGCCGTGCATCCGCCCCCGCGGAAGAGGCATGACTATCAACAATGGCATGATCCGGCGCAGCTGCGTCATCGGTTCCGGCTCGGCGCTGCCCCGGCGGCGCGTCACGAACGAGGAGCTGGCACAGACGGTCGACACCAGCGACGAGTGGATCCGCGAACGCACCGGCATCGCCGCGCGCCACATCGCGGGCGAGGGCGAGACCACCGCCACGCTGGCCGCCGATGCCGCGCGGCGGGCGCTGGAGGCAGCGGGGCTGACGGCGGCGGACATCTCGCTGATCGTGCTGGCCACCGCCACGCCCGACCAGACGTTCCCGTCCAGCGCCAGCAAGGTGCAGGACCTGCTGGGCGCGACCAATGCCTATGCCTTCGACGTGGGCGCGGTGTGTTCCGGCTTCCTCTATGCCATCGCGACAGCCGATGCGCTGCTCAAGACGCCTGCGGGCGCAGCGGTGGGAGGCAAGCACCGCGCGCTGGTGATCGGGGCGGAAACCTTCAGCCGCATCCTCGACTGGGACGACCGCGGCACCTGCGTGCTGTTCGGCGACGGCGCGGGCGCGATGATCCTGGAAGCGCGCGACTTCCCCGCCGACCAGGCCGACACCGCCCCCGGCATCATCGCCAGCCGCCTTCACACCGAGGGGGCGCATAACGAGCTGCTCTATGTCGATGGCGGTCCGTCGACCACCGGCACGGTCGGCAAGTTGCGCATGAAGGGCCGCGAGGTGTTCCGCCACGCGGTCACCAACCTTGCCGACGTGCTGCGCGAGGTGATGGACGAGGCCGGCATCGCCCCCGATACGCTCGACTGGGTGGTGCCGCACCAGGCCAATGCCCGCATCCTCGATGCCACCGCGAAAAAGCTGAACCTGCCGCCCGAGAAGGTCGTAAAGACCGTGCAGGACCACGCCAACACCTCCGCCGCCAGCGTGCCGCTGGCCTATGATGTGGCGGTCAGGGACGGGCGAATCCGGCCCGGCCAGCTGGTCATGCTGGAGGCGATGGGCGGCGGATTCACCTGGGGCGCCTGCCTGCTGAGAAGCTGACAAATGCTATCGGCGGTACGAATCCGTCGTTCAAAGGGCGCGATTTATTCGCATCCTGGCCAGAATGATGCCCGATCTATCCTAAAAACCCCTGTTAAGTCGCTCTGGCGGCCCGTTTTCGTTTGGATCGTCGGCTCGGGTATGAAATAATTATCAATTATTACTCGGGGTCGCCCGCAGCCGAGGGGGAACAGGGGAATGTTGGATATGCGATCAGTCGGAACGCTGACCAGGGCCGATCTTGCCGATGTCATCCATCGTAAGGTCGGTCTTAGCCGTGCCGAATCGCTGGACATGGTGGAAAGCATTCTTGGCCACATGTGCGACGCCATGTCCGATGGGCAGAATGTGAAGATCTCGGGCTTCGGCACGTTCCTGCTGCGCGACAAGGGTGAGCGGATCGGCCGCAATCCCAAGACCGGGATCGAGGTGCCGATCACCCCGCGCCGGGTCATGACCTTTCGCGCCAGCAAGATGCTGAAGGACAAGGTCAGCGGCCTCTGATACCGTTACCTGCGTGACCACGGACAATATCTTCAAAGACGACAAGGACGCCGCCGCCTTCCGCACGATCGGAGAGGTGGCAAAGGCGCTGAACATCAAGCCTCACGTGCTGCGCTATTGGGAAGAGCAGTTTCCCATGCTCAAGCCCGTCAAGCGCAGCGGCCAGCGCCGCTATTACCGGCCCGAGGACGTGGCGCTGCTGCAGACGATCGATCGGCTGCTGAACCGCGAGGGCTTCACCATCAAGGGCGCGGTCCGCGCGCTGAAATCGGGCCAGGCGGGTGAAGAACCGGTGCCCGCGCCCGTGGCCGAACCCGACCCCCGGCTGGAGCGCGGCGCCGATCCGGAACTGGTCGCCAGGCTGAAATCCATACGCAAGATGCTGGCCGACGCGCTGGTCTGATGCCGCGCCGGTGCATTCGGCCTGTCAGTCCACCGGCGGCATGCCCGGCGGATAATGGCTGATCTCGAAGCGAAACCCATCGGGGTCCTTCATGAACAGCGCGGTCGCGCCCCTCAGCTGCTGGATCTCGGGCACGTCGAAGCCCGCATCCTGCATCGCCTGCCGAACGGCAGCCACCGACGCCGGATCGGGCGCGGTAAAGCCGATATGGTTCACGCCCGCGCCATAGCGCTCGTAAGGCCGGGTATCCTTTCCGGCCTGCAGGAACTGCAGGAAGAAGCTCCCGTTGCTCCAGACATGATCCTTGCGCCTGTCAAAGCCCAGCAGAGGTAGCAGCGCGTCGTAATATGCCATGCTCTCGTCCAGCGAAGAGACCATGATCGTCAGATGATCGGGCTGCATCGGCATGGCCAAAGCCTGCGCCGGCATCAGTCGGCGGGCTCGCCGATCAGGTCGATCAGCCGCGCCACCACATCTTCGGCCGGGCGCGGCTTGGGGAGGATCGGGGCGTCGATCTCGCGCAGATGCTCGCCCACCCGGTCAAGGTCGCCGGTGTGGAGGATGAAGGGGATGCCGTCCTTCGCCAACCGCGTGGCGGTCGCCTGGCAGGTCACCCCGCCGCCCAGGCTGACATCCAGGATGGCGCCTGCGATCGGCTTCTTCTCGATGCAGGTGATCGCTTCTTCGTTGTCGACCGCGGTCACGGCTTCGTGGCCTGCATCCTCGAAGGCATATTGCAGGTCCATCGCGATGAACGGTTCGTCCTCAAGGACGAGAAAGATCTTCATTCTGTCAGTCATCCGTGCGTGATCGGGATCAGTATTCGCGCCTTCAACCCTTCAGCCTCCCATTCGGTTTCGAGTACGCCGCGCGAATGACCCAGCAATGTCCGGGCGATGTCGAAGCCGGTACCGTTCATCTCTGGCGCAGCCTCGATCCGGGGGCCGCCGCGCTCGATCCAGTCGATGACCAGCGAATTGCGTGCGAACTTGTCCTTCTCATGCGCCCACGACACCTCGATCGTGCCCTCGGGCTGCGACAGTGCGCCATATTTCGTGGCATTCGTCGCCAGCTCGTGCAGCGTCAGCCCGATGGCCGAGATCGCGTTGGGTTCGGTCCTGATGCCATTGCCGGTAAAGACGAACCGATCGCTTTCGGGATCATAGGGCGCCAGCACCGCGCGGATCGCCTGGCCGACATGGATCGTGCCCAGCACCGCCTCGTCCAGCGTCGGCTCGTACGAACGGCCCAGCGCCTGCACGCGCTCGTTGATCTTGCGCGCGACATTCCTCGCATCCATCGACCGGCCGGTGATGTTCACAATCCCGCCAATCACGGCGAACACGTTCTTCAGCCGGTGCGACACCTCGCGCGCCATGGCCTTGGCGTGGCGCTCGTCGGCGCGGGACTGGTGTATGTCGGTGACGTCCCACTGGCTGCCGAAGAAATATTTCAGCGTCCCGTTCTCGTCATAGATCGGGCCAAGGTGCAGCGTGTTCCAGAAGGTCGTGCCGTCCTTGCGGTAGTTCAGGATCTCGACCACCACGACTTCCTCGCTGCGGATGGCGTCGCGGATCTTGGCGACCTGCGACTGGTCGGTGTCCGGCCCCTGCAGGAAACGGCAATTGCGGCCGAGGATCTCTTCCGACCGGTATCCGGTCAGCTGCTGGAACGCCTCGTTGCAGAAGACGATGGGATCGTCGGGCTGGTTGGGGTCGGTCAGGCACACCGCCATGCGCGTCTGCGCCATCGCCTGTTCGAACAGCAGCCCGCTAGCGCCCTCGAACGCCGATGAAGGCGCGTCGGGGGCGAAGATGGGACGATGGGCCTGGTTCGATGATTTCAGTCGCTTGCCGTCGTCACTGCCATCCGATGCCACGCATTACTCCATCGTATTCCTGTGCGGCGGCGCATCGGAACCGTCATGCGCGCCAACCGTGAAACGGGAAACCTCGGCCACTACGCCGAAAGAAGGGTTTCGGTTCCGCAGGCCGGGAAATGGCCGCCCGTGCTAGCGCGCATATTCGGGACCGAGCGCCGGGTCCAGATCCCGCGGCAGGGTCAATGCGACCAGCCGCCCGGTTGCGCCCGGCAGATCGTGCCAGTCCGCGATATCCAGCTCGATCATTGCGAAGGCGCCGGTGGGAAACTTGCGTTCGGCAATCGCGCGCAGCTCGTCCGCAGGATCGGCGGGCACCAGCTGCAGCAGCAAATGTTCCAGTCCCGGATTATGCGCGACCAGCAGCAGCGCTTCGGCATCGCCGCCATGTTCGGCGGCGCTGTCGATCAGCTGCTCTGCATCGGCCAGATAGAGCGCCTGCACGTCCTTGCGATTGACCGGTGCGTTGCGGCCCATCGCGTCCAGCACGATGTCGATGGTCTCCTGCGCGCGCGTCGCGGCCGAAGCGACCACGCGGCCGAACGGCGGCTGGATCCGCGCCATCGATCGGCCCACGGCGGCGGCGGCGCGGCGCCCCTTGGGGTTCAGCCCGCGGTCGAAGTCGCGACCCGAGGGCTGGTGCTCCTCGGACTTGGCATGACGCAGCAGGCCCAATCGCTTCATGCGCGGTACCCCGCTGCGGGCGCAGCATCGCTCAACCCTTCCGCTCCTCTTCCAATGTCGCCTGTTCGCCAGAGGAAACACATCCCTGCAACCTTTGTAAAGCGGCATCCAGCGTCAGCCGGTGTACAGGTGTCCCATGGGGAAAGGCCGACAGCAGGCGCGAGGGGAAGGCGGGCGACAGCACGACGAAGCGGCCCCTGTCCTCCTTGCTGCGGATCAGCCGCCCGAACGCCTGCGCGATGCGGGCGCGCACGATGGCATCGTCATAGGCCTGCCGGTTCGCATTGAACTGCTGGGCATGCGCGGCGCGGCGCGCGCGGTGCAGGATCGAGGGCTTGGCCCAGGGCACCTGCTCCATCACCACCAGCCGCAGCGAATCGCCGGGCACGTCGACCCCGTCGCGCAAGGCATCGGTGCCCAGCAGCGAGGCGCGCGGATCGTCGCGGAAGATATCGACCAGCGTGCCGGTGTCGATCGGATCGACATGCTGCGCGTAAAGCGGCAGCCCGCCGCGCGCCAGCCGGTCGGCGATGCGCGCATGCACCGCGCGCAGCCGCCGGATCGCGGTGAACAGGCCCAGCACGCCGCCCTGCGATGCCTCGATCAGGCGTCCGTATGCGGCGGCCAGCGCACCGATGTCGCCGCGCGGCACATCGGTCACGATCAGCACTTCGGCCTGCGCGGCGTAATCGAACGGGCTGGCGGCCTCGGCCAGTTTCGGCGACAGCCCCAGATGCCCCGCGCCCGAGCGCGCCACCGCGCGCGCCCAGTCGGGTTCGCGGCCCGCCTCGTTCTCGGCGATTGCAGAACGGTCGCACAGGGTCGCGCTGGTCTGCATCACCCCGTGCGCGGGTTCCAGCACGGTGGCGGCAAACGGCTTCATCGGGTCCAGCCAGCGGCGGTGCAGCCCGATGTCGAACTCGCGCGCTTCGGCCCGGTCGACCGCCAGCCAGTCGACGAAATCGGGATCGGCGGGGCCGCCCATGCGCGCCAGCAGCGCTTCCCACGCGGACAGGCTGTCGATCCGCCACGACATCGCGTGGCGCGCGCCCTCGATCCGCTGGCGGGTCTGGCCGTCCATCCAGTCGGGCGCATCCTCGCCGCTGGCGATCAGCGCGTCGAGCCGCGCCATCAGCTTCATCAGCGGCTGGCGCAGCCGGGCGAGCGCATCGCGCGCTTCGCCCGCCGCCTCCAGGAACGGCCCGTCGAGATCGGCGGCCTCGGTCTCGATCCCGTATCCAGCCTCGCCGCTGCCGCTTTCGTCGCGGGCGTGGGTCAGGCGGCGCACGTGGGACAGCAGGCTCTCGACCGCGCCCAGCGGCTCGCCCTCGGCAATGCGCGCCAGCCAGCCGTCAGAGGGTAGCAGCATCGCGGCATCGCGCGCGTCGGATATGGCCTTGCCAGCCACCTCGTCATAGCTCGCCACGTCGGCCAGCCGCGCCGACAGGCCGCGCCGACGGCCACTGCGTGCCTGTCCCGCCCTGGTCTCCGGCCCCAGCACCCAGCGGCGCATCTCGATCGCCTCGCTGCCCGACAATTGCGCGGCAAAGGTCGAAATCGGCGGCGTCGAACAGATGATGCCCCTCGTCGAACACGATGCGGGCAGGGCGGGAATTGGCACCTTCCTCGCGGTGCTGAGCGCGCGCTGCATGCACCATGACCAGCGCGTGATTGGCGATCACCAGGTCGGCATGCGCGGAATCGCGCGTCGGCACGCTCGATGAAACAGCGCTTGAAATGCGGGCACCCGGCATAGATGCACTCGCCGCGCCGGTCGGTCAGCGCGGCAAGGCCCCGCTTGCGGAACAGGGTGGGCAGCCAGCCGGGCAAATCGCCGCCGACCATGTCGCCATCCTCGGTAAAGGCCGCCCAGCGCGCGACCAGCTGCGCGAAGATCGCCGGCCGCCCGGTAAAGCCGCCGCCCTGCAGCGCGTCTTCCAGGTTCAGCAGGCACAGGTAATTGTCGCGCCCCTTGCGCACGACCACGGCGGGGCTTTTCCGGTCGGGGTCCTGATCGGTCCACGCGCGGCGACTCTCCCGCCGAAGCTGTCGCTGCAGCGCCTTGGTATAGGTGGACACCCAGACCGTGCCGCCCGATTTCTCGGACCACAGCGAGGCGGGGGCGAGGTAGCCCAGCGTCTTGCCGACCCCGGTGCCCGCCTCTGCCAGCAGCATGTTGGGCTGGCCCCGTTCGCGGCGCGGTTCGAACACATGCGCGGCGGCGCGGGCATAGTCCCGCTGCCCCTCGCGCCGTTCCGAGCCGTGCCCGGTCAGCGCATCCAGCCGCTCCGCCACCGCGCCGGGTTCAAGCAGCGTCTGAGCTGGCTGCGGGCGAGGCGGACGCTCCTCCCACTCGGGCAGTTTCGAGAATACCCAGCGTTCGGCGCGTTCGGGCCGCCTGACATGCGGCAGCAGCAATGGCGCCCACGGCCAGCGATGCCGCACCAGCGATTGCAGCACGCTCCACGCGCCCTCGCGCTCGGCCCAGTCGCCCGCTTTGCCCGCCCCGCCCGCTTTGCCCGCCCCGCCCGCTTCGCCCGGATTTCCTTCGCAGCGCGAAAACAGCGCGGCGGCGGCGCGGGCCAGCAGCAGCGGCACCTCGTCCTCGCTATCCGGCTCGGGCAGGTCCAGCGCATGGGCCAGCCCGCGCGGCGTCGGCACCATGAAGCGGGCCGGGTGGACGAAGGCGAACAGTTCCAGCAGGTCCAGCCCCGACAGTTCGGGATAACCCAGGCGGCTGGCCACCAGCGGCGCGTTCAGCATCAGCAGCGGGGTTTCCGCCGCCGCCATGATCGCCTCGCCCCTCGACAGCCCGCGCACCGTTCCATCGGGCGCGGCCAGCCAGCAGCCCGAATGGCTGGCGTGCAGCGCGGGCAGCGTCAGTGCAGGAATCTCGGCAGCAGGCATGGTCCGCAAGATAGGAAGCGCGGCACGGAAAGGGAACGGGCGGAACCGGCTCTATGCCCCGCAAAAGGGATCGGCCGACTGGATGAGACAGGCGCGATCAGGCGGCCGCGACCGGCTCCGGTGCCGTGGCATCCTCTGCATGGCAGCACTCGCACGCCTCGCTGCTCAGCGTCACGAGCGCGGTCAGCTGTGCGTCGATCCGCTTGCCATGCGCGGGTTCCAGCGTGCGGCGCACCAGTCGCGACACGACCGATGGGGCATCCTTGCCCGCCTCGTCCTTGCGGTGGACGAAGCCCGACACATGCATCCACTGGTGCATCAGATGGGCGGCATAGTTCACCGGATCGTCCACGATCATGCAGCGATCCAGGAACCAGCGCGCGCTGCGAATGGGCAGCGTGCCGATCCGCGTCGCGCCGATCACGCCGGGTCCGCCATTGTCGGTGGGCAGATCGGCAATCTCGATCGAGAAATTCAGCGCATGGTCGCCGCAGTGGCCCAACTCGCGGCCCTGCTGGATGCGGTCCCACACGCCGTCGCCGTCCAGTTCGCGGACCTTGCCGTGGCGGCCGCGCCAGCTGGCGCTGGAATAGTCGGCCTGGCGAACCGACCCGCCGAAACCGGGGGCCTGCACGGCTTCCCTCAGCAAGGCGACCGATTCGCGGATGAAGGCATACTCAGCGTCCGAAGCGCCGGCGGCGTCATGAAGGATTACCGATACGGTCATACTGGCTCCAACGCAGGCCAAGAAAATTGTTTCCGGACCGCATGCTGCACGCTTGATGCTGCACGGGCCGTCTGCGGCAGACTGCTGCCGGGAACGCGAATATCCGCTTAACGCAGGGTTCGGGGAATGTTCATTTTCGCGGCGTGCAATTTCCGGACAGGTGGTGGCCGCGCGCCCGCCTAGCACCAATTGCCCTTGTAGCCGCGCCAGCGTTCGGCCAGCCCCTCGTCAACCAGAACAAGGCCCAGGTTCTGCCCGCCGCGCGTCACTCGCCGCAGCAGGCGGCCATAGCGATCGGTATCCTCCGGCCCGCGTTCCAGCGAGAATGGCCCGGCGTTGAGCAACTGGGTCAGCCGTTCGGTCGCCTGCAGGCCCAGCCGGTATTCGCGGTCGCACTGGGGAGAGGACGTCTCGGGCGTGTTGATGTCGAGGATGCGGATCTTGTCGCCCGCGAACCAGAACGTGTCGCCATCGACCACGCAGTTCACCCGCTGCGGCCCGTCGCAATTGCCGAAATCGGCGCGCAGCGTATCGCTGGCCGAAGCGGTCGGCACGGCGAGCGGCTGGGCGGTGTCCGCCCCGGCGAAGGGTACGCCGTAACGCAGCGTGACGCCGAACCCAATCAGAAAGACCGACAGGACGAGGATGATGAAACCGGTGCTACGCATCTCTGACTTCGATCGAATCCTTGCCCTGTTACCGCGGCGCCGACGAATCTGCTGCGGCCTCCCGCCTTGCTTCTTCGCGCACCTGGCTTTGTCCGTGCGAGCAGGCGCCGCCGCTCCCGCAGCGCGGGACTTCGCCTCGCGGAACGGAATGACATTGCCGTGCCTGTCACGAAGCGGCACGGCGCGGAAGGGCTTCCTGAAGCTCATGAACAGCGATTTACGCGGCGAGGATTAACACCCGGTTCCGCGTTGCCCGCTCGCGCAGGTCGGACAGCGTATAGCGCCGCTTCGCCGCCTCGCTCTCGCATCCGGCGCTGGCCGGGCGCAGCGATCCCGCCCAGGAACGCGCCAGCCAGCCCAGCTTTTCCAGACTTCTGGTATGCGCGCGGTGGTCCCATGCATGGGCGCCTGCCGCCTCCACCTTGCGCGCGATGTCGCCATAGATGCCGGTCGCCGCCAGCACCGCCCAGCGGTGGCGAAACCGCAGCCGGGCCGCGCCGATTCGGGCCGACGCCTCGTGCGCGCGGGCGATCGCACAGGCTTCGCGGACCAGTTCGACCAGCTGCTCGCGGTAACACGGCTTCATGTGCTGGCCGGGGGGGATGTCCTTTTCCACCAGCCACTCGACAGGCAGGTAGCAGCGACCCGCCATGTCGTCCTCCCACACGTCGCGCACGATATTGGCCAGCTGGAATGCCAGCCCCAGATCGCAGGCACGCTCAAGCGTATCCTCGTCATCCGCAGGCACGCCCATGACCAGCGCCATCATCACCCCGACCGCGCCCGCGACGTGATAGCAATATTCCATCATGTCGCCCTCGCTCCGGGGGCGCCAGTCGGCGGCGTCGAGCACGAAACCCGCGATCACGTCGTCGCAGTGCTGCTGGGTGATGCCGCATTCGCGCGCGACCAGCCCCAGCCCGTCGAACGAGGGATCGCCCGTCGGCTGTCCCGCCAGCGCCAGCGCGGTGCGGCTGCGCAGCAATGCGACCCGCTCCTTCGCGCCTTCCTGCGATCCCAGCGCGCCGCCCATGTCCTGTGCGTCGGCCAGATCGTCGCAGGCCCGGCACCAGGCATAGAGCAGCCACACCTTTTCCCGCGTCTCGCGGTCGAACAGGCGGCTGGCGGCGGAAAAGCTCTTCGACCCCTTGCCGATCGCGCGCTGGGCATGCGCGACCAGTTCCGGCCGGGATAGAACATGGCGGGACAGGAGTGCAGGCATGAACGCTAGCGCCGCGCCAGATCGGTCAGCATCAGCCGCGCCGTCGCCCGCGCGCTGCCGACCACGCCCGGAATTCCCGCGCCCGGATGCGTGCCCGCGCCGGTGAAATACAGGTTCGTGATTTCGTCATCACGGTTGTGCGTGCGGAAATAGGCGCTCTGCGTCAGTACCGGCTCAAGGCTGAACGCGCTGCCCAGATGGGCGTTGAGGTCATGGGCAAAGTCGAAGGGCGTGTAATGGAACTTCGTCACGATCCGCTCGTGCAAATCGGGGATCAGCCGCTTCGCCACCTCGTCCAGCACGCGCTTCTCCAGCGCCGGACCGGCGGTGTTCCAGTCGACCGGCAGCTTGCCGCGATGCGCGACCGGCACCAGCGCATAGAAGGTCGAATGCCCCTCGGGCGCCATGCCCGGATCGCTGACGCTGGGGTGGTGCAGATAGACCGAGAAATCGCGCGGCAGCACGCCATGCTTGTAGATGTCGTCCAGCAGTCCCTTGTAGCGCGGACCGAACAGGATCATGTGGTGCGGAATGTCGGGGAAGGTGCCCTTCAGCCCGAAATGCACCACGAACAGGCTGGGGGAATAGCGCTTCTTCGCCAGCTTCGCCGCCTCGCGCGGGCCGCGCCGGTTGCCGGTCAGCAGGTCGCGATAGCTGTGCATCACGTCGGCATTGCTGGCTACCGCATCGAAATTCTGATGCCATCCGCTGGCGCAGGTAACGCCGGTCGCCCGGTTGCCCGCCGTCTCGATCGCGGTGACCGGATCGCCTAGCCGGACCGTGCCGCCCAGCCGCTCGAAATGTTTCACCATCCCCGCGACCAGCCGGTTGGTGCCGCCCTTGGCCCACCACACGCCGCCGTCCTTTTCCAGCTTGTGGATCAGCGCATAGATCGAACTGGTCGCCATCGGGTTGCCGCCCACCAGCAACGTGTGAAAGCTCAGCGCCTCGCGCAATTTCTCGTCCGACACGAAGCTGGACACGACCGAATAGACAGAACGCCACGCCTGGTACTTCATCAGCGCGGGCGCGGCCTTCAGCATCGACTTGAAGTCGAGGAACGGCACATGGCCCAGCTTCACATAGCCTTCGCGCCAGACGTTTTCCGAATATTGCAGAAACTCCTCGTACCCGGCCAGGTCGTCGGGGTTCAGCTTGGCGATCTCGCGCGCCAGCCTTGCATTGTCGTTGGAATAGTCGAAATTGGTCCCGTCTTCCCAGTTGAGCCGATAGAACGGCATTACCGGGACCAGCTCGACATCCTCGTCCATGTCGTGGTCGGTCAGCTTCCACAATGCGCGCAGGCAGTCGGGATCGGTGATTACCGTGGGCCCCGCGTCAAAGGTGAAGCCGTCGCGCTCCCAGTAATAGGCTCGGCCGCCCGGCTTGTCGCGGCCTTCGACTAGCACGGTTTCGATGCCGGACGCCTGCAGCCGGATCGCCAGGGCAAGGCCGCCGAAACCGGCGCCGATGACGGCGGCCCGGCGCGGCTTCGGTTTGGTGGAAGCGTTCATGGATGATCCTCAGCAGGTCTTGTCGGTTTCGGCGGAAGCGCCGGACAGCAGGGACGCAGGCGTGCCGAGGCCCGCCAGCACCAGCGCGGCGCGGGTGATGGGAACGGGCGGCCGCCCGACCAGCACCCGCGCCATGTCGGCCGCGGTGCTGCGGCCTGCATAGAAGCGTTCGATCAGGTTCTCGTCCAGGCGGTAGAAATGCTGCAGCACGCGGTAACGCTCGCCCGGCTCCGCCGCGCTGAACAGCAGCGATGCAAGCATGCGATAGAATTTGCCGCGCTGCCAGTGCGCCCTGGCATAGCGGTGCGATGCGTCGGCGATGGCCGGACCCTCGAGCCGGGGGAGGGCGGCGACATGGCTGGCAAAGCGCACCGCATCGGGCAGCGAATAGCTGGTGAGCGGCTGGAACAGCCCCGCGCGCACGCCCGCCAGCGCGACCCCGGCGGGCACATCGCGCCACAATGCTGCAAAATCGCCGCCGGTCACGACGGGCAGCACGCCCGTTTCCTCGCGCGAGACGGCCGTCACCCGCCACCCCTGCGCCGCGGCGTAATCCGCGATCCGCCCCACCAGCGCGTCGCGATCGAGCGCGGGATCGTCGGCATAATAGGTATCCTCGACGAACAGCGATGCCTCGCCGAACGGCAGGACGTAGACGAAGCGATAGCCGTCGTGCTGCGCGACGCTGGCATCCATCACGACCGGGCGCGTCAGGCCATGCGGTGCGTCCAGCTCCAGCATCTGTCCTGCGAACTTCTGCCAGCCACCCTGCAGAAAGGGCAATTGCTCCGCCCCGATGCCGCGCGCGTCGATCACCGCGTCCGCGCTGATCCGCCGGCCGTCCCGCAAGGTCACGCCCCCCGCATCCAGTGTCGCCACCGGGGCACCGGTCAGCACCGCCTCGCCGGGCATCGACTCTGCCACCACGCGCGCCAGATCCTCCGACGCGATGGATCGATAGGGGGTCGGCAGTGTGCGGCGATATTCGGGAAAGGCGACGTCATAACCGTCGTCCCAGCGCGCCGAGATCATCGGCTCGACCAGTTCGCGGTCGCCAGGGGCGATGTCGCTGGCGAAGAAGGACCACAGATGATGCCCGCCGATGGCCGGGCCGCCCTCGACCAGCGCGACCGACATTTCGGGCCGCCGCGCCCGCAGGGCCAGCGCGATCAGCGCACCCGAAAGTCCGCCGCCCGCAATGGCGATATCGAAATGCTGCGCACCCATCCCGATCTGCTTAGAGACAGATGACGCCGCCAGCCATAGCAAATCGGCCTCGGCGCACCTGTACCTTGGGACCTCTATACCTTTGCCTGCCGCCACGCGCGTTGGCCTGGAGCCTGCGATCCGTCAGACCCGCGCTCAGTCCCCCTGAAAGAACATGTTGATCGTCAGCCTGCCGCGGCGGGGATCGTCCGACAGCGCCGCCGGCTCGGGGATCACGCCGGAATGCAGCGTCTGTCCACGATAGAGGATCAGCCGGTCGGGACGCGCCTCCACCTCCTCCAGCATTTCGTAGGCGTCGCTGTCGCCGTGGCAATAGCGCGGCGGCGGCGGGCCGTATTCCCGCGCATCTTCCTTCAGCGCCGCGGTGAAGGCGGGCATGCGCTCCGGCGTGATCGCCTCGAATCCGGTGCGGCGATGGCGATAGAATGCGGTGCCGCCGCTTTCCGGACCGTTCAGATAATGCATCAGCGCGATCAGCCCGGGGCCGCCGTGATCGTGGTGCGGCACGCGCTGATCGGGCGACAGCGCATCGGGCGCCAGCGTCACCAGCGAAAAGGCCGAGGCTTCACAGCGCAGCGAGCGTTGCAGGCCGAACACGCGGTGCATCACCTCGACCAGAAGATCCCTGCGCACGTCGAGATAGGCGGGATCCGCCGGGGCGCGCAGTCCGGGATAATAGGCCCCCGCCGGAGCATATCGAGCCGCCGCGCCCGCTTCGCGCAGGGCCGCGAGCCCGCCGCTGAAATCGTCGATCACCACCAGCGGCTGGCCTTCGCGGCCGATGCGGCGGACTTCGATCGTGGCGTGGGGGAGCGGCGTGGACATCCGATGCGGGGTGGCGAATGCGCCGGGCCCTGTCAAACCCCGCCTGCCAAACCCCGCCTTCCAAACCCCTCCCTTCGCTGGACAGCGCGCGTCGCGGCGCGTAGGTTGCGCCGCATCCCCGGGGAGCCTGCTGTGGCTGAGAGGTGGGCGTAGCGGCCCGCGACCCGTCGAACCTGAACCCGTTAGCACGGGCGGAGGGAAGGGCCGCGCTGTACCAGACCAAGGCGCCCCGTTCTCCCCGCCCGCCGAAGGAGAGAACCTTCATGGCAGACATCAACAGCAAGCTGGAAATCGGCGTCACCACCGGGCCCATTCGCGGATCCGCAAGGTGCATGTCGCCGCGAAATCCGGCAGCGGCGTGCGCGTCGCCATGCGCGAGATCGCTCTGGAAGGAGGCGAGGATCCGGTCCGCGTCTACGACACCAGCGGCCCCTATACCGACACGAACGCCAACATCGACATTCAGGCGGGCCTGCCGCAACTGCGGCGCGACTGGATCATGGGCCGCGGCGATGTCGAGGAATATGACGGCCGCGAAACCCAGCCCGAGGATAACGGCCAATTCGGCCCCGACCGCAGCGGCGGCGTCCCCCCGTTCCCCAAGGTGGTAAAGCGCCCGCTGCGCGCCAAGGCTGGCCAGAACGTCAGCCAGATGCATTATGCCCGCCAGCGGCATCATCACGCCCGAAATGGAATATGTCGCCGAGCGCGAGAATCTGGGCCGCGAATGACATGCCGCCGCGAGATCGAGGGCAATTCCTGGGGCGCGTCGATCCCCGAATATGTCACGCCCGAATTCGTGCGCGACGAGGTGGCGCGCGGCCGCGCGATCATCCCCAGCAACATCAACCACCCCGAGACGCGAGCCGATGGCGATCGGGCGCAACTTCCTCGTCAAGATCAACGCCAATATCGGCAACTCCGCCGTGGCGTCCGATGTGGCGAGCGAGGTCGACAAGATGGTCTGGTCGATCCGCTGGGGCGCGGACACGGTCATGGACCTGTCGACGGGCCGCAACATTCACGACACGCGCGAATGGATCATCCGCAACTCGCCCGTCCCCATCGGCACCGTGCCGATCTACCAGGCGCTGGAAAAGGTCGGCGGCATCGCCGAGGAACTGACCTGGGAAGTCTTCCGCGACACGCTGATCGAACAGGCCGAGCAGGGCGTCGACTATTTCACCATCCACGCGGGCGTGCGCCTGCCCTATGTGCCGCTGGCGGCCAAGCGCGTCACCGGCATCGTCTCGCGCGGCGGTTCGATCATGGCGAAATGGTGCCTCGCGCACCACAAGGAAAGCTTCCTCTACGAGCATTTCGACGAGATCACCGAGATCTGCAAGGCATACGACATCGCCTATTCGCTGGGCGACGGGCTGCGCCCCGGCAGCATCGCCGACGCCAATGACGAGGCGCAGTTCGCCGAACTCTACACGCTGGGCGAGCTGACCAAGCGCGCGTGGGAGCAGGACGTTCAGGTGATGATCGAAGGCCCCGGCCACGTGCCGATGCACAAGATCAAGGAGAACATGGACAAGCAGCTGGAAGCCTGCGGCGAAGCCCCGTTCTACACGCTTGGACCCCTTGTCACCGACATCGCGCCGGGCTACGACCACATCACCAGCGGCATCGGCGCGGCGCAGATCGGCTGGTACGGCACGGCGATGCTCTGCTACGTCACGCCCAAGGAGCACCTTGGCCTGCCCGACCGCGACGACGTGAAGGTCGGCGTGGTCACCTACAAGCTGGCCGCCCATGCGGCGGACCTGGCGAAGGGTCACCCGGCGGCGCAGGTGCGCGACGATGCGCTGAGCAAAGCGCGGTTCGAATTCCGCTGGCGCGACCAGTTCAACCTCAGCCTCGATCCCGACACGGCGGAGCAGTACCACGACCAGACGCTCCCCGCCGAAGGCGCCAAGACCGCGCATTTCTGCTCGATGTGCGGGCCCAAGTTCTGCTCGATGAAGATCAGCCAGGAAGTGCGCGAATTCGCCGCCAAGCAGAATTCCGACAGCTTCCTCGCCAGCGAGAACCTGAAGGGCGAAACCCCGCCCGCCAGGCGCGAGGACGCCGAGGAAGGCATGGAACGGATGAGCCAGGTCTATCGCGAAAAGGGCGAGAAGCTGTATCTTCCCGAAGAGGATGTGCGCGAGGACAAGATCCGCGGCTGACATGAAAAGGAGGGGGCGTGGCTGACGAACTGGCTGGCAATGTCACTGGTACCGGCACCGGCACCGGCACCGGCTCCGCGACAAGTGCGCAGCAGGTGCTGAACGACCGGCGAGAGCGTCGGCGTCTGCCGCTTGTCGGCCTCGCCCTCACCGCCGTCTATCTGGCGGGGCTGGTCCTGTACCTGTGGCTACAGGGTCAGAACCCGGCCAGCCTCGACCTCAACGAGCTGGGCGATTTCCTGGGCGGCGTGTCGAGCCCGCTGGCGTTCCTGTGGCTGGTGCTGGGCTTCTTCCAGCAGAGCCGCGAAATCCGCCTGTCGAACCAGGCGCTGCATCTGCAGGCGCGCGAGATGCGCCGCTCGGTCGAGGAGCACCGGCGGCTGGCCGGACCCCCGTCCGAACCCGGCACGGGCTAAAGTGCCCGGATGGAAGCGGGGTCATGGATGAACCGGTGCGCGGTCGCAAACAGCCGACCTGCGCCCGCGCCCATGGACGCGGTTGCCCGCGGACAATCTGCCGGGCCGCCAGACCACGTCACTAGCCAGCGCCGCGCGATGCGCGCATAGGGGCGCGCATGGCCGATCTCTATCTCAAGAACCTCGAATCCGAACGCCGCCAGCTATGGGCGACCTGCCGCCTTAAGGGCCTGCCCAAGGATTCGCCCGAACGCCAGCGCATTACCCGGATCGACGAGGCGATCGCCGCCCACAAGGCGCGTTAGCCGGGGCGGGCTGCGCTGTCCGGCGGGCCATGCCGCCGGACGAGGCTGCGATCAGCCGTTCTTCAAATTCTCCAGCCCCTTGATCCCGCCCGGCTTCAGGCTGGGCTGCGAGGCATTCTTCTTGGGCCCCTTTTCGGCCTTGGGTTTGCGGATTTCCTTGTTCGACTTGCGTTGGCCCTTGGCCATGTCCGTTCCAATCGGGGCGGAATGCCCCGCCTGCATCATAGCGCCCGGCGCGCAGAACATGCCACGAATTCGGCGGCTGGCTGATAAACCCGCCCGTTCAGCCCGGCATCCGCGACAGCGCCACCATCACACGGTCCAGCGCCTGCAGGAAATTCGACCGGTCCGCCTTGCCGAACGGCGGCGGCCCGCCGGTCACGCCGTCCATCCCCGACCGCAGGTCCGCCATGATCGCGCGCATCGCGACCGCGCTGCCGATCCCGGCCTTGTCGAAGATCTTGCCGTTATGCGCCAGCACCCTTGCGCCCGCCTTCAGGCAGCGGTCGGCAAGCAATATGTCGGCAGTGACCACCACGCAGCGCGGGCTGACCCGCTCCGCTTTCTCGGCGATCCAGTCGTCGGCGGCGTCGAATCCGTCATCCACCACCACGCGGTGAACGCTCGGATCTTGCGGAATGCGGAACGCGGCATTGCTGACGACGAATACCTCGGCGCGATAGCGCGCGGCGACGCGGTAGATCTCGTCCTTCACCGGGCAGGCATCGGCATCGACAAGGATCGTCAGGGGCGAAGGTCGGTCATTCATCATGCGGGCTGTAGGCGAACCAAGCGCAGGACGCCAAGCCTCGCTCCTCAGCGCAGCAGTTCGCGCGCCAGCACGCCCAGTGCGCGCTGCAGATCGGCCAGCCCCAGCGCGGCGGCGCTCGTTGCGGCCAGCGGACTGCCTGCCAGCGCCGGGATATGCACGAACAGGGCGCGCGTATCGGCGCTCGCCTCGTCCAGAGCCGCCAGAGCGTGGTAATAAAGGTGGTTGCACACATAGCCCCCCGCATCGTCCGACGGGGCGCAGGCCAGCCCGGCGCGCTCTACCGCCGCGCACAGGTCGGCGATGTCGCAGCGCGCAGGCAGATGGTGCAGCGGATCGGCGGTATCAGGCGGCATCTCGCCGCCCGCGTCGGGCAGCGTGGCGGTGCAGGCGTTGCTGGCGCGGCTTTCCAGCACCAGCCCTGCGGCGCGCGCACTGAAGCCGGTCATGATCAGCACGCGAGGCGGACTGGCGAGAACCGAACGCAGCGCGGCTGGCGCATCGCCATAGCGGGTGGGCACGATCAATGTCTGCGCTCCGCGCAGCACGGGATCGCCCGTTCCTTCCAGCGAGCGGACCAGCACCTCGGTCGGGTTCTCGGCCACGCCGGGGAACGGCTGAAAGCCGGTGATGGCAAGCCGCTGCGTCATGCGTGCCGCATCCCCCTGCTACATGCGGTGCGGGGCGCGGAAACAACTGTCCTACACGGCTGCGAAATGCGACCGCTGGCCTCATGCCGAACGCACGCCATCCCGCGAATTTCCCTGCCCCCGCCCGGTGTCAACCGGGGGCGCGAAACCCGCGGATTCCTGCGGCAGGGAAGGGGGCGACACGCCCTGTAGGATGTGTCGCCTGTGTCAACCGGATGGGGAGATTGGGTTGGTCCGATGTCTTAGCCTTCGAACTCGGTGTCCAGCGTGATCTCGCAGTTCAGCAGTTTCGAGATCGGGCAGTTCGCCTTGGCTTCGGCGGCCAGCTTCTCGAACTCGGCCTTGTCCATGCCGGCGACCCCGGCCTTCATGCTCAGCGCGCTTTTCGTCACGGTGAAGCCGTCGCCGTCCTTTTCCAGCGTCACCTCGCAGTCGGTGTCCAGCGTGCCGTCGGTATGCCCCGCCTTGGCCAGCGCGAAGCTGGTCGCCATGGTGAAGCAGCTGGCATGGGCGGCAGCGATCATTTCCTCGGGGTTGGTGCCGGGGCCCGATTCGAAGCGGCTGTTGAAGCCATAGGGCGCATCGAGCGCGCCGGACTTCGTGGCGACATGGCCCTTGCCATCCTTGCCAAGGCCTTCGTAACGGGCGGTTGCACTATTGACGGTCATATCGGGGTTCCTTCCGGACGGGATGTCCTGTGTCCGAACAGCGCGCGAGCGCGGCCGATGTTCCGGCGCGCAGCGATAGCGCTTGTATGTCGGGCGGCAGGGGCGGATAAGCGCAGGATCCATGCACGCCGGGTGGCTGGCATGCCCACTTCCCCCATATTCCAGGACCATGCGCGCCATGCCTACTGCGACCACGCCGACTGCCGCCGTACCCGATACGATGATGCCGTTTGGCCAGATGCCCTCTGTCCCGATGATGGACCCGCTCGCGATGTCGCGCCTTGCGTTCGACTGGTGGCGGCTGTGCATCGAATCCTCGCAAGTGATCGCGCTGCGTTCGATGCGGATGATGCAAGGCGGCGCGGCGGCCCAGCGCGAGGCGGTGCGCATGGTCTCGGAGAAATGGGAAACCGCGGCATTGCTGGGCATGAGCGCCGCGACCGGGCAGGCGGGCAATACGCCCGAAGCCGCGATGCGCGTCGCCATCCAGCGCTATCAGGCCAAGGTGTCGGCCAATCGCCGGCGCCTCTCGCGCTAGGATCGGTCCCGCCCGAAACAGGCTTGCCAGAATCAGGCCGCCGCGCCGTGCCGGTGCGTCAGCATGTCCAGGAGGCGGATCTGGCCGCGCCATGCGCGTTCGTGGAAGAAGAACACCACCGCGTTCACGCAGGGCTCGACCAGCGCGATTCCGCTCGCCAGCGCAAGGCTGCCGGTAAAGGCATAGGCCACCGCGAAGCCCACCATCAGGTGCAGGCACAGAAAGCTGACGGTCTTGGCAAGATCGCGGGACATCGGGTGATCCTTGGATGGGTGACGCTCCTGGGCGGAGACACCAGGGATCTATTGCGAACGCTTCGCAGAAACCAGCGCGGAAATCCGCTCGCTGTGATCGGGCAGGGCGATGACATGCTCGGGATTGAGCGCCAAAACCGATCGGGCGGGCGACCAGCGACCCGGTCGCGCGACTCATGCCGCCGGGCAGGAATGCCGTGGTCGCAAGCGATTTTGCCTTGCCCGAGGGATATCCTGCCCGCGCAATCGCCCGGCAAGCGCATGGAATTGGGCCGATCGCGTCGTTTTACCGCCTCTGCTGGGGATTACGGGCAGCGGCCCCCTTTCCGGGATCGCCGCTTCGTGCTTCGCCTAGGGTTCAGGAACGACCCCCGGCGTGGGCTCGTTGCCATGTTGAACTGTGGCAATGAACCGTGCGCGAAAGGAACATGATGCTTGAACACGTCCCCGAATGGCTAGGCGCCGCCCTGCACAATGTCCGCGCCGGACATAGCAAGCTGGCCGCCGTTAAACTGGGCGGCGAAGGCGTGGTGGGCGCAGGCGGCATGGTGCTGACCTCCGCCGCGTTCGACAATGGCGAGGAGCTGGACCCCAGCTTCACCGCGGACGAGGAAGACGCCGTCGCCCCGCCGCTGGAATGGAACAACATTCCGCCTTCGGCAAAGGAACTGGTCCTGATCGTCGAGGATCCGGACGCCCCGTCGCCCGAACCCTTCTGCCACTGGCTGGTGTGGGGCCTTGCCCCCCAGCGCGGCAAGCTGATGGAAGGCGAGGTTCCGCCCAAGGTGGGCAAGAACTCGTACCAGAATTCGGAATGGCTGCTGCCCGACCCGCCCACGGGCCACGGGGTGCACGATTATGTATTCCAGCTGTTCGCCGTGGACACCCCGATCGATCTGACACCGGGCGCAGGGCGGGGTGCGGTGATCAAGGCGATGGAAGGACATGTCGTGTCGCTGGCGATCCTGACCGCGACCTATGAGCGCGGCGGGGAAATCAAGGATTGGGACGACATCGAGCTTGATGACGAGGATTGATGCCGGCCCAAGGGCACAAGCAAGATCCGGCTACCCGGAATGGGGGCCGAAACTCTCCTATGGAAAGGAAGTAAGTAATGGCTGCCAAGAATAATGCGATCAACAAGCCCGTTCCCGTCTCGGCCGATCTGGAAGAGATCGTCGGCAAGGGCCCGATGCCGCGCGGCGAAGTGACTGCCAAGGTGTGGGAATACATCAAGAAGCACGACCTGCAGGCCGCCGACGACAAGCGCATGATCGAGCCCGACGAGAAGCTGGGCAAGGTCATCGGCAACGAGAAGATCTCGATGTTCAAGATGACGGCGCAGGTCTCCAAGCACCTCGGCTGACCGGCATCGCCAAAACAGGACGGCCCGGTGGGGCCGTCCTGTCCTGTCGCCGAGGGGGCGTTATTTCGGCGGCGTTTTCTGCCTCACGTCGATATGACCCAGGATCCGCACGAAATAGGCGGTGGACCAGCCCAGCATCATGACGCCGGCAATACTCTCAAGCGCCGCGACATTGCGCCAGATCGGCAGGATCAGCGCATCGCTGAAACCCACGGTGGAATAGCTGATGGTCGAGAAATAGAGCGCCGACGATAGATCGGGCAGCGCTTCGACCATCAGATAGAAGAACGCATAGAGCCAGATCTCCAGTCCGTGAATGACGAACAGGGTCAGCACGATGGTGATGGTGGTGGCGATGCCATGGAACGGTTACTGGCGGCAGGTGGGTTACCCGGCGCGGATCGTCGCTGGGCCGGACAAAGCGCGTGATCGCGGCAAGACCAAGGCCATGGATGACGACGCACGATGCGCCGAGCAGGCTCGCCGCGGTGAGTTCCATGGCAAGCTGGTGGTATGGTGATCCGTCCAGATCCGTCACAAAGATGCCCGCTCCGCTGCGTCATGACTGCCGCGAACCGCACGGGCAAGCGCGAGCCAGGGTGACTATAGGGCGGGGCACCGACGGTTAGAAGCGCCTGACCCTGGACCTGCGGCGGATCCAGCCGAGACGCATCAGGACTTGTGTTCGGGCAGGTCCTTGCGCTCGGTCGACGCCATGTCTTCGAGTTCCGACTCGCTCATGCTGTCGTACATGTCCTTGGATGCGCCCTGAAGGTCCGAGACCTTGGTATCGCCGCGCTTCGCGGACAATGCGGCGCCGGCCGCCTTTTGCTGCGCCTTGGATTCTGCAGGCATGCTTATGCTCCTTCCAGTTCCGATCCGAGCTTGAGGACCTGATCGCCATCTTCCTGTTCGATCAGATAGGCCGGATCTTCCTTCGATCCATGTCGCGTGATCTTGGATCCCTTGAGGGTTCGCTCCACGTCCCGTTCGAACCGCTCCTTGATCTGTCCGGTTCCCTTGCCGCCGCCCCAGTTCCACTGGACATCCTGATCGACGCGAAAGCTGTTTTTCTTGTCGGCCATGCTGCGCTCCTTACCCGACGGGTTGAACCTCGGTGGTCTCGTCTCCGTCTTGCCATTCTTCTGTCAGATAGCCCCCGTCCTCGGCATCATCGCCGACCTTCGAGCCGGGCTGTGGCGGGACCGGCTGGTTCGTTACCACGCCATTATCATCGGCCTGATCGGCCGACAACGCACCCGTCACCCAAGCGATCGTCATGGCCGCCGCGGCTAGAAACAGGCTGATTAGCAGAACATAGCGCACGATATGCGGGGTCGATCCGCCCCGTGCTTCATCGGTGGTCAGGTCGACCTCTTCGCCATGACGGTGCATCGTCAAACTCCTCGACTTTGTAATACGATCCCTGACCCACGCACGGCTACCCGCCGCCCGCAGGCACAGTAAGGATGAAACGCATATCGCGAAGTTTTCGTTCCTGCCGCTGCCGCGCGCAGCGGGAATGGCGGGCAGGTTCGATCAGGGACGCAAAAGCTCGTTGATCCCGGTCTTGGAGCGGGTCTGCGCGTCCACTGTCTTGACGATGACCGCGCAATACAGCGAAGGACCGGGCGATCCGTCGGGCAGCGGCTTGCCGGGCATGGAGCCGGGCACGACCACGGCATAGGGGGGCACCTTGCCGACATGAACCTCGCCGGTGTTGCGATCGATGATCTTGGTCGAAGCGCCGATGAACACGCCCATCGACAGCACCGCGCCTTCGCCGATCATGACGCCTTCCGCGACTTCGCTGCGGGCACCGATGAATGCGCCGTCTTCGATGATGACGGGGCCGGCCTGCAGCGGTTCGAGCACGCCGCCGATACCCGCACCGCCCGAAATATGGACGTTCCTGCCGATCTGCGCGCAGGATCCGACGGTCGCCCAAGTGTCGATCATCGCGCCTTCGTCGACATAGGCGCCGATGTTGACGAAGCTGGGCATCAGCACCACGCCCTTGCCGATGAAGCTGCCGCGGCGCGCGACCGCGCCCGGCACCACGCGGAAAGCCGTTGGCGGCAAATCGGTCATCGGTCCAGCCCGCGAACTTGGACGGCACCTTGTCGAACGCGCTTTCGCCTGCCGATCCATAAGGCACGATCTCGTTGTCGTTAAGGCGGAACGACAGCAGCACGGCTTTCTTCAGCCACTGGTTCACGATCCACTCGCCGTCCTGCTTCTCGGCTACGCGCGCCTCACCCGAATCCAGCAGCGCCAGTGCTTCCTCGACATCCTTGCGCACATCGGCGCTATCCGGAGTGACGTTGGCGCGATCGTCGAAGGCGGCGTCGATGCGGGCGATCAGCTCGGAACGGGTAGTCATGCTGCGCGGTCTTTCTCTGGTAGCGACGGGACGGGCCCGCTGTCGAAGCGCGGGCCGGCAAGGGGCTTCGCCTATCGCCTCCGCCGCGGATGGGCAATGCCCGCGAAGGCATCTGCGGCGCCTTCTTGCCGCCGCAGCGCGCAGACGATACATATTTCCCGGTCGATTTTTCGAGCCGTTCGCGGCACTTATCGGCGATTGCCGGATCGGGGGGTGTTTGGCTGGCCCGGCACAGCTTCGCCGCGGGCGCGTGCAGCGCTTCGGCCGGACGTGGGAATAATCGTGCTGGGGGATGCAATGGATACCGGACGACCCGTGCGCTTGAAGGCGGCGCACATGCTGGCCGCGCTTTCCGCGCTGACCCTGCTGTCGGCATGCGGCGGCGGCTCGGGGGAGGTCCCATCTCCACGCCGACCCCGGTGCCCGCGCCCGAGCCGGAGCCCACACCCGCCGCCGAATTCGATACCGCCGAGTACCGGCGGTCCGACGGACCCGCCCTGCATGATGCCATTGCCGCATGGCAGGACGGCGCGACGGGTGAGGGCGTGGGCATAGCCGTCATCGACACCGGCATTGATCCGGACAATCCCGAGTTCGCCGGCCGGATATCCTCTGCGTCGCGCGATGTGGCGGGTAATCGCGGGATCGAATTCGCCGGACGGACACGGCACACAGGTTGCCCTGGTGGCCGCGGCGGCGCGCAACGGTCAGGGAGTGATGGGCATTGCCTATGACGCGACGATCATCGCCTTTCGCGCCGATCTTCCGGGCACGTGCGAGGGCTTCGATCCGGCTAATCCCGATACCGGTTGCAGCTTCGACAATTCCGACATCGCGCGCGGCGTGAACCTGGCTGTCGCGGCGGGTGCGCGGGTAATCAATATCTCCCTTGGCGGGTCGACCCCGTCCAGCGGGCTTAGCAACGCACTGGCCGCCGCGGCGTCGGCGGGTGCGGTCATCGTCGTGTCTGCCGGCAATGACGGAGAGGGCGGCGATCTGTCGGTCGATCCGGCCAATCCCGATCCGTTCGCCATCGGCACGCTGCGGGCCGGCGGCGCCAATGTCATCATTGCGGGTTCTGTCGACGGCGATGCGCAGATATCCTCGTTCAGCAACAAGGCGGGGCGATCCGCCGCCTCGTACCTGACCGCGCAGGGTGAGGACGTGTGCTGCGTCTACCAGGACGGGCAGATCTATACCGAAACGCAGAACGGCACGGACTTCATCTATGTCGTCAACGGCACCAGCTTTGCCGCGCCCCAGATCGCGGGGGCGGCGGCGCTGCTGGCGCAGGCGTTCCCTAACCTCACCGGGTCTGAGATCGTCAGCCTGCTGCTGGAGAACGCGCGCGATGCCGGGGCGCGCGGGACCGATGCGATCTACGGCCGCGGCGTGCTGGATATCGGCGCGGCTTTCGCGCCGAGCGGGACGACCACCCTGGCAGGGCACGGCGCGGCACTGTCGCTGGCGACCGCCGCAGGCAGCGTCAGCCCGGCGATGGGTGACGCCGGACAGCAGGGCACCACCGGTGCAATCCTCCTCGACGGCTATGGCCGCGCCTATGCGATCGATCTGGCGGGACGCCTGCGCAATGCCGCGCCGCGCCGCGATCTTGCGCGGGCGCTGATGGGCAGCGCGCGGCGGTGCCAGCCTGCTGGCGGGCGGTTTTGGCGCCTCCTTCTCGATCGCCGATTCGGGGCACGGCCTGCAGGGCGGACCGATGCAATTGCGGGGCGAGGACACGGCACAGGCACAGCTGCTCGCCGCGCAGGATCAGCGCGCGCATCGCGCCGGGGACCGAGGTCGCATTCGGTTTCCGGCAGGGCGCGGGCGGCCTGGAAGCCAGCCTGCGCGGGGAGGACAGGCCGGCCTTCATGGTCGCGCACGACGCGGCGGTCGACCTGGGGTTCGCCGCGATGACGGAGGGATCGGTGGCCATGCGCCGCGACATGGGCGGTTGGGGTCTGACCCTGTCGGGAGAGAGCGGCGCGGTCTGGAACGACCGGCTGGACGATGAATTGTCGCTCCTTCCGGTGCGGCGCAATGGTCTGGCCCGCTATGGCGTGTCCGCCGATGCCCGGTCAGGGCCCGTCAAAGGGTCGGTCGCTGCGTCGTGGCTCCGCGAGGACGCAACCGTGCTCGGCAGCAGCTTTCAAAGCGCTCTCGTGGGGAAGGGCGGGGCGGACAGCGTCCTTATCGACCTGGCGGCAGCCTGGGAAGCAGCGCCCCGATGGCGGTTCGGCGCGTCCCTGCGGCAGGGCTTCACGCGGCCTCGGACGGGCGGGCTGATGACCGGCACCGCCATGCTGCACACGTCGGGTTGGAGCATCGACGCGGCGCGTAGCGGCGTCTTCATGCGCCAGGACCGCCTGGCTCTGCGCGTGTCGCAGCCGCTGCGGGTCGAATCCGGCGCGCTCGCGCTGAACCTGCCGGTCGCCTATGACTATGCCAGCAAAAGCGCTGCCATCGGCGTTTCGCGCCTCTCTCTCAGCCCCAGCGGGCGCGAGATTGCGACCGAACTGTCATGGGAGGGGCCGGTCTGGGGCGGAACTGCGGCTGCCAGCCTGTTCGCGCGGCGCGATCCAGGACACATCGCATCTGCCAGCGCCGATCTGGGCGCGGGTTTGCGCTGGAGCCGGGCGTTCTGAAGCCGCTGCCGGATTTCAGGCGGCGAGCTTTCGCCCGTCAGCTGCCGCACGAAATTGACGAGCCCGGTCTGCCGTTCCCGGCGCAGCCGCTCGGCATCCAGGATGCGGCGCACCTTCTCGAAACAGCGGTCGATATCGTCGTTCACCACGACATAGTCGTAATCCGACCAGTGGCTGATTTCCGCCCGTGCGCGTTCCATGCGCGCCTCGATCACCTTCATGTCATCGGTGCCGCGCGCCATCAGGCGGCGGCGAAGCTCGTCGATGCTGGGCGGCAGGATGAACACAGGAACGACATCTTCTCGCGCGCGCTGCGACAGTTGCTGCGTACCCTGCCAGTCGATGTCGAACAGGAAATCGGTGCCCGCCTTCAGCCCGGCCCAGATCTGTGCCTTGGGCGTGCCATAGCTATTGCCGAACACGTGCGCCCATTCCAGGAATTGGTGATTGTCGGCCATTTGGTCGAAGGTCGGCTTGTCGAAGAAATGATAGTCGCGCCCGTCCACTTCGCCCGGCCGGATGGCGCGGGTAGTCGCCGAAACCGACATCGCCAGATTTGGTCTCCGCCTGCAGCAGCTTGCGCGCGATCGTCGTCTTGCCCGCGCCCGAGGGGGACGACAGGATGAACATCAACCCGCGACGCGCTAGTGCTGCGGCGGGATCGGCTTCGGATGACTGGGTATCGACCATGCGCGCTGATGGCCGCGCCGGGGGGCGGGCGTCAAGCACGCAGAGCGCATTCCGCTATCTCAGCGGTCGATCGACGCTGATGACGGAGCCTACTCGTCGGCCTCCGCGATGCGCTTGTGCATTGCCTTGCGGCCCTCGATCTTGGCCGAATGGCCCTTGCGCCGGTCGTAGAGCGCCTTGGCCAGCAGTCCGCCGCCGATCACGACTGCGCCCGGGCACCGATCTGGTCGCGGCACGCGCAACGACGGCGGCCAGCAATGTTTCGCCGACCGAGCGTCCCGCCATGACCTTCTTCGCGTTTTCCTTGCTATAGCGCTTGCTCAGCATCTTCTGCTCGGCGACGCGCCTTGCCACCCGGCTTACTCCGCGCAGGGCGATGTCGGTCAGGATCAGATTGGTCATGGGATTGGGGCTGACGTCAGGCAGGCCGTCATCGGCCGCCGGTGCCCCGCGCTGCGTCTTTTTGCGGCTTTTGCCAAACAGTGCCATTGAATACCCCCGGTCCTTGCGCTGCCAGAGGAAGTTCACGGCAGCTTCTATTTCTTCTTGCCGAAGTCCACCGTCACGACATTGGATCCGTCGTCCGGCGTCTCTCCTCCCTCAACGCCGGTGGAAGCGCCCTGTTCCGAATCGTTCTCGGCGTCGCCATGCGGTTCGGCCTCGTCCGCCTCGGCCACGGCCTGGAACTGCAGGCCGAACTCGACCGCCGGGTCGACGAAGGCAGTGATCGCCGAAAAGGGAATGACCAGCTTGGCCGGGATCTGGTTGAAGCTGAGTCCGACGGAGAAATGATCATCGCGGCCACCGACAGGTCCCAGAACTTGTTCTGCAGCACGATCGTCATCTCGTCCGGGAAGCGCGCGCGCAGGTCGGCTGGGATCTCGACGCCCGCGGCGCCGGTCTTGAAGGTGATGTAGAAATGATGGCTGCCGGGGGGCAGGCCGCCAGCGGCCTCGACCTCTCCCAGCACGCGGCCGACGACGGCGCGCAGCGCTTCCTGCACGATCTCGTCGTATGGGATCAGGCTGTCCGGCGTGGTGTCGTTCATGGCGACTTGAATTGTCAGCAGCTTAATCGCCGGTCAAGCAGGAAAGGTCCGCAGCGCACGACAATATCGACCAGCCGCGAACAATTGTTGCCGGAATGACAGCGTGCAGCCGGCGCGAATGGCGTGACCGGCCAAGGCGGCGCGCAACCCCTTGCGCGGCGCGGGTTGAAGCCTATAGCGCGGTAGCCATGCAAAGCAGCCACGCCCGCACGTACCGGCACTGTCCGGCGCAAGACCCACGAAACCGATATCGATGTCGCGGTCGATCTCGACGGAACCGGTATCGTACCAGGTCGCGACCGGCATCGGCTTTCTCGACCACATGATCGAGCAGTTCTCGCGCCATTCGCTGATCGACGTCGAAGCTGCGGGTCGATGGCGACCTGCATGTCGACCAGCACCACACGGTCGAGGACAGCGCCATCGCGCTGGGCGAGGCGATCTCGCAGGCGCTGGGCGAAAAGCGCGGGATCGCCCGCTATGGCCACGCCTATTCGCCGATGGACGAGACACTGGCCCGGGTGGCGCTCGACATTTCTGGCCGTCCCTACCTGGTCTGGAAGGCGGGATTCTCGCAGCCGCGGCTGGGCGAGATGGATACCGAGCTGTTCGAGCACTGGTTCCACTCGGTCGCGCAGGCGGCGGGCATCACGCTGCACATCGAACTGCTCTACGGCCAGAACAACCACCATATTGTCGAGGCGATCTACAAGGGGTTTGCCCGTGCCATGCGGTCCGCGGTCGAAGTCGATCCGCGCAAGGGCGATGCCGTGCCCTCGACCAAGGGGACGCTGGGTGCAGGAACGCTGGAGGTCTGACGCATGTTCATCCTCGACATCACCTATATCGCGCCGCTTGAGCGGATGGACGAACTGCTCCCCGACCACGTCGCATGGCTTGAAAAGGGCCGCGATGCGGGCCGCTTCGTCGCGTGGGGCCGCAAGGTGCCGCGGACCGGCGGCATGGTCTTCGCCACCGGATCGCGCGCGGAGGTCGA
Organism: uncultured Alphaproteobacteria bacterium; assembly: GCA_963752785.1. Lineage (GTDB taxonomy): Bacteria > Pseudomonadota > Alphaproteobacteria > Sphingomonadales > Sphingomonadaceae > Croceicoccus. The sequence continues at coordinate 60,550 of CAVVZE010000003.1, forward strand.
GGCAGAGGCGCAGCGCGATCCGTTCGTGGCGAGCGGCGCGGCGACCGTGATCGTCACCGAGTTCGAGGCGAAATTCGCGGGCGAGGGGCTCGAGGCACTGGGATCATGAAAGGCGGCCGATGAAGGATGGTCTCGCCCTCATCGATTTTGGTGCGGGCAATCTGCATTCGGTCGAGAACGCGCTTGCGCGCCGCGGGCGCGGGGCGGATCGTGGTCACCTCCGATCCGATGGACGTGCTGCGGGCCGACCGGGTCGTCCTGCCCGGCGTCGGCGCCTTCGGATCCTGCGCCAGAGCGCTTGCGCGCGATTCCCGGCATGATCGACGCGATGGAGGAAGCCGTGCTGCAGGGCGGCGTGCCGTTCCTGGGCATCTGCGTCGGCATGCAGCTGATGGCGACGCGGGGCATCGAGTTCGGCACGCATGACGGGCTGGACTGGATTCCGGGCGAGGTGCGCGCGATCGAGGTGACCGATCCTGCCGATCAAGGTACCGCACATGGGCTGGAACGACGTGCGCCCGATGCCGCACCATGACGGCGCCGGCCTGATCGAGCAGGGGGAGGCCTATTTCCTCCACAGCTTTCATTTCGTGGCCGACAGCGGCCGCGACATCGCCGCCATCACCGACCATGGCGGCGCGATCACCGCCGCGGTCGCGCGCGACAATCTGCTGGGCGTGCAGTTCCACCCGGAAAAGAGCCAGCGCTACGGCATCGATCTGCTCGAACGATTTCTGGACTGGACGCCATGATTGTATTTCCCGCCATCGATCTGAAAGGCGGCCAGGTCGTGCGCCTGGCCGAGGGCGACATGGACCGCGCCACCGTCTATGGCGACGATCCCGCCGCGCAGGCCGCTCTGCTTCGCCGAGGCGGGCGCGATGCATCTGCATGTCGTCGACCTCGACGGCAGCTTCGCCGGCCGCGCCGAGAATCGCGAGGCGGTCGAGGGCATCCTGCAAAGCTTCCCCGGCCACGTCCAGCTGGGCGGCGGCATCCGCACGCGCGAGGCGGTGGAGGGCTGGTTCGAGCTGGGCGTCAGCCGCATCGTCATGGGCACCGCGGCGCTGAAGGACCCGCAATTCGTGCGGGACATGGCCGGTGAATTTCCCGGCGGCATCGTCGTCGCGGTCGATGCGCGCGACGGCATGGTCGCGACCGAGGGCTGGGCCGAGCTGTCCGACGTGCCCGTCGTCGACCTGGCCCGCCGCTTCGAGGATGCGGGCGTCGCCAGCCTGCTGTTCACCGACATCGGGCGCGACGGCATGCTGAAGGGCTGCAACATCGACGCGACGGTCGATCTGGCCCGCGCCACCGACATGCCCGTCATCGCCAGCGGCGGGGTCAAGGGGCTCGACGACATCCACATCCTCTCGCTCCACGCGGTCGACGGGATCGAGGGCGTGATCACCGGCCGCGCGATCTATGACGGGCGGCTGGACCTGGCCGCCGCGCTCGCCATGGCGGCGAAAGCGGCGGAGCCGCGCACATGACGGTCCGGATCCGCGTCATTCCGTGTCTCGACGTGGCCGAAGGGCGCGTGGTCAAGGGCGTGAATTTCGTCGATCTGATCGATGCGGGCGATCCGGTCGAACAGGCCCGCGCCTATGACGCGGCGGGCGCGGACGAGCTTTGCTTCCTCGACATCTCCGCCACCCACGAAGGGCGCGGCACGCTGGTCGATATCGTCCGCCGCACCGCGCAGGTGTGCTTCATGCCGCTGACGGTGGGCGGCGGCGTGCGCTCGGCGAGGACGCGCGCACGCTGCTGCTGGCGGGGGCCGACAAGGTCGCGGTCAATTCCGCCGCCGTCGCCCGGCCCGAAGTCGTCGCCGACATCGCCGACCGGTTCGGCGCGCAATGCGTGGTCGCCTCGGTCGATGCGCGGCGCGTTTCCGGAGAGGACCGCTGGGAAATCTTCACCCATGGCGGCCGCAAGCCGACCGGCATCGACGCGGTCGAACACGCGCGCACGGCTGGCCGAACTGGGCGCGGGCGAATTGCTCGTCACCTCGATGGACGGCGACGGCACCAAGGCGCGGCTATGACCTCGCGCTGACGCGCGCCATTGCCGACGCGGTTTCCGTTCCCGTGGTGGCGAGCGGCGGCGTGGGCACGCTCGACCATCTTGTCGAGGGCGTGACCAAGGGGCATGCCAGCGCGGTGCTGGCCGCCTCGATCTTCCATTTCGGCACCTATTCCATCGCCGAGGCCCACGCCGCCCTGCGCGCGGCGGGCCTGCCGGCGCGGGCCTGACCGATGGGCGGGGGCGGGAGCGCGGGTCTTCTGGTCGAAGGCTTCGTGCTTCTCGGCTTTGCGCTGGGCTTCGTGCTGCTGTTCCGCCGGCTGGGGCTGGGCGCTACGCTGGGTTATCTGGTCGCGGGTGTCATGGTCGGGCCGCAAGTGCTGGGCCTTGCCGGCGATGCCGAGGACAAGCTGCATTTCGCCGAGCTTGGCATCACTTTCCTTTTGTTCATCGTCGGCCTGGAACTGGCTCCGCAGCGGCTATGGCGCATGCGGCGCGAAATCTTCGGCCTGGGATTTGCGCAGGTCCTGCTGTGCGCGGCGGCAATCGTCGCGATCATCTATCTGACGACCGGCTTCACCTTCGCCGCGGTTCTGGCGCTCGGCCTGCCGTTGGCGTTGTCCTCCACCGCGCAGGTGCTGCCCATGCTGCAATCAGCGGGCCGCCTGCGCACCCCGTTTGGCGAGCGCGCTTTTGCGGTGCTGCTGTTCCAGGACCTGTCGATCATCCCGCTGCTGACGATTGTCGCCGCACTCAGCCGCAATCCGGCGGACCAGACGGGTCCTCCGGGCTGGCAACTTGGCCTGATGACGGTGGCGGCTGTCGGGGGGCTTGTTCTGGCGGGCGCCTATCTGCTGCGTCCTTTGCTGCGGCTGATCGGCAACCTGGGCGAGCGCGAGATGTTCGTCGTCGCGGGCCTGTTCGCCGTGGTCGGCTCTGCCGCGCTGATGGCGTGGCTGGGGCTGTCGACCGCGCTGGGTGCGTTTGTCGCGGGCGTGATGCTGGCCAGCTCGCCCTTCCGGCACGAACTGGAAGCCGATGTCGAACCGTTCCGCTCGATCCTGCTGGGCCTGTTCTTCCTGGCCGTGGGCATGATGCTCGACCTGCAGGCCATCGCGGAACGCCCGCTGTTCGTGCTGCTGGGCGCACTGCTGCTGATCTCGGCCAAGACGGGCGTGATCTTTGCTCTGGGTCTGGTCGCAAGGATGCAGTGGCGCAGCGCGCTGGCGCTGGGCCTGCTGCTCAGCCAGGGCGGTGAGTTCGGCTTTGTCCTGTTCGCTGCCGCCGAACGCGGCCTGCTGATCAGCAGCGAGGCGTCCAGCCTGTTCACCGCCATCGTCACGATCTCGATGGCCTCGACCCCGTTCCTGATGAAGTTCACCGTCCAGCATCCGCCGCCCTGCCCGCGTGCCGCGGGCAGGAGCGCGAGGGCCCGGTCGAACGAGGGCGCCAGCGCGCTCGTCGTCGGCTATGGCAGGTTCGGCCAGACCGTGGCGCAGGCACTGGCAGCGGGCGAAATCGGCTGACCGTCATCGACAGCAATGTGGAACAGATCGATGTCGCCCGCGAATTCGGCGCGACCGTCTATTTCGGCGACGGTACGCGCATGGACCTGCTGCGCCAGGCCGGGCGCGGCGAGGCAGAGGCGGTCCTGTTCTGCATCGACGGCGACCAGATCGACGCAAACCTGCTGCGCGAGGTTCACGAGGCCTTTCCCGACGCGCTCATCTATATCCGCGCCTATGACCGCCGCTCGATCATCAGTCTGGACCCTGGCAAGAAGGACGTGGTCGTGCGCGAAGTGTTCGAATCGGCAATCGTGATGGCCAGGGAAGCGCTGCGCGGCCTTGGCGGCAGCGAGCAGCTGATCGAGAATACGATCGACGATTATCGCAAGGCGGATCAGGACCGGTTGAAGCTGCAGCGCGAGGCGGGGGACCTGCGCGCGGGCATCGACCGCATGTACGTGCCCGATCCGCGGCAGTAGTGCGCGGACTGGACGAAGCCGCGCCGCAGACCTAAGCGACAGCCTGACATGACCGACAGCATCGACATCATCACCCGCCTGGCCGCGACGATCGAAACCCGCAAGGGCGGCGATCCGCAGGAAAGCTATGTCGCCAAGCTTGTCGACCGCGGCCCCGACTACGCCGCGCGCAAGCTGGGCGAGGAAGCGGTCGAGGCGGTCGTCGCCGCGCTGGCGGGCAGCGACGAAGAGCTTGTGGGGGAGGCGGCGGACGTCATCTTCCACCTCTCGGTCCTGCTATCCGCCCGCGACCTGTCGATCCATGATGCCATCTCCGAACTCGGCCGCCGCGAGGGGCTGTCGGGCATCGCGGAAAAGAACGCGCGCAGCAGCCAAGGGAACTGAGCCATGAGCGTGACCCCCGTCGATCCGACGCAGCCCTATGACCCGGACAACATCTTCGCAAAGATCCTGCGCGGCGATATACCCTCGACGCGGGTGTACGAGGATGAATGGGCGGTCGCATTCGAAGACATCGCCCCGGTTGCGCCAATTCACGTGCTGGTGGTGCCGCGCGGTGCCTATGTCAGCTGGGACGATTTTTCGCGGCATGCACCTGCCGAGGAAGTGGCCGGCTTCGTCAAGGCCGTCGGCAATGTCGCGCGTCAGCTGGGGCTGGTCGAGGACGGTTACCGCCTGATCAACAATGTGGGGCCGCACGGTGGGCAGATCGTGCCGCATCTGCACGTCCATCTGCTGGGCGGGCGCACGATGGGACCGATGCTGACCGCAAACTAGACGCTTCATCCCCGGCGAACGCCCGTTCGTGGCTGGGCCGCGATCAACGGTTCACAAGTTTCGCCCCTCCGCTTGTGCGCCGAATCCCGCCCCGGCTATGAGCGCATGCCTATGCACGCCAAGGACCAGACCCTCGACTTGCCCCAGGGCGACGCGCTGCCGGTTCCGGCGGGCGGATCGATCATGCGCGGTGCGCATTTCTATGCCGTGCGCGTTTTCTTCGAGGATACCGATCTGTCCGGCGTTGCCTATCACGCCAATTACCTGCGCTGGTTCGAACGCGCGCGATCAGACCTGCTGCGCATGCTGCATATCGACCAGCGCGCCGCGCACGAAGCGGGCGAGGGTGCTTATGCCGTCAGCGATCTGGCGATCCGCTATGCCTCTCCCGCGCGGCTTGACGACGACGTGCTGATCGAGACCCGCGCCGTCCAGATCGGGCGTGCTTCGTGCAAGCTGAACCAGCGCGCCTGGCGGGGCGCAGCGCCGGGGAAGCACTGCTGGCCGAAATGGATGTGCGCGTCGGCTTCGTCGCACCCAATGGCCGACCGCGCCGCCAGCCGGAAGAATGGCTGCATGCGTTCGAAGATTTCATTGCCCGTTCACCTGAGCCGGGCATATCCGCCGATCCCACATCCGTGAGCGGGGGTGCTCTCCCCGCCGCCTCACCTGATCCGAAAGCTTGATGTCGATGACAGCAACCGCCCTCATTCTGTCTGCCGCAATCCCGCCCGCAGTGGCCGCGCCCACACATCTCGATCCGCTGCAACTGTTCCTCGATGCCGGGATCGTCGTGAAGCTGGTGATGGCCGGCCTGCTGCTGGCCTCGATCTGGGTGTGGGCGATCATTGTCTCATTCTCGATGAAGGTGGGGCGGCTGGACGCCAAGAATCGCCATTTCGAAAAGAGCTTCTGGCGTAGCGACAATCCCGATGCGCTGATCGCCAATCGCGAAGGCAATCTGCCCTCGCGCAGCGTGGCGGAGGCAGGCCTCGCCGAATGGCGCGCATCAACCGAAAAAGGCGTGCGCGATCGTGAAGGCACCCGTGCCCGCATGACGCAGGCGATGGACGCGGCGGTCACGGCAGAAAGCGACAAGCTGGCCGCGCAGCTCAACTTTCTCGCCACCGTCGGGTCGGTCGCGCCCTTCGTCGGCCTGTTCGGCACGGTCTGGGGCATCATGGAAAGCTTTTTCCAGATCGGCGCGCAGTCCAACACCTCGCTCGCAGTCGTCGCGCCCGGCATTTCCGAGGCGTTGTTCGCAACCGCCATCGGTCTGTTCGCCGCCATTCCCGCGGTGATCGCCTACAACCGCTTCTCGCATCGCGTCGGCGTCTACGAGACGCGGCTCTACCGTTTCGCCGATCGGCTGCATGCCTCGCTCAGCCGCGAACTGGAGACGATGTAGATGGGCGCCAGGCTTGCATCTTCGGGCGGGGGCGGACGCGGGCGGCGTGGCCGCCACGGCCGCGCGCCCATGGCGGAAATCAATGTCACGCCGATGGTCGACGTGATGCTGGTGCTGCTGATCATCTTCATGGTCGCGGCCCCGCTGCTGGTTGCCGGCGTGCCCGTCGACCTTCCCGACAGCCAGGCCGACGCTCTCAATAACGAGGATCGGCAGGTCAGCGTATCGCTCGACAGTCAGGGCCTGATCTACATTGACGAGGACCAGGTGCCCGCAGGCGCATTCGCCGACCGGCTGGCGGCCATTTCTCCGCCGGGATCCCTGAACGTGCCGCCGGTGGTGCTGCGTGCGGATCGCTCGCTCGATTACGGGCGCGTGGTGGCGGTCATGGGCGCGCTCAACGCTGCCGGATTCCGCCAGATATCGCTGGTCACGCACGGTTCATCTGAAAGTCCATAGCCGATGGCGACCATGCGTTCCGCTTCAGCACCTTACGAAATGCCCGACGCGCCCGCCTTCGGGCGCGAGGAGCGCGTGGGTCTGGGCATCGCGATCGCGGCCCATCTTGTGCTGTTCGCGGTGCTGGCGTGGTGGGACAGCGCGCCCGAGCCGGTCGATTTGCCGGAACGTATTTCGGTGACGGTGTCGGACGAGGTTGCGCTGGAATTGATCTCGCCCAATCCGATGGCCGATCCAGCCCCGTCGGTGGCTCCCGAAATCGGCGAGGTTCAGCCAGCGGAGCCACTGCCCGAGCCGGTGCCGGTCACCGCCGCCCCGGTCGAGCGTCCCCGCCCAGCGCCTACGCCGCGTCCAGACCCCACCCCCGCGCCCAAGCAGAAGCCGCGCCAGGCCGAACCCAGGCCCACTCCGCCGCAGCCGCGGCAACAGCCGCGTGAACGGCAGGAAGCGACGGGCAGCCGGATCGGATCGGACTTCCTGTCCGGCACCGGCGGCAGCGGTTCGGACCGCGACCAGCCTGCCGAGCGGGCCGGGCCTGCGACCGCCGCATCGTTGTCGTCCGCCATCGCGCGCGCGCTGAAACCGCACTGGACAGCGCCGCAGGGCGTGGATTCGGAAAAGCTGGTCACGGTGCTCGCCTGGCGCATGAACCGTGACGGCAGCCTTGCGGGCCGTCCCGAGGTCGTGTCCCAGTCGGGTATCACCGATGCCAACCGGGCGCAGGCCGATCGCCACGCCGAACTCGCCATCAGGGCGGTGCAGCTTGCAGCGCCATTCGACCTTCCTTCAGAATATTACGATAGCTGGAAACGCGTTGACGCGTTCCGTTTCGACCGGAGACTATAAGATGCTCAAAGCTCACCGGCCCCAGTTCGCCAGCCTGATCGCTGCCGCCTTTGCCATTGTTGCCGTGCCTGCCGCCGCGCAGGACACCGGCGGCCTGACCGGCTCGGTATCGGACGAAAGCGAGTGGCAGGACCTGGGCATCGCCATTCCCGCCTTTCCGACCGACCGCGACCAGCCCACGCCCGCCGCGCCGCAGACCACCTCCAGACTCGGGGTGGAACTGGCGCGCATCATCACCGCTGACTTGCAGAACAACGGGCTGTTCAAGCCGGTCGGGCCGGACCGCCTGCCGACCATTGCCTTTTCCGAGGCGACCAATCCCCAGTTCGGCCGCTGGCGCCCGCTCGGCACCGACATGCTGGTCCACGGCTATGTCACTGCCGCCCCGAACAACCAGCTGACGGTCGGTTGCTATCTCTACGACGTGCAGCTGGGCAGCGAGCTTGTGCGCGAGGGCTATGTCGTCGCACCCGCCGACTGGCGCCGCGCCGCGCACAAATGCGCCGACATGATCTATTCGCGCCTGTCGGGCGAGGATCCGTTCTTCGACAGCCGCATCGCCTATATCGCCGAGACAGGGCCCAAGGGTAACCGCCGCAAACGCCTTGCCATCATGGATTCGGACGGCGCAAACCACCGTTTCATCACCAGCGGTTCCAGCGCCGCGCTGACCCCGCGCTATTCGCCCGACTACTCCAAGATCGCGTACCTGTCCTATTCGGACGGCAATCCGCGCATCTATGTCTATGACATCCAGTCGGGCCGTCAGCATTTGGTGACGCAATCGAGCAACCCGACCTTCGCCCCGCGCTGGTCGCCCGACGGGCGCTACATCCTCTATTCGATGGCCACGGCAGGCAATACCGACATCTACCGAGTTCCGGCCAGCGGCGGCGGTTCGCCGGTGCGGCTGACCGACAGCCCGGGCATCGACATCGGCGGGTCCTATTCGCCTGACGGCAGCCGCATCGTGTTCGAATCCGACCGGTCGGGCAGCCAGCAGGTCTATGTGATGGATGCCGACGGGTCGAACCAGCGCCGCATCAGCTTCTTTGGTGGCCGCGCCGCGACTCCGGAATGGAGCCCGCGCGGCGACCAGATCGCGTTCACCCACATCGCCGGCGACCTGCGCATTGCGGTGATGAGCCCGTCGGGCGGCAATATGCGCCACCTCACCAATGCCTGGCAGGACGAGGCGCCGACATGGAGCCCGAACGGCCGCATCATCCAGTTCTTCCGCACGACGAAGAACACGGGGGAAACTTCGCTGTGGCAGGTCGATCTGACCGGTCGCCATCTGCGCAAGCTGGAAACGCCGGAAGATGCTTCCGACCCCGCCTGGGGACCGGTTTTGCCTTAACTGCGTTATCCTGTAATCACCGTGCGTTCGTAGGGGCCGTTCGCACGGACATCATCGACCAGACCGCCCCCTGCGAGACATGTCCGCAGGTCAACAGAAGGAGCATTTTCCAATGTCGCTCTTGAACCGCCAGAAGTCCATCGTCCTGCTCATGGCCGCCAGCACGCTTGCGCTGGGCGCCTGCAAGTCCACACCTGACGAACTGCCGCCCGAGCCGGCTCCGATGCCTGCGCCGACCGCGACGCCCACGCCCAGCGGTCCCGTGCCGGGCAGCCAGGAAGATTTCATGGCATCGGTATCTTCCGACCGCATCTTCTTCGACACCGATCGCTATAACGTCGACAGCGCCGACATGGCCACGTTGCAGAGCCAGGCACGCTGGCTGCAGCAGAATCCGAACATGCGTGTCACGATCGAAGGTCACGCCGACGAGCGCGGCACCCGCGAATACAACCTCGCACTGGGTGAGCGCCGCGCCAACGCCGCGAAGAACTATCTGGTCGGCCTCGGCATCCAGCCGGGTCGGATCAATGTCGTCAGCTATGGCAAGGAACGACCGACCGCAATGGGTTCGAACGAACAGGCATGGGCGCAGAACCGCCGCGCCGTGACCGTCACGGTTCAGTAAAGCTCGAGTGGGCGGTCCGCCGAACCCTTTCGGCGGATCGCCCCTCGACCCCCGGCGATCGAGACTGTAACGCTTTCAGACATGGCACGTTCGGGTCGATCGATGGACTGGGGTTTTCCGCGCTGGCGCGGCTATGAAGCCGGACGCGAGGCGCAGACGGTGAAGCTGTGCGATCGGCACGGCTGCGAGCAGCCGGGCGAATGCCCCGCCCCCAAATCTCCCAACAGCCCGGACCGCTGGTATTTCTGCGAGAAACATGCCGCCGAATATAATCGCGGCTGGGACTATTTCGCAGGTCTCGATGCAGAGGAAGCCGCCGCGCGCGCCTCGAGCGAGCGCTCGGCCAATGCCGGGTATCAGCAGGCATCCCACTATGGCTGGAGCGGATCGGGCGATGGCTCGCGCAGCCGGGACGAGATCAATGCGCTCGACGTTCTGGAACTGGAGTACGACGTCGATTTTGCCACCATCAAGAAGGCGTGGCGATCAAAGGCCAAGGAAGTGCATCCTGATGTGAAGCCCGGCGACGAAGCGGCGGCCAAAGAGTTTCACAAGCTGCAGCTGGCCTATGAAGTACTGCGCGCGGCGGAAGAGCGGCGCAGCTGGCACGGGCACCCCGAAAGCTAGAAGATCAGGCGTCGGGGGCGGGGCCCAGCTTTTCCTCGTCCCACAGTCCGGCGATGACCAGCAGGCGATCATGTATCGGGCTGGGTGGCTTGGGTGCGCTGCCCATGCAGGGCAGGCCGGGCATCGGATCATCGCTGATCGACATCTCCAGCGCGTCGCGCGCTGCGTCTGCCGCGACTTCACGCTCACCTGTCTGCCAGCAGATGAAGGCACGCGCCGCGCTGGCCGCGAACCCCACGAAGGGATGGCCGAGCTGCGCGATGGCCCGCGAATCGAGCTTGTCGAGCCAGTCCAGCGCGCAGCGGTAGCGGCCTTCGTCGCGCAGCAGCCCCACGGCCGAGCAATAATCGGTGATGGCCGCGATGGCGGTGAATTCGCCGCCGACCTCGATCGCGCGTTCGAAAGCGTGGAACATGGCCTCGTGATCGCCCGCGCGGAAATGGATCATCGCCTGCGCGTGCAGGGCGGGCAGGATTTCGTCCTCGTAATCGGCCGCAGCAATCTTTTCGTCGTAAAGGGCAATCGCGGCCTCGGGGTGCTGATCTGCGATAGCGGCAGCCTTTTGCCCCAAGTAGTAATGGCGCTGATCGCGGGCATGCGAAAGGCGCAGACGGAAATCCGCCTGCGCCTGATCATCCCAATCGGGAGTGAGATACCATTCCGATGCCATTACCCGCCGATCCTAGGCGGGCGATGGTTACCAAAACGTTGTCATCGGGTTCACTTGGGCGCAAGCACCATCAGCATCTGCCGACCTTCCATGCGCGGATAGGCCTCGACCTTCGCGATCTCCTCGACATCCTCCTGAACGCGCTTGAGCAGGTTCATGCCCAGTTCCTGATGCGAAAGCTCGCGCCCGCGGAACCGCAGGGTCAGCTTCACCTTGTCGCCGTTCTCGATGAACTTGTTCACGTTACGCATCTTCACGTCGTAATCGTGGTCATCAATGTTGGGACGCATCTTGATCTCTTTGAGTTCCTGCGTCTTCTGGGTCTTGCGCTGGGCGTTGGCTTTCTTCTGCGCCTCGTACCGGTACTTGCCGACGTCGAGGAACTTGCAGACGGGCGGGTCGGCGCTGGGCGAGACTTCGACCAGATCGAGCCCAACCTCGGCTGCGCGGTCGATAGCTTCGCGCGTGTACATCACCCCGAGATTCTCGCCTTCGCCATCGATGACGCGAACCTTGTCGACCTGAATGAGATTATTATATCGCGGCCCGCTCTTGACCGGCGGTTGCAAACTGCGACGAGGGGGACGTGCTATGGGGCCTTCTCCTTCAATTGCCTCAATACAAAAAATACGGCGCCACTGTCGTCAGCCGTTTACTACGGATGTGCGGACAGTCGCGGGATGTCCGCCGGGCGTCTGGCCGTGACGGATACAAACCTCAGCGGGCGCTCTTATCCCCGATCGGGGTTTTTATAAAGAGAGAACTGGGCACCGGACGGTGCGTTCCGCGAGGTCTTTGAACAAAATGGGGCTTGTCCGGGGCGAATCCAAGTCCCTGCCTGACTCAGGTCCGCATCGGCAGCGCGAATTGGTACTGCTCGTTCAGGCCGCCTTCCACAGCGGGAAGCGCAGCAGCCGCCCCGCCGCCGGGACCGCTGCCTCGATCGCGCGGGCGGGTTGCAGCGCCGACACGATGGCGGGATCGCCCGCGTCCATGCCGCCCGTCAGCGCGCCGCACGCAGGCAGCACCATGCGGCCGCCGGTCTGCCCATCTCCCTCGGCCACGACCGCACAGGGCCGCACGATTCGCCGCCCGCGCAGCGACAATTGCAGTCGCGGGTGGAAATGGCCGGACAGTTCGGGCCGCGTCTCGTCAGGCCGCGCGATATGCCGCAGCATCACGCCCGAGATCTCGATCTCCTCAACCTGCGTCCCGCCCGGAGCGGCAGCCTCGCCATGCTTTTCGTCATGGTTGCCAGTCACCCACACCCAGTCAAGTGCGCGCGTCAACGCGTCCAGCATGCCGCGCGCATGCGGTTCCATCCGGTCCGGCCCTGCCGCATCGTGGAAATTATCGCCCAGGGTGAAAACCCGCCGCGCCCCGGTCGCCCGCACCGCCTGCGCCACGCGCTCCAGCGTCTCGCGGCTATCGTATGGGGGCAGCAACTGGCCGGTGCGTGCGTAGAAGCTGGCCTTTTCCAGGTGAAGATCGGCCACGATCAGCGCATTCTCCCGCTCCCAGAACAGGGCGCGGCCGCCGCCGCAATCGGCGACCATGCGCCATTCCTGGCTGGCGAATTCCAGCGATGCGAACGAAACGGGAACCATGCGCTTGCTATTGCCGCGATCCCCGCAGTTTGGCAAGCGATTTGCCATGACCGACTGGACACATCAGACCGAGCAGGCGCGCGCCTGGTTCGAAACCCTGCGCGACCGCATCTGCGCCGCCTTCGAGGCCATCGAGCGCGAGGCCGGCAGCGATGCCGTCTTCGACTACACGCCGTGGCAGCGAGAGGAGGAAGGCAACGACAATCCCGGCGGCGGCACCCGCGGTGTGATGAAGGGCAAGAGTGTTCGAGAAGGTCGGCGTCAACGTATCGACCGTGCACGGCAGCTTCGCGCCGCAATTCGCGGCGACGATCAACGGTGCCAGCGTCGAGCGTCCCGAATTCACGGCAACCGGCATCAGCCTGGTCGCGCACATGACCAATCCGCACGTCCCTGCGGTCCACATGAACACCAGGTTCCTCGACGACGCAGAAGTCCTGGTTCGGCGGCGGCGCCGACCTCAATCCGCCGATCCCCTATGAAGAAGATACTGCCGAATTCCACGCCGCGCTCAAAGCCGCATGCGATGCGCATGGCGACGACTACTACGAACGCTTCAGCAAATGGGCAGAGGAGTATTTCTTCATTCCCCATCGCGGTGTTCATCGCGGTGTCGGCGGGATCTTCTACGACCATCTGGAGTGTGCCGATCTCGATGGCTTCGATGCCAATTTTTCCTTCACCCGCTCCGTGGGAGAAGCCTTTCTGGATGCGTTCCCCGGTATCGTACGCCGGCGCATGGACCACCAGTGGAACGCGGCCGAACGCCAGCGCATGCTGGAATGGCGGGGCCGCTATGCCGAATTCAATCTTGTCTATGACCGGGGAACCCTGTTCGGCCTGAAGACCGGGGGGAACGTCGACGCAATCCTCATGAGTTTTCCGCCGGCAGCATCATGGAACTAGGGCGAGCCCATCGCAGTGGTTTAAGTCGAAATTCATCTGGCACCCGTCAATACTTCGTTCGACGGAAACGGGGGTCGGGTAAACTGCCGATTCCGAACGGGATCGCACTGTCTATGAAATCAGGATCGGTGTTGCGCTGGAGTTACATCCGGCATTGCGGAAATGTGCTTGGCGCTCTTTCGGTGGCGCTCGCGCTGACCGGCTGCGGCGGCAGCGACAGCGGATCGGGCGTCAAGCCGGTCGTGACCTCGCCCTCTCCCGCGCCGACGCCTGCCCCTGCTCCCACCAGCGCATCCTGCTCCCTTTCAGAGCGTCAGGACTGGGCGCTGTCGGTGCTGCAGGAATGGTACCTGTTTCCCGACCTTCTCGATACTGGCGTGCGCAAGTCCGACTACTCCAACCTCGACGATTACATCGATGCGCTGACTGCACCCGCCAGGTCCGAGGGGAAGGATCGCGGTTTCACCTATCTCACTTCCATCGAAGAGGAAGATGCCTATTACTCCAGCGGGTCGACGGCCGGCTTCGGCATCCTGCTGGCGTGGGATCCCTATGGCGCGCTCTACCTGCGCGAGGCTTATGAAACCGCGCCCGGCTACAAGGCGGGAATGGATCGCGGCACCGTCATCGAGGCGATCGGGACGACCACCTCGAACCTGCGCGACGTCCAGGACATGACATATGACGAACTGATCGCCGCGCTGTCTCCTTCAGGACCGGGCGATTCGCGCGTGTTCAGGTTCATGACGGCAGATCACCAGACGAAGACCGCCACCGTCGTTGCCGCCGATTACGAGATCGAGCCGCTCTCGCCCCGGTATGGTGCGCGCATTCTGCCGGGTCGGGAGGGAGCCGATCGGCTATATCAACCTGCGCAGCTTCATCATGCCGGCGGAGGAGCAGCTGCGCACGGCCATCGCCGATTTCGCGGCGCAGGGCATAACAAATGTCATTATCGACGTGCGCTATAACGGCGGAGGGCTGATCCGCACCGCCCACATGCTGAGTGACCTGCTGAACGCGGACAATACCGGAAAGATCTTCACCACGCTTGAACTCAGGCCCAGCAAGGCGTCGGAGAACGAAACCTATTACTTCAGGAGCCAGTCCGGCGCGATTCAGGCGATGAAGATCGCCTTCATCGGCACCGACTACAGCGCCTCTGCCTCGGAACTGATCATGAACGGGCAGATCCCCTATTCCGGCACGAACGCAGCCCTGATCGGCTCGAACACTTACGGAAAGCCGGTCGGCCAGTTTGCGTTCGATCTGGAAGAATGCGACGACCGCATGCGCGTGATGACCTTCAGGACCGTCAACGCCAGGGGTGATGCGGATTATTTCTCCGGCATGGCCAGCGTGATGCCCAAGACGTGCAGCGCTGCCGATGACGCGAACTTCATGCTGGGCGATCCCGACGAAGCATCGATCCAGGTTGCATCCGATTGGATCAACGGCGGATATTGCGGTCCCATCACGGCAGGAACGCAGACCACCAGGTCGCTGCGTCCCCGCGCACTTAATGCCGCGAGGCCGACGATCGCGCAGATCGAGACGCCCGGCTTGTTCTGACGGCCCGGCACGCTTCATCCCCGGGCGAATAAATGGCGCGCGGGGGGCGTCAAGCCGGTTGCAAGCCACGCAATTAGCGCCCAAATTCGCGCGACGATGCTGCGCCAGTACGAACTTGTCGAGAGAGTGAAAGCCTACGATCCGGACGCGGACGAGGCGATGCTGAACCGTGCCTATGTCTATACCGTGCAGAAGCACGGCACGCAGAAGCGCGCCAGCGGCGACCCTTATTTCAGTCATCCGGTAGAAGTCGCCGGCCTGATGACCGACCTGAAGCTGGACCAGGAAACGATCATTACCGCGCTGCTCCACGACACGGTGGAGGACACGCTTGCCACGATCGAGGACGTGGAACGCAATTTCGGGGCCGAGGTCGCGCGGCTGGTCGACGGCGTGACCAAGCTGTCCAAGATCGAGCAGATGCCCGAGAACGAGCGCGCGGCCGAAAACCTGCGCAAGTTCCTGCTGGCGATGAGCGAGGATCTGCGCGTCCTGCTGGTGAAACTGGCCGACCGGCTGCACAACATGCGCACGCTGCACTTCATCGCCAAGCCCGAAAAGCGCCAGCGAATCGCGCGCGAGACGATGGATATCTACGCCCCGCTGGCCGAGCGGGTGGGCATGTACGAATACATGCGCGAGATGCAGCTCCTTGCCTTCGAACAGCTGGAGCCGCAGGCCTATGCCACCATCACCGGCCGGCTGGCGCAGATCCGGTCCGAAGAAGGCGGCCAGGTGGATGAGATCGCGCTGCGCATCAAGCAGGTGCTGGCCGAGGGCGGCCTCAACGTCGAGGTCTCGGGGCGCGAGAAGCACCCCTATTCGATCTGGCGCAAGATGGCCGAGCGCCATGTCAGTTTCGAGCAGATCACCGACATCATGGCGTTCCGCGTGCTGACCGACAGCGAGGATGACTGCTATCGTGCGCTCGGCCTGCTGCACCGCAACTGGTCCAGCCTGCCGGGGCGGTTCAAGGACTATATCTCGACGCCCAAGGCGAATGGCTATCGCTCGCTCCACACGGCGATGGTCTATCGCAACTCGATGCGGATGGAGGTGCAGATCCGCACGCAGGAAATGCACCGCACCAATGAATTCGGGCTGGCCGCGCACTGGGCCTACAAGCAGGGCGGCGCCACGCCCGACGGGCAGGTCGGCTGGCTGCGCGATCTGATCGAGGTGATGGAGCAGGCGCAGGACGCCGAGGAACTGCTCGAGAATGCGAAGCTGGCAATCTACCAGGACCGGATCTTCGCCTTCACGCCCAAGGGAGCGCTGTACCAGTTGCCCAAGGGCGCGACCCCGGTTGATTTCGCCTTTGCCGTGCATACCGACCTGGGCGCCCAGGCCGTGGGTGCCAAGATCAACGGCCGGCACATGCCGCTGCGCACGCCGCTGGCGAATGGCGACGTGGTCGAGATCATCAAGGGCCATGACAGCGAACCGCAGCTGACCTGGCTCAGCTTCGTCACCACCGCCAAGGCGCGCGCCGCGATCCGGCGGTCGGTCCGCATGAAGGAACGCGAGGAGACGATCGAAACGGGCCGCGACCTGTTCGATTCGATTGTCGCGCGCATGCCGGGAAAGGTGGGCAAGAAGGCGCTGCTGGGCGCACTGAAGCGGCTCGACCTGGCGGACGAGGATGCGCTGATGCTGGCCATCGGCGAGGCGCGCATGGGCGAGCGCGAGGTGATGGAAGCGCTGGTGCCGGGCAGCGCCGCCGAACTGCCCGACAACAGCTTCTGGCAGGCCCCGCAGCGCGGCGTCCGCATCAGGGGCATCGGGCGCCGGACGGAGTTCGCGCTGTCGAACTGCTGCCACCCGGTGCCGGGCGACCGCATCGTCGGCGTGCAGGACGGCAAGACGGTGGGCGTGCACACCATCGATTGCCTGACGCTGGCGAGGGGTTCGGGCGACGAGGAATGGATCGACCTGTCATGGGACCCGCGCACCGACGGAGCGACCGGGCGGCTGAACGTCATCCTCTATAACCGGCCAGGCACGCTGGCGGAAATGACCGGAATCTTCGCGGCCAACCATGTCAATATCTCGCATCTCGGCCTTGTCTCGCGCGATGAGCGGTTCGGCCATTATGTCGTCGACATCGAGGTGCGCGACCTTGCGCATCTGACCCGCAACATCAGCGCTCTTCGAGCCAGCGATGCCGTGGCGCAAGCCAACAGGGTCTAGGGGCGATCAGGGTCTGGGCGGCGAAGAGGGTCTGGGCGGCGAAGAGGGTCTGGGGGCGGGCAGGGTCTAGTCGGCTACCCGCCGAACCGGCAGCGGCACCGCGCAGACATCGGTGTCGCCTGCCGTCACCGTGTAGAAGTCATTCGTCCCGGCGGCGAACACATCAGCCATGCGGGCAAAGCTGTCGCTGTCGGTCGAGAGATATTCGAACCGCGGCGCATCCGCCATCTCGCTGGCGAGGCGGACCGACAGGATGCGGGTGCGATCCGCCTTGTCCTCATAGGTGTTCATCCGCCCGTGGCCGCGAGGCAGGGCAGAGAAATGCTCCATCCCGTCGATCACCCGTCCGACCAGCGCCAGATTGCGGTCCAGCCTGCGCGGCGCATGGCCGATGATGGCGTATAGCTCGCTGCCGCTGCCGGTATCGGGCGCCTCGTTGCGGCCGACGCCGACCATGCCATAGCAGTGGATGGGCCAGATGCTGTTCTCGTTCCACGCGACAGGCCATCCCTCGCGGAAACCTGCGGCAGGCGCGAAATTGTCGCAGATCGCGGCGGTGCTGAAGCTGTCGCTGGCACACGGATCGGCGATCTGCCTGGCGCGGCCAGTGCGATGCACGTAATCGCTGGAGGGCGGCGTCAGCATGCCGGAGGGGAGGGGCCGCGGCGTCTCTCCGCTTTCGGGATCGCTGGCGGGATCGCCCCATTGCACCACGAAATTATCGACCAGTCGATAAACCCACAGACCGTCATACCAGCGCGCCTTGGCCAGTGTGCGCAGATTGTCGACCCAGCCTTGCGCAAAGGGCTCGCTCATCAGCCGGATGACGATCTGCCGCTCCTCGCCCTTGCCTGTCGGGGCGAGCGTGATGATCATCAGATCCTCGGGCGCGATTTCCTTCCACTCGCCCGCGGGCGCGGCATCGGCTATTTCCCGGGGCGTGGGCGCGGGTCGGTCCGTATCCCGGGCCAGGGCGGATGGAGCAGCCAGCAGGGCGAGGGCGGCAAGGGCAAGGGTGCGTTTCATGCGGCGATGATGGCACCGCAACCCCGCCTGGAAAAGAGGGCTTGGCGGCGCAGGTGATTCGCCCGAATTGGGTAGTCAACCTGACCGAAATTGCCAGAATCGCCGGTCCCGATCCAGCTGCGCACATTTTTCTGCGGGGAAGTTCGGAGCCGCTTTTCGCGCCTGCACAAACGATCGGCCACCATCAGCAAGCCGATCACCGGAGCGATTCGCAACCGGGTCATGGTGGGCGGTGAGGGGCTCGAACCCCCGACCCTCTCGGTGTAAACGAGATGCTCTACCAGCTGAGCTAACCGCCCCGGGGAACCTGTCCTCCCGGTGTGGGGCCGATTTAGACGGTTTTACGCGCGCGTCAATCGCCTGCTTTCTTCGCGATTGCAGCACCATTTGCGTGGAAGCCCGGTCCAATCATTTACTTGTCTTTAACACTTCTGGGTGAAAGTAGTCGGACAGCAGATCACTCGCCGCGCGCCTTCTGGCCGACGCGAAAAGGGTCACGACGGAAGGACATGGATATGGACGAGACTTCACGCCTTGCGCGCCAGTGCGCTTTCGCCTTCATGGCGCTTCGTGTCGTTCCCGTGATGCTTGCCGCCAGCACGCTCGGCCTGATCTGGATGAATTGACCGGCTGGTCCGTTCGGGCTCCGGTCCGGGCGCACCATCGCTGAAAAATGGCCGCCGCGTTGGTTTCGCGGCGGCCATTTTCGTCTCCGCCTTCCGCTTCAGCCTTCTGCCATCGCCAGCATTTCAGCCGTTTCGGCGCTGGTCCAGTCATGCTCGCCGATCATGCGCCACACCTCCTTGCCTTCAGCGTCGTAATAGATCGTCAGCGGCAGCACCCCGCCGCCATAGGCAAAGCCCAGATCGTTCTCGGCATCGATCCAAGGCTCCAGGTTCTCGAACCCCTGCTCCTCGAAGAAGGGCGTCACGACCTCGGCTCCCTGCATGTCCTGCGACACGGTCAGCACCTTCAGCGATCCTTCGCGCTCGCCCGCCAGCCGGTCGAGCATCGGCATCTCCAGCTTGCATGGCCCGCACCACGTCGCCCACAGGTTGATCAGCAGCGGCTGGCCCGAGAACTCGGCCAGCTGCTTTTCGGTCCCGTCGGGCAGGGCGATGGTGAAATCGGGGAGCGCCTCGCCCGCGTGGCTGTCGTCCAGCACACCGGCTTCGGGCGCGGCATCGGCGGATTGCACCGCCTCGCCTTGCTGCGGAGCCTCGCTTTGACTATCGCACGCGCCGAGCGAGAAGGCGGCTGCGAGGGCCAGCATTCCCGGCAGATAAGAAGGTGTGCGATTGAACATGGGCAATTCCGGCTCCGGAGAGGGTAAGGCTGCAAACCAGATGTGGGGCGGACGCTTCGCCGAAGGGCCGTCCGCGATCATGCGCGAGATAAACGCCTCCATCCCCTTCGACAAGGCACTGTGGCGGCAGGACATCCGCGCATCCAAGGCGCATGTCGCCATGCTGGGCGCTCAGGGCATCGTTTCATCAGACGACGTGGCAGCGATCACCAATGGGCTGGACGCGGTCGCCGCCGAATATGAAGCGGACGGCGTGCCAGAGAACTGGGACCTCGAGGACATCCACATGGTGACCGAGGACCGGCTGACCCAGCTGATCGGCGCCGCTGCCGGACGCCTTCACACCGCGCGCAGCCGCAACGATCAGGTCGCGACGGACTTCAAGCTGTGGGTCCGCGATGGGCTGGACCAGATCGATGCTGGCCTCGCCGCGTTGCAACGCGCGCTGGTCACGCGTGCGGGCGAACATGCCGACTCCATCATGCCCGGCTTCACCCATCTCCAGACCGCGCAGCCGGTGACGCTGGGCCACCATCTGATGGCCTATTACGAGATGTTCCGCCGCGACCGTTCGCGCCTGATGGATGCGCGGGCGCGGATGAACGAGTGTCCGCTGGGCAGCGCGGCGCTGGCGGGGACCGGCTTTCCGATCGACCGGCAGGCAACCTGTGATGCGCTGGACTTCGACCGGCCCACCGACAACAGCCTCGACGCGGTGTCGGACCGCGATTTCGCGCTCGACTACCTGCAGGCCGCCAGCCAGATCGCGCTGCACCTGTCTCGTCTGGCGGAAGAGCTGGTGCTGTGGGCCAGCCAGCCCTTCGGCTTCGTGCGCCTGCCCGATACGCTCTCCACTGGCAGCTCGATCATGCCGCAGAAGAAGAACCCGGACGCGGCCGAACTGGTGCGCGGCCATGCCGGGCGCGTGACAGGCTGCCTGATGAGCCTGATGATGACGATGAAGGGCCTGCCGCTCGCCTATTCCAAGGATATGCAGGACGACAAGCCACCGGTGTTCGAGGCGCATGGCCTCCTGGCGCTGTCGATCGCGGCCACCGAGGGCATGATCGCGGGCGCGACGTTCCGCACCGACCGGATGCGCAGCGCGGCAGAGCAGGGCTATGCCACCGCGACCGATCTTGCAGACTGGCTGGTGCGCGAAGGCGACATCCCCTTCCGCGAGGCGCATCACATCACCGGCGCGGCGGTCAAGCTGGCGGAGAGCCGGGGCATCGCGCTCGACGCGCTGACGATCGAGGACCTGAAAGCTATCGACAGCCGCATCGACGAGCGCGTGTACAAGGCGCTGTCGGTCGATTCCTCGGTCGCGGCGCGCGCCAGCCATGGCGGAACCGCGCCCGCGCAGGTAAGGCTGCGCGTCGCCGATGCGCGCCGCGCGCTCGGCATGCCGGAAACCGGGATAGGGGAGTACTGACATGCGTCTTGCCATCACGCTCGCCCTTGCGGCGCTTGCCGTCACCGGCTGCGCGCGCCAGACCCCGCTGAAACCGCCGCCGGGCGCCGACCTGCCCCCCGTGCCCTATGGCGCGGCGACGCGGCCCGATGCCGACGATCTGCTCGAACGCCCGGTGCAGGCCGCGCCCGAGCGGAATGTCGAACTTCGCACACGATCCGAACCGCGCGAGGAAGACCCCTTCGACCTCCCGCCCGAAGGCTGAGATCCTTGGACCATTTCCATTACCATAACGGCGAGCTTCATGCCGAAGACGTGCCGATCGCGCGCATCGCTGAACAAGTCGGCACGCCCGTCTATGTCTATTCGCGCGCCACGCTGGAACGCCACGCGCAGGTGTTTCGCGAGGGGCTGAGCGAACTGCCAAGCGTGCATCTGGCTTTCGCGGTGAAGTCCAATCCCAATGTCGCGGTGCTGAAAGTGCTGAAGGAGCAGGGCTTCGGCGCCGATGTCGTCTCCGAAGGCGAAATGCGCCGCGCGCTGGCGGCAGGCATTCCGGCGCAGGACATCGTGTTCTCGGGCGTAGGCAAGACGCGGCGCGAGCTGATCGCCGCGCTGGATGCGGGGATCGGGCAGTTCAATCTCGAGTCCGAGGAAGAGGGCGAGGAGTTGGCTGCGCTGGCCGCCGAACGCGGCGTGACCGCGCCCTGTGCCTTGCGCGTGAACCCCGATGTCGAGGCGGGCACCCATGCCAAGATCTCGACCGGCAAGGCCGAGAACAAGTTCGGCGTGCCCTATGACCGGGCGGCGGAGATGTTCGACCGGCTGGTGCGTCTGCCCGGCATGAACCTGCGCGGGCTGGCGGTGCATATCGGCAGCCAGCTGCAGAGCCTCGACCCGCTGGAGGCCGCCTTCACCCGCATGGGCGCGCTGATGGAAGCGATCCGGGCCGAGGGGCACCACGTCACCCACATGGACCTGGGCGGCGGCGTCGGCGTCCCCTATCGCGAAGGTGAGCAGTTTCCCTCGCCCGCCGATTACGGCGCGATGGTCGCGCGGGTCTGCAAGGGGTGGGACGTGACGCTGATGTTCGAGCCGGGCCGCGTGATCACCGGCAATTCCGGCGTGCTCGTCACCGAGGTGATCCGCGTGAAGCAGGGCGTGACCGCGCCTTTCGTGGTGGTCGACGCGGCGATGAACGATCTCGCCCGGCCCGCCATGTACGACGCCTGGCATGATTTCGCCGCGGTGAAGCCGACGGGCGATCGCCTGATCGCCAGCGTCGTCGGCCCGATCTGCGAATTGAGCGACGTCTTCGCCAAGGAGCGCGAGATCGACGCGGTGCGGACCGGCGATCTCGCCGTATTTCGTACTGCAGGCGCCTATGGCGCGACCATGGCCAATACGTACAACTCGCGCCCGCTGGTGCCAGAAGTTCTGGTCAGCGGTGACCGCTTCGCCGTCGTGGCCGACCGGATCGAGCCCGCCGCCATTCTCGCCGCCGAACGCGTGCCGGACTGGCTGTGAACTCGCTGCCGCTGTTCCACCGCATCGCGGATCGCAAGGTCGTGGTGCTGGGCAAGGGCGAGGCGGCGGATGCCAAGCGCCGCCTTGTGGAGCGCGCGGGTGGCATCTGCGTGGGCGAGGCCGAGGCGCATCACGCGCAGCTCGCGTTCGTGGTGCTGGATGACGAAGGCGAGGCCAGGGCCGCGGCGATGCGGCTGCGCAGAAGGGGGCTGATCGTCAACGTGACCGACAAGCCTGCGCTATGCGACTTCACCGTGCCTTCAATCGTGGACCGCGATCCGGTGATCGTGGCGGTCGGCACCGGCGGTGCATCGGCGGGCATGGCCAAGATGCTGCGTCTGCGGCTTGAGCGGTTCCTCCCGCAGGAATTGGGCCGACTTGCCGCGCAACTGTCCGCTGCCCGCCCGGCAATACGTGAGCGTTTCCCGACTTCCGACCAGCGGCGCCGCGCGCTCGACGCGGCGCTTCGCGAGGGCGGTCCTCTGGACCCGATGGCGGAGCAGGGCGATGATGCGGTCAGCCGCTGGCTGGCGGGTGGCAAGGGAACAGTGGAGCAGGGGCATTTCGAGATTGTCTTGCGATCGGTCGATCCGGACGATCTGACCCTGCGCGAGGCACGGCTTCTGGGCGGCGCAGACGTGGTCGTTCATGACCAGGATGTGCCGGAATCGGTGCTCGTTCGTGCACGCGCGGACGCACAGCGCGTGCCTGCAGGAAGCGAGGTGCCGGCGGAGGCGGTCGGCGGGAGCGTGGTGTCCATCCGCTCACCCGAATAAATGTCGCTGCTATGTCAGATGATATTGCGAGCCAGTCCGAACCTTCGCCATGGGCGCCGGATGGACGGTCATAAGACAAATCGCGCTGGCGACGCGGAAGAACTGCGTCACGCGGCGAATAACTGCCGCCAGATGCTGCAGGTTCTGGAGCGCAGAGTGGCGGATGCAGAACAGTCTTTGCGCAATGGCGAGCATGAACGCTGCAGCCAGATCCTGTCCTTTCTGCGCGAGGCTTTTCCCGAGGTGATCTCGGCGCTGGACCCCGATCGTCCCATCGCGGCAGATTAGGGAGCTGCCTTCAATCGAGTGACGGCGCCGCCAGAGCGTCGATCGCAGCCTGCAGGATCACCGCCGCGGCATGGCTGTCGATCCGCTCGGCCCTTTTCGCGCGGCTCATGTCCTGCTCGATCATCGCGCGTTCCGCCCCGGCGGTCGACAGCCGCTCGTCCCACAGCAGGATCGGCAGCGCGAATGCCTCGTCCAGATTGCGGGCAAGTGCGCGCGCAGCTTGTGCGCGGGGGCCTTCGCTTCCATCCATGTTCCTGGCGAGGCCGACAACGATGCCCGCGATCTTGCGCTCCGCCAGCAGGGCCGCCAGCGCCTGCTTCAGCGGCCCGAACTTGGCGCGCGGCAGCGTCTTGCCCGCGGTGGCAAAGCGCCACCCGGCATCGCAAAGCGCCACCCCCACGGTCCTGGTGCCGGGATCGAGCCCCAGCAGAACGCCCCCGTCTGGCAGCGCATCACTGAAGGCCCGCGCATTGTCGACGATCATTGCGCGGCGGCCTGCGCCCTGCGGTACCCTGCTTCGCGGGCGGCCTCGTCGGCGCGCAGATTGGCCCAGAACAGGGGGATGTCATAGACGTGGTAGTTGTTGCCCGGCAGCACCGCGCTGCCCATTTCCGGCGGATCGCCGATCAGCAATATGCCGCGCGGATCGCATCTTGCCGGGACAGCGCCTGCGACCAGCGTGCCGCCCGTCATGCCCTCGTTCGGCACCAGCGTGCCCAGATTGTCGCTCATCGGAGCCTCGCCGCCCGTTCCGCCTGTCAGCGGGTTCGTGCAAAGCACGTTTTCGGGCAGCTTGGGTCTGCCATCCAGATCGGGTCCGCGGGCATAGGCCTCCAGCAGGGCCTCGGGATCGGCGGGTTCGGCAAAGCTCTGCCAGCTCATCACGCAGCCCGGCTGCCCCGATGTGGCGCAGGCGGGCATGCCCATGGCGGGCAGGTCGCTTTCGGTCGAGACCGGCCAGCCGACGACGTAGGCCGCCACAATTCGCGAGGCGAGCGGCGTGCCAGCCACCTTTTCCTTGATCAGACGGATCAGGTGCAGCGCGCCCTGGCTATGGCCGGCCAGCACGATCGGCGCGTCCTGCGGGATCGACGCCACGAAATAGTCGAACGCCTGCGCGACATCGGCATAGGCGGCGTCGACAGCCTGCTTCGCTTCAGGCTTTTCGGTCAGGAAGGCGCCCACGGCAGCCTGGCGGTAGCGCGGCGCCCATAGCTGGGCCGAGCGGTTGAACGGACTGGCCATGCCGCGTACGAACAATTCGGCCCCGCTGCGCGCCGCGGGATCGTCCAGCGGCGCATTCCAGTGATCGGTCGCGGTATAGCTGGTGGGATGGACGAAGAACACGGCGCTGTCCGACGTGCCTTCCTCGGTCGTGAACCCTTGGGGCAGGAATCGGGCGGGGTTGCTGTCGCCCATGCCGGGCCGAGCAATCCACATGGCCGGATCTTCATAGGCGTTGTTTTCGAGAGCGGGCTGCTCCTCGAACGCGCCGCCGGGCACGAAGGCAAGCTGCGTCAGCTCCTTCGACCAGAACGAGAGCGCGATACCGCCTGCGATGATCAGCACCACCACAACGGCTATGCCATAGAGAAATTTTCGAGCCATAACTGAATTCCACCCCCCGAACCGGCCGTCACCCCGGCTGAAAACTGCGATCCGCTGCCTTGTCGCTGTATGGATCGTCGGAACTGTGTTTCGATCGATATTCCAGCACGACCTTGATCATCGCGATCAGCGGATCGGCCAGCGCCAGCCCCAGTATGCCGAACAGCACACCCAGGATAAGCTGGGCTGCCAGGACCAGCGCAGGCGCCAGATCGACCGTCTTGCGCGCGATCATGGGAATCACGACATAGCCATCGAAGGTCTGGACCACCAGATACACGCCCGCGCAATACAGCGCCATGTCGGTTCCGCCCGAAAAGCCCACCAGCACCATCAACATTCCGGAAATGACGGCGCCGATATTGGGGATGAACGCGAGCAGCCCGGTCAGCAGCCCCAGCAGCACCGAGAGCGGAACTCCATAAGCCGCCAGCGCCGCCCAGGTCAGGATGCCTTCAAACACCATGCCCACGATCCGGCCGAACATCAGCCGCCGCAGCGAATAACCCATTTCGCCGCATAGCTCGAGGAAGGCGCCACGGCGATTGTCGGGGACCATCCAGGCCACCCCGCGCTCATACAGATTGGGCTCGAAAGCGACATAGACGCCGATGATGACGATCAGGAAAAGGGTTGTGACCCCCCGATCAGGCCGCCGACCGCGCTGGTCAGCTTGCCGACCCCGCCAACCGCCTTTTCCGCAAAGACGGTCACGCGCTCGGCACCGACCCCGACCCCCTGCGATTGCAACCAGTCCATCAATCGAATCACTTGCTGCTCGACCAGCTCGGGGAATTGCGCGGCCTCTTCCGCGAGCGCATTGCCAGCAAAGTTCAAAACCCAGCCGATGAAGACGAGGGCCAGCAGCAGCACGATGGCGACGCGCCATCCCCGTCCGACGGGCAGGACGCGGTGCAGCAGCCTTGCACCGCCATCGATGATCGCGGCGAATACCAGCCCGCCGAAAATCACGAGAAGCGCCTGCGCCACATAGATCGCAATCCCGATCAGCGCGACGATCGCAACCCAGATCAGCGCCTTGCGCGCCTCGAACCGCAGGCGCGGGTCGGAGATCCCTGTCGGGCTGGTGGTCTGCGGTTCGGGGTCTCTGTCGTCCATGGTGCTGCTTTCCCCGAGCCTATCGCTCGTCGTCCGGCCGCTGAAGCGGCGCTGACCTGATGACGGGGCGCAGGCTGCTCCACGCGCGCTCCGTGCGCAATCCGCTCCACCATGACAGCGGGTTCCACGATTCGCTGCCGTCGAGCGAGAAGGTGATGAACTCGGCCCTGCCGCCGACATCGGCCAGCGGCACCGGCCCGCCCAGCCCGTGCCCGGGTCGCATCTCGCGGCTGTCGGCCGAATGGTCGCGATTGTCGCCCATCAGGAACACGTAGCCGGGCGGAACCGCGATCTCGTCCATGTTGTCGAGCGGCTGGTTGAGATGGTCGATGATCAGATAGCTTGCCCCGTTCGGCAGCGTCTCGCGCCAGGTCGGCGGCTCGTACACCTCGCGTCCGCTGGGAAGACGAACGCGAAATCGCTCGAACGCTTCAAGGCAGGAGCGCCCGTCGCAGATCTGCGAATCGCCGGCATCCAGCTGGACCGGCGGCTCGACTTCCTGCGGGACCGGGGCGCCGTTCAGGATGATCTGGCCCCGGCGCAGGGCGATCGTGTCCCCGGGCAGGGCGACAACGCGCTTGATCCAGTCTTCGTTTGCATAGGGCGGCGTCACGATGACGATGTCGCCGTATTCGGGGGTCGACGCCATGAACCGGCGGGCCGAGCGGGGCACGATATGGAACGAGGCGGAAACCCAGCTCCAGCCATATGGGTACTTCGAGACGATCAGCCGGTCGCCGACCAGAAGGTTCGGCATCATCGATCCGCTGGGAATGTAGAAGGGCTTCGCGATCAGCGAATGGAACGCCAGCACCGCGAGCAACATGGCGAGCAGGCCGCCCGCCTCGTGCAGCCAGTTCACCCGCTCGCGGGTCGTTCCGCCGATCGGCTCCAGGGTCGCCGGGCCGGGGGGCGGGAATGCGCACGCCAGCTACCGCGCCACTCGGGACGAGGGCTGTTCACGATCCGCCCGCCAGCGGCCGCGCCTCGATCACCACGAAAGCCTGTGCCCAGGGATGGTCGTCGGTCATCGTCAGGTGGACGACCGGCTGGTGCCCTGCAGGAGTCAGTTCCGCCAGCCGTGCCGCAGCGCCGCCGAGCAGTTCCAGCGTTGGAGCACCCGACGGGGCATTGACGACTCCGATGTCCTTCATGAACACGCCGCGCCTGAAATCCGGTGCCGACCGCCTTCGAGAATGCCTCCTTCGCGGCGAATCGCTTGGCGTAGGTGCCCGCGCGCGTAAAGGGCCGCCGCCCGGCCTTGGCTCGCTCGATGTCGGTAAAGACCCTGATCTCGAAACGCTCGCCAAAACGGTCCAGAGAGTTCTGCAATTCGTTCGATATTGCAGAGGTCGGAACCCATGCCGATGATCATGGCCTCCGGTCCTCGCGGGTCGCAATTCGCTGCGCCGGGCAGACCATCGCCACAAAAGCCCTAGCGCGCTTCATCCATCAGGTCCCGCATGCGGCGCACCGCGGTTTCCAGTCCGACGAACACAGCCTCTCCGATCAGGTAATGGCCGATGTTCAGCTCGGCCAGCTGCGGTATGGCGGCGATCGGCTGCACATTCTCATAAGTCAGGCCGTGCCCCGCATGCGGCTCGATCCCGTTCTTTGCCGCCAGCGCTGCCATGTCGGCTATACGCTTCAACTCGCGCGCGCGTTCCGGGCCGGTTGCATGCGCGTATTCACCGGTGTGGAATTCGACCACCGGAACACCAAGACGCAATGCAGCGTCCAGCTGGCGCTCCTCCGCCTCGATGAACAGGGACGACGCGGATGCCCGCATCGGCCAGCCGCGCGACGATCGGAGCAAGGCGATTGTGTTGCCCGGCAGCATCGAGGCCGCCTTCGGTCGTGCGTTCCTCGCGCTTTTCGGGAACGATGCAGGCGGCATTGGGTGCATGGGCAAGGGCGATCGCCAGCATCTCGTCGGTCGCCGCCATCTCGAGGTTGAGGGGGAGGCCGGTCGCCGCCTGGATGCGCGCAAGGTCGCTATCGCGAATATGGCGCCGATCCTCGCGCAAATGCGCCGTAACACCGTCGCCACCTACCGACGCCACGATCTCTGCCGCGCGGACGGGATCCGGGTGGTCCCCGCCGCGCGCGTTGCGGATGGTGGCGACATGGTCGATGTTCACGCCCAGGCGGAGGCGGGACGGTTGCAAGCGGCGAACTCCTGTCAGGGCTTCTTTGCGGCTGCCGGGCTTTTCCACCGGCACCGCGGCCAATTCGGCCGGCAGCTCGTCTTCGGCATAGGTCGGAAAGGAAAGCGAGACGAGCGCGTGATAGGGTATGTCGAATTCGACCTGTCCGCCCGATCGATCGACAAGCGAGCAGATGGCCACGACCTTGCCGCCCGCATCCTCGATCGCCCTGATCGCTTCGCGGCTGGAAAGGCCGGTGGTGACGACATCCTCCACCATCAGGATTCGTTCGCCCGGCTGTATGTCGAAGCCGCGGCGCAGCTCGAACGTGCCGGTCGGACGCTCGACGAAAATGGCATCCACCTGCAGCGCGCGGCCCATTTCGTGCCCGATGATGATGCCGCCCATAGCGGGTGACACGACCTTGTCGATCCTGGAGCGCAGCTCACGCGGCAACGCTGCCGCCAGAGCCACCGCCAGCTGTCCCGCGCGGTCCGGGTTCATCAATACGCGCGCGCATTGAAGATAATGCGCGCTGTGCCTGCCCGAGGAGAGCAGGAAATGCCCTTCGAGCAAGGCGCCAGCGGCGCGAAATTCCGACAGGACTTCGTCTTCGGTCATCGTTCCTCGTCCATTTCCCTCTTCCCGGCAGGCGGCGGGACAGGACCCGCATCGCCGGCATCCGGTAAAGGGTGCGAAGGAGTGCTGGTCGCCGGTGCGAAACGGGTGGTCGCCAGATGGCGAAATGGCTGCGGATTGCAAGCTAATTCAAAAATATCCCTAGAGGTGCTTGAGGCGGCCTGCAAGCGCGCGTATAGGCGCCCCAAGTTTTGCCCGATCGGGCATGACCGATGGCACGATCTTTGTGCTACATGCGTGGATGTGTTTCGCGCTTCAGTTCAGTCAAACCGCCGTCCTGCATGGTACTTCTCAGACCGTGCCGGCTGGCGGGACCGGGATCAGGGAAAGCGATCTTGAAAGTCATGGGAATCCGCCGCGTAGCCGAATTCGCAGAGTCTGGCAGGCGCCGCGCTGACGGTTTCGGCCAGCACCGCATGGGCCGCCGCCGCCGAAGCCGTCGCGCTTCCTGAAGATGCCGTTGTCGGCGGCTATGTTCCGATGAAGCCGACCGAAGGCAAAGGCATGCCAACTCCGGGCTCCATCGGCTTTCAGGAGCAGTATTCGCCGATCGGAGACTACGGCCAGTGGATGCAC
Source organism: uncultured Alphaproteobacteria bacterium (assembly GCA_963752785.1). Taxonomy (GTDB): domain Bacteria; phylum Pseudomonadota; class Alphaproteobacteria; order Sphingomonadales; family Sphingomonadaceae; genus Croceicoccus. The sequence continues at coordinate 90,038 of CAVVZE010000003.1, forward strand.
AATTACGTGCTGCTGCCGATCATCGCCGCGATCTGCCTGCTCGTGCTGTTCCTTCTGATCTGGGTCGTCGGTCGCTATCGGGCCAGGGCCAATCCGAACCCCTCGCGCACCAGTCACAACACGGTGATCGAGGTGATCTGGACGCTGCTGCCTGTTCTGGTCCTGCTGGGAATCGCGGTTCCGTCGATGCGGCTTCTGGCCAGCCAGTACGAAACCGCGCCGGAAGGCGCGCTGACCGTCAAGGTGACTGGCTATCAGTGGTACTGGGGTTACACCTATCCCGATTACGGCGGTTTCGAGGTTATTTCGAACATGCTGCCCGAGGATGAGGCGATTGCCAACGGCGAGCCTTCGCACCTGGCTGTCGACAAGCGCATGGTTGTTCCTGCAGGCGTTCCGATCCGGATCCAGACCATCGGCGCCGATGTCATCCACTCGTTCGCGGTTCCCTCGCTCTGGTTCAAGCTGGACGCCGTTCCGGGCCGGCTGAACGAGAAGGTGATGTTCATCAAGGAGCCGGGCGTCTATTACGGCCAGTGCATGGAACTGTGCGGCGCGCGTCACGGCTACATGCCGATCGCGGTCGAGGCTCTGCCCCGCGACAAGTTCGAGCAGTGGGTTCTGGAACAGCCGGGCGGCACGCTGGGCGCGGAGACCGAGACCGAGCTGGAGGTTCCAACCCAACAGCCCAAATCGGCTGTTCCGGGAGCGGCGGGTGCTCCCCGCCCCGACAGCGCACTAGAGGAAGACGTCGATGCCGCCGAACCGGCTGCGACCGAAGCCTGACAGATTTTACGGATAGGGTACCAAGAGCATGGCCACCACCGCCCCTGAAAGCTTTCCGGTCCACGAGGATGCGCATCATGACGCGCATGCGGACCACAAGCCGGCGTTCTTCCAGCGCTGGTTCATGTCGACGAACCACAAGGACATCGGCACTCTCTACCTGATCTTCTCGATCTTCGCGGCCGTCATCGGCGGCGCGATTTCGGGCATCATGCGCATGGAACTGGCCGAGCCGGGCATCCAGTACCTGGGTGCGGTTCACGAGTTCATGGGCGGCGCGGCCGGTGATTTCGACGGATCGCTTCACCTGTGGAACGTGCTGATCACGGCGCACGGCCTGATCATGGTGTTCTTCGTCGTCATGCCCGCCATGATCGGCGGCTTCGCGAACTGGTTCGTGCCGATCATGATCGGCGCGCCGGACATGGCCTTCCCGCGCATGAACAACATCAGCTTCTGGCTGACGTTCATGGGCTTCTGCTCGCTGATGATGAGCGCATTCATGCCCGGTGGCACCGGCATGGGGGCCGGCACCGGCTGGACCGTCTATGCTCCGCTCTCGACCACGGGTTCGCCCGGGCCGGCGGTCGATTTCGGCATCTTCGCGCTCCACCTAGCGGGTGCGGGCTCGATCATGGGCGCCATCAACTTTATCACCACCATCTTCAACATGCGCGCGCCGGGCATGAGCCTGCACAAGATGCCGCTGTTCGTGTGGTCGGTGCTGGTCACCGCATTCCTGCTCCTGCTCGCGCTTCCGGTGCTGGCCGCGGCAATCACGATGCTGCTGACCGACCGCAACTTCAACACCACCTTCTTCACCCCCGCAGGTGGCGGTGATCCGATCCTGTACCAGCACCTGTTCTGGTTCTTCGGTCACCCGGAAGTGTACATCATGATTTTGCCGGGCTTCGGCATCATCTCGCAGATCATCTCGACCTTCAGCCGCAAGCCGGTGTTCGGCTATCTCGGCATGGCCTATGCCATGGTCGCGATCGGCGTCGTCGGCTTCATCGTGTGGGCCCACCACATGTACACCGTCGGCCTCTCGGTGAACGAGAAGATGTATTTTACGGCGGCGACGATGGTCATCGCGGTGCCAACCGGCGTGAAGATCTTCAGCTGGATCGCGACGATGTGGGGCGGATCGCTTCGCTTCGCCTCGCCGATGTGGTGGGCGCTGGGCTTCATCTTCCTGTTCACCGTCGGCGGCGTGACCGGCGTGGTGCTGGCCAATGGCGGCATCGACGACAACCTGCACGACAGCTACTATGTGGTGGCGCACTTCCACTACGTTCTCTCGCTGGGCGCGGTGACCGCGATGTTCGCTGGCTGGTACTACTGGTTCCCCAAGATGTTCGGCGTGTGGCACTCCGAGTTCCTCGCCAAGCTGCAGTTCGCCGTGTTCTTCGTCGGCGTGAACCTGATCTTCTTCCCGATGCACTTCCTGGGAATGGACGGGATGCCGCGCCGCATTCCGGATTACACTCCGGCGTTCCAGCTGTGGAACTGGGTCGCGACCAAGGGCTATGAGATCATGGCCGTCAGCATCGTGATCTTCTTTGCCAACGTCCTGTACTCGATCATCGTGCGCAAGAAGGCGGAAGATAACTACTGGGGCGAGGGCGCAACGACGCTGGAGTGGACGCTGTCGTCACCGCCGCCGTTCCACCAGTTCGAGACGCTACCGCTGATCGACGACAAGGCCGGTCGCGTTCACTGACTGGGATAGCGACCTGTCGGGATCCGCGTGAGAAGCGGACCGGGTAAGGCAATGGGGGGCGTCGACGGGGCTTCGGCACCGTCACGCTCCCCCTTTCGTTCAAGGTAAAGCTGGCCGCTTTCGGCCCGAGGATTATTATGGCGAGCATGAGCCCAGCCGAAGACATCATCCAGCAGGCGAACGCGCTGCCGGCGGACTGGCGCGATTTCGTCGCGCTGACCAAGCCACGCGTGATGAGCCTGGTCGTGTTCACGGCCATCTGCGGGCTGTTGGCGGCTCCGGGATCGATCCACCCGATCATCGGCTTCACCGCGATCCTGTGCATCGCGCTTGGCGCCGGGGGCGCGGCGGCTCTCAACCAGTGGTACGAAGCCGACATTGATGCCGTCATGAAGCGTACGGCCAAGCGGCCCATTCCCGCAGGCCGCATGAACCGCGACACGGCTCGCGATTTCGCTGTTGCGCTGTCGGCGGGATCGGTGGTGGTGATGGGGCTTGGCGTCGGCTGGCTGGCTGCTGGTCTGCTGGCCTTTTCGATTTTCTATTATGCCGTGATCTACACCATGTGGCTGAAGCCCAGCACGCCCCAGAACATTGTCGTGGGCGGCGGTGCGGGCGCGTTTCCACCGCTGATCGGCTGGGTCGCCGTGACGGGCGATATCACGCTGATGCCGATCCTGCTGTTTGCAATCATCTTCATGTGGACGCCGCCGCATTTCTGGGCGCTCGCCCTCTTCGTGAAGACCGATTACGCGCGCGTCGGCATTCCGATGATGCCGGTCGTCGCGGGCGAGGCTTCGACTCGCCGCCAGATCCTGGCCTATGCGATTCTTCTGGCGCCCATCACGCTGGCGCCGTTTTTCGTGGGTGGGGCGGGTATGGTCTATGCCGTTTGCGCCGCCGCGCTCTCAGCCCTGTTCGTTGCGCTGTCCGTACCGGTTGGCCTGCGCCGTGCAGAGCCGGATGATGACATGAAACCGGAAAAGCGTCTGTTCGGCTATTCCATCCTCTATCTCTTCATCCTGTTCGCTGCTCTGGTCGTCGACCGGCTGCTGGCGCAGGCGGGGCTTATCGCATGACCGATTCCGAAACCGATCGCGAGAAGCTGACGCGCGAAATTCGAGCCCGGCAGAAGGCGCGTAACATCGCGCTCGGCCTGTTCCTTGGCGGCCTTGTCGTGTTGTTCTTCCTCCTGACTGTCGTTCGCTTTCCCACGAGTTGAGCATGACCCAGAGTATCGCTTCTCCCTCCGATGTGCATGGCAAGGATCGCGGATCGCGCAATACGCGCACCGGGCTGATCTTCCTGGGTGTCGCGCTGGCCATGCTGGCGATGGGCTACGCCGCAGTGCCGCTTTACCGGATGTTCTGCCAGGTGACGGGCATCGACGGGACCACTCAGCGCGCCAGCACGGCGCAGGCTGCGCAGGTTCAGGCCACCGGGCGACGCATCTCTGTACAATTCGACGGCAATGTTGCCAACGGACTGCCGTGGTCGTTCCATCCCATGCAGACCACCAGCAATGTCATGATCGGCGAGAAGGCGCTGGCAAAGTACGAGGCGAAGAACAATTCGGCGCGGGAAATCACCGGCACGGCCGTTTTCAACGTCAGTCCCGTCCAGGCCGGCAAGTATTTCAACAAGATAGAATGCTTCTGCTTCACCGAGCAGACACTGACGCCCGGGCAGGATGTCGAGATGCCGGTGATCTATTACGTAGACCCGGCAATCCTCGATGATCCGGACACGAAGGACATCCAGCAGATTACCTTGAGTTACAGTTTCTACGAAAGCGACCGGCTTTAGGGACTCCGGGGCTGACGTATATCGGAATTAGCGGCGCAAAGCCTCTGGACCACACCGGGTCTGCTGGCTAAAGCGCGGCGCAAAGGTTTGGGTTTTGCTAGGGGGCGCAGGCGCCCTCTTACGCGAGCAACAAGGGAAGACACGCGAAAATGGCCGGCACCAAGAACCATGATTATCACATCCTGCCGACCGACCCCTGGCCGTTCCTGACGTCGTTCTCGGCGCTGGTGATGACGACGGGTCTTGCGTTCTTCATGCACGACTATCCATTCGGCACCTATCTTTTGATCGCCGGCGTGATCGGTCTGATCATTTCGATGTTCAGCTGGTTCGGTAATATCATCAAGGAAGCGCGCGCGGGCGATCATACGCCCGTCGTCCAGCTTCACCAGCGCTATGGCATGATCCTGTTCATCGCTTCGGAAGTGATGTTCTTCGTCGGCTGGTTCTGGGCCTTCTTCGACTTTGCGCTGTTCCCCAGCGAACTGGCCGAGACGGTCGGCGGTATCTGGCCGCCCGAGAGCATCGAGGCGGTCATGGATCCGTTCGATCTACCGCTGCTCAACACGCTGATCCTGCTCTGTTCGGGCACCACGGTGACCTGGGCGCACCATTCGCTGATCCACGGGGATCGTGAGGGCCTGAAGCAGGGCCTTTGGCTGACCGTCATTCTGGGCCTGCTCTTCAGCAGCATCCAGGCTTACGAATACATCCACGCGCCGTTCCCCTTCGGCGAGAACACCTATGGCTCGGTCTTCTACATGGCGACCGGCTTCCACGGGTTCCACGTGATCGTCGGCACCATCATGCTGATCGTCTGCCTCGTGCGTGCCTACAAGGGCGATTTTACCCCGCGTCAGCATTTCGGCTTCGAAGCGGCAGCGTGGTACTGGCACTTTGTCGACGTGGTGTGGCTGTTCCTCTTCATCGCCGTCTATGTCTGGGGCGGTTGGGGCGCGACCATCCATTGATGAAGCCGGTACAGAGCGTGTCCATTGACCGATCCTGATCGCGGAGAGTCCGGGGAACCGGCCTCTCCCGCGGGAGAGGGGCCTGACTTCGGCGCGGCGTTCCGCGCCGCAATCCGCGGCGAATGCCCGCGCTGTTCGGCCGCCACGATGTTCATGGGTGGCTTTCCAGGCGGATGGGTTCGCTTTGCATCGAAGTGCGGCAATTGCGGCCTGAACTATGACCAATTCAATGTCGGCGATGGTCCTGCGGCTTTCCTCACGCTGATCATCGGCACCGTCATCACGGGCCTCGCGATCTGGTTCGATCTTTCCGTTGATCCGCCTTTCTGGATCCACGTGATCCTGTGGGTGCCGCTGACAATCGTCATGGTGCTGGGCGGACTGCGGGTCGCCAAGGGGCTGCTGCTGACCATCGAATATCATCGCGATGCACGCGAAGCCGGTGGCGGCGATCCCGAGGCATGATGCGCCGCATCCCCATCATCCCGACAGTGCTGGTGCTGGCGGCGGTCGCCATGATGGTCGGCCTGGGCGTATGGCAATTGCAGCGCGCCAGCTGGAAGCACGAACTGCTGACCCGCTATTCCGACGCGGCGGAGGACAACAGGGCGGTCATGTGGCCGGCGGCACCCGACCGGTACGACGAGGTCTATTATCGCCGCTCTTCCTTCGACTGCGCAGAGGTGATCGGACGCGACGCCATTGCCGGCCGAAACAGTGCGGGCGAAGCGGGCTGGGTCCAGATCGCCCGGTGCCGTACAGCAGGCGGCAATCCCGCTGCGGTTCAGCTGGGATGGACGCAGGATCCTCAGCCCGCCGAATGGAACGGGGGCGAGGTGACCGGGCGCATCACCCGCTACGGCAAGGGCATCAGGCTGGTCGCCGATCCGCCGCTAGCCGGGCTTGCCGCCAATGCCGCGCCTGATCCGCGAGAATTGCCCAACAACCACATGGCCTATGCGTTTCAGTGGTTCTTTTTCGCGATTACGGCACTGGTCATCTATTTTCTTGCGCTACGCCGCAAGCAGGCGCAATCGCCCGACTAGGATCGGCCTTTCGACCCCGCTTGCCATGTCCCGCCTGCGGGGCTAACCGCGCGCCTCATGGATTACATCAGCACCAGGGGCAGCGCCGCGCCGCTCGATTTCCGTTCCGTCACGCTGGCAGGACTTGCCAGCGATGGCGGACTTTACGTGCCGCGCGACTGGCCGCGCTTTTCCAGCGACGAAATCGCCGCAATGGCGGGGCTCCCCTATGCAGAACTGGCTGCCAAGGTCATGCAGCCGTTCGTCGGCGACTGCATCGCCCCCGAACGCTTGCTGGAGCTGACGCGTGAGGCCTATGGCCGCTTCGCGCACAAGGCAGTGACCCCGCTGACCCAGCTCGACGAGCGTAACTGGCTGCTCGAACTGTTCCACGGCCCCACGCTCGCGTTCAAGGATGTGGCGCTGCAGCTGCTCGGCCTGTTGTTCGAGGAGTTCCTGAAGGACAGCGACCAGCACCTGACCATTGTCGGCGCGACCAGCGGCGATACCGGCAGCGCGGCCATCGACGCGGTGGCCGGGCGCGAGAAGATCGACATCTTCATGCTTCATCCCAAAGGCCGCGTCAGCGAAGTGCAGCGCCGGCAGATGACCAGCGTGGTTGCGCCGAACGTGCACAATATCGCGCTGGAAAACGCCAGTTTCGATGACGCGCAGGCCATGGTGAAGCGCATGTTCGCCGACCGTGACATGACCCGCCGGTTCCGCATCACCGCGGTCAATTCGATCAACTGGGCGCGGCTGATGGCGCAGGTGGTCTATTATTTTGCCGCAGCGATCCAGCTGGGAGCGCCGCATCGCAAGACTGCCTTCAGTGTGCCAACTGGCAATTTCGGAGATGTCTTCGCAGGGCATGTCGCCGCCCACATGGGTCTTCCGGTGGAAAGGCTGATCGTCGCGACCAATGTCAACGATATCCTGCACCGCGCCCTGTCGAGCGGCGACTATTCGGCGCATGGCGTGACCCCGACCGAAGCGCCGTCGATGGATATCCAGGTCAGCAGCAATTTCGAACGGCTGCTTTTCGATGCCGGGGGCCGCGATGGAGTGGCTTTGGCCGACCAGATGCGCGGCTTCGAAACATCGAAAGCCATGCACCTGACCAATGCGCAGCGCGAGGGCTCCGCCGCGCTGTTTGCCAGCGCGCGGGTCGATGCCGACGGGATGCGCGCGGCGATGCGCTGGGCGCATGAGAATTGCGACAAGATCATCGATCCGCACACCGCGATCGGGTTGTCGGCTGCATTGGATGCCGATCTGCCGCGTCGCGTGCCGGTGGTGACGCTCGCCACCGCCGATGCCGCCAAGTTCGCGCCCGCGGTCGAGGCGGCCATCGGCGTGTCGCCCGAACTGCCGCCGCGGATCGCCGACCTGATGGACCGCGAGGAAGCCTGCACCGACCTGCCCGGCACGTATGAGGCGGTTGCCGCCTTCGTCGCCGAGCACGCGACGCTGTGTCCCGCGGCGACCATTCCCGCCCACGGCGCCTGATGGCCAGCCTCGTCGAACTTCCTCAGTTGCTGCTCGGAGAGGGATGGTCGGATTACGCACTGCTCGACAGCGGCGAGGGGCGCAAGTTCGAGAGCTATGGTCCGTACCGGTTCATCCGGCCAGAGCCGCAGGCGATGTGGAAACCGCGCCTCGCCCAGTGGGACGCGCATGGCGAGTTCGTGCCCGGTTCTGACGAGGACGGCGGCGGACGCTGGCATTTCTCGAGACCTGTTCCCGAAGACGGCTGGCCGCTTGCTTGGCGCGAATTGCGGTTCACCGCGCAATGCACGCCGTTCCGGCACCTCGGCTTCTTTCCGGACATGGCGCCCGTGTGGGACTGGATGGATGGCATGCTGGACGGCGTTGCCGATCCGCAGACTCTCAACCTGTTCGGCTATACCGGTGTCGGATCGCTGTCGCTGGCGCGGCGCGGGGCGGTGGCGCATGTCGATGCCAGCAAGAAATCGGTGGCGCAAGCGCGCGAGAATGCGGCGGCCAGCGGCATGCAGGACGCGCCCGTACGCTGGCTGGTCGACGACGCCGCCAAGTTCGCCGCGCGCGAAATGCGGCGCGAGCGTCGTTATGACGGCATCATCCTCGACCCGCCCAAGTTCGGCCGCGGCCCGAAGAACGAGACGTGGCGGATCGAGGAAAGCCTCGCGCCGCTGATCGCCGATTGCCGCCAGCTGCTGGACGCCGATTCGCGCTTCCTGTTCCTTACCGCCTATGCCGTGCGGATGAGCTCGCTATCGCTGGCGGGCCTGCTGGACGAACATTTCGCCGCGCTGCCCGGCCGCGTCGAACATGGCGAGCTGGCCGTGCGCGAGGCGCCTGCACCCGATACCGACGCCCGGCGCATACTGCCGACCGCCATTTTTGCCCGCTGGGCCAATGACCAGGGGTCATGAGATGAACGATTCGCTGATCCTCGAAGTGGAGGACCTGGTCGTCGACGTGCTGACCGGGATATATTCGGAAGAAACCGGCAAGCCGCAGCCGCTGCGCATCTCGATCGCAGTGGAACTGGACATGCCGGGCCGGTTCGAGCCGGACACCCCGCTCGACGCCAGCAAGAACTACATGGACCTGAAATTCGCGGCGACCCAAGCCTTGCCGCCGGGCGTGCATTTCAAGCTGATCGAAGCGGTGGGCGACCATGTCTGCGACACGCTATTCGTGCAGGACGCGCGGGTGAAATGGGTCAAGGTCAAGATCGTGAAACTCGCTATCGCCGAGCGTGACGAGAAGATCGGCATGACCCTGCTGCGGCACCGGCGATGACGGGCGAGGCAGTTCTGGAGGTCGAGCTGGCCGGCGCCGATCCGCTGGCCGCTGCCGCCGTTTTCCACCAGGTCCACCTGCCGCGTGCGGTGGCGCTGATGGCGGAAGGTTATCAGTCGATCGTCCTGAGGTTCGACCATGCCGAGGAAAAGCCCCACCGCTGGCGCCGCGAGGCTGTCGCCGCACTGGCGCGCGCAGCGGTTCCGGCCCGGGTGAACGGCGCTGCGCCCGCATCGCCGCACGCAGGCGAGGAGGCGATGCGGGCGACGATCGCCTTCCTGCACGCCAATGAAGGCGTCACCGGACAATTGCTGATTGCGGGAACGCTTGGCGGGGATTGAGCGCTCTGGCACAATGCAGCGCATGAAAACCGGATCGCAGCCCGCCCTCATCGACGGATTTGGCCGTCACATTACGTATCTGCGGCTCTCGCTGACCGATCGTTGCGACCTGCGCTGCAGCTATTGCATGCCCGAGCGGATGCAGTTCCTCCCCCGAGCCGAGGTGCTGACACTGGAGGAAGCACACCGCCTCGCGCTGGCCTTCATCGATCGGGGCGTGACGAAGATCCGGCTGACCGGTGGCGAACCGCTGGTGCGGCGCGACATGATCGAGCTGGTTCGCGCGCTGGGCCGCCGGATCGGCGACGGCCTGGAAGAACTGACCCTGACCACCAATGGCACGCAGCTGGCCGAGTTCGCGGACGATCTCGCGGCTGCAGGCGTCAGGCGGGTCAATGTCTCGCTCGACACGCTGGACCCGAAGATATTCGCGCGACTGACCCGGCGCGACCGGCTGGATGCGGTGCTGCACGGCATCGCCGCCGCTCGGCAGGCGGGGCTGAAGGTGAAGCTCAACACCGTCGCGCTCAAGGGCGTGAACGAGGACGAAATCCCGGCGATGATCGAGTGGGCGCACGGGCAGGGCCATGATGTGACGCTGATCGAGGTCATGCCGCTGGGAGAAGTCGATGGCGAGCGGATCGACCATTATCTGCCGCTCGATGCGGTCCGCCGCGATCTGGACGCGCGCTGGACGCTGACGCCCAGCGGCCACCGCACCGGAGGTCCTTCCCGTTATGTGAACATCGCGGAGACAGGTGGCCGACTCGGCTTCATCACTCCGCTGACCGGCAATTTCTGCGAAGGCTGCAACCGCGTGCGCGTCACGGCGACGGGCCAGCTCTACGCCTGCCTGGGTGGTCGGGAGCAGGTCGATCTGCGCGCCGCATTGCGCTCCGGCGATCCGGACGGTGCGCTGGCGACCGCACTGGACGAGGCCATGGCGCATCAAGCCCGAACGGCACCATTTCGTCATTCGCGAGGCTGGCGAGTCGCCCGCGCTCGCTCGCCATATGTCGGTCACTGGCGGCTAGCGGTCCATGACGCTGACTCTGCTGTTCCTGGGCAGGCTCGAGGATGTGGCCGGTGCGCCCGCGCTGACGCTCGATGTCGAACGGCCGGTCCGATTTGCGGAAATCGCGGAACGGCTCGACCCGAAGCTGGCGGTCGCCCTTGCAGCCAGCAATGTGCGCGTGGCGCTTAACGGTTCGCTGGTCGGCGCCGGCGACTGGACTGCGGGGAATGGCGATGAGCTGGCTTTTCTCCCGCCCGTGAGCGGCGGCTGACCCCCTGCCGATGATCAGCGACATCCGCCTCGCCCATGCGGCATTCGATCCGGCGCACGAGCTGGACCGTTTCACGCAGCGCCAGGACGCGGGCGGGATCGTCAGCTTCCTCGGCAAGGTCCGCGCCGAGGGCGGGCGCGATGTCGTCACTGCGCTGGAACTGCGGCATTACGCACCGCTGACCTTGTCCGGTATGGAGGCCTGGCTGCGCGGGCGGAGCGGCACTGGAAGCTGACCGGTCTGCTGGTCATCCACCGCGAGGGCGTGATGCACCCCGGCGATCCCATCGTGCTGGTCGCCTGCGGGGCGCGGCACCGTCGCGATGCGTTCGAGGCGTGCGACTTCCTGATGGACCATCTGAAGTCCAAAAGCTGGTTCTGGAAGCGTGAAAGGACAGCGCAGGGCTGGCACTGGGTCGAGCCGCGCGATCAGGACCGCGAGGACCTGTCGCGCTGGGCGCATGTCCTGTGAACGCGGTCAGCTGAGCGGATCCGTCAGAGCCTGCAGTACGGCGTCTTCTTGCGCGACAAGCGCAGCGACGTCCTCGCGCGTGTCGGCGATCTGCGTCAGCCCGCGATTTTTGTCGGTGCGCGCTTCGGCCACCGCCCCCAGCGCCAGCATCGAATCGAGTTCCGCCAGCGCAAACATCGTCTCGCTACGTGCCGATTCGACATCGCTGATCGCGACGATCGCGTCGGACCAGCGCATGCTTCCCTGCGGCGCGCCAGCGGCGGCCCGAGCGCGATCCCGCGCAGCGCTGGCGGCACGCTCGAAACGCGCATGAGCGGCCTGAGCCTGCCGCTGCAATTCCGAGAGCCTTTGCTCCAGACCTTCGGGCAGAGGCTGGGCGGAGACCAGCTCCTGCACGTCTGGCGCTGCCGCAGGAGCATTGCCTTCCACCCGCTCAACATCACGTCTGGCGAGCGAGGGATAGCGCGCGTCGGTCGCGCAGCCGGCCAGCACGAGCGAGGAAAGCAGAAGGAGGAGAGGGCGCTGTACTGTCATCATGCGGCCTGATAGCATTTTGCATCCGCCGTGCCAGCACATGCATTCGGCTTGCAGCCGGTTGGCAGCCCGCGGGCGGGACCGCCCTTTGCAATTGACAGGACCGGCCATAGCCAGTAACGGGCACCGCTCAATCCGGCTTTACCGGGTGCTTTTGCGCGCTGCATGGGCACTGGGCCGGTGAAACGTCCGCAGATCGGCACGGATACAACGTCGGCGCTTTGTCGCCGGGTCGTGGCATCGCGGCAGAACAGACAGGTTTGAACATGTTCGCAATCGTGCGCACGGGCGGCAAGCAGTATCGCGTCGCCGAAGGAGACAAGATCGCGGTCGAGAAGCTGGCGGGTGACGCCGGTGACAAGATCGAACTGGGCGACATTCTGCTCGCGGGCGAAGGCTCGGAGCTGAAGGACGCGTCGAAGGTCAAGGTTTCGGCCGAGATCATCGCGCAGGCCAAGTCGGAGAAGGTGATCGTCTTCAAGAAGCGTCGCCGTCACAATTATCGCCGTCGCAACGGACACCGTCAGCAGATGACCCTGCTGCGCATCGTGTCGGTCGGCTGAACACCAAAGTAGGAGCAGAACACCATGGCACATAAAAAAGCAGGCGGCTCCTCGCGCAACGGTCGCGACTGAGCGGGCCGTCGCCTTGGCGTCAAGAAGTTCGGCGGCCAGGAAGTCGTCGGCGGCAACATCATCATTCGCCAGCGCGGGACCAAGGTGTACCCGGGCGTAAATGTCGGCATGGGCCGCGACCACACGCTGTTCGCCTTGGCCGAGGGCAAGGTTCGTTTTCACGATGGCAAGCTTGGCCGCAAATACGTGTCGGTCGACGCCATGGCGGAAGCCGCCGAATAAGGGGCAGCCCCAAGCGT
>CAVVZE010000004.1:0-239866 GCA_963752785.1 uncultured Alphaproteobacteria bacterium
GTAACGGAGCCGGACAGCTTGGTCTAGCCTCGCGGCGGCCACGACATCTTCACCGCCGCGTCAGCCCGTCCTGCTTCCCGGCAGTTCTGCTGAAGGGACCTGCCGCCTGCCGGTGACATCATCGCGGTTGCCAGCCTGCACAGGAAGCGTCCGGTGACCTGAGATCAGTCCGAAACCCGCTCTGACTGCAAGCTTGCAAGCGTCGAGAGTATCCGGTCCCGATCATCGATGGCTTGCCGGTTTTCGGGAGCGATCTCTACCGCTCTGGCTATGGTCCGGGCTGCGTTTGCCAGATCTCCCCGCCGCTCCAGAAGGCTTGCCAACAGGATATTCGCTGACAGCTCCTCGCCCTCGGCCAATGTGGCTGCGCCCTTGATCGCAATCTCGGCCAGCATCATTGCCATGGCCAGCTGTCCTTGCCTGGCCTGACGATGGGAAAAGGCCAGTGCTGCGCCCGGAGACAGGTTCTCGATCAGCGCGCTGATCCGCTGCTCCTGCGCCAGGTAATCGGTCGCAGGATCAGCCGCGGGAACACCGCGCCCTGCACGATCAGTCTTCGGCTCCGAGAGTGCGATCCCAAGTTGCAGACGGTAGAACTGGCGCATCGAGGCGATGATGCTCTTCGTCCGCTCGCCATCGGTGGTCGGGAAATCGACGTTCCAGTCCTCGCCCGTGATCACGTTTTTCTGCAGTCCCAGCATTCTGAGCAGGTCGAGCCCCTTGCCGACGTCAAGAGCGGCGACGGGAGCGCCGCAGTTGAGCGCGAGAATCATCCGCGAAACCGCATGGAGATCACGCGTTCGGCGCGGGTGGCCAGTTCGGCGAATTGCTCGATCGTCGCGGGATATGTGATCTGCGGAAACAGGCCCTCGATCGCCTTGTCCACCTTCGGCTCGAAACCGACGACACTGTCTCCGGGCTGCATGTAGCGCAGGATTTTCTCATGCACGGACGTCAACGGCCCGCGCAGCACCCAAAGCGTTCCATCGCGCCGCGCGTCGGCCCGGTCTCGGAAAGGTCGGATCCCCTGTCTGCCAGCACGGGATCGCAAACGAAGGGTACGTCGTTACGGTATTTGGCAAGAGTTCTGGATGGACATGAGATCGCGGCCAGACGCGTAATGCGCCTTTTCGATCAGCTTGCGCGCATTGCCGGCGAAGAAATCGGATGCGCCGACACCCCAGATCACGACCTTGGCTTGCAAGCCATCTACCCAGCGTTCGTCGCCGAGCGGATCATGGGGATGCGCCAGCAGGCCGCCTCCGCCGATTACCAGCCAGTCGAAGGAATTCACGTAGTCGAGGTCGAGGATGCGGCCGAACGGGGCCTTGTCGCCAAGGGTGAAATGAAAATCGCGGGGGAAATGGCTATTGGCGGTAATGCAGGCGTCCGGGAATTTTTCCAGTATCGTCCGGGCCAGGCATTGCGCCTGTAGTTCATCGCCCAGATTTCCATTCTCAAACGCGCCAAACAGAAGGATTTTCATTGCCTGTTCCTAGTGACACCCGGTCCGGTGCATGGATCCGTGATGCGCATGGCGGCGACCACGTGCGGGATTGGGTCAGTTGCTACGACTGGCGCGATAGGCATCGAACAGGTCCAGCCTTCCGAGTGACACCGCCTCGAGGAAGTTCTGCCGCATCTCGCCGTCATCGATAGCGCAGGGAAAGAACCCGCGGACGAAATAGGTTGGTAATGCGCCGTCAGGCATGGCTTTGGCAGCAAAGGCAAGAGTTTGTTCCCCGCCAAGATCGCCATGGTCGAGGTCGATCCACGTCCAGCTGACTTCGTCGGGACGAAGCCGCCCTTCCACGCAATGGCGGCCCATCGTGATGCGATACAGCGTCTTGACGTTCTCATCCCCGCGCAAGCCGATATAAAGCCTCAGCCGCCCTTCCGGAGGGTCAAGGCGCATGGTCAGCGTCCCGCCCGTTCCGCGGACACGGCATCCGCGATCCTCGGGCCAGTTCCAGCCAAGGCCGGAGCGGAAGTGCTCGGCTGTATTCATGCCCTGCCAGATGCGCGTGGATCGGTTGCGGACAAGTGGGTACCAATTGCCCGGCACTGCCAGGGGAGCCGCCATGGCCTGACTGTCGATGGCCGCTGCACCTTCATCAGCGGCGGCGAAATGGTCGAGTTCCTCCACGATCTGCTCGGCCAGGTCGTGCCAGCTGCGCGGAACGAAATCCGCCCGGATGGCATCCTCCAGCCTTCGGCGATAGTCATCGTCGGCAATCAGCCGCCCCGCCTTTTCGCTCAGCTCTTCGCGATCGCCAGCACTGGAATAGACAGCAAATCGCCCACCGGCCTCGGGGAGGGAAGCCGCATCGGAAGTCAGCGGAACCTTGCCATAGCAGAGCGATTCCGTGACCGGCAGGCCCCATCCTTCGTAGAGACCTCGGATAGAGGGTGAACTTGCAGCTGCGATACAACAGGGCGAGTTCCGCATCGGACAGGCCCGAAAGCATGGTGACCTTCCGCGACAGGACGACGTCGGTGGCCAACCTTTCATAGACCTTGTCGTTCAGCCAGCCCCGGTTCCCCACGCACACCAGTTGCGGGACCTTGTCTGGGTCCTGATCCTCTATCAGCCTGGCCCAGGCGTCGAATGCGATCAGTATGGCCCTTGCGGGATTTCGACAGTGGAGACGAACAGGACGAACTCTCCTTCCTCCAACTGCCATTGCGCGAGCGCGTCGGCCGTCAGCTGCGCAACGCCTTCCTTGCGAAAGTCGCTGTCGAGCGGAATGATCGCGATATCATCCGGCGTGACATCATGGCCCAGCGTCGCGGCCACTGCGCGCAAGTCCTTTGCCGTCGCGCCGGAATTGACGAGGAAATGATCGGCGTGATCGAAAACGCCCAGCGCCCAGCTGATGAAGTCCTCGGTCAGCGCCTCGATGCAGTGTTCCGGCGTGATGATCGGGATCATGTCGTGCACAAAGGGAATGTAGCGTATGCCGCGCGTCTGTTTCGCATGCCGGACGAACAGGAAATAGTTCTGAAGCCACCAGCTGGTGCCTAGATTGATCAGCAGGGCGCCAAACGGAAAGACGAAAGGCGGCGCGAGCATGAGATGAAGGTCGAGTTCGGCCACCGCGTCGGTCCAGTCGGGGTCGTCGGTCGCGCCCGCTCTGGTCGCCAGATCTGCCAGCTGACGAAAGGCGGCAAGCGGCACTTCAAGCCAGTCGTCCCGCCCGCTGGTAAAACAGCAAAGGCGGATGGCGCGGCCATTCTCGCGGCTCACAACGCACCGATGATCGCTTCGATCTGCACCCGCTGAATGCCCGTGGGCAGGCGTGCCGACCGCCAGAACCCGATCAGGTCCGAAATATCGAATACCATCGTCAGGTCTTGTGGTGCGCCCATCTCCGTTTCGACAGGTGCCGCGGCGCTCGTTCCCTGTGCCAGTATCTTGCGCAGCTTCACAAGGATAGCGGCCTCGTCGCCGGGGGGAAGCAGGTCGAGCGCTTCCACAGCCGCCACCACCTTCGCGTAGTGGCCGCGCTCCACCTGCCGCGCCAGCAGGTTCAGTAGCTCGCGCTCCTCGGACCGCGAATTCGTGCCGTAATGCATCGAATGAAGGAAGTGGGTGATCGACGGATCGATATAGCCGAGCCGCTTGTAGAGATGCGCCAGGTGCAGATGCGCCTCGGCATCGGCCGGACTCAGGATGGTGGCTTGCTGGTATGCCTGCAGCGCCTCGTTCAGGCGTCCATCCTCTTTCAGCGCGTGGCCAAGCTGGAGCCAGATATGCGGCTGCGATTCCTCGTCCTGCAAGGCCCGACGATACTGCTCGGCTGCGGCAGCCCAGTCACGGCGGTCACGGGCCAGATCGGCGCGGCGGATCGCGCGCTGTGTGTCGGTCTGCTTGTGGCGACTGGCCGTGCTGGAAAGCCGGGAAATGAGTGTCATGTCGGATCCTGATACGCTCGATCAGTTGATGGCGTTGCCAATTGCGATGGTCGAGAAAGCTGTGCTCGACAAGAAGGAGATGAAGCGCTGGAGGTCTGCCGCAGGCGCGGTGGAGACGTAGAGCACGTCATCGTCACGCACTGCGAAGTCCTGCATGGCGAACAGGCTGACCGGGTCGGACATGTCGAGATTGTAGATTACCGGCACCCGTCCATCCGGGCCATAGGTCGGCGCTTCTGCGGCCTCGGCACCCAGGGCGGCGGGGTCCTCCATGCGGAAGACGAATACGCCCCGGATGTTCGCACGCAACTCGTCGAGCCCGCCGATCCTGCCAAGCGCCTGCGCCAGGGTGAGGCCGGTGCCCTCGAAGGGCACTTCGGCGCTGCGAGCGACCGCGCCAAGGGCGATGAAGCTGAAAGGCTGGTGCAGGACGGCAAGTACGTCATCGGGTTTCAGGCGGACGTTCTGCGAAGGATCCTGGATTATGCGTTCCAGAGGCATCGAAGCCGTCATCTGCCCGCGCGCAAGCTGGACCGAGGACTTGTCGACCGGGTTCCTGGTGCCACCGGCCCGGGCAATGGCGTCAAGGATGCGCTCGCCCTTGCCGGTGAGCGGAAGCTGGCGGCTTGTATTCACCTCGCCCAGGATCGTGACGTTGCGCGCCTCGTTCTGGACCAGTCGCACGACAACCTGCGGGTCATGCGCACGTCCCCGGAGGCGCGAGACGATAAAGCTCTCGATCTGGGCGGGCGTCTTGCCGGCCACGGGAACCTTGCCGATGAACGGGACGGTGATGACACCATCCTCGCTCACCATCTGTTGCGGGATCGATGCACTTTGCGCGACCTGCGGATTGGCCGCGAGCCGTACATCCGATGTGGTCACACCGAACAGGACTGCCGGCGGTGCCTCCCAGATGGCGACATCGAGTACGTCACCTTCGCCAATGATCAGCGGCGACACCCCAGCGTCGCCGAAAAGGCGGGCAAAGCTGGTCGCATCGCCATACTGGTCGAGCCGCGAGAGCGTGGCATCGTTGAGCGGCACTACGCGGATCGCATGATTGTCATAGACGCTGTCTTCCGCGCCCTTTATCGCGCCCGATCTGGGGCCGGTGCCGCCAAACGAAGTACAGGCGGCGATTGCGCCGGACAGGGCAATCGCGATCAACGTCCTTGCCATCGCCGTGCCCGTGCGGTCGGTTTTCAGGTTCATCATAATTTGGCTTTCGTCAGTCCTTCAGAGGATGCTGCGATAGAGTGTGTCCAGACGCTGGCGATAACTCTCGGGGGAGAACAGCCTTGCCTGTTCCCGCCCCTTGCGCGAGAGTTCGGCCCGAAGATCGGCATCGGCGTCGATCCTGCGAATGGCGGCGGAAATTGCCTGCGTGTCATAGGGGTCGACCATCAGCGCAGCGTCGCCCGCCACTTCTGGCAAGGATGCGCTGTCAGAGCAGATGACGGGCGTGCCCAGCTGCATCGCCTCGAGCACGGGAAGGCCGAAACCCTCGTACAGTGACGGGAAGAGCGCTGCACGCGCTCCCCGTATCAGGCTGACCAGAAGCGAGAAGGGCGCATAGGAAAGCTGTATGATCCGCTTGTCGCTGCGCAGGCTTTCGTTCTTGAGCAATTGCAGCTGGTCGTTCGATTTCCAGGCCTGCGCGCCGACGATGACGAGCGGCGTCGAAATCCCGCTCGACAGATAGGCCTCGATCAGGCGGCCGATGTTCTTCTTCGGTTCGATCGATCCCCAGAACAGCAGATATTCGCGAAAGCCGGCACCGGTGGCTCCGGCAACTTCGCGGGCGACATCTTCTTCGCTGCGTTCCAGCAAGGCGCGCGGGACTGCAACCGACTGATAGGTATTCGTGACCCTGCTTTCCGGCACGCCCAGCAGCTGGACGATGTCGCGCCTCGAACATTCGGAAACGGTGACGATATGATCAGCCTTTTGCGCAATCGTCTTGAGCAGCCGGTGATAGCGCTTCTTGTTGTCCAATGTCGTGTAGGGAAGCCGCAGCGGCACGAGGTCGTGCAGCGTATAGATATTGGGGCAACCTTTTGCCTTCACCGGAAGCGGATAGGTCCAGTGCGCGAGGTCCGGCCTTTCAGGCATGTGAATATTGACCAGACCGCCCCATAACGCGAAGCCGGCCGCGCTTTGCCCGAAGACATTGTCCGAATTGAAGACACGCGCGCCTGCCGGCAGACGCGGTTCGAAGGTACGTGAGATCACCGCGCCCGACAGATGTACCTGGCGCGGCGCATGGCCAAGCGGACCTGTCAGTGCCTTTCTGGCGATGCGCGCGCCCTCGGCCACCTTGTTGGGCCTCCTGTCGGGCTCGTCGAAAAACGCAATCTCGCGCAGGAGTTCGTTGCCGGAATTTCCGAACCGCTGGCCATAGACGATCGACACGTCGTGACCGAGCGCCATCGCCTCTCCGCACAGGTTGCGAGCATAGGTGGCTACGCCGGTCCCCTTGGTAAGGCCCAGGTTGTAGCCATCCACTACCAGATTGGCCACGTCAGAACTCCCGCCTCATCGTTCCAGTCTCCGGCGGAGGGCATCGTGCATCAGCGGCCAGCCCGGAAATCCATTGTCCGCCATGATCGCATCCCACGCGTCCTGTACCCCGCTGATCGCATTCGCGGCGCCACGCGTGTCGCAGCCGCCACTACGCGGACAAGCGATGATGGCAAGGTGCATTGCCCACTCCGGCGCATCGTCATTGCCGGTTTCCTCCGTGTCCCGGTGCGCCTCTTGCTCATCCGACCGTTCCGCGGGGGCGAGTTGATCCCTGATCCAGTTCGCCTGCGCGACCTCGAACCTGGGGTCATTGATCATCGCGGCGAGCAAACGGTCCAGCGTCGGATGAGCGCGCAACAGCGACAGCGTGGTCTCCTCGGGCAATTGCTCGATCTTCCATGCAGCGCGCGCGAACAAGGCAATATCGGGAAGGCCGGGTGGCTGCGAGTGGACTGCCCCCTTGTTGTAGCGGGCGACCGGACGCTTCTCGGGCGAAATGCCCTGTTTTCCCATCACGAAAAGAACGTGTTCGCGCACGTCGGGATAGGGCTCTCCCAAAGCGCAGGCGGTGCGGTAACATGCCTCTGCCCGCGCGAAATGCCCCGCTTCCTTGGCGCAATGGGCACGCTGCACCCAATATGAGCGTTGATAGGGATACATCGCAAGCACGTCGCCATAGGCCCGCTCGGCCCTGGCCCAGTGGCCTTCATCACGCAGCCAGTCCGCCTGCTGAACCCTGACGCGGAAACCGTCGTCGCGGATGGCGACCGTGTGGGTCGTCTCGATCAGTTCGCGGCGGTTCGCCGGGACATACTCGTCCTCCTCGTTGCCGGGCGCGGCAACGCCGATCTTCTTGCGGAAATCGTCGTAGGCTTCATCGAAATCATCGAACAGCACCAGCTTGCCCTTTTCGAGCACGGCATAGCGATTGCAATGGTCGCGCACATAGGACGCGTCGTGCGAGATGATGACCATCGCACGGTCTCCGCGGTTCTGGAACAACTCGCGGTTGCACCTTTCGTGAAAGCGCGCATCGCCGACGGCGCCGATCTCGTCGATGAGAAAGCAGTCGAATTCGATGATCATCGAGATCGCGAAGGCAAGGCGCGCGCGCATGCCCGACGAATAGGTCCGCACCTCTTCGCGCAGATAGGGGCCGAGCTCTGCGAACTCCTCGACAAAGGCCAGGTTCTGCTTGAAATCCTGATCGTAGATCCGGCTGATGAAGCGGATGTTGTCGACGCCCGTCAGCATCGGCTGGAACGCCCCGCTGAAAGCCAGCGGCCATGACACCGACATGTGCGTCTCTATCCGACCGGACGTCGGCCTTTCGGCACCGCTGATCAGCCGGATCATGGTCGACTTGCCCGCGCCGTTGCGTCCCAGCACCCCCAGCTTCTCACCGCGCGCAAGGGTAAAGCTTACCCCGTCGAGGACGAGGTTTTCGCCAAAATTGGTCGGGATAGACCTTCCGCACATTGTCGACGAAGATCATTGCGGCACCACCCGGCGCGAAACATAGCGCACCGCCATCAGCGCTGCCACGCTGAGGACAAGGCTGACGGGAATGACATAGGATAGATCATAGACGGCATGCGCCTGCGAACCGAAATACCCCTCCCGCACCAGCTCCACTCCGTGGACCATGGGGATCCATAGCACGACATTCTGCGCAAACGGCGGAAGGGCCGATACCATGAACCCGGCGCCCGAAAGGGGAAGATCAGATAGGATGCCGGGTGCCACAGCTTGTCGACAAGCTCGCTCAGGTGCGACAATGCGCCCAGCGTGATGGCCAGCGCGGCACCGAACCAGGCGATGACCAGCCAGCCCGCCACGACCTTCAGGAAATCTTCGGGCGGCGAGAGCCAGCCGATGCTGATGAAGACGACCGACAGGGTCGCGAACGAGATGGTCGCACCCCCGAATTCAAGCAGCAGCCGCGCCAGATAGATGTCCAGCACCTTGATGTTGCGGTGATAGAGCAGCGACAGATTGACCCACAGGGCGCCGATGCAGCGACCGGGCATGTTGCGCCACAAGAGCACACTGGAATAGCCGGTCAGCGCGAAGGCGACGATCGGCAGGCTGCTGCCATGCGCCGATTTCGTCGCCGTCCAGAGCGCGGTGACGCCAAGCGTGAAGATCATGGGTTCGACAAAAAGCCAGAGGAAACCGATGTTGTGGCGCCCGTAACGCGTCAGGATCTCGCGGATCAGCAGCGCGTACAGGACGCGCCACTGGACCTTGAGACTTTCTCTGAGCGGCAGATTGTCGATTGGCAGGCTGGCCATCAGTCCCGGTGCTCGCGGATGCCGACGATCAGCATGGACAGCACGCCCCATGCGAGCAGACCCATGATCAGCGTCGCGATAATGCCGCGGATCCGGTGCGGTTCCTCTGCATAGTCGGGAAGGCTGGGGGATGAAATGCGCTCGACATAGGCGCGCTTCCGGCGGGCCTCCACTTGCGCTTCCTGAAGCGAAGCCAGAACGATCGCGCGCTGCTGTTCGGCAAATTCGGAATTGAGCCGCAGCTCCTGGTACTTGACCAGCGCTGCCGACAGCGACCGGTTGCCGCCCGCCAGCTGCCCTTCGGCAAGGTTGATCTCGCGCTGGATACTGGCAATCTGCGATTGCAGGAACGGGATCTGCGATGCTTCGGGCGTATAGGTCTGAAGCTGCTGCAACTGTGTGCGCGCGGCAATCAGCTCATCCTGCAGCTTCGAAATCATCTGCAGCCCGATCTCGGACTGCTGCGCAGGGTCGACCAATCCGTTGCGGTCCCGGAATTCGGCCAGCCTCAGCGCGGCATCGCGGGCGTTTGCATTGGCGGCGTCCACTTCGCGCTGTGCCAGCTGGATCGAATCCTGTTGCGCGCGCTGGGACAGGCTGTTCACCAGCTCCTCCGACTGGTTGAGCAGCCGCGCGTTGATCTTCTGCGCTTCGACCGGGGTGTAGGCACGCACGGTGAGCGTCGCGACCTGCGTCGAAGCGCCTTCGGCTATTGCCACCTTGTCGATGAAATACTGGTAGAGCTGCTCCCTGCTCGAACCTCCCAGAGCGCCGAACCTGTCCAGAAAGAAGATGTCCGGATCGGCATAGGCGTCGAGGACCAGCCCGTCCCTGTTCACGTCCTCAAGCGCGCGGCGCGACTGGACATATTCCATGACCGCGGCGCTTTCCTCGGATCCGTTGGCGATTCCCGACCCGCTGAGCACCGCACTGAGCGGCGAAGCTGCGGTCTTCTGGGGATTGCGAACGACAAAGCGCGATTCCGAAATATAGACGTCTTCGGCGAAGATCCCGAAGTACAGGATCGCCAGCACCGTCGGCAGCAGCACGGTGAATACGAACAGCGGCTGGCGAAACAGAAAGCGCGCCTTTTCACGCCAGCCTTTCTCCGGCTCGGTCGATCCATACACAGGCGCAAGGGGATCGACTGAGGCTTCGGTCTTGGGAATTGTGTGTTTCATGCTCGCATTGCCTTTCCGGAATCCATGGCTTCCGGAGAAACGGCGGGACCGAAGCGGGAAGCTTCGTGACCTGCTGGAGATCTTTGATGGTCTGATCGGGCGGCGGATCGTCGTCGCGGTTTCCAGCGCGTCTAGCCACGCATCGACCTGGACGAAGTGATCCTGCCATACGGGAGGGCGGAATTCGGTTAGAAGTTCTATCTGGCGATGACGCTCGTCTTCGCCCGATTCAAGTGTCATGATGGCATGGGTCCATGCCGCCTCGTCGTCGGGGTCGAGCAGCAGGGGAATGCCCTTGCCGATCTGGCGAAACGCCGGCAGATCGCTTGCGACTACGGGTGCGCCCATCGCCATCGCTTCTACCAGCGGCAGGCCGTAGCCTTCGGCCCGGGTCGGCAACAACACCGCCCGCGCGCCGGCGATCCAGTCCGCCATTTCGGCATCGGAACAGTGGTCGAGGATCGTCACATGCCGTGCAAGTGCAGCATCACGGCGGATAAAGGCGCGTACCTCCTTCGATTGAGCGCCCCAGCGGCCGATCACGATCAGGCGCGGAATGGCATTGCCGGACCGGCGAGCCATGCGCTGCCAGACGCGTAGCAGCATCTTGTGGTTCTTGCGCGGCTCGATTGTGCCGATGCAAAGAAAATAGCGATCCTGCACGTCTGCCGCAGGGTGGACGCTGGGCAGCTTTGCTCCGCCAAGCGGAGCCGACACGATGGGCGGAATGCGATGCCCGTTGGTGTTGGCAAAATTGACCAGCTCGTCCCGGGTGTGATCCGAATTGACGATGATCCCCGTCGCGTGACGCAGCGAATTCACCACGCGGCCCAGGTGGCGGGTTACCGCCCGGGGGCGACAGTGGCTGGAATGGCTGATCGGAATGAGGTCATGGATCAGGTAAATCGACCTGAGGTTGCTCGACCTGACCCATTCGATATGGCTGGCAAGATCGAAATCGGTGTGGCTTGCATTGATGTAGAACTTGCCTTTTTCCGTCACTCTCGCTGAAGCGCGGGTCAATGCCTGGGTTGCGATCGGCAGAAAGCGCGACCTGAAATTGACGGTCCGGCGCGCCAGCAATGCGAACAGGCGGTCGGACTGGCGTGCGTCCAGCACGCGGAAAAAGCCGCGGAACTGGAACACGGCATGGGCGCGGGTCGCGTAATGTTCCAGATAGGCGATGCACACCCGGTCGATACCGGTCGGGCAACCGCCGCTCCAGCGAAACGCGACGAGACGGGTAACATCAAGCAGAATGGGACGCGGATGTGTCATGGGCGCGTCACGGTCTTGGCATGACTTGTGCGACAAGAACCTGACCAGTGGTCATTCCCCGACTATTTCCCGGCACGGCCAAGTGAGGCATGTTCCGGCGGAAACCCTGCTGCGCCATCGCAAGCGCCTTTGGATCGTCAACGTCGATCCACCACGCGTCGCCGATATCCATCACAGCGGCTCGACCGCGATTGGCCAGCACCTGCATGCCGTCCGAAAGACTGCCGGCAGCACCAGCCACGATGGCGTCCTCGATCGCATGGGCCAGTTCGGGCGTCGCCAGAAAGGCGCCGCAATCGACCGCATGCGGATCGGGAAGATGCTTTCCGATGCTGACGATCCGGTCGGGCCGTTCTATGCGCACATAGGTCGCATCGTCGGGATCGACCAGCGGGCTGTTCAGGCGCCTGTCGATCGCCAGCGTGACGCCGCGGGCCGGATCGCCGCAACGGGTCAGGCCTGTCAGGATGCGGGTGGACAGGATGTGGTCGGCCATGACGAGCAGGTAGTCACCCTTGCACGCCTGGCCGCCGGCGATCACCGAATAGCCGTTGGGCCTCGTCCAGTCGTCGATGCGCACGGTGCACACTTCCACCCCGGTGCGCAGCGAAATGCCTGGCAGCGCCACTTCCACGTCCTCGGCACGATAGCCGGTCACCACGACGACGCGACGTATCCCCGCCAGGGCAAGCTGGGTGACGCCGATCTCAAGCAGGCTGACCCCGCCGATCGGGGTCAGCGGCTTGCACTCGGACACGGTGCGCAGCCGACTTCCCCAGCCAGCCGCGATGATGACGGCTTCATTCGTCGCGGACATCGACGGCACTTCCAGTTTTCCGGCAGGCGCGTTCATGGCACGCACCTCCTCTATGCAGCGGCGATCGACCGGCTCTCGATGAATTCCTTGAGCATCTCGCTCGCAGCCTTGTCATCCATCTGTTCGGGCGGATGCTTGCAGTAGAACGCCGAGGGAGCCTCAGCGGCCCGCCTTCGCCGCGCTCGAGCGCGAGCTTGCAGCAGCGGATGGCGTCGACCACGCACGGCCGCGGAATTGGGGCTGTCCTCGACCGACAGGCGCAGTTCGAGATTCATCGGCACGCCGCCCAACAGTTCTGCCTTCGATCCGCAGGAAGCAGAGCTTGTTGTCCTTCTGCCACGGCACGTAGTCGGACGGGCCGATATGGATGTTCTCGTCAGCGAGGCGCTGGGCGAGCGTCGGACTGCACCGCCTCGGTCTTCGACGCCTTCTTGGAGCCGAGGCGCGTCGCGGTCGAGCATGTTCAGGAAGTCGGTATTGCCGCCGGTGTTGAGCTGGTAGGTATGCTCGACCGTCACGCCGCGGGCGCCGAACAGTTCGGACAGCGTGCGGTGGACGATCGTCGCGCCCAGCTGCGCCTTGATGTCGTCGCCCACGATCGGCAGGCCGCTGTTCGGCGAAGCGCGCGGCCCATTCGGGATCGGCTGGCGATGAAGACCGGGATGCAATTGACCACGCGCGACGCCCGCTTCGAGCGCGCATTCCATGTAGAATTCGGTCGCCTGCTGCGAGCCGACGGGCAGGAAGTTGACCAGCACATTCGGCACTCGAGGACTTGAGCTCGGAAACGATCCGCTGCTTCGTTGCCTCTGGCTCTTCGGCCACGATGAAGCCGCGCTCACCGCCAGACACCATGTGCGAGGCGACGCCGTCAAGCACCCGGCCCATGACTACCCTGGCGCCGGTTGGCGGCACGTTCGGTTCGAAGACCAGGGTGTTGTTCGGTTCTGCAAAGATCGCTTCCGAAACATCGAGCCCCACCTTGCGCGCGTCGATATCAACACCCATCACGATCTCGATATCGGTGATGTCGAAACGCCCTATGCGGCGATTGATCAACCCGGCAAGCCGGGCGGGGTCCCGATAAATAACTCAACCCCTGAACCAGCGAACTTGCACAGTTGCCGACCCCGACAAGGGCAACCCGAATATCTTTCATTACGATCCCTAACAAAACGCTTCGCATGCGCAGCATGCGCCAGCCATAAAACCCGTCGTCGCAGCTCGCAAGCGAGCACGACGCTCGTTCCGCCCCACAACGGAAGGTGAAGAAACACTGCCAGATATAAAGTTAAGAGATAGCTAAAGCCATCTCCGTTCGAGCCCTTTTTGTAAGATCAACGCGCATAGACAACACTACATCGCAACCCTTCCACAGCATTGCCTTGCATCGGGTGCGTACCGCTTCATCGCCCTGCACTGGCGCGCGGTGCCTGCATCTTCGCCAGAGCGATGAAAACAAAGACCAACCAGCCCGCGCTGCCGACGGCAAAAATCGCCAGCAATGCAGGTGCGAACCCCACGATCACCATGACCATTGCTGCGAATGCGAAGAAATCCCGCATGAAAATCCAGATCAGGGCCTGCTTCCACCGTGCGGGACGCTGCTGCAGGAAGCCTTTGCCCGAATCGAAATTGACGGGCCTGCCGCTCAGCACGGCATGGCCGCCCAGCAAGGCCATGCCCACGGCGAGACAGGAAAAGGCGACCAGACCCAGCGCCAGCGCTTGCCCGTTCCCCTGGAGGTGCAGGTTGACGGCGAGGCCGAGCAGGAAGGCCAGATTGGTCATCGCATCGGTCACGCTGTCCAGCATCGCTCCGCGGGGCGTGGATCGCAGCGTCGCCCGGGCCACCTCTCCATCGACTCCGTCGACTATCGAAGCGAGCTGGAAGAGAACCGCACCGGCGATCAGGCCAGTCGTCCCGCCGGCAATAAGGCAGGCGAACATCACGATACCCGACAGCGCCGTCAGAATTGTGCCATGACCGGGCCGAAACCAGCGCAGCTTCAGGACGGCTTGACTGATCCGCGTGGAAACCGACCGGTTCAGATAACGCGAGACAAGCCCGTCGGTGGGCTTGCCCATCGTCTGCAGCACCGCATGTCCGGCTGCCCGCGCCAGCGCGCCGATCTCGGCTTCGGACACGCCTTGATGAAAAGCCAGAACCTCGTCCGGATGGGCCGAGATCACGCCGGTCGCGGCATCCTTTGGCGAGTGCAGCCCGGATCGATGCGCAGGCCAGCCATCGCCAAGGCAGGTTTCGCCCGCCGCAAAACTGTCGCCAGAATTCAGGAGCGCCTCCCGATCGTCGCTGTCGACGATCTGAAACGTCCGCTGCGGAAAGATCCTGTCCATTTCCTCGCGAAGCCAGCCATCGGGCAATGCGCCGCCCGGAACCGCCAGCACCAGATCGCCGGCAGGCAGTCCGGTCGTGCGTGCGTCATGCCGGAGTATGGTGCGCACAAGCAACGGAAGCCCCGCAACAGGCATGGACGCAGTGTTCACTGACTTGAAAAGATGGGTAACCGCAGTCAAGGTCGTATCCGGATCCTGCTTCGCATCTGACACCGTTATGCGAGGAAGATCTAAACCTGATACGAAAGTCAGCCTTTTTTCATCAAATTACCGCATTGCAGCAGGGCTAGTCCATTTTTGTTGCATTCGCGCAACAGGTAATCGTGCGACGGGGAGCATCCAGAATGCGGGCAAGAGGGCGTGTTGCCGCCGAAGCGCTGCCGATCGCGGGCAGGACCCTGGCCGACAGGCCGGCAGAGCTGCAGGATGCGCTGAACCGTCATCTTTATCATCCTCTCGCTCGCCAGCTCGCTCTCAGACTGGCCGCGACGCGGGTAACTCCCAATGTCGTCTCGCTGGCCGGTGGATCGTGCGTGGTTGCGGCGGGGTGCCTCTACGCGCAGTCGTCATGGCCTGTTGCCGCGCTGTCCGGAATGTTGATCCACATGTTCTGGCATGTGCTCGATGGGGCAGACGGCGATCTTGCCCGGCTGACGGGCACCGCAGGTCCGATGGGAGAGATCATCGACGGGATATCCGACTATCTCTCGCACACGATCCTCTATCTGATCATCGCCGCGACGCTGGTCCCCCATCTTGGTGCAACCGCCTGGGTCCTGGCAGTGCTGTCGGGCGCAAGCCGCATCGTGCAGAGCAATTTCCACGAAACGTGCAAGCGCCAGTACATGTGGTGGATGTACGACCGCCCGTGGCTGCGCAAGACCCGGTCCGAAGCGGAAGGGCAGGGGGGGCCGGGCGGCCCGCTGGCCGGTCTCGTGAAGCTCTACCTCTGGATCGGAGAGAAGATGGATGGGCGGGTCGCCGAACTTGATCGCGATTACGACCGGCTTTGCGCCGCGCCGGGCGGCAGGGATCATTTTCGCAGGATCATCTCCACGCGTTTGCGCCCGGGGCTGAAGCAGCTCAACCTGCTCGGCGCCAATCACCGGACCCTGTTTCTGGGCGTGACCGTTATCTCCGCCTCGCCCGCGTTCTTCTTCCTTTACGAAATCGTGGCGCTGAATATCGTTCTGGTGTGGCTGGCATTCGACCATGCAAGGTCGGTAAGTCTGGCGATCGCGGACCTGCGGGCCGATCAGCCAGGGGGCTGAAGCAGCCGCCGGTAGATCGCCAGGTTCGCTTGTGCGGTGCTTTCCCACGTCAGCTCTGCGGCGCGCTTCAGTCCGGCCTCTCGCATGATCAGGGCCAGGCGGCGATCATCGAGCACACGGCCGATCGCATTGGCGATGTTCCGGGCGTCATGCGGATCGGTCAGGATCGCTGCGCCCGCCGTCACCTCGGGTGCAGCAGAGACGTTCGAGGTCACGACCGGGCACCCGCAGGCCATCGCTTCGGCAAGCGGATTGCCGAAGCCTTCGCAAAGGGATGGGTGGAGCAGCAGGCTGGCGGAACCGTAAAGGGTGACGAGTTCATTCCGGCTGACGGTTCGCAGCAGTCTGACCCGGCCACCGATGCCGAGCGAATTGGCCAATTTCAGCAGTCGCGCGGCGTGCGGCCCCTGCCGCTGGACGAGAACCAGATCGGCGTCGCCCCTGCCCGGTGCCGCCAGGGCGAAAGCGCGAACCGCCATTTCATGATTCTTGTACGGCGCGAACTGACCGATCGTAAGAACGAAGCGCCGCGAAGGATCCAGTCCCCGAGCCGCCAGAGCCGGGATATCGGGCGGCGCGGGACGGAAGCCATCGGCAACGCCGGAACGGGTGACGAAGGTGCTGTCGGCCAGCGCCGGATGGCGGCGGACCACGGCGTCTTTCGTGGCTTCGCTCACCGTGGCGATTGCATCGGATCGCCGCAATGCCCGCCTGATGCCGTGAGCGAAGAATGCCTGCCGGACGGGGCGGATCAAACCGGTATCGCACCACTCCGGCAAGTTGAGCCACATCAGATCGTGAATAGTTGTCACGCAGGGCATCACAAGCCCTGCGGGCAGGATGTTGAAGGTTGCGTGGAAAAGGTCGATCTGCCGCAAGTCGACCAGCCTTGGCAGCCAGAACATCGTGCCGGGACCATTCGCCGCCGCTTTCACGACCACCTCTGTCACATTCGGCCTGCTTGGCAACTCGCCCTGTCCGCCAGGTGCGACCAGGACGACGAAATCGAGATCCGGCGCGAGGCGCGGCATGTGCTCCACCAGAGCCGTGACGAATTCGCCGATACCGCTTGGCCTGCCGTTCACATAACGGCAATCGATGCAAACCCGTGCCATTTTCTTCCTGAAAACCGCTGTGCTCTGCGCGTCTAGTGGATCATGCGGGCAAAGCCAAATCGGATTGCCTGTGTACTGTGCAGGGGAAGGGGAGGCGAGTTCTCGGCGAAAGTCTTGCCCGAGGAGAGATAACCGATGTCAGCACGCCGCCGCTCAGCCATCAAGGTACCCGCGTCCGCTTCCGGCGCGGCGCGGCGTGTCGTCAGATGGCTTCTGATTGCTCTTTACGGGGCGGCAGGCGTGCTTCACCTGGCCATGCCCGCGCCATTTCTGGGCATAATGCCAGACTGGGTGCCCCATGCTCCTCTGATCGTCGCACTGACGGGAGTGGCCGAACTGGCAGGGGCGGCGGGGCTTGCGCAGCCATGGTCCGACCGGCTGCGGCGCGCGGCGGGGTGGGCGCTGGCCGCCTATGCGCTGTGCGTGTGGCCGGCCAATGTCCAGCACCTGCTGATCGACATGGCAAAGCCCGATCACGGGCTGGGATGGGCCTATCACGGCCCCCGCATGCTGCTGCAGCCGGTCCTGATCTGGGCTGCCCTGTGGTGCAGCGGGGCCGCCGGTGGGCGCAAGGGGCAAGCTTAGCGGCTAATCCGTTCCAGAGCTGGCGATGATCGATCCCTCGTTTCAGAAGATAATGGGCACCCTCAGGCTCGTGCGCAGATCCGGAGCATCCTCGGTCGCTCCGACCTCTACCGCCCAGTTCACGCTGGTCCGGTCGTTGATGCGATAGGTCACCCCGAACAGCAAGCGGCCCAGTTGCAGTTCACGGGACACGATGTCCCGCGTGTCCGGCCAGTCCGGCGTGGGATCCAGCAACGCCGTCGTGGTCCGCGTGCCGAATACCCAGTTATGCGCATACCCCAGGTTCAGCGTAGTGCGCTGGTTGAAGGATATCCCGATACCGGCCGAGGCCGTGATGGCGTCCCCCGGATCGACATGGGTAACGCGAACGGGCGGAATGACCGTGTCGATCGACTTGCCGAGATTGAAGTTGTAGCCCAGCGTTCCGAACAGCACGACGGGATCGCTGGGCAGGATGGCCGTGACGCTGGGCGAGATGCTGTAGAAGCCTGCGCCGGTCGCGACCTTCAGCGCCCGCCCCAGTTCGTCGCGCGGGACGGAGAACGGGCCTTTCCCGGTCGGGAACACGCCCTGCAGATTGGCCAGCACATAAGGGGCACCATTGCGCCCGTCGATCAGCTGGTAGCGCGCGGTCACTTCGAGATCGCCGACTCCCAGGCCGTCCAGCGAGTTCTCGATGGTTCTCGCCTCGTCATTGCCGGTGCTGCCCGGCACGGGCGCCACGATAGAGCTTTCGCTGCGATAGACCAGCGGCAGGCGCGCGCCCAGTTCCAGGCGGTTCGCCACGCCGTAGCGCAAGCCAAGGCTGCTCGTGAGGATGTCCTGACGGCTCTCGTTGATGTCGAACACGCCGATCAGCACGACTTCTGCCAGCTCCACGCCGCGGAATACCGCCCGGCTGCGGTCGGCGCGCGCATAGTCGAGCTGCGCCTCGGCGATCAGGCGCCCCTGCGGCGTCACGACGCTGCTGGTGTTGTCGAGGACCGCGATCTCGATCGGCTGCTCGGCATCCTCCGGAGCCTGGCCCACACGGGTCAGCGGGACCGGCGCATCCGGGGAGGGCGCATCTTCGGCCGATGCAACCGTTGCGCTCTCGACGCGCCGGCGCAGCTCTGCGATCTCCTCGCGCTGCCGGTCGAGTTGCTGTTGCTGCTGCGCGATCATCGCCATCGCGCGGTCCAGCTCGGTCCGGATCGACGCGCTATCGTCCTGCTGTGCCTGCGCCGGGCTTGCCAGGAACGCGCCCGCCAGCAAGGCCGACAGGCCTGTCTGCATCTTTAATGCCCCCATTGATTTCGCCTCCACCCCCAGGATTGGTATTCAGTATCGTGATCCGACAGCCAGAATGCCGATGTCTTCCACGCGCAGCATGGCCGATCCCAGCACGTCCGACCCGGCATTGCGCAGGTCTATCGACAAGGTGGTGCTGGTCAGGATCGCGCGGTCATCCGCGGTGTTGAGCACGGTTGCGCCCAGTGCGCTGCCGGTCAGATGCATGACGCTGAAATCCGCACCCAGCAGTGCGACCATGTCCCTGCCGCCGTCATGAACCCTTTGCACCACCCCGTCCGGCGTGGGCGCGGCATGGTCGAGATCGACCGCCTGCAACCCCGGTATCGCCGCGGGAACACCGTTTCTGCTGTCCGGAGAGATGGTGACCGCGACCGAGGGGATGGTCGCGCTGACCGTCACGCCATGCTGCGGATCGAACACGACCTGCGGCGCGGAGGCCTGGGCGGCAGACTGGCCTGTCCTGACCGAGACGGCGGCCTCATCTGCCGACGGAGCATAGGCGGTCACGACCGGCGCACTTTCGGCCACGCGGGTCACCGTCTGCAGCACGACGCGTCCGTCTATGGCCGTTACCGTATCGATGCTGAGTGACACGTCGATCCCGTTCGGAAGCCGAAAGCCGCCGCGCTGCTCGGCCAGCACATCCTCGGACACGGCGGCCACTCCGAACGGGCCGGGCGCCGATTCGGCTGAGGCGGCCTGCACGGCTGCAACCTCCAGCACGATGAGCACCTCGCCGATCATGAGATGTCCCGATAGAACGGAGCCGTCAGCGAAAGCGCCTGCTGGCTGACGGGATCGGCCATGAACGTGCCGGCGGGCGCACGCACATAGCTGGTCCACTGGCGCCGCGTGCCGAAGCTGCGCCGGGCGCGGTCCTGGTCCTCGGTCAGCACGAAATAGATGCCGTTCCATGCCTTCTGGAACTCACCGCGCGGCATGACCGAAAGCCCCAGCGAGGGATCGCCGAGCAGGACTTCATCGCCGCGCACGCCCTTCACCACGACGAAATGGCGATAGTCTCTGACGGCGATGAGTGCGATGCCGGGCACGCCCGTCTCGCCGATCTGGTCAAGACTGACCTGATAGCCGTCGGCGGCAAGACCCCGGCTGGCCAGCCAGCGCTTCATGTCGAGAAGCGAGAAGCCGACCTTGCGAATCTGGTCGCGGTCACCCCGCGCCCACATGCCGCGAAAGGCCAGCTCTTCGGAAACGTCGTAGTCGTAATGATAGCGCAGCAAGGTTGCCAGGGCCGCCGATCCGCAGCTGAAATCGTATTTCTGGCGAATGGTGCCCGCGAAACGGGTCTCCTGCATCGAGGCGACGGGCACCGCGAAATCGCTGCTACCCGAAAGACCCGCGGCGAAGCGGCCGGGCCCATCCACAATCGTCCCGCCGCATCCGGCGAGCGCAAGGGCGGCCGCGATTGCCGGCGCGCGGGTCACGGTCCCGGCGTGATCGAAATGTTGACGTTCATCGCCGCATTGATGGCGACATTGTTGCCGGTGTTGATGTTCAGGATCGAAAGGCCGGACATGTTCTGAAAGGCATTGCCATCGATCTGTGCCGTTCCGGTCACGGCATTGTCGCCGACGCTGTTGCCGGCGACTTCCGCCTGCAACTCTGCTTGCGAAAGCTGCGTCACATCCTCCCGCCCCGCGCTGGCCTGCAGCACGCTTTCGTCTACCGCGCTTGCTGCGAAAATGCCGGTCGCATTCGCGGTATCGATGCTTTCGGCCCCGTCTTGTGTCGCGGTAGCGGCTGGCCTGTCCTGTGCCGTGGCCGCCCGCGAAGTGAGAAGGAGGAGAACCGTCGCAATTGCAGTGGCCGCTGATCTGGTCATCATGTGCCTCTCCCCGGAATGATCCGGCCCGTCCCGGCGAGGACGGGCCGGACATTGCCCTCAGTTCAGAAGCTGACGTCGCGGGTGGAGACGGCCACCGAGACGCTTGCCTGCTGCAGGGACCCTACGCCCGTGTTCTGGTTGAGCGCCTGCATTCCGGCGAAGTTCTGGAAGGCACTTCCACTGTTCGCCAGGCTGTTGTCGGCCCTCGATTGATCCCCGTCCGCGTCGCCGGCGCCGTAGCTTACGCTAACGCCAGTGACATAGCTGGACAGCGACGATGCCGCGAGGATCGCGCCATCCCCGAAGACAGTGGCGGATTCCGAGGCGTTGGTCGAATTGTCATTGCCGGAATCGGCTATCCGCATGGAATTGTCGGAATAGTCATTTCCCGAATCCGAGATTCTGCTCGAATTGTCCGAGTTATCGGAATTGTCCGAATTGTCGTTGCCGGAATCGGCAATACGCATCGAGTTGTCCGTTCTGGAATTGTCATTTCCGGAGTTGGCAACCTGGGTTGAATTGTCGGAGTTGTCATTGCCCGAATCCGAGATTCTGCTCGAATTGTCGGTCATGGAATTGTCGTTTCCAGAATCCGAGACTCTGCTCGAATTGTCGGTCATGGAATTGTCGTTTCCAGAATCCGAGACTCTGCTCGAATTGTCGGTCATGGAACTGTCATTGTCCATGTTCTCATTGCTCGTGGTCGCCGAGGACCCGCCATTGGCGGCCGTCTGGCCACCGCTCGCAGAACTGTTCGTCGAATTGTCGGAATAGTTGCGATCATTGTTGGTGTTGTCCTGTGCGATCGCCGGTGCGGCGATCAGCAGGGCAGCAACGGAGCAGCTATACAAGAATGAATTTTTCATGGTCTGGCCTTCCATTCGGCAAGTTAGCCACCCGCCCTCCTGCTACATTCCGACGAGTGGAGTACCGCGGCGCGGTCCCGTTTCACTATTTGCCGGCCAGCCGGAGATTTCTGCCCCCAAAGGCATAGCGATCCATACCCCCAAACGTGGGTAAAACTGCCTAAGCCACTAGATATAGGCTCTTATTCCGCCGGTATTCTTGACCGAAATCGCGCTCTTTAACAGGAGCTGTAACAAATCGGATTGCCGGTTTGTCTCGGTCTTGGCGAAGATCTGCTTCAGATAGGATCGGGCGGTCTGCGCACGCACGCCCAGTCGTTTGGCCGCGGTATTGATGCAATCGCCCTCTACCAGTGCGCAGGTGAGCTGGGTTTCCCTGTGCGACAATCCGTAAAGCGTGCAAACGGGCTTTACAAAGTCGGTGACGTCCTGTTCGGGATCGAAGACATAGGCGATCAGGGCAGCCTCGTCGGGCGAAGCGCAGTCGCCCGGCGGCAAAGCGCTGAGCACGGCGGTCAAGGCGCGCCGATGCAGCCGCGGCAGGGCCAGCATGGGGCTGGCATCGGTCCGGTATTTCGCCTCGTCACACCCGTGGTCGATGGCCGCCTGCAGCCGCAGCGTATCGGCCATTGCGGCGCAAACCATGCGTTCGCCGCATCGGCGCAGCCCGTCCCGCTGCTGAAAGATCGCCTCTGCCGAACTGTTCGTGTAGAGGATCCTGGCGGTGCTATCGAGGATGATCGTGGCGATCCCGCTCCGCTCGACGGCAAGGTCCAGGCTGCGCGCGACCGACAGGAGCTGTCGGTTGGCAAGCCGTTGATCGAAATAGGCGACCGCGAATGGCTGGATCGTTTCCAGCGTCCTGATGCAGTACTTCATCGCCTCGTCGTTCATGTGCTCGAGGGCTCCTGTCAGCGTCAGGAAACCGTCCTTGAGCGGCATGGCCGCTGTGAAGGTCCGCTCTTGCCACCACAGACGCAACTGCTTTCCCTTGAAGGGGCGCGAAGTCAGCTGCGACAGGCCGGCCAGCGCGTCGACGTGATCCGGGAAAAGGCCGGCACCCGAAGGCGCGTGATCACATGCCAGTTCGACGGGTTCGGCACCTTCGGCGTGCCACAGGACCAGCATGCTGTCCGCCGCACATTTCCGTCTTAACTCACCCGCGATGGCGTCCGGAACTTCTTGTTTGCGAGGGTGATAGCTGGGCTGAAGCCTTGCTGATGAAGGCCAGCCGGGATGTAAGACGGCCGAACCGGCCCGAGCGGAGAAATGATGTCGTCATAGTTCATGTTTGCCACCCCCAAAACTCATTCATCCTCTGGAGAAGGGAAACAAGTTTCGTGCGCTCGGCAATCACAGCCGGGTCACGTGTCCCGCCTTGTCCACTTCCGATTGTCAGCTTTCATCGCCATCCTTCCGGGCGCATGACCATGGTGGTGAACCCGGGCAAAGGTTGACCAATCGCGCGGCTCATATCCGGGACATATCCCGTTTTGTTAACTATTTCCGCAATTTACATTGTTCGACCGTCTTAGCTCTATTTTTTGGTAATTTGCGATTATTCTTTAGTGGTAGGAAAGGTAAACGGCTAATATTGAAGCCTTTTGAAGTACATCTGGTGTGAGGCTAAGGTTCAATAGGTTAATTTCCCAGGGATGCGGGCAAAAAAGTGTCACCAGACCGCACCGCATTCTTGCCAGGAACGGCAAGGCTGGAGATCGCCGAGTCTCCGCTGAATTCCATGCTGCCGGCTCGGGCAGGCCACGCTTTTGACAGGATCCTTGCAGCTACGCGGCTTTCTCCAGCAGCGTGGTACCTGACACTTCGACAGTTCCGCGGCACACGCGGTTCCGCCCGTTCGCCTTGGCCTGGTAGAGGGCCTTGTCCGCCAGCTGAAAGGCGGATTTGATCGTATGCTTGCGGTCGTATGCCGCGACCCCGAAACTTGCGCTGAGCGCCGTTTCTTCGCCGATCGTGTCGTGCCTGTACTGGTGGAACTCCGAACGGATGGCGTCTGCCACGACGACGGCTTCCTCAAGCGGTGTTTCGTTCATCAAGATGGCAAATTCCTCTCCGCCCATGCGACCGGCGAAATCGGCGAAATGCGTCAATATGCAGGCGAAGGAGCGGATGACGTCGTCGCCGACATGATGGCCATACAGATCGTTGACTGCCTTGAAATGGTCGATGTCGCACATGATGACGGAACCGGACGAACCTTCGGCCTGCCTGGCAACCTCGTCGAAGATCTGGCGGTTGAGCAGGCCCGTCAAATCATCATGTTCCGCCCTGAACCTGTGCATGGCAATCACATTGCCAACGATCCTGGCGATGACGAGCACGGCCAGACCGGAGGTCAGGGCACTCAACGCATTGATGAAGATGCCTTCGAACAGCTTCACGTCCATGATCGGGAAGGGCGTGGGCTGGCCCAGCAGCAAAGGGAACATCGGTGCGCGTACGGCAAGGCCGACCATCGAGCAGCAGCACAGCACAAGCAGCGCATTGTCGACACTGCTGCGAAAGCGCTGGCGTGCCTGGATGCGGATGGCATCGTAGAAGATCCATACGCCCGCTAGCTGGAAGGGGATGCACTGGTAGAACGCAGCCACATCTGCCGCAAGCAGGATCAGGGACAGGCCGACAAGACCCGCAAGGACGCGCACCTGCCTGCCACTGGCGAGCTCGAGGTGAAGACTTTGGCGGATCGCATTGGCCGCGCACAGGTAGGCCAGCGGAACCAGCATGCTGATGGCCGCCACGCCCGGCCGGGTCTGCGCGGCGTAGCGGAAGACAAGGGTCTCGGCACCGACGCAGGCCATCGTCGCGGCTAGCCACGCCAGCGCAGAACCTGATCTCAATGCAAAATGTACAAGCGCGCAGATGATCGCCAGTCCGCAGAGCAAACCGAAAACGACGAGGTGGAGATCCACCAGAATCTGCATGCTTGCGCTCCGACCACGAATCCTGACGGCTGTGTTACCCAAAGAGAATAAAGGGTTTCTTTCCAACGCCGGACGTAAAGAGCCGAATGACGATGGGCGCAGACGTTCAGCTGCCCTGGCAATGGGGCGTGCAGGTCAAGGGCATGCCGACCCGCGCGGGCGGACGGCTATGGCTTGTTTCGAGAACGAGGGCGGGTCGCTGCGGCGAGGACTTGATCCAGCGCAACCGGCCTGAAATCCCAGGCGTCCACGCCCACGTCGACTTGCCGTGGCAAAGGCTTCATGGCGCCGTGGCTATGGCCATGCAGGTTGATCGCACCCTTGTACTGCCTGTTCCAGCTGCGGAAGGGATAATGGCACATCACGATCAGCCGATCGCCCGCTTCGATTTCCGCGTAATCCCGAACGCTTTGCCAATCATGCTGTTCGCCCAGCGCGGGTGTATCGTTGTTGCCGCAGACGAGGTGAATCCGGCCGTTCAGAACGGCAAGAAGTTCCGCGGCATCGGCCGGTTTGCGGCAGAAGTCGCCGAGATGCCACACCTCGTCGTCCGGCCCGACGGTCCGGTTCCAACCGTCAATCAGCGCCCGGTCCATCTGCGCGGCGCAAGCAAACGGGCGCCGATGAATGTTGATCGTCCGGTGATCGCCGAAATGCGTATCGGCGGTGAAGAAAAGCGTCATTGCGGCTGCACCCGCGCAGGCGGCGCCGAAACCCGGTCGGCACCCGGCATGTCGCCGCGCTCCGCAGACCGGAGGTGATCCTTGCTGTTCACCGGCTTGATTGCCCGCACGGCGTCACGGCACAGGATAGGCCGCTCCCTCCTGAGGCGGAACGCGCGATGCGCGGCCCGCGATGCCGGCAACCAGGCCCCGCTGCCATGCTTCCCGCGCCGAAAGATACCAGTTGCACCCCGCCTTTTCGAGCAGCTCCTCCATGGTGACGTCGCTCGTGGCAATCAGTCTCTGGAAATTCTGCTCTTCAAGCTCGACGCCGGAATCGATTTCATTGAGCAGCGCTTGCACCTCGGCGCGGCTTGCACGCATGGGGCCCGAAATCTGCAGAGTTCTCTCCAACTGTCTCCCATGGATCAGCAGGATCGCATCAGGTGCAAGAAAGCGATTCTCGCGCGGGAAGGCGGCCATCAACGTGACCCCGGCGGAATAGACATAGGTCTTGCCAAGGAACAGCAGTCGGCGGGGCTGCAGACGCTCGCGCGCAAGGTCGATTTCAAGAACCATTCGGCGTGCCGCTTCGGGATCGCCGCCCGGTGTCGAAATCTCTAGCGTCAGGTCATTCCGGTGCCCTTCCGCTTCGCGCAGTTGCTCGCGGAGCGTGTTCACCATCTCGTCGTCGATCTCGCCCAGGAGCGAGATCTGGGCGCCGTGCAGATCAGCCTGTGCCGGGGATTTGTCGATATTCGCCATTCGTCGTTTGAAACTCCTGTCCTGCCCGGTCAGCAAGACAGCGCGTGAAGACGGGCTGCGTTTCAGCAGCCGCGCTCAAGCGCTCCCACCGTACGGCGAATGGTGCCTTGATGACTGGAATGACCGCTTCCTGGAGATCTGAACCGATCGCGGGGATGGAGGCGTTGGACGCGGGCCGGGGCATGAGGCACGCCCCAGGTTCGGCTGCTCGAGGCTGTGGCAGCATCGCTGGCATGGGGCGTCGTTTCAGCGTCCCCCCGGCGCGCGCCATCTGGCGTGCAAGTTTATTTTTGGCCCAGATCGGCCGAACCGTCGAAGGCAGGTGCCTGTGCCGTGCGGATAAGCGGCTCTTCCTCGCCGATGCGGCCGGGCTTGACGCCGGTACGCCTCGACCCTGTGCTCCTTGAATTCAGGAAAAGCAGCGTCATGTATATATATGATCGAGGGCGCTC
Source organism: uncultured Alphaproteobacteria bacterium (assembly GCA_963752785.1). Classification (GTDB taxonomy): domain Bacteria; phylum Pseudomonadota; class Alphaproteobacteria; order Sphingomonadales; family Sphingomonadaceae; genus Croceicoccus. The sequence continues at coordinate 26,169 of CAVVZE010000004.1, forward strand.
TGCTTACGGCCGAGGTCGAAGAGCTGATCCCGGTTGGCTCTGACACCACCTTCCACCGCCGGCTGAACAAGACAGCCTCACGACCGGCGAATTTTCGTGTGGCCGAATTAACCGTCGTCAATGGCGGAGAAACGGTTTCCCTTATAGGGGCGACCGACAGTGAACGTCAGTTCACACGCAATGCATAGTTTCCCTTACGAAAGCCGGATCTCATGTGATTGAATGGGAAAAGGCGCGGCTGCGGGCAAGGAGTTGAAGATAGTTACCGATTTTACGCGATTGCCGGGTGGCCACGAATGCTGATGACCCGTCCAGACAATGACGCCATTTGCATGAAAGAACTGGCAAAACAGCTGTCCGCCTATGCCAGACCGGTCATGCTTCGCAGCATAGCCGAGCTTGTCCTGACGCTTGCGCTGTTTGCGGTCCTGTGGGCCGCGATCTATGTGGGCGTGCAGGCCGGGTATAACGCTGCCTATGTCCTGACCGTACCCGCGGCAGGGCTGATGCTGCGGCTTTTCATCATTCAGCACGATTGCGGCCATGGCGCCTTTTTCGCCAGCCGGCGCGCGAACGATCGTATCGGGGCGGTTCTGGGCGTCATGACGCTCACGCCATACGCCGTCTGGAAAAAGGCGCATGCGCGCCACCACGCCACGTCGGGAAATCTCGCGAAGCGCGGCACGGGCGATGTGGACACCTATACCGTGGCGGAATATTGTTCGTTATCGCCCCTGCGGCGCGTGTTATATCGCGTCTATCGCCATCCCGCCGTCATGTTCGGTATCGGACCTGCATATCTTTTCCTGTTTCGGAACCGCCTGCCGGTCGGCGACATGAAAGGTGGCTGGCAGCCATGGATCAGCGCCATGGGGACGAATGGCGCCGTGTTGCTCCTTCTCGGCCTGATGGCGCTGTTTCTCGGGATCGAGGCTGTCCTTCTGATCCACTTCCCGATCATTCTGCTTGCGGCATCGTTCGGGGTGTGGCTGTTCTTCGTCCAGCATCAGTTCGAGGAAACCCACTGGTCGGACAATGCAGACTGGAGCTTTCACACCGCAGCCATGCGCGGCAGTTCGTTCTATGCCCTGCCGCGTGCGCTGCACTGGATCAGCGGCAATATCGGCTACCACAACATCCATCATCTCGTCAGCCGGATCCCGTTCTATCGACTGCCTCAGGTCATGAACGATCATCCGGCCCTGCACGACATGGGCCGCGTCACAATGCGCCAGAGCGTTTCAGGTATCAGGCTTGCGCTATGGGACGAAGAGCGGCAGCGGCTGGTTTCATTCCGAACCGCGAAAAGTCGGGCGCGGTTGCAGTCTGACAGGAAGCGAGGGATGGAGGCGCAGGAATTCGGGCACCACATGATCGGCCGAAACTGAAGCTCCAAACCTGCGCGGCCGCAGCCTGATGGAGAGACGTTCGAAATCGCGTCTCGCGGCCTTAGAACGCGCGGGTGATGCCGAATTCGCTGGTGAAGCGGCGGTAATCGTACAGCGCCACGGTGGACGTATTCCTTTCGATGCCAAGGCGAAAATAGGGGGCAAAGCCTTGTACCGAAAGCTGGCGCAAGGTAGCACCAGCCCGGACGCTGCTGAACCATTCGCGGCGGCGATCGCCGAAAAGGGCCAGCGCTTCATCCCCTTCGGTCCGCTGCAAATTGGCCGATGCAAACAATGTTGTACGCCCGGCTTCGTGCCAACCCAGCAAGCGCAGCCCACCAGACACGGTTGCATAGCCGGGGTCCTGCGCGGTCTGGCGCGCGCCGCTTATCGTGACGCTGATCCCGCTGCGCGAAGACAGGGCGCGCTCAATTCCGATGCTGGCGGAATAAAGCGCACCATCCTGCAGGTCGTTCAACAAGTAGTCTGTGGTCGACGCGCCGATGGACGTGACCATTTGCGATCGCCGGCCCACCAAATGAATCCAGTCCACCGATGCCATGTCGAGATGCATGTACGGACTCCCGCCATACCAGCGCCAGCCTTTACCCAAGGCGGGGTTCAGCCGGTCACGCTTGCCCTGCAGTTCCAGTCCCAGCAGGGTCGTGACGGTCACATCGTTGAATTGCCCCTGCCGGTAGAGCGTCCCCAGACCATTGAGGCGCGGAACCAGCTTCACCCCCGGTGCCAACGCACCCTTGGCATAGGCCTGACCCGACCAGTGGAATCCCACACCCGATTGCGCGCGCGCATCGCGTGACAAGGTCAGCGGTGCGATTACGGTATTCAGCGTGCGCACCTCGGTCGCGCGATTGATATTGGTGTCGGGGGCCAGCCCCAATTCGAGGGTCAGCCCCGCGCTCTTCCTCGATCGCAGCGAGGCATCGAACTGCCCGACCATCTGCGCCACCGGTTCGGGCAGATCCGCCGCCTGCGCTTGTCTCAACTCACGACGTGCTCCGCTCTCTTCCCCCAGCAGGGCCAGCAAGCGCGCCAGTTCCAGCCGGACGCGCGCGGCGTCGGGCTTCTCGTCGAGCAGCGCGCGAAAGGCCTGTGCCGCCTCGCGGTAGCGGCCCTGCTCGGCCAGCAGCATGCCTTTGCGAAAGCGCGCTTCGGCGCGGATGTCGCCATCGCGATCCTGTGTCAGCGCGTCGTAAAACCGCAATGCATCGTCGGGCTGGCCCGCCGCCTTTGCCTTCTCGGCAAGGTCGAAAACCTCGATCGCCGACAATTCGCGCGGGGCCCTGAGCCCACTCGCCGCGGACGCGTTGTCCGGCGCAACTGCACTGTTCTGCTCCTCCATCGCCAGCGCGACGGCCAGGGCCAGCGGGGCGGAAGCACACAGGATGCTGATCACGGCGTTCGGTTTTTATCGACTGCATGCTTTCGCTGACCGATCACTGGCCAGCGGCTGCCATCGCTCCGCTGATCGACATTTCGCCGGTGCCCGAACCCGATGGTGCGATCAGGTAGAAGTAGCCCGCGATCTCCTGCCCCAGCGGTCCGTAGAAGCGAGCATCGACATCGCCGCGCGATCCGAAGGCGCCCGAAAGCGAAGTGTTCTGGATCGTGCCCGAAAAATCGTGCTGGCCGAAATCCCGCTGTGCATCGGTCGCCAGATCGACTCCGGTCAGGTTCAGCGCTCCGGTGAAGGTGTCAGCCGAAAAATCGACATCGAAACGCGATGTGCCGGCGACGTCATAGATCACTTCGCCGTCGTTGCCGGTTCCATATGCGACCCCTTCATAGCTTGCCGTGCCGGTCCGGTTGTCCATGACGTAATTCGGCGTTGCAAAGCCATACGCAAACCAATGGTCCTCCCGCGCATCTGGAGTGGAGCCGGGCAGCGAGCCAGACCAGTGCCCGAAGCTGGCATAGCTCAGGGGCAGCTCTGAATTGGCCTGGCCGGCTTCGTAAAGGGATACGGTGACGTCTTGCGCGGTGTAATAGCTATTCGAGAAGGTCTTCCTATACGTCCTGAAATTGTCAGGACCGCTGATCCTGTCCGCTGCGCCAAACTCCCCGCCCGACTGGTCGGAAATCGGCGCCCCGTATCGGAATTCGTCCGGCCCCTGGATGTCGAGTTGACCGACGAGATTGCCGCCGAAGCGGGTATAAAAAAGTTGTGCGCCGCTAAAACTATCGAACGACATGTTTTGTGCGGTACGCGACGCAGACTGCTGGCCGACAATCGACCCGGTGACAGAGAGCCCCCCGGTGCCGTCGCCGCTGAAGCTTGCGCCGAGTTCCTGGCCCTGCGGGCCGTAAAGGCTTCCGTTCAAGTCGACGGTCGCCCCCCCGGAAATGGATCTGAACACGGCAGTGCCCGTCAGCCCCGAACCGGTGGACGAGATCGTGCCAACCGTCGTCAGGTCGAGGCCGCCCCCGGTGCTTCCGGAATCCGAGACGAGACCATATTCGTCGAAAGAGGTGACGCCGCTGAAGATGCCACTCCCGAAATCAATGTCGATCTGTCCTTCGCCGGTAAAGCCGCGCGGCTCAGCGCCCGGAGTGCTGAAAGCGCCGAAAACCTGCGTGACATAGGAAGCCAGTTCCGTGCGCGGTGTCGCACTGGCGCTAGTCGGAAGGCCATAGGTAAAGCTGGTCAGATCGGTGGTCTGAAGCGATCCAGCGGTCGTGCTTTCCTGCACGAGGGCCATGGCAACATATTGCGTGGCGATGTTGGTGTCATAGCCCCGCTGAGTTCAGCGTCAGCCGCGACGCACCCGCTTTATAGACGGTATCGTAATCGCCTTGCGACACAATGTCAGATGGAAGATAGGTTTGCGACCTGCCGTCCACAGAAACGGTGTAGCCGTTGGTCGCAGCATCATAGGCGATTGAGACATCGGCATCCTGCGCCCGGTTGCTGACGGCCGTAGCAGAGGATGTGTCCCATACCGCGTGCATGCCGGCGGCGTTATTCCGGAATTCCTGACTATAACGCAGGTTTGTAAGCGTTGCGTTGGTCCGCGCAGGTGCGGGCGTCGGCGTGCTGGCGACCGATCCTCCCCCTCCACCGCATCCGACAAGCAAGGCGATCGGTGCAGCTCCGGCAAGAATTTCCGCAATTTCATCAATTCCTCCTAGAACGACGGATCTGTGCCTGGAGGAACAAGGTGAAATAATCAATTAATACGAAGGAATTGGCAACGAAAAGGTCGGGATGAGGGGGCGTGCCTGAACGTCAGTTCCGAATGCTTTCGTCGCCGGCGAGGTGTTCAGGCAAGATCGAGGTCCTCGGCTCGTCGGGCAGCTCGATGAAACCGTTGGCCAAGGCCATGTTGCCGGCAGCATCAATCCCGACCAGGAGCAGCGCCTCGGCGTGCAGAGCCTAATTCGAGCGGTCAGTCGAGGTGTCCGGTGCTCACAGGATAGCGACCCTCTATCCGGCACGGCCCCAGCTTCCTTGAAGCAGGGGAGGCGGCGGTAGGGGTTGTCAGCGGCGCGATACCGGCAACGAAACCTCCGGTCGCTGCCACCTTGTTGTTCGGCGCTTGCCCTGCCACTTCGGTCCGCGACGTGACGCGTACGGAATCTCCCTCATGCATGCGCCTGGCGAGGTTTTCGCAGGCCTAGCGCGATCATGAGTTCGATCGCGCCTGCCACCACGCCGACAATCCCGGCGGCCACAAACGCGTTCTTCATCGATCCCGTGGATTGGTCGAGAAAATGGACGACCCTCGGCGACTGTGACTGCGCAAGGAAAAATGCGGCGGTCCAGATGCCCATGCCCCGGCCGCGATGTCCGAAGTCGAACTTCGATTGCGTCCACGACAGCAGAGTTGGTACGGCCATGCCGGCTGCAATCTGCTGGACGACGATCCCTGCTGCCATACTTACTGGCGTTTCGGCCAGGCCGATCGCGCCGAGGCCTGCTCCCAACAGCGCGAAGAACACGCCAAGCTGGAGTGGATAGCTGCGGTTCGCCAGAATACGAAACAAGACCGCGCCGACGAGAAAGAACAACGTCGGCACGAAGATCATCTGCGCATAACGATCCGGTTCGGTCACGCCCACCTCGGCGAAAACAAGCGCCCCGTTGATGATGAACACGTAATAAAGCATCGCGGCGATAAAGGTGACGAGCGCGGTGACGACGGCGCTCGACCAGGGGAAGGGCCCCTGCGCCGCTGCGTGTTCGACCGCCTGTTGCTCGCCCCCGGTCTTTGCGGGTTCGAACAGCCAGACGAACATGGCGGCCCAGACCGGGAGGGCCGCGAAATAGATGAAGAAGACCCCGTTCCACTGCAGCGTGCTCGCCTCGCCCACGATCAGCCCGACGACCCCGCCGAACAGCGGACCGACCAGGCTCTGCAGGAACAGCCAGTTCTTGCGGCCCCTGTCGTCCCAGTAATCCGCGATCAGCGTATTCACCACGGTAAGGATGCCGGCCTCGGAAACGCCGAGCAGCAGGCGCGAGGCATAGATCTGGTCCAGCGTATCGAGCAACAGCGGCGCCGTGCCGAACAGGGCGTAGAAGGCGGTGGCCACCAGCAGCAATCGCCGGCGTCCGAAACGGTCTATCAGCAGCCCGCTGAAGGGTGCGAGGATGGCCATGGTCAACCCCGGCGCACCAATAAGCGCCGGCACTTGTGCCCGGGCGTCCGGGTCGCTCGCGAAATGGGCGATGAGCGTCGGCACGGCCGGGCCCATGGCGACAATGGCGATCATCGGCAGGAAGCCGGCCAGGACGATAACGATACCCTGCGGCTTTAACGGAAGCTCACGCCAGTAGTCTCTCAAACTAAGCACGTCTCGCTTCTCCAGCCGCCGAATTGCGCACCGCCTAGGGAATTAGAAGCTTCACTTCAATCTGCAATGCTGGCGCTGAATCAATGTTGCTTTCCCGCTCCGGTCATGGCCAGGCTGTTGAACCGCAGCCTGTCGCCCGATCAAGTGCGCCGCATCAAAGCGCTTTGGCTTTCGTCGGCGGCAGAAAAGCCAGATGAGGGTAAATCGGTTTCGTGCGTGAGAAGCTGGCCCGCCGATCGGTCGCTCCTCGGATGCGCCCTTTCGGCACTGGCAGGAGACCCACCACGGGTCTCCCGCCTGCACCCGTGCCGAGAGACCCGAGCGAGCCGGCGCACCAGCACCGGTGAAGCCCGGGAATCAATCGTAAAGCACCCGATTGTTTGCGAAGCTATCGTTCATATCCGTTTGGGAGCTGAGTCACTAAGGCGAATACTCCAGCACGCGGCATTGGCGTTCCACCGTTATGATCCGCGCCATCTTAGGACGACACACGAGTAATCTCGATCAGCTCCACTCCAGGCGCCGGCAGACTATTCTCGATGGCCACCGAACTGCCCTGGCCCTCACGAGAATCGAGCATCTCTCCCTTGTGATCCCGGTCTGCTCGATACCGAACGACTTTGTGCGGACCTTCGCCCCAGGGTAGATCGCGGATTTCAAGCGTGTATCCGGAATAGCCGGCGCTCCTGGCGTCAACGCGTCGCGGAGGAACGTTCAGGGACATGTCCGCTTTCATGGTGCCGATGGGGACCTGGAACTCGAAGACGTCGCGGTCCCGGGCGATCAGATACATGTCCGGGATGGCATAGTTCGAAATCAGGATGCGAACGGTATCACCGTCCGCGCTGCGTCCGGCCAGCACTGCGAACCCGTTCTCGTCCCCGCCGGTTACGACAAGGCGTTCCGCCGTTGCCAGCGTTTGTCCGACGAGTTGAAATGCCCCTGTTCGCGCGTTCTCGCTGCCATCGGCTTCGAAGATTCCGGCGGGGTCGCTGAAGTTATAATGGAAATCGGCACCGGTATCCGCGCGGAAGAAGATCGCCTGGTCGACCGCCGAATCCTGCATGTAGATCGCCCCGGACGCGATGAAGGCTGCGTTGTCGGCATCTTCGAACTTGGCGGTCGGGATGCCGGTCATGCTCCAGTAGGAAAGAAGAAGCTCGACATCGCTGAAGCCGTGCCTGTCGGCGATCGCGCGGACTTCCGCAGCAATCCTGCGAAAATCCAGCGGATCGCGGGAGTTGTCGCCGTACCACATCCAGGACAGGAAATCGAAAGGCAGCGAATGCTCCTTGATGTAATCCAGGAAACCTTCGCGGAACGGGCCTTCATTCAAGGGGAACGCAATGCAAGGTCCGCCGACCTTCAGCCCAGGGTCCACGCGTTTCACCGCGCGCGCCGCGGCCGCGTACATTTCGTAGAACTGGGCGGGCGTGCTCGAGAAGTGCAGGGTACCGAAATCGGGCTGATCGCCGAATTCCCAATGCGTGACAGCCTTGTCGAACCCGTCGCCCCATCCGCATACGTAGTGGCGCACGATATGCTCGACGACCTGTCCATACTTGTCCAGATCCTCGACCGGCTTCTTGTTGCGCGGGATCTCGCTGGCAATCGTGAACAGGATATCCGCCCCCAGCGAGCGCGTGTGCCTGACCCATGTATCGGTCGCTTCGAAATTATAGCTCGCCGGATCGGCGGGATCGGCCGACCAGTCGGGAAACAGGCTGGTCGGGTTGTCGACCGTGTCCAGCCTGGAAACCCAGTCATAGGACCGGACGAGGGTTACCTGCGCAGACTTCCACACGCCGAGAACGTCGGGAACGCTGTCCGTGCCGGCAGCCGGCGCGGGAATCCCCGACGTGCCGTGAAGCTTGCGCATGGTGCCGATCGAACCGCCCGCATCGACGGACAGCTTCGCGATAAGGTCTGAAGTCATCAGTAATCACTTTCCAGGACGCGGTTGATGTAATCGATGGCCGCCGGTTCTTCGTTCACGAGATATTTCAGGCGCCGATCGTACGCTTCGGGCGTCACGGAATCGAATTCCTCGTGCATCATCTTGAGCGACCAGTCCCACACCGTTTCCACCCGAGGGTACCGCCTGGCCATGAATCTGGTCTGGATGTCGTACAGGGAGTCGCCGGTGCGAAGGAGTTTGGCAAACACGACACCGTCTTCGATAGCCATTGCCGCGCCCGATCCGAGATAGGGCGTCGTCGCGTGTGCGGCATCGCCCATGATCATGACCCGCCCGCGGAACCACGGATAGGGAACCATCACCGTATCAAGAGGCGTGTAGGCCACGTTGGAAGCCGTGCGCAGCGCTTCGATCGGTTCCGCCATGAAATCGGAATCGCCCATCATCTCGCGCGCCCCTGCGTGCATGATCTCGGCAAAGGCATCCGGATCGTGGCGAGGGCGGCCCGGCTCGAAATGCGTCACGATCACGTACATCATGCCGCCAGCCAGCGGTACGAAACCGACTTTCCCGCCGAAACCATGGCAGAACAGCGCACCCTTGAGCGTTTCGGGCGCGCGCACCGCGGCCCGCCAGGCGACGCCGCCGCTGCGGACCGGGACGTATTTCTGGCCGAACAGATATTCGCGGATCTGCGAATTGATGCCGTCGAAGCCGAGGAGGAGATCATATTGGCGCGACGAACCGTTGCTGAGCTCGACCGTGACGCCGTCGTCATCCTGTTGGATGTCGACCGCGGTCGTCGCCATCATGATGTTGCAGCCAAGCTCTGCCGCGCGGGCACTGGCCAGCTCGAGGAAGCCCAGGCGCGGCAGCTGGACGTTGTTCGGCATGTCATCGACTTTCCGCCCATAGGAAATGTCGACGACATGGTCTCCGTTGCGGTCGTAATAGGTGAGGGGAGGCGTGGGAAAACCGATCTTCAGGGTCTCGTCGAGTATCCCGATATCGCGCAGCGCACGAAGGCCATTGGTCCGCAGGCCCCATCCCACGCCGGCCACCGAATTATCTGGCTTGATATCGATGACATCGACCTCAACGCCGTCCTGAGCGAGCGCAATGGCTGCGCAAAGCCCGCCAATCCCGGCGCCGACGATGAGAACCTTGTCAGACCTCGACATTTAACCTCCTCCCAAAAGTATCAAGCCCGGATAATCCGGGCATGCAGGCAGGACGATCGAACCCGTCGTCGCCCCGTGATATATCACCATTGCATGTGCGCTATTGCCGGTCAAGACTTGCAATCCTGCCGGTGCTCGCTGACGATGGGGTAGGTCGCCTTGAAGCTAGGTCGCCTTGAAACGGTGTAGAACTGGAGTTTTTTTGATGGCAGAGCGCGGAAAACAAAGGCAAACGCTCGCCGACCAGGCCTACGCGCTCCTTCGGCAGCGGATCGTGTCGCTCAAGATGCCGCCGCGCATGCGGTTTACCGAGCGAGAAATATCAGAGGAGACCGGTTTCGGCGCCATGCCGGTTCGCGAGGCCCTGGACCGGCTGAACCACGATGGACTGGTCGAAACGATCCCCCGCCGCGGATACCGCGTGGCGGGGCTGACATTGAAGTCCGTGGACGATTTTTTCACAGTCTGGAGCGCTGTGTCCCCGCTGATCATTCAGCTGGCGCAGGAACGGGCAACGCCAGAGCAGATCGAAGCGCTGAACGCCATCCACCAGGAGCATTCAAAGGCGGTCAGAAAAGCCAGGCTTGATCCGGAACACTGGATAGAGATGTCGCGGCAACGTTTCGACTTGCTGGCAGAGGCGACCCGCAATCCGCAGCTTGAAACAATCTACCGTAATCTGTCGGCGAACATGGACCGGATCTTTCATTCCATCAGCCATCACCGGGAAGATATCCGCGCGATCTTCGAGCTCGCAACCCGGTTTGACACCGCGATCCCATCCGTCGAGGATGCAAGCGAGTTCATAAGGATCAGCCGCGAGAAGATCGCGGAAGTCATTATCGAGAAGGGCTTCGATTACTCGCAGGACGGCTAGGGCGGGATTCATCGCGGCAGGCAGAAGATGAAGGTCGCGGTGATGCCGATGGCGGACCTGAAGCTGGGGCGGATCTGTCGCCCGCGGGCGTACGCGTCAGCGGTCCGCAGGTTTGCCTGGTGATAGGGTGACGTGCGAGCGATTTCAAAAGGATTAGCCGCAAGCAAATCTCGGAAGTCATTATCGAGAAGGGCTGCGACTACTCGCAGCGGGCAGTGATCCGACTTGTGAGTCTTATCCGCTCTATGGATTGTCAATCTTCTGCTGTTCACGCGATTTATACACTTTGCCTCCACCAAGCGATGTGCTTCTGGCCGATAGGGGAAGCTCGCGATGAATACCCGCGCAAGGGGAAACAAGAAGTGATTATCAATGTGGTTGTCGCTACGACTGGCCGTTCGGAAATCGTCCGACAGACCGTCAGCTATTTGCTTGCGAGCCAATCGCGCAAGCCCGACAAGGTGATCGTCGTGGGCGCGCAGGACGACGACATCAGTCTTGTCGTGGATATGGCTGACGTAATGGCGGCTGTTTCCCCCAAGGGCTCATGCGCGCAGCGTAACCGCGGCATTGATCTTTCGTCCGATGCCGATGTGATCGTCTTCTTCGACGATGACTTCGTTGCAGCCCCCGATTACCTGGCCCAGCTTGAACGCCATTTCACAAACAACCGCAATCTCGTCGGTATGACGGGCGCATTGCTGGCAGATGGTGCGCACACCGGCGCTATCAGTTTTGCTGATGCCAGACGCCTTGTCGAAAACGGTGACCCGGACAAAGCCGACGAACAGGCCACCTACTGGCTCTACGGGTGCAACATGGCCTATCGCCGGACCGCTGCTCCAACGCTACGATTCGATGAAAAACTGCCTTTCTACGGATGGCAGGAGGATGTCGATTTCTCCCATGGTCTTGGTCTGGCGGGTGAAATGATCAAAACCAGCGCGTTGACAGGCGTTCACATGGGATCTTCGAACGGAAGGACATCGGGCACGCGCTTCGGGTACTCGCAGGTGGCGAATATCGTGTACCTGCGTAAGAAGGGGACAATAAAGTTCAGTCATGGCTACAAGCTGATGACGAAGAACATCGCGTCAAATCTTGTAAAGAGCATCCGCCCCGAGGAAAACATTGATCGCCGTGGACGCTTGCGGGGGAACGCGAGGGCGTTTTTCGATCTAGCGCGGGGCAAGTCTTGCCCCACCAATATCGTCAACATGTGAAAAAAACGGAAAAGCGAGAATACAGGCCAGCGTCTCGCCAAAGCCTGAAGAACTCTGGACAATCGTGAACAAGTTCAGTGCGTCGTTTCGACCTGATGGCGTGAAAGCCCTTCCGCACCAGCGTATCTGCCTCATCATGCAGCCGTTAGTTCCACATCCAAACGCAGCGACCGTGCCGGGGACATTTCTGCCATTCGCCGGCGACGGGGCGAACGATGGGTCTTGTCAGATGCGGACGTACACAGTTGCAGAACTGAACGACCGATTAGGGGTGGGCAGCGGACAGGCAGATTTCGGAAAGGCAGGCTAGAATAGCTGCCAGCCAACAAGCACCAAGATAATGATGGCGCTTGATATCGCAAATTCCTTCGGCCGCAGGTTGCGTCCCCCGATCCGATCATACCAGCGATTTCCATAGCCAAACGGTTCGTGTGACACGGCAGCCCCTATTCTGCGTCGCATTCTTGACGGCACACACGGCGCGGCCAGGGCAATTCCGCCGCACCCGACCTGTTAGAATAGATGATCAGCCGCTCGAATTCGGCGCCCACGGCCAGTGCGGCAAGATCGCGACTATCTCATGAAGCAATGGCGCGTGAAGCGTGAAGGGTGAAGGAGCAAACGCTTTGGCTCGCGTCTGCCATAGCAGCGATGAGAGAACACCAATGGCAATGAGCAGGTGATATGGCTTGGTCGGCTTTGCTCGTCCGCCGGCGTTCTCATCATCATCTTGGCCTCAGCGCTTCGGGGCAAAAGATCGCCGCGCTCTCATGGGCTTGCGGAAATGCACTCGCGACGACAGAACACCGAAGGCGCTTATCGGCAAGCCGGTGTCATCTCAGCGCGATCTTTCCAGAAGCAGCCCTTAGTCAAACGGGACGACCTTCACCTCAAGCTGGGTGACCAGGACCGAACCCTCCGTCTGCGCGAGCCGGATAGCGCTGTCGCGGGCCGGTGTCACATCCGCCAGCGTTTCTTCGCGGCAGCGCCGTGAATAGAGGTTCTCGAGATGGCCGCCACGCGGCGAGCCGCCACAGACGCTCTCGATCGCCCGTCGTAGCCTTGTGTCGAGCGTTTTGACGCCTGCAGCGGTCTTGAGAGCGGGATCATTGAAATAGACCGTCGCATGAGGTGCATCCGCGGCGGTCGCCGCGGTCGATGGAAGGCAGGCTGCCAGCGCAACCCCTGCCAGAAGATGTGTGAACTTGGGTGTCCCACCACCGCTTGAAGACATACTGGCAGCGACAGACGGTGCTATCGGCTTTTGGGAAAATCCCGTACTTCCCCACATCCTGCCGCGCATGTTCCTGAACACCGGCCGCGAAACCGAGCTGGTGCACCTCTACGACACGGCATTTGGATCGCCCAGCGCGATGGCGGCCGCGGACCGGTATGGTCCTGCCATTCTCATCGACTTTTCTCCAGAGGTGGCCATTGCGCTTCCTTGGCCTTGCAGCCGCGCGAGTCGAGGCGGCGCGCCGGAGCGGTCCGCTGCCCGGAAGCGTAGAGGAACGCGCCGCGCGAATTTATGCGGCGCAAAGCCGGCGAGTAGAAGCCGTGGCGAGCCTCAAGAAGGCGGTCTCGCTCGGATGGCCCAACAATCATTACGAAGATCTCGGACCAGTGATCCTGCCGCCTTTTGCAAGCGATCCGACCTTTGATTCGATTAAGAGCAACCGGTGGGTTGCGGCGCTCGACCGGCGGAATTCAGGGCAATCTTGCCCGCGAACGGGCGGAGGCTCATCGCCTGAGGTAAATTTGCTCATCGCTTCCGAACACGTTTCATCGCCATGGAGCGCTTGTCTAACGTAGAAGTACTATTTCATGCCTGATCTGCTCGATGCCACTTTGTAACTACGACCATGCAAGTGGCAGCTTTCAGGGAACCAAGTTGAGCTGCTGAACGTCCGCTTCCTCGGCGACTGGAGCCTGCGACTTCATGTGATTGCCCACGGCTGGTGTTGGCTAGACTTGCGGCTCCGATCGACGAAAGGCGCAAATGGTCGGAAATCGCCGCGCAACGTGAACTCATCGAGCTCGCGGCAAAGCTTCATGCCGGGCGACGGGTACGTTGGTCGTGGGCCAGGGCGTGGTCCAGTCCGGCGCAGACCGCTTCGACCTGCGCGGCGTTGCACTGTTCAGGCGTGGCGCGCGGGCTGTCGGGGTAAACTTCGGTCGTTGTCTTGAACCGCGCGGTCGTCACGCTGGTGCACATCCCGGCTTTCGCGGCGGGGTACTCGATCACTCCGCGGGCGACCAAGGGCGAACCGATGATGCGCCCTTGCGCGTCGGGGGGCGCGATATGCGTGACCTTTTCTACTGCGGCAATGATCGCTTGCTGGAAAGCAGGCTGCGGGTTCTCGCCATCGTCGACAAGATAGAAGCCATCCGGGATGGTATCAGGCTCGTATTCCGATCCGTCGCGTGCCGCGAGCGCGGGACGAAATTCTGTTTCGTCGCTGTCGGTAGTTTCGTGCAGGTCGATGTGCATGAGAAACGGAGCCGGTTGAGCGGCGACGAGCGCCATGAGGTGCGCACACTCGGCAACATCAGTGCCCGTGCGGAAGTTGCGGTTGGGGTCGAGCGCGTCATGGTTCCAGCGATTGATCCGCTCGTACCCCCATGGGCTGACGCAGGGCACGACCAGAAGATTCACCTTTCCGGCATAGTCGGCCGCGCGTGTCTCGACGAATTCGAGTGCCCCCATGACGCCGCTGGTCTCGTAGCCGTGAACGCCGCCCGTCACCAGCGCGCTTGGCAATGCCGGATCGGGCGCGCCATTGTGCAGCGCATAGAGTGAATATGCGTCTTCGCCATAGTCGAGCGAGCCGTAGACCGAGACCTCGAAGCGCGACGCCAAGGCCTTGATCCTCGGCACTACGTCGTCGGCATAGCTGCGGCGACGAGGCTGGCTTGCGCGCCATTCCTCGCGCTGCTTCGCCGTCCACGGCGTTCCGGGAGTGCCAATCGGATAGAATGCGGTGCTGGTCATTATCTTGCCCCGAAGGTCGAGAAGAGAAAGCTCGTGTCCCGCCTACCACGTTCAGGACACATTGCTCATAGCCGGAACTGGGCGGTGGCGGCCAGAGCAGGCGCAAGGAGAGAAAAGCGGTGCGGCAACCGTCATAGACCCAGTTGCGTTTCGAATACCCTACTGTGCAGCCATCTGATCATCGCTGCCATGGGGCGCGCTCCCAAAGTCGAGCAGCCCGCGCCTCATATGCGAACTGTAAAATCTTCATCAGGAAGGTGCTCCCTTGATGACCGGTCAGGGAGATGGAACGGTCCGAGCTCAAGAGTGTAACCAAAGCAAGCGTAACTGACGAGCAGGAGCAAAAATGTGCCGGGCGGTGATCGCGATCGTTGTCATGGTCGCCATTGCGCTCGTTCTCGTCCGCATCGCGGTTGCCCTGCTGCTGGCGATGGCTGCTGGCGCCCTTTTCGCCGCAATTTCGTCGATCTGGATCAAGGATGCCTGGTCGGTGGCGTTGGTCGGATCCCGTATCCTGCTGTCGTTTCCTGCGCTCGCCTGGATGTTCCGCGACAGCAGCCCGCAAGCCGTTCATGCCGCGACCAAGGCCGCCCCACAGGTGGTTCGGCCGCCGGAGCCTTCAGGCGATGTCAAACTGACAGCGGCTTGGGAGCGGGCAAGCGAACTGGCGCCCGAGTTCCGATCGTGCCTTATGGCGGCCCGTGAGACTTGCGCGCAGCTTCGGAACCGGTGCGAGGCCACCTCGCTCGATATGGATCTGATCGAAGGCGCGCAGATGATCCGCAGCCATGTGCCGAAAGTCATCATGCAGAATGGCGGACGCCGCCATGCGCATCGTTGACCGGCGCTGGTCGGCCGCTGGTCGTGGAGCCCCGCTCGCGAGACAGGGCCGATACTGGCGAATGCAAGTCCGAGGACCGATCACTTGACAAGGCCGGGTCCGACCATTCCCATGACCGGCGAACAAAGCGGCATTCCGCTACGGCGAGGTCTTCGCCGTCCTCCCCGCTTTCCTGAGCAGCCGATTGAACTCGGCGGCGGGAACGTGGCCCGATGCAAGCTTCAACTTCGGTCGTGTGACACGATAACCGGCGTCAGTCATCCTCTGCCGAATTGCCGCGCGTGACTGGCTTCTTTCCCGAAATCGTGTCGATAATCGGGCAGTCGGGCCGGGCGTCTCCGTGACAGGTTCGAGCGAGATGGAGCAGGCTCGAGCGCATCGCAGCCAGTGCTTCGACCTTGCGGCCAAGTTCGTCGGCCCTGGCCAGCGCCAGGGCCTTGACTTCCGAACTGGCGCGATGCTCGTCGTTCCACAATTGCAGGAGGTCGCGGATTTCCTCCATGGAAAATCCCAGATCACGAGCGTTGGCGATAAACCGGAGGCGGTGGACGTCCGCATCGGAATAATCGCGATAGCCGCTGTCGCGGCGCATCGGAGCCGGGATCAGGCCGATCTTCTCGTAATGCCGGATCATCCGCTGCGAAACGCCGGTTCGGTGCGATGCATCGCCAATATTCACAGCCGTGTCGCCTTCAGCCGCAGGGAGTTGGCAATCACGCTGACCGAAGAAAGCGACATCGCGGCCGCCGCGATCACAGGGGAAAGCAGGATGCCGAAATGCGGATAGAGAACACCCGCCGCCACCGGCACGCCCATTGCATTGTAGCCGAACGCGAATGCAAGGTTCTGACGGATGTTCGACATCACCTTGCGGCTGAGCGTGCGAGCCCGCAAAATGCCGGTCAGATCACCGTTAAGCAGGGTGATCCCGGCACTCTCGATCGCCACATCGGTGCCCGTCCCCATTGCGATGCCCACGTCTGCGGCAGCCAGCGCGGGGGCGTCATTGACCCCGTCACCGGCCATGGCGACGACATGGCCTTGCGCGCGCAGGCGCTCGACTACAGCGCTCTTGCGTTCGGGCAGGACATCGGCCTCAACCTCGTCGATGCCCAAAGCCCTTGCCACGGCCTCTGCCGTGACTTGATTGTCGCCAGTCAGCATTACGACGCGGATACCTTCGGCCCGAAGCTGCTTCAACGCGGCGGGCGTCGTCGCCTTGACCGCGTCGGCTATGGCGATAACGCCGGCGACCTTGCCATCAACGGCGATCAGAATCGCGCTTGCCCCGTCCTGCCGGAGCAGATCGGCATCAGGGGCCGCCGCTTCGGGGGCTAAACCGCTTTCTCGCAGATATGCAGCGTTTCCCAGCAGGACCCGCCTGCCGCTGACCGTGCCGCTGGCGCCCCTGCCGGTGGGAGAATCGAAGTTCTCGACATCGGGCACGACGATGCCGCGCCTCTCCGCCTCGGCCATGATCGCAAGTGCCAGCGGATGTTCCGAGGCCTGCTCTACGCCCGCGGCAAGCCGCAGCAGGTCTTCTGCTGAATGATCGCCCAGTGGTACGACGCGGGTTACCGACGGCTTGCCCTGGGTCAGTGTACCGGTCTTGTCGACAACGAGGGTGTCGACCTTTTCCATCCGTTCCAAAGCCTCGGCACTCTTCACAAGTATGCCTTCCTCGGCGCCGCGTCCCACCCCGACCATGATCGACGTCGGCGTCGCCAGGCCCAGCGCGCAGGGGCAGGCAATGATCAACACGGCCACCGCGGCGACCAATGCGTGGGCAAGGCGCGGTTCGGGGCCCCACAAGGTCCACGCAGCAAATGCAAACATCGCCACTGCAAGGATCAGTGGCACGAACCAGCCCGCCACCCGATCGGCCACCCGCTGGATCGGTGCGCGTGAACGCTGGGCCTGGGCCACCATCTGCACGATGCGCGACAAGAGTGTCTCGCGGCCCAGCTTCTCCGCGACCATCACCAGCGATCCGGTCGCATTGATAGTGCCGCCGACCACCGGGTCGCCCGCCTGCTTGGATACGGGCATGGATTCGCCGGTGATCATGGACTCGTCGATGGCAGAGCGACCTTCGACCACCACGCCGTCGACCGGGATCCTCTCGCCTGGCCGTATCCGCAGGCGATCGCCGACCTGCAGATCCTCCAGCGCGACTTCCATGTCCCCGTCCGCGCCGATCCTGCGGGCGGTGCGGGGCGTCAGGCCAAGCAGCGCCTTCAGCGCACCGGAGGTGCGTTCGCGGGCCCGAAGTTCGAGCACCTGCCCCAAAAGGACCAGCACGGTGATGACCGCCGCCGCTTCGAAATAGACCGCCACGGTGCCATCGGGAGCGCGGAATGCATCGGGAAACCAGGTCGGGGGCGAGGGTCGCCAGAACGGAATAGGACCAGGCCACCCCGGTCCCCAGCGCGATCAGTGTAAACATGTTCAGATTGCGCGAGGCGATCGATGCCGCCGCCCGCGTAAAGAACGGCCAACCCGCCCACAGCACCACCGGCGTCGCCAGCGCCAATTGCACCCAGGCCGAGATATCCGCCGCGACGAGCTGATGGATGGACGGAAAGACATGCCCGCCCATTTCCAGCAGGAACACAGGCAAGGTAAACGCCAGGCCGATCCACATCCGCCGCGTCATGTCGACCAGTTCCTCGTTCGGACCGGCATCGGGGTCCACCATCGCGGGTTCTAGCGCCATACCGCAGATCGGGCACGAACCCGGATGATCCTGACGCACCTCGGGGTGCATCGGACAGGTCCAGATCGCGCCGTCAGGCGCTGGCTCTTCAAGCGTTCGGTCCAGCCAGCGATCCGGATCTTCGGCAAATCGCATCGTGCAGCGCGCGCTGCAGAAATGATACTCGTGCCCGCCATGCGTCACGTGATGATCCGTCGACTGCGGGTCCACCTTCATCCCGCAGACGGGGTCGGTTACGTCGGCACCGCTTGTCGCGGCATGAACGCGGGTACAATGTTGATGCTTTTCCATCGGCTCATCTCCTTGCCGACGGTCCATATAAGGTCTGACATGATGTCAGGGTCAAGAGGGCAAATTCATCGCGCGTCGGCTTCAACGTCCGCTTGATCTGCATCAATGATCATCATTCGTTCCCACCTTAGCGATCTCATGATAGCTTCGATGCGCGGATGAATTCGCGCAGGTGACTTCGAGACCGGCCGGCAAGAAGGCCAGGCTTTTGCACTGGTGGCGGACCGCAATCCGTCCAAACGGGTGACGTTCATGTATTCCAGCATTCTGATCGCCCTCGACCTGGATGAACCGAGTTCCTGGGCAAAGGCTGTTCCCACCGGATTGGACCTGGCCCGCCTCTACAATGCCGAGATCGCGTTCGTGTATGTCGTCCCTGATCTGGTGCTCAATCTACACGCCCAATGGTCGGGCCTTTCCGTGCGCCGGATACTGGACGATGCGCGCCTACGCCTGGCGAAGCTTGCCGATGAATTGGCCGCCGGCACGACCGTCGCGAAGCATGTGACCAGTGGAAGTGTCTATGCAGGCATCCTCGAAGCCGGCGAACAGATCGGAACTGACCTGATCATCCTCTCGTCGCACCGACCCGGGATGAAGGATTACCTGCTGGGGGCCAATGCGGCGCGGGTCGTGCGACATGCTTGCTGTTCGGTCATGGTGGTGCGCGACTAGCGCGCTATCGGGAACGCGGCATGAAGCGCGAAGTACCCGAGGATCGCCGGACCCTTCTGCTTCCCGCGAAGAATGGGGGCATCAGCCAGTCCCAGGTGGAACGCCTCGCGGCCCGTTTCGGGCCCAACAGGATTGCGGAGCACAGGGCTAGGTCGGTGGTCGAGATTGCCGGCGATACGGCCCGCGATCCCATGCTGTGGTTTCTTGCCGCGACCAGCCTCGTGTTTGCGCTGCTGGGGCAACTGGCCGATACATTGGTGCTGCTGCTGGCTATCGCGCCTCTGGTCGGGATGGACTTCTATCTCCATCGCCGTACCGAAGTTTCGGTCAAGGGCCTGAGCAGTGCGCTTGCCACCCAGGCTCATGTATTCCGTGACGGTTCGGAGATGCGCCTTGCTGCCACCGAATTGCTGCCGGGGGATCTTGTTCGCGTCGCGCCGGGGGAGCCTTTTCCCGCCGACGGCGTCGTCGTGGCTGGCGAGAGTTCTTCAGGCGGACGAGTCGTCACTCACCGGCGAAGCATATCCTGTTGCGAAGTCGTCGATTCCCTCCTTGGCGAATAAACAGCCGGCAGAGGAAAACTGGGCATTCGCCGGCACGCGGCTTCTGACCGGAGAGGCGCTCGTCCGTCTGATCTTCACTGGCGGCGAGACGCTCTATGGCGGGATCGTGCAGGCCGCCACCGCGACGGGCAAAGAACGAACCCCGTTGCAGGACGATGTCGGAAGACTGGTCCGCGGACTTGTGCTGATCGCCATGGTCACCTGCCTGCTGCTTGCCGCTGTGCGACTTTACCAGGGGCACGGCCTTGTCGATGCCTTCCTTAGCGCGGCCGTACTCGCCGTTGCAGCGATACCGGAGGAATTTCCGGTGGTCCTGACCTTCTTTCTGGGTGTCGGGGTCTATCGGCTCGCCCGGCAAAAGGCGCTGGTGCGGCGGGCCGTCGCCGTAGAAAACATCGGACGAATCTCGGCGATCTGCAGTGACAAGACGGGCACCATTACCCAGGGGCGGCTGCAAATACATGACTTGCGGCCTGCAAACGACCTGCGCCGCGAACGATTGCTTCAGCTGGCAGCGATGGCTTCGCGGGCCGATTCCCATGATCCCCTCGATCAGGCATTGCTGGCCGGTGCGCCATCGTTGTCGCAGTCGCTGCACCTGCTGGAGAGCTATCCCTTCACCGAGGGCCGCCGGAGGGAAACGGCGATCTGGCGGGATGCCGGCGCGCTCCTTGCCGTGGCAAAGGGAGCGCCGGAGACGATATTGGCGCTTTGCGAACTCGACGAGGCTGAGAGGGCGACCTACGAAGCTGATCTTGCGGATTGTTCTGCCACGGGCCAGAAGGTCATCGCCTGCGCGTACCGCACGGTCACGGCGATTTCCGAACCCGCGGGCGATTTTGTCTTTGCCGGCTTCATCGGCATTGCCGATCCTCTTCGCGAAGGGGTTCGGCAGGCCGTCGAAGAGGCGATCGCCGGCGGCATTCAGGTCCTGATGGTAACAGGCGACCACCCGCAGACTGCGCGAGCGATCGCGCGCGAAGCCGGTCTTTCCGCGACGCCCATCGTAGTGTCGGGCAACGAGATGCAGGCCCGCCTGAAGGCAGGTGAGCGCCAGTTCCTGAAGCACCTGCACGTCGTCGCACGGGCGACGCCAGCGCAAAAGCAGCTACTTGTCGAAGCGATGCGCGAAAATGGCGGCATAACTGCAGTCACGGGCGACGGGGTGAACGACGTTCCCGCGCTCAAGGCGGCGGATATCGGCATAGCGATGGGTCTAAGAGGCACCCAGAGTGCACGGGAAGTGGCTGCAATCGTCCTTATGGATGACAATTTCGGCACGATCGTGCGCGCCATTGCCGAGGGGCGGCAGCTGTTTTGCAACCTCAAGCGAAGCTTCGCGTTTCTGCTGATGGTGCATATCCCGCTGGTAACCACGGCCGCGCTGATCCCCTTGCTGGGTTATCCGCTCCTCTATCTGCCAATCCATATCGTCCTGCTGGAACTGCTGATCCACCCGTCCGCCATTCTTGGGTTCCAACAGGCTGCTTCGACCGGAATCGCTGCGCGTGGCCAGACCGACAGCGGCTTTTTCAATCGAAGGGAGATCGCCCTGGTTCTCTTCACGGGGCTCTTCATCACGGCAGCCATAAGCGGCCTGTTCATTGCCGCTTCGACTGGCGGCGAGCCGTCGGAGCAGGTGCGGACAATGTCCGTGGTCGCGCTCGTCATCGCGCTGCTGACCTTGCTGGCGGCGCTTACAAGATTGCGCGGTCGGGCCGCCCAGACGATACTGGCCATGGCGCTGGCCTTCACCTTCCTTGTCACGTCGGTGCCGATTCTTGGGCACTTGTTCGGTCTTCAGCCGCTCTCGCTCAGCGACGGGGCCATATCCGCGCTCGCGGGGTTTCTTGCCGCCACCCCGGCGCTATTTTTCCCATTCACTGGGTCCGCCGAGCCCGGCAAGGCGGCGGATCACGCTGAACGCGGGTGAGGTCGCTCGATTGTAAGAATGCGCGGGAACTTCGGAGCATAAGCGGATGAGCGCAGGCAATGATTTGTTCCCCGCAGGATGGAGATCGCAGGTTTCGTGCAGTCCGGAGGCCGGATAGAACAAGACATTCGTGCCGGCAGCTTGCCGGACCCGGCGATCCCCTACGCGCCACTGTCAAATGGGTCGAAAAAAGGGGGCATTCTCGACCGCCTTGTCATATCGAAAGACCGCGGACCTGTAATAGATGAGGCAGGTGATCGCATCAGGCCGCGCTGAAGGACAACGCAGCGCCAGATCCCTCCGGGTTAGGTCGAGCAGGGCGCAACCCGCAAAAAGCATTCTGTTGAATACCGGCATATTCGGAACCTCTTCTTGAACGCCGGTTTTGCGTCAGATCAAAGATCCTCGAACTGAACCGGATCATGACAAGGCAAGATGTCGAGGTGGATCGGGGAGGCTTGCAGCAAGCAATAGCGGTGCAGACAGCAACAATCATGCAAGCGGATCGACCCAAGGTTCTTGCCACTCGAAATGGTGCAGTGCAGTTCGGAACCGATCTCTACGATCGGGCCGATCGCAATCGCGATTGGACGGGCGATGCGCTATCCACGCACACGGCCGGTATGGCCGTCCATGGCGGATGCGCCGCATCTTGGACCATCAAGCCATTCGCAGTTCGGGAATGAACCCAGTGCCCGCATCCGAATTTGTCACAAGTCTCAAAAGCGAACCGGCAATGATTTCAGGACAGTCGGAACCGGGAAAAGGCGCTGGAGGACATGCGTCGCATCCTGAAGGCGTACAGGGATGCGCGAAAGCCGGACCGCGTGACAAGAACGGGAGATCCATCGGCCTGATCTCAGGGGCGGATCCCGACCGCGAAGCCCTCCGCCTTACAAAGCAGGCGGTATGCATTTAGGACATCGTATCAGATAACGTCAGCATGGTGCGAGCGTGGCGCATGGCCACGGCTGCACGGTCCGGTCCGTAACCGCCACGAAGCGTGCTTGCCAAGGGTATGCCTCGCCGCCTTGCTTCCAGCCCCACCATGCGGTCGCGAGCCGCCAAACCATCACCGGTGAGGGACGGTCTCCCTAGCCCGTCATTCGAGTGAGCATCCACGCCCGCTTGCAGCAAAAATGAGATCCGGTTCGAAATGATCGAGCGCCATTGGCAGCAAGCCAGTCAGCGCGTCGATATATTCGGCATCTCGGGTCAGATCGGGCAGCGCGATATCCACCGATGAACGCGCTTTGCGGGAAGGCAAGTTCTTTTCCGCATGTACAGAGAGGGTGAATATGTCGCCGCGCCCCGCCGTCAGCGCCGCGGTGCCGTCTCCCTGATGAACGTCAAGGTCGAGGATCAGAATCCGCGCAGCATCGCCCTCTGCGATCAGCCGATTCGCGCCACGGCAAGGGCATTGAAAACGCAGTAACCCGCGCCGGTACCCGCCAGAGCGTGGTGGCTTCCGCCTGCGCTATTTGCGGCGAAGCCATGCCGCATGGCCAGCTTTGCCGCGAGCCAGTGTTCCCCGGGGCGAGAGTTGCGACCTGTGCGAAACTCGTTCGTCGATGGCAAATCCTATGCGGCGTTGTTTCGCTGCGGGAACTGTGCAGTTCATGACCTCTGTGACATAGGCCGGATCGTGGACCGCCTCCAGCCACACCCTCGGCATCACTTCGGGGACGCGTAACGTCATCGCAACCCCGCTGTCGCCAAAAGGCGTTCATCACCAGGGCTTATTTGTCGTGCGGAAAAGTGCCGACCCTCGTGCTTGCAACCGCATAGCCGGGATGATGTACAACGTGCAGCATGGTCGGGGGCGTAACGGCGCCAGGCGTGCTGGTCGAGTCCGATTGCAGGGCCGGCAGGCATGAGGTGAACGCTGGCGGACGCAGCCGCCGCTGGGAAGCCTATGCTGAAAAGCAGCGTCTGCGAGATGCCGCCGAACACCATGTCGCGTGCACCGTCGATCAGTCGGGCTGCAAAGCTCGTTCCGATGAAGGGCATGATGGCGGAGAAGGTGACCTGACGAAGTCGAACATCGCGGAGATTTCCTGCGTGGCCTTGCAGCAAGGCTCAGCAACGACTTTGCACGGTAAGACCAGAGGTGTGCGGATCGTCAGGCGGGCCAAAGATCAGCCTTCTATTGCCGCCTGGGACCTGCACTTGATCATAGCGGTCTGTATGGAACAGATTGCGCACCCAGGAGAACAGCTGCAGCCCATTTGTCCGCCCGGAACCCCGTGCGCAGTTTGATGAGCGCGTATCCGTCGGCCCGCGGGTAGTCCGAAGAAGTCGGATTGCTGGAGAAGCGCGAGCGGTAATGGCCCGGATGGAGAAATCGGCGTCCAGCCCCTGCGTGCGCGCGACGCCGGCATTGGCGAGATAGCCGCATAGCACGCCGCGGCTGCCGTTTGTCACCAGCGCCTGACAGTTCGAGATATTGGTGCAGAACGCGGCAAGGTTCAGCTTTTCGCACAGGCCGCGTAGCCGAGGATGTCGGCAGACATTTCGAAGCTGGTGGTCGCCATTGGTCACGAGCAAATCGTAGAACCCGTGCTTGCAGTCGAAACTGATCCGCGCGCCCGGCCGCAGCGTCACGGCTGCGAAGCCTACAGGCGTCAGCATTCCACCACCAACTCGATACTTGCAGAGCCTGGGTGCGCCAAAACGCGCACCATGGACATTCGCGCGGATCGGTCTGATCATGCTCTGGTCCGACCACTCCAGATGAAGCCATCGTACGCGAAGACGCACAGTTCCCGGGAGAAACCGAGATGACATTAGAAGACAGGATTGCGCGGCTCGAGGCGGAATCAGAGATCCGCCAGCTCATCGCCCATTACAGCTTCGACATCGACGATCGGCTGATCGGCAGTATCCGCAAGCTCTTTACCGAAGACGGCATCTTGAAGTCGCGTGACGGGGTCATGCACGCGCAGGGCCCAGACGCGATCATCGAGCAGTATCACGGCCGGTTCGATGTGCTCGGCCCGGGGCACCATTTCATGCACGACGTCCAGATCGATTTTCCCGACAGCTCGATGATTGAAGCCACTGGCAGGGTTTCTGGCCATGCCGAACTGGTGCGCAACGGCAAGATGATGGTGGCCGCGCTGCGCTATGCCGATCGCTATCGCAAGACGGCAGCTGGCTGGAAATTTTCCGAGCGTGAAATCTCGTTCCTCTATTACGTGCCGGTTGCGGAATTTCCCGACATCCTGCTCAGCCCTGATCGCAACCGCGCTTATGACAAGCCGGCACAGGCAGATTTTCCCGAGAACCTGGCCTCTTGGAAAGAGTATGAAAGGTCGCGCGGCAGAAGCTAGCGTCTTCGCAACTACCATCGGCAAGGCGAGGGGGCCTATGGAAGAGATGGTCGGGCTTGCGATACCACCGCGACCCACTTGCAGCCGCTTCGGGGTGTCGCGACCACCGTCAAGCAATTTGCTTGATGGAAAGGCCGCCCTGTCCCGTGACGGTCCGGTGCGAGAAGGTTTCTGGACTTTCGGCAGCGACCTTGCTGCGTATGCAGGCAGTCCATGGTCTCGCGCGCGTCAAAGAAATGGCCGCCAGCTTCAAGGTCGATCGCGTTCGGGAAAACGAATTCAGCGGTAAAGAACTCCTGGTCGGAGAGGGGGGCGCGTCAATCTCCCTAACAATCAGGGCAAAATGTGGAGGTTGATAATACATCTTATGTTAATAAGGTAAAGGTCGGGCCGGTTGGTACCAGAAGCAGCGGGCTCGTTCGGCAGTTCGAAATCAAGATCGCTAAAGACCATGCCATGGCGAAGCCACTCCGGGCTGTCACCCAGTTGCGCGATGGCCGCCATCTTGCAGGATCATGCGAGAAGCGACGAGGCCAAGCGCCATGGCAGGTGCATTGGTGTTGCCGGTCACATGCCCGGGAATAACGGAGCAGTCGACCACTCGGACCCCGCGGACGCCATTCACCCGCAACCGGGGATCGGTGACCGCTTCACTGTCGCTTCCCATGCGGCAGGTGCCAATGGCGTGAAGCCCGCATTGTGCGTAGCGGCGAAAGCTCTGGAGCAGGTCGTCGTCGCTTTCGATCTCCCGGCCAGGCAGAACCTCTTGTCCACGCATTGAGCCGATTGGCTCCGCATCCATGTAGGCGCGCATCTTGCGGACGAGGGCAACCGCGCTGGCGCGGTCGAAATCGGTCGTCAGGAAGTTTGGTCTGATGTCTGGCTCAGTCGCGCTCGTCGGGCCGGTAATCCCGATGCTCCCCTCGCTCGTCAATCGGAGCAACTGACCGTAGATGGTGATGCCGGGCCTGCGGTCGATCTGGTCGAGCGGGACAGGGTTCTTTTCATCCCCCACGGCAAAGGTATAGCCGCCGAGGTACAGTTGGGCGTCGGTCCTGCCATCGGGGTGATGCACGTTGCAAAAGGCGCCCACCTCGAAAGGGCCGGTCGCCATGACCCCCGTGCCCGTCAGCAGATAACGGGCCGTCGCTCGCGTCAGGCCGAGGCCGTAGAAGCTCTTGTGCGATCCTTTCCCCTTTGCGAGGCGATAGGGCATGGATAGCGACAGATGCTCGAGCATCTTCTCACCAACATGTGGAGAGTGCGCGACGACTTCCACGCCGGCTGTCCGCAGGCGCGCGGCATCCCCGATCCCCGAGCGTTGCAAGAGCAGCGGGCTCTCAAGCGTGCCGGCGGAGACGATGACTTCGCCGCGAAGATCGTAACGTATTGTTTCGCCGTTCGTGACGGCGACAACCGCCACAGCGCGCCGGTCTTCGAACACGATGCGCTCGACCAGGGTACCCGTGACCACGTCCAGGTTGCTGCGTCTTCTCGCCGGCTCGAGGAAAGTGACCGCCGCGCTCTGTCGTTTCCCGCGCCTGATGTTGTGGCTGTACAGCCCCACGCGCGGCCCCGTCTCGCCGTTGAGGTCCCTCACGCGTTTGAAGCCCAGGTTTTCGCCCGCCTCCATCATGCGTTCTGCAAGAGGATAGGTGTAGATGGCAGGATCGACATGAACCGGACCGCCCGCCCCGCGAAGTTCGGAAGCGCCATCAGCGTGATCCTCGAGCTGCTTGAAGGCGGCGATCATGGTCCTGGCGTTCCAGCCGGTCGCGCCTTTCTCCGTCTCCCAGGCATCGTAGTCCGCCGGCTCGCCGCAACTCCAGATCATGCCGTTCACGGATGAGGAACCGCCCAGGCCCTTTCCGCGTATCCAGAACTCGCCACCCTCGGCGCCTTCCTCCCGCGGCTGGGCCACGTTGTAGAGCCATACCTTGCGAGGGTTGGTCACCAGCTTGGCGACGCCCTTGGGTAATCGGTTCCAGAACCCGTTTTCTCCCCCCGCCTCGAGCAAAAGGACTCTCAGCGAAGGATCGGCACTCAGCCTCTCTGCGACGACGCAACCGGATGAACCAGCGCCAATGACGATGTAATCGTACACGTTTGCTCATAGCGCGGATGCCGAGAAGGCGTGACAGGAAGTGGTCACCTCTTGGCGATTGTGCGGCGCAATCATAAGAGCGAAACCCTCTGGCAGGATGAATTCCTGGTCATCTCGTCGCTCGCCCGATCGCTCGCTGGTCGAGCCATCGCTGACGTTCCGCAGCAAGATCGGAGGCGAGATAGGCCGGCTGGAAGACAGGCTGGGTCTCGTTCATGGTCCTGCTCCCGCTCCTTCGGTGCCACGCTCGACAAAGGACACGAGCAATGTTCCCGAACGCCACTGGTTGGTCATATACCTTTGCCCGGTCAGGCGGTCGACCTCCCTGTAGTAACAGTAGATCCGGCGCCGCTGATGACTGACCTGAAGGCCGGTCCGACCACGCCATTCCAGGCTGCGCTTTGCGGGTTGAAACTGAATTCGCTCTTGTCCCGGCCAGGCGGCCTGGTGCACCGCTATCTGCTCTTGCCGCGCCTGGCGAGTTTCCATGCGGCCAGCGCCGCTCCTGCGAACCCCAGCATGGCCCAGGCAGCACGACTGCGCTTTAGCTCCTCCTTGCTGAAATCCCCCAGCCTGCGCAGAACATTGATCGGCTTTTCCGGGTCCAGCAAGCAGCTCTGCGCCAGCGCTTTTTCGCTCTCGTTCAACTCTCGAGGTTCAAGGACCTGCAGGGTTCTTCCATCGCTTCTGCGCAGCCTCTCGACCGTCGCAAGAATGCTGCCGCCACATTCCTCCAGTGCAGCTTCGATCGTGTCGACCGAAACACCAAGGTGTTCGGCAATCAGCCTGTTGCGCATCCTGACCAGAAACCCGCTCAGTTCGGGTTGATCCGACGCCTCCAGCGCCAGATCGCACTCCGTATCGGTCGCCATCGAGCGGCTCGCCATGTTCGAGGAACCGATCCGCACGAAGTCCTCGTCGACGATCAGCAGCTTTGCATGGACATAGATGTGCTCTCCCTCCGCATTGACGGGATGATAGACCCCCAGCCTCCCGTCGGTGTCCGCACGGCGAAGGTCGTGCAGTATCAATGACCTGCGAGTGTCCATCGCTTCACTTTCGAGCCAGCTTTCGGCCGAGAACGGCAAGATGATCACGATTTCGGGGCCGTCGGCCTCCTCAAGCTTCGCCTGCAGCGCGCGGGCGATCTTGCCGGAAGAGAGAAACTGGTTCTCGATATAGATCCTGTGCCGCGCCGATCCGATCGCTGCGCACCAGAGCCGCTCCACTTCATTTATTTGCTCGTTGCCTGCGTAGGCGGGACGGGACCGCGCAATCCCCACCAGTGCGTCACGAAGGTCGGGCGTGAGCCTGTCGGGCCAGATCGGCTGGCGCTCAGAGGGAACCGGAAGATCGTGCCCGGTCGCATTCTTCCATCGCCAACGTGCCAGTTCGCCAAGGCTGCGCGCGGCTTCTCCATCCAGTGCCAGAGTCATGTCGTGCCATGGCATGGGATGGTCGGGCAAGGGACGATCGCTGCGATGATGCCAGTCGTCAAACCGTCCTGAAGTCATGTCGATCCCACCACAGAAGGCAAGGACGTCATCGATCACGATGATCTTCTGGTGATGGCAGGCTGCCGCCGGATGCTTGCCGTCGAGGCGAAAATGGATCTGCGGTTTGGCCCTGATCTTCAGCAGCAGATATGAACCCAGCTGCCGCGCGATGTTGAACAACATGGCGCCGCGCCATTCAAGAACAAAGATCTGCAGGTCGGGTCGCTGGTCGACGACATGTTGCAGGAGGTGTCGAAGCTGGTCCGGAACTTCCGGATCGTCGACATCGGGGCGCAGGCGGATATCGAGATCGAATTCCCAGCCGATCAGGTAGACGCATTGTCTGGCCTGCTGGATGGCTTCCTTGGCTGCCGCGAAATAATCGGCGGCATCGATTATGAAGGAGACCCTGCCCGTTTCCACCTTTCGCCAGCAGGTTTCCCCTTCCTTCAATAGCGCTTGCCGCATCGCTCTGTGTCCCCTCCCCTTGCATCACGACGCGACGACGTCGCATCGGTCACGGTTCTGCCAATCCTGTTCACTACCTTATGGTCTGCCTTGGGTGTCGAACCCTGACGGTCCTTCATGCTCACGCTTTCCGGCCCGGTCGACCTGCAATTGGCGGAATTGAGCGGCATTGCTTTCCGGGTCACCTGGTACGATGGGCATCCGGGTCGATTGCTCAAATCCGCCGCCAGTGGTCAATCGCGGAACAACGCGGACATGCCAGTGCGAAATGGCCGGATCAGCCCCTGAGGAGGGCATGCTTTCCACGGAAAGATTGAAAGGTGGGCTGCCCAGCAGGAGATCGAGCCGCCGAAGCGCACGTTGCAGCGAGCCTGCCAGGTTTCGCAGCTCTTCGTCCGTGGTGGTTTCGAACGAACCGGCGTGGCGGCGCGGGACGATCAGCTGTTCGAACGGCTGAACAGGCGCGAAGGGGATCATGGTCACGAAACCGTCCTCATCCTCGATCAGTCGTGACGCCTCTGCGATGGTGACGGCGAGGTGATGGCATAGCGGGCAACCTGTCATCTTTCGCGCCTGCCCCCCAAGCCACTCGCACGAGCGCACAACGGCGGGCGGCCACATCTCCATGGCGACAAGTTGCGAGTGCGGGTGACGCAATGAGGCACCCGCTCCGCTTCCGTGATTATGAAAGAGGCTTACGAAGCGAACGCCGGCCGTTGCCGCGAGCTGGCGATAGCTGTCGCGGTAAGCGATCATCAACTGCGTTGCTTCATCCGGGCTCATGGCGATCAGTCCGCGGTCATGCCGCGGCGTATCGACAAGTACCCAGTGCCAGCCGCGTCCGGGCTTCACGCCGTCCCTGTCCCGCGGTGCGGCATCGGAACTAAGCGCGGGAAACTTGTTGTAAAGCGCCCGCTGCGACCATCCGGGCGCTGCAACGCAGGGCCATTCCCTCACGATTCCAGCCAGCAGATCTTCGTTGCCGGGGCAGAACGGGCATTCACGCTGCACTGTCCGGGAACCCCGCCCCCCGGACTGGTCCAGGGGCCGCATTCCCCGCTCTGGGGCAATGATCACCCAATCGCCGGAAAGCGGATCCTGCCGGTATTCAGGCAACGCGCAAACGGCCTTCCGCCGCCGCCACATGCTGTTTGACGGAGATGAAGCTGTCCGGGGTCACCGATATCGAATCGATCCCGCACTCGACCAGAAATCCTGCAAATTCCGGATGGTCGCTAGGCGCCTGTCCGCACAGACCGACCTTGGCCTTCGCCTCGTGCGCCTCGGTGATGACATGGCGGATCATCCACTTGACGGCGTCGTCCTGCTCATCGAACTGCTCGGCAAGCAGGTCGGAATCGCGATCCACGCCCAGGGTAAGTTGCGTAAGATCATTGCTGCCGATCGAGAAGCCGTCGAACCTTTCGGCGAAGGCCGCTGCCCGGACCACGTTGGACGGTATCTCGCACATCACATACACCTGAAGACCGCCCTCGCCCCGCCTGAGGCCGTTTTCCGCCATGACTTCCAGTACGCGGTCGGCCTCCTCGACGGAGCGGCAGAAGGGGATCATCACTATGACATTGTCGAAGCCCATGTCTTCGCGGAGCCGCCTGATCGCCTGACATTCAAGGGCGAAACCTTCCCGATAGCGCGGAGAATAATATCGCGAAGCCCCCCGGAAGCCGATCATCGGGTTTTCCTCTTTCGGCTCGAACACGTCCCCGCCGAGGAGCCCCGCATATTCGTTGGTCTTGAAATCGCTCATGCGAATGATGACCGGCCTGGGATGCATCACCGCCGCGATGCGCGACAAACCGCGGGACAGTCGGTCGACGAAGAATTCCGCACCGTCGCGATACCCTTTCACCAGCGCATCGATTTCGTCACGCGCGTCAGGAGAGACCCGGTCGGGGTTTATCAGGGCTAGGGGGTGCGCCCTGATCGCGTTGCTGATCACGAATTCCATCCGCACCAACCCGACCCCGTCGGCCGGCAGCCGCCACCAGCGATAGGCGGCGGCAGGGTTGGCGAGGTTGAGCATCACCTTGGTGCGCGTCGCGGCCACGGCACCCAGATCGATGGACGTTACGTCGAAATCTGCCTTGCCCTCATAGACGTGCCCGACATCGCCTTCCGCGCAACTGATGGTGATATGCTGCCCGTCATGCAGCATGCGGGTGGCATCGCCGGTCCCGACGATCGCAGGCAGGCCAAGCTCGCGGCTGACAATGGCGGCATGCGACGTGCGCCCGCCGTGGTCCGTCACGATAGCGGCCGCACGCTTCATGACCGGCATCCAGTCGGGATCCGTGGTTTTCGTGACGAGGATGGCTCCGTCCTCGAACCGCTCGATATCGGCAGCGTGCTCTATCAGGCAGACCCGGCCCGTGACGATCGCATCGCCGATAGCCGAACCCGTCGTCAGCACCCTGCCCTTGTCGCGCAGCCGATAGGACCGCAGCGAGTTCTCAGCCGCGCGGGCCTGTACCGTCTCCGGTCTCGCCTGCACGATGAAAAGATCGCCCTCCGGCCCGTCCTTTGCCCATTCCATGTCCATCGGGCAGCCATAATGCCGCTCGATCGCGGCCGCCCAGCGGGCCAGTTGCATGACCTCGCCATCTTCAAGGACAAAGCTTTCGCGTTCTGCACGAGAGGTAGGGACGTTGCGGGTCGAACCGGCGTCCTCGGCTTCGTCCGCATAGATCATCTTCACTTCCTTGGCACCGCGCTCGCGCGCCACGATGGGCAGTTTGCCCTCTGTTTCGAGCAGCGGCTTGAACACCTGGTATTCGTCAGGATCGACCGCACCCTGAACGACGTTCTCCCCAAGACCCCAAGCGGCGTTGATGAGAACCGAGCGAGGAAATCCGCTCTCCGTATCGATCGAGAACATCACGCCCGATCCTGCCCGGTCCGATCGGATCATCTGCTGGACACCGACCGACAAGGCCACGTCCTCGTATGCGAAACCCTTCGCCTCGCGGTAGCTGATGGCCCGGTCGGTGAAGAGCGATGCGTAGCACTTCAGGCACGCAGCCAGCACCGCGTCTTCTCCGCGAATGTTGAGATAGGTTTCCTGCTGACCGGCAAAGCTCGCATCGGGAAGGTCCTCGGCGGTCGCGCTGGAACGGACGGCCACATCGACTTCCTTGCTCCCGGTTCTGTCGCACAGCTGGCGATAGGCTGAACGGATCGCCTGTTCCGTGTTTGTCGGCCAGGTGCCGCCCAGTATGGCCCGCCGGATCGATGAGCCGGTCTGCGCCAGTCCATCCGTGCCCGATTGCAGCCGGGCCATGTGCGCAGCGACCAGATCGCCAAGCTCGTTGTGTTCGATGAAATGGCGATAGGCCTCCGCCGTCGTGGCGAAACCGGGCGGCACGTTCACGCCATGCGGGGTCAATTGGCTGATCAGTTCGCCAAGCGAGGCGTTCTTGCCTCCGACCCGGCCAACATCCTCTCGCCTGACCTCGTCGAACAGAAGCACATGCTCCATCACACTCTCCAGTCTATGTCGTGTGTACGGGGTGCAGCCGAAAACTCGGTTCGATAGAGCCGTACAGGTCGAGCCAGTCCTCCATCAGCCGGGTCATCAGGAACTTTTCCTGCACGGTCCGGCGCGCCTCTTCCCCCAGTCGGCGTGCAAGGTCGGGATCCCGTACGAGGCGGACGATGCGTTCGGCCGCCTCCTCGACCGATGAGACCAGATAACCGTTCTCGCCATCCCTGATCTGATGCCTGATGCCGCCGACATTGCCGCCGATCACCGGCGTCCCCTTCCACATCGCCTCGGACACGGTCAGCCCGAAGCCTTCGCGGATGGACTTTTGCAGCACGACGGCCGCGCGGCGCTGCAATGCGTTGACCAGTGCGGTGTCCTGGGCAGACAGCACCCTGATCCTGTCGCCGTTGCAACCGACCACGCTTTCGAAGGTTTCCTGCCCCTCGGGATCATCGGTGGCCACATTGCCGATCAGGACGAGCGTCGCGTCGACTTCCCTGCGTGCGATCTGGAAGGCATCGATCACGCCCTTGGGGTCTTTCCACAGGTCGAAGCGGGAGACCTGCACGACAAGCGGCAGGTCGGTAGGTATATCGTAGTGCGCAAGCCGCTCGTCGATCTCGGCCTCGGACAACTCCCGATTGGTCGGAGAGAACGGATTGATCGCCGGCATGATGAATCGTTGCGGCGTGTCGAGTTGCTGCGCGTATTCGGGAAGCGAGACGACCACCCCGTCGTATTTCTCGATAAAGGGCAGCAGGAACTCCCACACGGCGGGATCGGGCCGCGTCAGGTCGACGTGACAGCGCCAGATCCAGGGGCTCTTCTTGCGGAAATGGTTGATGAGCGGAAGTGGCTGCGGGTCGTGAACGACCACGATGTCATGATCGAGATGCATGCGCGCCGCATTCTCGAACACAACCTCCTCATAGATATGACGCTTGAGCTCCGTCAGATTGATCGTTCCGCCCTGAAGAGCGTTATGCATCTTCTTGGTCACGCTGAAATAATCCGGACGCCCTTGCAGCACGCGCCACCCGGTCGGCACTCCGGCGCTGTTCATCAGCAAGGTCAGCGACGTGAGGAGTTCGGCGACCCCGCCGCCGTAGTAGGTGGAATTCACATTGACCACGTGAAGGTCCGAAAGCCTGCGGGCTTTCTCGAGAATCCGGTCGACGCGTTCCGCACCGATAAGCGGGGAAAAATCCTCTACTCGCGGCGTCGATAATGTCGACGTTTGCTTGGTCGGCGCTGTGCTGGGCATGAACATCCTCGCAACTTGCGGCTCAGTGTAAGGCCAATCGGGAAACGATAACAACCCGCTCCGTCCGCAGGCCTTGCCGGGATGGTTGGCGTGGTGCAGTTTCAACCCCGCAGAGCATCCGCACAACCGGACAGACGATCATGAAACTTGCAACGCTTACAATGAACCCCACGATCGACGTATCGTTCGAAGTCGACCGCCTCGGACATACACACAAGGTCAGGGGACGTGCTGAGCGTCACGATCCCGGCGGCGGCGGGATCAATGTCGCGCGGGTCTTCATCCGGCTTGGCGGCCATGCCCGCTGCTTCTACATGACCGGAGGTGCGACCGGTACTGCGCTGGACGCGATGATCGATCTTCATCTGCTGGTACGCCACCGCATCCCGATCAGCGGCGAAACGCGCGTCAGCACGTCGATCTTCGAGACGTCCACCGGCCGGCAGTACCGCTTCGTGACCGAGGGGCCGGAGATAGCCGAGGAGGAATGGAACCGCTGTCTGGAGGCGATTTTTACCGCCGATTGCGATTATCTGGTCGCAAGCGGATCGCTCCCCCGCGGGGTGCCGCAGGATTTCTATCGCCGAGTAGCCGCAGTGGCGGCGCGAAGGGGCATACGCTTCATCCTCGACAGTTCGGGCCCGGCGCTCGCGAAAGGGCTGGAAGGATCGACTGTCTATCTCGTCAAGCCAAGCACCAGCGAACTCGAGGGACTTGCAGGCGAAAGGCTGGACACGGACGACAAGATTGTCGAGGCGGCACGCAGGATCATACAGGCCGGACAGGCCGAGAATGTCGCGGTGACGATGGGATCGGATGGAGCGTTCCTGGTCAACGCGAAAGGCGCGCTGCATCTGCCCGCGGTCAAGGTCGAAAGCTTCAGCGCGGTAGGCGCAGGCGACAGTTTTCTGGCCGGCATGGTCCATCGCCTGGCCTTGGGGCATCACATCGATGACGCGTTCCAGTTCGGCGTTGCGGCAGGCGCGGCCGCCGCCATCACGAGTGGAACCGATCTCGCGCGTCCCGACGATATCCAGAGGCTCTTCGCCGCGACGGCAAGCGCCGTGCGGTAAATCGGCCAGCTGCTGGCGGATCGCCAGCTGCGCCGCGTGCTCCGATCGCAATAGGGCGCCGACTTGCTGTTTCATCGCCCATGGCAGCCGCCTTGGCCGAGTTCTGTCAGGTCGGAACCCGCTGCCACGCAGCGATTGTTGGCCACACCGCGAATGCCGCACACCAGGCCCCGTTTAACCGGATCTTCACGCCCGCGTGGGATGGGGCGATATGATTGTTTCGGCACGCGTTTCTGTTCAGGATTGCATGGGGATCTGCCGACGTTTGCTGTTGGTCCTGGCCTTCTTGGGCCTCGCGACGGCAGCCCAGGCGACGGAAATCCGGCTGCGCGACGACCTGCGGCCAGCTGCCGCCCCCGCCGCATCCCTGAAGGAAGGCTGGGAATGGCTGTCGGCAAAGGACCCGCGTACCCTCGACGCGCTGCCGGCGGACTGGCGCCTGCTGGTCGACCAGGTGCGCTTCGCGAAAATCGGGATCGTGATCACGCGCAGGGACGGTCAGAGCATCCGCATCATCAGAAGCGCCGACGAGCTGGAGGACAACTGGGCACCAGGCGGCGTGCTGAGCTTCGCCATACCGGTCGCCGGCCGCGAAATCGCGAAACTGCATGTCGGGTTCCAGGCCGTCGACGACCTGTCGCTGATGCGCAAGGTGACCGCCGTTTCCCGCGCTCGCGGCGCCGACCTCGACGCGCAGTGGATTGCGCTGATCTGCGCAATCTCGGGCATTCTCCTGTCCGGGTTCGTCTATAACCTGCTGCTGCATGTCGGACAGCGCCATGCGCTGCAGCGCTGGTATCTCGCCTGGGTCATGGTCGCCCTCGCCTACGCGCTCAACTGGTCGAACGTGGCGGCGTATTTGATACCGGGGCTGCATGGTCCAGTGGCGATCCGGCTGAACTGCATGCTCGTCGCATCCGCGGTTGCGCTGGGCAGCATGTTCCTGCTTTCGGCACTCGAACCGGGCATGACCCCGCGCCGACTGCGGCGGGGGGTGCAGCTTGCCGCGGGCCTCTCCTTTGCGTCCGGGTTTCTGGCCGCGGATGAGCGTATCCTGCCCGCCCCCACAAGCGACATGCTGCTCAACTGCGCGATGATCGCCTCGGTGCTGCTGTCTCTGACGGTGATCGCCTTCGCCATTGCCCGCAGAAGTCGGGTCGTGTGGATGTACCTGATCGGCTGGTCACCGGTCATCACCGTGTTCGCCATTCGGATCGCCAGGAATTTCGGCATCGTGGAACAGGCCGACGCAGTCGACTACGCGACATTCGCTGCCATCGGCTTCGAGGCGCTCGTCTTCTCGCTGCTGATCGCCAGCAGGTTCACCGTGCTGCGCAAGCAGAGGGACGCGGCCCAGGCAGCGGCGCGCGAAATGCATATCGAACAGCAGACGCTGCAGCGAGCGGCCCAGACCGATGTGCTGACGGGGCTGGGCAACCGTGCCCATTTCAATGCGGTGCTTGCCCGGTCTTGGTGCGCCGGCGCGCCGTTCTCGCTTTATCTGATCGACGTCGATTACCTCAAGGAGCTGAACGACCGGCAGGGCCACGACGCCGGTGACGCGCTTCTGCGCCACATTGGCGGCAAGCTGGCGGGCCTGAAGCGCCCGGTCGCGTGCTGCGCGCGGATCGGCGGCGACGAATTCGCCATCATCGCAATCGACGGTCCGGAAGGTCCGGCGATGTCGGACGACCTGGCCGCATTGCAGGGCAGCTGCTGGATGCATGGCAGTTCGACGGGGACCTTGTCGATGAGCATCGGCAAGGCCAGCTCTTCCGACGCCCGTTCGGTCGAGGACCTCTTCAAGCACGCGGATCTGGCACTCTACCGCGCCAAGGAAGAGGGGCGCGGCGGGCTGAAGATCTTCAACCTGAGCATGCAGCTGGGCATCCAGGCCCGCGCCCAACTGATCCGCGAAGCGCAGGACGCGCTCGACCGGCGCGAGCTGGTGCTGCACTTCCAGCCCATCGTGGACCTTCGCGACGACACCGTGGCTGGGGCCGAAGCCCTGCTGCGCTGGAACCATCCGGCTCGCGGATTGCTGGCACCCGGCGCGTTCGGCTGTGTCCTCGACGATCCGCAAGTCGGCCCGGCGGTCCAGCGCCGGGTGCTGGAAATGGCCGTGGCCTGGCTGCGCGACAACCACGCCCGCGTGCGCAGCCTCTCGGTCAATTTCAATTCCATGGACCTGCGCGGCGCCGACAGCGCCCGCGCCGTGCTGGCCTTGCTCGCAGAGGCTGGCATACCGCCTTCCGCGCTATGTGTCGAAGTGACCGAAGGCACCGTCTTCGGCAGGGGCAGCGGCGAATCCGCGGCCGCGCTGCGCACGCTTCACGCGGCGGGGGTCCGCGTTGCGCTCGACGATTTCGGCACCGGCTACGCCTCGCTCATCCACCTCAAGAAGATTCCGGTCGACATCCTCAAGATCGACAAGTCCTTCGTCAGCGCCATGCTGACGGACAGGGGCATCAGCGAACAGATCGTGCGGGCCGTCGTGGCCCTGGGACAGGCGCTTGGCAAGCAGGTGATTGCCGAAGGAGTGGAGACTGCCGCACAATTGCAGAGGCTGCGGGACCTTGGCTGCGTGCATGTGCAGGGCTATCTGACCGGTCGTCCCTCCGCCGAACTCTCCTTCCCCCCTGTCGTTGAACAAGCCGCCTGAACGGCACAGGTCATGCGCGCCGACCTGCATGGGCGGAAGCAGTGTATTCCTCCCCCACGACCGAAAGTCGTTGTAATTTTTTTGCACCGTGTTATATGGATCTTGCCTGACGTCGCTTTAGACGGACTATGACTGACCAGTCGCGTGGCCATCGTGCCGCCCCTGTCAGTACTTCTCTTTCCTGCACCATGGCCTTTGCACCGGATACGCCGGGGCAACGATTACCCGTACGCAAGGAATATGGTCTGGCGAAGGAAGCAATCATTACCATGGAAGGGCTGATCGATGAGATCCTGCCCGATGGACGCTTTGGCGTTACCCTTGATAATGAGCACCGCCTCATCGCCTATACAGCGGGCAAAATGCGCCGCTTCCGTATTCGATCGGTCGTTGGCGACCGCGTACACGTCGAAATCACGCCCTATGATCTGACCAAGGGTCGGATCGTCTTT
The DNA here is from genome assembly GCA_963752785.1 of uncultured Alphaproteobacteria bacterium. Taxonomy (GTDB): domain Bacteria; phylum Pseudomonadota; class Alphaproteobacteria; order Sphingomonadales; family Sphingomonadaceae; genus Croceicoccus. The sequence continues at coordinate 63,935 of CAVVZE010000004.1, forward strand.
CGCGAACGGATCCCCGGGCAAGGTCCCGGCATGGGCCGGACGCGCGGAAACAGGCGCTGAATAATTGAAAAGGCGGCGGAACAGATCCGCCGGACACAGTACATGAATTGCATCGATACGCGCGCCAAGCCGCGCAACACGCTCTCGCTCCGCTTTGGCGCGGGGCAGCCGAAGGCACGGGCCAATGCCCCCGCCCCCGGCACCATTCCCGTCCTCGAACTGCGGCGCCTCGTCGCCTCGATGGTGGATTGAACAGAACCGAACCGTGCGGAATGCACCATGCATTTCCGCCCCTGCAGGAGAAGCACCTTGGACCTCAACCGCGAATATGCCGCGCACCAGCGTGCCCTGATCGGAGCCGGTGCGGCAGCCAACGATGACGAACGGCGTGTGAAGCTTGCCAAGGCATCTTCCATCGCCGGGCAGATCAGCGTTTTCCAGCACGGGCTGGGCGCCGCCGCGGCCTGCGCCTGGAGCAAGGCGCAGATGGCCGAGCTGACCCTGCAACGTGCGGAGATGGCCGGTCGGGCCTGACCCGCACGCGCCCTCCGGGCACGATACAGACGATGGCGGATCGTTACGGCCTGCCCCTCACAGGGGGCAGGCCGTAACGCCTCAATCCTTCAGATCGGCATCGAACTCCCCGTCGATCAGCACGAAACAGATCCGGCAATTGCGGTCGCTGCGATTGGCCCAGCCGTGGTTCGTGCCGCGCTGCACGACGATGTCGCCCGCGCGCACGGTGGTCTCGCCCTCGTCCATGATGAGCACGAGCTCGCCTTCCAGCACGATGCCATAGTCTATCGTCTCGGTGCGGTGCATCAGCGCGTGTTTCGCGCCTTCTCTCGCCGCGTTCGAGGCATGGCCCGCGCCGATCTCGGCGAAATGGGCGGCGGCTTCCTCGGGCGTCATGTTGCGGATGCCCTCGCCCTCGGGCGGGATGTCGAGCACGCGGATGCGCGTGCCGTTCTTCGGCGGGGCGAGCACGATGCCGTCCTCCGCCGGTTCGCCGCTGGCGGCGTCGATCGGCGCGGGCGTGGCGCGGGTATTCCACACCTCGTGGAACATCGGCCCGATCGCGCCGCCCACCTGCTGCACGCGCGGCACCGCGCCATCTTCCTGGATGATCGCGCGCCCGTTCCGGTCGTGTCCGGTGACTACGCGCCTGACTGCCTTGCTTTCCATGAACCCAATCCCTTTTTCCGATGATCCCACCCGGTTCGGGCGGTGCCGCATGTCTAGCGGCAGTTGAAGTTGACGATCTCTCCGGAGCCCGGCTGCGACTGCACCTGCAGCCAGCGGGCAAAATCGTCGATCCACCCTGCCGGAGCCGTGCCCCGGCGGCCCAGGCCAAAGCCGTGCCCGCCGTCGTTGTAAAGGTGGAATTCGACCGGGCGGCAGGCATCCAGCCACGAATGCACGATCCCCAGCGAGCCGTCCGCAATCAGGAAATCGTCACGCGAGATGGCGAGGAACATCGGCGGCACATCGACATCGAGCGGGCGCGCCACCATCCGGGGATAGATCGGCGCGATGAAGGCGGGGCGTTCGTCCGGTGGCAGTTCGATGCCGGCCGACAGGGTCAGGAACCCGCCTGCGGAAAAGCCCATCATGCCGATCCGCGCAGGATCGATCCCCAGTTCCGCTGCATGGCCGCGCAGATAGCGCAGCGCCGCGCGCGCATCGGCCAGCGCATAGGACGGCGTATCCTCGGGCGGTGCAAAGCTGGCGGTGCCGCCGCTCATCACCGCGCGAAGCCCATCGGCATAGGTGTCCAGATCCGCCGGCGTGTCGACCAGCCGGTACTTCAGCACGAAGGCGGCGATCCCCCGCTCGTTCAGCGCCCGGGCGACATCGATCCCCTCGGCCTGGAACGCAAGGCCCAGGAACGCCCCGCCTGGCGCGACGATCACCGCATCCCCGGTGGCAAGGTGACGCGGCGGAAGGAATGGCACCAATTGTGCCCGGTTGACGTTCCGAACCTGCAGATCCCCGCCCATCATGAACCATTGTTCGGGCGCGGATGTGTCGCCGGATGGCTCCCCGATGGTCACCGCCCCGTCGAATTCGACCGGATCAAGCGGCACGAGCGACAGCGCGGAAGGCTGCGCCAGAACAGCCTGCGGCAAGGCCGCCAGCAGCATGGCAAGCGCATAAGCCAGCAGGCCGTTCATCACCCCGGAACCGGTACCACGGTTCATCCCGGCAGATCCTGCCAATCGTAGGTCAGCGGCCCCTCGCGGTGTGCGAAACGGTCGATATGGGTCTGGAGCGCGCCCTTGAGCCCCTCGCGCTGACCCGCCGCGCTCGCTTCGATGCGGACCAGCAATGCATCGCCCTGCGGATCGAGCGTCACCAGGGCGTCGCCCTGCCACTCCGCTCCGCGCGCGTCTTTCGGGAAGACGATCAGGCGCTTGTCGCCGTCTTCCCTGACTTCAAGATTGTGCGCCCAGTGCTTGCCCAGCTGCGCAGCATATCTGGCGGCGTTACCGGTGGCGACCCGCGCTTCGGCGATGCTGCTCATGCAGTCACTCCGCCGAGTGTTTCGGCGAACCAGTCTGCGATGAGGTCGCGTCCATAGCTCATGTTGTCGGCGCCGACGTGTTCGACGCCGCCTTCGCGTTCGGTGAAGATGACCTTCTCGCGGCGCGGCGAATTAACCAGCTGGTCGTAGAGATCGTCGGCATAGCCCACGCTGATCTGGCGGTCATGCGCACCATGGGTGACGAGGAACGGCACCTTGATCCTGTCCATGTGGCCGTTGAGGTTCATGTCGGTCGATTTCTCCAGGAAATCCTCCTGGCCCTTCGCGCCGAACGCCCAGTGCACGTGCGCCCAGTAATGCGGGACCGGGTTCTCGCCCTCGCGTTCCATCCGCTTGTCCTGAACCTCGCGCCAGTTGTGGTTGGCGCCCCACACCGCGCCGCTGGCAAAGCGCGGTTCATAGGCGACCGCGCGCGGCGCGAAATGGCCGCCCAGCGAAATGCCGGTCATGCCGATGCGCGAAGCGTCGACGCAGTCCTGCGCCTCAAGCCAGTCGACCGCCTTCGACGCCCAGCTCTCGCTATGCGGATCGACCGGCAGGCCCTGCAGGCGCAGCGCCTCCCCCGTGCCGGGCTGGTCGACGCACAGTGTCGAAATGCCGCGCCGCGCCAGCGCGGCGGGCATGCCGGTCCAGTAGAGCAGTTCCTTGCAGCTATCGAGGCCGTTGCAGAACACCACGCAGGGTTTTGCGCCATCACCCGGCGCGCGCGTGAAGATCGCCGGCATCGTGCCAGTCTCGAGCGGGATCTCCACCCGCTCGCGGCTCAGCTTGCCCAGCGCGGTCGAGCGATCGAAGCTCTCGCGGGCCAGCGCATAGGTCTCCTCGCGCCCCTGCGTGCCGTGCCCCTGCATGCGTTCGGCAACGAGCAAATAGAGCGAGGCGCGCTCCAGCTTGTCCGAGGCGGAAAAGGCGCGGCCCTTCGCCTCGTCCTCACCCGCCAGTTCCAGCAGCTTGCGGCCCATCGCCGCCCATGCCTGCATGAATTGCGGCGTGCCTGCGTCGGCGCCATTGTCCGCGGCATCCAGGATCGGCTGGCACATGTCGACGATCTCGCCGATGCGTCCGCCGCTTTCCATCGCGATCGCGACCGACAGGTTCCAGATGTAGTTCTTGAAAGGAGAATACAGCGCCATCCGATCACACCTCCGCCGGCGTGGAACAGGCAGGGATCGGCCGCGGGCTTGGGCATGGTCTGCGGGCCGCCGACGCCGATGCCCCACTGGTCCATGACCCGCGGGCCGGGTTCGTGCACCTTGTCCTGATGGGTCTCGAAATCGACCTCTTCGAGTTCCGAGGTGTATTCCACCGCAAAGCCGCTGGGCGTGCAGAAATAGCTGAAGGTGTTGTCGCCCGCGGTATGCCGGCCCGGACCCCAGCGGCAATCGATGTCCCGCTGCTTCAGCCGCGACAGCCCGCGCATCATGTCGTCCACGCCCAGCATGTCATAGGCGACATGGTTGAGGCACGGCGGCCCCGGCAGCAGCGCGATGCGGTGATGCGCGCTGTTGCAGCGCAGGAAGCACATGAAATCGCCCAGCCAGTCCGACACCTTGAACCCCAGCACGTCGGTGAAGAACCTTACCATCGCCTGGTGGTCCGGCGAATGCAGCACGATGTGGCTGATCTTGACCGGCATGCCTTCCCAGCGCTCCATCGCGCGCTTGTCGGCGCGCGCCACATCGGCGCTGATCTCGAACGGCAGGCCGTCGGGGCTGAAGAAGCGGAAGCCATAACCGCCGCCCGGCGCATCAAGCTCGCGCGGCTCGTGGATGATCCTGCAGCCGGCGTCCTTGACCTTGCCATGCAGCGCATCGACATCCTCGCGGCTGTCTGCGGCCAGCGCGATCACCTCGACGCAATTGGTGCCGGTGTCGTGCAGCCGCACGACATGGTGCTCGTCATGCCCGTGCGTCTTGAACCACGCCATGCCGCCGCTTGCGGCAACCTCGACCAGGCCCCAGTCGTCCGCATAGAACTTCCGCTCCGCGGCAAAGTCCGCCACCCCATAGCCGACATAGCGGATCTCGGTAACTCGGGCGTTCATGGGCAATTCCTTTGATCGGGCGCGCGTCCGCAGCAGGCATCGCCGCGGGCTTGCGCCTGCTGTCGAACTCGAAAAGACAGGTTCTGCCCGAGCAGAAACAACGCCTCTCCAAGTTCACTTCTATATTTAGAACGTAACTTCTAATTTGGCCGACCGGGCAGGTCAATCCCGCGCATTCCGGCTCTGGCCAAAAATGTCGCGAGGCAGCCGCAGCACGCACAGGATGGCCAGACCAAGCGCCAGCGCGATCACCGCATTGGCAGGGTCCAACCCCGTAAGCCGCGCAACCGATTCCTCGCCCGAAGCCGAAAAATAGGCGCCGCCCACCAGCGCAATGCCCAGCGCTCCCCCGATCTGCTGCGCGGTTCGCAAGGTGGCGCTGGCGGTGCCGGCGTTATGCCGCTCAACCTCTGCCACCACGATCGGGCCGAGAGGGCCGGACATCGTGCCCATGCCGATTCCGGCCAGCACCAGCACCGCATAGAGCAACGGGTCGCCATTGTTGCCGCCCTTGATCGCCTGCAGCGCCACGCTGGTCCCGGCAATCATCGCGAAACCGCCCGCGACCGGCAGCGCCTTGCCCACTCGCGGAAGCAGGCGCGGTACCAGATAGCCGACGCCGAACATCACGCCCGCGCCGAAGGGGATATGCACCAGCGCGGTCTGCAGCGGGCTGAGCCCCAGCCCCTGCTGCAAAGATACCGCCAGCACCAGCAAGAAACCGATGCCCGCGCTGGAAAAGCAGAAGGCGGACAATACACCCCATTTGAAGGTCCCGATGTCGAACAGACGCGGCTCGATAATGGCGGGCAATCCGCCAAGTCTGCGTTTGCGGGCGCGGAACCAGCCGAACAGGATCAGCACGACCGACACCGAGAACAGGCCGACCAGCAGAAGCGTGAAGCCCTCCTCCGCGCCCTGGATCAGCGCATAGAGCAGTCCGCCAAAGCCAGCGGCGAAGATCACCGCGCCAGCCGGATCGATCCGCAGGTCCTTCTCCGCCTGACGCGGCGGCAGCGAGAACCAGCCGACCATAACCGCTCCCACCCCTATCGGCAGGTTGATCAGGAACACGAGCCGCCAGCCCAGCCCGAAAAGGTCCAGTTCGATCAGCAGGCCGCCCACGATCGGTCCGACGATCGCGGCCAGCCCGACGATGACGCCGAAATAGGCCAGCTTCGACACCCGTTCGAGCGGGGTGTAGAGCAATTGCACGATCGCCATCGTCTGCGGCGCCATCACCGCGCCGGTCGTCCCCTGCAACATGCGCGCCCACACCAGCTGCTCCGGGCTCTGCGCCAGTCCGCACAGGACGGAGGCCGTTATGAAGCCGCAGACCCCGATCAGGAACACGCGCGAATGGCCGAACGCGTCGCCCAGCCTGCCGCCCAGCAGCAGCAGCGACCCCAGCGTCAGCAGGTACCCTGCCACGATCCATTGCATCGCCGCGGGCGAAGCGGACAGCCCGTCGCGTATGGCGGGCAGCGCGGTGTTGACGATGGTGGAATCCGCCACCTCGAGCACTACGGCGGTCAGCACCGTCAGGAATGCGATGGTCTTGCGCCGCTCGGAAGCGGCGGAATGGCCACCGTCCCGCGCCGCGGCAGTATTGAAATCTGACATCGCCCCTCCACGCCGACAGCAGTTTCCAAACCCGCACTCGACAGAATTAAAATGTTCCTTCTATTATGGTGGAGAATCGATAAGGGTCAATCGTCCCTGTCGGGCAATCCGCAAATAAGGATGCCACGGGTCGAAACACGGATGGGAGAACGCGAATGAACATGAATGGCGGCATCGGACGCAAGGCGGGGGTCCCACAGGGGATAACGGTGATCCTTGCCGGTTTCCTGCCGATCCTGGCCATCGTGTCGATGTTCCCGGCTGTCGGGGCGATGATCGGCCATTTCGCGCCGACCGATCCCAGCGCGGCGACCAAGGTGCCGTCCATGGTGACCGCACCCGGCCTCGCCATCGCCATCACGGCGCTGTTCATGGGCCTGCTGGTCGACCGCTTTGGCCGGCGCAAGCTGCTGCTGATCTCCACCGCGTCCTATGGGATCATCGGCGTCATCCCGTTCTTTCTGGAAGACCTTGATTGGATCTATGCCTCGCGCCTGCTGCTGGGTTTCAGCGAGGCGGCGATCCTGACCACAGTCAACACGCTGATCGCCGACTATTGGGCAGAGGAAGGCCGCCGCCGGTGGCTGACCCTGCAGGGCATGGTGGGCCCGGCGCTGTCGTCGGTGATGATCTTCTTTGCGGGCACGCTGACGGCGTGGCGCTGGAACGGCATCTTCCTGCTGTACCTGCTTGCGATCCCCATCGCGATCGCGATGTGGCGCTACATGTTCGAGCCCGAGAGCGATGCCACCGTGCGCCGCAACCTGGGGCTGGACCAGGACCGCTCGGCAAGCGAGGGGTTCCCGTGGGGCACGATGCTGGGGATCGCGTTGCTCACGCTGTTCAGCTCGGCCATCTATTACGTCTTCATCGTCAATGGCTCGGTCGTCTGGGAAGAGCTGGGCATCGCCGATCCCGAGAGCATCGGCCGCATCACCGCGCTTCCCAGCCTGTTCATCCTGCTGGGCGCGGGCCTGTTCTGGTTCCTGGGCCGCAACGGATACAGCTTCCGCATTCAGGTCGCGAGCTTCCTGTCGCTGCTGGGCGCTGGCCTGGCGCTGATGGGGCTGACGTCCGGGTGGCAGGGCATGGTCGCCGGTATGGCGCTGCAGCAGACAGGCGCGGGCATGGCGATCCCCACGCTGATCGCCTGGGCGCAGAGCCGCCTGCCCGTGACGCATCGCGGACGTGGCATGGGGGTGTGGACCGCGACCTTCTTCTTCGGTCAGTTCACCTCGCCGCTGGTGGTCAGCATCCTGCGCGAGCAGACGGGGTCCATGCAGCAGGCATTCCTGACAATGGGTGTCCTGTCCGTGATCGGCGCGCTGGTATTCTTCGTGATCCTGGGCCGCACCCGGCCCGCGCAGGACGAGGTGCTGCCCGCCGCCGCGAAGCAGGGCAGCGTTCCCTAAGCGCGCACCCCAGCCCAGGCGTACGAAAACGCCGCCCCCAGCGATGAGGGCGGCGTTTCTGTTTGAGCAATGGGGAAGCGCCAGGCAGCGCTATCCGGTCAGATCGCGCCTTCCCGGAGCAGCCCCACCGCGCGGTCCGCGGCGCGGGCGGTCAGCGCCATGTAGGTCAGCGACGGGTTCTGGCAGGCGGACGAACTCATCTGCGCGCCATCGGTGACGAACAGGTTGGGAACGTCATGCGTCTGGCTCCAGCGATTGAGCACGCTTGTCGCCGGGTCCCACCCCATGCGCGCGCCGCCCATCTCGTGGATGGCGCTGCCGCCGGCGCCGGGCCGGTCGAATCCCATGATCACCTGGCCGCCTGCATGGGTCAGCATCTGCGCCGCGTCTTCCTTGGCCTGCGCCAGTGCGGCCAGTTCCTCGGCCCCGAACGCGAAATCGATGTTCAGTTGCGGAATGCCCAGCGGATCGGTCTTTACCCGGTTCAGCGTCAGCCGGTTGCTGGCGCGCGGAACGCAATCGGCAAAGGCGACCAGCACCACGCGCCACGGCCCCGGCGGACGCAGCGAATCCTTGTACTCCGCGCCAATGCCCGCCTCGCGCTTGCCGCGTGTCCAGCCCGATTGCAGCGCGCCGCCCTGATAGGAATAGCCGCGCGTGTGGCCGATGCCGTCCGGACGGTCCATGTTGCGATAACGAGCGATGACGACGCCCGTGGGGCGATTGCCATAGGTGGTCACATTCTCGAACCCCGGCATCAGCGCGATCGCCGACAGGGTGGAGGCGTGGTCCATGATATGCGTGCCCAGAACCCCGCTGGAATTCGCAAGGCCGTTCGGCATCGCCTCGTTTGCGGAATTGAGCAGCAGGTGCACCGAATTAAAACTGCCGGCATTCAGGAAGACCATGCGCGCGCTGGCCTTGCCGCGGCTGTTGTCCTTGCGGTCGATCCAGCGGACGCCAGTGACGCGATTGGTTACGGGATCGTAATCGACCCGCTCCACCACGGCATCGGTCACCAAGGTCAGATTACCGGTCTTCTGCGCGGCGGGCAGCGTGCTCGACTGCGTCGAGAAATAGGCGCCATAGGAACAGCCGCGCGCGCAGATCGAGCGAGCCTGGCACTGGCCGCGTTCGCCGAGCGGCTGCGTAAGGTTCGCGGTGCGCCCAACCGTCAGCACCCGTTCGGGCCAGCGGCCGCGAATGCTCTCGCGCGTCGCCTGTTCGACCGGGTTCAGCGGCCAGGCAGGCAGGAACTTGCCATCGGGAAGCTGCTCCAGACCTTCGGTCGCGCCTGCGACGCCGATGAATTCCTCGGCCTTGTCGTACCAGGGCGCAATATCTTCATAGCGGATCGGCCAATCGGTGCCGTGCCCATCGCGCTTGTTCGCGCCGAAATCGTAATCCGACCAGCGATAGCTCTGCCGGCCCCACGTCAGCGACCGACCACCAAGGCCGTAGCTGCGAAACCAGTTGAAGTCGGTTCCCGGCCCGGTGCTGTAGGGGTTTTCCGCGTCATTGACGAAATGCCCCTGCGTGTATTCGGTGAAATGCCGGTTCAGCATCTGTACCGGATATTCGCGCTTCCACAGCTCGGCATCGCCGCTGCCGCGGAACGGCATGTCCCACGGCTCCTTCATCTCGGTCTCGTAGCCGGTCTGGTGCGGAATATCCTGCCCGCGCTCCAGCATCAGGACCTTCAGCCCTGCCTCGGTCAGTTCCTTGGCGGCCCAGCCCCCGGAGATGCCGGAGCCGACGACGATCGCGTCGAATTGCGTATCCGCTGCCATCAGCCGAACTCCACCGCGGTCCAGTCGCTGGACCATGCGCGGGTATCGGGCCCCATCGGCACGGCGGGATCGTAGCGCCCCGGTACCAGTTGGAAGCGCAGCTCCTCGGACCCGCCAACGCGGGATGTGTAATAACCGGTCAGGATCAGACCCTTTATCTTGCGCCAGGGATGCGCGTCATTGCCATCGGCAAAGGCTTCGCGGTCGAGTTCGGCGAGCAGGCGGTGCTGCTCGTCGGGCGCGCGCCGCAGGTAGTCGCCGTTCGCGGAGAGGTCGACCGTATGCTCGAGCCAATCGACGAAGCGCAGGCTGCCGTCGCGGCGGCGGTATTCGGGAAAGGCCCAGGGCATCTCGGAAGAACCGACCGGATCGCGCGTGCCGTCCAGGCCGTGCGCCAGTGCAAGGATCACGAAGTCGCCGACGCCGACATCGCCTGCGCCGGGGGTTCCGGTCGCGGGCAGGACGGTCTGGCTGACCTGCTTCATCAGCACGCGCTGGCGTTCGGTTGGGGCATCGTCATCGTCAAGGTCGGACAGCGCCACGCCGGCGACCGGGACCCCGATCGCCAGCGCCAGCAAGGCCGCGCCGCCCAGAAAGCCGCGGCGGTTCCAGCCACCCTTGCGGTCGTGCGCGTCAGTCAATGCCCATGATCCTCTTGTTCAGCGCGCGATCCGCGCCGCCCGCGGCGAAGTCGTCGAAGGCGCGCTCCGTCACGCGGATGATATGATCGCGGATGAACGGCGCGCCCTCGGCCGCTCCAGCCTCGGGATGCTTGAGTGCGCATTCCCATTCCAGGACTGCCCAGCCGTCAAAGTCATTGGCCGCCATCTTGGAGAAGATGCCCCCGAAATCCACCTGTCCGTCGCCCAGCGAACGGAACCGGCCCGCGCGGTCGACCCAGCTTTGATAGCCGCCATAGACGCCCTGCCGGCCGGTCGGGTTGAACTCGGCATCCTTGACGTGGAAGCAGCGGATCCGCTCGTGGTAGATGTCGATGAAGTCGAGATAGTCGAGCTGCTGCAGCACGAAATGGCTGGGATCGTACAGGATATTGGCGCGTGGATGGTTGCCGACGCGCTCGAGGAACATCTCGAACGTCACGCCGTCGTGCAGGTCCTCGCCGGGGTGAAGTTCGTAGGCGGCGTCCACGCCCTGCTCGTCGAAATGGTCGAGGATCGGGCGCCAGCGGCGGGCCAGCTCCTCGAAGGCATCCTCGATCAGGCCAGCCGGGCGCTGCGGCCAGGGATAGACATAGGGCCACGCCAGCGCGCCCGAGAAGGTGGCATGACGGTCGAGGCCGAGGCGGCGGCTGGCGGTCGCGGCCTTCTTCACCTGGTCGACGGCCCATTCCTGCCGCGCCTTGGGGTTGCCGCGCACATGTTCGGCAGCGAAGCCGTCGAATGCGGCGTCATAGGCGGGATGCACCGCGACCAGCTGCCCCTGCAGATGGGTGGAAAGCTCGGTGATCTCCAGCCCGTGGGCCGCAGCCTTGCCCTTGATCTCGTCGCAATAATCCTGGCTTTCCGCCGCGGTATCCAGGTCGAACAGCCGGGCATCCCAGCTGGGGATCTGGACACCCTTGTAGCCAAGGCCGCCGACCCATTCGCAGATCGCGTCCAGAGAGTTGAACGGAGCCTCGTCGCCCGCGAACTGGGCAAGAAAAATGGCCGGTCCCTTGATGGTGCGCATGATGTCTCTCCCGGTTCAGATTGTCAGTTCGGTCCAGCCCGCGCCCTCGGCACTGGCTCGGACACAGGTGTCGATGAATGCCATCGAGCGCAGACCTTCGTCGAGGCCCGGCAGCATCGGCGCCCTGCCCCCGCGAAGGACGGTCGCGAAATCGCGATAGAGATTGGCGAAAGCCTCGAGATAGCCTTCGGGGTGCCCGCCGGGGATGCGCGTGAGCGTGGTCGCGGTTTCGCCCAGCGAAGCATCGCCCGCGCGCACCAGTTCGCTCGTGCCGTCCAGCCTGTGCCAGGTAAAACTGTTGGGGCTCTCCTGCCGCCACACCATGCCGCCGGTTTCGCCGTACACGCGAATGCGCAGGCCGTTCAGCTCGCCGACCTCGATCTGGCTGGCCAGCAGCACGCCGCGCGCACCGCCATCAAAGCGCATCAACACGCTGCAATCGTCGTCGAGCGCGCGGCCCGGGACGACGGCGGCCAGATCGGCCAGCACCTCCGTCACGGTCATGCCGGTCACGAATTCGGCAAGGTTGAAGGCGTGAACGCCGATATCGCCGATGCATCCGCCCGCGCCCGCGCGCGCCGGATCGACGCGCCATTCCGCCTGCTTGCCCTCGGCCTCGCCCGCCAGCCAGCCTTGCGGATATTCCACGACTACCTTGCGGATTGCGCCAAGCGCCCCGGCGGCGATCCGCTCTCGCATCTCGCGCACCAGCGGATAGCCGGTGTAGGTGAAAGTCAGCGCATAAGGCACCGGCGTGCGGCCCAGCATCCCGGCCAGTTCGCGCGCTTCGTCCACAGTCGCGGTCATTGGCTTGTCGCTGATGACGGGCAAGCCCGCCGCAAGCGCGGCCTTTGCCGAGGGGAGGTGGTTGTGATTGGGCGTGACGATGGAGACGAAATCGATGCCGTCCGAACGCTCCTTTTCGGCCTGCAGCATCGCTGCGACATCGGCATAGCCGCGCTCCGGATCGATGCGGTACGCCTGCGCGGCATCCCGGCTGCGTCCCGCGTCGGACGAGAACGCGCCGGCGACCAGCTCGATCTCGCGGTCAAGCTCGGCCGCAATGCGGTGTACCGGTCCGATAAACGCCCCCGGCCCGCCGCCGATCATGCCCATGCGAAGCCGTCTCACATCATCTCTCCAACTGTCGTCTAAAACTCTGTTCTATTTTGACATTCGTCTTCGTTCAAGCGGTTGCTTTCCCGCCGCGAAAATCCGCTGCGGTTCAAAGCCCTCGCGGCAACGCGCCGGGATCGAGCGATAGCGCCGTTCCCCGATCCTCGGCATCGCGGGCTATCCGCACAATGGCCGCATCGGAGGGAACGTCCCAGCCATCGTCGGACCAGAGGGCGAAGCGGCGCGCTGGCAAGTCGACGCGTACCCGCTGCGACGCACCCGGCTCCAGCGTGACCTTGCCAAAGCCGGCCAGCGCGATTTCGGGCTGATCGCGATAGACCTGCACGACATCGCTGCCGACACGCGTGCCGACATTTTTGACAAGCACCGAGACGCCGCCTTCCTCGACCCGCGCGTCTTCCCAGGCAAAGCGGGTGTAGCCCTGCCCCGCGCCCAGCGTGTGCCGGGCGCTCCTGCCTGCCGCGGCAATCCCGCGATAGCCGATCTGCGTGCCTTCCCGATAGTATAGCTTGCCGTCGCTGTCGGGCTGCAGACGGAAGGCCGGATAATCGCCTTCTTCGCGCGCGATGACGACCGGCATGCGTCCGCCCGGCTCCATGTCGCCCGCCAGCACGGCGGCGATGGCGGTCGCAAAGCCTTCGCCCGGGTACCAGACGGCAAGATGCGCAGCCGCCTTGTCTTCCCATGACGCATCATAGGCATGACCGACATTGGCGATCACCACCGTGCGCGGATTGGCGGCGCAGATCCGGTCGATCAGCGTCAATTGCTGCGCGCGCAGCAGCGTGTCCGGGCGGTCCTTGCTTTCTACTGAACTGTCGGATGTCTCGCCCACGAACAGCATTACCGCATCGGCGCCCGACGCCGCTTCCTCCGCTTCTCGCAGCATGTCCTCGACGCTGCCCGGTTCCCGGATGCCGTACCACAGCCCGTGGACGCGGGCCGCCTCGAATGGAAATTCGACGGCAACCGCCACTGACTGGCCCTTGCCGAGGCGGATCGCGGCACTTTCGCTGTCGCCGGATTTCAGCACGCCCATCGTGTCGCCCGGCGGAGTCTCCGTGGTGGCGACCACTTGCTGCCCGTCGACGTACAAGCGGGCCTTGCCGGTCGCACCCAGGTGAAAGCGATGCTCGCCGTCCTTCTTCGCGCGATAGGTGCCCGATGCGCGGATCGAGCCGCCTTTTGCGAAATCGACCTGGTCGTGCATGCCGGTGAACCACACCAGCGAATTGGTGTCGCGGGTCTCGCGCGTCTGCGGCTCGCCCGAGCAATCGGACGTCGGGAAATATTCCAGCGTCATGCCGCTGGACGCGCCGTCCCCCACGTCCTGCGCGGGCGTTACGTCCATGAACGGCAGGCGCGGCGCGGGATCGACGCCGGGTGCAAACACCACCTCGCAATCCGCTTCATAGCGGGCGCGCACGCTCTGTTCCGGCGTCGGCAGGTCGGGCCGGACCGAGATCTTGGCAAAGGTGCCGCCCTGGAAGCACGGCGCCGCCGCATTGGGCCCGATGATCGCTATGCGGCCAACGCGCTTCGGATCCAGCGGCAGCAGATCGCCCTCGTTCTTCAGCAGCACGAAACCGGCAGCCGCCGCTTCGACCAGCAGGTCGCGGGCCTGTTCGTCGGTGTAGGGGCGCGTCTTTGCGCCCGTGGCTTCGCGCGCAAGACCCGCCACGCGGTTCGCGGCCTCGGCCACTCGGCTGGCGGGCACCTCTCCCGTTTCGACCGCGTCGGCGGCCTTGGGGCCAAGGAAGCGGAAGGGCCCCGGCATTTCGAGGTCCAGCCCGGCATTCAGCGTCGGCGCTGTCGAATGGGTACCGAACCAGTCCGACATGATCGCACCGCGATAATCCCATTCGCCCTTCACCACTTCGGTCAGGACATGGTGCTGTTCGGCGCAGTAATCGCCGTTCACCCGGTTGTAGGCCGCCAGCATCCCTGCGCAGCCCGCATTCGCGGCGAATTCGAACGGCAGCAGATAGATCTCGCGCAGGGTCCGTTCGTCGACCTGCACATCGACCGTGTCGCGCGCGGTTTCGCTGTCGTTGCAGACCAGATGTTTGGCGACCGAGGCTGTGCCAGTGGATTGCAGCCCCCGGATCCAGCACGCGCCGAGAATACCCGTCAGCAGCGGGTCTTCCGAGAAATACTCGAATGCGCGGCCTGCCAGCGGGCTGCGGGCAAGATTGATGTTGGGGGCGAGCACGGCATCGACGCCGCGCTCCACCGCTTCCTGCCCGACCAGCGCGCCGATGCGGCGCACAAGATCCTCGTCCCAGCTGGCCCCCAGCAGCGTGGCGCAGGGGCTGAGGCCGGCGATGTCGCGCTCGTCCACCTTGCCGCTGGCGATGCCCATCGGACCGTCGCTCATCGTGAAGGACGCAATGCCCGCATCGGGCACCGCCACGCTCGACCACATCGCCGCGCCCGCGGTGAGCGCGGCGGCATCTTTCAGCTTCAGTTCTGTCATGGCGATATTCAGGCGGCGAGTGCCAGTTGCTTCGTGTCCCGGGTCGTGGGAACGAACGGCAGATAGGACACGCGCATGCGGACCGCGAATTCGATCCTGTGCTCGCCCGCGCCAAAGCCGCCGTCCTTCAGCGCAATGATGGTCGCCTGCTCGCCAAAGTTCCAGCGGTCGTCATAGACCGTTTCCATCTGGTCCAGCGTATAGGTCTGCGCCGCGCACATGAAAGCGGATGTCTTCGCGTGCGATCCGCTCACCGTCGATCGCGACCTCGATATCCTCGATCATGGAAAGGCCAAGCCCGCGGTAATACGGCAGGCGGCCCAAGAAGCTGAGGCCCTTCACCGCGCCGTTCTCTTCGTATTTCGCGAGGCTGCCCTCGACGATCATCTTGTTGTCCATCATGGTACAGGTTCCTTTCAGGCAGCCTTGAGCGCAGGGGTTTCGGCTTCGCCCAGCAGGCGGGCCAGCATCACCTGCTGACGGCGGACCTGCTCGACGCTGTCGGGTTCCTCGGCATCCTCGATCCAGCGGTTGCCTTCGTATTCGGAGCAGATGTAGCCGTCATAGCCGCCCTGCTGCAGCACCTTCGACGATCTCGTCATAGGGGATCGAGGGCTCCACGTAGTCCTCGGTCATCTGGTAGAACTTGCCGTGGATGTTGTGGATGCGGTGCATGTAATCGAGCATGCGCTTCGGCTCGAACGCGGCATTGTGGCGCATCGTCTCGGCCATGGCGATCGCCGGGCCGGTGCCGCCCATCTCGCGCACGTTCGAGGATGACATATTCCGCTCAGCACGCGGTCCTCATAGGCCTGATCGACATAGTCGGCGATATTCTGCGGCACGCCGATGCGTTCGAACTTTTCCTTCCAGACCGGCGGGAAGGCGTGAAGGAACATGCCCATGTCGGGCAGGAAGCCGAGCGCGTCCGGACCCGCTCTTCTCGAAAGCCTCTGCATGGCGGACGATCCACGGGTGGTCGAAATGCAGCGGGGCATGCACCTCGATCAGGATCGTGATGCCCTTCTCTTCGGCATAGGGCGCAGCGGCGACCAGCACTTCGGGTGCGATCGATACGAGCGCGCGGATGTATTTCATGCCCAGGCGCGCGCCGAAATCGATGTCCTTGCTGCACGCTTGCGACCTGCTCGTCAAGGGCATCATGCGGCCCTTGTATCGCTTGTAGTCGAGCATGAAGTCGTGACAGACCGGCATGCAGTCGTACTTCGTGATCAGCTGTGCCAGTTTTCGATCGCCGCGTCTTCGACGCCATACTTCGGGCCAGCCCCAGAAGCTCTGCTCGCCGATCACCTCGATGCCCGTCGCGCCCAGTCTCGGCGCAGATGCGAATGCAGTCTTCCAGGTCCATTTTCCCCTGGAAGGTTTCGTTCTGGAAGGAATAGAGGCTCACGCCCCGCTTGATCGCCATGGGTCATCCTTCTCGCGCGGCTGCCAACCCGCCGCTGTCATCGGTTTGCAGAAACGGGCTTCGCGCGGCTTGCGCGATCACCCGGTCTAGTATTAGAACTGTAATTCTATATATAATTGCGGGCGGGTCAACCTGCGAGTTCCCGCCAGGGTGAGGGGGAAGCAATATGAACGACACGGATCATCCGGACCGCGGAAAGCGCGCGCTGATGCTTGCCGCACTGGCGCTGCTGGTCGTGCCGATCGGTGCGTTCTCATTGTTCGTCGGCTGGAACAAGGCTCTTGCGCCGCTGCCCGTCCTTGCCGAACATTCGGCGTGGACCATCCATCTTCCGGTATTCGTCGGACGCGCAATCGGCTGGCTGGAGCTGCTCGCGGCGGCGATTTTCTTCATCGCTCTTGTCCTCGCGCGGCTTTCGCGGATCGGCATGTATGCCGCGCTCTGGATCACGCTGAACAATATCGTGGCCGCCATCGTCCATGTCATTTTCGCAGAGTGGCACACGCTTCCGCAAAGCGCCGTCGTGATCACGCTTTGCGCGGTCATGGTCCTGCTGTTCGCCCGCCGGGCGCGCGGCATTGCAACTTCAGTGAGACCAGGATGAAGGAATAATACCAACCTGCATTGATCATGACCCACTTGCCCATTTGCGGCGGCCGATGGTCATGATGTGCCACGGCTGATCGACGAGTTTGTTCCATGCCTCGCAGCAATGGTCGATGATGTTGTCGTGGGAGGTGAAGACCCGGTTGGAGAGCCAGTTGTCGCGCATGAACTGCCAGACGTTCTCGACCGGGTTCAGCTCAGGGCATTTGGCCGGCAGAGCGACGATGCTGATATTGGCGGGCACATCCAGCTTGCCGGTCATGTGCCAACCAGCCTGATCCATCAGCACGACTGCGTGCGCGCCGGGGGCGACGGCGAGCGATATCTCGGTCAGATGCAGCGACATGGTTTCGGTATTGCAGAAGGGCAGAACCAGCCCGGCGCCCTTGCCGTGTTCGGGCAGATCGCGCCGAAGATATAGGCTGATTTCGTCCGCTGGTCCTTTGGGGCCGAGGGCCGCGTTCCGCGCTTCGCCCAGCGCCGCGTGATCTTGTTCTTCTGGCCGACCCGCGCTTCGTCCTGGAACCATATCTCTATGGGCGTGCCCTTCGGGAGGGTTGGCTCTGATCTTTGCTACCCCGGCGGCAAAGCCCCCTTTTTAAAGGCCTCCATGGCATGTTCGTTCTGGGCATGGTGGCGGGGCCGGGCCGTCAGCTTCACATAGCCCAGCTTCTTCAGTTCGCGTCTGACGGTAGTTTCATCGAGCGACACCGCGAATTCTTCGTGGAGCCAATGGGCCAGGTCGATCAGCCGCCAGCGAACGATGCCATGGATCGCCGGGATCGGCCCGCGTTCGACCGCCTCGACCAGCGCCCGGCGCTGCGCATCATTGAGGATCGATGCCTTGCCCGGCGCCTTGCCATCCAGCAGACCATCAGGACCCCGGGCATTGAACCGAATCACCCAGTCGCGCACGATCTGCAAGGTGACCCCACCAATCCGCGCCGCTTCAGTCCGGCTGCCGCCATCGTAAATCTCGGCCAATGCCAAAAGTCGGCGGGCCTGCTTCGCGCTCTTCGAGTTCCGCGCCAGTCGCCGAAGCGCCGGTCCGTCAAAATTATCCCGCAAGCCAATCGCTCGACCCATGGTCACGTCCTTCTGATGCAGAACGCTATTGAGTCGGACTTTCGCCGCCTTGGGAATCCCCAACTGAGTCAGCCTCAGCGCAGGCTGGTATAACTGTCTGAACGGATCATTCCGGCCGCCCTGCTGACATGCATTTCGGTTGAGAACCTGTTCTCCCGCTACACGTGTCTGAACAACGCGGTTCGAGGTCGACGGCAGGAAGGTGTGGATTGCCCGAACCGTACGAGACTTTCTCGGAGACGGTCTTGTACTGGAGCGACGAGAGGAAAGGGGCGCGCAATGCGACCCCCTCTTTTCGCCCGATCAGTCCTCGGTGCGATATTGTTCGGGAATGTCGAACCCGGCCGCCTTGTCATAGGGCGGGATCGTCACCTTGCCGGTTGCGGCCCATTCCGTTCCGCGCGCGATCAAGGTCTTGACCCCGTCGAACATCAGCGTGTCGGGCCCGTGGCCCAGCGTGATCGAAAAAACCCGCCCCTTGCCGTAATCCTGCACCCAGACGAGCGGATTGTCGGCATTCATGCCCTGCATCTTCGCTACATTTTCCGGCGAATAGGCTTCGAAGTCATATTTTGGCCCGGCCTTCTCGGGCCGGTAGCTTTCCGCATCGTCATAGCCCGTGGCCAGCACGGTCACGTCGGCGCCGGGCGCGAAGGACATGTTGGTGTACATGTCCTCCATGAACGACCAGATGTACTTGCGCATGCCCCTTGTGACCGGATGCTCCTCGTCCGTCAGCTTGACGCGGAAGCCGTCGGGCGGCGACCGGCGGCTCTGCCCCGGCACCATCGTCGCGCCGAGCAGGCGGCGATATTCGGGAATATCGAAGCCCCAGGTAAAGCTGGAATGATAGGCGACCAACCCGCCGCCCTGCTCGACATAGTCGTACAGTGCCTGGAACGCCTCGGGCGACCAGAGCTTCTGCTGCTTGTCGCCGTAATTCCAGCGGCTGGCATAGTTCAGCAGCACGACATCGTATTTCTTCAGCATGTCGAGCGAGCCGAATTCGAAATCCTCGGTCACGCGAACGTCGAAGCGGCCGGTGTCCTTCAGCTGCGTGCGCAGGCTGTTGTTCACGCCGGTCCAGTCATGCTCATAGGTGTTCTCGCCCGAGATGATGAGGACCTTGATCAGCTCCTCACTGGGAACGACGGGCGTGACCACGCGCTGGACGGTTTCGGGCGGAGCATAGGGCTTGGCATCGACCGTCGTCGGGATGTCCGCCACCGGCACCTGCTGAGCGGCGGCGGGCAGCGCGGTCAGCGCCGCCGTGAGGGCGAAAAAGGCCTTCGTATTCATGCTCTCTCCTGTGTCGCCGCGGTCAACGGACCGCTCTTTCCGATCGGGTTTTCGAAACGGCTCTTGTCGTCCATCGGCCACAGGAGGACGACCAGCGCCTGCAGGCCGAGCAGGATGCTGGGCAGCGCGTAATAGGCCAGTCGGATGTCGGCCCGCGCCGCCTCGCTCACATTGGCCGGGTCGTAGTTCGCGAACGCCAGGACATAGGCCGCCGCCGCGCTGCCGATGGCCATGCCGACTTTGGTCGATACGCTGATGCCGGACGACAGTAGCCCCTCATAGCGCGCTTCATGCTTCCACTGGTGGTAATCGACCGCTTCGGCCGCCATGGTGAAGATCGCGGTAATCGTGATCGAGGTGGTGATCGAGAACAGGAAATAGGGCAGCAGCAGCGGCGGCACGCCGATACCCGCGATCTGCCAGTCCGCCGCGCCATCGACCATCGCCATGGCAAAGAACAGCATCAGCGACACCGCGATGGCGCCGACACAGCCCGCACGCAGGCCCGTCCGCGCCAGGATCGGCGGCGCGATGAACGCCGCCAGCAGCAGCCCGCCCGACACCATCGGCAGCATGACAGGGATCAGCCAGGGCCTGCCGATCACGTCCTTGGCAAAGAAGATCGTCAACCCCAGCATCACGCCGAAGCGGATGAAATACAGCAGGCAGAAGCCGAAGCACACCAGCCAGGCGCGATTATGCAGCATCTGGCCGATCGCGGGCAGCACCCTGAAGGCAGGCGCGGCGCTGTCCTCGTACCGCTCGCGGCAGTTGAAGAACAGCATCAGCAGCGCGGCCAGCGCGATCGCCCCGAACAGCAGCGTGGTCCAGGTGAAGCCCTGCTGCAGGTCCCCGCCGCCGAAGAACGCGATCAGCGGCATCGTCGCCGCCGTGCCCAGTATGACCGAGACCGACGTGCCGACCGAGCGCGCCCCGCCCAGCTTCAGCCGCTCGTCCGTGCGCAGCGTCATCATCGGCATCAGCGCGGTATAGGGGATCGACCCCGCGCTCATCAGTATGCCCAGCAGCTTGAAGGTGATGAATGCATAGACCAGCTGCGCGCCCTGCGAGACGTCGGGCACGTGGAAGACCGCGATGAAGATCAGCACATAGGGGATGGCCGTGAACAGGAAATAGGGGCGCGTGCGGCCCCAGCGCGTGCGCGTCTTGTCGACCGCCACGCCGAACAGCGGGTCGATCACGGCATCCAGCAGCCGCGCGACCAGGAAGATCGTGCCCACCGCCTCTGCCGGCAGCTGGACCACGTCGGTGTAATAGAACAGCAGGAACGCCCCCGCCATGTTGTAGGCGAGGCTGTACCCGAGATCGCCGCCGCCATAGCTGAAGCGTTCGAGAAAGCTGAGCCTGCGCGGGGGCGTTCCTGCTTCAGACATTCAGCGCGTCCTTCGCCTTGGCGAGCGACTGGTCCATCGGCATGGTGGGGATGTATTCCAGCCCCAGCGGCCCGGTGTAGCCAAGCTCTTCCAGGTCGGCCATGATCTGGCCCCAGTTCAGTTCGTCGGTGCCGGGCTCGTTGCGGCCCGGCGTGCCCGCGACCTGCACATGGGCGACCAGGTGCATGCGGCCCGCCAGGACCTCCTTCATGTTCTCGCCCATGACGGCGCTGTGATGCACGTCATAGATCAGGCGCAGGTTCGGGCTGTCCACCGCCTCGATGATGTCGAGCGCCAGCGGCGTGCTGACGAGATACATGGTGGCGAACAGCTGTGTGTTCAGCGGTTCGAGCACGAGCGTCACGCCCGCGTCCTCGGCCAGCTTCGCCGCGCGGCTGAGGACGGCGACGGCATTGTCGAAATGCTCCTGCTCCGACATCCCCTCGACCCGGAAGCCCGAAGCCACGATCAGCGGGGGCGAGCCGACCTTCTGCGCCTCGGCCAGCGTGTCGCGGACGGCTTGCAGCATCTCCTCATGCTCGGCCGGATCGACGATCGAGCGGCGCGGATCGACGCAGAAGCCGGTCAGCGAACTGCCGGTCTCTTCCAGCGCCCTGGCGACGCCCGCCATGTCCTTGTCGCGCCAGAGGTGGAACTCCACCCGGTCAAGCCCGGCGTCCTTCGCCGCGCGGATGCGTTCGGGCAGGCCGTCGCCGGCGTCGGTGAATTGCCATTCGATACAGGCCGAAAGATCGGTCATCGTTATTCTACTCCAAAATGATCGGCGAGCTCGTCGCCGTGGAAACCGTGGGTGAAACTGTCGTCGCGATAGGGTAGCATGCCGGAATTCCATGCCTCCCACGCCCCTTTCAGATCGGCAAAGCGCTCCGGCTCCCGGTCCTTCAGGTTGGCGCGCTCCATCGGGTCGTCGACGATGTCGAACAGGAACGCGTTGCCGCGGATCGACAGATATTTGTGTCGCCGTGGCGCACGCCTGCTGCGTCCATGTTCTTGTAGCGCCAGAACATCGGCGGCTGCTCGAAGCGCCCCTGCCCGCAGGTAGCGGGTCCGTCGGGCTGGCGTTCTGCCGGAAAGCGCGCGCCCGCCGCGGCGACCAGCGTCGCGGTCAGTCCATCGTCATATGCGGCGTCACGTCCTCGACGCCGCCTTCGCAGACGCCCGGCCAGCGAGATGATCGTCGGCACGCTGATGCCGCCTTCCAGCAGCTCGGTTTTGCGCCCGGTAAAGGGCCAGACGTCGGAAAAGCGCTCGCCTCCGTTGTCGCTGGTGAAGACGATGATGGTCTCGTGGTCCTGCGGCAGACGGTCGATGGCCGCGACGCAGCCGCGCCACCTGTACGTCCATGCGGCGCACCATCGCGGCATAGGTCGCCATGCTGCCGCCATCGAAATGCGCGATGGCGCGGTAGCTGGGCGTGGCCATGATCCGCTGCGCCTCGGCGGCGTCGTCCGGCGTTTCCCACGGCCAGTGCGGCGCGGAGAAATGCAGGCTGAGGAAAAAGGGCCGATCGGCTGTGCGCTGCCCCTCGACGAAGTCGACGGCGTGCTGGCCCAGCAGCGTGGTGAGGTAGCCGTCCTCCTCCACCCGGTGGGTGCCGTCCCACAGACCGTCGTACCGGTCGCGATCGACTGTGCAGCAGGTAATCGATGCCGCCGCCACGAAAACCCCAGAACTGGTCATAGCCGCTCTTCAGCGGGCCATAGTCGGGCAGATTGCCCAGGTGCCACTTGCCCAGCAGCGCGGTGCGGTAGCCCAGGTCCCGCAGCAGGCCGAGGCAGAGTGGGCTCGGCTGGCGGCAGGCCGGTGTGGCGGGCGGGCCGATCGGTTCCTCAGGCCCTGCGTCCAGCCGGTACTGGTAACGCCCGGTGATCAGCCCCAGCCGGGTGGCCGAACAGACCGGCGAATTCGCATAGGAATGGGTGAAGCGCGTACCCGCCGCTGCCAGCGCATCGCAGTGCGGCGTCTGGAAATCGCGCCGCCCGAAGCACGACAGGTCGGCGTAGCCGAGATCGTCCGCCATGATGAAGACGATATTGGGCCGGTTCGCCGCGCGCCCGAACGCGGGCGCACCCGTGCAGGCGATGGCCGCGGCCCCGGTCGACAGAAAGGCGCGCCGATTGATCACCATGGGCCGTCGGCTGCCCGCCCCAACGGGACGGGCAGCCTTTCGGATCAGAATTCCACGCCCACGCGCACACCATAGGTACGCGGCGCCTGGAACGCGAAGTTGAACGTATCGTCCGGCCCGGCCGACACGAAACCGGCATAGGCAAGCGGCTGCTCGTCCTCGAGGTTGCGGACGAAGGCCTGGACGTTCCACACCTCGCTCATCGGCTGGTACTTGAGGCTCAGGTCGGTCTGGGTGAAGGCCTTCTGCTCGCTCGAGCGATAGTTGAAGATGTCGAGGTAGTACTCGCTCTTGAACCGCGAATAGGCGCTCGCCGTGATCGTGCCCGCATTGCCCAGTTCGAACACGTGGTCATAGCCCAGCGTGATCGTGAACTTCGGCGACTGCGGCAGCGTGTTGCCAGCCAGGTCCGGCTGCACCACGTTCGGGCCCGGATCCAGGTCGGCAAGACCGTTGTTGCCCGGGTTCACGGTGTCGAAGATCGCATAGGACGCGAGCAGCTCGTCATATTCCGCGTTCAGATAGTTGAACGAGGCGCTGAACGTGTCGCGCGGGCTCAGCTTGAAGTTGCCCTCGACCTCGAAACCCCAGATGGTGGCGGCGCCGGCGTTGAAAACCTGCTGGCCGATACCGGGGTTCAGCAGGACCGCGGTCTGCAGGTCCTTGTAATCGTAGTAGAAACCGGCAGTGTTCAGCACGTGCTCGCCCCGCGGCCCCAGGTTCAGCTTCACGCCGCCCTCATAGGCCGTGTTCGTTTCGGGATCATACGGACCGACGCTGTCGAAACCGCCCGACTTGTAGCCGGTCGACACCTTGCCATAGACCAGCGTGTCCATATTCGGCTGATAGTTGACGCCTGCCAGCCAGGTCAGCTGCTCGTTGTCCTGCTTCAGGTTCAGGATCGACGGTGCCGGGCCATCGGGCGCCACCGGGCCCGCATTGAAGCGGAAGCCGTAGTTGCCGAACACGCCGTCGCGGCGGTCGATGGTATAGCGCAGCCCGCCGACCAGCGCGACCGTGTCGGTGACGGCGAATTCCACCTGCCCGAAACCGGCATAGCTCTTCGAAATCGGTATCGCGCGAGAACGTGTTGATGAAGCTGCCGTTCGGCCCGATGAACGGGCTGTACAGGCCGCGCAGATTGTCCAGCTGCTCGCGGTAGAAGAACACGCCGCCCTGATAGGTCAGCGCGCCGGCCGTGCCGTTCAGGCGAAGCTCGTGGCTCTGCGTGTCCACCTTGTTGCCGAATTCGTAGAAGATGTAGTTCGGCAGGGCGACGTCGCTGTCCTGGTCCGTGTGGCGATAGCCGCCGAGATAGGTCAGCGTCACACCGCCGAGGTCGTACTCCACCTTGCCGCGCACGGCATAGCTGTCCTGCTTGTTGGGATTGAGCGGGATCTGCGGCAGCGGACCGTCATAGTTCGAACGATCAGGGAAATTGCTCAGGGCATTGCTGTTGACGGGGATGCACTGCCCCCCCGGGATCAACGGAGCGGCGTCGACGAAGCCGTTCTGCGAGCAATCGGGTCCGGGGCCGCGGCCCGGTTCGTTGAAGCTGTACGACGCGAAGGCACCGGCGATATTCTCGTTGTGAACATATTCGCCCGCCACGTCGATGGTCAGCGCATCGGTCGGCGTCAGGCTGACGGTGGCGCGAACGCCCTGGTTGTCGGCGGTACCGCTGCGGACGCGGTCATTGCCCGCCGCCGCGCGGTTGCGGTGGAAGTAATAGCCGTCGCGCTTGTTATACAGGCCCGCGATACGCAGACCGCCCACCGGACCGAAGGGAATGTCGACGCCCGCTTCCAGCTTGCGATGGTCATAATTGCCATAGGTCGCATTGATGTCGGCCCCGAATTCGGTACCGGGCTTGCGCGTGATGAAGTTGATCGCACCGCCAGTCGCGTTGCGGCCATAGAGCGTGCCCTGCGGCCCGCGCAGCACTTCGATCCGGTCGATGTCGAACAGCGCCAGGTTCAGCACGTTCGGGCGGTTGATGTACTCGCCGTCGATGTTGACCGCGATCGACTGGTCCTGCCCCTCGTCGTTCGAGTTCGTGCCCACGCCGCGCACGGCAACCCGGGTATAGTTGGAATCCTGCGTGATGTTGAGGACAGGCGCAATGCGGCTGAGGTCTCGGAAGTCGGTAACGCCGGCATCCTCGATCGCCTCGTCGCCGATCACGTCGATCGCGATGGGAACGTCCTGGACGTTCTCTGCCCGGTTCTGCGCCGTCACGATGATGACGCCGTCGTTGCTGTCCTGCGCAAAGGCAGGCGTGGCGATCACACCAAGCGCGCAGCTTGCGAGCAGGACCGTCCTGAAACCTGGTACTCTCATGGAAACTCTCCCTAAACCGCCGGCTTATCCGCGCCGGGCAGCGAACTAGAATTACAGTTTTAGTTTCGACAGGCCGTGCTTGTCAATGCCTGTTGCTCAGGCCGACGCAGCCGACCGCAAGCTGCCGCGCCATCGCGTCGAACTGCTGCGCCAGATGGTCATCCACAAGCGACCCGTCCGCGGCGAACGGCTTCTGTTCGACCGAGTTGATCGCGATCCCCATCGGCGTGGGCCAGCCCCGCATGGCGTGAACGATCCCGCGCAGCGCGGCGAGCGTGACCCCGCCTGCCTGCCAGCCCGCCGCCGACACCAGCAGGCCGACCGGGCGACCGTCGAAATAGGGCCGCTCGTCCTCGCGCAGGTCTTCCAGCAGGTCGATGGCGTTCTTGATCAGGCCCGATACCCCGCCGTGATAGCTGGGCGAGGCGATGACGATGCCATCGGCCTGGCGCACAGCCTCGACGAAATCCTGTTCGCCGCCCGTACGTTCGGGCGAATAGGGATCGTAATGCGGCAGGGCGGCCAGCTGCTCGCCCCCGAACAGCCGGACATCCGCGCCATGGCCGGCGCAAATGTCGAGCACGGCCTTCGCAAGCAGTTCGGTCGACGAACCGGGCCGCTGGGTGCCGCCGATGCCGACGATGCGAGGCGCGCGGCTCATCCCTTCAGCCCCGGCATCACCTTGCTCGAGATCAGGTCGAGCGTCTGGTTGCCAAGCCGCAACGCTCATCGGTCAGCGGACCGGTCGTGGTGCCGCACAAAATGTTGCCGATGCCCAGTATCCTGATAGGGCTTCAGATGCTCGATCACCGTCTCGGGCGAACCATGCAGGCACCAGGTGCCGATCCAGTCCTCGGTCAGCGCGTTGGGCGTGCGGTCGGTCTTCTTGTTCGCCTCGTCACTCTCGGCACGGGCGTTGAACTCGGCTTCGCGCTCGACCGCGTCCTGGTAGGAGCGCAGGATCACCTCCAGCTCCTCGCGCGCCTGCTCGTCGGTCTCCGCAACATGGACGCACTGATAGGTGTGGGTCGACCAGCCCAGAGCGCGGTCGATGGTCGCCTGGTCGTGGCCGGAGGATGTCAGCACGTCCTTGTAGGCGGTGAAATATTTCTCGACATGCTTGAACGGCTCGGTCCCGCCGATCTGCGGCGGCGTGAAGGCCGGGATGAACGCGGGCCAGCCGTTCTCGCCAGCGCGGCGGGTGCTCGCCTCCTTCATGGCGACCGGCATCAGCGGCGCGTGGCCCTTGGTATAGGCGGCGGGTGCAATTCGCTGCAGCACGCGGCCCTGGTGCGGCCCGTTGGCGATCTCGATGGCCGGGTCTTCCATGGTCTTGGCCCAGAGCTGTTCGGCCAGTTCCAGATTGCGCTCGGACACGTCCTTGGAATCGGCATAGTTCACGCCGAAACCGATCATCTCCTCGGGCGTGGTGCCGCTGCCGACGCCGACCAGGATCTTGCCGTCCGTCAGCTGGTCGAGGATGTTGATCCGCTCCACGAAGCGCACCGGGTGGTGCAGCGGAACCGACACGACCGAGAATCCGAAATGCATCTCGGGCATCTGCGCGGCGAGATAGGCCGCGAAGATGAAGCTGTCGCTGGCGATGGGCATGTAGCCGTTGAAATGGTGGTCGGGCATGAAGATGGCTTCGAACCCGCAGTCGCGCGCCTTCATGGCATGCAACTCGAGGTCCTTGATAAGCTTGCGATCATCCTCCGCCCGCATGGTACGCGCATTGAGAAAAACCGAGAATCGCATCAGATAATCCCTTCCCATCGCCGAATTAAAATTGTCGGATCGATATAAATTAGAATTGACGTTCTTATTCTCTTGATGCTTTTGGCGTCGATGTCAAGCCAGTCAAACAGCCTCTCGCCCGGTCTCGAACGACTTTCGCAGGCTGCGGTCATCCGGAGGCCGCGCCAGGGGCGCAGCCTGGCCTCTTTCGAAAGAATGCTGGCGGCAACGCGCGAACTGATGCTCGACCGGGGGAGCGAGGATTTCACGCTTCAGGACGTGAGCGAGCGCGGGAATGTCTCGATCGGATCGATCTATCTGAGGTTCGAGAGCAAGGAACGCCTGCTCTACGCCGTCATCGCGCAGGAACTTCAGTCGGTGGTCGAGGAAGAGGCCGCGATGGTCCGCTCGGTTGCCGAGAAGTGCAGCAATCTCAAGCAGTTCCTCGCGACCTATATCAATGAATATACCGCCTTCATGGGCAAGCACGCCGGCATGTTGCGGGTGATCATGCAGCGTGCCGCGATCGATCCTCTGGTCTCTGCGCCCGGCAAGGAAACCGCGTACAAGGCGCTGGCGCAAACGACCGAGGTGATGATGTCGTATCGGGACGAGATCCGTTCCGAAAACCCCAGGCTCAAGGCAGAGATGACCCTCCACCTGATCTATGCCGCGGTCGCCCGCCAGCTGGGACTGGGCGCCACGCCAGAGGCGGAGGATGCCGACGTGTGGGTCAAGCTGCGTCCCGAACTGGCCGAAATGGCCTACGCCTATCTGAAGCATTCGGACTGAGGCTGCGCCTGCCACCGGGGCCGATCGCCGCGTGGGCACAATTTCCTTGACGACTATAACTCAGGTTCTAGAACGACCGTTCGCATATAGACGCATCGACCCGGCGGTCGCTGCCGCACGCCCGGTCTGACGGTTTCGGCGGATGAAGGCCGTTGCCGAGCCGTGCGACCAAACGACAGAGGTGGTCCGCCGAACGGAAGCACCCGCCCGAGGAGCCTGAACAGAATCATGAAAACAGACGAGATCGCCATCAGTCTCGACCTGATCAATCGCCATTACCAGGAACCCAACCGGAACCGCTACGAAAGCCGCTATTTCTGGGAAGAGCTCTACACCCTGATCGCCGCCTCGGGTTTTTCGGCGATCGAGATCCCCTACGAGCCGGTCTGGCAGTTCGGCGGGCGCAGCGGCGTGCCATTCAACCGGTACTGCGTGAACACGAAATACGACACGGCCGACAGGCTATCGCAAGCTGCTGAGCGACAATGGCATCGACCAGGTCGTCGGCATAGGTTTCGACCCCAACCTGTTCATGCGCAACGATAATCTGGGCTTCTTCTTCGGCGCGACCGGCCATTTCGCGAACGAGGCGCTGTCGCACGCCGCCGACATGGGCGCGCAGTTCCTGGCGATCAGCCCCTCGGCCTACTACGGGCGCATCCTGCAATACCATCCCGACCTGGAAAGCCGGAAGGACGAGTTCACCGAGAAGACGGTCGAACTGCTGGCCGGCCTTGCGGGCAAGGCGCAGGAACTGGGCGTAACGCTCACGCTGCGCAACGAGTACTGGAGCCTGTTCGGCGGCGAACAGGATCCTGCCGCTGCTGGACGCGCTGCCCGACACGGTGAAGCTCGACCTCGACACCGCGAACCTGTTCGTGGCGGGCATTTCGCCGGCGGACTTCCTTGAAAAGCATGTGGCGCGAATCGGATCGGTGCATCTGACCGATACCGAGCTGGTCGACGACAAGGACATCTGGAAGACGCCCAACCCCGAATTCCCCAGCCATCACGCCACGCAGGTATTCCGCGATCCGGGGACCGGTTCGGTGGAGCTGGCCCGGATCACGGCGCTGCTCGACAAGCACGGCTATGACGGCCCCGTCGTGTGCAGCGCCCGCCAGACGCGCGACCCTTTCCGCGCGCTGCTGCGCACCCGCGCGCTGCTCAACCGCTTGCAGAATTAAGACGGACGGAGAATCCGCAATGCCCAATATCCGCTATGCCAACATGTCGCACTGGAAGGCGATCCCCTATAAGGAGATCGAGAATTTCCGCGACTTCTATTACGAAGACAAGACCAACACGGCCTATTATTCCGACTGGGACCGCATCCTGAAATACCAGTCCTCGCTGGGCTTCGACGGTAATCGAGATCGCGCCCTGGGACCTGGCCGACATCGTCCCGCTGTTCGGCTCGCCCGAGGATTTCACCGCTTTCGCCAAGGAACGCGGCGTCAGCGTGATCGGCATGTTCCACGGCGCCCACGCATCGCACCAGGCCGACCATTTCGACGAAGCGGTCAAGGCCGGGCGCGAGGCGGTGGACACCATCGTGCGCTTTGGCGGCACCTACATGAACACCTGCCCCACGCAGAACTATCACGGCGTCGGCCCGCTGAGCCGCGAGGAAGTGCAGAACTGCGCCAAGGTCATGAACGAGATCGGCCGCTATGCCACCGATCACGGCGTGAAGGTCGGCCTGCACAACGAGTTCTTCTGCGCGATCAACCTGCCGAACCACCGCGAGCTGATCGAATTGACCGATCCCGCACTGGTCCACTACTGCATCGACACCGCGCAGGTCGCGATCCTGGGCGAGGATGTTCTGAAGTTCTACGACGAATACCACGACCGGATCAGCACGTTCCACCTGAAGGACACGGCCTCGGCCAGACAGCCGGACAGCGTGCGCTATTCTCAGGATCCCGAGATTACCGACGACGGAAGGCGCTGGTTCTGGGAACCGGGCCTCGGAGAACTCGACCTCAAGGGCCTCTACAAGCTATTGAAAAAGCACGGGTTCAAGGGCTGGATGTCGATCGAGTACGATGGCTCGCCCGACATGCTCGCCTCGATGGCGCTGACCCGGTACTACCTCGATAACGAGCTGCGGCCGATCTACGACTGACGCCTGGGCAAGCACCCGCCGCCGCGATCTGCCGCTTAGGGGCGATCGCGGCGGCGGCGGTTTCGCTCAAAAGTCCTCGGTATCGATGGTGTCGCGCATCACCTCGGGATAGCGGTGGCCCGACACAGTCTGCTGGTTCACGATATCGCCGGCCTTCTCCAGCACGTCGGCGCTCACCGATGCATCGACCGCGCCGAAATTGTCCGCCAGATGCGCCGCGCTGGTGGTGCCGGGAATTGCGTGCAGATGATCGCCGCGCGACAGCACCCAGGCCAGCGACAATTGCGCTGGAGTCACTCCCGCATCAGCCGCCAGCGCGTTGAACTGGCGGATCAGCTCCATGTTGCGCGGCCAGTTCTCGTCGCTGAAACGCGGGTGGCCGGCACGCAGGTCCTTGTCCTCCAGCACCAGCGGATCGCCCAGCGCTCCCGCCAGCGCTCCCCGCCCGACAGGCGAGAACGCGACCAGCGCGATGCCAAGCTCGCGCGTCGTATCCAGCACGCCAAGTTCGACATTGCGGGTCCAGGGCGAATACTCGGTCTGCACCGCCGCCATCGGATGGGCGGCGTGCGCCTCGCGAATATGGTCGCTGCTCCACTCGGACACGCCATAGGCGCCGATCTTGCCCGCCTTGATGGCATCGGCCAGCGCGCCGACGCTGTCCGCGATCGGCACCTTGGGGTCGAAACGGTGCATGTAGAACAGGTCGATGTGGTCGGTCTTCAGCCGCTTCAGGCTGTCCTCGATCGACTGGGTCATCGCCTCCGGGCTGCAATCGATGCCGCGCCGCGCGCCGTCGACAATGATGCCCGTCTTGGTCGCCAGCAGGAATTCGCCGCGCCGATCCATGATCGCTTCGCCCAGGATCTCCTCGGACACGCCCTTGCCATAGATGTTGGCAGTGTCGAAATGATCGTACCCCAGGTCCAGCGCCTGCCGGAACAGGCGCACCGCATCCTCGCGCGCCGGGGGCGTGCCATAGGCCCAGGCCACGTTCATGCAGCCAAGGCCGATGGCATTCACATCGCGTCCGGCCAGCGTCCTCCGCATCAGGACCACCCGTCCTGCGCTTCCAGGCTTTGCGCCAGTTCCCCAATCACGCGGTAGCAATCCAGCACGTCGGAGACCGAGCTGTTGGGCTGCCGCCCTTCGGTGATGGCGGCGACGAATTCGCGGTCCTGCAGCTCGATGCCGTTCATCGAGACATCGACCTTCGACACATCGATCGGCTCCTCGCGGCCCGTGACCAGGTCGTCATAGCGCGCGATATAGGTGCCGGTGTCGCCGATATAGCGGAAGAAGGTGCCCAGCGGCCCATCATTGTTGAACGACAGCGCGAGGGTCAGGATCTGGCCCTTGTCGGTCTTCATCTGGATCGACATGTCCATCGCGATGCCGAGTTCCGGGTGCTTCGGCCCCTGCAGCGCGTTGGCGGCGATGACCTTGGCGCCGGTCATGTACTGGAAGATGTCGATCGAGTGCGCCGAATGGTGCCATAGCAGATGGTCGGTCCAGCTGCGCGGCTCGCCCTTGGCGTTCATGTTCTTGCGGCGGAAGAAGAAGGTCTCGATATCCATCGCCTGGATATTGAACTCGCCCGCGTCGATGCGGTTCTTGACCCACTGGTGCGAGGGGTTGAAGCGGCGGGTGTGGCCGACCATGCAGACCAGGCCGGTCTCCTTCGCCCTGGCCTCCACCGCCTTTGCGTCTTCCCAGCTGTCGGCCAGCGGGATTTCGACCTGCACGTGCTTGCCCGCATCCATGCAGGCGATCGCCTGTTCGGCATGCATCTGCGTGGGGGTGCACAGGATCACCGCATCGACATCGGGCAGCGCCAGCGCTTCGGAAAGCTCGGTTCCTGAATGGGGCACGCCGTATTTCTTCGCCACTTCCGCCGCCTGTTCCGCGCGGCGCGATATGACCGAGGCGATTTCCACCCCTTCGATGTTCTTCAGCCCGTCGAGGTGCTTTTCGCCAAAGGCGCCGGCACCGACCAGTGCGATTTTCATGGGATATTCTCCTGAATTGGAAGTCTCGCGCGAAGGGTGTTCAGCCTATCAGCGCCTGGGCCGCCGCATTGTTTCCCTCCAGCGTCGGACTGGGCGGCACGCTGCCATCCACCGGCTCGAGCACGATATGGCCCAGCGCCGTATTGCTGACCGGCACGTGATAGTGGCGGTGCAGCGCCCGGGTGCTCTTGCCCAAAGCCCCGCGCATGATCAGCCACATCACCATCTCGATCCCTTCGCTTCCGGTTTCGCGCAGATATTCGATGTGCGGGAACATGGCGCAGTTCCTGCGTGTCGCCCGTCAGCCGGTCGAGGAAGCGATTGTCCCATTCCCGGTTGATCAGCCCGGCGCGCGGGCCCTGCAGCTGGTGGCTGAGACCGCCGGTGCCCCAGACCTGGACCTTCAGATCCTCGGGGAAGCTCTCCACCGCGCGGGCGATCGCCTCGCCCAGCGCCCAGCAGCGATTGCCCGACGGCGGCGGATAGGTGACGACATTGACCGCCAGCGGAATGACCTTCACCGGCCATTCGTCGACATGGCCGTACATCATCGACAGCGGCACGGTGAGGCCGTGGTCGACTTCCATCTCGTTGATGATGGTCATGTCGAACTCGTCCAGGATCAGCGACTGCGCGATATGCCAGGCTAAGTCCGGATGCCCCGGCACCGGCGGAACGGGACGCGCGCCGAAACCCTCGTCGGCGGGCTGGTAGGTTTCGCCGCAGCCGATGGCAAAGGTCGGGATGATCTTCATGTCGAAGGCGGAGGCATGGTCGTTATAGACCAGTACAATCACGTCGGGCTTCTCTTCCTTCATGAAGTCGCGGGTCCATTCGAAGCCGTCGAAGGCGGGCTTGAAGTAATCCTCGCCTTCCTTGCCCTGGTCGAACGCAAAGCCGAGCACGGGAATATGGCTGCAGCCGATGCCATGGGTAATGCGGGCCATCAGTTCTTGTCCTTTATGGAGCGTACGCCTTCGGGTGAGCGGCCGCCGGCGTTCATCATCGCCTGGTAATCCTCGACGCTCATGCCGGTCATGGTCGACACGGCCTGGACGAAGGATAGCCCGTCGGTCGAGAACACCTTGGCGAGGAAATAGATATTGCCGCCCAGGTCCAGCAGCTTGTTATAGTCGCGGACCAGCACCGCCTGCTTCTGCTCGTCGCTGATCGCCCACTCGTCGAGATAGGCTTTCTCGTCCGCGCGAAAGCGCTGGCGGTTCTCGTCCTTCATCAGGCTCATCGCGAACTGGTTCAGCTGATAGCCCTGCCGCGCGCGCGCGGCGGTATAGACGCGGGTGCCGGGTATGTCGTCGAACTCGGCCAGGTACTGGTGAATGTCTCTCACAATCCGCGCTCCTTCAATATGGCGTCGAGGCGGGGGAACACCTTGCGCGCATTGCCCTCGAAAATGGCGGCGCGTTCGGCATCCGGGATGTCCAGCGCGTCGACGTAACGCTTGGTGTCGTCGAAATAATGGCCGGTCTGCGGATCGATGCCGCGCACCGCGCCCACCATCTCGCTGCCGAACAATATGTTCTTGTTGTCGATCACGTCGGCCAGCAGGTCGATGCCCGGCTGGTGATAGACGCAGGTGTCGAAGAACACGTTGTTCATGATGTACTCGTCAAGGCTGGGCTTCTTCAGCATGTCGGCCAGCCCGCGGTACCGCCCCCAGTGATAGGGTACCGCCCCGCCGCCATGCGGGATGATGAAGCGCAGCTTTGGAAAGCGGCTGAACAGGTCGCCCTCCATCAGCTGCATGAACGCGACGGTATCCGCGGCAAGATAGAAGCCGCCGGTCGCATGCATCGCCGGATTGCAGCTGCCCGACACGTGGATCATGGCGGGCACGTCCAGCTCCTCCATCGCCTCGTACAGCGGGAACCAGTACTCGTCGGTCAGCGGCGGATGCTCGAAATGCCCGCCGCCCGGATCGGGGTTCAGGTTGCAGCCGATAAAGCCCAGCTCCTCGACGCAGCGGCGCAGTTCGGCGACGCTGGCGGCCAGATCGGCCTTGGGGCTCTGCGGCAGCATGCACACGCCGACGAAGGTCTCGGGAAACAGTTTCGTGACGCGGTGGATCAGATTGTTGCAATGCCGCGCCCATTCGGCGGACACTGTCTGGTCGCCGATGTGGTGGGCCATTGCGGACGCGCGCGGGGAAAAGATCGTCAGGTCCGCCCCGCGCTCCTGGATCAGGCGAAGCTGGTTGTCCTCGATCGTCTGGCGGATCTCGTCGTCCAAGATCTCGGGATAGGGCGGTGGCTCCTTGCCTTCCTTGAACGCCGCCTTCTGCTGCTCGCGCCACTGGTCGTGGCCCTTGGGCAGCACGGTGTAATGGCCATGGCAATCGATGATCAGGCTCACTCGGCCCCTCCCTTCCTCAAATCCCGCCAGTCGTCGGCATGGCCCGCCATCTGGCGCTGGCGGTCGATCGTTCCGCTGGTCATCAGCCGGCTCCACGCCAAGCTCTGCCAAGGTGCGCGCAACTTCTGCCATTTCAGCGGCGCGGCGCAGCCCATGGGTGGTCATCCGCTCGACATTGTATGCCGCGCGGGCGGCCCACGGGTCCGACTTGTCGCTCGCGTCGAGCGAGGCAAGCACCTCGTCGGTCACGCCCGCCGCTTCGGCGGCGATCATCATTTCGGCGGTCAGCGCCTCGACCCCCTTTACCATGACCGAGCGGATCATCTTGATCGCTGAGGCACGCGCCCACCTCGTTCGCCGACCACGCGGATATTGGCGAAACCGGCGGCGGCCAGCGCATCGGCGGCCTCATCCGCGTCGGGGCCCGCCAGCAGCAGCGGCACGCGCAGCCGCGCAGGATTGACCGGGGCCAGCACCGCCACGTCGACATAGCGCCCGCCCGCGGCATGCACGGCCTCGGCAGCGGCGCGCTTGGTGCCGGGCGCGACCGAGTTCATGTCGCAAAACAGCGCGCCGGGCCGCAATGAGGCTGCGGCGGTCCGCGCCGCTTTCAGCGCTGCATCGGCAGTGACCAGCGAAAGCACCAGAGCGGCGGATTCCAGTCGCGGCGGCGGCATCGGCGCAAGGCACGACCCCGTCCGCATTCCATCACCGACCGGCGCGCGGCATCGGTGTCGAACGCAGCTGCCCTGCCTTCCCAGCCAGCGGCGCTGGCGAATGTGTGCCCCGCCTCGCCATAGCCGATCAGGCCGATCGATGGATTCGCTGGATCAGTCACGGTTGGAGCATGGCCAGCGGGACCACGCCTCGCCAATGGAAAGCCTGACAAGGCGATAAGGTCAGGCTAATCCTTATCGCCGCGCGCTAGGCCTTGTCCGCCAGTTCGCGCAAGCTGTTCAGGAACGCCTGCTGTGCGCTGGTCATGCGCCAGTCGGCGCGGGTGGTGATGCCGATGGTGCGCACCGGCCCGGCGTCGGGCGTCGCAATCGGCGCGATCATCCCCGCCGCGATCTCCGCCATCAGCTGGTCGGGCGACAGCACGGTCAGCCGGTCGGTCTCGATCAGGATCTGGCGGATCATCATCACCGATCCGGTTTCCAGCGTGACGCGAGGCGGCGGCAGGCCCGCCTGCCGATATTGCTCGTCCCACACGTCGCGCAGCGGGGTGCCGGGCGGCGGCAGCAGGAATTCATATTCCGCCAGCGCGGCAAGGTCCGGCGCGGTGCCTTCCAGCGGATGGCCGGTGCGGGCGAAGACCTGCGGCCGGTCCTCGAACAGCGGCTCCTGCACAAGGTCGGGTTCCAGCAGCGGGTCCCGCAACGCGCCCAGGGTAAAGTCGATCAATCCGTCGCGCAGCGGCTCGATCAGCTCGCTGCGCGACCCCTCGACGATGGCGACGCGGATGCGGGGGTGCGAGCGGGCGAAGCGTACCACCGCGGCGGGCAGCACGCGCGCGCGCGACAGCGGCATCGCCCCGATGGTGATGATGCGCGTCTCGCGGCCCTTCAGCGACTCGACCTCGGACAATCCGGCCAGCAGCTCGGCGCGGGCCAGCCGGAACGCTCGCACGGTGCGCAGCCCCGCCTCGGTAAAAACCAGCGTCCTGCCGCGCCGCTCCACCAGCCTGCGCCGCGCGGCGAGCGAGAAATCCGCCACCGCCCGGTGCAGCGAAGGCATCGACAGGCCGGTCATCTCCGCCGCGCCGGTATAGCTGCCCGCATCCGCCAGCGCGAGAAGCGCACGCATCCGCGCCATCGTCACATGCGAACTGCCGATCTGCCGCATCGCCGCCTCCACCCGCGGCGCCAGCAGCAGCGCAGGCTCGGTCGGCGCCATCCCCTGCGGCTTACGGTCGAACAGCGAGGCGCCCAGCTGCCCTTCCAGCCGGGCAATCGCCTGGGTGATCGCGGGCTGGGTCAGGTTCACCTTACCCGCCGCCGCGGCGATGGTGCCAAGCTCGACGATCCTGGCCATGGCATAGAGGTGCCGCAGGTTCAGGGTCCACAGGTCCATGGTTTCATCTTTAGCGAAAACTAATGGCCTGGCCAGCACTTCCGCGTTCTATTTGGCACCTGTGCGGCCCTAGATGACGCACCAAAGTGCACTCAAATGCCCTAAAAGGAGCAGGTAATGGCCGGAATCGTGGTCCAGAACATCGAACGCGCGGCGCGCGACATCATCGACGGGCTGGCCGAATGCGGCGTCGCCACGGTGCACGAGGCGCAGGGCCGCACCGGCCTGCTGGCCAGCTACATGCGCCCGATCTATCCCGGCGCGCGCATCGCGGGCAGCGCGGTGACGATCAGCGCCGCGCCGGGCGACAACTGGATGGTGCATGTCGCCATCGAACAGCTTCAGGACAGCGACATCTTGCTGCTCGCACCCACCTCTCCGTGCGAGGACGGCTATTTCGGCGACCTGCTTGCCACCAGCGCGCAGGCGCGCGGCTGCCGCGGGCTGGTTATCGATGCGGGCGTGCGCGACGTAAAGGATCTGACCGAGATGCAATTCCCCGTCTGGTCCAAGGCGATCTTCGCGCAGGGCACGGTGAAGAACACGCTGGGCAGCGTGAACGTGCCGGTGGTCTGCGCGGGCGCGGCTGTCAACGCGGGCGACGTGATCGTGGCCGATGACGACGGCGTTGTCTGCGTGCCCCGCGAAAAGGCGGCCGAAGTGCTGGAAGCCGCCCGCGCCCGCGAAGCGAACGAGGCGGAAAAGCGCGAGAAACTGGCCTCGGGCGTGCTGGGCCTCGACATGTACAAGATGCGCGAACGGCTGGAGAAGGAAGGGCTGAAATATGTCTGATCCCGCCCCGCTTGCCGGAACCGATGGTTCTGCCCCGGTGATGTGGATGCGCGGGGGCACGTCGAAAGGCGGCCTATTTCCTGAAGGACGATCTGCCCGCCGACACCGGCGCGCGCGATGCGTTCCTGCTGCGCGTCATGGGATCGCCCGATCCGCGCCAGATCGACGGCATGGGCGGCGCCGATCCGCTGACCAGCAAGGTTGCGGTCGTCGCGAAATCGCAGCGCGAGGGGATCGACGTCGATTATCTGTTCCTGCAGGTCTTCGTCGACCAGGCCATCGTGTCCGACGCGCAGAACTGCGGCAATATTCTGGCGGGCATCGGCCCCTTCGCGATCGAACGCGGGCTGGTCGCCCCGACCGGGGATGAAACGCGCGTGTCGATCCATATGGAAAACACCGGCCAGGTCGCGGTCGCCACGGTCGAGACGCCCGGCGGCACCGTCAACTACGCCGGCGAAGCGCGCATCGATGGCGTTCCCGGCAGCCACGCGCCCATCCCGCTGGAATTCCGCGACACGGCGGGATCGTCCTGCGGCGCGCTGCTGCCCACCGGCAATCCGGTCGACGAGATCGAGGGCGTGGCCTGCACGCTGATCGACAATGGAATGCCCTGCATCGTGTTCAGGGCCGAGGATGTGGGCGCCACCGGCTATGAAAGCCGCGAGGAGC
Source organism: uncultured Alphaproteobacteria bacterium (assembly GCA_963752785.1). Classification (GTDB taxonomy): domain Bacteria; phylum Pseudomonadota; class Alphaproteobacteria; order Sphingomonadales; family Sphingomonadaceae; genus Croceicoccus. Next base: position 101,530 of record CAVVZE010000004.1, read on the forward strand.
TGGAAAGCGACGCCTTTGCCCCCGTCCGCCAGAAGATCGAGGCGATCCGACTGGCTGCCGGGCCCGCTGATGAACCTGGGCGACGTGAGCGAAAAGAGCGTGCCCAAGATGACGCTGGTCGCCCCGCCCCGCCATGGCGGCGCGGTGACGACGCGCGTGTTCATCCCGCACCGCGCACATGCCTCCATCGGCGTGCTGGGCGCGGTGACCGCCGCGACCGCGTGCCTGGTCAAGGGATCGCCCGCGGCCGAGGTCGCCGTCATACCCGACGGGCGCGCGCAAGACCCTGGCCATCGAACATCCCAGCGGGGAGATGAGCTGCGTCCTCGAAGTGGACGAGGCGGGCGAGGTGATTTCCAGCGCGCTTCTGCGCACCGCGCGCAAGCTGATGGATGGGACCGTCTATGTCTGACCGTATCGTTTCGTGGCACCCGGCCCCGTCGAAACCGCACTACACCCCGCCGCCGGGCGCGGTAGACGCGCATTGCCATGTCTTCGGCCCGATGGCGCGAGTTTCCCTTCAGCGCCAAGGCCAAGTATCTGCCGCAGGACGCCGGCCCGGACATGCTGTTCGCGCTGCGCGATCATCTGGGGTTTTCGCGCAATGTCATCGTGCAGGCCAGCTGCCACGGCACCGACAATGCCGCCACGCTGGACGCCATCGCGAAATCGGGCGGAAAAGCGCGCGGCGTGGCGGTGGTCGATCCGGCGATCCCGGCCGATGATCTGGCCGCGCTGCACGCCGGCGGGATCCGCGGCATTCGCTTCAATTTCCTGAAGCGGCTGGTCGACAATGCGCCCAAGGACAGGTTCCTGGAAGTCGCCGCGCGCCTGCCCGAAGGCTGGCACGTCGTGATCTATTTCGAGGCCGACATCCTGAAGGAAATGCGCCCCTTCATCGCGCAGATTCCGGTGCCGGTGGTGATCGACCACATGGGCCGTCCAGACGTGACGCAGGGACCGGACGGGCCGGACATGAAGGCGTTCCGTTCGCTGCTCGACAGCCGAAACGACATCTGGTTCAAGGCCACCTGCCCCGAACGGCTGGATGCGCAGAAGGAAGGCGGCATGGGCGATCCGTGGGACAATTTCGCCGGCGCGGTCGCGCCGCTGGTCGCCGATTATCCCGACCGCGTTCTCTGGGGCACCGACTGGCCGCACCCAACATGCAGGACGAGATTGCCGACGACGGCCATATCGTCGACATGATCCCGCGCATCGCGCCGACCGAGGAATTGCAGCGCAAGATGCTGATCACCAATCCGATGCGCCTCTACTGGCCCGAGGAATCGTGATGCTGCGGCGCTGACCCCCGATCAGCTCTCCAGCGCCTCGCAAGCTCTGGCCAGTGGCGCCCGGGCCCTGCCCAGCAGCGCATCGTCATAGCGGATCGTCGGCACGGCGATGCCGAACGCGCCGATCTGGCCGCCTGCCAGCCGGACGGGCCGCCCGATGCTGCAGATGCCGGGCGTGCTTTCCTCTATCGCCGTCGAGAACCCGCGTTCGCTGACCAGCGCGATTTCCTCGCGCAGCGCGTCGGCGGCGGCGATGGTGCGGGACGTTGCCTGCACGCGCCTGCCCTCGGTCTCGGCCAGATAGGCTTCTAGTTGCTCGCGCGGCAGCGCGGCCAGGATCGCCTTGCCGCCCGCCAGCACGTGCAGCGGCTTGCGCTCGCCCGGTTCGATCGCATAGCGCAGCGCCTGCGCGCTGGCCGCCGTGGCAACGATCCGCGCTTCCCATCCGTCCAGCACCATGAACGAGGTCGTCTCGTCGATTTCCGCCGTGATCGCGCGAACGATGGGCGCGACGCGCTCCTCCAGCGACAGCTGCGCGTTGGGCGTGCGCAGGCGCTCCAGGCTTGGTCCCGGCAGATAGCGGCGCCCGTCGCGCTGCAGATACCCCCGCTCGCACAATGTGGCGAGCAGATAGGACAGGCTGGACACCGGAATGCCCAGCCCCGCGGCGATGTCCTTGGCCGCCGCACCCTGCCCGAAGGCGACCACGAACTCGATCACGTCGAGCGTGCGCAGCGCGGACTTCACGGGATTGGGCGAGGAAACGGTCATGATCTCAGAAGCTAAGCGAGCCCTGCCGCCGCGCAAAGAGCCAGCGTCCGTCCTTCAACACGAAACGGTCGTGGAAGGACCCCAGCCTGGGCGGACCGTCGGGCGTGAACAGCGCCATCGCGCTGACACCGGTCGCCTCGGTGGGCGAGAGGACGTCGATCACGACATTGCTGCACAGATGCCGGGTCCTGCGCGCGGGCCGGGCCTTGAACGCGGCCAGAATTGCCGCGCGGCCGACAATCGGCTCGTCCGGGCTGGTCGGCCGCGTCATCGATCCATCCTCGGCATAAAGCGCGGCGACCTCGTCCCACCGCGCCTCATCATTGAGGTTGGCGTATTGCGCGACCAGCTTCGCGCATGCATGCTCGATAATGACGCGTTCGGCGGGGGTCACAGGCGCGCTCCGGCCAGATCGGCGCCCTCGCGCAGCGCCATCAGCTTCTTGCGCGTCACCAGCGGGTCGATCTTGCCATAGCCCGCAAAGGTGCCGAAGCCGCAATCGGTGCTGGCGATCACCCGCTCCGCGCCGAGAATGGCGGCGAAGCGTTCGATGCGCTGGGCGATCAAGCTCGGGATGCTCGACATAGTTCGAACAGGTGTCGATCACGCCGGGGGCAAGAACCTTGTCATCGGGAATGTCGGCGTCGCGCCAGACCGTCCACTCATGCTCGTGCCGCGGGTTGGCGCCTTCGAACAGGATGGTGGACGGGCGCGCCTTCAGCACCGTGCCGATGATTTTCCCAAGCGCGATGTCATGGTCGTGCGGCCCTTCGTAATTGCCCCAGCAGACATGCATGCGCAACTTTTCCGGCGGAATGTTCGCAGTCACGGCATTCAGCGCCTCGACATTCGCCTCGGCCACTTTCAGGAACGCCGCCTCGTCCATGTCCTGATAGCCGGTGTGCCGGCTCATCGCGAGGTCGGGGCAATCGAGCTGAAGCAGGAAGCCTGCCTCCACGATCGTCTCGTATTCCTCGCGCATGGCATCGACCAGCGCGGCGAGATAGCTTTCGTGATCGGGATAGTACCGGTTGACCTGAAACGCGGTGATCAGACCGGGCGAGGCGGCATTCATGAAAGCCTCTGCCCCGCCGCCGTCCCGGTCCAGCGCGGCGCGGAACCGGCGGATGTCGTCATGCAGCGGCTGCAGCGTCACCAGCTCGACCGGGCCGATGCAGGATGCCCGCACGAACTCCTGGCTGCCCATGATCGCCGACAGCTTCCTTGCAAGCCCCGGCACCTCGGCCAGATCGGCGGCGGGTTTGCGGTCGGTGTGCCCGCCGAAGCCGGAAAGTCGCTCGATCATGTAGGTCGAATAGCCGACCTTGCCCAATTCGCCGTCGCTCATCACGTCGACGCCGCATTCCTTCTGCAGCGCGACGACGTCCATCACGGCCTCGCCGACAACGCGGTCGAATTCCTCGGCGTCATAGGGTTCGCCGGCATCGCGGGCAAGCAGCAGCGGGGTCAATTCCTCGCCCCGCGGCATGGAGCCGACATGGGTTGTCCTGATGCGTGTCATTCCTCGTCCTCTCGCCTGCTGGTCATCACGACTTCGACACCGGCCATGCCGCGCGTTATCGCGAAGGGCTTGTCGATGGCGACGCGGGCATCCCGCACGCCGCGCATGGCAAGGCACCGGCGCGCCAGTTCCTGCGCGAATGTCTCGATCAGCGGAATGTGCACGGCGGCCAGATCCTCGGCGGCTGCGGCGATGCGGCGATAGTCCACCGTGTCGCCAATGCCCTGAATCGGACCCTGCTCCAGTCCCAGCTCGACCGTGATGACCAGCGGCTGGCGGCGACCGATCTCGTCGGGATTGATCCCGATGTCGGCCAGCAGCGGCAGCTCCCTGACCCGCACGCTCGTCCGGCATGAGCCGCCGGTCTGCTGACGGGCCACATCGAGCATGGCCGCTTCGGACGCTTGTACCATCGTCACTGCTCAGGCCTTGAACACGACCGTGCGACTGCCGTTCAGGAAGACGCGGCCGTCGAGGTGGTGGCGTACGGCGGTCGCCAGCACGCGGCGTTCGATGTCGCGGCCCTTGCGGACCAGATCCTCGGGCGTATCGGCGTGGCTGATCGCCTCGACGTCCTGGTGGATGATCGGCCCTTCGTCCAGGTCGGCGGTGACGTAATGCGCGGTCGCGCCGATCATCTTCACCCCGCGCTCGTGCGCCTGGTGATAGGGCTTGGCGCCCTTGAAGCCGGGCAGGAACGAATGGTGGATGTTGATGCAGCGGCCCGACAGGAAGCGGGCGAAATCGTCCGACAGGATCTGCATGTAGCGCGCCAGCACGACCAGCTCGGCGCCGGTGTCTTCGACGATCTGCTTGATCTGCGCTTCCTGCTGCGGCTTGGTGCCCTTCGTGATCGGCAGATGGTGATAGGGCACGTCGCCGATCATGGTGATCTTCAGCGCGCTGGCCGGGTGGTTCGACACGATGCCGACCACGTCCATGTCCAGTTCGCCGATGCGATTGCGATAGAGCAGGTCGCCAAGGCAGTGGTCGAACCTGCTGACCATCAGCAGCACCCTGCGCGGGCGGTCCTTGCGGCGCATCTCCCACTCGGCATCCTCCGCGACTGGCTGCGCGGCGAAAGCCTTGCGCACCGCGTCCTCGTCGGCGGTCTCGAACTCGACCCGCATGAAGAAGCGGTCGTTGGCGCGGTCGTTGTACTGCTGCGCGTCGACGATGTTGCAGTCCTGCGCCGCGAGCAGGCCCGCGACATCGGCGACCAGCCCCTTGCGGTCATTGCACTGCAGGGTCAGGATACACAGGTTCACGCCATCATTCTCCCGTCTTGCTCGTTCTCTCCGCGCCGCCTTGGCGATGGGCGCGGGCATATTGGTCGATCCACGCCACCGTCTTGGCCACGCCGCCAAAGGGATAGAAGTGCAGGCGCACCGGCCCATGCTCTGGTGTCAGCCCCTTTGCAATCGCATCCACCAGCCTGTCCGGTCCCGCCGTGCCGATCAGCCTGCCGATGGAAATGCCGTATTTCGACAGCACCGTGGCCGAGGCCCCCACCCCGCAGCGCGCGGCAAAGCGCATCAGCGTCTTGATCCCGGCGGGACCGGGCACGCCAAGACGGACCGGATCGTGGATGCCGCGGCGGCGCAGTTCCAGCACCCAGTCCAGCACGCGGTCCGCGTCGAAGGCGAATTGCGTGACGATCAGCGGCGCCATTCCCCGCGCCTCTATCATCGCGCATTTGTCGTGCAGCACCTGCCAGCTTTGCTGCTCGGTCATGTTGGGATGCCCTTCCGGGTGCCCGCCGATGCCGATGGCGGTGATCCCGGCGCGTTCGAACGCGCCGCTGGCGATCAGCGCGGAGCTGTCGTCGAACGGACCCTCCGGCTCCGACGGGTCGCCGGCAATCACGAAGCAGCGCTTCACCCCCGCCTGCTCGACCACAGCCTGCAGGTAATCCTCGAACTCCTGAGCCGAAGCGATCCGGCGCGCCGAGAAATGCGGCATCGGCTCGAAGCCAAGCTCGCGCACCGCCCGGGTGGCGGCGATGCGGGCAGCGAAATCCTCACCCGGCAGAAAGGTGATCGCGACCGGGTGATCCTCGGGAATGCCGGGTGCCGCCTCGCGCAGGGCATCGACATCCCTGGCCGTGATCTCGATCGAGAAGCCGTCGGTCATGACCTCTGCCGGACGGCTCCAGTTGGGATGGATCTGCGGTTTGGACATGCGCTCTCTCCATGATCGCCGGCCGGTCGGTCCGTGCAATGCGGGGCCAATCTGCGGCGATGACGAAATTCCCTCTAGCGGATCGATTTTTGTTCGGATAGATGAAATATTCATGGATACGAAGTTTTCCGCCTCTGCTCCCGTTGCGATCCTGCCGGGCCTGATGTGCGATTCGCGCATGTTCGGGGCGCAGCTTCGCGCGGGCGCTCAGGTGGTGGACGGCTTCTATGGCGGGGCAAGCAGCATGGGCGACATGGCCGCCTATGCGCTGGCGCGGCTGCCCGAACGCGCGGTGCTGGTCGGGCATTCGATGGGCGCGCGCGTCGCGCTGGAAATCATGCGGACCGCGCCCGAACGCGTCGCCGCGATCGTGCTGGCCGACACCGGCGTCCACCCGGTGGGCGAGGGAGAGCGCGAGAATCGCCATGCCCTGCGCGACCTGGGCCGCGAACAGGGCATGGCGGCGCTTGTGGACCGCTGGCTGCCGCCGATGCTGGGCAGCGCGGCGCGCGGCGATGATACGCTGTACGCGATGCTTCGGTCCATGTGCATCGACGCAGGGCTCGAGACGTACGAAGCGCAGGTCGAGGCCCTGCTGACCCGTCCGCCGCTGGACGATGTTCTGGCCAGCATCGCCTGTCCCGCGCTTTCCGTGACCGGAGAGGAAGACGCCTGGTCCCCGCCTGCGCAGCACGATGCGATCGCCGCCGCGATTCCCGGCTGCACACGGCGCGACGTGGCTGAAGCAGGGCACATGCTTCCCGCCGAAAGGCCCCGACAATTCAACGCCGTGCTACAGGAGTGGCTGGCCGCGACGATTGACTGAACTGACTCTATTCCGATTTCCTAGGAGAGGTACGAATGACTGACCAATCGCTTGAACAGAAACTGGCAGACGCCGGCGATACCGTCACCTTCCTGCGCAACCAGCAGGTCGGGCCCAACGTCTATCCCGGCGTCCCGGCCGAATTCTCGAACTGGCGCGACGAACAGCGCGCCTGGGCCGAGACGGCGGTGCTCTTCAACCAGTCGTATCACATGGTCGACCTGCTGGTGACCGGCCCCGACGCCTTCGAGATGCTGGCCTATCTGGCGCCCAACAGCTTCAGGAACTTCAAGCCCAATCAGGCCAAGCAGTTCGCCCCCGTCACGCCCGAGGGCTATGTCATCGGCGACGTGATCCTGTTCTACCTTGAAGAGAACAAGTTCGAGCTGGTCGGCCGCGCGCCGTCGATCGAATGGGTGGAATTCCACGCCGCCACCGGCAAGTGGGACGTTCAGGTCGAGCGTGACGAGCGCACCGCTGCCCGTCCCGAGGCCGAAAAGGGCTATCGCCGCAACTACCGGTTCCAGCTTCAGGGCCCCAACGCCATGAAGATCCTGGAAAAGGCGATGGGCCAGACCCCGCCCGACCTCAAGTTCTTCCGCATGGCGCCGATCATGATTGGCGGCGCCGAAGTGCGCGCGCTGCGTCACGGCATGGCGGGGCAGCCGGGTTACGAGCTGTTCGGCCCGTGGAAGGATTACGACAAGGTCCACTCCGCGCTGGTCGAGGCGGGCAAGGACGACGGTCTGACGCTGGTTGGCGGCCGCACCTATTCATCGAACACGCTGGAATCGGGCTGGATCCCCTCGCCCCTGCCGGCGGTCTATACCGGCGAAGGCACCCGCGAATTCCGCGAATGGATGAAGGGCAAGTCCTATCCCGGCATGTGCTCGCTGGGCGGGTCGTTCGTGACCGACAATATCGAGGATTATTACCTGACCCCGTGGGGCCTGGGCTATGGCCACATGGTCAAGTTCGACCACGACTTCATCGGCCGCGAAGCGCTCGAGAAGATGGCGAACCAGCCCAAGCGCAGGAAAGTCACGCTCGCGCTCGACAACCAGGACATCGTCCGGGTCATGAGCTCGATGCTGCAGACCGGCGACAAGGCCAAGTTCCTGGAATTCCCCAGCGCGGTCTATGCGATGCATCCCTATGACGCAGTGCTGAAGGACGGCAGGAATGTCGGCATCTCGACCTGGATCGGCTATACCGTCAATGCGGGCCGTTTCCTGGCGCTGGCCATTCTCGACGAGAGCGTGGCCGAGCCGGGCACCGAGGTATCGCTGCTGTGGGGCGAACCCGATGGCGGCACCAGCAAGCCGACCGTGGAACCGCACGTCCAGACCGAGATCAAGGCGGTCGTCGCGCCGGTTCCCTATTCGGAAGTCGCCCGCGACAGCTATGCCGAGGGCTGGCGCACGAAGAATTGATGTGGTGAACAAAGGGGGATGCGCGGCGATGTGCCGCGCATCCCCCAATTTCATTCAGCCGGGCTGATCAGACAGGCAACCCGACGTAGTTTTCCGCGATGGATGTCTGCGCCGCACGGCTGGACGCGATATAGTCCAGTTCCGCCACCTGCATCGCGCGTTCGAAATCACCGTCCTCCGGAAAGCGATGCATCAGGCGGGTCAGCGACCAGCTGAAGCGTTCCGATTTCCACACTCGTGCCAACGCCTTGTCCGAATAGGCGGCGATCGCGTCGGCATCGTTCTTGCCGAAGAAGGCGGTCAGCGCCTCTGCCGCGTAATGCACATCGCTCGCCGCGAGGTTCAGCCCCTTGGCACCCGTCGGCGGCACGATATGCGCGCTGTCCCCGCATAGCAGCAGCGATCCGTGGCGCATCGGCGCAAAGACATAGGACCGCAGCGGCGCGATGCTCTTCTCGATGCTGGGGCCGCGGGTGACATGGGCGGCAGCTTCGGGGCCGAGCCGGATGGCCAGCTCGTCCCAGATGCGCTCGTCCGGCCAATCCTCGATCTTCTCGGTCAGCGGCACGTCGATGTAATATCGGCTGCGCGTGTTCGACCGCATCGACGCCAGCGCAAAGCCGCGCTGATGGTTCGGCATAGATCAGCTCGTGATTGCAGGGGGGCACGTCGGCCAGTATGCCCAGCCAACCGAAAGGATAGACCCGCTCGAACTCCTTTCCGACGCTGGCGGGGATCGCCTGCCGGCTGGGGCCGTGGAACCCGTCGCAGCCAGCGATGAATCGGCAATCGACACGCTGCTGCGAGCCGTCGTGGGTATAGGTCACATGCGGGTTCGCGCCGTCGATGTCGTGCAGCTCGACATCTTCCGCGCCATAGATCACCTCGAGCCCGCGCCCGGCGCTGGCTTCCATCAGGTCGCGGGTCAGCTCGGTCTGGCCATAGACCATGACTTCCTTGCCGGTCAGCTCCTTGATGTCGATGCGGATCAGCCGCTCGCCGTCCGCCAGGTTGAAGCCGTCATGCGGCAGCCCCTCGGCCTTCATCCGATTATCCAGGCCCAGGCGCTTCATCAGGTTCACCGTCACCTGTTCCAGCACCCCGGCGCGGATGCGGCCCAGCACATAGTCGCCGGTGCGGCGCTCCAGCACCACGCAATCCACGCCCTCCTGCGTCAGCAGATGGCCCAGCAGCAGGCCCGCAGGCCCCGCCCCGATGATGCAAACCTGTTTCTTCATGACTGTTACCCTTGGGACAAATCCTCTTGCCGTCATTGTGCCACCCGCCTCCTTCTTTCGAAGGGACAGGCCGGTAAATCTCTGGTACTATCCCGACATGCAGAACCCGCCCGCCCCGGTCCCGCGCTATGCCCTGCTGGGGGAAGAACCCGGCCACGGGCACGAGGAACTGGTGCATTGCGAGACGATTGCCGCGCGCAGCATCCGCTATGACTGGGACATTCCGCCACATCGCCATCCCGCCCTGTGCCAGCTTCTGCTGGTGTTTGACGGACAGGCGCGGATCGTGCTGGACTGTCATGCAACCCGGCCCACCGCGCCTTTCGCCCTGGTCGCGCCGAGCGGGGCGGTGCACGCATTCCGCTTCAGCTCCGATGTCGACGGTCTGGTCCTCACCTTGTCGAACACGCTGGTGCAGACGCTATCCGCAGACGGCGCGCTGGCCGACATGGTGCACATGCCGCGGATCGCCCCGCTCTCGCCGGACATTGCGGCCCGCGTTCGCGCGGTGGGCCAGCAGATCCTGCTATCCGCCGGCGCCGCCCCCGCGCGCGAGATGCTGCGCCGCACCTTGGCCGAGGCGCTGCTGCGCATCCTGGCCGAAGGTGACACCGGGCCGGAGCGCGACCATGGCGACCGGCTGGTCACCCGTTTCCAGTCACTGGTCGAAACGCATTGCCGCAGCGAGCGCAGGCTGCAGTTCTATGCCCGAACGCTGGGCTGCACCGAACGCACGCTGGCGCGCCGGGTGCGCGCAGCGCTGGACGTCAGCCCGATCGAATTCGTCAACCAGCGCCTTAGCGCCGAGGCGACCCGCCTGCTGCGCTTTACCAATGCCAGCTGTGCCCATGTCGCGGACGAACTTGGATTTGAAGACCCGTCGTATTTCTCGCGCTTCTACCGCCGCATGACCGGCCGTGCACCCAGCGAGGTTTCGGGCCGCGAACCTGGCTGATCACTTCCCGGTCGAGCTCGCTCGGCAGCCTTTCACCGGACCCTGCATGTCACCGCCGAAATGCAAGGCGAAAGCTCCACCACAACAGTGCGACGGTTGCCGCGCTGATGATCGCGCCCCAGATCCAGTAGGGCAGGAACAGCACCTGAGCGATGGCGGCGGTGTCCGACAGCTCGCCGGGACCGATGCCGGCGTCGCTGAACAGATAGTCGAACTGCCGCCACACGCTGATCGCTGCCTGCACGCCCAGAAACTGGATGGCGAATTGCCGGACCGGCCCCGATCCCTTCCACGCGATGCCCGCTATGATCGCGCCCAGCGGCGGCAGCACCAGCCAGCCTGTCAGCGAGCGAACCCAGATCAGCATGCTGGCCACCAGCGCCGCGCCCAGCACGGCCAGCGCGATCCGGGTCGCCCGTGCATTGCGCGACGCGGCGATCAGCAAGGCGCCGGCGATGGCGGGACCCAGCGGCCCGAACGCCGATATGATCGCATCAGTCACGCGGAACCTGTCGGCGGGCAGCACAAGCTGCGCCACCCCCGATCCGTCTGAATAGATGATCAGCCGCTCGAACCCGGCGCCCGCGGCCATGGCGGCAAGGCCGTGCCCCATCTCGTGAAACCAGGTGGCAAGGATGGTGAACGGATAAAGCGCAAAGGCCCCGATCCGCGTCTGCCACAGCAGCACGGAGAACACGCCGATCGCGACCAGAAGGCGTACACGATCATGCCGGTCCTGCTCGTCAATCGGTGTCTGCATCGGTTTCCTGTCCTCGCCGCGCGACCATCAGGCGCCGCGCTGTTGCAGCACCCCGGCCGTTATCGCGGAAACCGGGCCAGAGCGCCATGCCCCCTATGGGCCGGATCATGGATCGGGGCGGGTCATTCGCCTGGCGGTGGCGCCTCTCGGGCCTGCCGGAACAAAGCCGATCCGGCAAAGCGCGAAAAACTGCCGCAAGAACAGCGGTTCGCCGCTATTCGGCCAGTCCCAGTGCGTCGAGGTCCACCGTGGCCGCCGCCAGGTCGGCCTGTGCGGCCGCGATGCGTGCCTTGGCGGCGATCAGCTGGATCTGAGCGTCGGTGGCGGTTTCCTCGCGCTGGTTGACCAGAAAGAAATTGCTCGACCCCAGATCGAAGCGCCGCCGCTCGGCCTCCGCCAGTTCCCGGGCGAGCTCGTACTCCTGCTGCGCCGTCGCGACCAGCTGCTCCGCGCCCTGCAGGGCGATGCGCATCGTCTCGACCTCGTTTTCGATTTGCTCGCGCAGGAACTGCTGCTGGATCGACAGCTCGTCCAGCTTCGCCTCTGCCTCGACCACGCGCCCGCGCGCAGCCCGGTTCTGCAGCGGGACCGAGAAGCGGAAACCGACGATGGTCTCGAACGGTGAGCGGCTGGGTCCGCCCAGCCCCTCGTCGCCGATGTCCTTGGCGACTTCACCCAGCAGGTCGAGCCGCGGCTTCATCGCGTTCTCCGCCAGTGCAAGACCCAGCACCGACTGGTCGATCCGCGCCAGCAGGCTCTGCAGTTCGGGTCGCTGGGTCAGGCGAAAGGCGGGGTCTATCGACAGCAGCGCCAGCGCCTCGGCAGTTTGGGGCAGGCGGTCCGCGCCGGGCGTGATCGGATTGCCGCCGGCATCGCGGTAGAACAGCGACAGGCGCACCGCAACCGCCTGGAACGCCTGCTCCGCCTCGATCACGCGGGCGCGGCGGCGCACCAGGTTCTGCTCGTTCTCGATGCGCAGGATACGCGGCTGCGCGCCCAGCGCGACCTGCCGGTCGATGCCGCCCGTGCGGTCCTGCGCCAGCGCCAGTCAGATCGCGATAGGCGCGCAGGCGCAGCCCCGTCGCGACCCAGTCCTGATAGGCCTCGATCGCGCGGCTCTGCACGCCGATGGCGGCGGCCTCCGCCTCGAACCGGGCGATGTCGATACCGCGCGCCGTGATCGATCGCTGCGCGCGCCGCTCGTCGATCAGCCGGTCGCGCAGCAGCGAATAGAGCGCGCCGATCTTCAGCTCGCCCAGATCGTTGGTGAAGGCCTTGTCCTCGTAGATCGGGAAATCGCCGCGGCTGACGCGGTAGCCGCCATAGGCATAGCCGCCATTGCCAGCGAACGGCCGATTGACCTCGCCGTCCACGATCGTGCCGCCATAATAGCCGGTGACGCGGCTGCGCCCCTCGACATCGAAGACGGTGTCGAACGCGCCCTCGGCCTTCAGCGCCGTGCCCTGCGCCTGCCGGATGCGGGCAAGCGCCTCGATGATCTGCGGCGCGGTTCGCGCGGAGCGGCGCAGCAGCTCGTTCATTGTCAAAGGACCGGCTTGTGCGTCCGCCGTCGCCGCTTGCGCCGCAACATCCTGCGCCTGCGCCGGCACCGCACAGGCGGCGGCGACGATTGCCGCCAACAATCCCTTTGCCATGCCGATCAAGAAGACGAACCCCAACCGCTGCCCGGCTGCGAATTCTCGCTCCCCGTGCGGTCGTATTGCAAGGGGAAGTCGTTCAGCTGCCGCCAGATCTCGTAGCCGACGGTCACGGTGTTGCCGCGGATCCAGCCGACGACATTGCTGCCTTGCCGGACATAGCGCTCCCCCGGCCATGGGCGTTCGGCACCTGGCAGCGGCTCGACCAGCACGCGAAACTGACCATTGGGTCCCGCGACCGGGTCGATCGTCCGCACCTGCCCGTCATAGACGCCATAGACCAGATTGGGCCAGCCACTGAACTGGATCGCGGGAAAGCCCTCGAATTCCAGCCGGACGGGGCTGCCGCGTTCGATGATCGGCACGTCGCGGGCATCGATGAACAGCTCCACCGCGCGCTGGACCTCCTCGGGTGCGATCACGGCCAGTACCGTCCCGGCCGAGATCAGCTGACCGCCCAGCTCGCCGTTCACCTGCTGGACCCGCCCCTCGCGCGGGGCGACGACCAGCTGGGCGGAGCGGCGGCTGATCTCGGTGTCGATGCGGTTGATGGCGGCGCGGGCCTCGGCGATGGTGGCATCCGCCTGCGCCACACGGATCTGCGCCTGCTCGTACTCCCGGCGCGAGGCGAGCCCTTCGGCCAGCAGCTGGCGCGTACGCTCGACATCGATGCCGGCGACCTGCCGGGCCTGCCGCATCGCGGCGATCTCCGCCTCCAGCTGCGAACGCTCGGCACCCAGGCGCGAGAGCAGGCCCGGATCGACGTCGACGACCCGCGCGATCGGATCGCCTTCCTCCACCCGGTCGCCGTCGCTGACGAAGAAGCGCTCCACCCGCCCCTCGATCACCGACGTCACCTGGCGCGGCCGGTCGTCGGGGTCCAGCGAAGACCACCTTGCCCATGCCCTGTGCGGTCTGCACCCAGGGGACGAACAGCAGCGCGACCGCCAGCACGAACCCCAGGGCGATCAGCCAGGCCATGACCACCGCGATGGGCGGCGGCCGAAGCGAGGCGAGCGTGACGAAATGTTTCCGGTTCTCGGGACGGTCAGGCATCCTGCTCCTCCCGCTCGGCCACGAAGCGCTGCAGTTCGGCGTGGCTGGCGAACCGCCGCTGTTCGCGGCTGCCCAGCCACATATAGGCATCCAGCGAGATCGCCTCGGGCCGGCGAGTGCACAGCAGCACCGTCGTTCCGCCTTGCCGCAACTGGGCCAGTGCGAGCTTCAGCCGCTCAACCGGCATCATGTCGAACAATTCGGACATCAGCAGCACCTTGGGCTTGCGAAGGATCGCATTGGCCAGCTTCAGCTGCATCACCTCGGCAATCGTCAGCGGCGCGCCGGACGAGGACAGAAGAGTGTCGAATCCGTCCGGCAGGGTCGCGACGCGGCGGCCCAGCCCCACGGTGTCGAGCGCCGCCATCAGCGCCTTGCTGTCTCCTTCGTCCATGGCAAGGGTCAGATATTCGCGGATTGTCACCTCGACGATGGTCGGCCGGTTCAGCACCGTCACGGCAGAGCGCAGCAGGTACATGTCGAACGTGCCCAGATCGCCCTTGCCGATCAGCACCTGCCCCCGGTCGGGCAGTATGTGCCGCTTGAGCAGGTTCGCCAGCACCGGCTCCAGCCCCGGCTCGACCACGGCAACGACCTGCTCGCCCCCGGCCAGGGCGAACGACAGATAGGCCTCGCCATGCACCACCTCGCGCATGCGGACGGATCCATCCGCAGGCTCCTCTCCCGAAGCGCGATTGCTTTCCTGCGGGATCGAAAAGAGCAGCGACAGCTCCTCGGAACTTGCCGCCATTTCGTAGAAGGTGTCGAGATACCATCCCAGCTGCGAGATGCCGTAGAACACGCCCGACAGGATCAGCTCCGCCGCGACCAGCTGGCCGATCGACAGCTGCCCCTGGATGATCAGATTGCCGCCCAGCGCCAGCAGCCCCGCGCTGGCCAGCGCATAGAGCAGGAAATAGGCGACGGCCTGCGAGAAGCTGTAATGGAAATAGCGCTTGTGCGCGTCGATATAGGCCGCGGTCAGCCGCTCGGTCCGGTCCATCGCAAAGCCGACATAGCGGCTGGACTTGTAGAAGCCGTTCGACCCGCCGACGCTTTCCAGCCAGTGCGCCGCGTTGTGCTTGGCATGCGAAAGCCCCACCGCGCCCGATACCGCGCCGCGCCGCCACGTCAGCCAGATCAGCGTGACGACCACGACCAGCACCATGTTGAATGCCAGGAAAAACGGGTGATAGAAACTGGTCACCGCCAGGCCCACGACGGCCTGGAGGATGATGGTGAACGCCCCGATGACCAGGCTGGGTATCGCCTTTTGCAGCACGGGCATGTCGAAATAGCGGTTGAACAGATGCCCGCTGTTCGCGTCCGAAAAATAGGGGTTCTGCGCGTGCACGGCGCGCACGGTGATCTCGGCCACCACGCGCGCAAAGATCCGCCGCTCGAACATGGCCATGACATAGAGACGCAGCGCACTGAGCGCCGCGACCAGCAGCAGCAGGAACAGCAGCACGCCCGACAGCGTCCACAATGGCGCAGGCAGGGTCGTGCGCGCGACGCTGTTGATCAGGACCTGGACGGAAATCGGCGTCGCGAGCGACAGCAGGGTGATGGCAACGGTATAGACGATCCCGATGCGGATATAGCCGTAATCGGGCCCGATGATCTCAGCCATCCATTGGGCGGCGTCCCGCAAACCCAGTCTCTGTTCGGCCACGGCAGCTCCTTGACGTACGCACCCTTCGCGGCTGCGGTACATACGGAGTGACAGGCCGCGCCAAAAGCGGGATTAGCGGGCAGAACTGTAATTTATTGTTTCCGGCTTACCGTTTCCAGCGCCCCTCGGCAGGCCGCTGCATGCCGCAGCCTGCCAGCATTCCGTGCCGCTTTTCGGATCACATCGCCCATACCGTCCAGTTATACGTCACCGGCTGCGAAACCACCCACATGCCGCGGGGGTCTAGCGTCACCATCGAGGCGGGGACAAGCCGCGTATCTTCGTCAAACAGGCTGTCCTCGTCCATCTCCACGACGAAATTGGTGACCATGCCGCTTTCGGGATCGAACTGGATATCGTCGATCTCTCGCGTCTGGCCGCCAGCGAACATCATGTCGCCCCCGACGATCTTGCTGACCAGACGGTTGCCGGCCTGCGAACGGGTCAGCCTCAGCTGCTCCTTGCCATAAGGCGAAGCGCCATCATCGATGCGCAGGTCGAGGCCCATGCCGACACCGCGCTCCACCTCGATATTATCCCAGCGGACGAAGCCGTCCTCGCCGCTGTAGACATCATAGGGGAACGGAACCTCGTAAAGGATGTATTCGACGCCGGTGCCCCTCTCGTTCAGCACGAGGTCGCTGACATTGCCGAGCATGTTGAAACCGTTGGTGACGTCCCCGCTCATCATGCGGGTGGCGGTGACGGTTTCGTTCTGTGCTGCCTGCCGCTGCGTCCATTCCTGCGATGGCTGACCCTGCGCCATGGCAGGAGCGGTCATGAGTGCTGCGGCGCCGATCCCGGCGGTCATCAATGCCTTGAGATTCATCGGTTCAATCCTTTCGTGTTGTGCGATTCTCCTGATGGTGCCCCTCATCGAGTGTTCGCCCGCCCGCTGCGTGCCTGATCGGGATGCTGCTCGGGGCATCGCCCCGCCCGGGCATCGGACCAGCAGCGCCCGGCTTGCGGAGGCGGTCGTCCCGGTTTTCCTGTTTTCCACTGTTGTTACGGATGCAGTCGGAGCGAGTTCCCGAATGGACCGATCAGTGCATCGAAAGCGGGAAAATCAAAACATAGCGGCTACTTGGCCGTTGATTATGAAAGAATTTTGAACAAATCCTGCGCAGGGCGTTGCCGAACCTGCCGATCCCAAGGCACCGCTCGACAAGGTCCTGCGCAATCGGCGGCACGCGTCAGTCGGGGAACTCCACCGTCTTGGGCCCGCTGAGGCGCGGGCGTTGGGCCATCCAGATGTCGGGAGCGGGCGACGTGCTGCCGGACCGGTTCGAGGAGTAGAACAATTGCTCTCCATCCCACGAGATGGACGGCCGCGCGTCGAAACCGGCGGAATTCAGATCCCCCAGGTGGATCGCCGGGCCGAACGCTCCCGATGCGGCCGAGCGGGTGGCGTACCACAGGTCCGGTCCGCGCCCCCCCTGCCGCGTGGAATCGAAGAAGATCGTGCGCCCGTCGTGGGTGACGCTGGGCCGATTGTTCGATCCGGCGGCATTGGGCCCGCCCGCGACCAGCTGCGGAGGACCGCCGGCGACACTCTGCACGATCTGACCTGCGCTGCCATCCACGTTGCGGCGCGACCAGACCATGACCTCGCGGCCCTGCGGGTCTTCATAGGTGGTGACGGTTTCATCCAGCAGCGGACTGTTGAGCAGGGGAACGGGCGCGGCCTTCCTCCACCCGGCCGACGAGCGCGTCGAAACGAAGATGTCGGCCGGATCGTCGGCGCTGTCGCGCAGGAAGTACAGCCGGTTGCGCCCCACGATGGTCGGACAGGCCTCGGTCGCCGGCGTATTGATGGTCGCGGGAAGGCGCTGCGGCGGCCCGAATGGCGCGGCGGTGCTGCTGCGGCTCGACACGTAGATGTCGAAATTGCCCGTTCGGTTCGATCCGAAATACAGCTCGCGTCCGTCGCGCGACAGGCTGACGCAGCGATCGACCGCACCGGTCGCGATCGGACAGGCCGGCCCGGCCCGCGACTGGACAAGTGAGGGTGCGCTCCAGTCACCGTATCCGGGCATGGCAACCGCGGTGATGGCGGTCGTGGTGAGGGCGGCGGCGATGGCCGCGGCGCCCATTGCAGGCGGGCGATGTGACATGACATTCTCCCTTTGCAGAGCCGGACGCAAAACTGCTGGCCGGTGGCGCGCCGATCCTGCCGGCCGCGGCCCCGCCGGGCCATGAGGGCCCGGCCTGCCATCGCGCATGATTTGCCGATGGTTTGCCGATGCCTGCGCAAAATGCTTGAGAAGCCGGGATTTCCAGACGTGGACTTGGACATGCCGGATGCGTTTTCGACCAGGTGCCGGACGAGGGGCGGAATGGCGCTGGCTACGGCGGCCATCATCCTGCCCCTTCCGGTTCTGGGGCAGCCCGCTGCCGATACATCCATCATCGTCACCGGCGAGCGCGCCGACCGCAGCATTGCCGACACGGCCTCGAGCGTGGCAGTCGTGGGCGACGGCGATCTTGCCCTGCAGCCGGATACCGACCGGCTGGACCAGTTGCTCGCGCGGACGGTGAACGTCACGCAGGGTTCCGGCGGACAGGGACCGGCGATCAGAGGGCTGGACACGACCGGCGTGCTGCGCGACCTGCCTTCGTTCCTGGGGGGAACGCGGCCGCGGACGACGCTGATCGTCGACGGGCGCGCGGTATCGTACAACGAGTTCATCTTCGGTACGCAGCCCTTGTGGGACGTCGAGCGAGTCGAGATATTCCGCAGTCCGCAGACGACCACCCAGGGGCGCAATTCGATCGCGGGGGCTATCTTCGTCGAAACGGCGGCTCCGCAGGGAACTTGGCACGCGGGCGTGCGAACCCTGGCCGGCAATTACGACACGCGCCAGCTTTCCGCGATGCTGACAGGGCCGGTGATCGCCGACCAGCTTTCGTTCCGGATCGCGGGCGACCTGCGCCGCAGCCGGACTGCCAGCGATCTGACCAGCCCGGCCCGGGACATAGACCCAGACAGGGACGATTTCGACCTGCTGCGCATCAGGCTGCAGGCGACGCCTGCCGCCCGCCCGGCCTGCGGCTTGACGCCAGCTACCGCCGCGTTCCGCGATGACCCCCGCTTCACCGGGTTCTGCGACGCGATCGGCCATCTCGATCACTGGCGCAGGCGCGGGCAGTGGCCAGACGCCTTCGTTCGCGGATCGCTGCGGGTGGGGCAGGACTTCACATGATATTGGCCGACAAGGCCACCGCGCCATAGACGAGATCGCCATTCGGTCGGCTGACCCGGAACACCAGCGCCGTGCCCGCGGGCGGCAGCACCACTCCCCCCGTTGGCGCAGGCGCCTTCGCTTCGTTGCCGCCGCACCCGGTCAGGGAAAGGCAGAACAGGAACAGGGGCAATGCCGCGCCGATCGCGGCCGGACGGATGGTACGCATGTCACCCTCGTTGTCAGAGCATCATGCAAAGCCTGCGCCGCGGAAGGCCTGCGGTCGATGAAGGGCCGCTGATGGATTGCCGATCTTTCCCCGACCGGGTGCGGCGGCTAGCGCACGATGGCGAAACCGACCCGCAGCCGCGTGGTGTGCCGATTGTAGTCGAGCAGGTTTTCGCCATAGCCCACGAAGCCCTGGCCAAAGACATACAGGTTGAGATCGGTGTCGACGAGCCGGTCCAGCGGATAGGACAGCTCGCCATCGACGGCCCCCTTCCCGCTGGAGAAATTGAAGCGGCTCTGCGTCGTCAGCCTCAGCCCGTCGTCCTGCCCGACTTCCAGGAACAGGCCGGTCGATCCGCGATAGCGGCGGATGTCGGGATTATCCTCAACATCGCCGACATAGAAGAACAGGCGCGGCCCCACCGACACGGTATAGTCGCCCGCCTGGAACGTGCCGACCGGCTGGACATAGACCGTGTTGGCGCTGCGCGACCGCGCGCCGTCCTGTCCGTTGGATTCGTGCCGCACGCCCAGCTGGCCGCCCAGCGAGAATCCGTCCCCCAGTCTTGACCGCGGGTTGCAGGTAGAACAGCTCCGGCATGAAATCGATGTTGCGAAAGGGCGAGGAATCCGCGCCCAGGTCCCAGAACATGCGCTGCGTATAGCCGAAATGGACGCCGTTCACGATCGGCGCGTCGCCGCCGACGTCGCCTGCGTCGCCGAACAGCTGGTACTTGAAGCTCAGCTGCAGCCGCGCATCGCTGTTGGTGCCGGGGCCATAGGCGGCATAGATCGGCTGATAGGCCGACAGATTGCCCAGGAATGCGTTTCCGCGCTCCGGCTCTGCGGAGGGAAGCGGGCTTTCCGCCAGCGGCAGGTCGAGAGCCAGCCTGCCGGGCCTCGCCTCATCGCCCGGCGGGGGCGCGGCGGGAAGCGTGAACGCATAGGCGGGGGAGGAGGGTGTCTCCAGCGCAAGCTGCATCGCCGACCCAGCCGCAAGCCGCGGCGGCAACGGGAAGATGCAGTTCGCCGCGGCAAAGCGACCGGGCTCTACCGTGTCGGCACCACCCTCCGCCGTACAGGTCAGCGTCACCCGGTATTGCTCGTCCGCCGCCGTCACCGTCGCTTCGAGCCGTGAAGGGACGCTCTTCGCCAGCGTATCGGAGGCATTGATGGCGACGATCCGCACCGCGGCGGTAGATGGGTCTGCGCCCGGCGCAATCGAAATCGACCAGCAAGCGCGGCTGAGGGGCGGTGGCGGCATGGCCCGGCATGGCCACCCCCAACAAGAGCATCGAGGCGGCGGCAAGGCGCGGCAGTCCGCGTGGGCTGGCGCGAAAGAACTTGGTCATGGGCCGGGCGTCACCTTGATCGGCATTGCGGTCGAAAGCTGGACCGACCAGCGGACGACCAGCAGATCAGCTCATGCAGGTCGCCAAAACGAGAAGCGCCCGCACCGCCATCATGGCCATGCGGGCACCTATGCTCAAGTCAGAGCCTTACATCAGGGACATGTCGGGCTGACCGTCGTAATCATTGTCCATCGTGTCGGGCATCCCGTCGCCGGTGGTGTCCCATGCATCGGGCCGATTGTCGCGGTCGCGGTCCCAGGCATCCATGATCCCGTCGCCATCGCTGTCGATCGTCGGGGCCACGGTCTGCGGGACCGTGTCGCCGGCAGGCGGGACGGCCGGGCGATCGGGCATGGCGCTATCGCGCGGCATGGGCGTGACTGGCGGACCCATGGTGTGATCCATCGGGTCCATGGCCGGATCGGTGGGATTGTCCGGATTCATCCGGTCCTCGTAAGGCGGCAGCGGCGATGTCGGCATCGTGTCGCGCGGATCGGCCGTGTTGGGCAGCGAGCCGGGCATCGGCTCTTGCTGTGGTACGACCTGCGCCATCGCTGGCGTCACGAACATGGCGGCGCCGACAAGGCTGCCGAATAGCGTCTTGGTATTCATGCCAATCTCCTGTGGGCATTTCCTATGGGTGTACCGCTGCAACGAGCGCCGGCCGATGCGGTGCCGATGGATCGCCCAGAGCGCCCCCTGCCCGCGACGGGGCGAAGCGCAGCCGCGTCGCGGGCCGCTTCAGTCCGGCCCGCGGCGCCATGCGCCCAGCAGCAGGGTGCCATAGAGCCGGTCCTTGACCCCGCCGCCAATGTCCAGCCGATCAAGCGCCGCCTGCTCCCGCTCATCCGGACGGGCAAGGATCCCCGCCGCAAAGGTGCGGGCCAGCGCGGCTTTCGAACTTCCGCAGTTCTTGAGACAGGACAGGGCGCGCAGGGCCGTACGCTCCGGGCCGGTAAAATCGCTGCCGAATGGAAAATCGGGGAAGAAGCCGTCCGCCCGCGGCTTCGCCAGCAGCTCGCGAAGGCGTTCCGGCCGGTTCGCGCCGGTTCGCAGCATGGTGTTCCTGTCCAGCTTGCCCGCATCGCGCGCCTTTGACGCCAGCGCGCCGGAGAAGCGATGATCGGCGATCGCGGCGACGCGCGCGATGCACTCGGCATCGCTGGCGCCCTTTAGCCAGGCGACGCCATATTCGGTCACCACCACATCGCGCATGTGGCGCGGGATGGTCGTGCGGTCCAGCTGCCACACGATGTTCGGTTCCGCCTTGCCATCGCTGATCCGGTGCGAGCGGAGCATCATGATCGAATTCGCCCCGCGCAGCGCCAGCGCCTGCTCGACAAAATCGTGCTGCCCGCCAACGCCGCTGACGACGCGGCCATCGCCCAGCGTGTCGGACTGCGCCGCGCCCAGCACGTCGACCTTCATCGCATTGTTGAGGAAACGCGCATGAACCCGGTCGCGCCGCTTCGCATCCTCCTGCCCGTAAAGCGCATTGGTAAACGACACGGCGGTCATGTCGAAATCGCGCCGCCGCTCGTGGGGCATCGCCTTCAGCCGCTCCAGAAAGTCGCGCGACCCCGCGAAGAAGGCGGCATGCAGCACATGGCCGCTGGCGGACCGGCGCTTCAATATGCCCGCGTCATACAGGTCGAGGAAGCCGTCTACGAACATCTCGCTCGCCGCATAGAGACCCTGCTCGAACGGCTCAGTCTCCCTCGGCACGCTCTCGCGCTCATCGTCGGTGATCTGCGCCAGCAATTCGCGGAACAGCGCGTTGTGCCGGTGCCGCAATATCAGCGCATAGGTCACCGCATCGCCGAGCGAGCCGATCCCGATCTGCAAGGTGCCGCCGTCGCGGACCAGGCTGGCGGCGTGCAGCCCCGCAACATAATCGGCAGTGCTGACGGGCCCGCGCGGCACGGTGAACACCGGAAATTCGACCGATGGATCGTCGAGGATCGCATCGAACGCATCGGCAGGCAGTTCCGCGCTGCCCGGCATGAAGGGCAGGTCGCGGTTCACCTGCCCGACGAACAGGAAGTTCTCCCCCGCCTCGCGCCGCGCCTTCAGTTCGGGCAGCACGTCCAGCGTGATGTCGGGATTGGAGGACAGGCTGTAGCGCGGCTGCGGACCGCTCTCGTCCACCGCGATCAGCTGGGCCAGCAGATTGATCGGGCGCCTAAGGATGATGTCGGGCGCGACCGCGGTGTAATTGACGCTGGTGTAATGCTGCTGGACTGCCGCGTTCGACAGCCACTTGCCCGAATTGAGGAAAAACTCCGAAACATGCACGTTGTCCGGCAGCCCCTCTTCACGCAAGCGCCCTGGCATAATCCAATTCAACATAGCCCGCGAACACGCGCCGGACGAACGGCTCCAGCATGCGCGCCTGCAGGTCGGAGGATGCGCGCGGGCGTTCCAGCGTCAGCGCGGTCAGGATCTCCAGCCGGAGCGCGGGATCGGCCTTTGCCCGCGCGAACAGCGCATTGGCGACATGGTTCGCCTTTCCGATGCCCAGCGGCAGGCCGGTGACAATCTCGCGGCCGAGAGTGTCGATGATCCACCCGGCCAGCGCATCGGCGTGGGCGAAACGGCGCATCAGTCCCCGGCCTTGCGCCACCACGGGCTGGGGTGAAGCGCGGCCCGTGCTCACGCTCCAGCCGGTCGAGCGTGTTGGCGATCTTCGCCATACCCGCGCGAACGCGCGTAATGCATCGGCCCGCCCAGAAACGGCGCAAAGCCGGTGCCGAAGATCATCGCCGCATCGGCGCTGTCGGCATCCTCGACCACGCCCTCGTCAATGGCGGAGGCGACCGCGTCCAGCATCGGCAGGATCAGCCGTTCGGCCATCTCCGTCGTCGGCTCGCCGTCCGGCGTCGTCCTTCTTCGGCTTGCCGTCGTCGTCATAGTCGTACAGCCCCTTGCCCGCCTTGCGGCCGAGTTCGCCGCGCGCTCGACCTTGTCGCGCAGCCATTGCGGCACCTCGGGCATCGGCCGGTCCAGGCTCGCGCGCCAGCAAATCCGCCACCGCCAGGCAGATGTCGAGCCCGACCTGGTCGGCCAGTTCCACCGGCCCCATCGGCATGCCGAACGCTTCGGCCGCGGCGTCGATGCGCTCGCGGCTGCATAGCCCTCGTCGATCATGCAGCAGCGCCTCGCCGCAGGTAGGGCATCAGCGCGCGATTGACGAGGAAGCCGGGCGAGTGCTGTCACCGGCAGCGGCAGCTTGTCGATGTCGCCGACGAAGCGCGCGCCGTGTCGACGCGGCTCCGATCGGTCTGCCGTCGTGGCTGACCACCTCGACCAGATCCAGCTTCGCCACCGGGTTGAAGAAATGGATGCCGACGAACCGCGTCCGGGCCTTCTGCGCAGGCCTTGGCCAGGTCGTCCAGATTGCAGGCTGGAGGTGTTGGTCGCGATCATCGCGTCCGGCTTCGCCTTCTCCTCGATCGGCGCATAGATCTTTTCGCTTCAGCTCCGGCTTCTCGGGCGCGGCCTCGATGATCAGGTCGGCGTGGCGCACGCCCTCGCCGTGCAGGTCGGGCATCAAGCGGTCGCGCGCGCGCAGCAGTTCGGGCATCGCGCAGCTTGCGATCGAACAGCTTGTGCGCGCTTGGCGACCGCCTTGCCCAGTGCCTCGCGGCTGGGGTCCTGGATGGTGACGCCCATGCCCTTGCAGCGCGCACCATGCGCGCGATGTCCGCCGCCCATCGTGCCCGCGCCGACGACATGGACATGCGCGATCGCCGGAGTCGCCCTTGCCGTTCTGCTTGCAGCCGCTCGCGCAGGAAGAAGACGCGGATCAGGTTCTGCGTCGTCTCGGTCGGCAGCAGCTGCGCAAAAGAGGCATGCTCGGCCTCCAGCATGTCGCTCCAGCGAACCGCCGTGCTGTTTCCCACAGGTCGATCAGCGCATAGGGCGCGGGATAATGCTCGCTGGGCGCCTTGCTCCTCGGTCTGCTTGCGCATCTGGATGGCCATGGCCTTGCGCGCGGGATAGAGATTCAGCGCCGCCGCCGCCGTGCCGCCGCCGCGCCGTTCCATCTCGCCGGCGAGCGCTGCGTCGACGGCGTTGGCGAAATTGCGTTCGGCCACAACCGCATCGACAAAGCCCAGCGCTCTGCGCCTTGCGCGCATCGACCGATCTGCCGGTCAGCATCAGCTTCATCGCTTCGAGCGGGTCTGATCCGGTGGGTCAGGCGCGCGGTGCCGCCCAGGCCCGGATGCAGCCCGACCAGCACTTCGGGAAAGCCCAAGCGATGCGTCGTCGCGCGCCACGATGAAATCGCAGGCCAGCGCCAGTTCCAGCCCGCCGCCGACGCAGGAGCCGTGCACCACCGCGATGGTCGGTCAGTGTCAGCGCCGCGAGCCGGTCGATCACGGCATTGGCCTCGTCGATCGCGGCTGCGAGTCTCGGCCTCGGTCCGTCGATGCCCCGAGAATTCGCTCGAGGTCGGCGCCGGCGGCAAAGCCCGAACGCTTGGCCGAACGGAAGATCACCGCCTTCCAGTTGCCCTCTCGACCCTGTCGAGCAAGGCATCGAGTTCGCGCAGCACCGCCTCGTCGACAGCGTGTTGGTCGAAGCGTCCTGCTTGTCGAGGATCAGCCAGATGCGACTGCCCTGTCCTCGTGCGTCAGCCAGATGGGTGCCGCGCGTCCCGTCGGTGCCGGTCAGCGGCTTGGTTCGCCAGACGGAATTCACGTGGCTCGTCATCACAGCGCCTCCACCAGCATGGCGCCGCCCTGTCCGCCGCCGATGCATTCGGTGGCGATGCCGCGCTTGCCGCCGGTGCGGCGCAGCGCGTTGACCAGGTGCAGCACGATGCGCGTGCCGCTGGTGCCCACCGGATGGCCGAGGCTGACCGCGCCGCCGTCGACGTTGAGCCTGTCGCGCTCGATCCGCCCCAGCGCGCCGTCAAGGCCGAGCACCTCGCGGCAGAATCCGTCGTCCTCCCACGCGGCCAGGCAGGCCAGCACCTGCGCCGCGAACGCCTCGTTCAGTTCCCACAGGTCGATGTCGTCGAGCGACAGTCCGCGCGCTGCATCAGCGGCGTTGAGGACAGCACCGGCCCCAGACCCATGATGTCGGGTCGCCAGTGCGGCCCATTCGCTGTCCACAATGCGCGCAATCGGCGTCAGGCCGTGCTCCTCCACCGCCTTTTCGGAGGCGAGGATCATCCAGCACGCGCCATCGGTCACCTGGCTGAATTGCCGGCGGTGACATCGCCATATGGCTCGAACACCGGCTTCAGCCCGGCCAGCTGCTCCATGCTGCTGTTCGGGCGCACGCCGTCGTCGTGGTCATAGACCGTGCCGTCGGGCGCGAACATCGGCTCGACTTCGTCGTCCAGCCAGCCCTCCTCCTGCGCCTGCGCAAGGCGGCGGTGGCTTTCCATCGCATATTCGTCCGCCTGCCAGCGGCTGATGCCGAAGCGGTGCGCCAGCACCTCGGCCGTCTGCCCCATGGCAAGGCCCGTGACCGGATCGGTCAGGCCCTGCTTCAGCCCGATCTCCGGCGAGAGGAAGCGACGGCTTGAAATCGGTCAGCGCCTTGGCCCGGTCGCCTGCGCTCTTCGCGCCCTGGAACGCGGCAAGCCATTCGGTCGCCTCGTCCGACAGGATCAGCGGCGCGCGGCTCAGAGCCTCGGTCCCGCCGGCGAGCACCAGGTCCATGTCGCCATGCGCGATATTGCGAAACGCTTCGTCCAGCGACTGCATGCCCGAGCCGCAATTGCGGTGCACCGTATAGGCGGGCATCGCATCGCCGCATCCCATCCGCAGCGCCGCCACGCGCGCCACGTTCATCTCGCCCGCGATCTGGTTCGCGCAGCCGAGTATCACCTCGTCGAACGCGTCGCGCGCGAATGTCTGGCGCATCAGCAGCGGCCTGCCGCATTGTACCGCAAGGTCGGCGGGGCTGAACGGTCCGGGCTTGCCGCGCGCCTTGATGAAGGGCGTGCGCAGCGCCGTCGGTCACATAGACTGGACGAGCTTCAGATCGGGCTGCTCTGGTGATGGCTCCTGCTCCTCTTCCGGGACGACCAGACCGCGAAGGTCCCTGGGGTCGAAATCATCGGTGGCGACCACGATGGCGACGGCTTCTTCCGCTTCCGCCAGCGCCTCGCGTTCGGCGTCGTTCAGCGCGTCGGCGCCGTGCTCCTTGCGCTTGTCGCGCAGCGGCTGCGTCCGCTCCACCAGGTCGAGCGCGCGTTCCAGATCGGCGACCGGTCCCGGGCCCGACATGCACGCCGCAAGCGATGCGGTCGCGCTGCGCGCCGCTGGACAGGATCGTGTCGGCACAGGCGAAGATCACCTCGTCGCTGGGGCCGCGCGGATGGCTGCGGAACGGCAGGGCGACCGCGCGCATCACCTTGTCGAGCACCGGCACCGGGAAATTGACGAAGATCGCGTCGAAGCGGTCCTCGATCCGCTGGAAACCGGTTTCGCAGCACCATTCGACCAGCGGCAGATCCTCGTCCAGACAGCCGTCGTCCTCCCAGCGCTTTAGCACTGCGCTCAGCAGATAGAGTTCGGACAAGATGTCGCCATAGCGGGCCGAGATCGCTTCCTTGCGCTTCAGCGTGCCGCCGAGCGAGATCAGCGCCACTTCAGCGCAGGTCGCCAGCGCCGAGGCATAGCGGGACAGCTGCTTGTAATAGCCCTTCACCTTGCCCGCGCCGCCGCCATCGGCAAGCTTGCCGGCGGTCCAGCCATTGCCGAAGCTGCTGGCCAAGGTTCCTGATGATATGCCCGGCATGCTTCCACACGACCTCGTCGAAGGCTTCCAGCCCGTCCTTGCCGCCCTGTTCCAGCGCGACGACTTCCTTCAGCAGATAGGGATGGTCGCGCATCGCGCCCTGGCCGAATATGATCAGGCTGCGGGTGACGATATTGGCGCCCTCGACCGTGATGCCGACGGGGACCGAGCGATAGACATTGCCGAAATAGTTCTTCGGCCCGTCGATGATCGTCTTGCCGCCATGAATGTCCATGGTGTCGTCGACCGCCTGCCGCATGCGATAGGTGGCGTGCGCCTTCATGATGGCCGAGACGATGGAGGGGTGATGCCCCTGGTCCAGCCCCGCGCAGGTAAAGCGGCGCGCGGCCTCAAGCTCGTAGGCGATGCCCGCGATCCGGCCGAGCCGTTCCTTGATCCCTTCGAACTTGCCGATGGGAATGCCGAACTGCTCGCGGATGCGCGAATAGCCGCCCGCCGTCCGCGCGGCCAGACACGCCGCCGCGGTCGCCAGCGAAGGCAGCGAAATGCCCCGCCCTGCCGCCAGCGCGGCCATCAGCATCTTCCAGCCCTGCCCGATCTGGTCGCGCCCGCCGATGATTGCGATCGAACGGCACGAACACGTCCTTGCCCGTCACCGGGCCGTTCTGGAACGCCTGCATCGACGGAATATGCCGCCGCCCATGCTCGACGCCGGGCGTATCGGTCGGGACCAGCGCGACGGTGATGCCGCGGTCCTCGACATCGGACAGCAGATGGTCGGGATCGAACAGCTTGAACGCCAGTCCCAGCACGGTCGCGACGGGCGCCAGCGTGATATAGCGCTTGGCGAAAGTGATCGAGATGCCGAGCACTTCCTTGCCGTCCACGGTGCGCTTGCAGACAACACCCCGGTCGATCATCGCCGAGGCATCCGACCCCGCCTCGTTGCTGGTCAGCGCAAAGCAGGGAATTTCGCGACCGTCGGCCAGGCGCGGCAGGTAATGGTCCTTCTGCTCGTCCAGCCCGAACTGCATCAGCAGTTCGCCGGGGCCGAGCGAATTGGGCACCATCACCGTCACCGCGGCGGTCACCGAACGGCTGGAGATGCGCTTGTTCACCTCGCTATGGGCAAAGGCGCTGAAGCCGAGGCCCCCATATTCCTTGGGAATGATCATCCCGAAGAACCTGTTTTTCTTCAGGAATTCCCAGACCTCGGGCGGCAGGTCCATGTCGACTGAGGCGATCTGCCAGTCGTCGAGCATGTCGCACAGTTCCGCAACCGGCCCATCGATGAACGCCTGCTCCTCCTCGGTCAGCGAGGCAGGGGCCATGTCGCGCATCTTCTCCCAATCGGGCGCGCCCGAAAACAGGTCCGCGTCCCACCAGGTATCGCCCGCTTCCATCGCCTCACGCTCGGTGGCGGATAGTGAAGGCAGGCTGCCTTTGGCCCACTGGAAGATAGGCTTCGACAGAAGGTTGCGGCGGATGGATTCGATCATGGCGGACGCTTCGGGCAAATTCCTGGGACGGGCTCATGGGAAAAATGGGCGGACGAGACGAAGGTTCCGCTCCCGTCGTTCCGCTTGCCAGATCGTGCAGCGACCTTCCCGATGAAGGCGAAACATCCGCACCGGTGGGAAGACGGAACAGAGGGGAGAAGCGGAGACGACAGGATCCCGGAGGGCAACATTCTCGCCTGCCCTCCCGTTAACCAAAACTGGCCTGCCGAGCCCATTCAGCGGATCAAGGATTACCGCCGTTTTGTGCGGTAACTAGGTGTTATTACTTAGTTATTCTGGAATTTTGTGGACCGAATTGGAACAGCCCGAGCAGCACGCTGGTCAATTCAAGGTTAGCATTTAATTAACCGGCCAGCCGATCCGGGCACCGGTTCGGCGCGAAAACGGGGGGCATGATTTCCCGCTTATCCCGCCATTGCGGCGGAACTGTCCGGTTAACTCGAAGAGAGGAATTTCATGAAAAAGTTTCTGATCGCAGGCGCTGCCATCGCATTCTCGGCATCGCCGGCGCTGGCCGACAATTCGCTTGTCTATAATCTGGATGCCGACGTCACGTCGATCTGCGGCGTCTACAACTATCAGGGTCAGGCCGTTCCGGTTGCGTTCGGTGACCTGGCCAACACGCCCGACACCCAGACCGTGCAGGTCGGCGCGGGCAGCGCCAGCTATCGCTGCAACAGCGCAGCCGGTTTCAGCCGTACGATCAGCTCGACCAACGGCGGCAAGCTGGTCCGCACCGGCTCGAACGGCGACACCAACAACTCGATCGCTTTCGAAATGAAGCACGGCGGCGGCAGCGGCCTTGGCTTCGACTGGTCGAACCTGTCGTCGAACAAGGTGAACAGCTTCAACGGTTCGACCGCTTTCCTGTCGGGCCAGACCGGCAGCGTGCAGTTTCGCGTGAACGGTGTGTACAACGTCAATCCGGGTGCAAACGAAGCGCCGGGCACGACCGTGTTCGCCGGTGACTACACCGACACCGTGACCATCTCGGTCACCGCCAACTGATCCTGGCATTCGAAGGCGGGCCCCCGTGCCCGCCTTCATCTTTCGATAAGTGTTGGATGATACCGGCGGCAAGCATCGCCGGGAACTGCGATAATCGGCGCAGACAAACAGCAGGGGGCGTCGTGAAGCGCGCATATTTCAATATCTTGCGGGTTGCTCTCCTGCTCGGCGCCATGGTCGGGGCGGCGATATCGTTTGCGGCGCCCGCCGCCGCCTATGAAGTGAGCCCGCTGCGGATCTTCCTCGAACCGGCATCAGGCAAGCGCGCAGCCACGATCTCGGTCAACAACACGCGCGATGACGCGCTGTTCATCGAGGTGAAGGTCTTTCGCCGCGTGGTCGAGCGCGATGGCAACCAGACCCTGGTGCCCGACGAAGATGCGTTCGTCGTATTCCCCCCGCAGCGCAGGATCGAACCCAGGAGCTCGCAGGCCGTGCGCATCCAGTTCGCAGGCGCACTGCAGGAGAGCCGAAGCGAATCCTTCGTGGTGCAGATCACCGAAGTGCCGGTCGACGAGACGGGCTTCTCGGGCGTGCGCTTCACCTATAACTTCGGGGTCGCAGTCTATGTCGATCCGCCGCGTGGGCAGCCGAAACTGGTGACGTCGGGCGGCGTCGTGCGGGACGGCGTGCTCAGCTTCACCGTCCGCAACGACGGCCCTGCCTACGGCTTCACCACCGGCCATGCATTGCGCATGGGCTCGGCCGGCTCCACCGTCACGATCGAACCGGCCGAACTGGCCGAGCGGGTCTCGATGCCCATCATACCCCCTTACTCGGAACGCGAATTCACCTTTCCCGTAGAGGGTGTTGCCGACGGCCCGCTGGCGGCCGTCGAGTTGCTCGACCGGACGGACTGAGCGCGCACGTCAGCCCCTCATCCGATGCGCCACTCTGCAAGCCTGCTCGCGCTGGTCGCCCTGCTCGTCTCCGCCACTGCGGCCGCAAGCGAGGCGCAGCCCGATGCGCCGCCATCACCCGCTCTTTCACCCACAGGTTCCAGCGCGGCGACCAGCCAGCTTGGCCTCCCTCTCGTGCTGGAAGGGCAGTCAATCGGCGAGGCCCCGGCCGAGGTCGCGGGCCTCGATCTGGTGGCACTCGATGCGCGCTCGCTGTCACAGGTTCTGGACTGGCGCATCAACCCGGAAACGCTGAAGGCATTGCAGGCGCAGCAGGGGTTTCTGGGCGTGGATGCGCTCTCCGCGCTGGGGATCGGCGTCGTGCTCAACCGGAGTTCGCTCACGCTGGATGTCACCCTCGATCCAAAGGCCCGCGCCGCACAGGAGATCGCGCTGCGCAGCATGATGCAGCCGGACGGTTCGGTCGCGGTCCCCGCTGCCGCATTCGCCGCAGGGCTTACGGGATCGCTGCAATATCTGCGCTCGGAAGGCGCGTTTTCGCGCAGCACGACCAGCCTCGACCTGTCCGGTTTTGCCAATATGGGCGGCAAGGACGGGCTCTATCTGCTCTATGGCGGCAGCATCGGTCTGTCGGGCGGCCGCATGGATTACCGGCGCGACCGCGTCCTGGCGTTCCACGATGACGTGAACTCGGCGCTGCGCTATTCGGCGGGCGACCTCTATCCGATACTGCCTACCCTCGTGGGCGACATCCAGCTCGCCGGCCTGTCGATCGAGCGTAACTATCAGGAGATCCAGCCGCTTCGTAACGTCCGCCCCACGGGACAGCGCAGCTTCAGGGTCGAACGGCCTTCGCGCATCGAGATCTATTCGAACGGCGCCCTGCTTCGCACGCTCGAGGTGCAGCCCGGCGTCGTGGACCTGCGCTCCCTGCCCGCGATCGCCACGACCTCGAACATATCGATCGTGGTCGAGGACAGCTTCGGCCGCCGGGAGATCGATGCCTTCACCTTGTCGAGTGAAATTGAATTGCTCGCCACCGGGCTGTCCGAATTCAATCTCTCTGCCGGGCTGCTTCTCGACGACCGCTTCGGTTCGTTCCGCTATGGCGATGACCCGGTAGCAGCCGGTTTCTACCGTCGGGGCGTCAGCGAGGGGCTGACCCTGGGTGCGCATTTCGCCGCAGCCGCAAGCGTCCAGAACCTCGGTGCCGATACCGCGTTGCTCATCCTTGGCGGATTGCTGACCAGCAGCCTCACGGCAAGCCACGGCGACAGCGGTTCCGGCGCGGCGATCCTGGTCGAGTACCGCGGCGATCCGTTCGGTCTTGGCGCGCGCAACGCGCAGCTCAACCTGCGGGCAGAAGGACGCTCGCGGCAATACGAGAACCTCGGCTCCTTCGGGGGAGACAGTCTGAAACTGGACGCCTTCGCAGAGTACAGGTTCGATCTGACCGACATGCTGGGATTAAGCTTCGGCGCCAGCATCTTCGACCGATATGACGAGCCGGGATCGACACGATCGGTCTATGCCGGGCTTCAGGCCAGCCTTGGACGCGCCTTTGTAACCGCGACGGGGCGCTATGCCGCGCGTGCGGATGGCAGCGGGGATAGCGGCGTATTGCTGACCCTTTCGCTGCCATTGGGGCGAATGCATTTCATCAGCGCGAATGTCGACAGCGGCACCGGGCGGTCACGTGTCGAATTTCGCAAGCGGCGCGATTTCGCCATCCCAGATTACGATTATTCCGGTTTCATCCAGCACGCCCCCACGGCAGACGAGGCTGGCGCACGCGCACGTTTCGCCAATTCGCGCTTCGAGGCGGAGGGCTTTGCCTCTCATTTGCTGCAGGATGCGGGCGATACGACCAGCATGGGCCTGCGGGCGCAGGCGGGGATTGCATACGCCGACGGTACGGTGGCTGTCGGCCGCGACCCGGGCCGCGGCTTCGCCCTGGTGAAGAAATCGGCATCGCTGGGCAGCGCGCGTGTGGATGTCTTCGGTCAGGGATCCAACCGCCGCATCGCCCAGGCGAATGCGCTGGGTCCCGCCGTCGTCCCGCAGGTCTCGCCCTATAGGCCAGACAATATCAGCGTAGGGATCATTGGCGATAATCCCTACGCCGACGTGGGACCAGGCGAATATCAGACCGATGCCGGGGCCAGTACCGGTCATGTCATCCCGGTCGGCACTGATGTCACGCTGTCCGGCATCGTGCGTTTCCTGCGGCCTGACGGAGCGCCTCTGGCGGCGCGCTACGGGATTGCGCGGCGGCAGGACGGAGGAAGCTCTGAACCGATCTTCACCACCAGCGAGGGACGCGCATTCATCCCGGATCTGCGCGCGGGGACATATCTGATGGAATTCGACAATGGCCGCTTCCACGCCAGCGTCGATGTGCCCTCGGGCAGTGACGGGCAAATCGACCTAGGGCAAGTCATCATGCAGGAAGGATCGAGATGAAACAGCATGTCGCCGCGATCGCGGCTCTGTCTGCGATGATCATCGCTGCGCCGGCGCAGGCGAAGACCTGCGAGACCGTTTCGGTGGAGGCTGTGCAGGCCGGCAGCATGCAATATGATCCCGCCGCCGGGGTCGGCGTTCCCATCGGTCTCCGTCTGGTGACCACCAGCACCGCAGAGGTCAATTGCGCGAGCGTGCCCGTCCGTATCGCCACGCAGGACGGATCGACGGTAGCGCTGGAGAACGGCGGAGCATCGCTGGCGATGGATCTTCAGCAATCATCGCAGACCGCCAATCTGTCGTTCCTGGGCGCCAGTCTCACGGGCAACGCCAGACACGACCTGTTCGCAGGCACCGTGAACGTCCCGCTGTTCGTGGTGCGTCCGGGCCAGTTCGTCCCTGCGGGCCTGTATCGTGAGCGTCTGACCGTTCAGATCGGTGACGCCCCGCCCCTTCCGGTCGAGATCGTGATGCAGGTGCAGTCTTCCATCCGGCTCGTTCCGCAGAACGGATCCTCGGTCAAGTCCATCTCGTTCGGAGAGGTCTCGCAGGGATCCGAGCGGACGAGCAGCATCTATTATGTTGCCAACGGCCCGTTCGAGGTCCGACTGACATCACAGAACGGCGGCAGGCTGGTACACGAAGCGGGGCAGTCCCTCGGCCATATCCGCTACGCGACGCGCTATGACGGAACCGCGGTCGATCTGTCCGGCGGCCCAGCCATCGTCAGGATCAGGCCGTCAGGCCCGGGTGTGCAGATCGACGAGCTG
Source organism: uncultured Alphaproteobacteria bacterium (assembly GCA_963752785.1). Lineage (GTDB taxonomy): Bacteria > Pseudomonadota > Alphaproteobacteria > Sphingomonadales > Sphingomonadaceae > Croceicoccus. The sequence continues at coordinate 135,003 of CAVVZE010000004.1, forward strand.
ACGATCACCGTTCCTCCCGCCGGGGATCATTACGCAGGCAAGTACCGGGATGTTCTGTCGCTGGACTATATCGCTTTCTGACACTTCAGGTTCAGGCAACGAGTTGCGGGAGGATCTCACCCGCCGCCTCTGCCGGGACCCAGATCTGCACGATCTGTCGGCCGGGGCGTGAGGCGCGAACGTGGACCTGATGCGCCATCCCGACCCGCGCATGGCCAGATGCTGCTTCGGCCTTCACAATGGCCCCCTGACCCTGAAGGCCGGCAATGCGGATGGAGAATTGTTCGAGGTTGCAGTCAGCGGCAATGGTGACCAGCTGAAGCCCTGGTGACACCCGCCGGCTCTCGGCGGACTGGATGCTGCACCGCGCGGGCACCTGGACGCCCAGCGTAAAGGAGCTGCGATCTGCCGCGGCGGCCCAGGTGGCCTGCCATGCCAGAGCGCATGCGAGCCCGCTCGTGATGGCTTTTTTCATCGGTTCCTCCGGCAGCGAACGTAAAAAATGGGCTAGGCGCTGCCGGCTTAAGAAATCCTTTCCTCGGCAATAGGGTCCCGCTCTGCTGTCGTGCAGCCCGAAAACCGGGAGGCAGTCCGGGGGAACGGTTGTCCGGCTCTGCGGTTGAGAATGGTGATGTGCGGCCGGTCTTTTGACCGGCGCCTGAATTCCGTGATCCGCGTTTCAGGACCAACCCTCCACACAGGGATATCGCGACCCATGACCATCGCCCGCTCGAACGAATTGCGCTTCCGCCTTCTTGCCGCCCTGCCTGCGGCCCTGCTGGCAGCCGCCACGACCCCGGCCATCGCTCAATCGCCCGACCAGCCCAACCAGGTGGAATCCGTCGGAACCGGCGACGCTTATATATCGGTGGTCGAAGTCGCGACGGGGCTGGACACGCCCTGGGGCATGGCCTTCCTGCCCGACGGGCGAATGCTGGTGACCGAACTGCCCGGCGATCTCGTGATCGTATCGGCCGACGGCACCGTATCCGCACCCGTGGACGGAACGCCCAGCGTCTACGCCAAGGGACAGGGCGGACTGATGGACGTGGCGCTGCATCCGCGATTTCGCCAGAACCAGCTGGTCTATCTGAGCTTTGCCGAACCCGGGCGAGGCGGCGCGGCGGGCACGGCGCTGGGTCGCGGCCGGCTCGTCGAGGACCGGATCGAGGGTGCAAGGTGATCTGGCGGCAGGAGCCCAAGGTCGAGGGCCCCAACCATTTCGGCAATCGCATCGTCTTCAGCGCCGACGGCAAACTGTTCCTGGCGCTCGGCGAACGCTTCAAGTTCGAGCCCGGCGCAGGAGCTGTCGAACACGCTCGGCACGATCGTCCGGCTGAACGACGACGGCAGTCATCCCCGACGACAACCCGTTCGTCGGCCGGAGCCGATGCCGACGATGCGATCTGGTCCTACGGCCACCGCAATATCGAGGCGGCGGCGATCGATCCCGATACCGGCGGGCTCTGGGTCGCCGAGATGGGGCCGCTCGGCGGTGACGAACTGAACGCGATCGAAGCCGGCGCGAACTACGGCTGGCCGGTGGTCAGCTGGGGCATCAACTACAACATGGTGTCGAGATTCCAGATCCCACAGAATTCCCCGAATATCGCCGATGCCGCGGCATGTGTGGACCCCCGTACGCTCGCCCTCGGGCATGATCGTCTACACGGGCGACATGTTCGCCGAATGGCAGAGGCGACATCCTCTTCGGCGCCCTTTCGGCCGGCGGGTGTCGAGCGGGTCGACATGGAGAGCGGCGAAATCGCGGGCACCCAGTTCATCCCGCTCAACACCCGCATCCGCGAGGTGGAGCAGGGACCGGACGGCGCGATCTACCTGCTGACCAATGTCATGGGCGAGGAACAGGGCGCGATTTGGCGCATGGAGCCGATGGAGATCCAGCCGGCCGAGGCTGATGGCGACCGCAGCGGCCCCGGCGCGCGATAGGCCGCCATCCTCAGCCGAAGGTCAGCGCTTTGCCGTCGACGGCGACATGCACCGGGAAATCGGCAAAGCAGTCGCTCGCCGCGACCGTTCCGCTGCTGAAGGCGATGCGGCTATCGCCCCAGTAGTCGGCATGCAGGGCCGGCTTTTCGGCTCCGGCCAGTGCCGCGCCCATGCGCAGCGCAAAGGCGCAGGACAGGCATCGCTCCGCTTCCTCGCGCTCGAAGGCCAATATCCGGCCAGCCTGTTCTCCTTCCGCCCTGACGACGCGATAGGCATCGCCTGCAAACAGCTCTGGCAAGTCGCGCCGCGCCGCCAGCAGCCGCGCGATCAGGCGCAGCTTGGGGTGCGCCTCCGCCCCGCCAAGCGTTCGCTGGCGCAGATCATAATTCACCGGGCGGCGATTGTCGGGATCGACAAGGCTGTAATCGGGCAGTTCCGTGCCCTGGTAGGTATCGGGCACCCCCGGCACGGTCAGCCGCAGCGCCGCCTGAACCAGACTGTTCGCCAAACCGGCCGCCGCGGTCTCTCGCACAAAGTCATGCAGGCCGGTTGCCAGCTCACAACCTGGCGAAAGGACGTTATTTATCAGGGCCTTGCAGCGCGCTTCATAGGTTGTGTCGGGATCGGTCCAGCTCGACCTCAGCTTGGCCTCGCGCAGGGCCTTCTCCTGCCACCCGCCCATGCGCTGCGCGAAATCGGCCAGGCCCTCACCATCTTCAGGGTCAAGCTCGTCCGGCCATGCGCCGAATAGCGATTGCCAGAGGATATAGCGATCGGCGGGGTGTATATCGCCAAAGTCCGCCACCGCCAGCGCATCCCATCGCCGCACCCGTTCCTCCCACTGATCGGGTATCGCGCTCAGCACCGCAAGCCGTGCGCGCGTGTCCTCCCCGCGCTTGTGGTCGTGGGTCGCGGTGGTCAGCATGGCATGCGGAATATTGCGCCGCGCGGGCGGCACAGGCGTCGTGGAAAGCGGGCACTTTCATCGCGAAATGCGCCGGGTCAAAGCCCACATCGGTGCGCGAAAGGAGCAGTCCGTGGCGGTAGAAAGCCGTGTCCTCGACCGCTTTTGCCGCGATCGGGGCGGATAATTGCTGGAAACGGGCTACCGCTTCGGCAGCAAGCGCGGGATCGCCCCCGCCCCTGCCCGCCAGCCAGTCGAGCACGGCGTCCGCCACATGCGCCTCGCCAGGGGGCAGCAGCGGATCGACGCGTTCGCGCGCGATCCGGCGGGTCCGCTTGTCGGTCGGGGGCGCGTCGACGCCGGTGCCATAGGTGCGATAGACCGGGAACACCCACAGCAGCCGCTCCAGCGCACGTCGCAGCATCGACCGGCTGAACGCCTGCGGTGACGACGCGGCCAGCGCGGCGAACGCATCGACGCAGCGGTCGAACTGCCCGGCGAAGGACCACGACAGCATGTCCTGCCGCGCGCGCAATTCCTCCTGCGCGAAATCGGCGGTCCGGCCCGAGAACCCGGTCCACAGCGCCGCCAGCGGCTTCTCGCCCGCGGGATCGTGCAGCACTGCGGAGGCATCCTCCATGAAATCGTAGCCGCTGGTCCCGTCGATGCCCCAGTCCCCGGGCATCGCTTCCCCCGGGCCGAGGATCTTCTCGACCACGATCCAGGCGGGACCGGCAGGCGCGTCGGCGCTGCGATCCTCTTCCTCGAAGCGTCGGCGCAGGGTGCGGCAGTACCCGGCCGGATCGATCAGCCCGTCGACATGGTCGATCCGCACCCCGTCGATCAGCCCCTCGCGCCAGAGCCGGAAATAGAGCGCGTGGGCCGCCTCGAACACCTCCGGGTCCTCGACGCGCAGCCCGGCAAGCTCGCTGATGGTGAAGAAGCGCCGCCAGTTCAGCTCGTCATCGGCAAGCCGCCACCAGCCCAGCCGGTAGTGCTGCCGCTCCAGCAGCGCCTTCATCCCCGCCGTGTCGCCCACGGCAGGCAGGTCGCGGCGGGTTTCGGGCGCAAGCGGGATGCGATGCTCGCCATAGACGACTAGCTCGGGCTGGAAACCGCTGCGGTCGATCACGATCTGCCCGTTCGCCAGCACCTCGTCCAGCGGAGCGCCCAGGATCGGCAGCAGCAGCTTCTCGCTCCAGTCGATGTCGAAGAAGCGCGCATGTTCGCTGGCCTGCCCGCGCGCCAGCACGTCGTTCCACCATGCATTGTCGCCGCCCGCCACGCCCATGTGGTTGGGCACGATGTCGATGATCAGCCCCATGCCGCGCGCCCGCAAGGCGGCGACCAGGCTGCGCAGAGCGTCCTCGCCCCCCAGTTCCGGATTGACGCGGGTGGGGTCGACCACGTCATAGCCGTGCGTCGATCCCTGCGCGGGCGGTGGTGATCGGCGAGGCATAGACATGGCTGATCCCGAGCCGGTCGAGATAGGGCACCAGCGCCTCTGCCCGGGCAAAGGGGAAGTCGCGGTTGAACTGAAAGCGATAGGTGGCGCGGGGTATCATCGGCGGATCCTGTCGATGGCGTCGATGCGCGCGGCGATGTCGGGCCGCCGCAGCAGATGCGGCGATGTCGGCGGGCATGCGGCGACGCCAGTTGGGGTGTTCGTCGATCGTGCCGGGCAGGTTGGGCTGCTCGGTCTCGCCCGGCAATATCCTCCAGCGGGATGATCGCCAGCTCGCAGGCGGCGCGGGCGACATGGCTGGCGGCGGCATCGACCACGCGCTCCGGCTCGTCCGGGGCCGGCTGCGGGCCGCTGGCGGCGCCCGATTTCGACAGCGCCGCCCACAGATCCGCGCGGTCGTGCTCGGCGGGCCCCGCGCTGCTGGGCTTCGGTCTCGTCCGGATCGTGACGGCCCAGCCTGCGCGCCCAGTCGATGTCGCGTCCGGTCCACCATCCGGCGACGGTGGCAGGTCATGCGTGCCGGTCATCGCCGCCGCCTTTTCGGGCCATGTCGCGGGCGGCACATAGCCGCCGTCCCTGTCCCGCTCGAACCACAGCACCCGCATGCCCAGCACGTTGCGTGCCGCCAGCTGCGGGCGCAGCCCTTCGGGTACGGTGCCCAGATCCTCGCCGATCACGATGGCGCGGGCGCGGTGGGATTCGATGGCCAGGATGCGCAGCATGTCCTCCAGCGGATAGGTCAGATAGGCGCCTTGCGCCGAGCTGTCGCCATGCGGCACCACCCATAGCCGGCCCAGCCCCAGCACATGGTCGATCCGCACGCCGCCCGCATGGTCCAGCGCGGCGCGCAGCGTGGCGATGAAGCCGGCAAACCCGGTGCGCTTCAGCGCGCGCGGCGAAAAGCCGGTCAGCCCCCAGTCCTGCCCCTGCGGGCCCAGCGGATCGGGCGGCGCGCCGATCGACAGGCCCTCCAGCAGATCCTCGCGGCGGCTCCACGCATGGCTGCCGCCGCCGTCCATGCCGACCGCCAGATCGGCGATCAGGCCGATCGCCATCCCGCCCTGCCGCGCGGCTCGCTGCGCCGCGTCGAGGCTGGCGGCGGCCAGCCACTGGGCGAAGGCGAAGAAATCCACGTCCTCGCCGGTGCTCGGCGGCGAAGCGGGCGACCGCCTCGGTCGCAGGATCGTGATATTCGCGCGGCCAGTCCTGCCAGCCCCGCGCGCCATCGGGCGAAGAGATGCGCGAACAAGCGCATCGAAAATGGCGTGGCGTTCCAGTTCCTCCCCCTGCTCGGCCCGCCATGCGGCGACGCGGGCGCGGACATCCTCGCTCAATCCCGGCGAAGGCGCGGCGCAGTGCGGCCATGCGGCGCGGGATCGCCTCTTCCCAGTCGATCAGATCGCCCTGCGGCACGGGCGTCACATGCCCGCCGACCAGCGCCGGATCGCCGAACAGGATGTTGAGGAACAGCCGGCTGGACGGCGCATAGGGGCTGAAGCGCGAGGATCGGCGGGAAACAGCGCATGGACCGGGCTGATCGCCAGCGCATCGGCACCGGCCTGCGCAAAGCCGCGCCGCCGCGGCGCAGCAGGCTGCCGAAATCGCCGAAGCCGCCCTGCCGCTCGTCGCGCAGCGAGGGAAGCTGCACCGCCGCGCCCCATGGCCGCGTGCGCGTGCCGAGATCGCCGGCAGATCGCGGGTGCCGAGGCAGCGCGGCGGCGCGACGGCCAGCGTCATCTCGCGCTCGACCCGCGACCAGCCGGTGATAGCCGGTCTGGCGCAGCGGCAGGCAGCGACGTACCGTTGATCCGCGCGCAGTGCAGCGTCTCGCCGCTTTCCAGCACGATCTGTGCCGCGCCTGCATCGGTCCAGCTTCGGGCAGGACGATCGCCTGCCCCGCATCGCGCGGAGACGAAGCGGCAATCCGCCGCGTCCTGTTCACAGCGTTCAAGGCTGTGCCGCGATGCTGCGCCTCGCTGTCGGCCGGATAGCCCAAGCGCTGCCAGCACTGCGCGCAGGCTGTCGTCGGACACGCGCTGCGCGCCGGCCGGCGGCGTCCTCCCAGTCGATCTGCAGCCCGGCCTCGCGGGCCAGATCGGTGCAGCGCGCGGCTCATGTCGGCCACGCCGCGAAACTGGCCGGCTCGCCCGGCTTCCCGAGCGCGAAGAACGGCTCGCCGCGGTCGGGGAAATCGCACCGGCGCATTCGCCCAGATTGACAGCGATGGTCAGCGCGCGCCATCGCCCATGCGCCAGCTTGCGCTGACCGCGCCCTCGCCCAGCACCTCCGCGCCCCTGCCCTTGCGCGCCCAGCAGGCGCGGCACGATACGCTCGTGCCGCAGCGCCAGCAGCTCGCGATAGAACGCGCGCCACTCGGCGGCATCCGGCCCCGGCTTCGGGGCGCGAGGCGTCGAAGGTCGGAGCGGGCGTTGGGATCGGGAATGCGTCTCGCGCGCGGCCGGATCGGCGAAGGCGGCGAAGCGGGCGAATTCGCGGCGGCGGCCTTCGCGCACCGCGTCGGCCAGTTCGTCGTGGAAATCGGTGAAGAACAGGAACGGCGAGCGGCTGCCCTCCTCCTCGCCCATGAACAGCAGCGGGATCTGCGGGCACAGCAGCAGCAGCGCGGTCGCGGCGCGCAGTTTCGCCTGGTCGGTCAGATGGATCAGCCGCTCGCCCATGGCGCGGTTGCCGACCTGGTCGTGGTTCTGCAGGAACGAGACGAAGCGCGTCGCGGGCAGGTGCGCGCTGGGCTTGCCGCGCGGGTGGGCGCCCTCGCCCGGCGGCGTCTCGCCCTGATAGACGAACCCTTCGGCCAGGCAGCGGGCGAGCCTCTGCGTCGGATCGTCGGCAAAACCCTCGTAATAGCCCTCGGTCTCGCCGGTCAGCAGCACATGCAGCACGTTGTGGAAATCGTCGTTCCACTGCGCATCGTACAGGCCCGGCGGCAGCCGGTCGGCGTCGTTGCGCTCGTTCTCCAGCACCAGATGGATGTGCCGGTCCGGCAAGGCGCGAGCGCAGATTCGCGCGCCATGCCGTCGAGAAAGCCGTCGTCGCCGATCGCATGCACCGCATCGAAGCGCAGCCCGTCGAAGCGATATTCGCCCAGCCACATCAGCGCATTGTCGATGAAGAAGCGCCGCACCGGCTCGCGCGACACCGCCACCGCCCCGCCCCACGGCGTGTCGGCATGCTGGTCGAAGAAGCCGCGCGCATAGGCGCCGAGGTAATTCCCGTCCGGCCCGAAATGGTTGTAGACCACGTCGAGCATGACCATCAGCCCGAGCTCATGCGCCCGGTCGATCAGCGCCTTCAGCTCGTCGGGCGTGCCGTAGCTTTCGGCCACCGCATAGGGCAGCACGCCGTCATAGCCCCAGTTGCGCGTGCCGCCGAACGCGGCGACCGGCATCAGCTCGATCGCGGTGATGCCCAGCTCGGCCCATGCCGGCAGGCGCTCGGCCACGCCGGCAAAGCCGCCCAGCACGCCGGCATGGACTTCCATCACCACCGCTTCTTCCCACGGCCGGCCCCGCCAGTCGGCATCGCGCCATGCCGTGGCGAGGCAGCGCGGTCAGCACGCTCCAGCCATGCACGCCGCCATCCTGCGCGCGCGAGGCCGGGTCGGCGACCGCCAGATCGTCGTCCAGCCGGAAGCGATAGCGCGCGCCCGGGCTGCGCATCGGCCTCCAGCTGCGAACCAGCCGTCGTCGCGCGCTTGCCATCGCGAGCGGCGGCCCGTCCCGCAATTCCAGCGTCACCGGCTCCCGGTCGGGCGCCCACAGGCGGAAGCGCGCGCGCCCGCCGTCCGAGCGATTGCGGGCCCCAGGCCGGGCATCGTCGGCGTCATTCGGCCTCTCCGGTGCCGACGATCAGCATCACGGCGCGGTCCTGCACCACGACCTCGTGCTCGATCTCGTATTCGGGCGCATCGGGATCGGCGCTGTCGATGATGAGCGGCGCTCCAGTCGGCGGCGGCGGCAGCTTGAAGGTCAGCGGCACTTCCGCCGCCGTTCATCAGCATGGTGACGACTTCCAGCTGTCCGTCGTCGCGCCGGCGCGACGCGCCGCATGACCAGCGCGCGGCCCTCGGCATTGTTCCAGTCGTCCTCGCTCAGGTGCACGCCGCGCTCGTCGAACCAGTCGATGTCGGGAATGCCCGTCGGCCACCTCGACCTCGCCGTGCAGGAAGTGGCGGCGCGCGCAGCAGCGGGTAATAGCGCCGCGCACGGCGGTCAGCCGGCCGGACGAAATCGCTCAGCGAATGGCCCTCTGCCGTGCTCAGCGGCGACCAGTCGATCCAGCTGATCTCGTTGTCCTGGCAATAGGCGTTGTTGTTGCCGTGCTGGGTGCGCCCGAATCTCGTCGCCCGCCAGCAGCATCGGCGTGCCGAGCGAGGCGAACAGGGTCGCCAGCATCGAGCGCTTCACGCTGCTCGCGCAGTCTCGCGAATGCCGGGATCGTCGGTCGGCCCTTCGACGCCCCAGTTGCGCGAATTAGTTGTCCGAATGGCCGTCGCGGTTGTCCTCGCCATTCGCCTCGTTGTGCTTGTGCTCGTAGCTGACGAGATCGCTTCAGCGTGAAGCCGTCATGCGCGGTGACGAAATTGACGCTGGCCCAGGGCCGCCGCGCGCGCCGGTCGAACAGGTCGGCAGAGCCGGCAATGCGGCTGCGCGAATTCGGGCCGCATGCCCGGAGTCTCCGCGCCAGAAGCTGCGCGTGGCATCGCGGAACTTGTCGTTCCATTCGGCGAAACCGGGCGGGTGGTTGCCCAGCTGATAGCCGCCCGGGCCGATGTCCCACGGCTCGGAAATCAGCTTGAGCTGGTTCAGCACCGGGTCCTGCCGCAGCACGTCGAAGAAGCCGCTGCGCGGATCGAACCCGTTGTTGCCGTCGCGCCCCAGCGTGACGCCGAGGTCGAAGCGAAACCCGTCGACATGGTAGCTTTCGGCCCAGTAGCGCAGCGAATCCGCCACCATCTGCAGCACGCGCGGATGGCTGAGATCGAGCGTGTTGCCCGTGCCGGTGTCGTTGACGCAATAGCGCGCGTTCGTCCTCGACCAGCCGGTAATAGGTCGCATTGTCGAGCCCGCGCAAATTGAACGTCGGGCCCAGCTCGCTGCCTTCGGCGGTGTGGTTGTAGACCACGTCGAGGATCACCTCGATCCCGGCGGCATGCAGCCGGCGGATGGCGATGCGCAGTTCGTCGCCGCCCTGTCGCCCGCCATGTAGCGGCGCTCGGGCGCGAAGAAGGTCAGCGTGTTGTAGCCCCAGTAATTGACCAGCCCGCTCTCCTGCAGCCGCCGGTCCTGCACGAAGGCATGGATCGGCAGCAGTTCGAGCGCGGTCACGCCGATGCGCTTGCAGATGCTCGATCACCGCGGGATGGGCCAGCGCGGCATAGGTGCCGCGCTCCTCGTGCGGGACGTCCTCCATCAGCTTGGTCAGGCCCTTGACATGCGCTTCGTAGATCACCGTGTCGGTCCACGGCGTGCTCGGGCCGCACGTCGCCGGTCCAGTCGAAGCGCTCTCGCCGTCACCACCGATTTGGGCATGGCCGGCGCGCTGTCGCGCCGGTCGAAGCTCAGGTCCTTGCGCTTGGAGCGCACGCTGATAGCCGTGCAGCGCATCGGTCCAGCGCAGCTGCCCGGCAAGCGCCTTGCATAGGGATCGAGCAGCAGCTTGTTGGGATTGAAGCGGTGGCCGTTCTCCGGCTCGTAGCGGCCATGGGCGCGAAAGCCATAGAGCAGGCCCGGCTTCGCGCTCGGGCAGATAGCCGTGCCAGACCTCGTCGGTCCATTCGGGCAGTTCGAGGCAGGCGATCTGCTTGCGGCCCGCGGGATCGAACAGGCACAGCTCGATCTTGTCGGCATTGGCCGAGAACACGGCGAAATTGACGCCCAGGCCATCGAAAGTGGCGCCCAGCGGGTAGGGCGATCCGGCTTCAAGCCGGTCGGGCATCTGGATCAAGCGGCGTTCCCTTCGTGACGCAGCAGGATCGCGCCAAGCGGCGGCAGGGTCAAAGCGAGGCGGAATGCGGCTGGCCGTGGCAGGGCTTCGCCATCGGCATGGACCGCGCCGCCATTGCCGATGTTGCTGCCGCCGTAATGCTCGGCATCGGAATTGAGCACTTCGCGCCAGGTCCCGCCATGCGGCAGGCCCATGCGGTAGTCGTCGCAGCGGCTGCGGGCGTCAGGTTGAACACCGCCACGATCGGCGCATCCGTCCGCCGCCGTGCCGCACGAAGGCGAAGACGCTGTTGTCGCGCATCGTCGCCGACGAGCCACTGGAAGCCCGCCGGATCGGTGTCGCGCGCGTGCAGCGCGCGGCTCGTCAGCGTATAGCCGGTTGAGATCGCGCAGCAGCCTCTGCACCGCGGCATGCTCGGGCTGTTCCAGCAGGTGCCAGGGCGATCGACTGGTCGTGGTTCCATTCGGTCTCCATGCCCAGTTCGCAGCCCATGAACAGCAGCTTCTTGCCCGGATGGGTCCACATGAACGCGAGATAGGCGCGCAGATTGGCGAACTTGCGCCAGCGGTCGCCCGGCATCTTGTCCAGCAGCGAGCCCTTGCCGTGCACGACCTCGTCATGGCTGATCGGCAGGACGTATTTTTCCGAATAGGCATAGACCATCGGAAAGGTGAGCTCGCCGTGGTGCCATTTGCGGTAGATCGGATCGCGCTCGATATATTGCAGCGTGTCGTGCATCCAGCCCATGTTCCACTTGTAGTCGAAGCCCAGCCCGCCTTCGGCGACCGGGGCGGTGACGCCCGGCCAGGCGGTCGATTCCTCGGCAATGGTGATCGCGCCGGGGCAGCGTTCGCGCGACGACGGTGTTCATGCGCTTGAGGAAGGCGACCGATTCGAGGTTCTCGCGCCCGCCATGGACGTTGGGCACCCATTCGCCCGCGCTTGCGGCTGTAATCGCGGTAGAGCATCGAGGCGACCGCATCGACGCGCAGCCCGTCGACATGGAACGTCTCGAGCCACCACATCGCCGAGGCGAGCAGGAAGCCCGACACCTCGTTGCGGCCGAGATTGTAGATCAGCGTGTTCCAGTCCTGGTGGAAGCCCTCGCGCGGGTCGGCATGTTCGTAGAGATGCGTGCCGTCGAAATGGGCCAGGCCGTGCGCGTCGGTCGGGAAATGCGCGGGCACCCAGTCGAGGATGACGCCGATGCCGGCGCGGTGGCATGCATCGACGAAGCCGGCGAAATCCTCGGGCGTGCCGAAGCGGGCGGAAGGCGCGAATTGCGACAGCGGCTGATAGCCCCACGACCCGCCGAAGGGATGCTCCATGATCGGCAGCAGCTCGACATGGGTGAAGCCCATCTCCGCGACATAGGGGATCAGCTTGTCGGCCAGCGCGCGCCAGTCGAGCGCGACGTCGCCGCCGCCTTCCGGCTTCATCCACGATCCGGCATGGACCTCGTAGACGCTGATCGGCGCGTCGGGCGCGTGGCGCTGTGCCGCGCTCCTCCATCCAGTCGTCATCGGTCCAGCTGAATTCGGGCAGCGGCGCGACGATCGACGCGGTGCCGGGCGGCAGTTCGGTCTGCGCGGGCCAGCGGATCGGCCTTTTGCACGATCGCGCCGTCCGCGCCGGCGATCTCGAACTTGTAGCGCTCGCCGGGCCGAGCCGCGGGACGAACAGCTCCCACACGCCCGCGGAATGGCGCAGCCGCATCGGGTGGCGGCGGCCGTCCCAGCTGTTGAAATCGCCCACCACGGATACGCGCCGCGCATTGGGCGCCCAGACCGAGAAGACGACGCCCTGCCACGCCGTCGATCTCGGCACGGCTGCGCGCCGAACACGCTGGCCAGCTCGAAATGGCGGCCTTCGGAAAACAGGTGCAGATCGAAATCGGACAGCAGCAGGCCGAAGGAATAGGGATCCTCGGTCTCCTGCACCGCGCCGCCGGGCCATGTGATGCGCAGCACATAGGGCTCGTCCGACCTGAGCTTGCCGACGAACAAGCCCGTGCGCCGACTTCCTCCATCGCGGCCAGTTCCTTGCCGCTTCGCGCGACCAGGATCGTCGACCCGCTTCGCGCGCCGGGCTGGAAACGTGCGCACGATCAGCGTGCCCGCATCGCTGCGATGCGGACCGAGCAGCGCGAACGGATCGTCGAGCCGCCCTTCCAGCATCGGCGGCGGCCGCGCCGAACAGATGGTCGTGAGCACTCATGTATCATCTCCGGAAAGCAGGCCGCGAGCCGCATGCGGCAAGGCCTGCGAGCGGGAACGCCGAGCCAGTCGGGCCGGTTCGCCGCTTCGTAGGATACTTCGTAGGCCGCCTTCTCGAGCACGAAAGATCGAGCAGCAGCGGATCGGGCTCGGCCGCCGTTGCTGTAGCCGTTCAAGGAACGCCTCGATCGCGGCGGCGCGAAGCTGGGCGGTGCCTTCCTCGGCGCGGTCTTCCCAGGTGTCGGCACCGGCGGGGCGATTGCGTTCCGCCACGGCGGCGGCATAGTCGAAGGAGCGCATGATCCCCGCGACATCGCGCAGCGGCAGGTCCTTGGCGCGGCGCTCGGCCAGCGGGCGGGCGGCTCGCCTTCGAAGTCGATGATCATCACGTCGTGCCCGGTCACCAGCACCTGGCCGAGATGCAGGTCGCCATGGATGCGGGTGCGCTTGCGCCCTTCGGCCTGCGCGGCAAGCGCCGACGATGCGGTCTGCCAGCTCGTCGCGGCTGCTCGGTCAGGAACGCGGCATCCTGCGCCGCCTCGTCCCGCCAGATCGGCACCGTGCAGCCGGCCCAGCGCCTTGTCGAATTCGGCCATGACCCGGCCGCGACAGCTCGCGCGTCGCGGCCTGGTCCATCGGCTCGGGCGCGAAAGCCGGATCGTCGCTGGGGCGCGCCAGCACGTCGTGCATCTCGGCCAGCCGCCGACCGAGGTTCTCGGCGAAATTGCGCGTAATTGGCGAAGCTCCAGTCGGTGTCGGTCGCACAGCCTCTCCAGCGCGCCCAGCGTCCACTGCCAGCCATCGCCCTGATTGTAGACGAAGGCCTGCGCCATCATCAGCAGCGTCTCCTCGTCCTGGTCCGACGCGCTTCACCGTGCCAAGGATCGGGGGCACGGTCTCGAAACCGCCGCTGCGCCAGATAGCGCACCATCTCGACATCGGGATGGACGCCGCGGCGCCAGCTTGCGCAGCAGTTTCAGCACGACCTGCTGGCCCAGCACCATCGTGCTGTTCGACTGTTCGGCGGCGATCCATTCGGGCTCGGCGTCGGCGTCGAGATCGATCGGGCTCCAGCGCCTCGAACACCAGCTCGCCGCCTTCGGTCGGCACGCGGGCATTGTCCCGCATCGCGCGGCTGACCGAGCGCGCGAATTCGCGCAGCGCGAAGCCGTCGGTCAGCAGGCCGACGTAGCGCTCGCGCCGGACCCGGGCGATCGCAAGGTTGGACGCGAACGGCCCGTGCTGCTCGCCCTCCCACGCAATGCCGAGCGGCAGGGTATAGAGCGCCTCGCTGCCCGAGGTCGTCACGCGGATTTCGGCCAGCAGCAGGTCGTTCGCCTTGGGCATTTCGGTGACGCGGGCGAGCTCGATCGTCTCGATCGTCTCGTCCTTGGCGCCGAACCAGCGGCGGTGGCGGACGTAATCGGGCAGCACGTCGCTGCTCCAGCACCGGGCGGTTGCCGTTCTTGGCAATGTCGGACAGGTGCGGGCGCAGCACGAAGGTGTGGCGCTCGACCTCTGCGCCCGGGCGCTGCTCGACCATTCGGGCGCCTCGACATCGGCGCAGGTCGAACCACAGGAAGCCGTAGGGCGGCAGGGTCAGCAGATAGGGCAATGCCCGACCCTGGGGAACGCCGCCCCGCCCGACAGTTCGACCGGGGTCGCGCCCTCGAATTCGTGCAGGTCGAGCTCCACCGCCTGCGCCGTGCGGCGAGATTGGCGACGCACAGGATCGTCTCGGCCCCGGATCGTCCATGCTGCGCGCAGATAGGCCAGGATCCTGCGGTTGGCGGGCCGCAGGAAGCGTCTGCGTGCCGCGTCCGAACGCGCGATGCTCGCCGCGCACGGCCAGCATGCGCTTGATCCAGTTCAGCAGCGAATGACGGTCGCGCTCCTGCGCCTCGACATTGACCGCCTCGTAGCCGTAGAGCGGGTCCTGGATCGGCGGCAGCGCCAGCGCGGCGGATCGGCGCGGCTGAAACCGCCATTGCGGTCGGGCGACCATTGCATCGGCGTGCGCACGCCGTCGCGGTCGCCCAGAAAGATGTTGTCGCCCATGCCGATCTCGTCGCCGTAATAGAGGACCGGCGTGCCCGGCATGGTCAGCAGCAGCGCGTTCATCAGTTCGATGCGCCGCCGGTCGCGCTCCATCAGCGGGGCGAGGCGGCGGCGGATGCCGAGATTGATGCGCGCGCGCCGGTCGGCGGCATAGGTGTTCCACAGATAGTCGCGCTCGGCATCGGTGACCATTTCCAGCGTCAGCTCGTCATGGTTGCGCAGGAAGATCGCCCATTGCGCATCGCTCGGGAATGTCGGGCGTCTGGCGCATGATGTCGGTGATCGGAAAGCGGTCTTCCTGCGCCACCGCCATGTACATGCGCGGCATCAGCGGGAAGTGGAACGCCATGTGGCATTCGTCGGTCCGCTCCTCGGTCTGGCCGAAATATTGCTGCGTGTCCTCGGGCCACATATTGGCTTCGGCCAGCAGCATCCGGCCGCGATAATGCGCGTCGAGATCGGCGCGGATCTTCTTCAGCACGTCGTGCGTTTCCGGCAGGTTCTCGTTCGAGGTGCCGTCGCGCTCGATCAGATAGGGGATGGCGTCGAGCCGCAGCCCGTCGATCCCGGCATCGAGCCAGAAATGCATGACCGACAGCACTTCCTTCGAGCACCTTCGGGATTGTCGAAGTTGAGATCGGGCTGGTGCGAATAGAAGCGGTGCCAGAAATAGGCGCCCGCTTCCTCGTCCCAGGTCCAGTTCGACTTCTCGGTGTCGAGGAAGATGATCCGCGTGCCGGAATAGAGCTTGTCGTCGTCCGACCAGACGTAGAAATCGCGCTCCGGGCTGCCGGGCGGCGCCTTGCGCGCGGCCTGGAACCAGGGATGCTGGTCGCTGGTGTGGTTGATGACCAGTTCGGTGATGACGCGGATGCCGCGCTCGTGCGCCGCCTCGATGAAGGCGCGCACTTCCTCCATCGTGCCGTAATCGGGGCTGACGTCGCGATATTCGGCGATGTCGTAGCCATCGTCGCGGCGCGGGCTAGGGATAGAACGGCAGCAGCCAGATCGCGGTCACGCCAAGATCGGCGATATAGTCGAGCTTCTCCATCAGCCCCGCGAAAGTCGCCGATGCCGTCATTGTTGGAATCGAAGAACGATCTTGACGTGCAGCTGATAGATGACCGCGTCCTTGTACCACAGCGGATCGTCGCATGGCTCGGTGATCGTGGCCGGGCTGGTTGCTCGGGGAGCGTGCTTCGTTCATGCGCGCCTCTCCGGCGCGGTCGATGCGCCAGATGCGGTAGGGTCAGTCGGGCGTCAGGCGGATGTGCTGGATCTTGCCGTGCCAGTCGAAGCGGTGCGCCGCTGGACCAGATCCTCGACCGCGATGCGGCCATCGTCGGGCAGGCCGAATTCCCACAGCGGCACCTCGAAATCGCAGCCATGCGCGTCGTGCGGGTCGAGGTTGACCATCACCATGATCATTTCGCCGCCCGTCCGCGAGCGCGGGCTTGCCGTACCAGATGATGTTATCGTTATGCGCGACGTAGAACCGCGTGTTCAGATGCGTCTGCAACGCCGGGTGCGCGCGGCGCAGGCGGTTGAGCAGGGTGATGTCGTCGACGATGTTGCCCGGCGCGTGCCAGTCGCGCGGCGCGGATCTCGTATTTCTCGGAATCGAGATATTCCTCCTTGCCCGGCCCAGCGGCGTCGGCATCGCACAGCTCGAAGCCGGAATAGACGCCCCACAGGCCCGACAAGCGTCGCCGCCAGCACGGCGCGGATGCGGTGCGCCGGGCGGCCCGCCGGTCTGCAGGAAGAACGGATTGATGTCGGGCGTGTTGACGAAGAAATGCGGGCGGTAGAAATCCTTCGGCGCTTCGCTGTCGTCAGCTCGGTGATATAGTCGATCAGTTCCTGCTTGCGGTCGCGCCAGGTGAAATAGGTGTAGCTCTGCGAGAAGCCGACCTTGGCCAGCCGGTACATCATCGTCGGGCCGGGTGAAGGCTTCGGACAGGAAGATCGACCTCCGGATGGCGCGGCGCGCACGTCGCGCGATCATCCATTCCCAGAACGGCAGCGGCTTGGTGTGCGGATTGTCGACGCGGAAGGTCTTCACCCCGTGCTCGACCCACAGCAGGACCACATCGCGCAGCGCCACCCACAGGCCCGGCACGGCGTCGGGCCCGTAGAAATCGACATTGACGATGTCCTGATACTTCTTCGGCGGGTTCTCGGCGTATTTCATCGCTGCCGTCGGGCCGCCAGGCGAACCAGCCGGGATGCTCCTTCAGCCACGGATGGTCGGGCGAGGCCTGGATGGCGAAATCGAGCGCGATCTCCAGCCCGTGCTCGTGCGCTGCGGCCACCAGCCGGTCGAAATCCTCGAAGCGTGCCGAGTTCGGGATGGATCGCGTCGTGCCCGCCTTCCGCGCTGCCGATGGCATAGGGGCTGCCCGGATCGTCCGTGCTCGGGCGTCAGCGTGTTGTTCGGCCCCTTGCGGTTGGTCGTGCCGATCGGATGGATCGGCGGGAAATACAGCGTGTCGAAGCCCATGTCGCGGATGCGCGGCAGGTGGTCGATCACGTCGGCGAAGGTGCCGTGCCGCGTCTTGATCGTCGGTCATCGAGCGCGGGAAGAGCTCGTACCAGCTGGAAAAGCGCGCCTGCGAGCCGCTCGGCATCGACGCGGCTGCGGGGCAGAGGCAGCGCGGTGGGGGCGGTCGTCGGCCTCGTCCATCAGCGTGGCGCAGCCCGTCCGACACGCAGCCATTCGGTCGCCGCCATCGGCATCGGCGGATTCCATCGCGCCCAGCTGCTGTCTTCAGCTGCCTTGCCCAGATCGCCCTTGCTGCGCGCGGCGGCCTTGCGATCAGTTCCATGCCCTCGGCGCGGTCGACCGGCTGGTCGACCCCGGCATCGACCTTCTTGCCGAAATCGCGGCGGAAACCGCCGAACCGATCAAGCCATGCCTCGACCACGAATTCGTGCCGTCCCATGCGGGCCAGTGGAAATTCGCCTTCCCAGCGGTCATTGTCGCCCTGCGTCATGCGCGCGGTGAACCACGCATCCTCGTCAATGGCGCGCCAGCGCAATTCGGCGGCGAGCTGTTCGTGCCCGTCAGCGAAGATCACTGCCGATGCCTGCACAGTGTCGCCGACGATGCGCTTGACCGGGAACTGCCCCCCATCGACCGACGGCTCGACATGCTCCACCACCAGCCGCGCCGCTTCGCGCGAGGGCTGACCGGCGGAGCCGCGCGGCGACATGGCTGTGCTGGCGCGCTGCTGCTCCATCAGGCGGACTTCCCCCGGCTGCAGCTCGGGCCCTGCATTCCATGCGCCGAACCCGGCTGCAGAGGCGGACAGTTCCGCACCGGACGGCAGCGGCTGCAGCTCTGCGCTGCGGTTGGCGACCACGATCAAGGCCCTGTCCGAGAAACGCAGGTCCGCCCCGGACGCCCGCGCCAGCACCGCGACCGAAGCAGAGGACGAGGACAGGCTGCGGATCTCTCCGCCATACGCGGCCGCGGCTGCCGCATTCTGCACCGCCTCGCGAAGCGCCCTGCCCCCCTGCGGCGTGTCCAGCCATTCGAACGGAGCAACAATCCCGCAGCCCAGCGCCGCCATTAGCGGCAGGCTTTCGACAAGCGTCGCATCGTTGCGGGCCAATCCGCTGGCATCGCATAGCACCGGCGCGGTCTGCCGCAATTCCTCGACCGCGCTGGCCAGCGCGGTGGGGTTGCCCGCACGCTGTCCGGCTTCGCAGATCAGATAATCGGCGCCGGCTTCTGCCCCCGCCCGTGCGTCCGTCACCACCAGGAAATCGCCATCATCCTTCGCGGCCGCGATCAGCCGTTCCAGCAGATCGGGCGCGATCCGCTCGGCCTCCTCTATCCAGAGGCCGTCGACGCCGTTCCGGTTCAGCGCCGCCAGCTTCTCGCACAGCGCCTTCACGACGTCCTCGCTGGCATCGCTGCCCAGACGGGCCATTGCCTCGCCGCTGGGGGTCAGCGGCTGGCGCGGATCGACGGTGCCGCGCTCCTGTAGGGAACGGCGGACGTGGAATTTTTCGGGATGGGCGCGGACCAGCGGATGATCGACCGGCAGGCGGCGAAGATTGGCGCGCAGCACGACGCGCAGGCCGTGGCGGCGGCATTGCTCGGCCACATCGGCAGGGACAGGCGAACCGCCGTCCAGCAGGCCGCTGTCGCTACGCCAAACCAGCGCGGATGCACCGCTGTCGCTCGCCTCGTTCAGAAGCTCCGCCATGTTTCCGGATCGCGCCCCGCTAAAATGCTGGGGTTCGGTCGAAAGCAGGCAAAGGGGATGGGGCAAGGTTCGGCTCCGGCGAGAATGAGGGACTCCGTTTCCTAATGCCGCCGCAACGGCATCGTTCCGAATCCCCGGTTCCCGGATCAGGCCGATGGTTTCTTTTTCTCACGCGGCTTGCGAATGCCGGTCTTCGTCTTGCCCGGCTTGTCGCCCGTGGCGGCTGGCTTAGCAGCGCTCTTGCTGCTGGCGGTCTCGTTGCTCGCGGCGTTCTTGCGCGTCGTTCCGGTCGCCTTTCCGCCGCTCCTGGCCGTGGTCTCGCGGTTCTCGCGCTGGGCGTCTGCGATCTCGCCGGCGGCCTGCTGCCAGTGCTGCGCCTCCCGGCCTTCCGGGCGGCCTTCTTCCTCCCAGATCTCGTATGCGCGTTCGCGGATGCGGTTCTCGATGTCCTTGTCCATGGCTGGCTCCTGTCGCTGTGAACGGGTTCACCGCAACCAATGCGCCAGTGCGGGCAAAGCTCCCGAAAGGCAAAGCGGGACGTGGCGGGTACGCCAAGGCCGCATCAGAGCCCGAATGCCTTCAGCCCCGCGTCCATCATACCTTCCAGCCCGTGCCGCACCTTGCCGGACCGCATCGACAACGGCGCTTCCTCGATCACCAGTATCCCGCTGCCCGCTTCCACTCTGTCCTTCAGCAGCGGCTCGCGCCCGAAGAAATAGGGCGCGAAGGTTTCGGTCCGCGTGACCGAATAGGCAAGGTCGGCGCTGAAGCCGACCAGCTGGTCCTGCGCAAAGACGCGGCCCTGTTCGGCGCGCTCGACCCGCACGCCGCGCCCGCCCTTGACGATCAGCCGCCCCGGCCCGTGGAAAGAAAAGAAGCGCAATTGCAGCGTCAGCCAGGCGTTCAGCGAGAACAGCCGCCAGTGGCTGCGGATCGGGATGGGGCGGCCCTGCGGCTGCACCACCGCGACCAGCGCGCGCGGATGCAGGATACACGCCCCGCCCACAGGCAGCGTGATCTCGGTCAGCTCGGCAAAACCGTCGCGCGTGGCCGAAACCGTGGTCGCCTCGCCCGCGCCGCGAATGCGCGTCAGGAACACCAGCCCCGAAGCGATGCTGGAGAGGAAGTGCCGCGGATCCAGCAGCCAGCGGGTTGCCTTCGTCCCTCCGGCCGAGGATGTCTGCAGATAGCCCTGCCGCACCAGCAGTTCCTCGCCCTCTCCCAATCGTACCGACAGCGAAACCCGCGACGAACCGGGCAGCGGAACAGGAGAGGCGCTCCCCGCCAGCAGGGGAATGCGGATCGCCCCGCGCCGCTCGGCAAATGGTGCCAGCACGTAATAGAGAAAGCAGCGGATCAGGAAGGGCGTGAGGATGATCGCTAGCAGCGCCAGCGCCGCCTTGACCGCGATTTCGGACAGCATGTTGCGTGCCTCGGGCGTGTCGACACCGGCTAGCGCCCGGCTTGCGGCTGCGCGCTCCTCTTCCAGCGCCTGCCGCGCCTCGTCCAGCTGGCGGGACCGCTCCTTTGCCTGCCGCAGGCCCTCGGCGCGGCGCCGGGCCAGCTCGCGCGCCTTCGTGCAGCTTTCGCGGGATGCGCGGGTCAGGCGCTCCGCCTCGCCGGCGATGCGATTGCGCACCCATTTCTCGGCGCGCGCCTGCGCATTGAAGGCAGCGACCGCATCATTCGCCTGCCGGCACCGGGTCTGCGCGGCGGCAATCGCGCCGCGCGTCGGCACCATGATCGCGCCTGCCTGCTTTAGCGATGCCAGCTCGACCCGCGCTTCCAGCACCGCGATCTCGCGCCCGATCACCGCCTGTTCCAGCTGCAGGCGATAGCGCTCGACGATCTTGCCGGGGCGGTAGCGGTCGAACAATCCGCCGCGATCCGCCAGCTCGGCACGCAGTTCGACCAGCCGTTCGCGCCGCCGCGCAAGTTCCTCGCGCCGCCGCGCGTCGCCCCATTCCTCGAACCGAGCAAGGTTCTCGTCCAGCCCTTTGCGCGCGCTTTCCGCCGTGGACTCAAGCTCTGACTGCACCTGCGAAGGGCTGGCCCAGTCGCCTATCGCGCAATCCGCGCACGAGCGCGAGAGCACGCCCGACTGGAACACGGCAATCGCCCCGGCCAGCAACAGGAACAATGCGAAATGCCTTATGAGCCAGGATGCGACCGCCTTCACCGCTGCATCCCGTCGCCGCACCTGCCGTTCGCTCGGACGGGAAAGGATCGGACGGGAAGGGATCGGGCGGGAAAAGATCGGGCGATGCAGGGAAACATGATCATGGCTGCCATGAACCTAGTCACCCGCCCCGCCGCCAGCAAGCGCCCCGCCGACGCGCATTCGGAACCGACCGCCCCGCCGGGCGCTTGGGAATCGGAACCCGCATCACCGGACCGGAGACACGCGCCATGAACGACACACGCCAACCGCCCGCAGACGAGACGCTGATCGACCGGTCGCTGGCCGGCGGCACGCCGCAAGTGATGCGCCGTTCGTGGGGCTGGATCCTGGCGCATGGACTATTGCTGATCGCGATCGGTGCGCTGGCGATGTTCAACCCGATCCCCACCAATTTCGCGGTCGGGGTGCTGTTCGGCATATTGCTGCTGATCGTCGGCATTGCGTCGTTCGTCGCGGGCTTCCGGGATTTCGGCTGGCAGACCAAGGTGGTCGATTTCCTGTTCGGCCTGCTCTCGCTTATCGGTGCGTTCGTGTTCCTGGCGATGCCGGTGCTCAGTGCGACCAGCCTGGTGTGGGCGGCGGGCATCTTCTTCATCGTGAACGGTCTGTTCGAACTCTACCACGGCTTCAAGAGCAGCGAGCACCGCGCCATGCTGCTGATCGTGGGCGCGATCGATTTGCTGCTGGGCATCTATCTGGCCTTCCTGATGCCGATCGGCTCGCAGATCCTGGCGCTGGCATGGCTCGTGGGACTGGCCTTCATCTTTCGCGGCGTGCTGCTGGCGATCCTGGCCTTTCGGGTGCGCAAGAGGCAGGACCGGCATGCACACGGCTAGGCGCGTGGCAGCCGCAATGCTAACGCCGCGGGCATGATCCTTGCCCAGCAGCCGCCGGTCCGCCGCATCGCCTTTGGCGATGGGCCGCAGCGCCCCGCCCCGGCGGAACTGGCGCAGGAACAGCCCATCGCGTTCGAATATAACGGGCTGGGCTATGCGGTGATGATGGGCACGCCCAGCGACCTCACCGATTTCGCCGTGGGCTTCACCCTGTCCGAAGGGCTGGCGCACCGCGAGGACGAGATCGGACCCGTTCAGGTCGCCCCGACAGACAACGGCACGATCCTGCGCATCGCCCTGCCCGAGGAACGCGCCCATCCCTTGCGCGAACGCCTGCGGCTGCGACTGGTCGAAGGCAGCTGCGGGCTGTGCGGGCTGGAAAGCATCGAGGAAGTTCTGCGCCCCCTCCCCCGGCTGGAAGCGCATCCGCGGATAAGCTCGCAGGCGATCGCCGCCGCGCTGGCGGATTTTCGCAGCCATCAGCCGATGGGCCGCGCTACCGGCGCGATGCATGCAGCCGCCTTCTGCGATCCGGCGGGGCGCATCCTTGCCGCGCGGGAGGATGTGGGTCGGCACAACGCGCTCGACAAGCTGGTCGGGCATCTGATGCGGGACAAGGTGGAGCCGGATAGCGGCTTCGCCCTGCTGTCCGCGCGATGTTCGTACGAGCTGGTGGAGAAAACCGTGCGCGCCGGCATTCCCGCGCTGGTCACCATATCCGCTGCCAGCGACCTTGCCGTTCGCCGTGCGTGCGAGGCGGGGTTGACGCTTGCCTCGCTGGCGCGCGAGGATGGCGCGCTGGTCATGAACGATCCGCACGCCGTGCTGAAGGACAGCGTAGCGACGGGACCTGCGCCGCTGGCGCCGCGTTAGGGCAAATGCACATGCACAGAAAGGACGTCCCCCATGGCCGATGATCTTCCGCAGCCGAAGGAATACGAACATGCCACCGGCGGTTGGGGTTCCGTGCAGGGGATCACCAAGATCGAGCTGAGCGCCAGGGCCGCGCCCGGCGCGCTGCTGACGCTGAAGGAACAGAACAAGCCCGCGGGCTACATGTGCTCGTCCTGCGCATGGACCAAGCCGGAAGATCCGCACGCCTTCGAATTCTGCGAGAACGGGGCCAAGGCGACGCTGTGGGACCTGACCACCGACCGCTGCACGCCCGAGATGATCGCCCGCCACACGGTGACCGAGCTGCGCGAGATGGGCGACTACCGGCTGGAAAAAATGGGCCGCCTGACCGAACCGATGCGCTACAACCCCGCGACGGACCGCTATGAACGCGTGGCATGGCGCACCGCTTTCGACGAGATCGGCGCGAAACTGCGCGACATGGATCCGAAATCGGTCACCTTCTACGCCAGCGGCAAGGCGGCGCTGGAGCCGTCGTACCTCTATGCGATCTTCGCCCGCGCATACGGGCACAACAACCTGCCCGACAGTTCCAACATGTGCCACGAAACAACTTCGGTCGGGCTGAAGAAGGTCATCGGATCGTCCGTCGGCACCTGCCAGATGGACGATTTCGACCATGTCGACGTCATCTTCTACATGGGCCAGAATCCCGGCACGAACAGCCCGCGCATCCTGCACACGCTCAAATCCGCGGTGCAGCGCGGCTGCAAGATCATCGCGTTCAACCCGCTGAAGGAAAAGGGCCTGCGCGAATTCGTCGATCCGCAGAACCCGATGCAGATGACCATCGGCAAGCCGACGAAGATCGACCACATGTATTGCCAGGTCCGCCCTGGCGGCGACATCGCCGCGCTGTTGGGCGTGTGCAAGCGCGTGGTCGATCTCGACGACGAGGGGCGCGAACATGGCGGGCCGGGCGTGCTGGACCGCGACTTCATCGCCGAGCATACGACAGGCTTCGACGCCTTCATCGCCAAGATCCGCGCGACCGGCTGGGACGAGATCGAGCGCGCCAGCGGCCTGACCCGCGCCGAGATGGAAGCGGCGGGCGACCTGTATGCCAATGCGGGCAATGTGATGGGCATCTATGGCATGGGACTGACCCAGCATGTCCACGGATCGCAGTCGATCGGCATGCTGGTCAACCTGCTGCTGCTGCGCGGCAATATCGGGCGCAAGGGTGCGGGCTGCTCGCCCATTCGCGGCCATTCCAACGTGCAGGGCCAGCGCACCGTCGGCATCACCGAAAAGACCAAGCTGGCCCCGGTCGACAAGTACCGCGAGCTGTTCGACCTGGAAACGCCGGAAGAGGACGGGCACACCACCGTCACTTTCCTGGAAGCGCTGCTGGACGGATCGAACAAGGGGTTCATCGGCCTTGGCGGCAATCTGGCGAAGGCCGTGCCCGACCACGAGCGCGTCCACGAGGCATGGAGCGAAATGGAACTGACCGTCCATGTCGCGACCAAGCTCAATTCCACCCATTGCATGCCGGGCAAATCCAGCTGGATCCTGCCCTGCCTCGTCCGGTCGGAAGAGGACATGCAGGTCGGCGGCAGCCAGTGGGTCAGCATCGAGGACAGCTTCAGCCACATCTATGGCAGCCGGTCCTCGCGCACCCCCGCCAGCCCCCACCTCAAGAGCGAGACCGCCATCGTGTGCGGCCTGGCCAAGGCGACATTGCAGGACAGCCATCCCAAGCTGACATGGGATGCGTGGCAGGACGATTATTCGCGCATCCGCGACTGCATCGCCGCGACCTATCCGGACGAGTTTCACGACATGAACGCGCGCATGAACAAGGCGGGCGGTTTCTATCGCGGCAATTCCGCGCGCGAGCGGGTGTGGAAGACCGACAGCGGCAAGGCCGAGTTCACCGATCCCACCACTCTGAACGCCTGCGGCGTCGGCGATGCCGACGGGCGCTTCCACCTGGTCACGCTGCGCTCCAACGACCAGTTCAACACCACCATCTATGGCCACGACGACCGTCTGCGCGGGCTGTCGGGCAGCCGCATGATCGTGCTGATGAAGCCCGAGGACATGCGCGCCAATGCCTTTGCCGAAGGGGATCGGATCGCCCTTGTCACCGATGCAGGCGAAGCGCCGGACGGCCGCAGCGAGCCGCAGCGGCGCGTGGACGGGCTGAAAGTGGTGCCCTACGACCTTCCGGCCGGCACGTTGGCGGGCTATTTCCCCGAGCTGAATTCGCTGGTCCCGCTGTGGTATCACGACGAACTGTCCCACACCCCCGCCAGCAAGGGTATCCCAGTGCGGATCGAGCGGGGCTGACGCCCGGTTTATCGCATAGGGGCGCGGATTAGCGCATTAAGTCGGAACCCGATGGGCCCCCGTTCGCTTCGATTGTCGAGGCAACGGAGAAACCCAGTGAACCGGAGAAACGAAATCACCGGCGGGATTGCCGGACTGGCTGTCACAGCAGGCGCAATCGCGTTCGGCAGCTATCTCTCGCACCGTCACAAGCGCAGGGGCGACGACGACGCGCCCGACTATGCCCGCCGCCACCCGGCGGGCGATCTGGCCCAGGTGGGCCGGACGGTCACCATCCGAAAACCACGGTCCGAGCTGTTCGCCTATCTGGCGCGACTTTTCAAACCTGTCGCAGTTCATGGAAAACCTGGATTCGGTCACGACATCCGCCGACGGCAAGTCGGTCTGGACGATCAGGGCCCCTGCCGGGCGCACGGTCGACGTCAAGACCGAGATCGCCAGCGAGAAGCAGGACGAGCATATCGCCTGGCGCTCGGTCGAAGGGTCGGACATCGAGACTCATGGCGAAGTGCGCTTTACGACGCGCCGGGCGAGCGCGGCACGCGGGTCAGCTTGATCATGGCCTACAACCCGCCCGCAGGAGCCGTCGGGCAGGCGCTTGCCAAGCTGTTCCTGCGCGAGCCGGCAGATACAGGCCCGCCACGACCTCAAGCGGTTCAAGATGCTGATGGAAACCGGCGAGATCTCGACATCGGCCCGCACCCGCGCGGACACCCGCCGCGCCAAGCAGGAGAACGAATGATGCGCGCCCTCACCTGGCATGGAGCGAAAGATGTCCGCGTCGAAACCGTCAGCGATCCCGAAATCATCAATCCGCGCGACGCGATCATCAAGATCACCAGCACCGCGATCTGCGGATCCGACCTGCACCTTTACGACGGGGTCATTCCCGCCGTGAAGCCGGGCGACGTGCTCGGCCATGAATTCATGGGCGAGGTGGTCGAGACCGGCAAGGACAGCACGCTGAAAAAGGGGCAGCGCGTGGTCGTGCCCTTCACCATCAGCTGCGGCGGCTGCTTCCACTGCAAGCAGCAGCAATATTCGCGCCTGCGACAATTCCAATCCCGCCGAAAAGCAGGATATGTCGGCCACGCTTTACGGCCAGCCGATGGCCGGCCTGTTCGGCTATTCGCACCTGACCGGCGGCTATTCGGGCGGACAGGCGGAATATGTCCGCGTGCCGTATTCCGATTTCGGCCCGATCGTGGTGCCGGACCATCTGGACGACGACAAGGTGCTGTTCCTGTCCGACATCCTGCCGACCGGCTGGATGGCGGCGGAGAATGCCGACATCCAGCCCGACGACACGGTCGCGGTCTGGGGCTGCGGCCCGGTCGGCCTGTTCGCGATCCAGTCGGCCATCGTGATGGGCGCGGCGAAGGTGATCGCGATCGACCACTATCCCCACCGGCTCGCGCTGGCGAAGCAGCTGGGCGCCGAGATCATCGATTTCCGCGAAACCGACGTGCGCGAGGCGTTGATGGAAATGTCGGGCGGCATCGGCGTCGATGCGGTGATCGATGCGGTCGGCATGGAAGCGCACGGCTTCGCGGTCGACAACATGATCGACATCGTGAAGCAGAAGGTCGGCATCGGCGCCGACCGGGCGAGCGCGCTGAAGCAGGCGATCCTGGCGGTGCGCTTCGGCGGCAGGGTGTCGATCCCCGGCGTCTATGGCGGGATGACCGACAAGTTCCCGCTCGGCGCGCTGATGGAAAAGGGGCTGCAGCTGCGCACCGGCCAGACCCATGTCCAGAAATACACCAAGGACCTGCTGGCCAAGATCGAGGACGGCACGCTCGATACCACCTTCCTGATCAGCCACCGCCTGCCGCTGGAAGAGCGCGCGGACGGCTACAAGAACTTCAAGGAAGAGCAGAACGAGTGGACCAAGGTCGTCCTCAAACCCGGAATGGAGAGCTGAACATGAGCAAGCACATCGACAAATTGTCGGGCCTGTGCGTCATCACCGGCGCTTCCAGCGGGATCGGGCTGGAACTGACCAAGCTGGCGGCGCCGCGATGGCTGCGAGCTGATCCTTGCGGCCGACCGCGATCTTGATGCGGCCGAGGCCGCGGCGAAGGAAGGCGGCGCCTCCTCGGTCAAGACGGTCGAGGCCGATCTGGCCGGGCGCGAGGGGCTGCAGGCGCTGGTCTCTGCCATCGGCGATCGCACGCCCGACGTGCTGCTGGCCAATGCCGGGCACGGGCTGGGCCATGCGTTCCTGGACCAGGAATGGGGCGATATCGCCCATGTGATCCACACCAATGTCACCGGAACGACATGGCTGCTGCACAATGTCGGCCGCAAGATGCGCGCCGCGAACAAGGGCCGCATCCTCGTCACCGGATCGGTCGCGGGGCATATCCCGGGCGCGTTCCAGCTCGTCTACAACAGCACCAAGAGCTATATCGACTATTTCTGCTTCGGCCTGCGTAACGAGCTGAAGGAGACGGACGTGGTGATCAGCTGCCTGATGCCCGGCCCCACCGACACGCAGTTCTTCAAGCGTGCCGACATGGAGGACACCGAGCGTCGGCGAAGGCGACAAGGACGATCCGGCCATGGTCGCCACGGCCGGGTACAAGGCGCTGCTGAAGGGCGACGACCACACGGTCGCCGGCTTCATGAACAAGGTGCAGGACACGTTCGCCGGGATCATCCCCGATACCGTGCTGGCCCAGATGCATCGCCGCATGGCCGAACCCAACGACGCCTGAATGTCCGGGCAAGCTGCGCGCCTATTCCATCGCCTGATAGACCAGCGCGCGCAGCTTGCCCTGCAGGTCATTGTCGCCCGAGGGGATGAGCTGGACCATGTAGGACACGGTCATCCGTTCCTTCGGATCGACCCAATAGGTGCTGTGATAGGCGCCGCCCCACTCGAACTCGCCTTCCGATCCCGGTTCGCCCGCAAGGCCCAGATCCTCGCGGATCGCGAAGCCCAGCCCGAAGCCCATGCCGGGGGTATAGTCCACCGCGTCCGGCAGGTGGTTCACCGTCATCAGCTCGACCGTCTTGGGGCTGAGATAGCGGCGGCCATCCAGCTCGCCGCCGCGGCGCATCATTTCCAGGAAACGGCTGTAATCCGCCGCCGTCGAGAGCAGCCCCGCCCCGGCGGAATAAGCAATGCGCGGGCCGTCCAGATAATGCCCCTGCCCATAGGGGCGCTCGCTGGCATCCGCGGCATCGGGCGCGCGGCTGATGCCCTGTTCCTCGTCGGCATAGACCACCGCCAGCCGGTCCGCCTTGCCGCGCGGCAGATAGAACGAGGTGTCCTTCATCCCCAGCGGCTCGATCAGCCGCTCGCGCAGGAACGCGTCCAGCGTCTGTCCGCTGATCTTCTCCACCACCACGCCCAGGATGTCGGTGTTGTAGCCATAGACGAACTGCTCGCCCGGCTGCGCCTGCATCGGCAATGCGGGCATGCGCGCCACGACCGCCGAGACCGGCTCGTCCCGGTCGGCGAAATACCAGCCGGTGATCCCCGCCTCGCGCCAGCGGTCCTCTCCCGGGCCATAGCCATAGGAGATGCCGGCCGTATGCGTCAGCAGGTCGCGAATGGTGATCGCGCGCTTGGCCGGCACCACGTCATAGCCGCCGCCGTCACGCGGAACCGCGACGGTCGTTTCCTTCCATTCGGGCAGGAACTTGCTGACCGGATCGTTCAGCAGCAGCTTGCCCTCTTCCATCAGCATCATGATCGCCACGCTGGTCAGCGCCTTGCTCTGCGACGCGATGCGAAAGATCGTGTCCTCGCGCATCGGGGCGCGCGCCTCGCGGTCGCGCCAGCCGACGGCCTGCGAATAGACGTCGCGCCCGTCCTGCCGGATCTTGACCACGGCCCCGGCGATGCGTCCCTGCTCGACATAATCCTGCAGCAGCGCGGTGATCCGCTCCAGCCGCTCGGGCGAGAGCTGGTGCGGCGCGGGCTGCTGAACCGCCGTGACCGGCTGCGCGATGGCCGGACCGGCCAGCGCAGTGGTGGCGAGGACGGCGGACAGGATATGACGGATCACGGGCTTCACACTGCTTCTCCCTGTATTGTCTCTTCAAGAATGGTCATTGGCCCAGCGGCTCGAACATGGCGACCGCGCCGCCCGACGCGGCCATGGCGAGCGCCAGCGTATCGCCAGCATCGAACCGGCCGCCGCGCGTCACCAGCTGCACCGGTGTCGCACCATCTTCCCAGATGGTCGCGCGCCATTCGCCCTGCCCCAGGAAATTCAGTGGCAGCCGCATGCTGCGCGGATCGACCGTCATCGCGCCGACGAACCAGCGCTTCCCCTTGCGCCGCGCGATGGCAACGCTCTCGCCGATCTCGCCGTCCAGGAAGCGGGTTTCGTCCCAGCTGGCAGGCACGGCCTCGATGAAGTCCAGCCCCGGCTGCCCGCGATAGGCGTCGGGACTGTCGGCCACCGACTGCAGCGGGCTTTCATAGACGACATACATCGCCAGCGCCTGCCCGCGGGTGGTCTGCACCTCGGGCCCCTTGTTGCGGATCGTGAAATTCGCGGAAGTGCGATTGCGAAAGCCGCCGGGCGTGTAGTCCATCGGGCCCAGCAACATGCGCGTATAGGGCAGCGTCAGATTGTGCTGCGCCGTGATCCGCCGCGTCCACTTGTTGTATTCCGCGCCCAGCACCCCTTCCTGCGTCAGGAACTGCGGCCAGGTCCGCGTCATGCCCCAGGGATGGGTCGCGCCGTGCAGGTCCAGCAGCAGCCGGTGCCGCGCGGTCGCTTCGGCCAGACGGTGATAGAAGTCGATCATCTGCTGATCGTCGCGGTTCATGAAGTCGACCTTGATCCCCTTGACGCCCCAATCGGCCATGCGCGTCAGGATGCGTTCCATGTCCCGGTCCAGTAGCGACCAATGCACCCACAAGATGATGCCGACATCGCGCTCTGCCCCGTAACGCACCAGTTCGGGAATATCGATCGCGTCGATCGGCGTGGTCGGGTCGGCGTCCTCGCCGAAATAATCCGCGCCGCCGCTGCCGACATACCAACCATCGTCGATCATCATGTAGCGCAGATCATGTTCCGCGGCGAAGTCGATGAAGCCCTTGGCAGTCGCGGTATTGGTGCCCGCGTTCGGGACCGAGGCGAGCAGCGGCCCGTTCCACCAGTCCCAAGCGGTCTTGCCCGGCTGCACCCACGAAAAATCGCCCTCGGCCGCCGGGTTGAGCGAGGTCAGCAGCGTGCTTTCGATCAGCCTGCCGGGCCGGTCCGCCACCATCACCACGCGCCATGGCGAGCTGAGCCCCTGCGGGCCCAGATCGTGCTTCACCACCACGGCGGGATCGTCGATCCGCCGCGCCAGCCGGGCCGACACACCCAGATCGCCGCTGTTCAGCCCGGCCAGGTACAGCGCGGGCCAGTCCTTCACCGCCGCCTCGGCAATGGCAAAGGCGGGGCCGTCCGCGCCGGTGCGGCACAGCAGCGGCAATTCGTACAGATTGTGCGGCCGGATCGCCGAGGCCTGCACGGGATCGTACTCCCCCTCGTGCCCGGTGCCATAGCTGCCCAGGTTCAGCCCGTGGCACGCGTAATCCGCGCCAAAGCGGAACTCCGTCCCCTCGCCCGCCAGGCGCAGGGTCTCGAACCCCGGCTGGCGGGGGATGACATAGCGCAGCGCCGCCCCCTCGTCATAGGCGCGCAGGACCAGGTCGTAGCGGCGCTGCTCCCCATCGGGCTCGGCCAAGCTGACGGTCAGCTGGTTATAGGGCTGCGACACCGACGATGTCTTGCCCGCGGGCAGCGTGTAGCTATCGGTGCCGCTGGCCCGCTGCACGCCTGTCACGACCATTCCGGGGCCGATATTCTCGTACGGCTCCAGCGCAAGGCCAAGCCGCGAGGGGGTGATGATCTCCTGCCCATTCGCCGTCAGCGACCAGCCGGGCCCATCGGGCGTAACCTCAAGCGCGACGGTCAGATCGCCGTCCGGGGAAGACACCGATTGCGCCGCCGCGGGCGTTGCCAGCGCGGCCGCGGCGAGGAACAGGGCACGGCGCATGGTCATGGCTCCGCCGGGCAGAATGCGCCCTCGGGATCGGTGGCGAGCCGCAGATCGGCGATGTCCACCGTCAGCGGGCCTGTGGCGGTCAGCGCGAAGGGGCTGGCGACGCTGGCGACATCGGTCCCGGCAGCGGCGAAGCATTCCAGCGGCACGCGCACGGTGCGCCATTCGCCGGCGGCACCGAACAAGGCGCTCGCATCGATGGTGCCCGATCCCAGCGACATCGTGACAGGACCGCTGGCGGGCTGCGCGACGCGATATTGGATCTGCAACAGCACCTTGGCATTGGTCTCGCGCGTCAGGTCCAGTTCCGGTCCCGCGATCCGCGCGGTCGCATCGGTCCCGGCGGGCCAGCTCAGCCGCACCGCGCCCTCCTGCGTCTGCGGTCCGTCGACCGGGCTGCGCACGGCAGCGCTGCCTTCCTCCCACGCGAAGGGCGCGGGCACGCGGCCCCGCGCAAAGAACAGGCTGGTATTGGCAAGGCTGGCGTCCACGCCCGCAACCTCGCCCAGCTGCGGCACGCTGCCGGGGCTGGCATAGGACAGGCCGTAGCCCAGCGGGAACAGCGGGTCGTATCCGGGCGCCCCTGCGTTCAGCGTGAATTGCCCCGCGGTCTTCGGCCAGCTGAACGACAGGCGGCCGGTGAAATCATGGCGCGGCGTTCCGTCCGGCTTTCCGATCAGCACATCGGCGATGCCGCCGCCTTCGGACCCCGGCAGCCACGCGGCGACAAAGGCGTCGGACCGGTTGAGTTCCGGGTTCACCCACAGCGGGCGGCCCGACAGGAACACCGACACGACCGGGATGCCTTGTGCCTTGAGCGTCTGCAGCAGTTCCAGCGCCTGCTTGTCGCCCGCCTGGAATTCCAGAGTGCGGATATCGCCGCGCATCTCGGCATAGGGCTCCTCGCCGAACACCACGATGGCCGCGTCGGGGCGCCGGGTGAAACTGCCGTCGGTGCTCAGCGTGGCGCTGCCGCCCGCTTCGGCGACCGCTTCCCTGATTCCGGCAAAGATCGACTGGCCGTTGGGGAAATCCGCATTGGTATTGCCGTCGCCCTGCCAGCTCAGCGTCCAGCCGCCCGATTGCAGGCCGATGTCGTCCGCGGCGGGGCCGGCGACCAGCAGCTTCGCATTCGGCTTCAGCGGCAGCACGCCGTCGTTCTTCAGCAGCACCAGCGACTTGCGCACCGCCTCGCGCGCGATGGCGCGGTGCTCGGCCGAACCGATCACGCCATCGCGATCGGTCCACGGGCGCGCCGAATCGAACAGGCCCAGCCCGGCCTTCACCCGCAGGATGCGGCGGACCGCGTCGTCCACCCGCTCCATCGGGATCGTGCCCGCGCGCGCATGGGCCAGCGTGGTTTCGAACAGCCCCTTCCAGCTGTCGGGCGCCATCGCCATGTCGAGCCCGGCGATGAAGGTCTGCGGGCAATCGGTGGCGGTGCAGCCTTCGATCTGGGCATGGCCGTTCCAGTCGCCCACGACGAAACCGTCGAACCCCATCCGCTCCTTCAGCACATCGGTCAGCAGCGACTGGTTGCCGTGCATCTTGCGGCCATGCCAAGAATTGAACGAGGCCATGATCGACATGATCCCCGCCTCGATCGCGGGGGGATAGCCCGCAGCGTGGATGTTCACCAGCTCCTGCTCGCTCGCGGCATTGTCGCCCTGGTCCACGCCGCCGGTGGTGCCGCCGTCGCCCAGGAAATGCTTGGCGCTGCCCGCGATATGGCCGTCCTGGATTGTACCCTCGCCCGGTTCGCCCTGCAGGCCCAGCGTCATCTCGCCCGCATAGGCGCGCACGATGGCCGGATCCTCGGAATAGCCTTCGTAGGTGCGGCCCCAGCGGTCGTCCTGCGGCACCGCGACCGTGGGCGCAAAGGTCCAGTTGACACCGGCCGCCGCCGCCTCGCGCGCGGTGGCAAGGCCGATGCGGCGGATAAGGCCGGGATCGCGCGCGGCACCCAGGCCGATGTTATGCGGAAACAGCGTGGCGCCCACGATATTGTTGTTGCCGTGCACCGCATCCACGCCGAACAGCAGCGGGATCGCGACATGGCCTGCCCGCTGCTCCATCGCCACGCGTTCGAACGCGGCCGCCGTATCGGCCCAGTCCTTGCCGGGCGAACGGTCGGGCTTGCCCAGCGGCGCCGAACTGCCGCCCGCCAGCACCGACCCCAGCGGATAGCGGCGCAGGTCCTCGGGCACGATCGACGCGATGTCGGCCTGGATCATCTGGCCGATCTTCTCTTCAAGGCTCATGCGCGCGATCAGGCGGGTGATCATCGCCTCGGTCTCGGCATCGGTCATCGCATCGGGGCTGGCGATCTGCGGCCAGTTCGCCGGGTTCGCTTCCTGCGCCCGCACCGTGCCGCTGGTCGCCATCGTCATCGCCGCCGCCAGCAGCATCGTTCTGGTCTTCAACCCTGTCACTCCCGCTCGTCTCATTACATCGTGCCCCGTCACTTGCGCCGCACCGTGATCGGCGCTCCGTCATAGACAAGGCTGTATTCCCCGTTCGCGGTAAAGTCGGGCGCACTTGCACTGTCCGGTCCGTAGAAGCGAACCGATATGGCGCGGCCTGGCGCCATGCCATCGAATTCGCCCTGCCGCGCGCCGATCGTCAGCGTGCCGCCCGCCTCGTCCCAATGCAGCGGCACTTCCGAACGCTTGCCCTGTTCATAGGCGCGGGTCGTGCCCTCGTCCTCGTGCCAGGTGAATGCGCCGTCCGCGCCGGTGAAGACATGCAGCACGACGGGGCCGTCCGGCTTCTCGCCCGTGTGCTGGATCGCAGGTCCGGTGGGGACGATCGAACCGGCGCGCACGAATACCGGTATGCTCTCGCGCGCCGCGGCGGCGGTGATCGCCTGTCCGCCGCGGTGGGACGCGCCGGTGCGCCAGTCGTACCAGTCGGCGCCCGCAGGCAGATAGACCTGCCGCTCGCGCGCGCCGAACTCGGTGACGGGGGCGACCAGGAACTCATGGCCGAACATGTACTGGTCCGCGATGTCCCAGGTGCGCCGGTCGCCCGCGAAATCCATCGGCAGCCCGCGCATGATCGACCCGTCGCGCCAATATGTGTCCGCCGCGACCGAGTAGATGTAGGGCATCAGCCGGTACCGCTCCTCAAGCGATCCGACCATCGCGTCATACATCGCCCGGTCGTCCTGCGCGAGTTCATAGACCTCGCGGAACGGGAACTCGCCGTGGCTGCGGAACAGCGGGGACCACTGGCCGAACTGGAACCAGCGCAGGTTCAGCTCGCGCCATTCGTCCTGGTGCGCGGGGTCCTGCTGCGTATAGCGATCCTCGACCGAGAAACCGCCGATGTCATGCGTCCAGTTGGGAATGCCCGACATCGACAGGTTCACGCCCGCCGAGATCTGGTCGCGCAGATCGTCCCAGCGCGCCGCCACATCGCCCGACCACAGCGCCGAACTGGCCCGCTGGATGCCGCCAAAGCCCGAGCGGGTCAGGATGAAGGGCCGCTTGCCGGGCTGCACCTTGCGCAGGTTCTCGGCAAAGCCAAGCGCGTGGATCAGCGGATAGGAATTGAACACCGCCGCGCCGGGGCCGCGCGCGGTCGGGCCCATCTGGTACTTGCGCTCCTCGATCGAGAGGTTGGAATGCCAATCCGGCTCCACCGCATCCAGCCACCACGCGTCGAACCCCTTCGACACCAGCGCCTCGTCGATCTGGCGGAAATACAGGTCGCGCGCTTCCTTGGTATAGGGGTTGTAGAACGTGTTGGCATAGCCCGGCCCGACCCAGTCCTTCTGCCCCGCCTCAAGCGGACGGCGATAGAGGTCGCCCTGCTCGTCCAGTTCCCGCCCGTTGGCGGTGTCCGGATAGAACTTTGGCCAGACCGAGATCATGATGTTGCCGTCCATCGCATGCACCGCGTCGACCATCCCCTCGGCATCGGGAAAGCGCGAGGCGTCGAATTCATGGCTGCCCCACTTGGGATCTTCCCAGTACCGCCAGTCGAGCACGAAATTGTCGATGGGGATCTGCCGCTTGCGGTATTCGCGCATGACGTCCAGCAGCTGGCCCTGCGTGTCATAACGCTGGCGGCTCTGCCAGAAGCCATAGGCCCATTTCGGCAGCATCGCCGCCTTGCCGGTCAGCGCGCGATAGCCCGCGATGGCGCCGTCGATGCTGCCATCGCCCGCGACGAAGTAGTAATCGATCCCCTTGCCCACTTCAGAGGACAGCCAGACCGAATGGCGATCCGCCTCGGGCAGGGGATCGCTGCCGTATAGCGCGATATAGCCCTGGTTCGGCTCCCACTCGATCCGCAGCTCGACCGGCTGGCCCGCCTGCATCGGCAGCTCGAAATTGTGGAACCAGGGGTTCCAGTTCTGCCGCCAGCGGTTCAGCACTTCCTCGCCATTGGCGAAGACCTTGACGTAGCTCGACGAATAGAGCCGGAACTTGTGCGTGCCGGTCGCATCGGGATGCAGCGTGCCGGTCCAGACCACCTTCTGCTTCTGCGCCGACACGCCAGCGGTGTTCTGACCGCTTTCGGGCGTGGCGATGGTGCCTGCCTTGGCTGCTTCGGGCCATTTCGCCTGGTCGCGGATGAACTGGTAGTTGATCGCCGGCTCCACCTGCCGCACCGCCAGATCGTCGCCCAGGTAATATTCCGCCTGCCAGCCCGGCTTGCCATTCGTGGTGACGGTCAGGCCGCCCTGCTTCGCCCCGGCGCCCACCAATTGCGGGGCGCGCGGATCGCCGAAGCGGGTGATGGATTCGTTGTCCCACAACAGCCCGTATCCCCGCGTCGAGACGAGGAAGGGCACCGCGATATCCATGTTGTGCTGGGCGAGTTCGACGTCCTCGCCATTATAGTTCATCTGCCCGTTCTGGTGCTGGCCAAGGCCATAGATGCCCTCGTCCGTGCCGCGATTGAACTGCTGGCTGATGGCGACGAAATCCTCGCCCTCGATGGTGACGGGCCGGAACGCGCCGCGGCCCGCCTCGTCCAGCAGCACCGCGCCCGCATAGTCCAGGAACCGCACATGCCCGTCGCTGAGGCGCACTTCGGCAGTGGCGGTGGGCGTCGCGATGGTGACCATCCCGCCGCTTTCGCTCAGGCTGAAATCGCTGTCCGGCTGCTCGATCACCATGAGGCTCTCGGGCAGGTCGAACCCCGCGTCCGGCACCGCGCTGACGCGAAAGCGCCCGTCGCCATAGACCAGCACGCGCACCTGCTCGGCAGGGCCGCTGTCGGGCGTGACGATCACGCCGTGGTCCAGCCGCTCGACTTCCGCCGCGATGGCGGGAACGGCACTGGCCGATAATGCAAGCGCCGCCAGCGCCGATAAACGGATCCCCATTACCCCTGCGTCCCTTATTGATAGCTGCCCATGGTGACTTTCAAAAGCACCGGCTGGCTGGTGAAATTCAATCCGTGATCGGTCTGGTCGCCGTTCCACACGCGCCGCATGACAAAGCTGCCGTCCTCGGCCAGCGTGCCTTCCTCGACCCGCAGCATGGCCGCGCTCTCGCCCGGCTGCGCATCGGCTAGGGCGAAGCGCACGCGCGCATCCGATCCGGCGACCAGAAACTCGTCCGCTCCGGTCTGCACGATCACGGCCCCGCCCACGGGCTTGCCGTCGGTCGGGTGCGGCGTATCGGGCATCCACGCGGCCTCGCGGTCGCCGAACTGCCATTCGCCATATTGGACGGTCGTCTTCCAGCGGCCAATCTGCCGGCTCTGGCTGGACCCGTCCGCAGGCTTGGCCACGCCCCATGCAGGGTTCCTTGCCGCGACCCGCGCCCATGCCCCCGCCATCGGCGCGAACAGGCGGTACTTCGACGCGAAGGCCTCGACCGTGTCCTCGTCCAGTTCCTGCGCGCCCAGGGGGAAGTTCGAATAATCCGTCTCGTCCATGCCAAATGGCGCGAAGCCGATCGCACCGTGCCCCAGCGCGGTCCACCAGAACCGCGCATATTCGGCGGCATTGCCGATCTCGGGGATCATCAGCGGATTGTCGGGCCGGGCATAGAGCCGCATGATCTCCGCCACCTGCCGCTGGTCGCGCATGTAGATGTCGGGCGCGACCAAATCGATATGCGGGGCGGCTGCCTTCCACACGTCGATCACCGGCCAGTCCGGCCCGCCGCTGGCGCCCCCGCCCTCACCCGGAGTGCGGCAAACGGATCGCTCAGCGCGGCATTGGCATACATCGGCAGGTCCAGAACCTGCTGCCCCGCGGCGGCAATCTCGTCGATATAGCGCGCGGTGTGCCAGGCGTTGAACGCACTGCCCGCCAGCGGCCCGAAGGCGTCGCTCCAGTTGCCGGACTTGCCGGTGTGCTGCGCCAGTTCGGCGGGGATCGGCGCGGCGAAACAGCGCGTTGGCCTCTGCCGAATGGTCGCGCTTCTGGCCATAGACACCCGCCTCGTTCTCCGGCTGCACCATGATGACGGTGTGGTCGGGATCATTCTTGCGCAGCCAGCGCATCAACTCGACGAAGGCGCGCTTGTCCGCCTCCAGCGTGCTGCGGGAATGGGGCGACAGCGCGTAATGCAGCTTGCCCCCGGGCGTCCTCATGCGGGGGAAGCGCGCGGTGTCGGTCTTCACCCACATCGGCGCATAGGAGGGTCCGGTATTCTTCCACGTCGCGAACCACAGCAGCACCAGCCGCAAATCATGCTCGCGCGCATCCTTCAGCAGCGCTTCCAGATAGGAGAAGTCGAAGCGGCCTTCCTCGGGCTCGATCTGCTCCCACGCGACGGGGATTTCCAGCGTGTTGGCATGCAGCCGTTCCACCACCGGCCAGACCTGCGGCAGCACGGCGGGATAATTGCTGGAATTGTTCGCCTGCGCACCCAGCATCAGGAACGGCTCGCCATCAACCATCAGCAGGTGCTTGCCGTTAGCGCTAACAATCCGGGGCAGCGGCTGCTGCGCATGGGCCGCGCCGGGACAAGCTGCAAGGGAGCCAAGGGCCAGCCCTACCGCAAGGGCGGCGCCCGCGAGTTCTGCCTTCATCGTCCCCTCTTCCCGCCCGTGATCGCTTGCCCTGCGGCACTGCCGGCTTCACGCCGCTTGCACCGGGTTTGTTACCGATAACATCCGGTTTGGCAAGGACCCCCGCCGCCGCCTCTCGTCGCGCCTCTCGTCACACCGGTCGTCACACCGGCAGGGCAGTCGTTGCCTTGATCTCGGACAGGGCCACCGTGGAATTGATTTCCTGCACGCCCGGAATTTTTGACAGCCTATCGAAGAACAGCCGTTCATAGGCGTCGATGTCCTTCGCCACGATGCGCAGCATGAAATCGAACACGCCGATCAGCACATAGGCCTCCAGCACCTCGGGCAGTTCGGCGATGGCGCGGGTGAACTCGTCCAGATGGGCATGGCCGTGCGCGCTCAGCTTTACCTGCGCGAAGACCTGGGTGTTGAGACCCACCTTGCGCCGGTCTACCAGCGCGACCCGGCGGGCGATGATGCCCTCCTTCTCCAGCCGCTCCACCCGCCGCCAGCAGGGCGAGGCGGACAGCCCCACGCGCTTGGCCAGTTCGGCGGTGGTCAGGCTGGCGTCGCGCTGCAACTCGGCGAGGATCTTGCGTTCAAACGGGTCGAGGTTTTCGGACATTTCTTTCCAGTATCACTGTTCATCCGGTAAAATCTACCTGATTATGCGCCAGTCCGCGCAAATCAGGTCGGACTTTCCGCTGCGCATGGGCGATTGTCCCCCACATCAAGAGGAGAAGCAAACATGGACGATCTTTACCCCGCACACCCGCCCGAGATGGTGATCCCCATCGCCGATCCCGCCAGCGGACTGCGCGGCGTGATCGTCCTGCATTCCACCCGGCTTGGCCCGGCGGCGGGCGGGTGCCGGTTCTGGCACTACCCGGACCAGGCCGCGATGACCGCCGATGCGGTGCGCCTTGCCGAGGGCATGGCCTACAAGAACGCGCTGGCGGATCTGCCCCTTGGCGGCGGCAAGTCGGTGATCGCCATGCCCGATGGCCCGTTTGACCGCACGGCGCTGCTGCGCGCCTTCGGCCGCGCGGTCGAGGGGCTGGGCGGTAATTATCTGACCGCGGAGGATGTCGGCACCTCGGTCGCGGACATGACCTGCGTCCGGCAGGAGACGCGCCATGTCGCAGGGCTGGACGCAGCGGCGGGCAAGCCCGGCGGCGACCCCTCGCCCTGGACGGCGCGGGGCGTGTTCCTTGGTATGCAGCTGGCCGCGCGGCGGCGACTGGGCAGCGACCTTGCCGGACTGACCGTGGCGGTGCAGGGGCTGGGCCATGTCGGCGCGCATCTGTGCCATCTGCTGCACGAAGCGGGCGCGAAACTGGTCGTGGCGGACGTACGGCCGGACGTCGCCAAAGCGGTGGCTCGCCCATTCGGCGCGCGGATCGTGTCGCCGGACCGGATCGTCATGGCAGATGCCGACATCTTCGCGCCCTGCGCGCTCGGCGGCGTGCTGGACGGCCAGGCGGTGGCGGAATTGCGCGCCAAAGTGGTCTGCGGCGCGGCGAACAACGTCCTTTGCGCGCCCGAACATGGCGATCTGCTGGCGGCCCGCGGCGTCCTCTACGCGCCCGACTATGTCGTGAACGCAGGCGGCATCATCAATGTCGCGGCGGAACATCTCGGCTGGTCCGCCGGGGAAGCCGCACGCCGGGTGGAAGACACGCCCCGCCGCCTGGCCGCCGTGCTGGACTTCGCCGACGCCAAGGGCCTCCCCGCGCACCGCGCCGCCGACATGCTGGCCCGCCAGCGCATTGCCGAGGGTGCGCGCCAGAAACGGCGGGCGGCGGCATGATGCCGCCCGTCCGGCTGACCCTGACCGCGCGGTCCAGCGCCAGCCTGCTGTGCCGCATCATCGGCCTGCTGGCGCAGCACGACCTGGCCGCGCCCGACCTGCGGGTGCGGCAACGCGGCGCGGACATGGAGGTGGAGATGGTGCTGCGCGGCCTGTCGCCGCGGTCGGCGCGCATCGTGGCCGAGAAGTTGCGCGGCTGCATCGGCGTCGTCTCGCTTGCCGAGATGGAGCCGGCCTGCGCCCCGGCCTAGCCGCGCCGGGGTCCGTAGATCGTCATCAGCGAATCCGCGAAATCCTGCTCGCGGCTGGAACATACGCCCAGCACCTGCGCTTCCTCGCAGCCATCGGCGACGACATAGGCGTGCCCCATGTCGGAATCGATGTAGATCCCCTCGCCCTTGTGCAGCGTCACCGGATCGTAGAACTCGGTATGCACGACGATGCTGCCTTCGAGGACGTGGATATATTCCTCGCCCGGATGGCGCACCAGCTTGCCGAATTCCTCCGCCGTCTTGGCGCGGATCGTGGTGACGATGGGGATCATCATCTTCTGCCGCAGTTCCGGGCACATGTAGTGATAATCGTAGTTCGGCGTCGTAACCCGCACCGCGCGCTCCGGCTTGCCGATGCTGCGCCTGCCGGTGAAGGTGCGGTCCTCCTCGCGCTCCTCTGGCTCGGCGAACAGTTCGGACAGGCGGATGCCGAGCCGCTGGCTCAGCTGCATCAGCTTGTCATAGGTCAGCGTCAGCCGGTCATGCTCCACCTTGGACAGGGTC
The DNA here is from genome assembly GCA_963752785.1 of uncultured Alphaproteobacteria bacterium. GTDB lineage: Bacteria > Pseudomonadota > Alphaproteobacteria > Sphingomonadales > Sphingomonadaceae > Croceicoccus. The sequence continues at coordinate 175,590 of CAVVZE010000004.1, forward strand.
GACACGGGGATGCCGGTCTCGGCGCTCATCTGCTTGAGCGTCCAGCCCCTTCGGCCGCGCAGCCCCTTCAACAGGCTGCCCAGCGTCGGATGCCGGTCCGCAGAGGATATCGTTTCAGATTTCCCCATTTGACAATTCTCTGATTAGGATCATTATGTCCCGATTAGGTCAAAAGTTCGCCGCCAAAGGTTAGCTGCGAAAAACGGCCGAGGCAACTAGGGTCGAATTGGGGGTTTCATGCGCATAACCAGATTACCCGTCGCGGGTCTGTTCGCATTTTTCATGCTGCTGGCGTCGATCGGCACGATCCTGATGGCGCAGCAGCCCCAAGCCCAAAGCCAGCCCGAACCGCAGGACGCGGCCGCAGGCGGCAATTCCAACGGCGTGAACGGCGGCGAACCGCTGACCAGGAGCGACGTCGACGCCTGGCTCGACGGCTTCATGCCCTATGCGTTGGGCGATGGCGACATCGCGGGCGCGGTGGTCGTTGTGGTCAAGGACGGCGAGATCCTGACCGAGCGCGGCTATGGCTATGCCGACGTGGCCGATCGCAAGCCGGTCGATCCCGAGACTACCCTGTTCCGTCCCGGTTCGGTGTCCAAGCTGATCACCTGGACCGCGGTGATGCAGCAGGTCGAGCAGGGCAGGATCGACCTTGACGCCGACGTGAACCAGTATCTCGACTTCAAGATCCCCGCCTATGACGGCCAGCCGGTGACGATGCGCCAGCTGATGACGCATACCGCCGGGTTCGAGGAGCAGATCAAGGACCTGATCGGCCACGACCGCGACACCATCCCGCCCTATGACGAACTGCTGAAGCGCTGGATCCCCGAACGCATCTTCGCGCCGGGCACCACCCCCGCCTATTCGAACTATGGCACCTCGCTCGCGGGCTATGTCGTTCAGCGCGTGTCGGGCGAACCCTTCGACGACTATGTCGAGCGGCACATCTTCCAGCCGCTGGGCATGACCCATTCCAGCTTTCGCCAGCCGGTGCCCGCGGCGATGCAGCCGAACCTGGCGGCCGGCTATGACAGGAAATCGGGCAAGGAGATCCCGTTCGAGATCGTCGGCCCCGCGCCTGCCGGTTCGCTGACCTCCACCGGACCCGACATGGCGCGCTTCATGATGGCGCATCTGAACGATGGCGAGCTGGACGGCCAGCGCATCCTCAAGCCCGAGACGGCGCGATACATGCACACCACGGCCACCACGATGCTGCCGCCGCTCGACCGGATGATGCTGGGTTTCTTCGAGACCAACATCAACGGCCAGCAGGTGATCGGCCATCTCGGCGATACCGAGGGTTTCCACACCTCGCTCCATCTGTTCATGGACCAGGACGTGGGCCTCTACGCATCGTTCAACAGCGGGGGTGAGGCAGGCGCCGTCAATGGCGTGCGCGTCAACCTGTTCACCGAGTTCGCAGACCGCTATTTCCCCGGCAAGCCGGTCACCAGCCGCGTCCCGCCCGAGGAAGCCGCCAGGCACGCCCGCATGTTGGCGGGCAACTGGATGGCGTCGCGCCGCGCCGGATTCGACCTTCCTCAACATCACGCAGCTGATCGGGCAGACCACCGTGGCCGCCGGACCCGATGGCGAGCTGATCCTGCCGCCCGACCTGGGCCTGACCGGCCGCCCCGCCAAGTGGGTGGAGGTGAAGCCCTTCGTCTGGCAGGACCTCAACAGCCACCAGCAGCTTGCCGCCAAGGTGGAGGACGGCAAGGTCACGCGCTTCAGCCTGTCGATCATGTCGGCCTTTACCGTGTTCGAACGCGCACCCTGGTACAAGGACGCGTCGCTGCTGATGCCGCTGATCTATGCGGCGCTGGCGGTGCTGCTGCTGACCGCGCTGCTGTGGCCGGTGCGCTGGCTGGTGCGCCGCCATTACGGCTCGGCGCTGCCGCTGGAGGGCCGCGAACGGCTCGGCTACCTGCTCTCGCGCCTGACTGCGCTGCTGATGGTGCTGGTGCTGGTCGGCTGGGCGGTCGTCATCACGCTGATGTTCGGCGACCTGACCAATCTGGGCGGAGCGTTCGACGCCATCGTCATCGTGCTGCAGGTGCTGACGCTGGTCGTCTTCATCGGCGGGCTGGCGGTGTTCGCCTGGTATCTGTGGCAGGTCTGGACCGGCCGCCGCCGCTGGACCGCCAGGGTGTGGAGCGTGCTGCTGCTGCTGGCGGGCATCGTGATGGTCTGGCTGGCCGCCGCCTTCCACCTCTTCGGCGTCGGGACCAACTACTGATGCCCCGTTCACCGACAAGAGCCCTGACGCTCGACCTCAGGCGCGAGACCCTGCGCCTGGCCGCGCCGTTCCGCATCTCGGGCCATGTGTTCGAATCGACCGAGGTGGTGGTCGCCGTGCTGTCCGACGGCACCCACCAAGGGCGCGGGGAAGGCGGCGGGGTCTATTACCTGCACGACGATGCCGACCACATGATCGCCGACATCGAAGCGGCCCGCAGCCGGATCGAGGCAGGCATCGACCGCGCCGCCCTGCAGGAGCTGATGCCTGCGGGCGGCGGGCGCAACGCGGTCGATTGCGCGCTGTGGGAGCTTGAGGCGAAGCGGAAAGGCGTGCCGGTCTGGCAACTGGCGGGCGTACCGGAACCGAAACCGGTGGTCACGACCTTCACGCTGGGCGCCGACAGTCCCGAAAAGATGGCCGCTGGCGCCAGCGCGTATGCCGATGCGCGCGCGATCAAGGTCAAGCTGACAGGCGAACTCGACCTCGACATCGCGCGGGTACAGGCCATTCGCGCCGCGCGGCCCGACGTGTGGCTGGGGGTCGACGCCAACCAGGGCTTCACCCTGCCCGAACTGGGCGAGCTGGCCGCCGCATTGGATGCCTGCCGCGTATCGCTGCTGGAACAGCCGCTGGCGCGCGGGCGCGAAAGCGATCTTGAGGGGTTCGCCAGCCCCATGCCCATCGCGGCCGACGAAAGCGCGCTGACCAGCGCCGACGTGCCGGGGCTTGTCGGAAAGTTCACCGTCAACAACATCAAGCTCGACAAATGCGGCGGGCTGACCGAGGCGCTGGCCATCGCGCACGCCAGCCGCGAGGCCGGGCTGAAATTGATGGTCGGCAACATGGTCGGCACCAGCCTTGCGATGGCGCCTGCCTTCGTGCTGGCGCAGGTCTGCGATTTCGTCGATCTCGACGGTCCGACCTTCCTGGCGCAGGACCGCGAACCCTCGGTCACCTACAGGGACGGTACCGTCTGGGCGGGCGACAATGTCTGGGGCGGGCCGCACGCGGCATGAGCGCCGCCGCTCCCGCTTCCGGACAGAACTGGTTCGGCCAGCCGCGCGGGCTGACGATCCTGATCCTGACGAACATGTGGGAGACGTTCTCCTACTACGGGATGCGCGCGCTACTCGTCTATTACATGACGATGGAGCTGCTGATCGAGCAGGGCATGTCCTCGGTCATCTACGGCACCTATACCGCCTTTGCCTATTTCACGCCGATCTTCGGCGGCATCATCGCCGACCGCTGGCTGGGCAAGCGGCGGGCGGTGATCCTGGGCGGCTCGATCATGGCGCTGGGCCATTTCATGATGACGTTCGAGCCGCTGTTCTACATCGCGCTCGGCACCATCGCGCTGGGGAACGGGTTCTTCCTGCCCAGCCTGCCCAGCCAGATCAACGATCTGTACGCCGCGAACGATCCGCGCCGTCCGTGGGCCTACAACATCTATTATGTCGGGGTGAATATCGGCGGATTCCTCGCCCCGCTGATCTGCGGGACGCTGGGCGAGTTCTATGGCTGGCACTATGGCTTCGGCGCGGCGGGGATCGGCATGGCGGCGGGGCTGGCGATCTATGTCTGGGGCGGAAAATACCTGCCGTCAGAGGAACGCTCGCCGGTCACGCCCACGGGCGCCAAGGTGAAATTCTGGGACGGCTTCGACCGCCCCACGCTGATGCTGCTGGGCGGGCTGCTGCTGGCAGTGACGGTATTCCGCAGCGCATACGAGCAAGTGGGCAACACGGTCGCGCTCTGGGCCGACAGCGGGGTCGACCGGGCGGCGGGATCGCTGGAAATCCCGATGACATGGTTCCAGTCGCTGAACCCGCTGCTGGTCATCCTGATGACGCCCTTCCTGCTGGCGCGCTGGCGGCGGCAGGCGGCGGCGGGCACCGAACATTCGCCGCTGCAGAAGATGGCGATCGGGGCGCTGGTCGTGGCCGGGGCCTATGTGCTGCTGGCGGTGGTAGCGGGCTGGCAGGGCGACGGTCGCGCCAGCTGGCTGTGGCTGGTCGCCTTCTTCATCGTTCTGACCACGGGCGAGCTCTACATCCTGCCGAACGGCCTCGGCATCTTCGCCCGCCTCGCCCCGCAGCGGCTGGGCGCGAGCACCGTGGCCAGCTGGTTCTTCGCCACCTTCACCGGCAGCCTCGCGGGCGGGCTGGTCGGCAGCCTGTGGAGCGTGCTGCCGGTGCCAGCCTATTTCGCGCTGCTGGCGGCCATCGCGGCGGCGGCGGCCCTGTTCCTGCGCATGCTGGACAAGCCTGCGCAGGCGGTTTTCGCGGCCCGCGCGGCGCTGGACGAGCGGGAGGCGCATGTGGCCGCCGCCGCAGATGACAGTGACGCGATCAGGGTTTGACAATTCTCGTATCAGGACAATAATGTCCTGAATAGAAATACCGGGTCAGGGATCAACATCGGCCGGACGCCTTCGGGATCCGTTCGATCGGGCAAAAGGGACATTGGGGACATGGTGCAGATCAGGGCGTCCAGCCGGGCGATGATGTATGCGGGCGCGGCCGTCATGGCCCTGGCGATGCCGGGCGCCGCCGCTGCCGACGAAGCGGAGGACGCGGCGCAGCAGGGCCAGCGGACCGACCGGGCCGAGGACATCGTCGTCACCGCGCAGAAGCGGACCGAGCTTCTGGCCGAAATCCCCCAGTCGATCAGCGTGGTGGGCGAGGATACGCTGGAACGCCAGCAGGCCCGCAGCTTCACCGATTACGTCGAGCTTGTCCCCAGCCTGTCGATCACGCAGAGCAATCCGGGCGAGACGCGGGTGATCCTGCGCGGCATCAACACCGGATCGGTCGGCTCCACCGTCGCGATCTATGTCGACGAAACGCCCTTCGGCTCCAGCACCAGCCTGGGTAATGCAGCGGTGCTGGCGGGCGATTTCGACACCTTCGACCTTCAGCGCGTGGAAGTGCTGCGCGGGCCGCAGGGCACGCTCTATGGCTCGAACTCGCTGGGCGGGGTGATCCGCTTCGTCACCAACCGGCCCGCGCTGGGCGAGTATGAGATGCGCGCGCAGGCGGGCGTCGAATTCGTCGATGGCGGCGGCACCGGCTGGTCCGGCAACGCACTGGTCAACGTGCCGGTGGGCGACAATATCGCGGTGCGCGCCAGCGGCTTCTATCGCCGCCAGGCCGGTTTCGTCGACGTCATCGGCCGCACGCTTGAAAAGGAAGCGGACGAGGCGGACATCTACGGCGGGCGCATCTCGGCGCTGTTCGAGCCCAGCGACGCCCTGTCGCTGCGCCTGACCGCGATCGCGCAGAACATCCGCGCCGGATCGCCCAGCTCCTATGAAGCGGACCCGATCACGAAGCAGCCGATCACCGCCGATCCTTACACGGGCGCGCAGCTGAGCGGCCTGAACCGCGTGGAGTTCTATGCCGACAACAACGATGTCGACTACCGCCTCTACAACGGCACCGTCGATTTCGACCTCGGCTTCGCGACGCTCACGGCGGTCACCAGCTATGGCACGCTGAAGCAGGACCAGCGCACCGACAATTCCATCGCCTTCGGCCCCACCGTCACCTTCGTGTACCAGGCGCTGGGTGGGCGCACCGACACGGTCGGCGCATTGCTTGAAGCGCCGCTGGACCAGAAGAAATTCACGCAGGAAGTGCGCCTGTCCTCGCCCGATTCCAATGTCTTCGAATGGCAGATCGGCGGCTATTACACCGACGAGAAGGTCAAGCTGCACCAGGAACTGATCCCCTTCGTGCAGGACACCGCCGAGCTGTTCGACCCCACCGTGCTGGGCTTTGCCGATCTGCTGACGCTCGACCTCAATTCCGATTACGAGGAGATCGCCGGCTTCGCCAATGCCGATTTCCACATCACCCCGCGCTGGGACGTGGGCGGCGGCATCCGTTACAGCCATAACGAACAGAACGTGGTGCAGATCGAACAGGGCGCGTTCCAGCCCTTGCAGGGTCTCCCATCGCCCAACATTACCGACGGCGATTCCAGCGAGAACGTGTTCACCTGGTCTGCCTCCACCCGCTATGAACTCAGCGATCTCAGCTCGGTCTATGCGCGCGTCGCCAAGGGATATCGGCCGGGCGGACCGAACGTGATCCCGCCGGGCGCGGGTCCGGATTTCCCCGTGCAATATGATGCAGACACGCTGATCAGCTATGAAGTGGGCTTGCGCGGCGAGACGGCGGACCGCAGCTTTGCCTTCGACGGGGCGGTCTATTACCTCGACTGGAACGACATATTGATCTTCGGCGCGTTCGACAGCGCCATCGGGCCGGTCGGCGCGAACGACAATGGCGGCGGCGCGCGCGTCTATGGCGCCGAACTGAGTGCCACGCTGCGGCCCACCGCAGGCCTGCAGCTGGCGGTGAACGGTGCCTATAATGATGCGAAGCTGACCGACGACACCCCGCCGGTCACGGGCGGGCTGGACGGCGACGAGCTGCCCTATACGCCGAAATTCACGACCACGCTCAGCCTCGACTACGAATGGGCGCTGGGCGGCGGGGCTCTCGGCGGGGCCATGGCCTTCATCGGCGGCGACGTTCAGCTGGTCAGCGACCAGTCCGCCGCTTTCGATCCCGCCTACCGCGCCACTTTCGGTCGCAGGCTGGACCTGGACGGTTATGAAAAGGTCGATTTGCGCGCGGGCGTGGACTTCGGGGCGTTCAGCGTGACCGCCTATGCCCGCAACCTGACCAATACGCTGGGCCTGTCCAACGTGGGCGAATTCGGCACCCGTCCGGGCACGCTCGTTTCGGCCTCACCCATCCGGCCGCGCACGGTCGGCCTGTCCGTGGCGGCAGGCTTTTGATCGCCGACGCGGGACAGCTGGCGATGTCCGCCGATGAACCGGCCGCGGCTGGGCACGGCTTCGCGCCGCCCTACCTGCTGTTCCTGGGCGACTGCACCGAGGCGGGCTATGCCAAGACCGCCTTCGGCCTGCGCGACTGGGCGGGCGACAGATGCGTCGGGGAATTCACCCTGCCGCAGGCGACCGTCACCGCGGGGCTGGACCGGCTGACCATGGCCGAGGCATCGGCAAAAGGCGCACGGTCGCTGGTGATCGGCATCGCCAATTCGGGCGGCAGGATCGCGCCCGCCTGGATCCCCGCGCTGGTGGAGGCGCTGGACGCCGGGCTCGACATCGTCAGCGGCATGCATGCGCGGCTGGCCGACATTCCCGAACTGCGCGTGGCGGCGCAGCGTTCGGGCGCGCGGCTGGTCGACATCCGTACGCCGCCGGCCAGCCTGCAGGTCGGCACGGGGCGCAAGCGCAGCGGCAAGCGGCTGCTGACCGTCGGCACCGATTGCGCGCTGGGCAAGAAATACACCGCCCTCGCCTTGCAGCGGGCGATGGCGGCGCGCGGCATCGACGCCGACTTTCGCGCATCGGGCCAGACCGGCATCATGATCTCGGGCGGCGGGATCGCACTCGACAGCGTGGTCGTCGACTTCGCGGCGGGCGCGGCAGAGGGGCTGTCCCCCGACGCCCTCGCCGACCACTGGGACGTGATCGAGGGTCAGGGTTCGCTGTTCCACCCGGCCTATGCGGGTGTATCGCTTGCCCTGCTGCACGGTAGCCAGCCCGACGTGTTCGTGGTGTGTCACGAACCGGGACGCACGCATATACTGGGGCACGACCCCTATGCCCTGCCCAGCGTCGAGGAGGTGATCGACCTCACCCTCACGCTGGGCAGCCGCACCAATCCCGCCATCCGCTGCGGCGGCATAAGCTTCAACACCGGCGCGATGGAGCCCGGCGAAGGCCGCGCGCTGATGGAGCGCGAGGCCGCGCGGCTGGGCCTGCCCGTCGCCGACCCGGTTCTGGGCGGCGCAATGTTCGAGCATCTGCTCGACAACTGCCTCGGGTCGTGAGCGGCGGCGCTGCGAGTGACTGGTTCCGGCGCCTCGTCCTGCCGGGTTTCGCCTTCAAGGCGGTTGTGATCGGCGGCGGATATGCCACCGGGCGCGAGATTGCCGAATTCTTCCTGGGCAGCGGACCGCTGGGCGGTTTCCTCGGCCTGCTGCTGGCCATGTGCATCTGGAGCGTTGTCTGCGCGCTGACCTTCGTGTTCGCGCGGCAGGTGCAGGCGGCCGACTATCGCGCCTTCTTCCAGCAATTGCTCGGCCCAGGCTGGGTGCTGTTCGAGATTGCCTATGTGCTGTTCATGGTGCTGGTCATCGCAGTCATGGCCGCCGCCGCGGGAGAGATCGGCGCGGCGCTGCTTGCATGGCCGACATGGGCGGGCACCGCGCTGCTGCTGGCGCTTACCATCGCGGTCGCGGGCATGGGCACCGCGGCGGCGGAACGGATGTTCCGATTCTCCTCGCTGGCCATCTACGCGGTCTATGCGCTGTTCCTGGTGCTGGCGCTGATCGCGTTCGGCGGGGCGGTCGGCGGCGACTGGAGCGCCGCCCCGGTGGGGACGGACTGGATCGCAGGCGGCGTCACCTATGCGAGCTACAACGTCATCGGCGCGGTGCTGATCCTGCCCTTCCTGCGGCACCAGCGGTCGCAGCGCGATGCGGCGGTGGCGGGTCTGCTGGCGGGGCCGCTCGCCATGCTGCCCGCGCTCGTCATGTTCGGCTGCATGGCGGCGTTCTATCCGCAGATCGGCGATGCCGCCCTGCCCTCGGACTTCCTGCTGGAGCGGATGGGCGCGGCGTGGTTCGCGTTCCTGTTCCAGGGGATGATCTTCATCGCGCTGCTCGAAACCGGGGTCGGCATGGTGAACGCGCTGGAAGAACGCGCCGCCAGCGCGGCCCGCAGCCGCGGGCGCGAACTGCCGCCGCTGGTGCGCGTTGGCATCGGCGCGCTGGTCGTGATCGGTTCGGGTACGCTCGCCGCGCGGCTCGGCCTGATCGATCTGATCGCGCGGGGCTACGGCCTGTTCGGCTATGTCATGCTGATCCTCTTCGTCCTGCCGCTTGTCCTGATCGGCAGCTACCGCATCTTCAAACGCGCTCCGGAGGCCTTACCGTCATGATCCGCACCCTGCCGCGCCTGCTGGCGCCTGTCTCGCTCGTCCTGTGTCTTGTCGCCGCGCCCGCCGCCGCCGCGCCGCCGCCGGAACTGGAGGAGCGGGTGAAAGCGCTGCTCGACAAGTTCGGCGCGCCCGGCGCGTCGGTCGCCATCGTCGAGGACGGCGAAGTGACCTTCGCACGCGGCTTCGGCGTCACCGACCTGGAGGACCCGGTCCCCGTCACCGCCGACACCAATTTCGCCATCGGCTCGGTCACCAAGGCGTTCACCGCCGCCGCGCTTGCCGTGCTGGTCGACGATGGGAAGCTGGACTGGGACGATCCGGTGATCGACCACATGCCCGAATTCCGCATGGCCGATGCGTGGATCACGCGCGAGATGACGGTTCGCGATCTCCTCGTCCATCGCAGCGGGCTGGGGCTGGGCGCGGGCGACCTGCTGTTCGTGCCGCGCAGCGACCTGACCCGCGCCGACGTGGTGGAGCGGCTGGGCAATATTCCGATCAAGAACGATTTTCGCGGCAGCTATGCCTATGACAACATTCTCTACATGGTCGCGGGCCGCCTGATCGAGCGGGTCAGCGGGCAAAGCTGGGAGCAGTTCGTCACGGATCGCATCCTGCAGCCCGCCGGCATGACCCGCGCCACGGTCTTCAACGACCAGCGCGGCGACGAAAGGCTGATCGCCGACCCGCACGCCCGCATCGACGGCCCGATCCGCGGCATGGGCACGATGGAACGGCTGGACAATTCGCTCGTCGTCTCGCAGGTCGCCGCGCCCGCGGGCGGGATCGCCGCCAGCGCCAACGACATGGCCCGCTGGATCGAGGCGCAGCTTGCGTTGGGCGACGTTCCCGGAGAGGCACGCCTGTTCAGCGAGGAGCAAGCGCGCGAGATGTGGGCCCCCGTGGTGCTGATGCCGCCGCCCGGCTTCCCCGCCCCGCTCGACCAGACGGAGCCATTGTTCAACACCTATGCGCTGGGCTGGAACGTGCGCGACTATCACGGCGCGCGCGTCATCATGCATGGCGGCGGCGTCTATGGGTCGATCACGCGGCTGATCCTGCTGCCCGAACAGGATGTCGGCATCTTCCTGGCCACCAACAGCGAGGAAGCGGGCCTGCTGACCGGGCTGCAGTTCGAACTGATCGACCATTACCTGGGTATCAAGGGCAATGACTGGCCCGCCGCCTTCGGCCAGTTCATCGACGACTATTTCGGCAATGCCGCCAAGGCGCTCGCCGCGCCCGAGGCGAAGCCCGCCGATGTCGGCCCCTCGCGCCCGCTGGCGGCCTATGCGGGCAGCTACAACGATCCTTGGTTCGGCACGATCGACATTACCGAGCAGGACGGCGCGCTGAAGGTCGACTATCCGCACTGGCCCGGCGTCACCGCCACGCTGGAGCACTGGCAATACGACACCTTCGTCACGCGCTATAACGAGGACGGGTTCGAGCCGGCCTATGTCACCTTCCAGCTCGATGCCGACGGCGCGGTGGACCGGATCACGATGAAGGCGGTATCGCCGGTGGCGGATTTCAGCTGGGACTACCGCGACCTGCTGTTCACGCCGGTCGCGGACGGCAGCGCCGGGTAGGGAGAGGCATGATGAAGCGAGCCGCCGGACATTTCACCGCCCTTTCCATGGCCGCGCTGCTGGCAGGCTGCGCGTCGGTTCCGCAGGCGGTGATGCACGACACGGTCATTCGCGGCGGCACGGTCTATGACGGGTCGGGCAGCGCGCCCTTCATGGGCGACGTAGCCATCGACGGCGACCGGATCACCGACATCGGCACGGTCGAGGGCAGCGGCCGGAACGAAATCGACGCCAGCGGCATGGCGGTCGCCCCCGGCTTCATCAACATGCTCAGCTGGGCCAACGAATCGCTGATCGAGGACGGGCGCGGCATGTCCGACCTGAAACAGGGCGTGACGCTGGAAGTGTTCGGCGAAGGCTGGTCGATGGGCCCCTATACGCAGGCGATGAAGGACGAGGCAGCCGCGCGGCAGGGCGATATCAAGTACCCGATCACCTGGACCACGCTGGGCGAATATCTCCAGCAGCTGGAGGACAAGGGCATCTCGCCCAATGTCGCCAGCTTCGTCGGTGCGACCACGGTTCGCATGCACGAGCTGGGCGAGGCCGATGTCGATCCCACACCGCAGCAGCTGGCCCGCATGAGCGGCCTGGTCCGCTCCGCCATGGAGGAAGGCGCGCTGGGCGTCGGTTCCTCTCTGATCTATGCGCCCGCAAACTACGCCGAGACGCCCGAGCTGGTCGCGCTGGTGCAGGAAGCCGGCAAATGCGGCGGCATGTATATCAGCCACATGCGCTCCGAAGGCGACAATATCACCGCCGCCATCGACGAGCTGGTCACCATCGCGCGCGAAGCGGACGTGCCGGCGGAAATCTATCACCTGAAACTGGCGGGCAAGGACAACTGGGACCGCCTGCCCGAGGTGATCGCGCAGATCGAGGCCGCGCGGGCCGAAGGGCTGGCGATCACCACCGACATGTATCTCTATACCGCGGGCGGCACGTTCCTGGCCGCGGTGACGCCGCCCTGGGCGCAGGACGGCGGCTATAACTCGCTGCTGGCGCGGCTGCGCGATCCGGCGACCCGCGCCCGCATCGTGGCCGAGATGCGCCGATCCGACACCGAATGGGAGAACCTGCTGCGACTCGCCGGCGGCGGCGAGAACGTGCTGCTGGTCGGCTTTGCGAATCCGGACATGAAAGCCCTGACCGGCAAGACCCTGGCCGAGGTTGCGCAGGATCGAGGCGTCAGCGTGGAGGACGCGGTGGTCGATCTGCTGCTGGAAGACGGCAGCGGCATCAGCGCGGCGTTCTTCCTTATGTCGGAGGATAACGTCCGCGCCCAGACCGCGCTTCCCTACATGAGCTTCGGCTCCGACGCCGAGGCGCTCGCCCCGGAGGGTCCGTTCCTGCTGAGCGATCCGCACCCGCGCGCCTATGGCAATTTCGCACGGCTGCTGGGCAAATATGTGCGCGAGGAACAGGCGCTTACGCTTGCCGAGGCGGTGCGCAAGCTGACCTCCCTGCCCGCTGCCAACCTGTCGCTTCGGGGTCGCGGCTCGCTGGCGGAGGGGAAGTTCGCCGACGTGGTGATCTTCGATCCCGCGACCATCGGCGACCAGGCGACCTATGCCGAGCCGCACCAGTATGCCACCGGCGTGCGCGACGTGTTCGTGAACGGGGTGCAGGTGCTGAAGGATGGCGAACACACCGGCGCCGCGCCAGGGCGTTTCGTCCATGGGCCGGGCTGGACCGGCTGGCCCGGCGGGGGCGCCTGCCGCTGATCCGGCGGTGCATCACGGCACGGTTCGACCCGCCGGCAAGGCACACCGATAAGTCGGACAATAGCCGCAACAGCCGAGCCTAAACCGCTGTTATCGCTACCATAAGCTTTAACAAATAATAGCTAAAATCTGGTTGAAAACGCGCAAGCCCCGGACAAGGATCTACTTAGCGAAAACAATTCTTTTCGGTGGGACCCCTCCCGCAAGGCTGGGGATGAGAGAGGTTTGCGCATGCACTACAAGTTGGTATTCCCCAAGAACGACAAGAATGACGAGCTGGCCGTCGAATTCGATGCGAACGACGCTGCCGCTGCGCTGATCTACGCGCACAAGGAGTCTACCGGCAGGTCTGCCGAGCTCTGGAAGAATGACAAGATGCTGTGCCGGATCCGCCGGGTTCCGACGGCAGAGACGACGATCTGGCAGATCATGGCCGCGACGGCCTGAGATCCGCTGCCCCACGCCAAGCCCGACACAAAGAAGGCGGCCCTGTCAGGCGGGTCGCCTTCCCCAAGGGCCATCCGGCGAAAACATGGGATGAACCCTCTCGCTTCGAACATGTCGAAGCGTATCTTCGAAACGCCGCAACCGGCGTTGGCGTTCCCGATCCGCTTGCTTCGCCAGCGCGCCCTGTGCGCCGCGTCCGGACCCTCCCGCGGAATGACAGCACCGTCCGCATCGCGTCGGACCGGATGCAAGCCGCAGCCACTTCGCGCTTGCTGACACCACCAGCCGTATCGGAACCATCGTGACCAGCGTTCCCGAACCCGGCGCCCGGACGCACGGTGCGGCGCGAGATGCACCATCGCCACATGGGCAAGCCAGACCCGGTCCTTCATGCACGCGCAGGAATGCCTGCAGCACCGCGACGCGTCCGTCCGGGGCAGCAATCGCGCAGACCGGGCCCGGGGCCGCTGTGCGACAGGGCGGGCTTGTTCTGTTCTGCCCTGACACGGCCTCATCGTCGCTCTTGAATCCGTGCTCCCGCCCGTGACGGGAATAATCACGGAAACCTATGTGGAGTTAAGGCGTAGGCAACCGACATCCGGCTATGTGCCGGACAGACCCCTTCAGCCCACAGGACGCAAATGGCGCGGTATTTCTTTCATTTCATCAATGGGGGTGAACATTCTCCCGACGAATTCGGTCTGACCTTCGCATCCGCGGAACAGGCGCTGATCGAAGCGTCGCGCGCGGTTCTGGCGATGTGGCCGGAACTGCTTGCCGCACGGCAGGACCCCATGGCCTGCGCGTTCGAGATCGCGGACGAGAACGGCACCATCCTGTTCGACCTGCCATTTTCCGAAGCGCTGGATCGCTGCCGCCGCCCCTCCGGCGGTCCTGCATCCGCCTCCATTACGGCCGCCCTGCCGCAATCGCCGGAAAGCGCCGCGGCGGCCAAGATCCGGCCAGAGTTCCAGCAGTTCCGCATATCGCGAAAGGAACCGCGCGAGCCGATGCAGAAGCTGTCCTTTGCCTCGATGCGCGACTGGCCTGCGCACGATCGCAGGGGAAGCGACATCAGCGGATCGAATTGACGTCCAGCGGCGCGATCAGCAACCAGGTCAGCCCGCCTGCCGCATAGTCGAGGGACACCTCGCCCGAAAGCGCCTGCGCCGTCACATCCGCAAGCAGGCGCGTTCCGAAACCCGTGCGTCCCGGCGGACCGACGGGCGGGCCGCCCAGCTCGGACCATTGCATCCACAGCTTCGACTGCCCTGCCTCTTCCACGATCTTCCACGACACGCGGACCTTGCCCGTTCCGTTCGAGAGCGCCCCGTACTTGATCGCATTGGTGCGCAATTCGTGCAGCGCCATGGCAATGCCCAACAGCGGCCGCCCGCGCAGCTGCAGGTCGGGACCCTGACAGCACAGCCTGTCGTCACCTGCCGCCACATCCAGCGCGCCATGCACGATCTCGCGCAGCGAACCGTGGCGCCAGTCCGCCGGCTGCAGCGCGTCGATCGACCGGCCCATCGCGCCCAGCCGCGCCATCAGCACTTCCCGCGCCTCGACCAGATCGGCGCCGTCCGCCAGCGTCTGCCGAACCAGCGACTGGGTGACCGCGACCAGGTTCTTGAACCGGTGTCGCAACTCGCGGCGGCTCGCGCGGTCGGCGCTGGCGGCTTCGTCGGATCGCTGCGGGGCGGGCGCGGCGAAGGCGAGAGTCGGCGCGTCCAGATAGCCCGCATCGAACGCCGCCAGCCGGACGAACCGGTCCCGGTCCAGGATCTTGAGCCGCTGGCACCGCCATTCGATCAGATCCGCCGCCCGCAGATCCTGCAGCGTCCGGTTCACGTGCACGGCGGACAGGCCCAGCATGGCCGCCAGCTGTTCCTGCGTGATGGGAAAATGGGTTCCGTCATCGTCGGGTTCGATGCGCCCCAGCCGCACGACCATCTCGCACAGGAAATGCGCCAGCCGTTCGGGAGCGCTGCGCAGCCCCAGGCGCGTCGCCCCTACGACCAGCATCGCATTATCCGCCGCCAGCTGCGCCCCGATCGCCTGCGCCAGCCCGGCATCGTCGCGAGCGGCTTCGTGGAGCCGCCTGCGGTCGATCTGGACATAGCGGCAATCGGTAAGCGCCGTCAGCCCGTACCGGGCGCTCGCCCCGTGCAGTCGGTCGAGATCGAGGATGTCGCCGGGCAGGCCGATCGTGACCAGCTGCCGCGCTCCGGAAGGCCCGGTGAAGAAGCGGGCCGCCCAGCCGCTGAGCAGAACATGCAGCCGATCGCCTCCGCCGCCCTCTTCGCCAAAATCCTGCTTGGCGGCGACCTCGGCGGGGCGCCGCTCGGGTTCACCGGTAATCGCTCCACTCAGGCGGTCGAGCATGCCCAGCCAGCCCGGCGATCCCGACCGCGGCAGAGTATTCGTCGCGAAATGCTGTCCCATCCTCATTTCCACATGATCCCGGCTGGAGAGGCGGCCCGATACCGGAACTGTATGGCGAGAATAGATCGGGGCAACGCTAATCCATGTTAGTTGTCCGCCGAATAGATGTGCCTGGCCGGGTTTTATTGCCAAGCTGTGTCATGTTCGGGGCGATTACCTTGCCTGTTGTTTCTGCATGGAGCGACGGAACTTAACATTCAGCAATCGGAGATCATCGTGGCGGCTTTTACGTTGGGGGCGGCCGGCTTTGTGGCGCGCTGCACGGCCAGACGTGTTAAGGTCCGTCGAAACAGGCGAGGCCCGTCCGCCCCCCCGGCACCACGCTGGCGCCGCGCTGCGGTCGGCCTGCGAGCGATCTGGCCGGGCCGCCGCCCGCGCGGCCGCCGCGCGGATCACGCCGCGGCGGAGCCAAACCGGCAACTGTGACATTTTTGAAGGACTTGTCCTTAACCCAGTTTAGCGCTCACCCCATCGTCTCTCGTTAATTCCCAAGGATCGGTACATGCTTCCATCTATGGTGAACCCCCTGATCCTCAATCTCCAACGCTTCGTTCGCCTGTCCGAAGATGATCGTGCCGCTATCGAACGACTGAAACAGGCCCCGCTGCTGGAAGCGCCCGCCCGTAGCGACCTGATCCGCGAGGGCGACAATCCGTCGGTCGTGCGGCTGATGGCCTCGGGCTGGACCTGCCGCTACAAGGACCTGCCCGACGGTCGCCGCCAGATCGTGGGCCTGTTCATTCCCGGCGATTTCTGCGACCTCAACGTCTATATCCTGCAGCGGATGGACCATTCGCTGGGCGCGATCACGCCCGTGAGCTATTACGCCATCCCGCCCGAGAAGCTGGAAACGCTGGCCAACACCAATCCGCGCGTCGGTCAGGCGCTGCTGTGGCACGAGCTTGTCACCTCGTCGGTCCAGCGCGAATGGCTGCTCAACATCGGCCAGCGCAGCGCCCGCGAGCGGCTGGCGCACCTGCTGGTCGAGATGTTCTATCGCGCCCGCGCGGTCGGGCTGACGCAGGGCTACCGCTGCGACTTTCCGCTGACCCAGAACGACATGGCCGAAGCGACCGGCATGACCTCGGTCCATATCAACCGCACGCTTCAGGACCTGCGCCGCGAAGGGCTGATCGAGCTGGAGCGGAAATCCCTCGCCATCCTCGATCTCGAGGGGCTGAAGGAGATGGCGCTGTTCAACTCGAATTATCTCCACCTCGATCACGAAGGGCGCTATCTCGACGCGAATGGCTGAACAGCACCTCGCCGCTGCCGTGGAAGACCGGACCTTCCGTCTCGCCTTCGAAGCGCTACCCACGGCCGCCTGCATCGTGCAGCGGCTGTCCGCACCCGGCGGCGCCGCGCAGGGCTGGCAATTTATCGCCGTGAATTCCGCGATGCAGGGACTGCTTGGACCGGGCGAAGCGGCAGGGCGGACGATGGGCGCGCACGGTGGAGACGCGCAGCGGCAACTCGCGGCGCTACTGGACCGCGCCTGCACATCGGGCAAGCCGGTGTCGGCGGAGCAGGCGTTCGGGCGGAACTCTACCGCCAGCCGGATCGAGATCGCGCCCCTGCACGGCGCCGATGGGCGGTTCGTGGTGCATGTCCGCCCCGTCACGGGGCCGGACTGGGGGCAGACCACGGCGCAGATGCGCACCCAGATGCTGAGCGACGATTTCGGCGAAGGCTATTGCACCATCCAGATGATCTTCGACGAAAGCGGAAAGCCGGTCGATTACCGCTTTCTGGATGCCAATGCCGCGTTTCACAGCCAGACCGGGCTGCGCAATGCCGTGGGCCAGCGGATCCTGGCGGTGGAGCCGGGGATCGGCCAGCAATGGCTCGACATCTATGGCGAGATCGCGCGGACCGGCGTGCCCCGGCGCTTCGAAAGGCGCTCCAGCGTGCTGGGCCATTGGTACGATGTCTTCGCGTTTCAGGTCGGCGCGCCCGAACAGCACCGCGTGGGGGTGCTGTTCCACGACATCGACGACCGCAAACGGACCGAGGCCGCGCTGCGCGAGAGCGAGGAACGGCTGCGCCAGTTCGGCGACGCGTCGCAGGACATCCTTTGGCTGCGCGATCCCGAAACGCTGCAATTGCAATATCTCACCCCCGCAATCGAGACGATCCACGGCGTGAAGCGCGAGGAGGCACTGAGGGAGGATAATCTCGCCCGCTGGCTGGAGATGGTGCTGCCCGACGACCGGCCCGGCGTCGAACAGGGGATCGCCCGGCTGCGCAGCGGGGAAAAGGCGACATTCGATTACCGGATAAGGCGCGCGGACGGGTCGGTCCGCTGGCTGCGCGATACCGATTTCCCGATCGCCGATGGCGACGGCCGTGTCGTGCTGATCGGCGGCATCGTGCACGACCTGACCGAAGTGCACGAGGCGGGCCGGCGGCTGCAGACGCTGATCGAGGGGATGCCCCAGCTCGTCTGGCGTGCGGCGGAGGGCGGCGAATGGACCTGGGCCAGCCCGCAGTGGGAGGCGTTCACCGGGCTCTCGATGAGGGAAAGCTCGGGCCACGGCTGGCTGGCCGCGCTGCATCCGAACGACCGGGACAAGGCGGTGCGGTTCTGGAAACAGGCCGCCGACACCGGCGAGCTGGAGATCGAGGGCCGCATCCGCCACGCCGCGAGCGGCAGCTATCGCTGGTTCCAGACCCGCGCCACCCCGGTGCGCGACCCCGATGGCAGGATCGTCGAATGGCTGGGCACCTCCACCGACGTGCAGGACCTCAAGGAAATGCACGAACGGCAGAGGCTTCTGCTGGCCGAACTGCAGCACCGGGTACGCAATCTGCTGGGCATGCTCAGGTCGATCGTCCGGCAATCGGCCCAGCAGCACGACAGCGCGGAAAGCTATGTCGCGCATCTGACCGGCCGCATCGACGCGATGGCGCGCACGCAGGTGCTGCTGACACGCGCCGCCGGGGCGCAGGTGGATCTGGAAGGCCTGATCCGCGACGAATTGCGCGCCAACATTGCGGACGAAACGCAGCTCAGCCTGGCGGGGCCAGAGGTGGAACTGGCGGCGAAACCGGCAGAGAACCTGACGATGGCGCTGCACGAACTGGCTACCAATGCGATCAAATATGGTGCTTTGGGCAATGGCGGGACGCTGGCGGTCGAATGGCGGCGCACGCAGCGCGGCGGCGTGACATGGCTGGAACTGGACTGGCGCGAACATTGCCCGCACTCCTCGGCCCACCCGCTACGCCGGGGCTTCGGCACCGAGCTGATCGAGGAGCGCATCCCCTATGAGCTGAAGGGAGAGGGACGAATGACGATGACGGACGATGGCATGACTGCCCATATCGCCTTTCCGCTGACCAGAAGCGGCAGCATCCTGGGAAGCGGACCCGTCCGGTGACGGGCGCGGCAGGGGGCGGGTCGCTGCACGGCTGCGCGGTGCTGGTGATCGAGGATGAATTCTACCAGGCGCGCGAGACCCACCAGACGCTGGAGCGCGCTGGCGCACAGGTCATCGGCCCTTTCGCCAGCGACGACGGGCTGGAGGAGTTGCTCGACCGGCAGCCGGTCGATCTTGTCCTGCTCGACATCAATCTGGGTGAGGGTCCGTCCTTCGACGCAGCCTATCTGCTTCGGGCGAAGGGCATCCCGTTCGTGATCGTCACCGGCTACGACGCCGCCGCGCTGCCGCAGGATCTGGCGCAAGTGCCTGCAATCGCAAAGCCGGTGGATGCCGGCACGCTGGTGGCGCATCTGAATGGCGTGATCGCGGTCCGATAGCGCCAGTTTCGTGCCATCACGACGCCGCCAGCATGGCGCGGGGCGTCTCAAGGTCGAACAGACGTTCGCTGAGTTCGACCATTTCTTCGTCGAAAAAGGTGGTGAATTCCTCCTCGTTCGCGAAGTGCCGCCACCTGTCCTGGGTGGCCATCGCTGCCGCGTTCCCGTCAAATTCGGTCCCGTCGAACGAACTGCCTCCGGCGCAGGACGGCACCTGATCCGCCGCGCGGTCGCAGAATTCAAGGCCCAGCGCGTCGGCGATATGTCGGCGATAGGCACGATCCGCGCTCCAGCGGTTGTAGAGCACGACCAGACTGCCAGCAGGCAGAAGCTGCGCCGGGTCCAGCGCGGCGCGGGCGTGGCTCTTCCACAAATTGCGGGCGAAATCCGTCGGCAGGTTGCGCCCCATGCGCCTGCGGCTGGCGAACAGGTTGAACGGATCGCGCAGCACCAGCAGGAACACGCTGCGCCGCGAGGGACCGAGCCATGCGTCATGGCATTGCCGCAGCCGCTCGCTGAGGACATAGTCGATCGGGCTGTCCTCATAGCTGTGGATCAGCAGGCTGCGGTGCGCATGACGCATGCGGTCGGCGGCCACGGTGTCATCAGGCTCGCCCCGCCAGCCCTTGCCGGTGGCGAGCGGGCGGCAGCTTGCGAACGGATCGGTGCCGCCTTCGGCGCAATTGAGGAAGAGCCTGGGCGGCGGCGCCTGCGCGAAGATCCAGTCGGCAATGGCGTGATTTCCGCTGCGCGACAGGCCCAGCATCTGGACTTCGAGTGCGTTCAAACCGTCTCGTTCTCCCTCGCCGCGGCGCTCTCCGCGCCTTCATGGGCCGCATAGATGCGGTCGATCAGCGTGGACACCTCGACAAGCCGCAAGGCTTCGGCATCGAAAGAGCGGTCGCGCGCAAGGCGTTCAGCCCAGGCCGCAGCGGTGCGCCCGCCCCACTCGTCCGGCGGCGCGACCAGTATCTCGCTGGCGGTGCCGCGATGATGCAGCAATTCGAAATCGTAGAAGCTGCCGCCCACGTTGCGCAAGGTCGCGCCGCCCCTGGTGCCATAGAAGCTCGCCTCGATCCGCGCGTCCTGTCCCGCATTCAGCCGCCACGAACAGGCAAGCTGCATCGATGCGCCGGTCGCCAGGTCGAAACGCGCGACCGCGTAATCCTCGACCTCCTGCGGTTCGGCGGGCAGAGGCCGTCCCCCGGCGAACAGGCGCGAGGCCACCTGCTCCACCGCGGGAAAGTCAGACAGCCAGAGCGCGAGATCGGCCAGGTGGACGCCCAGATCCATCAGGCACCCGCCGCCCGCCTGCGCCCGGTCGTAGAACCACGGCTTGTCCGGGCCATAGGCATTATGGAACACCAGATCGCCGGCGAAGATCTCGCCCAGCTCGCCGCTGGCGACCAGTTCGGCCAGCGCCCTGGCCGCCGCGGTGCGGCGATAGCAGAAATCGACCCCCAGCAGCCGGTCCGCCCGCCGCGCCGCATCGACCACGGCGCCCTGCTTCTGCGGCGTTGCGGCCCAGCGGCTTCTGGCAGAACACCGCGATGCCGCGGTCGAGCGCCGCGACCGCCTGTTCGGCATGCAAGGCGCTGGGCGTCGCGATCACCAGCCCGTCAAGCTCCGCCTCCAGCAGGCGGGTGAGCGAAGGCAGCACGGCCGCGCCGGGCGCGATGGCCAGCGCCTCGCCCACGCAATCGTCCGACGGATCGGCAATGGCGGCAATCTCGACCGCGCCGCCATCGGCAATTGCCGCCATGCGGTGCCTGCCGATCCAGCCGGTGCCGAGGAAACCCACTCGCAGCTTGCTCATGCCGGTTCCGCCCGTTCCATGTCTATCAAGGCCTTGACGAAGCCCCGCGGCTTGTCGCGCGTGGCGTCCAGCGCTTCGTCCAGCTTCTCCAGCGGATAGCGATGGGTATAGAGCGGCGCGGGATCGAACCGCCCGCTGGCGACTGCCTCCACCGCCTCGCGCACCCCGCGCAGCTGCACGGCGGGATCGCGTTCATGCGCGTTGATCACGTCGATGCCCTTCCAGTTCCAGTTCTGCATGTTCACCTGCCGCGGCCCGTCCTGGTGATAGCCGGCGACCACCAGCCTGCCGCCCATGCCGACGATCTCTCCGGCAAGGTCGAGCGGCCATTGCTTGCCGACGCATTCGATCACGCGTTCGCACATCGCCTCGCCGGTCAGCGCCTTCACCTCCTCGATGATGCGCCAGTGGTCGTCCATCGCGATGGTTTCGGCGGCGCCGTAATGGCGGGCGAGGTCCAGCGATTCCGCGCGCCGGGAAATCGCGATCACCCGCGCGCCCGCCTCGATTGGCCAGATGAACCAGCACCGCGCCCAGAAAGCCGATACCGATGATCGCGACGGTCTGCCCGGCGCGAATGTCGCTGCGCCGGAAGATGTTGAATGCGCAGCCCAGCGGTTCGCCGGGGAACGGCTGGCCGTCCAGTTCGGGCGGCAGCTTCACCACCATGTCGGCGCTGGCGATATCGGCCTCGGCATAGGCGTTGTAGCTCAGGGCCGCGACGCGGTCGCCCTTGGCCAGACCGGACACGCCGGGTCCGACGGCATCGATAATGCCCCAGCCTTCGTGTCCCAGATCGCCGGGAGGGGTGGGAAATTTCATCCACTCCGGCCCTTCCCACGGGGTCAGATTGCTGGCGCAAACGCCGCAGCCCTGCAGCGCGCAGGCGGACCTCTCCCTCGCCCGGTTCGGGCAGCTCGGCCTGTTCGATGGCAAGGCTGTTCGGGCCGGTCAGCACGGCCGCTCTCATTGTCGGGTTCATCGGTCAATCCGCAGCGATAAAGGTTTCAAGCTCGGCCCAGGCCTGGTCGTCGGGCATCTGGCGGGGCGGGTGCTTGCAGAAATAGGCGGCGGCAGGTTCGATCGGACCGGCAAGGCCCCGGTCGCGCGCCAGCCGGGCGCAGCGGATCATGTCGATGGCGACGCCCGCCGAATTGGGCGAGTCCTCGACCGACAGCCGCAGTTCCAGGTTCATCGGCACGCCGCCGAACAGCTCGCCCTCCATCCGCAGGAAGCAGACCTTGTTGTCGTTCTGCCATGCGACATAGTCGGACGGGCCGACGTGGATATTCTCGTCGCCCAGCCGGGTGGCGGCTACCGATTGCACGGCCTCGGTCTTGGAGATCTTCTTGGACGCCAGCCGCCCGTGTTCCAGCATGTTGAGGAAGTCGGTGTTGCCGCCGG
Organism: uncultured Alphaproteobacteria bacterium; assembly: GCA_963752785.1. Classification (GTDB taxonomy): domain Bacteria; phylum Pseudomonadota; class Alphaproteobacteria; order Sphingomonadales; family Sphingomonadaceae; genus Croceicoccus. The sequence continues at coordinate 198,015 of CAVVZE010000004.1, forward strand.
TGTTCAGCTGATAGGTCCGCTCCAGCTTGACCCCGCGCTTGCGGAACAGGTCGGTCAGCACGCGGTGGACGATGGTCGCGCCCAGCTGCGCCTTGATGTCGTCGCCGATGATCGGCACCCCGGCCTTGCGGAAACGTTCGGCCCATGCCGGATCGCTGGCGATGAAAACGGGGATGTTGTTGACGAAGGCCACGCCCGCTTCCAGCGCGCATTCGGCATAGAATTCGCTGGCCTGCTGCGATCCGACGGGCAGGTAGTTCATCAGCACGTCCGCGCCGCTTTCGCGCAGTGCGGCGACGACCTCGTCCCGGTCCGGCTCCGGCTCGTCCGCCAGGCGGAAGGTGCGTTCGTCGGGATAGGCGTGCATGTGCTCTGCCACGCCGTCGAGCGTTCGGCCCATGCGCACCATCGCGCCCGTTTCCTCGACATCGTCGCAGAACCGCGTGGTGCAGTTGGGCGGGGCGAAGATCGCCTCGGCCACGTCGCGGCCGACCTTGCGCCGGTCGACGTCCCAGGCGGCGACGATGCGGATGTCGCCCGGTTCATAGCCGCCCAGATCGTGATGCATCAGCCCGTGTCATGTCGTTCGCGCCGCTGCAGTAATGCGATATGCCCTGGACCAGCGAACTGGCGCAATTGCCCACCCCGACAAGGGCCACCTTGATGTCGTGGGAAGTGGGGGACAGCATGTCAGCCTCCGTCGCTTGCAGGGATAAGCCGGTCGGAATGATCGGGGATGACGCCCGCGGGCGCATAGCGTTCGACCATCTCGGCGCAGAAATCGGCGAACTGGCCCGGATCGCGCGCGCAGCTGGTGTGATGCGCCTCCACGCCCAGATGCTCCGGCGTGAAGCAGAAGGTGACCAGCACCTCGAAATCGGACAGCGCCTCCATCTGCCGGTCGAACCAGTCGAGCGCGCCTTCGCGGAAGCTGTCGGCCCAGGAAATCCCGGTGCGCAGCTTCTTCACGCCCAGATCCTTCATCCAGCGCACCGCATCGTCCAGCCGGGGATCGTGGAAATGGAACCATTGCATCAGCCCCATCTGGTCGGCGACGCGGGCATAATGGTCCAGCGCGGGCTTGGGCGTGCCGTCCTCGCGGATCAGGCCCATGTAGAAATGGCGGTAGTAGCTGGAACCCTCCGCCTCGCGGTGGCGCGTCTCGGCTCCCCAGCTTTGCGGCAGGTCGAACAGCGAATACCAGTAGACGTTGGGGACGCGGCCGATCAGCAGCTCGGCGGTCTTGTTCAAGCCGAAGACCTGCACTTCTTCCGCGCCGAAACTGCCGACGCCGACTTCGGTCGCCCAGATCGGCTTGTCGGGGGCGACCGCCTCGATCTCGGCGATGCTTGTCGGGCCAGGCTGTGGATCGGCCACAGGTTCCAGTCCAGCGGAAAGCCGTGCACCGCCACCACGTCGACCTGGTCCAGCGCGCCATGGCCGCGCATCCGCTCCACCCAGTGCGGGTCGATCGGGCGACATGCCGCCCAGCACGCGCGTCAGGCCGGGATTGATCTCGGCAATCGCCTTGCCGGTGCGGATCACCGTGTCGGCATAGATCGACCAGTCGGGATCGAGCTCCGGGTTCCAGTGCGACTTGTTGTTGGGCTCGTTCCAGATCATCGCCCCTTCGATCACGCGGCGCTCTCCCCTTGCTGGATAGACGGCGGCCGGACCAAGATCGGCATAGGGCACCGGCGCGACGCGGCAGAGATAGACCTCCGGCTCGGGCTGCGCCTCGATCGTGAAGCCGGCGGCGCGCAGCATCGCCTGGCTGCAGGCGGCATTGGGCGCCCACCAGTTGGTCCAGTCATGGGCGAATTCCCGCTCGATGAAATGCATCTTCGGATAGGCGGGATTGTCGAAATAATCGGGCGGCTGCGTGGTGCCCGGCTTGTGGAACGGATGATCCTCGGGCACCTGCAGCACCGCATCGGTGCCCTGCTGCATCGTCTGGAACAGCATCCGGTCGCCCGCCACATGCTCGCGGATCAGGTCGAGCGCGAGCAGCGGATGGCGCAGATGGTAAAGCACGCCCATGAAGATCACGAGGTCGAATTTCTCGCCCAGCGCCGCCACGTCGTAGACGTCGAGCCTTGCGAATTCGATGTCGCCGAAGCCCAGCGCCTCGGTCGCCAGCCGCGCCTGGTCCAGATAGCGCTGGTCGCTGTCGATGCCCAGCACGCGGCCCGCGCCGCGCTTCTTCATCTCGATCGAATAGAAGCCCGCATTGCAGCCGATGTCGAGCACCGAGCATCCGGCCAGATCGTCAGGCAGGGCATCGTGCGAAGCGGCGGTACTTGAACGCGGGATAGTCGCCCAGGAAATGATCGGGCGCGGTTGCGATGCCGTGGCCGAGGTCGATGTTCTGGAACCACGGCGCCAACCGTTCCACCCGCTCCCGCAGATCGCTGGTGTCCGCTTCGTCTTCAGCGGCCTTGCGCCGCGTCGCGCCCGTCATCATGCACCCCCTTCGTTCAGCGTGATAACCGCGTCCGCCCCACTCGCCGACCCGGATGCGGCTGACCGAGGCGGGGCCGATCTCGAACTGCAGCAGCCGGTCTAGCGACAGGCCCAGCACGCCCGCGACCGCGGCGCGAATGACGTCGCAGTGCGAGACCATCGCCACGACCTTGCCCGCCGCGGCACTGGCGACCTGCCGCAGATGCGCCATGATACGCTGCTGCACCGCAGCCATGCTCTCGCCGCCGGGAGCCGTCACCTTCGGCCCGGTGCTCGTTCCAGTCGACGCCAGCGCGGGTCCCGGTCGAGATCGTCGAAAGCCCTGTCCGGTCCAGTCGCCGAAATCGACCTCGTTCAGCGGCTCGGCCTCGGTAACGGTCAAGCCCAGCCGGTCCGCCACCGCAGCCGCCGTCTCGCGGGCGCGCAGCACGGGACTGCTCTGCAGCGCATCCAGCCCGCAGCCCGCAAGGCGATCGGCCAGCCTGCGCGCCTGTTCGGCGCCATCGGGCGACAATGAAATTTTCTGCATGCGTCCTGAAAGCGTATTGCCGAGATGCGCATGCGCGGCATGGCGAACGAGTAGGATGTCAGCTGTCATTGCGCTCCATGAAGGTTGCTCAAGGAATGTAGAAGCATTCCCCCCAACCGCGCGGTTCCACTAATAGTTCCAGATTTCCAGCAAAAAACTTTCGGGAACTCTGAAGAAGAAGCTGAGTTGGCAAAACAGTACCACATGCTGGCTAATCGTCGAAACTAACATAGATTAGTTCGGTTCCGGCCAGCCTATCACTCTGTAATCCGGTCGCAACTTCATGCGATTCTGCGGGAGGTTGGAATATTGGCTGAAACAATCCTGATTACCGGCGGCGCGGGCTTCATCGGTCGCCATCGTCTGTCGTGAACTTCTGGACCGTGGAGCCAGCATACGCGTGCTCGATGCGCTGATCGAGCAGGTTCATCCGGGTCGCGAGGCGCCCGGCGATCTTCCCGGCGAGGTCGAGCTGATCCAGGGCGACATCCGCGACGGCGATGCGGTCGCAGGCGCGCTGAAGGGCGTCGATGCCGTCATCCATCTCGCGGCCGAGGTCGGCGTCGGCCAATCCATGTACGAGGTGCGAGCGCTACACCGACACCAACGATGTCGGTACCGCCGTCCTGTTCGAGCGGCTGATCGACAATCCCGTGCGCCGCGTCGTGACCGCCTCCTCGATGAGCATCTATGGCGAAGGGCTGTACCGCGACCGTGACGGCAATCTGGTGCAGGACGCGGCCCGCGGCACGCTGCGCGACGGGCAGGCGACCTGGGATCCGCTCGATGCCGATGGCGAACCGCTGATCCCGGTGGCGACGCCCGAATGGAAGCAGCCCAATCTCTCGTCGATCTATGCGCTCAACAAGTACGTGCAGGAGCAGACGACCCATATCATGGGCCGCCCCTACGGGATCGAGAGCACCTGCCTGCGGCTGTTCAACGTCTACGGGCCGGGCCAGGCCCTTTCCAATCCCTATACCGGCGTGCTGGCGATCTTCGCCTCGCGCCTGCTGAACGGGCAGCCGCCGATGATCTTCGAGGATGGCGAGCAGCGGCGCGATTTCGTCCATGTCAGCGACGTGGCGCGCGCCTTTGCCGATGCGCTGGACCATCCGGCGGCGCCGGGCGGCACGTTCAATGTCGGGTCCGGACAGGACCGCTCGATCCGCGAAGTGTCGCAGAGCCTGGCGCAGGCGATGGGCCGCAACAATCTGGAAGCCGAGATCATCGGCAAGGCGCGCACCGGCGACATCCGCCACTGCTATTGCGACGTGACCAGGGCGCGCGAAGTGCTGGGCTTCGAAGCGCGGCAGGACTTCTCCGAAGGGCTCGCCAACCTGGCCGAATGGCTGTCGCGGCAGACCGCCGAGGACCGGGGCGAGCGGGCGCGGGGCGAACTCGAAGCGCGCGGTCTGGTCGCATGAGCGGCGGGACTCGAGCGGAACCGGGCCGGGCGAAGGCGACACGATCCTTATCACGGGCGGGGCAGGCTTCATCGGCTCGAACCTCGCCTCGCGCCTGCTGGAGCGCGGGTGCCGGGTGCGGGTTTTCGAACTCGCTGAAACGGCCTGGGGTAGAGCGCAACCTTGAATGGCTGACCTCGCGCCATGGCGACAGGGTGGAGCCGGTCATCGCCGATCTGCGGGACGGCGCGCGACTGGCCTCTGCGGTGCGCGGCGTCGATGCCGCGTTCCACTTCGCCGCGCAGGTGGCGGTGACGACCAGCCTGGCCGATCCGCGATCCGACTTTGCCATCAATCTTGCCGCCACGTTCGACCTGCTGGAAGCGCTGCGCGGGCAGCATGGCAGGATCCCGCTGATCTTCGCGTCCACCAACAAGGTCTATGGCGACCTGTCGGACGTCGACCTGCAGCTGGGACCGGATGGATACGTACCCCAAGCGGGCGGGCTGGCCTCGCACGGCGTGTCGGAAAGCCGTCCGCTCGACTTCCACACGCCCTATGGCTGTTCAAAGGGCGCGGCCGACCAGTATGTGCTGGATTATGCACGCAGCTATGCCCTTCCCGCCGCCGTGCTGCGGATGAGCTGCATCTATGGCGAGCGGCAGATGGGTACCGAAGACCAGGGCTGGGTCGCCCATTTCCTGATCCGCGCGCTGAAGGACGAGGGCATCACCCTGTACGGCGACGGCAGGCAGGTGCGCGACATCTGCGACGTGGCCGATACCTGCGACGCTTATATCGCGGCGCTGGCGAACATCGACGCGATCTCGGGCCGCGCGTTCAACTGGGGCGGCGGGCCGGACAATGCGGTCAGCCTGCTGACGCTGATCGACGAGATCGCCGCGATCATCGGGCGCAAGCCCGACGTGCGCTTCGCCGACTGGCGCGCGGGCGACCAGCGCTGGTTCGTCGCCGATACGCGCGCCATCGACGGCGCGCTGGACCTTGCCCCGCGCAAGCCGTGGCGCGAGGGGATCCGCGACCTCTGCCGCTGGCTTTCGGACAGCGGAGCCGGGAACGGCGAGCAAGTCGCGGACCCTGCGGCGGCCCTTCCCAGGATGCAGATGTCGTGATGCCCATGGCCGATCTTCATGTGCTGATGACGACCGACACGGTCGGCGGGGTGTGGCAATATTCCATCGATCTCGCCCGCGAACTGACCGCGTCGGGTCACACCGTGACGCTGGCCGTGCTGGGCCCCGCCCCCGATGCGGCCACAAAAGCGCGCGGCAGAGGCCATGAACGGGCTGGAATTGGTCCATACCGGCCGGCCGATCGACTGGCTGTGCGACGATGCGGCTGAGGTCGAGGAAGCCGCAAAGACCATCGCCGAGCTTGCCCGGTCCTGCCGGGCCGATCTGGTCCATTGCAACATGCCCACGCTGGCGGGCGCCGCGCGGTTTCCGGTGCCGGTGCTGGCGGTGACCCATGGCTGCGTCGCAACGTGGTGGCAAGCGGCCAGGGACGAGCCGCTCGACCCCGGCTATCGCTGGCACCGCGACCTGATGCGGCGCGGGCTGGCCGCTGCCGATGCCGTGGTCGCGCCCAGCGCCAGCTATGCCGCCACCATCCGCGATACCTACCGCCTGCCGCGCATGCCGCTGGTGGTCCACAATGGCCGCCATCTGCCGCAGCGCGCCGCCATGGGCGAACGGCTGGACGCCGCGCTGACGGTGGGGCGCCTGTGGGACAGCGTGAAGAACGCCGCCCTGCTGGACGAAGTCGCCGGCGCCATCGATATCCCCTTCTACGCCGCCGGTGCGCTGCGCGGCCCGCATGGCGAGGAAGCCGCGCTGACGCACCTGCGCCCGCTGGGCCATCTGCCGGACGAGGTGCTGGGCTCGTGGCTGGCGCAGCAACCGGTGTTCGTGTCCGCCGCCATTTTCGAACCGTTCGGGCTGGCCGTGCTGGAGGCTGCCGCCGCCGGCTGCGCGCTGGTCCTGTCGGACATCGGCACCTTCCGCGAATTGTGGGACGGCGCGGCGCTGTTCGCCGATCCCGACGATGCACGCGGTTTTGCAGGCGCGATCGAGCGGCTGCACTCCGACGCCGCCCTGCGCGAGCGCATGGGACAGGCAGCGCAGCAGCGTGCCCGGCGCTACACGCCCGCGCGCATGGCGGGGTCGGTGGCCGCCATCTATCGGCAGATGCTGGCAGGAGAGGAAGCCGCGGCATGAGGATCGTCTATTTCACTCACTCGCTCTCCTCGTGCTGGAACCATGGCAATGCCCATTTCCTGCGCGGCGTGCTGGACGAATTGCGCGAGCGGGGGCACGACGCGATCGCCTATGAGCCGCAAGGCGCATGGAGCCGCGAGAACCTGCTGGCCGATCACGGCGAGCAGGGGCTTGCCGCGTTCGAGCAGTCGTATCCGGACCTGCGCCCCGCCATCTACGGCCCCGATGCCGATGTCGAGGCGATGACCGACGGCGCGGATCTGGTCATCGTCCACGAATGGAACGAGCCGGAACTGATCGCCCGCATCGGCACGCTGCGCAAAGGCGGCGCGCCGTTCCGGCTGATGTTCCACGACACCCACCACCGCGCCGTCAGCGCGCCCGAGGAGATGCGCGCCTTCGACCTGTCGGGCTATGACGACGTGCTGGCGTTCGGCGAGACGCTGGCCGAGGTCTATCGCGGCTGGGGCTGGGGCAGCCGCGTGCATGTCTGGCACGAGGCGGCGGATCTGCGCCGCTTCCACCCGCCCGAGCGGGAAGGCGAGCGCGAAGGGCTGGTCTGGATCGGCAACTGGGGCGACGGCGAACGCTCGGCCGAGCTGGAGGAATTCCTGCTGCGCCCCGCGCGCGAGACCGGGCCAGCCGCTCGACATCTATGGCGTGCGCTATCCGGATCAGGCGCTGGATACGCTGGCCCGCCATGGCGCGCATTATCACGGCTGGGCGCCCAATGCCCGTGCGCCGCAGATCTTCGCCCGCCACATGGCGACCGTGCACGTGCCGCGCCGCTTCTATGCCGCGCAATTGCCCGGCATCCCCACGATCCGCGTGTTCGAGGCGCTGGCCTGCGGCATCCCGCTGGTCTGCGCGCCGTGGGACGATGCGGAGGGGCTGTTCAGGCCCGGAGACGATTACCTGGTTGCGCGCGACGGCGCGCAGATGGCCGCCTGGCTGCAGGCGCTGTCGACCGATCCCGCCATGCGCGCCGAACTGGCCGCCAGCGGGCTGGAAACCATCCGCGCGCGCCACAGCTGCGCGCACCGGGTGGACGAGCTGCTGGCGCTGGTCGGCCAGCTCGCCCCCGTCCCCACATCCGCTGCTGCATCGGCAAAGGAGACCGCATGAAAATCGCCTTCTACGGATCGAGCCTGCTTTCCTCCTACTGGAACGGCGCGGCCACCTATTACCGCGGGATCCTGCGCGCGCTGGCGGCGCGCGGCTATGACATCACTTTCTACGAACCCGACGCGTTCGACCGGCAGCAGCACCGCGACATCGATCCGCCCGAATGGGCGCGCTCGGTCGTCTATCCCGCGACCGAGGAAGGATTGCGCTCTGTCCTGGCAGAGGCAGGCGATGCCGATGTGGTGGTCAAGGCGAACGGCGTCGGCGTGTTCGACCGCGAATTGCTGGAAGGCGCGCTGAAGCAGGCGCGGCGCGATGCGCTGACGATCTACTGGGACGTCGATGCCGCCGCGACGCTGGCCGAGATGCGCGGCGATCCCGGCCATCCGGTGCGCGCCGCGCTGCCGGATCTGGACATGGTGTTCACCTATGGCGGCGGTCCGCCGGTGGTCGAATGCCTATACGGCGATGGGCGCCCGCGAATGCGTGCCGATCTACAACGCGCTCGACCTCACCACGCATTTCCCGGTCGATCCGGATCCGCGCTTTGCCAGCGATTTCGCGTTCCTCGCCAACCGCCTGCCCGACCGCGAGGAGCGGGTGGAGGAATTCTTCCTGAAGCCCGCCGCGATGCTGCCCGGCGCGCGCTTCCTGATCGGCGGCAATGGCTGGGCGGACAAGGACATGCCGCCCAATGTCCGCGCCATCGGCCATGTCGGCACGGGATCGCACAATGCCTTCAACTGCACGCCGCGCGCGGTGCTGAACGTCGCGCGCAATTCCATGGCCGAAATCGGCTTTTCCCCCGCCACCCGCGTGTTCGAGGCGGCGGGCGCCGGCGCGTGCCTGATCACCGATGCATGGGAAGGGATCGAGATGTTCCTGCAGCCCGGATACCGAAGTGCTGGTCGCGCGCGACGGCGGCGATGTCGCCGCGCATCTGGCCGATCTGACGCAGGAGCGCGCCGAGGCCATCGGCCACGCCGCGATGGAGCGGGTGCGGCGCGAACACACCTATGAACTGCGCGCGCAGGAAGTCGACCGCGTGCTGCGGCGGCTGTGCGACCAGCGGCGCGAGGTGGCGGCATGAAGCTCGTCGTCCTCGGCCTCAGCCTGTCCTCCTCCTGGGGCAACGGCCATGCCACCACCTTTCGCGCGCTGCTGGCGGCCTTTGCCGCGCGCGGGCACGAGGTGCTGTTCCTGGAACGCGACGTCGAATGGTACGCCGCGCACCGCGACCTGCCCGATCCCGATTTCTGCCGCCTTGCCTATTACGACAGCCTGCAGGGGCTGGACGAGTGGCGCGAGGAGATCGCCGGGGCCGACGCGGTGATGGTCGGCTCCTACGTGCCCGATGGCATCGCGGTGGGCCGCTTCGTGCAGGACCATGCGCGCGGCGTCACCTGCTTCTACGACATCGACACGCCCGTCACGCTCGCCCGGCTGGAGCGGGACGATTGCGACTACCTGTCGGCCGAGGTGATCCCCGGTTACGACATCTATTTCTCGTTCTCGGGCGGGCCGACCTTGCGCCGGCTGGAGCAGGAGTACGGCGCGGCGCTGCGCGCGGCCGCTCTATTGTTCGGTCGACGTGCAGCGCTATCGCCCGCTGGACGTGCCGGTGCGCTGGGACCTGTCCTATCTCGGCACCTACAGCCCCGACCGGCAGCCGACGCTGGACAGGCTGCTGATCGAACCCGCGCGGCAGCGGCCCGACCTGCGCTTTGCCGTGGCGGGGCCGCAATATCCGCAGCGACATCGACTGGCCCGCCAATGTCGAGCGGATCGAGCATCTGCCGCCCGCCGACCATGCCGAATTCTACTGCGCCTCGCGCTTCACGCTGAACGTCACGCGGGCCGACATGATCGCGGCCGGCTGGTCGCCTTCCGTCCGCCTGTTCGAGGCGGGCGCCTGCGCCACGCCGATCATCTCGGACAAATGGGACGGGATCGAGAGCATACTGGAGCCGGGGCGCGAGATCATCCTGGCCGATGACACGCGCGGATGTGGTCGCCGCGCTGGACCTGAACGCGCGCGACATCGGGCCGCGCGGCGCGCGCCGCCGTGCTGGACAAGCACAGTTCGCAGCGCCGCGCCGCGCGAGTTCGAGGCCGATCTGCACCGGGCAATGGACCGCGAGCAGGAAAACAGGGCCGCCAACACGAGGAGAGCATTGGCATGAAGATGGATCGCAAGGGCTGGACGCTGGTCGCAGGCGGCGCGGGCTTCATCGGCTCGCACCTGTGCCGCAGCGCTGCTGGAGGCGGGCGAGAGGGTGATCTGCCTCGACAATCTGCAGACCGCGCGCCGCTCGAACCTGACCGAGCTGGAGACATTCGGCGATTTCCGCTTTGTCGAGGCGGACGTCTCGCGCGAGCTGCCCGCCGAACTGACGCGCAGCACCGGGTCGATCCGGCGGATCTACAATCTGGCCTGCGCGGCATCGCCCGTGCTGTACCAGGCGGATCCGGAACACACCATGATGACCAATGTGGTGGGCACCGGGCGGCTGCTGAGGCTGGCGGAACAGGCGGATGCGCGGCTGCTGCTCGCCTCCACCAGCGAGGTCTATGGCGATCCCGACGTCCATCCCCAGCCCGAGGATTATCGCGGCAACGTCAGCTGCACCGGCCCGCGCGCCTGCTATGACGAGGGCAAGCGCGCCGCCGAGACGCTGGCCTTCGATTATGCCCGCCTGGGCCGCGCCGACGTGCGCGTGGCGCGGATCTTCAACACCTATGGCCCGCAGATGCGGATGGACGACGGGCGCGTCATCTCGAACTTCATCTGCCAGGCGCTGTCGGGGCGAGCCGCTGACGATCTATGGCGACGGCAGCCAGACGCGCAGCTTCTGCTATGTCGACGATACGGTGGACGGGCTGATGCGGCTGATGGAGGCCGACCTGCCCGACCTGCAGCCGGTCAATATCGGCAACCAGCACGAGATCACGATCGCCGAACTGGTCAACGCGCTGGCCGAGGTCGCGGGCGGCGCGGTCGAGGTGACGCGCCGCCCGCTGCCGGTCGACGATCCGCAGCGCCGCCGGCCCGACATCACCCGCGCGCGCGAATGGCTGGGGTGGGAGCCGGCGACCCCGCTGTCCGCCGGGCTGCGCACCACCTATGACTGGTTCCGCGGCGAATTGCGCGCGCCGCCCGCGGATGCGAAATCATTGCAAGGCATCGCGGCGCAGCCGAAGCTTGGCGTCGTTGGGTAATCGCGCCCGCGCCCATCCGCAGGAGATCGACTTGGCCCGTGTCACGCTGAAGCCCATCCACAGGCAGACCATCGTCATCACCGGCGCGACCAGCGGCAACGGGCTGGCGACCGCGCAAGAGGCCGCCGCGCGCGGCGCGTCGCTGGTGCTGGCGGCCCGCAATGCCGAGGCGCTGGAGGAGATCGCGCGGGAGCTGCGCGCCAAAGGCGCCCGCGTGGCGATCTGCCCCGCCGATGTCGCGGTTGACGAGGATGTCGAGACAATCGCGCAGACCGCCATCGACGAATTCGGCGGCTTCGACACATGGGTCAACAATGCCGCGGCGCCGATCTTCGGCCGGATGGACGACATCCCGATGGAGGATCACCGCCGCATCTTCGACGTCAACTATTTCGGCCTGCTCAAGGGCTCGCTGGTTGCCGCCGACCATTTGCGAAGAAAAGGCGGTGCGATCATCAACCTGGGGTCCGTGCTGTCGGACCGCGCCATGATCCTGCAGGGCCCCTATTCGGCCACCAAGCACGCGGTGAAGGCCGCCACCGACGCGCTGCGCATGGAACTGCAGGCCGAGGGCGCGCCGATCTCGGTCACGCTGATCAAGCCGTCGGCGATCCACACGCCCTATCCCGATCATTCGCGCAACTACATGGACGAACCGGCGCGCCTGCCGCAGATGCTGTATCATCCGCGCCTGGTCGCCGATGCCGTCCTGTTCGCGGCAGAGCATCCGCGCCGGCAGATCTATGTCGGCGGCAATGGCTATCTGATCAGCCTGGGCGGACGGTTCACCAAGCGAGGCATGGATCTGGGGATGAAGCTGCTGGGCCGGCAGATTCAGACCGATCCGGACCAGCCGACCTCGCAGGCGGCAAAGGACAACCTGTATGAACCGCGCAAGGATGGCCGCGTGGTGGGAGAGCAGGACCATTTCGCCCGCAATTCCAGCCTGATGCTGCAGGCGCAGAAACACCCGCTGATCGCGCTCGCCGCCGGGGCGGCGCTGTCGAGCGTGGCTGCGCTGCTGCTGGGGGGTTCCCGGTCCCGGCGCTGAAACGGCACGGCCTTGCGGGGGCCGTGCCGCTCGCATGCGGGTTTCGCAGATCAGCGGGGCCAGTCAGCGGTGGACGGCACCCGCCATGGAGGCGCCCTGACGCGCCGAACCGTCCCCGCAGTAACGCTCGTACTCCTCGACGAAGCGCTCGGTCAGACGTATCCGGTCGGTCTGCGGCAGCTTCTCGGCCAGATCGGGCATCCAGCTGCCTTCCTCCTGGTACATGTGCTGTTCCAGCGCGCTGCGGATATGGTCGATCTTTTCGCCCCACTCGTCCGACATCGGGTCCAGCTTCTCCAGCTTGGCCACCTGGATCTTGGTCATGGCGTGTTCTTCATAGCCCATGCCGGCATGGGTCTTGCCGCTGAATTCGGCCATGTCGGGATAGAGCACCGCTTCCTCGGCCGTGGCATGGCCGGTAAGCACGCGCTCGAATTCGCGCATCGCCTTGCGCCGGGCGTCCGCGCCGGTTGCCGTGGCGGCCTGAGAGATCAGCGTCTCGATCTGCTTGTGCTGCTCCACGATCAGGCGGATCCATTCCTCGCGCGCGCCCAGCGCTTCCGCCTTGCGCCGCGCCTCGGCACGGTCTTCCTTTGACGCGGCGGGTGCGAGGGCCGAGGCCAGTCTGTCGATGAAGGACATGGGGTCGTCTCCTGTGCTTTTCAAAACATGAGATCCCTGCCCCGGCCGCCTGTCAGGCAGAATAGTATCAGGCAGAATAGCCAGCTTCTTCAAAGGTCTGGAGCGTGCGGATCTCTTTTCTTGGCGGTACGCTTCCAGAACCCCGCCCGCCGCGGCCTGTTCCGTTAACCAAGATCAAGCGAATGGCGGGCCGCCGGTGCGCCCGGCCCTGTTGTCGTTTGCTGTCAAAGCCTTGGCGAAGCGTCGCCCCAGGGCCTCCATCCCGGCGCCAGCGCCGCTTTGCGACCGGGCGAGACATAGCCGCGCCCAACGGCCCCGGCGTCCGAAGCGAACGCCAGCCGGAAGAACGCCGATGGGAACGCCCAAGGGAACACTTCGCCGCGCCGCGCGTCGGTCCGGTGAATGGCTGAATGAAAGGACCATGGATCATGGGCGAATATGAACCCGAAGACTCGCGCAAGGTGACGCTGCAAAAGGACGACCTGCCGATCGAACCCGACAAGACCGGCCCGCGCGAGAGCGAAAGCCGCAAGAAGGCGGCGGACAAGAAGCATGACGGCCCCGTCAGCGGGAAGCCGGCGCACTAGCAAGCTCAGCTCAGCGCCTGCAGGCGCTGGTCCAGAATGGCTTCCTCGCGGCGCAGATCCGCCGCGTTCAGGGTCAGCGCCTGCAGCGCCGCGCTTTCGCCCAGCCGGGCGGAAATGGCCTGTGCCGTGCGGATCGAGGCGAGTTCGGCCGCGATCGCCTTGCGCACCGCGCCGATCATCGCGAGATCCAGCAGACGCCCTGCCGCAATGGTGCGGGTATCGCGTTCGGCATCGTCCATGATCCCGCGCATCCACAGATTGTCCGGCCCGTCCACGCAGCCGCCCGCCGCAGCGGCATGCATCCGCTGTGCCCGCAGGCGCGCGGCTTCGGGCAAGGCCTGCACCTCGGTCCGCCAGTCCGCATCCGCCGCGCGGCGCGCCACTGCCGGCAAGCGCCGCTCGACCGCCTGGCACCCGGCGTAGAGGTCCCACAGGCACAGCCGCAGCAATTCGCGCAGGCTGGAGGTTTCGTCGCTGCCCCGGTCCATGGCCCTGCTCAACGTCAGACCAGTCCCGCCAGCGCCAGCACGATCGCCAGCAGCACGAAGCCGACCAGCCCCGCGATGAAGATCGTGCGTCTGCGCCGCGTGCGCAGGATGATCTCTCCTCCGCGCGCGTCCTGCGCAGAGACGGTCTGGCGCTGCGGGCCCTCGGTCCGGCGGTGCTGCGGGTCTGTGTCGGTCATGGGCGTCCATCCGTGAATACAGCAAAGTGGCGCAGCCGGGCTTCCTGCCGCGAATGCGCAGCTTTCCGGTCAACGGGCCAGCCGCGGATACGATCCTGTTTCCTGAACGCAGGGCGGGCAGCACTACGTAGGCTGGCGGACGATCCGCAAACATTTCTAAAGCTTTTGCGCCCTATGGCGGCTTGTCGGCGGAACGTCGCCGGCGGACCGCGGAGACTTTATGCGCATTCTGGCCTGCCTGGCCCAACAGCACGACTGGCGGCTGGTGATCCTGGCGGCGGCGATCTGCCTGATCGGCGCGTTCGTCGCGGTCATGCTGTTCAGGCGCACTCTGGCCGAAAACGGGGGTGCACGGTTCCACTGGTGCTTCCTGGCCGCGGTTGCAGCGGGTTCGGTGACATGGGCGACCCATTTCATCGCGATGCTGGGCTATCGCTCGCCAGTGCCGGTGACGTTCGACGGGCCGCTGACGGTCGTCTCCGCGGTGATTGCGGTGGTCGGGATTGGCTTGGGCCTGCTGCTGGCCGCATTGCCGCGCCGGAGGCTGGCGGCGCTGCTGGGCGGCGGGCTGATCGGGCTGGCGATTGCGGCGATGCATTATGTCGGCATGTTCGCCTATCGCGCAGAGGGGATCGTCCACTGGGACCAGTCCTATGTGATCGCGTCCATCCTGCTGTCGGTTGCGCTGTCGGTCGCCATGGTCGACCGGCTGCACGCCGACCGCGACCGGCATGCGATCGCCGCATGGGCGCTGCTTGCCGCGGGGATCGTCTGCCTGCATTTCACGGGAATGGCGGCCTATTCGGTCACGCACATTGCGGCCCTGCCGCATGGCGCGAATGGCGAGGCGCTGGCCGCGATGGCGTCGGCCATCGCGCTGGTGGCGGCCATCATCGTCGGCGCGGGCATCTCCACCTTTCTGGTCGAACGACGCGCGCGCACCATCTCGCAGGCCGAGCTGGCGCATATCGCGATGCACGACAAGCTGACCGAGCTTGCCAATCGCCACAGCTTTGGCGAGGCGCTGGCACAGGAATGCGACCGGCTGGGCGATGGCCGCCACGGTTTCGGGCTGCTGCTGGTCGACCTCGACCGGTTCAAGCCGGTGAACGACACGCTGGGCCATCCGATGGGCGACGTGATCCTGCAGAAGGTCGCGGCACGGCTGCGCCTTGCCGCGCGGCGCAGCGACCTGGTGGCGCGGATCGGCGGCGACGAATTCGCCATCATCGCACGCGGCGGCGTCAGCCGGATCGAGATCGCGGGCATCGCCGCCCGCATCGTCGAGATCCTGTCCCGCCCCTTCGTCGTCAATGGCAATGTCGTGGAACTGGGCGGCAGCGTCGGTTTCAGCATGGCGCCCGGCGACGGCACGGATGCCGAGACGCTGACCCAGCACGCCGATGTCGCGCTCTACACCGCCAAGCGCAATGGCCGCGAACGCTTCTGCCAGTTCGAGCCTGCGCTGATGGAAGAGCTGAAGCGCCGCCGCTTCCTCGAGGCGGACCTGCGCCGCGCCTGCATGCGCGAGGATTTCGAGGTCGCCTACCAGCCGGTGATCGACCCGCGCACGGGCCGCATGATCTCGGCAGAGGCGCTGCTGCGCTGGACCTGTCCCGAACGCGGGCCGATTTCCCCGGCGGAATTCGTGCCCGTCGCCGAAGAGCTGGGGCTGGTCTCGCGCATTGGCGCGGGCGTGCTGATGCAGGCTTGCCGCGATGCCGCGACCTGGCCCGACGACATCGGGGTGGCGGTGAACATCTCGCCGGTCCAGCTGCTCGACCCGCGCCTGCCGCAGACGGTGATCCAGGCGCTGACCGAATCCGGCCTGCCCGCCAGCAGGCTCGAGCTGGAGATTACCGAGACGGCCCTGCTCGGCAATGACGAGGCGGCGCTGAAGACGCTGAACCGGCTGCGCGACATGGGGCTGCGCATCTCGCTCGACGATTTCGGCACGGGCTATTCCTCGCTCAGCTATCTGCACCGCTTTCCGATCAGCCGGATCAAGATCGACCGCTCCTTCGTGCAGCAACTGCCGCACGATCCCGGCAGCGCGTCGATCGTGCGCGCCATCGCCCAGCTGGGCGAGAGCCTGAACATGCAGATCACCGCCGAGGGGATCGAGACGGCCGAACAGCTGTCCTTCATCACCGAGCATGGCTGCGACCACGTGCAGGGCTTCCTGATCAGCCACGCCATCCCCGCCGCGGAGCTGACGCAGTGGCTGGAGGCCCGCTCGACGGCCATGGCAGCTGCTGCCGGTGCCGGTGCCGGTGCCGGCGCGGCCGCCGCCTGAAAGGTGCAAGCCCGATGACCCTGTGCAAGCTGCTCTACACCAGCCGCAGCGCCGCGCCGCGCAATACCGAGCAGATCGCCCGGATCGCGCGCGGATCGGCCCGCCGCAACGCCGAGGCCGGCATCACCGGCAGCCTCGTCCATGTCGACGACAGTTTCATCCAGGTGCTGGAAGGCCCGCAAGACGCGGTCGAGCGCGTGTTCGAGAAGATCTGCTGCGACTTTCGTCACCGCGAGATCAAGCTGATCGACCTGGTCAATGTCCAGACGCGCCAGTTTTCGGAATGGCACATGGGCCTGCTTGCCTCTTCCGAAAACGACCCGCTCTACAAGGAGCTGGAGCAGGTGAAATATCTGGTCACGGTCAACGCCCGCACCGCGGCAGAGCATATCCGCAACCTGATGGGCCGCTAGACGGCGGGCACGATCCGCGGCGGGTTTCGCCAGCGGGTTGGGTCGGGGGCGGGAACGCGCTAGGGCGGCGCTGCGTCTGTAGGTGCAGACGCCTTACCGACCGCAAAGCCCCAATGTCAGCACCGCGAAGAGCCCGCTTATGCACGACCCCGTCCTCGAAGAAGCCGCTCCCGTAGAGGAGAGCGCGCGCATCGCCGTCAATCCGCCGGTGTTCTTCATCTCCGCCGCGCTGATCCTGGCCTTTGCGCTGTTCGGTGCGCTGATGCCGCGCTTTGCCGAGCAGGTATTCTCGCAGGTGCAGGACTTCGTCGTCGCGCGATTTCGGCTGGCTCTACATCGCCGCCGTCGCGGGTTTCCTGGTCTTCGTGATCTATCTGATGCTCAGCCGCTACGGCGACGTGAAGCTCGGGCCCGGACGAGAGCGAGCCCGAATACAGCTACTATCACTGGTTCGCGATGCTGTTCAGCGCCGGCATGGGCATCGGCCTGGTCTTCTTCGGCGTGGCCGAGCCGATCCAGCATTATGCCGCGCCCCCCATCGGCGAGGGCGGCACCGTCGAAGCGGCGCGGCAGGCGATGGTGCTGACCTTCTTCCACTGGGGGCTGCACGCCTGGGCGATCTACATCGTGGTCGGGCTGTCGCTCGCCTATTTCTCGTTCCGCCGCGGGCTGCCGCTGACGATCCGCTCGGCCGCTCTATCCCGCTGATCGGCGAGCGCATCAACGGGCCGATCGGCCATGCGGTCGACATTTTCGCGGTGCTCGGGCACGATGTTCGGCGTGGCGACCTCGCTCGGCCTCGGCGTGCTGCAGGTCAATGCGGGCTTCGACTATCTGTTCGGCATCCCGGTCGGCACGGGCACGCAGCTGCTGCTGATCGCGGTCATCACCGCGCTGGCGACGCTGTCGGTGTTCCTCGGCCTCGACAAGGGGGTGAAGCGCCTGTCCGAGCTCAACATCATCCTGGCCGTCTTGCTGCTCGGCTTCGTGCTGTTCGCCGGCTCGACCGTGTTCCTGCTGCAGGCGTTCGTGCAGAACGTCGGCACCTATCTCGGCTCGGTCGTGCAGCGCACCTTCCGCATGTACGCCTACGAACCCAATCCCTGGCTGGCGGACTGGACGCTGTTCTACTGGGGCTGGTGGATCGCGTGGTCGCCGTTCGTCGGCATGTTCATCGCCCGCATCTCGCGCGGGCGGACGATCCGCGAGTTCATCGGCGGCGTGCTGCTGGTGCCGGTGCTGTTCACATTCCTCTGGATGACGGTGTTCGGCAACACCGCCATCGCGCTCGACCTGAGCGGGGTGGCGCCGATCGCCGACACGGTCGCGAACAACCTGCCCGTCGCGCTGTTCGAGACGCTCAACGCGCTGCCGCTGGGCGCGGTCACCTCGCTGATCGCGACGCTGCTGGTCATCACCTTCTTCGTCACCTCGGCGGATTCCGGCGCGCTGGTGATCGACATGATCACCTCCGGCGCGGCAGAGAACCCGCCGGTGTGGCAGCGCATCTTCTGGGCGGTCTGCGCAGGGGGCGATCGCGGCCGTGCTGCTGGTCGCCGGCGGGCTCGAGGCGCTGCAGACCGCGGCCATCGCCAGCGCGCTGCCGTTCGCGGTCATCATGATCTTCATCTGCTACGGCCTCTACCGCGCGCTGCAGCCTGGAAAGCATGGGCACCTCGACCGATCTGATGCTGGCCGACACCGCGCCCGCCACGCCGGAGCTGAGCTGGCAGCAGCGCCTCACCTCGATCATGGGGCATTTCGGCAAGCAGGACATCACCCGCTTCATGGCGGAAACGGCCCGCCCGGCGCTGGACCTGGTGGCAGCTGAGATGCGCGAAGGCGGCTTCGAGCCGGAAATCGCGGAGGACACCGACTGCCTGTCGCTGACGGTCCCGCACGGCGAGCGGGGGGCGTTCACCTATACGATCCGCAATCGCCCGTTCCTGATGCCCAGCTTCGTCTGGGCCGAAACGAAGAAGGCGCACCAGGCGGAGCAGCGCCATTTCCGCGCGATGGCGCATACCTCGCAAGGGGAAACGCCGCACGACGTCACCGGCTTTTCGCGGGACCAGCTGATCACCGACCTGCTCAACCGTTATGCCCGCTTTCGCCATTCGCGGCGCATGGCCTAGGGGGCGGTCAGGCGTCCAGGGCTCGCGATCCTGCGGGCGCCCGGGCCGCATCGGCGGCGATCACCGCCAGCGCGCCGAATGCCCAGCCGCCGATCACGTCGCTGGGCCAGTGAACGCCCAGCACCAGCCGGCTGATCCCCACGCAGACGACAAGGATCAGCGCCAGCGCCCGCACCGCCCTTAACCGCGTCAGCAGCAGCGCCAGCAGCAGATAGGTCGCCGCCGCATTGGCCGAATGGGCGCTGGGGAAGCTGAAGCTGGCTTCCGTCATGTAATGCGCGACATCGGGCCGGGGCCGGGCGGCGATGTCCTTTTGCACTCCCGTCAGCACGCGCACCGCCGCGACCGTCAGCAGCAGCACCACCGCATCGCGCCGCCTGCCCCGCCGCAGCAGGAACACCGCGCCCGCCAGCGCCGCGGGCACCAGCACCAGCCAGTCGCCCAGCCATGTCAGGTACCACGCCGCCGCCGCCCACCCGTCAGGCGCGGCGGGATGCAGCAGCGCCAGCAGCCAGCCATCGAAGCCGAGGCCGGAGCCGCCCGCCAGCCCCGCGAGGAGCCATACGGCGGCAAGGGCAAGCATGGCGGCGATGGCGGCAGGTCGCGGCGTGGCAATCGTCATGCGCGTCATCCGATCACCGGCAGGGCGCGGTGGCAAGCCCCCCGAGACACATTCCTGCCCGAAAGGTCATGGAACGAAGACGCCCCGGGCGCGCTGTCCCGATGAGAGAACAGACAAGCAAGACCCCGCCCCCTGGCACGGCCGCTCCCCCCACCCTCGCCCGCGGCCGTGATCGGGGGCCGAAAGGACAATCCCATGGCCGACGACAAGCTCACCACGATCAATCCCTTTACCGAGGAAGTGATCGACACCTATCCGCTGATGACCGACGAGGAAGCCGACCAGATCGTGACGGCCAGTCACGAGGCGTTCCTGGAATGGCGGATGAAAAGCCTTGAGGAACGCGCGAAGATCATCGCCGCCATCGGCGAGAAGCTGTCCGAGAAGAAGGACGAGTTCGCGCGGCTGATGACGCGGGAAGTCGGCAAGCTGATCCGCGACAGCCGCGACGAGGTCGACCTGTGCGCCGCGATCTGCGCCTATACCGCCAAGGAAGGCCCCATCGCGCTGGCGGATGACGAGCGCGAGGTCGACGGCGCGACCGCCTTCGTCAGCCATTCGCCCATCGGGGTCGTCTATGGCATCCAGCCGTGGAACTTCCCCGCATACCAGGCGGTGCGCTATTCGATCGCCAGCCTGATGGCGGGCAATGGCGTCCTGCTCAAGCATGCGGAAAACTGCACCGGCAGCGGCGAATATCTGCGCGATCTGTACGAGGAGGCAGGGCTTCCCAAGGGGCTGTTCGGCGTGCTGCGCATCACCCATGACCAGTCCGACGCGATCATCGCGCATGATCTGGTGCGCGGCGTCACCATGACCGGCAGCGACACGGCGGGCCGCCACATCGCGGCCAAGGCGGGCGAGGTGGTGAAGAAGACCGTGCTGGAGCTGGGGTCAAACGACGCCTATCTGGTGCTGGACGACGCCGACCTCGATCTGGCGGTCAGGACCTGCGTGCAGGGCCGCCTCTACAACAACGGCCAGACCTGCGTGAACGCCAAGCGCTTCATCGTGACCGCGAAGAACTACGACGCCTTCGTCGAAGCCTATGGCAAGGCATTCGGCGCAGTGACGATGGGCGATCCTATGGACAGCGACACCCAGCTTGGCCCGATGGTCTCGCGCGAGCAGCGCGACAAGCTTCACGAACAGGTGAAGAAGAGCGTTTCCCACGGCGCGCGGCTGGTGGTCGGCGGGGAAATGCCGGACCGCACCGGCTGGTTCTATCCCGCCACCGTTCTCGCCGATGTCGAACCCGGCCAGCCCGCGTACGAGGACGAGCTGTTCGGCCCCGCCGCCTCCATCATCAGGGCAAAGGACGACATGGACGCGATGCGGATTGCCAACAGCAGCCGATACGGCCTGGGCGGCGGCATCTTCAGCAAGGACGTGGACCGCGCGAGGAAGCTGGCAGCCGATCATTTCGATACCGGCATGATCTTCATCAACAGTTTCGACCTTGCCAGCCCCAGCCTGCCGTTCGGCGGGGTCAAGAATTCGGGCTATGGCCGCGAGCATGGGCCCGAAGGGCTGAAAGAGTTCGTAAACGCCAAGGCGATCAAGATCGCGAAGAGGGCCGCGGCCTGATCCGAAGCGACCGTTCCTGCCTGCAATATCGCGGCGCGCACAATCTGCGCGCCGCATATCTCATTCCCGACCAGAGGACTCCTGCATGACCGACATTCTTTTCAGCCCGCTAAACTGCGGCGCGATCGAGCTGCCCAACCGCGTGCTGATGGCGCCGCTGACGCGCAACCGTTCGCAAGCCGACGGCACGCCCACCGACATGGCCGCGACCTATTACCGCCAGCGCGCCTCGGCGGGGCTGATCGTGAGCGAGGCGACGCAGGTGTCCGCCATGGGCAAGGGCTACAAGGACACGCCCGGCATCTACACCGACGCGCATGTCGAAGGGTGGAAGCCGATCGTCGAGGCCGTGCACGCGGGCGGCGGGCGGATCTTCTGCCAGCTGTGGCACGTCGGCCGGATCAGCCACGTCTCGCTATTGCCGGACGGTGCGCAGCCCGTCTCCTCCAGCGCAGTGCGCGCCGAGACGCAGACCTTTACCGAAAACGGGTTCGAGGACACGTTCCGCAGCCGGTCGCGCTCGACGCCGACGGCATCGCCCGCACGCTCGACGATTTGCCAACGGCGCGCGCCGCGCCAGGGAAGCCGGGTTCGACGGGGTAGAGGTGCACGCCGCGAACGGCTATCTGCTGGACCAGTTCCTGCAGGACGGCGTCAACCGGCGCGAGGACGAATACGGCGGCTCGATCGAGAACCGGACCTGCGCCTGCTGGGCGAGGTGTTCGACCGGGTGTGCGCGGTCTTTCCCGCGGACCGCGTCGGCGTGCGCTTCTCGCCGCTGGGGCAGGCGAACGACATTTCCGACAGCGAACCCGAGGCGATCTTCAGCGCCGCCTACGCATGGCTGAGCGAGCGCGGCCTCGCCTATCTGCACGCGGTCGAGCAGTTCTTCGGACAGGACAGCAGCGAGGAGGACGCCGCCCTGCTGAAGCGGCTGCGCGGCAAGTTCGGCGGCGTCTATATCGGCAACGGGTCGTATGACGCCGAAAGCGCGCCCGACGCCGTCGATCGCGGACAGCCGGGCCGATGCGATCACATTTGGCCGCCCCTTCATCGCGAACCCCGACCTGCCCGAACGCATGCGCATCGGCGCCGAGATGAACGAGCCGGATCAGGACACGTTCTATGGCGGCGGGGCCGAGGGTTACATCGATTACCCGTTCCTCGACCCGCAGCACTGACGCCTGCGGAGCCGATCAGCGGGCGAACAGGCTGTCGAGGTTCTCGAACGCCTTCATCTCGATCGCGTTGCCGCTGGGGTCGCGGAAGAACATCGTGGCCTGCTCGCCCGGCTGACCCTTGAAGCGGACATGCGGTTCGATGTCGAACCGCGTGCCGCGCGCCGCCAGCCGGTCGGCCAGCGCCTGCCAGTCCGCCATCGTCAGGATCACGCCGAAATGCGGGACCGGAACGTCATGCCCGTCGACCGGATTGCCGCCCGCGTCGATACCGTGTCCGCCATCTACCTTGTGCGCGACGATCTGGTGGCCGAAGAAGTCGAAGTCGATCCATTCGTCGGAACTGCGCCCCTCGGCGCAGCCCATGACCTCGCCCCAGAACATGCGCGCTTCGTCCAGATCGTGGACCGGAAAGGCAAGGTGAAAGGGCCGGATGGTCATGGGGGGCTTCCTCTGATGCGGCGTGTCGAGCACGCTGATAGGCAGCGGCGCCGGCCGGGGCAAGCTGCGCTCCCACCCTCGCTGCCAATCGGCCTGGCTGCCAATCGGCCTAGCTGCCCAGCAGCCGCTCGCCCAACAGGGTGCGGAAATCGCGGCGGCTGTCGGCGACCACCAGCACGGTCACGCGCCCATCCTCGGGCAGATAGATGATGCGGAACGGCGCGCGCGAAAGCTGGCGGAACTCGCGAATGCCCAGCGCGTCCAGCTCGGGCACAACCGGCCCCTTGGCGGGATGGCTGGCCAGGCTCTCGATCGCCGCGACCAGATCGTCCAGCAGCGCGTCCGCCCCGCCCTCGCCCGCTGCGCCGCGCTGCGACAGGCGGCGGCGGTAGATGCCGGACAGGTCGCGCTCCGCCCCGATGGACAGGCGCACGTCGATGGCTGGCTTCGCCATGGCAAGGCCGCGCAGCGATCAGCCGCGCGCGCGGATCCTGCTGGCCAGCCCCGCGACCGGCGCGGTGCGGCCCGCGGCCATGTCCTCGCGGCCCAGCGCGATCAGCTTGAGCAGCGCCAAGGCCTCCTGCGTCTGTTCATAGCTGCCGATATCCTGCAGCACCGCCTTGGCCTCTCCGTTCTGCGTGACGATCAGCGGCGCTGCCCCTTCGCCCAGTTCGCGAATGACATCGGCGCTATGCGCCTTGAGAAAGCTGATCGGCTTGACGCGGTCCTGGATATTCATGAGCCTGGGGTCCTTATTCGGTCCGAATATAGTCCATTCTGCCGCCGCGTTCAAGCCAGCACCCCGGTCCCGCCAAACTGCTCAGATCCCCGATTTTAGATACCCATGCACATATATTTGATCTCGACATAATCATCGAGGCCATAGTGCGATCCCTCGCGGCCCAGCCCCGATTGCTTGATCCCGCCGAACGGCGCGAGCTCGGTGGAGATCAGGCCGGTGTTGATGCCGACCATGCCCGCCTCCAGCGCCTCGGCCACGCGCCAGATGCGCGCCATGTCGCTGGCATAGAAATAGCTGGCGAGCCCGAATTCGGTGTCGTTCGCCATGCGCAGCGCATCCTCCTCGTCCTCGAAGCGGATGAGGCCGGCCAGCGGACCGAACGTCTCCTCGCGCGCCAGCAACATGTCGGGCGTGACGTTCGTCAGCACCGTCGGCTCGAAGTAGGTGCCGCCCAGATCGCTGCGCTGGCCGCCCGCCAGAACCTTCGCGCCGCCATCGGTCGCGTCCTTCAGATGTTCCTCGACCTTCTCGACCGCGGCATCGTCGATCAGCGGGCCGATGTCGGTGCCGTCATCGAGTCCATAGCCCAGCTTCAGCGCCTTCACCCGCTCGGTCAGCTTGCCCGCGAACTCGTCATAGACGCCCGCCTGCACGTAGAAGCGATTGGTGCACACGCAGGTCTGGCCCCCGTTGCGAAATTTCGAGATCGATCGCCCCTTCGACCGCCGCGTCCACGTCGGCATCGTCGAACACCAGGAACGGGGCATTGCCGCCCAGTTCCATGCTGGTCTTCTTCACCGTGTCGGCACTTTCGCGCAGCAATTGGCGCCCGATCTCGGTCGAACCGGTGAAACTGATCTTGCGCACGGTGGGGTTGGAAGTCAGCTCGCCGCCGATGGCGCTCGCGCTGCCCGTGACGACGTTGACGACGCCTGCGGGAATGCCCGCTTCCTCGCACAGCGCCGCGATGGCGAGGGCCGAGAACGGCGTCGCGGACGCAGGCTTGATCACGATGGTGCAGCCCGCCGCCAGCGCGGGGCCCAGCTTGCGCGTGATCATCGCGTTGGGGAAATTCCACGGCGTGATCGCCCCGACCACGCCCACGGGCTGCTTGATCACCACGATCCGGCGATCCGCCGCATGCGGAGGAATGACGTCGCCATAGGCGCGCTTCGCTTCCTCGGAGAACCATTCGATGAAGCCTGCGCCATAGGCGATCTCGCCCCGCCCCTCGGCCAGCGGCTTTCCCTGCTCGCGCGAGAGTAGCTCGCCCAGATCGTCCTGGTGCTGCATCATCAGGTCGAACAGCCGCCGAAGCAGCCTGGACCGTTCGCCTGCCGTCTTCGCGCGCCATGCCGGCAGCGCCTTTTCCGCAGCCCCGATCGCGCGGCGGGTCTCGTCCGCGCCCATCCTGGGCACTGTGCCCAGCACCTTGCCGGTGCCCGGATCGGTGACATCGACAGTATCGCCGCCATCGGCATCGCACCACTGGCCGCCGATGTAACATTGCTGCTTGAGGAAATCGGAATAGGACATGCTGGCTCCAGACGGGATGATGGACAAGGGATGCCCTTCCGATCTGGTCAGTGCCGCCGGTTAATCAATGCCAAAGCCGTCCGGCGCCCGCTAGGTGCTGGCGCGCTGCGGCCTGATCCAGTCGATACCCCGCCGCAGCAGGTCGTAATAGACCGGCAGTTCCCATGCGCAGCGGTCCACCGTCGGCCACCACTCGGCCAGCGGCTGCAGGTCATAGTGCCCCCGGCAATGGCCCAGCGTGTTGTAAAGCACCGCGCCCTTGCCGCGCTGGCGGATATACATCACCGGATGCGTGCCGGGCGCATCGGCGGCCTCGGCAAAGCCGGTGCCTTCCTCGGTGCACTCGGTCTCCAGCAGGACGTGCAGCGGCCCGTGCGTCTCAAGGTGATATAGCTCGTCCGTCGTCTCGAACGGCTCCACCCCGGCGGTCAGCTCGTGCGCGGGATCGGCCACGGTGACCGTATAGGGCGCGATCGGCGGGTGCGAGATGAACTGGCTGCCCAGCACCTCCATGAACAGCGGAGCCTCACGCGGGGCGTGAAACAGCCCGTCATCCATCAGCTTGAGGATCGAGTTCGTGCCGTGCAGCGCATACCAGCGCCCGCCGCCCTCCACCCAGTCGCGAAGCGCTTCCTGTGCCTTGTCGCTGGGCACCACGTTGCAGGTATAGCTGATCAGCATGTCGGCGGCGGCGATCGCCTCGACATTCTCGTAATCCTCGAACACGCGGGTGCGGATGCGCGGATCCTCGGCCAGCAGCTTCAGCAGTTCCAGCCGCGCGAAGTCGATGTCGTGCCACACCCCGCCCGCGATCAGCACGCAGTCGATACGCTGAGGATGGTTGTCGGCAGTCGCGCTGGCCAGAGGGTCGGGCCCGTGGTCGATACGCTCCATCAGGCCTGCGCCCCATCCTTTCCAAAGCCGCCCAGTTCGCCGTTGATGTATTTCATCAGCGTATCCTGGAACTGGCGGATGCGGATTTCCTGGTAATTGCCAAGCTGCACCTCGCCGTTCTTCGACGCATGCAGACCTTCCTGCACAAAAGGCAGATTGTCCATGTCCTGCTCGAACACTTCGCCAAGGCCGCCCAGCTCGGGCGCTTCGGTCCATTTCTGGTCCAGGGTCAGGAACTTGCGCGGCGCGGCGGCGGGTTTCGGCTCGCCCTTCTTCACGCGGGACAGGATGCGAACCTCCATCACGCTGGTGTCCACCGTCTTTCCGGGCGACCAGCTATAGACGATGTTCGGCATGAACCCGCCCCACGGCCCGAAATTGGGAAAGACGTTATAGACCAGCGCGTCCAGCACTTCGGCATCGGTCGCGTCCGAATGGTCATATCCGGTCTGCTCGGTATATGTCTGGCGCATGCGGTCGCCCAGCGCCTCGCGCGCGGTCTTGCCCTCGGGCACCTCGATCGCCATCGGGTCGGCGTCGGGATCGTAATTGTCCGAGCTGCGGCCGTTGTACTTGATGAACTGGTCGACGATCCACTGCTCGCCCTGCCCTTCCTGGATATGCGGGCTCATCACGCCAAAGGGGACGAGGTTGGCGTTCACATTGTCGCCCCAGGTGCGATAGGCACCATTGGAATCGCCGGTGAACGGCAGCAGCTGCGGATGGGTGACGATGGTGTGCCAGGCTTCCATGAAAGCCTCCATCACGACCTTCCAGTTGGCGGGCACTTCCTTGGCGACATGCATCACGGTGATGCATTCGTCGTGGCGCCAGCGCTTGAAATGCTCGGGCAGCGGGGCGAGATATTCCTCCAGGCTCGGCCCGCCGGCGATCTCGCGGATGAAGACATAGCCCTGCCACACGCCGACTTCGGCCTCGGGCAGGTCCATGTTCTTCTTGTTCAGATGCGGGAAGTCCCACTGGCAGGGCATGTGGTCGAAACTGCCGTCCTTCTTCCAGGTGAAGGCGTGGAACGGGCAGGTGAACTGCTCGGCATGGCCGTCCTCGGTCCGCAGCTTGCGCCCGCGGTGCAGGCAGACATTATGCATCGCGCGGATCGAACCGTCGTCCTGCCGCACGATCAGGAAGCTGCGGCCCGCATTCTCGAACACCACGAAATCGCCCGGCTCGTTCAGCTCTTCCTCGCGCGCGGCGAATTGCCAGACGTATGGCCACATGCGCTCGCGCTCCAGCGCGGCGAAATCCTCGCTGGTATAGCGTTCGGCCGGGATCGGGTCCGACCCGCGATATTCATAGGAATCGTCGACCAGAATATCGGGCGCGGGGCGCGAATCGCGCTCCATCAACTCGTTCCAGCTGATGCCTTCGCTGCGGTCCTCGCCAAAGCGTTCCTTGGGTTCGATGTCGGCCATGGCCTGTCATCCTCTCGCCTGTATGTGCGGCGTTCTTCGCCGTGTTCATCACGCACCCTGCCCTGATTCCCCGCAAACGTCACCTTGTCCAAGTCATAGGTTGCGCATCCGGCGGCTTGGCGCGATTTTCGCCGCAATAACAGGACGGAGAGATGCGTATGGCAGACAGGCTTCACGGCAAGGTCGCACTGGTGACCGGCGGAACCGCCGGAATCGGCGAAGGCGCGGTCCGCCGCCTCTCGGCAGAAGGCGCGAAGGTGATCTTTACCGGATCGCGGCAGGAAGCGGCGGATCCGATCTGCGCCGACACGGGCGCGACCTTCGTCTCGCACCGGGTGCAGGACGCGGCCGCCTGGACCGGCCTTTCCGAGCGGATCCGCCGCGATTTCGGTCGGCTGGACATCGCCTTTGCCAATGCCGGGACCGAGAAGAACGACGGCAGCATCGAGACGATCGAGATCGAGAACTGGGACCATCTGCTCGACGTCAACCTGACCGGCGTGATGCTGACCGTGCAGCACGCGGTGAAGATCATGAAGGACAATCCCGGCGGCCCGACCGGCTCGATCGTCATCAACAGCTCGATGAACGCGCACCGGGTGATGGGCAATTACATGGGCTATTCGGTGACCAAGGCGGCGGTGGTGGCGCTGGGCAAGTCGGCGGCGAACTATTGCGGGCAGGCAGGCTACCAGATCCGCGTCAATTCGATCCTGCCCGGCGTGGTGGAAACCGACCTGATCAAGGCCATCATGAATTCGCAGCCCGATCCCGCCGCCGCGCGCGCGATGTACGAAGGCATGTCGCCGCTGGGCCGCATGGCGCGGGTGGAGGAAGTGGCCGCGCTGGTCGCGTTCCTGGGCAGCGACGAGGCCGGCTTCATTTCGGGCGGGGAATACACCATCGACGGCGCGTCGACCGCCGGGATGTCCGGGGTATGAGCGGCTCGCTGGCGGGGCGCGTCGCGCTGGTCACGGGCGCGGTGCGGGGCATCGGCCATGCCGCCGCGCACAGCATGGCCGCAAAGGGCGCGAAGGTCTGGATCGCGGACCTGAAGGCGGAGGATGACGATGCGGTTTCGCAGGCGCTGGGGTCGGTACCGGGCGGCGCCTATCTTTCCCTGGACGTGACGGACGAGGCACAATGGCAAGCCGCCATCGCCCGGATCGAGGATGAGGACGGCAGGCTCGACATCCTCGTCAACAATGCCGGGATCGACGGCACCGGCCGCGTGCAGGACATGACGCTGGAACTGTGGCGCAAGGTGCAGGCGGTCAACAGCGACGGCGCGTTCCTTGGCACCAAGCATGCCTATGCGCTGCTGGAGCGAAGCGGCAGGGACCGCAAGGGCGGATCTTCCATCGTCAATGTCAGCTCGGTCATGGGCTTCGTCGCCTTTCCCGAAAGCAGCGCCTATTGCGCGTCCAAGGGCGCTATCCGCCAGTTCAGCAAGGCCTGCGCGGTCGAATTCGCCACCTATGGCGCGCCGATCCGGGTCAATTCGGTCCACCCCGGCTTTGTCCAGACGCCGCTGCTGGACGAGGGTTTCAGCCGCATGGTCCAGCGCGGAGTCGCGGAAAAGGCCGACGACCTGAAGAAGCAGGTCAGCGATTCCACCCCCGTCGGCAGGCTGGGCACGATGCAGGAAATCGGCGACGCCATCGCTTTCCTGGCGAGCGAGGAGGCCAGCTACATGACAGGGTCCGAAATGGTGGTCGACGGCGGCTATATCGCGCGCTGAACCGGGGGGAAATGACATGTTCGGACTGAACGATTGCACCGCGCTGGTCACCGGCGCGAAAGGCGGCATCGGGCGCGAGATCGTCGCCGCGATGAAACAGGCGGGCGCGACCGTCATCGCCACCGATCTTGGCCACGATGACGGGAACACCGGCGCGGACCATTATTTCGCGCATGACGTGACCAGCGCCGACGACTGGCAGCGCATCGCGGATTTCGTCGCGTCGGAATACGGACGGCTCGACGCGCTGGTGAACAATGCGGCGATCTCGATCGTCACCAGGTTCGAGGATACGCCGCTGGCCGAATTCCACCGGCTGAACGCGGTCAACGTCGATAGCATCATCATAGGCACGCAGGCGATGCTGCCGCTGCTGAAGCAGGGCGGCAAGGCGCGGGAGAGCGGCGCGTCGGTCGTCAATTTCTCAAGCGTCGGCGGCCTGCGCGGCGCGGCGTTCAACGCGGCCTATTGCACCAGCAAGGCGGCGGTGAAGATGATGTCGAAGTGCCTCGGCGCCGAATTCGCGGCGCTGGGCTACAACATCCGCGTCAATTCGGTGCATCCCGGCGGCATAGAGACGCCGATGCTGGGCTCGATCATGCAGCGCTATGTCGAAATGGGCGCCGCCCCCTCGGTCGAGGCGGCCGAGCAGGGCACCATCGCGGCGCACCCGATCGGACGGCTGGGCCGGCCCGCAGAAATGGCGGGCGGCGTCGTGTTCCTGTGCTCGGGTGCCAGCAGCTTCATGACCTGCGACGAGCTGGTGATGGACGGCGGCTTCTCTCAGGTCTGACCGCGAGGAGGGCTGCAGCTTCTCGATCATGCGGTTGTGGCCGGTCGGATACATCTCGAACACGGTGGTCGAATAATGATCGTCGATCATCGGCATGAACTGCGGATGCACGGCGGGAATGTGATAGGCCTCGTTGAAATTGTCCGAGGCGAATTTCCAGTTGGTGTTCACCCGCAGCTTGCGGCGCACCACGCGCGTTGCCAAGCAGCGTGGGCGCGGGGTCCAGATAATCGAGCAGCGGCACCGGATCGGGATTGAAGCTGAAGAAGACGAAGCCGCCCCATGTGCCGGAGGCCAGTTCATGCAGCTTCAGTTTGCCGCAAGGGTTACCCTGCGGGAAGTCCTCCGGGTCCTGCACGTCCTCGAGCATGCCGTCGAGGCCCCATTTTCAGTTGTGATAGGAGCAGGTGAACTGCGCGTTCACGCCGCCCTCGCCGGTATTGACCAGCCGGTTGCCGCGATGCTGGCGGACCATCAGCACCGAATTCATGGGCGAACTCATGGGTGATGAAGTCGCCCGCTTCCTCCAGCTGGGCGGTGCGGCCACCGATATGCCAGACCTTCGTCCACATGTGCTCCCATTCGCGGTCGGCAAAGTCCCTGGACCAGTAGCGTTCGCCGGTGATGGCATCGCCGCGCGCTGCGGGCTTCTGCGCGTCGGGATGGGTGGGATAGCCGGGCTTCCCCGACGGGCGATCGAGTGTGTCTGCCATCGTGTATTGCCTTGTCTGCCTCAGCGGGCGCCGTGGATTTCTTCCATCGAGCCGGGCAATGGCATCATCGGCGTGATCGTGTAATGGCGGCACTTCCAGGCGCCGTTCTGACGAAGGCATTCCATGCGGTACTTGACCTGCACCGTGACGGTGTTGCCGTCCTTCGATGCGCCCATGCCGATGACATAGGCGGTCATCGCGCCCACTCCCCCGGCTTCATCCGCGTTCCAGCTTTCGGGCCGAAAATTGCTGATGAAGTGGAAGTGATGCGACATGTCGGCGAACACGCGCTCGAAAAAGGCGCGGATGTCGCCCTTGCCGTTCATCATCGGTAGGCCGATCGCGGTCAGATCCGCCACCGCATCGTCGGTGAACAGGTCGAGCAAGGGCTCCACGTCCTGCAGCCCATCCACGGCATAGCAATAGTCTATCAGGTGCCGCTCCAGCGCGGTGCGGACGTCTTCGGGCATTTCGGACATGCAGTTTCCTCTCCTGTCGCCGGTCAGGCAGCCATCTAGGCAGCCATCGGCATCATCGCGTCCAGCGTGAAGCGGCGGCAGCGCCACGCGCCTTCGTGCTGCACGCATTCCATCCGGTATCTGACCTGGACCGAGATCGCGGCCCCATCCTTCGGCACCCCCATGCCCATGACATAGGAGGTGATCGTCCCCTCCGTGCCGTCCCAGTGCTCGGCGCGCGGGTTGGCGGCGATGTGGAATTCATGGGCCATGTTCTCGACCAGCCCGGCGTAAAAGGCGCGGATCTCGTCCTCTCCCTTCATCACCGGAAAGCCGACGGACGAGAAATCGATCGCGGCATCGGGCGTGAAGCAGGCGACCACCCGCTCCGGGTCGCCGCGCGTGTCGACGGCGTCGGCATATTCCACCATCAGCCGCTTCAACGCGCGGAACACCTCTTCCGGCATCTCTTCAGACCGGGCGCCGGACCCACCACGCACAATCATTCGCCTGCCGGGGCCTTGTGCTCGGTCGGGTGGCCCAGCACCACGTCGTTCAGCAATTCGTGGAAGCGCTGGATGCGCTTTTCCTGATAGGTCAGCAGGCAGCCCTGGAACCCCCGCGAATTGAGGCCCTGCTGCTGCGTCGTGCCGATCGACAGGTCCTGGTCCGCCACAAAGCCCAGCGACACCCCGTCGCCATAGACCGAGTGATGCGCGATGGCATCGTGCTTCAGCGGGGCCTTGCCCACCGGCGTCTCGACCTCGTCCATGCCCTCGACCGGGGGATAGAGGCACCAGTGCTGGAACACGCATTTGGCCGGATCGGTCGGATGCGGCTCGGTACGCAGGATCTGGCACTGCTCCGGGCTCATGGTGAGGGTGAGGTTCGGAAACAGCGTGCAGTGGAAGTAATCGACCAGCTGCTGATCGGTCATGGAATTGTAGTCATAGCCGCGCTCGGCGCCGTGCTTGCGCTTGGCCTCGATCACCGCCTCGCGCACGTCGGCGGTGCGTCCGCGATATTCCCTGGGGTCGATGCCCCATGCTTCCGCCGCTTCGTACAGGCCCGGCGGCACGTCGCCGCTGACATAGTCCTTGCGGCTGGTCGCCTGGTGCCCGATCATCCACATCGAGTTGTGGCCGCTCTCGTACATCTCGAACAGTGTTGTCGGCAGGCCGTCGTTGATGAAGGTCGCCAGTTCGGGATGGATCGTGGGCAGGTGATAGCTCTCGTTGAAATTGTCGCGGATGATCTTCCAGTTGAACTCGCAGTCCGCCGATACGTTGAGCACGCGGATCCAGTTGTCGAGCTTGTAGCCCGCCAGCCGCTCGGGGAACGGGGCCAGCCATTCGGTCAGCGGCGCGATGTCCTTGTCCATTGCCCAGAACACGAACGGCCCCCATGTCTCGCAGCGCAATTCGGCCAGGTGCACCTTGCCGCAGGGGCTGCCGCCGGGGAAATCGTCCTCGTCCTGCACATGGACCAGCGTGCCGTCGGGATCGAACTGCCACCCGTGATAGCCGCAGGTGATGCGGGGGGTGGAGCCGACATCGCCCAGCACCAGCCGGTTTCCGCGATGCGGGCAGACATTGTAGAAGGCGCGGACCGATCCGTCGGCCTGCTTGACCATGATGACGGATTCGCGCCCGAAATTGTGCCGGATGAAGTCGCCCTCTTCCTCCAGGTCGGCGGTGACGCCGCCCAGGTGCCACACGCTGGGCCAGAGCTTTTCGTATTCCGCCTCCATCCACTCGCGCGAGGTGTAGCGGTCCGCGGTGATCGTGTCGCCGCGAACGGGCTGGTCGAAATCCGCCGAATAGCGGGCGGCGCCGGATTGTACGTTCATCTCACAGGCTCCTGTTGTCTTGTCCGCGGCTCGGCCGCCTCCGGCCAGTCGCGCGTCTGGCTGAAATCCTCGCCTCGGCGCGCCCCTCGCGGCGCATCCGGGTTGTCGGTGAAAAAGGCGCGGCTGCCGGGATTGTCGGTGACCCAGTCGGTGACCAGCCGGCGGCACGCGATGCGCCATTCGCCGTTTTCGCGGGTGAATTCGTCGATGTAGCGTCCGGCGATGATCAGGTCGCGGACCTCCCCAGTTTCGCTGCGCACATCGTGGAAGGCGCGGAAATAGCTTTCGCCGCTGGCCCGGCCGGTGGCGGCGTCGCCGCCGGCCATCTCGATCCGCACCTGCCCCAGGGAATGATGCGTCGCTTCCATGTCGGCCAGGAAGCCAAGCGCGAAATCGGCGAATTCCTGCGGGTTACCCGCCATCAGCCCGCAATCGACATACGCGGTCGCGTGAAACGCGCTGAGCACGCAGTCGCGGTCCAGCCGGTCGAGCCCGCGCATGTAGCGGTGCACCGCGTCGGTAATGTCGCGCCGCGCGGCCAGGTCGCGGATCTCGGCGCTTAGGTCGGTGTCATGGTCCGTCATGCCGGTCATTCCATCGTCTCGCCATTGTCGATGGTGATCGTTGTACCGGTGATATGGCGGCCGTCGTCGCTGGCCAGGTACAGCACCATGTTCGCGATATCGATCGGCTTGCCCATACCGTGGGCGTTGGTCTGTTCGCGTCCGGCGCTGTCCTCGGGCAGCTCGGCGAAGGCCTGCGCGGTCATCGGCGTCTCGATTCCGCCGGGTGCCAACGCGTTGACGCGAATGCGGTATCCCCGTTCGCGGCAATGGACGGCGACGGAACGGGTCAGCCCGATCACGCCAGCCTTGGCCGCGGTATAGCCGGGAATCACGCTGATGCCCTTCAGTCCGGCCACCGAGGACATGTTGATGATCGAACCCGTCCCCTCTTTGGCCATGTGCGGGATCGCGGCCTGGCAGCCCAGATAGGTGCCTGTCAGCATCACATCGACAAGCATGCGGAAGTCGTCGGGCGACTGCTCTTCGACGGTGGCGAACTTCACGAAACCGGCATTGTTGACCAGCGTGTCCAGCCTGCCGAACCGATCGAGGGTTTCGGCCACCACTTCCTTCCAGCGCCGTTCGTCCCGTACGTCATGATGGAGATAGAGGGCGTCGCCCAGTTCGCCTGCCAGAGCTTGCCCCATCTCATCCTGAATGTCGGTGATGACCACTTTCGCGCCTTCGCGCGCCAGGACCCGGGCGTCTTCGGCCCCGAGCCCGGACGATCCGCCCGTTATCAGTGCGACCCTGCCATCCATCTTGCCCATTGATTGTCCTTCTTGTCAATTTCACCGCAGCGTGCCGGTCGGTCGCAGGTGGTGGTGGTTGCGTGGCGGCCATCGCGCGGACCGCTGCCCACGCCATGAGCCGCCAGTCCGCTGTGGCCGGACGACAACTCAGCAGCGTCGCGACGATCGAGATGTCCTGTACCGGCGACCACGGGATGCCGAAGACGGCGGCAGAGAAGCTCTCGTCGACATATCTCTCTGCGCCTCTCTCTCGCACCCCGACGCGGTCTTCGCCCTGGTCGCCGGGCGATATTCCGACAGTTTACGACCATCTTCGGCCGCGGCCAAATTTCCGGTTCCGAATTTCCGGCACCGGTGTCGGTTTTTTTGACGCATGGCGTCTCTTTGCGATACTGAAGTAAGTGATAGGTCGCCCGGTCGGGCTTTCGAAGGCGCAGAAATGACAGTCACGCGAAGATCACTGGCATTGCAGCGGATCCGCCCCGGCGGCGGACCGGAGGACCATCAGCGCTGGCAGCAGCGCAAGAGCCTGAAGACCAGGCAGGACATGCTGGAAGCCGCGATCGATTCGATCGTCGAGCATGGCTATGCCGGGCTTTCGATCAACGATGTCGTACGCCGAACCGGGGTTTCGCGCGGCGCGGTGCATCACCATTTTCCTTCACGCGCGGCGCTGCTGGCGGGTCTGATCGAGCATGTCTTCTATCACCGGATGCGCCACTTCCTCGACGATTTCCTGACCCGGCTGAAGCAGGCGCCACAGGGCACCGAGCCCTATCGCATGGCGGTGCAGCTACATTGGCAGTCGGTGCAGAGCCGCGAATATGGTGCATTTCTTCGCCTTTCCGTCGCCGCACGCAGCGACGACGATCTCGCTGCCGTCTTCATCCCTGCCGCGCGCCTTTACGACGAGGTATGGCTGGAGGAAATGCACCATGCCTTCCCGCAATGGCGCGAGGCACCCGCACTGATGCGTCTGGCCAATGATCTGACACAGGCGGTTCATACCGGGCTGCTGGTCAATCGAGCGGTGCTGGGCGCGACGCGATCCGAGTCGGTGCTGGAAAGGGTGGTGACGCTGGTCGAGGACCTCGCCCGCGAAGTGGCCCGCTAAAGCGCCGACCCGATACAGGCAGCCGTGCCGGTCGGGACAAAGTCTTGCTCAGCGTGTTCCCGCCTTTCTGACCGGCGAAGGCCGCCAGCTGCCCGTCACCATCTCTCGTCGGGGGCCTTGCGCGCGCAGGGCAAGGTAGAATGGGCCGTCGGGAACGGGAAGCGCATTGGGTCCCCCGTGATCGCGCGAGAGGCGGATCGTCACGGATCCGTCGTCGGCGATCTGCAAACCTTCAGTATTGGCGCCGACCAGATGTTTGCCGGCGGCGTTGGGGACCAGTTCCTGCGTCCTCAGATCATAGGCAGTGACCGACCAGAAGAAATCGCTGGGCGGCGGCGTGTCGAACCGCAAGACATAATCGTGCTTGGATCCGTCGAGCACTTCTCCTTCGGCATCGGAAAAGGTTGTGAAGGTAAAATTCTCGACCCTGACATTCGCCCCAGTTCCAAGCGAATGTATGCCCGCACGGAAGAGATAATCATGACCGTAGCGACCTGGATCGAAGGTCTCGCGCCATCCGCCGGCATCGGCGTTCTTCTGCCGCTTGATGCGATCCACCACCAAGGACGCATCGGCAAAGCCCTGCCGCACGCCCGCCAGCGTGTGCGGATCCGCAAGCGCTTCGGCTGCGGAGACGGGGCCGCCCACGCCCAGCCCGCGAAACTGGTGGACCAGCGCCTTTTCCGTATCGCGTACGCCCGCCTGCTCGACAATCCAGTCAAGCACGTCCAGGAATGATCTGGCATCGTCGAACGAATCCGGATCGGGGTAGTCCCCCGTCCCGGTGCCCGGGTGCAAAGGCGTGATCGAAAAGCGATCCTGCAGGGCGCGCACGACAGGCAAGGACGCTTCGTTCTCCGCCTCGATCCGCATCAGGATCCACATATAGGGCTGCGTCACGCGGAAAAGCGTCGCGCCCTCGGGCACTTCGCCACCCCAGTCGGTCGGGACGATCAGATAATTCCCCCCTTCCGTGCCATGGGTGCGGGCGCTGATGTTCGTCGCATTGCCGAACATGTCGAGGAAGTTGACGGTGTAATAGCGCCCTGCGGTCGGCGGCACGGCGAGGAGGACAGGCCCCCGGCTGAGGTCGAGATAGGCATTGGAATAAAGCGTGTCGGCATTGGGCGTCTTGAAAGGCTTGTAGCCCGGCCCCGCCAGATCGCGACCATGTGCGAAGCGGTTGAAGCCGGTGAAATCCGGCGAGGCACGGTCGATGGCCTGATCGTGCATCTGGCGATAGATCAGCACGGCGGGAAGGCCGAAGACCGCCGCGTCATAGGCGGTCTGCCGCGCCCAGATATCGCGCGCCTCGGCATCCTGCGGCACGACATCCTCGCCCAGCGGACCGAGGAACTGGTCAGCCTCGCTCGCGTCGTAATAGCGCGGCTCCGCCGATGCCGTGGCGGTAGCCAGCAAGCCCCCCAGCCAGAGCGCGTTCCATTTCTTCATCCCACATCCCTCGCCCTGCGAACCCGGATGCTGTTCGCCCAAGTTGCCGACAGCCTCAGCCTTCGGGGCAGAGCGCTCCCGCCATGAAGTCGAGCATTTCGTCGAGCAGTTCCGAAATCGGCCTGCCGGCAATCCCGTTCTGCCGCCGAAGATCATGGTCGTTGATCATCCCCAGCACGCCCATCACCATCATAAGATAAGGCGCGCGATCGCCCGTGATGCCAGCCACTTCCAGGCGTCGCTCCATTTCCAGGAGGACGCGGTTGATGATGAAGGCACTGTCCTCGACATCCGTGGCGGGGTGCGGAATCATGAAGCGCCCGTACCGACCCAGATAGTCGAGCAGCATGCGGGCATAGACATGGTTCCCGTCCTCGTCGATCAGGTCGAGATAAGGTCGGAAGATGACTTCGAGCAACTGGCGCACGGACGTCCTGGACGGGTCGCCGATCTCCGCCAGCATGGCCTCTCGCGGTCCTTCCATCTGCTCGACGCGATCCTGGAAGATCGCGCCGATCAATCCCTCCTTCGATCCGAAGTGATACTGCACCGCGGCCACGTTCGACTGGCCCGCGGCCAGCGCAACCGTCCGCATCGACGTGCTCTCGATTCCGTTGCGTGCGAACAGCTGTTCGCCGACGCGCATGATGCGCTCGCGCGTGATCGTTGCCCGTGATGGGCGCGGTTTCCTGGGCGGAGTTCTGACTGGCATCCGACATAGTTGCATGGTCGCGGCCCATAGGAAAGGAAGACCAATTTAAAACACACTAATTAAAATGGCAGGTGCTG
This sequence comes from uncultured Alphaproteobacteria bacterium, assembly GCA_963752785.1. Classification (GTDB taxonomy): domain Bacteria; phylum Pseudomonadota; class Alphaproteobacteria; order Sphingomonadales; family Sphingomonadaceae; genus Croceicoccus. The sequence continues at coordinate 235,463 of CAVVZE010000004.1, forward strand.
CTCAAATTCGCCGGGCGTATTCAGGATCCGGCGCAAATCAGCGCAAGAACAGAGATCAGCGCCGGGAGGGGCGAACCGATGAACATTGGCATACATTCGAAATTCGCCTGCCGCGCTTCGCTGCTGCTTGGCGCGGCGACGGTATCATTGTGCGGCATGCCGGCCCTTGCACAGGATGCCCCGCCGCCTGAAAACCGGGGCGAAATGGGCACCGATACGCCCGCACCCGGGATCGCCGACATCGTCGTCACCGCCCGCAAGCGGCAGGAAACGACGCAGGACGTTCCCGTCGCGATCACCGCGATTGGCGAGGAGACGATCCAGAAGTACAACCTCAACAGCCTGGAAAGCGTGGCGGCATCGACGCCCCAGTTCACCGTGGGCCGTGCCGGTTCGGGATCGGGCGCGACGCTGGTGCTGCGCGGCATCGGGTCGAACACGACCTCGATCGGCCTGGAACAATCGGTCGCGGTGGTGGTGGACTCGGTCTATTACGGCCAGGGCCGCACGATCAACGAGGGTTTCTTCGACCTTGGCCAGATCGAGATCCTGAAGGGTCCGCAGGCGCTGTTCTTCGGCAAGAACGCCACTGCGGGCGTGATCAGCATGGCGACCAAGAACCCCGGCGACGAGATGGAGCTGATCGGCCGCGTCGGCTATGAATTCAATGCCAAGGAGATCCAGACCGAGCTGATTGCTTCCGGCCCGATCACCGACACTTTCGGCGCGCGCCTGGCGGTCAGCTATGAAAAGCAGTTCGGCTCGCTCTTCCCCAATTTCGCACAGCCGGAGACATGGCGGCTGACCGACGTTGCCACCGGCACCACGCGTTTTCTGGAAGGCGTGCAGCCCGACGACGAACCCGGCACCACCAATCTGATCGCCCGCCTCACCCTTGCCTGGGATCCGACCGACCGGCTTTCGATCAATCTCAAGGGCAGCATGACCGATGCCAAGTCGGAAAGCCCGCTGCTGAACTATACGCCTTACTGGTGTCCCACCGGCTCGTCCGCGCTGAATCCCGCGATCCCCTGCGGCAAGGCGTTCCGCAATTATGGCGGCGCGCCGCCGGAGGAAGTCTCGCGGGACATTCCGTGGGGTCGCGACGACGGTCAGCCGTTCAACGATTACCGGTCGTACAGCGTGACCGGCACGGTCAATTACGACCTCGGCGACATCCTGATCACCAATGTCACGAACTATCACTGGAACCGCAACAGGTTCGGGCTCGACGGCAATATCATCTGGTCGGCCCCGGTCGGGGTGTTCGGCACCGAGAATACCAGCTGGGAGAGCTTCTCGAACGAGTTTCGCGTGACCTCGGACCTGGGCGGCGTGTTCGACTTCATGGTCGGCGGCCTGTATCAGGACAGCCTGCGCGACTATCGCAACGCCACGGCGCAGGCGGGCCTCGAGAACTCCAATGCACCCGAAGGCTATCGCTTCGTCGGGAATTCCAAGGATTCGGAAACCGATGGCGAGACGATCGCGATATTCGGCCAGGCGATCTTCCGCCCGATGCCCAATGTCGAGGTTGCAGGCGGCGTGCGGTATACGCACGAGACGAAGGACAGCTTCTTCGTCCAGCCCTATTCGAACCCGGCGCTCGCGGTCGTTTTCTCGCCCGGTGTCAGGATCACGGCCGAGCAGACGTTCGAGAATTACTCGCCCGAAATCACCGTGTCCTACCAGCCGAGCGACGCGGTGACGATCTACGCCGGCTACAAGACGGCCTACAAGTCGGGCGGCTTCTCCAACTCGGGCATTCTGGGTCCGCGCGCCTCGGTCGCCGACTTTGCCTTCGATCCCGAAACCGCCAAGGGCTTCGAGGGGGGCATCAAGACGCAGCTGTTTGACCGCCAGCTTCGCCTGAACCTGGGCGCCTTCTGGTACGACATCGACGATCTGCAGATCGATTTCTTCAATTCGCCGGTTTTCGCCTTCACCACCTATAATGCGGCAACGGCGACGACCAAGGGCATTGAATTGGACTTCCAGTTCGCCCCCTACGCGCTCTACGGGTTCGAGGTGCACGGATCGCTGAACTACAACGATGCGTTCTATGACGAATATCCCGATGCACCCTGCTATACCGGGCAGACGATCGCGGAAGGCTGCTTCACGACGGTGCCGCGCCCGACGCAGGACCTTGGCGGAAAGAAGCTGGCCAACGCGCCCGAATGGACGGGATCGCTGGGCGCCAGTTATGAAACGCCGCTGGGCCCGGATCTCAAGCTGAACATCTCGGCCGACGGCCGGTTCAAGAGCAATTATCTCGCGGCGGCCTTCGGCAATCCCTATGCCCGTCAGGATGCCTATCAGGTGCTGGACGCGCAGGTCCGCCTGTCGACCGAAGACGACCGTTATCAGCTTGCGCTGATCGGACGGAACCTGACCAACACGTTCTACATCAACGGCGGCCAGGACGGACCGAGCACGGGCACGGGCACGGGTACGGCGAATGGCGTTCCGGCTGACCAGTACGGGTTTGTCGCCGACCCCCGGACCGTCACGCTGCAGTTCACCGTCCGGTACTGATCGGCGCTACCGACCGGTACTGGCCGGAAGGGAGCTGCCGCCACTCTCCCGGCGGCGGCTCCCGACGGCGGACACTGATTGCGGGCAAGGAAAGGCAAGGCGACCATGCACAGGGCGATACCAGGCGGAACGATCATGGCTGGGGTGGCGGCTCTCGCGCTGGCGTTCAGCGGGGCGGGCGCGCAGGATGGCAGCACGCCGGCGGCGACAGGCGAAGCCGTTCTGCCCGCGACCCCCTATTCGCCCCCCTTGCGGGAGCCGCTGGAGAACAATCTCTATTTCGGCGACCTGCACCTGCACACCAACCTGTCGCCCGATGCGTTCCTGAACGGCACCCGTTCCGTATCGCCGGAGCAGGCTTACCGCTTCGCCATGGGCGAGACGATCGAGGCGGACAATGGCTCGCCCGCGCGGCTTGCCAGGCCGCTCGACTTCATGGCCGTGACCGACCATTCGGAATATCTGGGCGTCTACCCGCTGCTTCTGGATGGCGATCCCAGGCTGCTGCAATGGGGCGTGGGCAACCGATGGGCGGCCTTGCTGCGCAGCGGCGACATTCCGGGCCTGGGTATGGCCTTCGCAAGGGCGAGCACGTCGGGCGATCCCGAATTCCGCACCCCGCCCGCCGTCGCGCGCAGCATCTGGGAAGGCGTGGCGGAACGGGCGGATCGCTTCAACCGCCCCGGCCGTTTCACCGCGCTGATCGGCTATGAATGGACCTCGATGATCAACGGTGACAATCTGCACCGCGTGGTCCTGTTTCGCGGCAATGCCGACGACGCGAAGAAGGTCCTGCCCTTTACCGCGCAGGACAGCACCGATCCCGAGGATCTGTGGAACGCGCTCGCAGGATATGAACAAAAGGGCGCGCGGGTTCTTGCCATCGCGCACAACGGCAATGTGTCGAACGGGCGCATGTTCTCGCCCACGCGGGTGAACGGCCAGCCGCTCAACGCCCGCTATGCCGAAATGCGCAGCCGGTGGGAGCCGGTCTACGAAATCTCGCAGGTCAAGGGCGACGGCGAGGCGCATCCGGACCTGAGCCCGGACGACGAATTTGCGGATTTCGAAACCTGGGACCAGGGCAATATCATGCTTACCCGGGACAAGGAGCCATGGATGCTCCAGTATGAATATGCTCGTCCCGCGCTGAAGGAAGGCCTGCGCCACGAGCGGGAGCTGGGCACCAACCCTTTCAAGTTCGGCGTCATCGGCAGCACCGACAGCCACACGGGCATGTCCACCGCCGCAGAAGACAATTTCTTCGGCAAGTTCCTTGAATCCGAACCCTCCTCCGAACGCTGGATGCGCAAGATGTCCAGCCTGCTGCAGGAAAGCTGGGAACTCGGCGCATCGGGTCTTGCCGCCGTCTGGGCGCCCGAAAACACGCGCGAGGCGATTTTCGACGCGCTGATGCGGCGCGAGACCTATGGCACCACCGGCAGCCGCATCCGGCTGCGCTTCTTCGGCGGTTACGATTACGTGAAGGACGACATCGACCGGCCCGACTATGCGCGGGTTGGCTATGAACGGGGCGTGCCGATGGGCGGCGACCTTGCGCACGACCCGGGCGACAGAACCCCTTCGTTCATGGTGCACGCGGTGCGCGATCCCGACGGTCCCAATCTCGACCGCGTGCAGGTGGTCAAGGGCTGGCTCGACAGGGAGGGCAAGACCCATGAGAGGATCTATGACGTCGCCCTGTCCGATGGACGCCGCGTCGGGCCCGATGGCAAGGCTCCGCCCGTGGGCAATACCGTCGATGTGCAAGATGCCAGCTATCGCAATTCAATCGGCGATCCCGAGCTGGCAACATGGTGGACCGACCCCGACTTCGATCCGTCACAGCCGGCGTTCTACTATGTC